>JAKIWL010000001.1 GCA_022750055.1 Thermoplasmata archaeon
CCTGGCCCCCCTCTGCGGCGAGCCTGAGCCTCGCGAGCGCCCACCACTCGGGAGCGAAACCCGAACGCTCGGTCGAGTTCAGTCGAGAGATGGGTTCGATGGGCCGGGACGGATTTGAACCGCCGATCTCCGCGTTGTAAGCGCGACGTCCTAACCGCTAGACCACCGGCCCTGCCCTTGGACGTAGCACGCCGTCAAGTCGCTGTCGGTTGCGGTTCGGGCTGAGCCACTCGAGTACGATGGCGTAATCGGACCCCGAGCCCGCGCCGCAGCTGGTTCATGAGCACGCCGGGGAGCACCGCTTCTCCGACGGCCAGGACCGCCCCATCTCGCACGAGCAGCACCGCATCGCCGGTTCGGATGGCCGGGTCAGCATGTGCGATCCCCGGGACGAACAGGTCGCCCATCATGGGAACGTCCGGCCGGACCTCTACTTCCATAGGGTGGGCCGGGGCCATCCGGAGTGCCCCGGCCATCGTCAGCTGGAAGAGACCCCTCTCCTCCCGCCATGTCGCGAGGTCCTTGCCGCTCGCGTCGGAGAGCCGCTGAAACCACGGCCGTCCGTGGAGTCGAACCGATGGCTGGAACAGAAGGTGCGCCGCCTCCGGGCCGAACTGGAAGGAAGCGATCGACTCGAGCTCCTCCCGAACGATCGCGAGAGGACCGCCCTCGATCGGGGTCAACGGTGCGAGCGCCCTCTCTACTGCATCGCGCAGCGTTCTCAGGGAGACGGCGGAAGTGGTCCGTCCGTCCATGAGGGTCCACTCGACCGAGTGGGTGCCCGTCGCGAAGTCGGCCAGAAATTCGTACTCCTTCGGGTCGAGATGTACGACGACCGATCGATAGGCTCCGAACCGGAGGAGGTGGCCAAGGGCATCGGTGACGGCCGTCCGTTCCTCCTCGTCCCATCGGTGCGTTACGGGAATATCGTAGTGGCGCGCGGGTGGGACATCCTCCAGCTCCCTAGGTACCACTCCAAGGGGCGAGGTGACCGACGCGACGTGGAGCCTGGGCCGGTTCGGCACGCCCTCCAGGGCGTTCATCAATCTTCGGTGGGACGGGGAGTTCCGGTAGGGTTTGGTACGTGAGCAGGGGACCACGAGCAGGACCTGTTTCGACGGAGGAGGACGGTAGCGCTCGCCCAGCCGCGCCCGGAACCGCAAGGCTTCAGGTCGGCGTTGCGATTCCTTCAGGATGTAGTTGTGGGCCAGGGCACTCGTCACGGGGCTGCGCTCCTCGAGCGCCCGGCCGAGGATCTCGTCTGCGTATCGCAACAGCTCAGCAAGGACCGGTTCGGACGTCAACCGCGCCTCGACGAGTTCCCGCAGCCGTTGGGCTCGCAGGGCGGACCGGACGAGACGCATCTCCCGTTCAAGCGACCATTCGACGTGCCCGCCGGTCTCGACGGCGGCTCCGGATCGACAGCTCGGGCAGTCGCACGCCCGCTCCGCCGCGGAGTCCACGACCGGGAAGGGGCCGAGTTCCGCCGTGGAGAAGACACCCTCGGCGGCTTGGAACAGCGCTTCGGTCGAATCCACGAGGTCGACCCCAAGGTAGGTCAGCATCGCCAGACGGTGAGGAAGGGCAACCCGCGGGGTCCAGAGGAGCGGGTTGGCTCCCAGGCGTCGCCGGATCTCCTCGAGCGCTCGCACGAAGGGCTCGCCCTCCCGGAACAGGATCCGGGCGTTCCCGAGCACGATCGCTTCGGGGTCCGCGTCCCGGAGCCGGACCCATTCCTCCTCGGCCAGCGGCCAATGCACGACCCACACTCCGGGGGATGCCTGGCTGGCTTCGCCTCGACCCGCGCTGATCTCAGGGGTCGCGACCGGGAATTCGAGCCGCAGCGCGGTCGTTCCGTCCGACAGCTGGAGCGCCCGGCGGCCGGGAGCAGGATCGCCAGCGTCGGACAGGTTCAAACGAGCGGGACCTCCCGGCGGCGGAAAGGCAACGCCTCCGGTCCGGCTCCAGAGGACCGACGGGACCGGCAGGGAGATCGGCCCGATCGTGCCACGGCCGGCGACCGCGAGCCCTTCGAGCCGATCGTAGCTGCGCGTCACTCTGGAGTTCCCCTTCCTCGGTGGAGTTCGGGCGGCCGCCCCTGGCTAGGCCGATCGCGCCGGGCCCTTGCGGCTCCGGCCGCCGCCGGTCGTGGGCGGGAAGGTTCCCTCCCACTGCGCGACGAGCGTCTCGCGGCGTTCGACCCCGCCCTCGGACCGGCCTATCGATCGGATCAGCGGGTCGTGGGTCTCCCGGACCTCCCGGAGGAACGCGACCGGGCGCTCGCTCGCCTTCTCGAACCCGTAGACTCTGAGCTGGTGCAGGAAGCTCGACCGACCCCTCCACCCCATCCGACGGCGCACCACGGGGTTCAGATTTCGCTTCGCCATCCGCCAGTCGGCTGCCGGGGTCTTGTCGTCCCGCGCCGACAGCCCGATCATGATCTGCGTCATCGCGCCTTCCCCGGCCCGGGAACGAATCGACCGTTCAAATGGGCTTGGGAGACTTGGACACGCCCGTACGCGACGTGGATGGGCGCCGATTCCTCGGAGGAACCTCGGGTCTCACGGTAGAACCCACGCTGCAGGAAAGAATACGGCCAACGCGACTCCCACCAGGAACACTCCCCCGAGGATCATGTGGGTCCGGAACGGCCCCACGACCCCCGATGGCGAGCGGATCAGTCTCCCATCCGCTCGGGCGGCGAGGAGGCCGATCGCGGCGAGGGCCACGAAGAACAGGCCCCCGAGGTGGGCGAGTACGCCGAACAGGGCAAACGAACCGAGGGAGAGCGCGTGCAACACCGCCACGGCGCGGGACGACGTCCTAACCCCGAACTGCGCCGGGATCGACGAGAGGGCGAGCCGGAGGTCGGATTGGACATCTCCAAGGCTGTGGACCGTCTCGAAGGCGGTCCCCCACAGGAGCATCCCGAGGACCGCGGCCCACGCCTCCCACGGCAGCGTCCCCTGGACCGCGACAAACGCTGCCGCCGGCGTGATGGCTTCCACGAGGCCCAGATAGACCGTGGTGCCCCAGCCGAGCCGTTTGGTGTAGCTGTACCCCAGGATCAGAACGAGCGCCACCGGCGCGAGGAGGAGGGCGAGCGGATTCAGGAAGAACGCGGCGAGACCCAGGAGGAGGGCATTCGCGGCGACCAGGGCAAGCGCGAATCGCTCGGAGAAGCGCCCGGTGACGAGGGCACGACCCTGAGTGCGGGGGTTCGCCCGGTCCTGCTCCCGGTCCGCCCATCGATTGAAACTGTGGCCCGCGTTGCGCGCAGCGACGAAGGCGATCACCACCAGGACGAACGTACGCAGGCTAGGGAGGCCCCCCGCGGCGACGAGGAGGAAGGCGAGCGCGAAGGAGAGGTTGAGGCCCAGGTTTTGGATCTCGAGGAAGCGTCCCAGCTCCGTGACCGGGGAGCGCTCCGTCGGTCCGTTCACAGGGGGGAACGCTGGAGCAGTCGCTTCAAGACCGGGTCGGCGGCGACCAGCGCGTCCACCCGACCGATCGCCTGCGGGTCGGAGCGGATCTCCTCGGGCCACGCCCTTGGAAAGCCGTCCTCGGGTCCCTTGCGGGTCGCGTCGATCCCGACCTTTGCCCCGAGGTTGGGGATCGGGTTGGAGATCGAGAGCTGGTCCACCGGTCCCTCGACCCGCTCGAGGTCGCGCCCGGGGTCGGCCTGGAGACCGACGCGGTAGAGGACCTCGGACAGGTCGTGGACGTTCACGTCGGCATCGACCACCACGACGTACCGGGTGAACATCAGCTGGCCGAGTCCCCAGAGGGCGTGCATCACCTTGCGGGGGTGCCCGGGGTAGCTCTTTCGGATCGAGATCACGGCGACGTTGATGAAGAGGCCCTCGACCGGCAGATTCATGTCAACGACCTCGGGGAGGACGAGGCGAACCACCGGCAGGAAGATCCGCTCGACCGCTTTCCCGAGGACCGAGTCCTCCGTCGGCGGCTTGCCCGTTACGGTGCTCAGGTAGACCGGCTTTGCCCGGTGGGTGAGATGGGTCACGTGGAAGACAGGGAACGGCTCCGGCGCCGAGTAGTAGCCCGTGTGGTCGCCGAACGGTCCCTCGACGTGCCGCTCGGAGGGGTCGACGTACCCTTCGAGGACGATCTCCGCCTCGGCCGGAACCTCGAGGTCGACGCGTTGGGTGCGGACGAGCTCGAGCGGTTCGCCCCGAAGGAAGCTCGCGAAAACGAAGTTCGAGATCCCTTCCGGGACCGGCGCTAGCCCCGAGAGGATCGTCACCGGGTCGGCGCCGATCACCGCTGCCACCTCCATGCGGGTCCCGCGCGCGGCCCACTTCCGGTAGTTGTTCATCCCCACCCGGTGGACCTGGGCGTGGAAGCCGAGCGTGTCGGGCCCGTACTGTTGCAACCGGTAGACCCCGGTGTGCGTCTCCCCAGTATCCGGGTCCTTCGTCACGACGACCGGGAAGGTGATCGTCCGGCCACCGTCGCCCGGCCAGCAGCGTAGGATCGGTAGGCTCGAGAGGTCGATGGTGTCTGTGGCGACCTCCTGGCACGGCCCGGTGCTCACTCGCTTGGGGCCGAGCGAGCGCACCGTCTGGAGCAAGTCGATCGTGCCGCCGAGGTCCCGCAGCGCGGCCCCGATCCCCGACGGTGGCTTGAGACGGACGAGGCGGCTGATCCGCTCCGCAGTCTCGGAGAATTCCTTGACCCCCAAGGCCCGGGCGATGCGCCGGGGGGAGGCGAGGACCCCCATCGCGACCGGCATCGACGCGCCGACGACGTTCTCGAAGAGGAGGGCCGGTCCATCCCGCGCCACGACCCGTTGGGTCAGCTCGGTGATGTCGAGGTCCGGTCGGACCGGGGCCCGCACCCGTAGGAGGTCGCCGGCGCTCTCGAGGTCTTCGAGGAACGCCCCCAGGGAGCGAAAAACCATGGGCCGTCGACGATTCGACCGTCGTATTTAAACCGCCCTAGCCGTCTTGGGGTTCACGGCGGAACCCGCGATTCGCCCGATGCAGACGGTCACTCTGGAATTCGATTCGGACGACCTGCGAGCGCTCGGGATCATCCCCGGTGGCTTCTTCGAGCACTTCGAGGAGGTCGAGCTGCTCGAAACGCTGCGCCTCGAGAGTGGTTGGAGGCTCCAGCTCCTTCGGCTGAGAAGCCGCGGGGGGTTGCGTTCGGAGCGCGAGCTCGAGCGAGAGTCACGACGGATACGCCGTCTGTACGGCCTCGAAGGGTTCGAGCTCGTCGAACGGCGACCCCGAACCCGCGACTACATCCTGCTCGTCCGCCAAAAGAACCCGACCGTGCTGCGCGCGCTGATCGACCTCGCGGGCGGTGAGGTCTCCCCCATCGCACCCTTCCGACTGAGCGAGAAGACCTCCGTCGCGACCTTCCGGGCCGAGGAGGGCGCCCTTCGGCGCGTCCTCGCCCGACTACGGAAGGAGGAACTCCCGTTCCGGGTTCTGAGGACGTCGAGCCGGCCTTTTCTTCCCGGCCCCGGAGCCGCGACCCTCACGGACCGTCAACGTGACGTGCTGGGCCGCGCCTGGACGCTCGGCTTCTACTCCGTTCCGAGACGGATCACCCTCACCCAGCTCGCTCGGACCACGGGGCAGAGCCCGCCCGCGCTCGGGAAGATGCTCCGGCGGGCGGAGCGCCACCTCGTGGCGCGCTTCCTTGCCTCGGAGCTTCCCTCCGGGTCCGTGGAGCTGATCGGAGACGGGAAAAGATAGAAGCCGCAGGGCGCGTCGACCCGGCCGTGTCAAGGGTCGCGTTTCGGGTGGTGGTGGAGCGGATCGGTCGGGGAGCGGTCCCGGCGCTCCCGACCCGAGCGACCCGAGGGGCCGCCTGCTTCGACCTCGCCTCGGCCGAGACCGTCTCCCTGACGCGACGCCGGGTGACGCTCGTGCGGACCGGATTCAAGATGCGGCCGCCCGCGGGCACCTTCCTCGAGGTCCGGCCGCGAAGCGGACTTTCGACCAAAGGGGTCCTCATGGTCAATGCTCCCGGGACGATCGACCGCGACTACTCCGGCGAGGTCCGGGTCCCCCTCACGTACCTGTTCTCCGGCACGTACGTGATCCGGGCCGGAGACCGCATTGGACAGGTCCGGATCGTCCCCGATGAGCAGGCACGCTTCTCCTTCGGACCGGTACCACCCCGTCGCAGCCGGGTCGGCGGGTTCGGAAGCACCGGAACCTGACGGGCGCGCGGATCCCGCTTCGATGGGGTGGAGCCACTCCGGTCCGGTCCCGTCACTCCGACGGAGGGAACTCTTCGAGGGAGCGTTGGACGACGTGCGGCAGCGGCCCCCGGACCGATCCGCTGCGCGCCTCGGCCTCGATACGCTCGAGCATCTCGTGCATCCGCCGTTCCTTGCCGCGCGCCGAGCGTTGCAGCCCTACATCGCGTGTTCCTTCGGCGACGAGCACGACCACCCGGCCCGCGCGGGCTCGGCCCGTCCTGCCCCTCCGCTGGATGGAGCGGATGACGTCGGGGACCGGCTCGTAGAAGACGACCAGGTCCGTGTTCGGGATGTCGAGACCCTCCTCGGCGACGGACGTGGCGATGAGGCAGTTCACCATGCCCGACCGGAACGACCGCAGCTGTTCGACCTGCTCGCGCTGGCTCATCCCGACGTCCTCGCCATGGGTCGCCTGACCCACGAACCGTGCGGCCCGGATCCCCGGGTCCGCCTGGGCGGCGAATTCCTTCAGCAGGAGGTCGGCGGTCTGTCGATACTGGGTGAACACGAGTACGCGGGACTCCGGAGACCCCCGGAGCTGCTCGCCGACGATATCGAGGACCTTCTGCACCTTCGGGTGCTCGAGCTCGAGCCCGCGCAGTCGGGAGCCGACCTCGACCACATCGGGGTCTCCCAGGAATGCTCGAAGGGACGGGGAGGCCTTGAGGTCGGCCTGTCGGGCGAGGAACGCTCGGAGGGCCTCCACGCCCTGGGTTTCGACGAGCTCTAACGCGTGGATCCCCTTCATGGCGGCGGCCTGGGCGGTGATGGCGGCCCATACGCCGGCCGGGGCGGGCTCGCGTCGGGTCCTCGCCCCGGCGACCTCCGCGTGCAACCGGGCTCCGAGCTCGAGGAGGGGACGACGGCTCACGGCGCCCACGGGGAGGCGATGGAGCTCCACAAGACGGTCCGTCTGCCGTCGGACGGCGGCCCGCAGTCGGACGGCGAGATGCTGCACCTCGGCCGGCACGGTCACCTCGACCGCCTCCACCCCGATGCCGTGGACGAACGGAGCGACGTCGGGGTCGTCGGAGGTCCGGTATTCGACATGCTCGAGGCTCAGGTTCGCCCACACCTGTCGAATCGTCGGCAGACTCGATCCGGGCGAGGCCGTCATCGCGAGGACCCGGGCCCTCGGTCCGGCCCGATTGCTCTCCCCGATCCGGACGTACGGGTAGTCGCCGACGGCACGGTGGGCCTCATCGAACACGATGAGCGAGACGGTGTCGATCGGAAACGCTCCGCGGGCGAGGTCGTTCGCGACGACCTGGGGAGTGGCGACGATCACCTGCGGCGGATGGAACAGGGTAGCGCGGTGCGCGGCGGACACCGCGCCGGTGAGCACGAGCGGAGGAGGGGCGAGCAGGGATTCGGTCACGCTCTTCCCGTGTTGCACCACGAGCGGACGAGTGGGAGCGAGGAGGAGGATCGAGCGGGTCGGCTCGCGCCGGAGGAACTCCGCCGCGACCCGGAGCGCGATGGCGGTCTTCCCGAGACCCGTCGGCACGACCACGAGGGTGTTGCGTTCGACCGCCCGTTCCGCGATCCGGCTCTGGTAGAGCCGTTCCTCGAGCACCCCGGGCCGGATCCTGGGATGCTCGACCGTGGCCACAGCGCCGCCCACGACGCGCTACCGGAAGCCGGTTAAATACGGGGCGCCTCCCCGGGGTCGATGGTCGAGCTGTGGCTGCTCCTCGTCGTCTTCGGAGGATCCCTCTTCGCCCTGATCTTCCAGGGGGTGGCGATCGTCCTTGCCCTCGACATGCCCAACCTCGGCCCGGCCCCTGCGGCCGGACCGAATGCCCTGCCCACCGTCAGTGTGGTCATCGCGGCGCGGAACGAGGAGCGAGACCTCCCAGGCTGCCTCGACGACCTGCTCGCCCAGGATTACCCAAACCTCGAGATCGTGGTCGTCGATGGCGCATCGACCGACCGGACCGGTGAGGTCGCGAAGGCTCGAGCGCGTCGGGTCCGTCTGGTCGAGGAATCGCCGGTCCCGGACGGATGGGTCGGAAAGAACTGGGCGTGCGAGATCGGATCCCGGGAGACGCGGGGCGAGTGGATCCTGTTCACCGACGCCGACCTACGCTACCATCCGACCGCCGTACGCGCGACGGTGGAATGGGCCGAGCGGGAGCACGCCGACCTCGCGACCCTCGCCCCGCGGATCGTCGCTGCCGGGTTCTGGGAGCGGGTCGTGATGCCCTTCTATGCGCAGATGGTACTCACGTACTTCCGGACCCCCCGGGTCAACCGCGCCACCTCGAAGGCCGCGATGGCCAACGGCCAGTACACACTGGTCCGGCGGGGGCCCTACGAACGATTGGGCGGGCATCGCGCCATCCGATCCTCTGTCTTGGAGGACGTGCGTCTCGCGCTCCTGTATCGGAAGGCGGGTCTCACCCTGCGAGTGGCGTGGGCACCGGACCTGATCTCGACCGAAATGTATCGGGACCGTTCCGAGATGTTCGAAGGGCTGTTGAAGAACGTGCACGGGTTGCGATTCTCCGCGGCCCGGCAGGCGGCGTTCCTCGCGGGGCTCGTCGCTTTCTTCTGGTTGCCGTTGGCCGTGCTCCCGGTCGCTCTCCTCTGGGGGTCTCCCATCCTGGCGCTGTGGGGAGCGGTGCTGTACCTGGCGCTGTTCGGAAAGCACGTCGCCTTTGCCCGTGGGCTGCGCCTGAACGCCTGGTACGGGCTCGCCTTCCCGATCGCTGTCGGCTACTATGCCGTGCTCGTCGCCACGTCCGTAGGGCGTGGCATTCGAGGGCGCAGCGTCGTTTGGAAGGGTCGGGCCTACCCATTGGAACGCTGAGCCCTCGAGTGCGGCGCCGTTCGGTCCGGGGCTGGGTTCTCTCCTTCGGTCCCCGGGAACCTTAATGACCCGCCTCGTTCCGAACTCGCGCGGGCATGACCGAGGCGGTGGAACCCTCCTACGAGCTGTTCATCGGCGGGGCCAGCATCCCGTCGTCGTCCGGCGAACGCCAGACCCTGATCGACCCGGCGAACAATCGACCGCTCGCCGCAGTCGCCCGGGGGCACGCCGACGACGCCCGGCACGCGATGGAGGTGGCCCAGGCGGCGTTCGAGGCGTCCTGGTGGGCCTCGGACGACGGCGCTCGACGCGGAAAGACACTCTTCCGGCTTGCCCAGAAGCTCGAGGAACGGCTCGAGGAGTTCGCGCGGCTCGAGACCCTCAATATGGGCAAGACCCTCCGGGAATCGCGCGGCGACGTCGGCTTCGTCGTGCGGACCCTGGAGTATGCGGCGGGCCTCGCCGACAAGATCCAGGGAGAGACGATCCCGGTGCCGGGGGCCCGTCTCGACCTCACCCTTCGGGAACCGTTGGGGGTCACCGTACACATCGCTCCCTGGAACTACCCCCTCCTGCTCGCGATGCGCTCGGTCGCGCCCGCGCTCGCGGCCGGGAATGCCGTCGTTCTGAAGCCGGCGAGCCTGACACCCCTGACCGCCCTAGCCTTGGGCCGAATGTCGAAAGAGGCGCTCGTTCCCGACGGAATCTTCAATGTGGTTCCGGGCCCCGGTAAGGACGTCGGCGAAACCCTCGTCGCCGACGCACGATGCCGATCCGTGTCGTTTACCGGGGGAGGAACGGCCGGACGGCGGATCGCGGAGGTCGCCGCCCAGCACGTGGTGCCCGCGACGCTGGAACTCGGGGGGAAGGGGCCGGTGGTCGTCCTGCCCGACGCGGACCTCGACCGGGCCGCCCGAGGGGTCGCCTTCGGGATCTTCGGCAACGCGGGCCAGATGTGTTGGGCCGGATCGCGCCTGCTCGCCCATGAATCCGTCGCTGAAACGCTCCTTTCGAAGATCGCCCGGATCGCGGAGAAGTACGCCCTGGGTCCTGGAGTCGCGGAGGGGGTGGAGATGGGCCCGCTCGTCTCGCGCGAGCATCTCGAATCGGTGCTCCAATTCATCACCGAGGCCGAAGCCTCAGGGGCGAAGGTCGTCGCCGGCGGGCGGCGGGCGACCGATGCCCCCCTCCAGGAGGGGAACTTCCTGCGCCCGACCGTCCTATCGCAGCTCCCGGCGCCGGCCCGCGTCCTCAAGGAGGAGGTGTTCGGGCCGGTCCTATCCGCCGCGACCTTCACGGACACCGACGACGCCGTCCGCCAGGCGAACGACACCCGCTACGGGTTGTTCGCTTCGGTGTGGACGAAGGAGTTGGCCCACGCCATCCCGCTCGCTCGACGGCTCGAGTCGGGCATGGTGAGCATCAACGAGGCCCCCTCTACCTTCCCGCAGACCCCGTTCGCGGGGTTCAAGGAGAGCGGGCTCGGGTTCGAGCAGGGCATCGACTCGGTGCGCTCCTACACCCGGCGAAAGAACGTGCTCATCAACTACAGCCTGCCCAAACCGAAGAACTAGTGCAGTTCCGTCCTGAGAACCCACGCCGGACCCGGGGCGTTAGGTCCCGGAACGGTTCGTGACGCAGGTCATGCAGCGTGCCCCACCGTACCCGCCGGTGATCTCACCCAAGCCAAGGGGAACGACCTCGATCCCCCGGTCCCTCACCGCAGCCGTGTGCGGGAAGAAACCGCGGCCCGCCCGCAGTTCCGTACGCTCGCGTTGGACCAGAGCCGACAGGGCCCCGTACCGGTGCGGGTCGCGCCGTGCCGATTCGGAGAGCCCGGCGAGGACCCGATCGAGCTCCTGCTCGACCTCGACCGCGAGGATCTTTCGGTCCTGAACGCACAGGAAGTTCGATGCGTAGCTCATCTGCTCGAGCGTCGAGAGCGGGATGACCTCGAATCGTTTCTCGGAAAGGTACTCGCTGAGCGAACGCGTTTTCGCTTCGCGGACCATCCGGCCGCCGCCCCGGCGTCGGAACACTTCTACCCGAGCGGCCCGCAGCAGGACCTCGCAGCCGACCGCGACCCCGTCCCCAGGGACGTTGAAGTAGGTGTCGAGGTGCATGTCGATCATCGGGTCGGGGTCGTCCCCCGGGATCGCGGGGTGCGCGGGTTGGTGCACCACCCCCACCTCCTCGAATCCGGTCTTCATCGCGAGGATCTGCCGAACGCCGCTGGAGTTGGTCCGGTCTCCCGTGCCGAGGAGGGCGAACCGGCCGAGCGGAAGGAAATCCCCACCTTCGAAGGTGCCCGGCGCCCGCACCTCACCGGCGAATGTGGCGCCCGTGGCGCGCAGGAGCGCGCCCGTGAGCAGCGGTTCGTTGCGTCGCTGGGGCTTCGACATTCGCCCGAGCACGAACCCGGTGCTCGTCAGTGCCTGCTGGTCGCGCATGAAGTACAGGTTCGCGAGCGGGCCGTCGAGTTCGACGCGGGGAACGATCGAACGGTCCCCGCGATGACGCTCGAGGTGGACCGAGGGTCTCAGGAGCATGATGTTGAACAGCGTCTCGGCGTCGAAGGTCGGGAGGTTGCGCTTCAGGGCTTGCCGGGCGCGAGCGACCATCTCTGCCGGGCCGGAGTACCGGACCATCCGTTCGGCGTACCGGCGGAACCGCTCCTCGACCTCTGGATGCCGGGCGCCGACGTCGAGGGCCAGGCGCTCCAGCCGCAGGACGTTCACGCCGGCTTCGGTGAGCGCGTGCTCGAGCACGGTGTGCTCGTAGATCGCCTCGTCCACGCCGAATGCGCGTTCGTAGAGAAAGGAGTACGGTTCCATCAGGCCGAAGAACACCTCGATGCCCGGGCGGTGGAGGATCACCTCCCGCAATCGGTGCCATTCGGCCTTGGCCGCGTTCCCCATCGTCCCAGGTCTCTAGACGGCCGGGCGTATGGCATTGGGCACCCCCCTTCGATCCGGCGCATCCCACCGCGGAGGGACTCGAGGACTACGGATCGGCGAACGGGGCTGCGCAGCCGCGAATTGCGGCCGCTCCCCCCCTTTGAACCGAGCCGGTGGGGGTGGCGGCTCTCCGACGCCGGGGGGAGGGACGGGTTCGTACGAAATGGGGAAAGCTCCACCGTCGGCTTCCGACACCCTCTCCGTGACCGACGATCCGAAGGCTTGGGGAACCTGCACGTACTGCGGGGATGCCTTCCCCCCGAAGTCCCTGAAGTGCCCGACCTGTGGCAACACCCGTTCGGTCCGCCCCGGGGAGCCCGTCTCTCTGCCGCCCCGGGAGCACCGACACCTGCGCTTCGTCCAGGGGATCCGAATGACGCTCGTCGTGGGCGTCGTCGTGCTGCTCGCCTATCTGATGGTCACGGCCGTGTTCACCCCGCCCGCCTCGGTCGCGGACCCGCTGACGACCCGGGGGTCGTGGTTGCTGGGACCCGGGAACTACACGGCCCTGGGTGGGGACGTCACCGGGGGAGACTACGTCGTCGGGAACTATTCGGTGAGCACCCCCCTGGGAGCGGCGGTGACGTTCCTCGTGTTCAACAACACGGAGTTCTCGGCGTTCGCCCAGCACCGTAGCGCCACGCCGCTCGACCGGGTCACGGGTGGAACGAGCTCTCCCGTGGTCTTCTCGGCTCCCTATACCGACAACTTCCATTTCGTCTGGGCGAACGAATACGCCCTGACGACCGGGATCGTCCTGACGGTCTACGTGGTCACGAACTACGAATCGAATGCCCTCGTCGAGTAGGTCCGATCTAGCTCGCGAGCGCGCCGTGCCGCTTCAGGAATTTCGGCGGCACCTGGTCGGTCAGGTATACGGTGCGCGCGGCCTTCATGATGACGAGGCCGTCGTCCCGCGCCGCGCGCGTATCGATGGCGAGGATGACCGGGTCCGGATGACGCACGGCACCGGCTGCCCGTGCGTCCTCGGCCGTCTTGGACAGGTGGACCCGACGGCGGTCGGAGGGCTTCAGGCCGACCTCGAGTACGATCGGGGCCTCCTCCGGGGTCACGGGAAAGAACAGCTCGTCGGGGATGTCCTCGGTCGGTAGGTCGAGGTCGACCTCGAGCGTGTGGCCGTACGTCGCTCGGACCTTGTCGTCCCGGACCTCGTAGCGGCCCTTGGGGTCGCTCTCCGCGATGGCGACGAGGTGGTGGGGCCGAAGCCAGTGGTATCCGCGGTGGCGGCCGGAGATCGCCTGCACCAGCTGGGGGAGGGGGATCCAGCCATGGGGTTCCATCTCGAGCCCGTACTTCTCCGGGAAGTGCCGCAGGATGCCCGTCATCACCCGCCCGAGGTGGTCGAGCTCGTGGTCGTTCATCAGGAACCGGCCCGCCTGGCCGCAGACCGGGCAGGCCTCTTCCCGGAAGTAGCCGTGCTGGGGGCACTCCTTCAGCATTGGACCTTGGGTCCCGTCCTACGACTTGACTTTCTCGGCCTTCTTGTCGAAGTCCGCTAGCGCGTCCCCGTACACGTCGGCGAGGTCCTTCAGGACGCGCTTGAGGACCTGCTGGGGCTTTTCGCCCTTGGTCTTGAGGTAGAGGGACGGGCGCTCGAGGAACGGATGGCCCAGATAGTAGCGGGCCTCGACGACCTTCTCCTCCGCCTGGAGGGCCTCGACGAGCGGAATGAGCAGGGTCTCCTCCTCCCGGGGGAACTCGACTCGGAGCGAATCGTGCTCCTTCTCGACCACGTGGATCTCCATGGCCCGCCGACCACCCGGATTGCCTTCATAACGATGGCGGCGAAGTGAGCGGCCCACGACGCCGGTTCACGGAATCATTTTAACCGTGGGCCCGTCGGGACCCCGGGAACCGATGCGGGTCCTCGTGGTCGGCGGCGGCGCCCGTGAGCATGCGATCGCTCAGACCCTCGTGACGGCCGGGGCCGAGGTCCTCGCGCTGAGCGCGCACGCGAATCCCGGACTCCTGCGATTGGCCCGGGAGGTCAAGAGGGCGGCCCCGACCGAGGGCGAGGCGGTCGCGACCTTCGCGAAGGCCCGGTCCGTCGACTACGCGGTGATCGGCCCGGAGGCCCCGCTCGCGGCCGGGGTGTCGGACTCGCTGCGCGCGGCCGGCGTTCCTGTCGTCGGACCCTCGAAGGCGGCCGCCCGGATCGAATCCTCGAAGGAGTTCGCCCGAGAGCTCCTTACGAAGCACGGTATAGGGGGCCTCCCCCGGTACGCGTCGGTCCGGTCCGTCGACGAGGTCGACCGGGCCGTCGCCGGATTCACGACCCCGATCGTCGTGAAGCCCGTGGGCCTCAACGCCGGCAAGGGCGTCTGGGTCCAGGGCCATGACTTCGCGACGGCGGAGGAGGGCGCGGCGTACGCGAAGCAGCTCCTGACCCTCGGCCACGAGGCGGTCGTGCTCGAGGAACGGTTGGACGGGGAGGAGTTCAGCCTGATGGCGTTCGTGACCGACTCGGGCATCTATCCGATGCCCCTCGTCCAGGATGCGAAGCGTGCTCTCGAAGGAGACCAGGGCGCGAACACGGGCGGAATGGGCTGCTACTCGCAACGCGACCACCTGCTTCCGTTCCTGGCCCGGACCCACCGGGATCGGGCTCTCGAGATCGTCGCCCAGACCGTCGCTGCGATGCGCTCCGAGGGTCTCGCCTATCGAGGGATCCTCTACGGCGGCTTCATGCTGACCGCGAAGGGACCCTACCTCGTCGAGTTCAATGCCCGGTTCGGCGACCCGGAATCGCTGAGCGCCCTCGCCCTGTACGAGGAGGGAAATTTCGCCGAGCTGCTCGCCGGGGTGGCCGGGGGTTCGCTAGACCCAACGCTCCTGCGCTTCCGGCTTCGTGCCACGGTGGTCAAGTACCTCGTACCGCCCGGCTACGGCCTCGCTCCGAAGGCGGGCGGCACGATCGAGCTCGACGAGCCGAGGATCGAGGAGGCCGGGGTCAAGGTCCTTTTCGGAGACGTCGAATCGGCAGGGCCGGGTCGTTTCACGATGGGCACATCCCGGTCGATCGCCCTGGTGGGCGAAGCGAGCGCGATCTGGGAGGCGAGCGTCCGGGTCGATGCGGCCCTGCGATTTGCGAAGGGGGAGTACTACGTGCGACGGGACATCGGCACGAAGATCGACCTCGCCCGCCGGACGGAGCGCATGCGCTCCCTCTTCGTTCCGGGAGCGAAGCCGTCCCCCCTTCCGCTGAGCGTCGCGGCCCCGGACGCCCCGCCCTCGAGCCTCGGCACCACCGCCCAAGTGATCGGGGAGTGACTCGGGCCACCAACCCTCAAATACGCTCCGCCGGATTGTTTCGCCTCCATGTTCTGCCCCAAGTGCAAGCGCTTGATGCGACCGGACAAGCCCGCCCACGTCTGGCGGTGCGCCGCCTGCGGCACGACCGTTCCCCTCGGGAAGGCGCTCGAGGTGGGCCGGGTGGAGGCAGCAGGCCGTTCGGTCTCCGTGATCGAGACGAAGGTCGCCACGCTTCCCTCGACCGACGAGGAGTGTCCGAAGTGCGGGAACAACAAGGCCTACTGGGTGCTGCGCCAGACCCGCGGGGCCGACGAGCCCGAGACCCGCATCTTCGAGTGCACGAAGTGCGGCCATAAGTGGCGAGAGTACCAGTGAGCGCCGCGCGCGCGCACGACCCCATCGCCCGAGTGCACGCCGTCGATTCGGTCGGAACGACCGTCCGGGTGCGCGGATGGGTGCTGCGGTCGCGGTCCTCCGGCGGGATCCTCTTCCTGATCGTCCGGGACCGGACCGGCTCGGCGCAGGTCACGGCTCGCAAGGATCGTGTCGGCGAGGCGAAGTTCGCCGACGCCGAGCGACTCCAATCCGAAGGCGTGGTCGAGGTCTCGGGCCCGGTGGCCGTCGACCCGAGAGCCCCGGGGGGTCGCGAGGTCCGCGCCGAGACGATCGAGGTCCTCTCCGCCGGGGAACCGTTCCCGATCTTTCAGGACCAGACCGAGGAGTTCCTGCTCGACCATCGACACCTGGCGATCCGCTCCCAGGACCTGGTGGCCACGGTGCGGGTCAAGGCCGAACTGTTGGGGGCGTTCCGCCGATTCCTCGAACGCGAGGACATCCTGGAGATCACGCCGCCGATCCTGACGGGGAACCCCGCGGAGGGCGGGGCGGAGGCGTTCCAGATCGACTACTTCGGCCGGCCGGGGTACCTCTCCCAGTCCGCCCAGCTCTACCTCGAGGCGATGCTCGCGCCCCACGAGCGGGTCTACGCGATCACGACGTCGTTCCGGGCGGAGAAATCCCGGACCCCCCGACATCTCACGGAGTATACCCACCTAGAGGTAGAGCTCGCGTGGACCGACCTCGACGGGATCATGACGTTCCTCGAGCGGATGCTCGCCGACGTCCTCCACGACCTCGCCCAACGCCGGCCCGAGGAGCTCAAGCGACTCGGACGTCCGCCGGAAGAACTCCTCGCCCTCGCTCCCCCCTTTCAGCGGCTCCCGTACGCCGAGGCCGTCGATCGGCTCCAGGCGCAGGGGCTGCCCGTCGCCTGGGGGAGCGACCTCGGCACCGCCGAGGAACGCGCGCTGACGATCTCCGAGAAACGGCCGTTGTTCCTGACGCATTTTCCCCGCGAGGTCAAGGCGTTCTACATGCTCCGATCGACGGTCGACCCCCGCACCGTCGAGGGGGCCGACCTCCTCGCCCCCGAAGGGTACGGGGAGATCGCCGGGGCGAGCGCGCGGGAGACGGACGTGGAAAAGCTCATCGAGCGCCTGCGCGAGACCGGCGCGCCGGTAGAGGAATACGAGTGGTACCTCGACCTTCGGCGCCACGGCAACGTTCCGCACTCCGGATTCGGCATCGGGGTGGAGCGCGTCCTTCGCTGGGTCCTACGTCGAGAGCACATCCGCGACACCACGCCGTTTCCGCGAACCCCCTCGCGACACACACCGTGAGGCTCGTGCGAACGGGGCCAGTTGGGCAAAGTTCATTTGGCAGCGCGCCCATGCAACGCCGGCGCATCTAGGACCGAGGCAACAGGCGTGGGAACTCAGGAAGGCTCGGGTCTAGGGCCGGCTCGCCCCGACACCAATTCGGAAAAGCCCGCCTCGGTCGCGAAGGCGATCGTGGTGGAACGGCTGACCCACCACGACATCCCGGAGATCTGCTCGCTCTACAAACGCGTCTGGGAGCCGTTCAAGTCCGAGCTCCCGGTCGAGATCCTCCGGGCGTGGACCCCGACCCCGCTCGAGTTCACGAGCTCGATGGAGGGCGTCACCTACTTCGCGGCCCGCCGCGACACGAAGATGGTGGGCGCGATCGGCTGCCATATCTCCGACGGGAGCTGCCGGATCCTCCACCTCGCGGTCGACGCCGACCAGCGTCGCCAGGGGGTCGCGAGTGCGCTGGCTCACGCCGCGGTCGAATGGGCGCGCCACAGCAACTGCCACTCGGTCTGGGCCGACGCCCCCGCGAAGCTCGAAATGGCCGCGGCGATGTTCATCCAGCTCGGCTTTCGGGAGTGCGGTCTGTTCCACCGCCACTACTACACCGAGGACGTCAGGCTGTTCGAGATGGTCCT
Source organism: Thermoplasmata archaeon (assembly GCA_022750055.1). Classification (GTDB taxonomy): domain Archaea; phylum Thermoplasmatota; class Thermoplasmata; order Lutacidiplasmatales; family UBA184; genus Lutacidiplasma. Next base: position 17,586 of record JAKIWL010000001.1, read on the forward strand.
GTAGGGCCGACCGAACCCGGTCGCGCCGCGGACGTCGCGCGCTCGGGAAGGGCCCGATCCTCGGCGAGGAGCTTGAGTCGCCGAACGGCCTCCTCCGGCCGCCCGTCGGAGTAGGCCTTGGCGCTGCGCGCGAGTTCGGCGATCGAAGCGCCGACGTCGCGCCCGTGGTCGCGCTCCGCCGCGAGGAATTCGCCGTAGCGGGCGACGTAGCTGGGTAGCGAGGCCCTCAACGACCGAACGATGTCCAGGCGCAGGGCCCGCAGCTGCTGCTTGAGCGGCGCGAGACGGCCCTCGCGCAACACGCCTTCGAGCTCTTCGGCCAGCTCCTTCGGCTCGTAGGGCACTGAGATCCGCAAGGCCCGGATGTCCCGGACCAGTTCGGTCAGATGCTCGAGCTCCTGCCGCGCGGCCTCCAGATGGCGCTCCTTGAGGGTGATCACACGGTCGACCTGTTGGACGACGCCGAGGCCGCGGGCGATCTCCCCGGCCCGCGCGGCCCCCACCGCGTCCTCGACCTGTTCCCGCTCGAGGCGACCATCGATGGAGTACGACTCGAGACGTTGAAGGCGGCCCAGGGTTCGCTTTTCCCACCCCGAGAGGGCCTCGAGGGTCTTCGCCCTGGCACCCTGCTCGACCTCGTCGAGGAAGCCGATCCACTCGCCGTTCGACTGTCGGGCTCGGGCCTCGACCCAACGAGGGACCATCGGGAGTTCGACTCCGAAGGTCTCGGCGGCCGCCCGCCACCGTTCGAGGAGGTGGAGCCGTTCGGCCACCTCGGTCGAGGTGCCGTTCTCGGCCCCGCCGGCGCCCTTGGCGGCGGTCGGGGCGGCGACGTCGGAGAGGGCCTGACCGCACGCGGGGCACTCCGACAGGCCTTTCGGCATCGGTTCGGCGCAATGCGGGCAGGGGGCAGTGTCGTCGCTCATGGTTCGATCCGGTCAGTTCGATGCAGGGGGTGAGATTTGAACTCACGAACTCCTACGAGACCAGGACCTCAACCTGGCGCCTTTGACCAAGCTGGGCCACCCCTGCAGGGCGTCGCCGCCTACGGGCTTCGAGCCATAACCTTTGCTTGAACGGGGTCGCTGCCAACGGTCCCTCCGGAGAAGAGAAACTGGTCGCTCCCCCATAATGTGCCTTTGGGCCGGGCCGGTTCGCCCCGCTCGTGCGAACCGGGCCTGGGAAGGCGAAGGCGAGCGCATGCCTTCGAGCCACGGGGCCGCCGGTCGATCTCGCAGGCCGCTCGGGGGAGCGGACGGCCCCGTCCCAACGCTGGACGAGCCGATCGAGCCCGATCTGCTCGGCCCGCCCCTTCGCCCTCGCGCGGGAGCCGTCAGGCACCTGGGTCGCCTTCGGTCCGGGGCGCCCTATTATCGGGCAGCGGGTGTTGGCGCAACCCCTCCTCGGAGGGCAGGGACGGACCAAGTGACCCTCACTGCGAACCGAGCCGGTCCGGTTCGGATCCAGGGGGTCGTCCACCCATGAACCGCTCGAGCCGGTTCCCCACCCTCGACCGATTCTGCCTCGCCGCCCAGGTGCCCGAACCCCGAGAGCGGGGGATGCGCTTCTCCTCCCGACGGTATCCGGCTATCGCTGAGTTCCTTGCGCCGTTCGGTCCCTGGGGAGGTCGGACCCTCCTCGACCTCGGCGGCGGAGTCGGAGGTCTGTCGGTGGTCCTCCACGAACGGTTGGGCGGAACCTACGACGTGGCGGATTTCGCACCATTCCCAACCCCGGTCGGTCGGGACCTCACAGAATTCGGGATCCGTCGGTACCTTCCGGCGGATCTCTCCCGACCCGATGGGCTCGATCCGCTTCCGGGCGGCTACGATGCGGTGCTCTTCGTCGAGGTCCTCGAACATCTCCTGGTGGATCCGGTCCGCTTCTTCCGACGCGTCGCGGAGCATCTGGCTCCGGCCGGACTCCTCCTCGTGACCACCCCGAACCAGGCCCGAATGCACAACCGGATCGGCCTTCTCCTGGGACGTTCGATCCGAGAGTCGGACATCTACCCGGACGACCCGCGGCTCGCCTACGGTCACGTCATGGAGTACACTCTGGGCGATCTGGTCGGGTACGCCCATCGTGCGGGATACACCCCTCTCGATAGCCGGGTCGTCCAGAATCCCCCGGGACGGCCGGAGGACCGCCTTCGGCGGTGGGGGGCCGCCTTGCTCAATCGCCCGGCGTTCCGCTCGCTCGGCCTCGGGGACGACCTGCTCGTATTGTTCCAGAAAACCGAGCCCCTCCCACCCCACTCCTAGGGAACCTCTCGGTCTTCGAGCCTGCGTCCCCCGAAGGCGCAGTCCAGGGCCACACTAAGTCTAAGTCGCTCGCCCGCTAGGTCCCCGCCATGCCCGCACCGCGCCCTCCCCCGCCCGCTCCCGGCGGAGCGACCGTCTTCATCGGACCGCGCCCTACCATGTCCTACGTCTTCGAGGTCGTCGCCCAGTTGCACAGCGGTGCGGGCCCGGTAGTCGTGAAGGCACGCGGACTCGCGATCGCAAAGGCGGTGGACGTGGTCGAGGTCGTGCGGAACAAGTTCCTCGCCGGCGAGGTGGTGGTGGGAGCGATCCGGATCGAGACCGAACGCCTGACGAACCGCTCCGGCCGCGACACGAACGTGAGCTCGATCGCGATCCCGCTCGAGCGTTCCGTCCCGGTCGGGGGCGTCCCGCCTCCCTCTACGGGGACGGTAGCCGCCGCGGGCGGACGCGGACCCACGTCCCCGCCAAGTAGTCCCCCACGCGCTGTCGTTCCGGGCTGACCTGGATCCCCGCCCATCCGATCAGCAGGACGAGGAGTACGAGGCCCAGGACGATCCCCGCGAGGAGCACCGCACCGAGACCGAGATAGGTCAGGGCTCCCGAGGAGGACGACGTGCTCGCATCGACCACGAGCGCGGTGACCACGGCGCCTCCCAATCCAACGAGCTCGAGGGGGATGAGCTTCGGTACGTTCCGCAGCAGGACCGCCACCGGGCCGGGCCGTCGTTGGTCCCGGTCCGTGACCTCGAGGCCAACGGCCCACTTCCCGATCGTGGTCCCCGTCGCGGCCTCGGCGAGGACGAGGTAGAGGAAGGCATAGGCCGGATAGCCGATCGCCGCAGCGAGGAACGGGAGGGAACTCCCGAATCCGAGGATCCCGCCGCCCGCGTTCCACCCGAGCAGCGCCCAGACCATCACCGCGATAGGAAGAGTCACGGCGAGGTCGAGACCGAACGCGGCCCCCCTTCGTTCCGCCGTCGCCAGGGGACGCCGGGCGAGCTCCCGGCCCAACCGGACGAGCCAGGCCGAGGTGGTCCAGGCGCGCCCGGCGTCCACCGCGTCCGCGCTCTCTGCGGAGGCGAGTGCCCGAAGGTTCTGATGGTCGGCTTCGACCCAGGGCGGGACCCCGAGGCCCGCCCACGGGCTGGGGGTGGAGAGCACCACGGCGCCGAGCGATCGACGAGCCTCGCGAACGGCCGACTCCGCCGCGAGCGCCGAGGCCGCGGCCGACTCGGCATTGCGACCGGCGATGCCGAGCTCGAGCGCCTCGTTCAGCAACGCACTGGGGGTCCGAGCTGTCTGGGTAGCGTGGGCGTTGACCAAGGTCGTGGGGCGACGCTCTACGAACTTCAGGAAGGCGTACGCCGAGCCGGCGGCGATCAGGCCGGATAGGTAGATCAGGTCGAGCAAGCCCGCCCCCCCGATCGCGAGCAGGGCCGGCTTGCCGACCCCATACAGGGGGGGTTGACGCAGGACGTCAGCGCCAACCAAGGTGCCGAGCGTCGTCGTCGCGTACGCCAGGGACAGGCTCGACCCGAGCGTGCTCGACGCGGCGTATCGGGCGAGCGGGACCGCCACGAGCCCGGCCGCGATCGGGGCGAGCAGATAGAACGGGAAGATCGATTCGATCCCGACCCCGACCACCGCCTGCGTGGTCAGGAACGTCAGGAAGAGCACCGTCGAGGTCAGGGCAAGGGGGAGGGAGGCGCGGCGGCCGGATCCTTCCGAGCCACCGCCTAGGCGGGCCGCCAGGACGAAGAGTAAGGGACTCGCCACGCACACGAACAGGGCAGCGAGGTCGAGCGAGCGGGCGTCCGAGACGAGGACCACGAGCGCGAACAGGACCGCCGACTCGACGGCCAAGGCGCCGACGAACCATCCGAGGGTTCGCGTGTGGGGCCGGAAGAGTCGGGCCAGGAACAGCCCCGAAAGGACGATGGGGAAGACCCCACCCACGAGGTTGAGCGCGAGGATATCGCCCGACCAACTGAAGAACGGCAACAGGCCGAGAGACCAGGCGATCGCACCGGCGGGGACGAGAAGCCAGAAGGTCCGTCGCCCGAACCCGGACCCGAGGGCGATCTCGGGGTCCTCCCAGGCGACGTAGTAAAGGAAGAGCCACAACACGGCGGGGGTGGAGAGGTAGACCGTGGTCTGGAGGACGTCGCTTCCGAGCGTCCCGAGGTCGACCACGGATCCCCTCCACCGCCGAGCGCGGGGCCCCGCGGCGGACCGACGAGACGAGCGGTCGGCCAAAACGCTTTCAAGTCCACCCCCCTCGGAGGCCCCGATGCCGGCGCCGCGAGTCGAAGAGGACTCCCTCGGGACTCGCGAAGTGCCCTCCGAGGCCTACTATGGGATCCAGACCCTGCGGGCCAAAGAGAACTTCCCGGTAAGCGGGTTGACCGCGTCCCGGCACCTGACCCGAGCCTACGCCATCGTCAAACTCGCCGCCGTCCGGACCAACAGTCGGCTCGGCACCGTGGACGCTCGGCGGAGCGCGGCGATCGAACAGGCGGCTCGCGAGATGGCGGACGGTCGGTTCGATTCGGAGATGATCGTGGACATCTTCCAGGCCGGCGCCGGGACGAGCTTCCACATGAACGTGAACGAGGTCCTCGCGAACCGAGCGCTCGAGGTCCTCGGCCATCCGAGGGGGGAGTACGCCGAGCTGAGCCCGAACGACCACGTCAACCGGGGCCAGTCGACGAACGATACCTTTCCGACGGCCACCCAGCTGGCCACCCTGTTCGCCTTCGCGGAACTGCGGCGATCGGTCGAGGTCCTGATCGCGAGCCTGCGGCGCAAGGGCGAGGAGTTCGCCCGCCTGCCGAAGGCAGGCCGTACCCACCTGAAGGATGCGATGCCCGTGACCCTCGGCGCAGAGTTCCACGCGTACGCCTCCGCGCTCGAACACCTCCTCGAGCCGCTCCCGTCCGTCGAGAAGGGACTCGCCGAGGTGCCGCTGGGAGGCAGCGCGGTAGGGAGCGGGGTCAACACGGTGCCCGGGTTCCGGGCGGCCGTCGTCGAGGAACTGGCCCGGCTCTCGGGGTTCCCTATCCTGGTGGCCCGCGACCCGTTCGAGGCGATGCAGAGCCGGTGGCCGATGGGGGCCGCCTCGGCCTGGCTCCGCGGCCTTGCTCTCGAGCTCATCCGGATCGCAAACGACCTCCGGCTCCTGGCGAGCGGACCGGCGACCGGCCTCGATGAGATACGGATGCCGGAGATCCAGCCGGGGTCGTCGATCATGCCCGGCAAGGTCAACCCCTCGGCGGCCGAATGTCTGAACATGGTCGCCTTCCACGTCCTCGGCGCGGACCTCGCTACAGCGATGTCGGTCCAGGCCGGCCAGCTCGAGATCAACGTGATGATGCCGCTGGCGGCGGCCGAGACCCTCTTCTCCGCCGACATCTTGACGAACTACCTGCCCGTGTTCGCCAAGACCGCGATCGATGGGATCACGGCGAACCGAGCCCGTCTCGACCACTTCCTGATGGACTCGACCGCCCTGGCGACGATCCTGACGCCGCGCTTCGGCTACCTGAAGGTCGCCGAACTCATCCACGAGTCCGACCGCACCGGCGTGGCCGTGCGTACCCTGCTGGTCGACAAGAAGCTCTTGACCTCCGCGGAGGTCGAGGAGCTCCTCGGCCCCGATGCTCTCCTCAAGCTCGCCCGGCCCGTCCCATGACGGAGAAGTATCCGGCCCCGGCCGCCCCCTCCGCCGCGAGCGCCACGGGGCACGCCCTGCCGAAGTCCCCGGAGGAGTCCGCGGCGATCCCGCTGGGGTCGGACTCGACGGCGGAGTACCGACGCACGGTCGAGATCCTCGGCAAGGTCGGGCTCACGGTCTACGAGGCGCGCGCGTACATCGCGCTCGTCGCCCGCGGCGTCGGCGATGCCGCCACCCTCGCTCAGGCGGCCAAGATCCCCCGGACCTCCGCCTACAAGGTGCTCGAATCGCTCGCCGAGAAGGGGTACGCTACCCCCACAGGCGGCAAGCCGATCTTGTTCCGCCCCAAGTCGCCGCTCGACGTGGCGGAATCCCTCAAGGGGTCGATCCAGGAGGTGTTCGAAGGGCTGGACTCGCTCCATCGGATGGTCGCCGAGCACGGCGAACCGCAGCTCGTCTACCTGCTGGCCGGACGGGTCCGGGTCCTCGGCAAGATCGGCGAGCTCCTCGACCAGTCGACGAAGACCTACATCCTGACGACCCCGCAGGTCTCCGAGGTGCGAGAGGGGCTCTCGAAAAAGGTCGCGAGCGCGATCAAGCGCGGGGTGACGATCACGTTCGTCACGGCGCCGCTCCAGAAGATCCCGGAGGGGGTCCAGTACGTCGCCCGCGAGAACCTCGTCGCCACGGAGGTCCTGGCGGACGGGGAGCATGCGTTGCTCGCGGCCCCGGGGCTCGATGCCTGCGGGTTCACCGACAATCCGATCCTGACGAACCATCTCAAGCAGTTCCTCGAGGTCATTCTCGAGGCGGGCGAGCCCAAGGCGAACTCCCCGTGACCGGCCCGCGGATTCCTTCGCGGGGGGGTCCGGGTCCGGTGTCTCAGGTTCGCACCCGGGTCCAGGCCGAGTTCGGCGAGGCGGCGGCCCGCCTGGTCCCGAGCGGATACCAGCGACTGGGATCGGTGGTGCTCCTCCGACTCCCGGAATCCCTGCGCCCCGCCTTCCCGACGATCGGCGCCGCCTTCCGATCGGCGCTGGGGGTCGACACGGTCCTGCGCCGCATCGGACCGGTGGCAGGAGAGTTTCGCGAACCGTCGGTGGAGCCCATCGCTGGGGGAGGAGGGGAAACGACCGTGCAGGAGCATGGGATCCGGTACCGGTTCGACGCGACCCGGGTGCTCTTTGCCCGGGGCAACCGAACCGAACGGCACCGATTCGGACGACTCGTCCGCGAGGGGGAGACCGTCGTGGACCTGTTCGCCGGGATCGGCTACTTCAGCCTCCCCGCTCTCGTCACCGGCCGGGCCGCCCTCGTCCACGCCGTCGAGAAGAATCCGGTCTCGTTCGGGTACCTGTCGGAAAACCTCCGGATCAACCATGTGGAGGGACGGGCCCGCATCCATCTCGGGGACAATCGCGACGTCGCCCTGCCCAAACGGACGGCCCACCGGGTCGTGCTCGGCTATCTTCCCTCCTCCCTGCCCTGGGTCGGGAGCGCCCTCCCGCTCCTTCTGGCGTCGGGTGGATGGCTCCACGTCCACCTCCTGGTCGGGAATCGCGAGGGTCCCTCGGGAGCGGCGCGCCAGGTCGAGGCGGCGGTCGGCGCCTCGGCCGGCGGATCGGCCGAGGTCCGAGCGCGCGAGGTCAAGCCCTACGGTCCCGGATGCTCGCACGTCGTGGTCGACGCTTGGGTGACGCCGGGCCCGTCGGTGGAGGACTAACCGGCTTTAGGGGGGGTGATCCCCGACGTTCGAAGCGCCGCGATGGCTTCGGGGAAGGCCCGCGCGAATCGCTCGATGTCCGCCGGCGGGTTCGAGAACGAGGCCCGGATGAATCGGCCCCCGAACGTCGGAGAGAGATAGCTTCCGGATCGCAGAAAGACCCCGTGGTGGAGCAGGAGCTCCCTCTGGAGGTCCTCCGGGGCGAGACCCGTGGAAGCGATGTCGATCACGAACATGTTCGCCTGCGAGGGGAAGACGGGGAGCGAGGTGCCCGGGACCCCGGCCACCACCGAGCGGATCCGGTCCTGATTGCCCCGAGTCGTCGACCGGACGCCCCCGATCCATCCGGATTTGGTCCGCAACGCGGCGATTGCAGCGACCTGGGCGAGGATGTTCACGCCTAGGTCGTTCGTGTTGTACCGAGCGACCGAGCGAACGAGCTCCCGTTGGCCGGCGAGGCCGCCGAGCCGCAATCCGGCCATCCCGCAGTTCTTCGACACCGACCACACCGTCAACGTCTGTTCCGGCGCGTACGGGTACGCCAGCGTCGGGCGTTCGGCGAAGTCCCGATACGTCACGTCGTTGACAAGCCAGAGTTTGCGGTCGTGGGCGATCTCGGCGATCGCGCGGACCTCCGATTCCGGGTATCCCGATCCCAGGGGGTTGAGCGGGTCGATGAGAAGGATCATCCGGGTCTGGGGGCCGATCGCCTCCGCGACCCGTTCTGCGGTAAGTCGGTAGGGAGGCGCGTAGATGTCGAGGTTCTTCGTCCGGGCTCCCGAGAGTTCGATGAACTTGTGGATGATGAGGTAGCTCGGGTCGGAGGCGATGACCTCCTCCCCGGGATGGAGGAGCGCCCGCGTGAGCATGTAGAGCGCCTCGGTCCCGCCGGCAGAGATCTGGACCTGGGAGTCCGCCGGGAGTCCGAGGTCTAAGATCACGCGTTCGGCGAGCTCCGGCAGACCGGACGCGTACGGATACCCCTCATACCGTCGCTCGCGCAGCGCCTCCTCCACGGCCCCGCGGACGATCTCGGGTGGGACGAGATGGTTCGTATTCTGGCTCATCCAGACCACGGAGTCGCGGTGTTCGTGGGCGTATCGGAAGGCGTCGAATGGGATCTCCGGCATCGCTCCGTCGCGTCCGGGGTCTACCCACGTCGGCTTAACGGCTCCGTGCCATCTCCGAGAATCGGGCTCGAGGGAAGGGGAGAACGGGGCGATGGGGACTCGCCGGCTGAGGGGGAACGCGGGCGTCCCGCGGCCTATCGAACGACGATCGGCGCGTCCTCCGCGGTGGACCCCGAGCGGTCGCCCGCCCCGTCCGGGGCCTGGGCGAGATAGCTCGTGACGATCCCCAGCGATTGAGGGCGAGTCTCCACCCGGTCGAATCCGGCGCGGTGGAGGAGCGCGAGCATCGCAGAGCGGGCGGGCAAGGTCCGAAGCGATTCGGGGAGGTAGCGGTACGGTCCCTCGCTGCCGACCGCTGCGCCGAGCCACGGGACGAAGGTGTCGAAGTACGCATGGAAGAGGGACCCGAACCAGGCTGCGGCCGGTTCGGTGATCTCCAGGGTCAAGAGCGTCCCGCCGGGCGCGACGACCCGACGCAGCTCCGAGAAGGCGTCGGGAAGCCTCGGCAGGTTCCGGACGACGAACGCCGACATCACGAGGTCGAACGTCCCCGTACGGAACGGAAGCCGGAGCGCCGTGGCCTCCCCCCAGTGAAGCCGTCGCCCGTCCGCCGCGGGAACTCGACGGGCCCGTGCCCTCGAGAGCATCGCCGGAGTGACGTCGACCCCCACGACCCGACTTCCGGGGAAATGGTGCGACGCGAGGATGGAGAGGTCGCCGGGGCCGCAGCCCACATCGAGGATCGACCTCGGGATCCGTCCATCTCGGAACCGGTCCACATCCCAGAGGGCCCGCGGCCTCCAGAACAGGTCGTTTCCCAAGGAGGCGACGTGGTCGAACCAGTCGTACCCGCGTGCGATGTGCGCGAACATCGCCCGTACGTCCCGTTCGAACGAGGGGTCGGACCGGTCGGGATAGGGCGAGCCGTCGGAGGCCTTCCTTCCCGGCGAGGGCGTCACGTCGAGGTCAGCTCCCACCTCACTATACCCTCCTCCCACGGTGCTGGGGCCGACTCCAGGAATCGCAACGGTTATGTTCCGACCCAACCGTGGAACCCCGTCATGGTGGAAGCCGGCGGGGAGTCGGAGACCCCGGCGGAGGGGTCGACGCCTTCGCTCTTCTCGCTGTCGCTCGCCCACCGGGCCGCCTTCTGGGGATTCGCGGCGCTCGCGATCTCGGGGCTGGCATTCTACCTGTGGTGGGGTCTCTCCTTCGGACGGTGGGTCGATAACGGAGTCTACGCGGTCGTGGTCACCTTGGTCGGGTTCGGTCTTGCCGGCATGTGGCTCATGACGCCGAATCCCGTCCGCCCGATCCCTCACCGACAGTAGGAATCCCCCGAGCCCCGATCGGGCCGGTCGGACCGCCACCGATCGTACCCTACCTGCTCGCGATTTTCCGGGCGGAGATACCCGCCCTTCGACGAATTAGAGGGCGAGACCGGGGTCACATCGGGCGGCCCGCGAGGGCCCAACCCGTTCCGCTCGCCTCTCCACAGGCTAGGCAGGGACCCAAGGAGGGCACGGGTAGGGGGAGCTCTCCCTCGGGCGTGCCCAGCAGGGCGCCGTCGATCGCGGACTCGATGGCGCGTCCACATGGTTCCTTCCCACACCAGGCCACGATCCGGACGGTCGTCGAGTTCGCGAGCTCCGCGAGGGTCGAGGCCGGGGAGAACGCGTTCCGGAACGCCGAGAGCGCCCGGTCGTAGAGGGCCTTGTCGAATTCGCCAAGGGCCGCGAGCACGCCTTCCTCCAGGGAGGCCGGACCGACCTTCGTCTTGGTCCCCAAGCGGTTCACCGCCGTCACGGTCCCGCTCGCGGCCTCTCGCGCTCCGATCTCGAGACGAAGCGGGGCGCCCGCCGTCTCCCAACGGTAGTACTTCGCGCCGGGCCGATCGTCCGACCGGTCCACGAACACCCGGAGTCCTCGGCCGGTCAGCCGACGAGCGATCTCCTCGGCGTACTGGCTGACCTCGGGTCCCTTCTCTCCGGAGGGGATCGGAACGATGACCACTTGGTACGGGGCGACCTCGGTGGGGAACACGGCTCCCTTGGCGTCCCCATGGACCGCCACGATCGCGCCGATCAGGCGTTCGGAGAGACCGAAGGTGGTCTGGTGGACGAATCGTTGGCTCCCGTCCGGCGCTTCGAAGGCGATGTGGTACGGGCGGGAGAAGTTCTCGCGATAGTGGTGCACGCTCCCGATCTGCAGCGTTCGCGCCCCGCCGATCGGGATGTCGAGGGCGACCGAGTAGAACGCTCCCGGGAACTTGTCCCAATCGGGGCGGCGAACGGAGACGAAGGGCAGGGCGAAGGAGCGGGCCATCCGCCCGAACGCCTCCAGGTTCGATCGGACCCGGACGGTCGCCGATTCCTCGTCCAACTGGCAGGTGTGCTCCTCGAAGAAGTGGATCTCGCGCACCCGCAGGAACGGCCGGGTCGTCTTCGTCTCGTAGCGGAACGTGTTCACGATCTGATAGACGTTCAGCGGAAGGTCGCGGTGGGAACGGACCCACAGGGAGAAGACCGGGTACATCGCGGTCTCGCTCGTCGGACGAAGGACGAGAGGGACGTCGAGCTCGCTGTCGCCGCCGCGAGTGACCCAGTAGACCTGCGCGTCGAACCCCTTGATGTGCTCGCCTTCCTTCTGGAACTCGGTCCGGGGGATCAGGGCCGGGAACTCGACGGGGACGCTCCCCGTCGCTTCGATCTCGCGAACCATGATCCGGTCGAGCTCACGGCGCGCTCGGAACCCGTACGGGGTCCAGACGTTCATGCCCTTGACCGGGTAGCGCTTGTCGGACAGGCCGGCGGCCTCAACGACCTCGAGGTACCAATCGACGAAGGACGTTGTCTTGTCCGGGAGGTCGGCCATCGACGGCCGGGAGGGCGGCCGGGCCGCTATAAGAGTATGCTCGAAACACGCGTTCGGACTCACCTCGGCCTCGACGCCCGCGCCAGGCGACCGACTCGCCCTGGGTCCGAGCCCCCCGGGCGGGAAGCGCCATCGAGCTCTCCATCGGGCTCGCGATCGTCGGGAATGGGACCTTCCACCTCGGTCCCGGCCCGCCCGGGCGCCGGAGCATGTGCACGGGAAATTTTGAACCAATGTTATTATGGTGGGTCGAAGGCTGAACTAGGTGCATGCGACTCGTCGTCTGCGTCGACCGGGATGACGACCTGGGCCGGAAGGCCGGGGTCGCCGGCCCCATCGTGGGGCGCGACCAGGTGCTCGACGCGGCGACGCGGCTCGGGATGGCCGACCCGGAGGATTCCGACACCAACGCGTTATTCGCCTCCATCGGGGTCCTCGATGATCTTCGGAAGGCCGGCGAGGAGGCCGAGGTCGTGGTCCTCACCGGAGCGGCTCAGGTCGGTCTCCTGTCGGACCGGCGCGTCGCCGAGCAGTTCGACCGGGTGCTCGCAGAGCTCCACGCCAAGTCGGCGTTCCTCGTCTCGGACGGCGCCGAGGACGAGTACCTCTACCCGATCCTCTCCTCCCGGGTCCGGATCGATGGGGTCCGGCGCGTCTACATCCGCCAGTCCGCGAGCCTCGAATCGACGTACTACACGGTCGTTCGGGCGCTGAAGGACCCGAAGCTTCGCGCGAAGACCGTCCTCCCCCTCGCCTTCGTCCTGCTCACCCTCGGGCTCGCGGCCGCGAGCGGGGTGATCGGCTGGGGGATCATCGGGATCGTCGTCCTCCTCGGGGTCTATCTCATCCTCTGGACCTTCGACATCGACGAGGCGATCATCGACTCGGTCCGGTCTGCCTCCACCGACATCCGGCAGGGTTCGGCGGCATTCGGCTTCGGTCTGTTCGCGCTCGCCCTCGTCGGCGTCGGCTTCCTCTCCGGCTACAACGTGTTGGTCTCCCTCCCCCGGGAGACTCCGCTCGATCGCGTCCTCCTCTTCACGCAGGCCGCGCTCGTCTTCTGGGTCTTCGGGGCCTTCGTATGGGAATGCGGCCGGGCCATCCGGCGCTACTTCCTCCGCGGTCGATTCCCTCGCTCCTTCCTCGTCGCCACCGTCTCGATCGGCGGAACGGGCCTCCTTTCCTACGGGATCGTGTTCACCGTCGAATTCCTGGAGGTCCTCGTCGCGCCCGCGACGCTGCCGCTCGTGGTCAGCACCCTCGTGGCGGGTCTCGCGCTGATCATCGGCGCCGGCGTGCTCCAGCAGTATCTGAGGTCCCGCTCGTCGACCGAGGACCGCTCCGCGTCGTCGGTCCCCGAATCGGGTCAGCTCTAGTCGTCGTCGGAACGCGAACGGGGGCCCGGGGCGGACGGAGTCCGCGCCGACGGGATCACAGCCCGAAGGTCCGGGATCGACACCGTCAGACCGCAGCGCGTCGCCAACAGGTCTCGGGCGCGTCCCAGGTCGTGGGTCTCCGCGTAGGCCCGGCCCCCGAGCGTCGTCAGGTCTTCCCAATAGTTCCACGGAAATACGACCCAAACCCAATGGTCCCGGTCGATCTCCTCCGCTACATAGGTCGGCCGGAACTTCGAGTGAGTGATGTGGAGGAGGGCAGCGCTCTCCAGGCGCTTCGCCCCGGCTTCGCCGACGTTGGCGGTGGCGAGTTCGAGGCTCTCGCCGGTATCGGTGATGTCATCGATCACGAGGACGTTCTGGCCCGCCACCGACCCGCTCAACCCCTCGGTCAGCTCGGCCCGTCCACTCGGTCGGGCGGTCACTCCCCAGTGCTGGGCCCGCACAGAGAGAAGCCGGTGGATGCCGAGCCGGTCGGCCACGAGCCGAGCCGGGACCCAACCGCCGCGGGTCAGGGCGACGAGCGTGTCGGGGATCTTCGCGGCGTCCGTGACCTGCTTCGCGACGGCGCCCGCCCACCGGTCGATGTCCGCCCACGCGGCGAGTCGGCACGTGGGGAATTCCTCGGGCATTCGGTGTTTGGAATGGGTTCGGCCGATCCGCAACCGAGGGGGGATCTACGGATAGATCCCGCGGATCCGGATCGCGTCGGCAACGCGCTGGATCGCGACCACGTACGCGGCGGTCCGGTTGTGCACCTGGCGAGCCTGGGCGACCTCGTGGATGTCCTTGTAGGACTGGACCATGACTTGCTCGAGGCGTTTGGTCACCTCGGCGAGCGGCCAGAAGTAGCCCTGTATGTCCTGGGCCCACTCGAAGTAGCTCACGGTGACGCCGCCCGCGTTCGCCAGGATGTCGGGCAGGACCGTGATCTTCTTTTCGAACAGGGTCGTGTCCGCCTCGGGGACGGTGGGCCCGTTGGCGGCCTCCGCCACGATCTTCGCCTGGATCTTGTCGGCGTTCTTCTTGGTGATCTGGTTCTCTAGCGCCGCCGGGATCAGGATGTCCACCTTGGTCTGGAGCAACTCCTCGTTCGAGAGAGGCTTGGCTCCGGCGAAGCCCACGACCGATCCGGTCTTCGACTTGTGGGCGAGCAGCGCGCTGCAATTGATGCCCTCGGGCTTGTACACTCCCCCCCGAGAGTCGGAGGCGGCGACCAGCTTCGCGCCCTGCTCTTCACACAGGATCTTCGCGGCGACGCTCCCGGCGTTCCCGAATCCCTGTACCGCAAAGCTCGCCCCCTTGACCTTCACCCCCGCGTTGGGCGCCGCCTCCCGGATGACGTAGGCACATCCCCGTCCCGTGGCTTCGCCCCGGCCCTGGCTGCCGCCGAGGGAGATCGGCTTGCCTGTTACGACGCCGGGAACCGAGTAACCCTTCTGCATCGAGTACGTGTCCATGATCCAGGCCATCGTCTGGGAGTCCGTGTAGACGTCGGGAGCCGGGATGTCCATCTCCGGCCCGATGATCGGGAGGATCTCGCTCGCAAACCGCCTCGTGAGTCGCTCCAGTTCGCCCTTCGACATCTTCTTCGGATCGCAGATGACGCCCCCCTTGGCGCCACCGTACGGAAGGTTGACGACCGCGCACTTCCACGTCATCCATGCCGCGAGGGCCCGGACCTCATCGAGGGAGACCTGTGGGTGGTAGCGGATCCCTCCCTTGGACGGGCCCCGGGCCATGTTATACTGGACCCGATACCCGGTGAACATTCGGTAGGAGTCGTCGTCCATCCGGACCGGGAAGTTGACCGTGAGCTCGCGTTTCGGGCTCTTCAGGAGCTCGCGCATCCAGGGTTCCAATCCGATGAGGTCGGCGACGATGTCGATCTGGCGGCGAGCGGTCTCGAACGGATTGATCTGCGCAGCCTCGTGTGCCAATTTGGCCACCCTCAGTGGCGCGGGGACGAAACCATGCCTACTTGAGAGTAACGAGGAGCGGTCGGTACCGACGCACGGTGGGAACCGGAGCGAACGGGTCCCATCCCGGTCTCGGCATGGGACCGAGCCGGCCCTGGGTGCTCAAGAAGGCGCCCCGCCCGCGGCTCACGGCCCCGATGACGGTCGCCTTCGTCCCGGTCCGGGAGACCGCCCGAATCGCCCGGCGAAGGCGGGAGGGAGGGAGGACCGCGACGAGCTCGTAGTCTCCCCCATACAGACCCCAATGGACCCGGCGCGAGGCCGGTCGGAGGCTTCGCACGCCCGGGTCCCACGGAATCCGCTTCTCGTCGACCACGACGCGAACCTCGCTCGCATGGGCCAGGCGGCGTGCCGCATCGGCGAGGCCGTCGGAAGAGTCGATCATCGCATGGGCGAGGGGGGCAAGGGCTTCGCCCTCCCGCAACCGCGGTTCGATCCGCAATAGGTCGACCAGCTCGCGCCGGCCCGCGCGATGCCCCTCGAGGAACGCCCTCGCTCTCGCACCGCCCCGGCCGACTGTACCGGTGACGAGGAGGAGGTCGCCCGGCCGCGCGGAATCCCGACGCGGTAGCCGGGCGATGCGCGAGGTGCCGACCGCGGTGCCCACCACCGAGCGGCCCTTGGCGGCCTTCGTGTCTCCGCCGACGACGTGGCATCCCTCCCGCGCCGCGCGTCGTTCCGCGCCGCTGACCACCCGCTTCACCCAGCGGGCCGGCGTCGCGGGG
Organism: Thermoplasmata archaeon; assembly: GCA_022750055.1. Taxonomy (GTDB): domain Archaea; phylum Thermoplasmatota; class Thermoplasmata; order Lutacidiplasmatales; family UBA184; genus Lutacidiplasma. Next base: position 33,351 of record JAKIWL010000001.1, read on the forward strand.
GGGATCAGGAGGTCCAGGAGGACCGCGACGGGTCGTCCTCCCTTGGAGGCGAGGTCGCTGAAGCTCGCTGCCACAGCGGCGTCACCGATCCATTCGGGGGGGGACCGATCCTGAAAATGGGTTCCTTCGGAAAGTGCGTCGGTCGTAAGGAGGACGTTCCTCCCGCCCAATTGAAGGGCCGCGACGTCGTCCCCCATCGGCAGGAGGCCGCTCCCGCCCCGCCGAAGCGCGCGCTCGAGCCATCCATGGAAGCTCTCTTCGCGGAACCGTCGCGCCTTCGGCCCGCTGTGGGCCCGGGCTCTCTTCGGGGTCCTCACGGATAAGGGAGGAACTCCTTGCCGAGGAGTTCGCGGCCGAGGATGATCCGCATGATATTGAGGCCGCCCTCCGCGCCGACCAGGTAGGACATGACGCCGCGAAGTCCTCGCTCGAGGCCCACTTCCTTCGTGTATCCCGCCGCGCCGAACCACATCATCACCCGCTTGACGGTCTCGAACGCGATAGGTGGCGCCGTGAGCTTGACCGAGGCGACGGCGCGATTGACCTCGGACCGATGGGTCTCGTCGCCCGTCAGGGGGTAGCGGTCGAGGAGCCATGCGGCCCGACGACACTGCCACTTCACCGCCTCCACCTGGGCGAACAGGTCGGCGAGCTCGAACTGGATCCCTTCGAACCGTCCGAGCGGCTGCCCGAACGCCTCCCGGGTCCGGAGGTGCGCCATGCCGATCTCGAGGGCCCGCTCGGCCGCGCCGATGCAGGCCGCTGAAACGAACGTGCGCGCCACCTGGAACCCGCCGAGGGCCAGTTGGAAGCCGTGACCGGCCTCGCCGAGGAGGTTCGACGCGGGCACCCGGACGTGGTCGTAGGAAAGCGACCCGGTCGAGATCCCCATTCGCCCCATGTTCTCGAAGCGCTGCGTCGTGAGGCCGTCGGACCGAGTGGGGACGTAAAGGAAGTGGAACCCCTGACCGCCGGCATCTCGAGCGAGGGTCAAATGTCCGCCGCCCATCTCGCCGGCCTCCGTCGTCCCCGAGACGAACGTCTTCTCCCCAGTGAGCTCGAACCCGTCCGGGGTCCGGCGCGCCTGCGTCCGCATCCGGGCGAGGTCGGAGCCTCCACCGGGCTCGGTCGTGGCGATGCCCAAGAACGCTTCCCCGCGGCAGACGGAAGGGAGGAACGAACGGCGAAGCTCCTGGGTGCCGTGACGCGCCAGGGTCGATCCCCACCCGGCCTCGAGAAGAAAGAAGACGGCGGTCGCCATCGATAGGTCCCCGCGGCCGACCTCCTCAGCGGCGAGCTCGGTGAGCACGGCCGATGCGCCCATTCCACCGTACTCGCTCGGGACCGGCATGGCGAGCAGGCCGAGGTCGGCCATCGCCCGCAACACCTCGGGCGGGATCCGACCCCCCTCGTCGATCTTCGCCTCTGCCGGGCGCAAGACCCGGTCTCCAAAGCGGCGAACCGCTTCCTGGAACGCGCGTTCCTCATCGCTGAGTTCGAAATCCATGGTGGCCCGAGGACCACGACGGGACCGGAGGTAAAGTCGTTCCGCTGCCGGGAACTCCTTTAAGTCCGCGGCCGGTCGAGGGATGGAAGCGAGTTCGGATGCCCATCAAGGTCGCGGTCAACGGATACGGAACGATCGGCAAACGGGTGGCGGATGCGGTCGCGAGGCAACCGGACCTCCGGCTGGTCGGCGTCTCGAAGAGCCGACCGAACTACGAGGCCGAGATCGCCCGATCGAAAGGGTACCCTCTCTTCGTGGCAGGGTCGGGAACGACCGCTGCGTTCGAGTCCGCCGGCCTGAACGTGGCCGGGTCCGTATCCGACCTCGTCCGCGCCGCGGACATCGTCATCGATTGCGCTCCGGAATCGGTCGGCCGGGAGAATGCGAAGCTGTACGGATCGGCCGGGGTCCCGGCCGTGTTCCAGGGCGGCGAGAAATCCGATGTCGCCGAGGTCTCGTTCTCGGCGCTTGCCAATTTCGAGGCCGCCCGTGGAAAGAAGAGGGTGCGTGTCGTCTCGTGCAACACCACCGGCCTCGCGAGATCGGTCGCAGTGCTGCGGTCGGGCTTCGGCGTCGACCATTGGGAGGCGACCTTGGTTCGACGGGCCGCCGACCCCGCGGAGAGCGAGCGCGGGCCCATCAATGGGATCCTGCCCTCGTTCAAGATCCCGTCCCACCATGGGCCGGACGTGAGGACGATCTTCCCCGACCTGTCGATCACGACGACCGCCCTGGTCGTTCCCACCACGTTGATGCACGTCCACGTCAACCACGTGCGCCTGTCTAAGCCCCCGGCATCGATCCAGGCGGTGCTCGAGCGATTCCGGGCGACGCCCCGATTCCACGTATTCCGGGAATGGGAAGGCGTGGACGGGACCCCCCAGGTAATGGAGTACGCCCGCGACCGGGCCACGGGCGCGCGGGCCGACATGATGGAGAACGTGCTGTGGGAGCACGGCATGCGACTCGAGGGGCCGGACCTGTACTTCTTCCAAGCGATCCACCAGGAGTCCATCGTGGTCCCGGAGAACATCGATGCGGTCCGGGCGATGCTCGGGGGTCGCGAGAGCGCAGCGGCCTCGATCGAGATGACCGACCGGAACCTCGGGATACCCCGTCCGGGCGCCTGAAGCCCTCCGGGGGCGGCAGCCTTTTCCCGACCTTCCGGCTGGCCGACCGATGTCCGGGCGCGCCTCGTTGACCCACGGCGCCGAGGCGCACCCACGTCGGTCGTTCCTTTCCGATTTCATCCTGGGCAGCCAGGACGGGCTCGTCAACGTGCTGGGCATTCTCCTCGGCGTCACGGCCGCCTCCTCCAATCTGCGGATCATCTTCGTCGCGACGCTCGCCGCCCTGGGCGCCGAGGCCATCTCGATGGGGGCGGTCGCCTACACGTCCACGGCCGCCCGCCGACGGTTCTACCTCGGGGAAGAGGAAAGGGAACGACGCGAGATGCGGGAGGTCCCCGAGGTCGAACGCGCCGAGGTGCGCGAGGTTCTGTCGAATTGGGGCTACACGGGCGAGGCCCTCGATCGGCTCTTGACGGCGATCTGCGAGAACCCGAAGGCGATGCTCGAGTTCATGATGGCGTTCGAGCTCCGGCTCCAGCCCGTCGACGCGGAGGAACCCAAGCGGAGCGGACTGACGGTGTTCGCGGCGACCGTGGCGGGCTCCTTCGTCCCGATCGCCCCGTTCCTCTTCTTCTCCGCGAATCTCCACGCGGCCATCTATTCCTCGGTGCTCGTGAGCGGCATCGTCCTGTTCTTCATCGGGCGCTACGAGGCCCGCACCACGAACTCCTCGGTCTGGCGCAGTGGGCTCACGATGCTCATCATTGGCCTCGCCGCCGGGTTCGCGGGGTTCCTGATCGGGCATTTCTTGGGTGCGCCGGGCGTCCTGTGATCCTCCGCGGCCGACGGGGGGAAAATCGCGCGATCGCCCCCTTGCCGATTCGCAACCATAAAATAGATGACCCAACTCGCGCGCGGAGCGATGTACCTCATCGACCACCGGCGAGACGTCGTCCGGATACCCCCCTCCCGGCTCGGCCCCAAGATCGAGACCGTGCTCACCGAACTCGCCCAGCAGCAGTTCGAAGGGAAGCTCGTGGACGGACAGAATCTCACGGTCATGATCCAGGCCGTTACCCCGATCGGCGAGGGCCACATCATCCACGGCGACGGGGGTGTCTATCAGGAGGTCGAGTACCAGGCGCTCATGTTCCGCCCCGAGATCCAGGAGGTCGTGGAGGGGGCGATCGTCGAGATCCGGAAGTTCGGCGCCTTCGTCCGGTTCGGTCCGCTTGACGGCCTGCTCCACGTCTCCCAGATCATGGACGATAGGGTCAACATCGACGAGCACAATCAACGGCTCGTCGGCGTCGAAACGAAGCGCGACCTGAAGGTCGGCTACAAGGTCCGCGCCCGGGTCGTCTCCCTCTCCCTGTCCGAGATCTCCCCGAGGGACAGCAAGATCGGCCTCACGATGCGACAACCCGGACTCGGCCGCCTGGAGTGGATCCAGGAGGCCCACAAGAAATCGGAGCCCAAGCCCGCGAAGAAGCCCGCCGGCGGCAAGGCGCTCCCGAAACCGGCGGCCCCCGCGGCGAAGCCAGCGGTCACGCCTGCGAAGCCGGCCGTGGCGGCGGAGAAGGCCGGATGATCAGCCTCAAGGCATGCCGGACGTGCCGGTCGATCACCGACCAGACCAAGTGCCCGAAGTGCGGCGGCGAGGTCTCGCGCGAGTGGCAGGGCTACCTCGTGGTGATCGACCCCGACAAGTCCGAGATCGCCCGGAAGATGGGAATCCATGCGAGCGGTCGGTACGCGCTCCGGGTCAAGTGAGGAGCGCGTCTGGGCCGTTCCGGAATCGCTGAGGCCCTCGCTGGCCCGGCGATACGGCCCGGTCTACGACGACGTCGAGGCCCGCAAGCGGCTTCGGAACCTCGGCCCGTTCGGCTCCTGCGGCGACCGCGTCACGACCCTCGCCGTGTCCGTCGGCAACCTCCCGATCCTCGGGATCGTCGACTACAAGACCCAGCGCCACGAGGCCATCGACCCGTCGAGTTTCGCCCCGCTCGCTGCGCGCGGCCGTCGACGTGTGAAGAACCCCGCGGGACTGCTCACGGAGCGGCTGCGGCGCGCGGTCAAGGAGATGCTCGCGGCGGGCGGAGGGCTCATCGAGGTCGACGGAGAAGAGGACTTGGGCTCTCTCGCGCTCGTCGAGTCGCTCCCTCTCGGGGCCACCGTTATATACGGAATCCCGGGTGAGGGGGTCTCGTTCGTCGCGGTCGACCGGATCGCCAAGGAAAGTGTCCGAGCCCTGATCGCGCAGATGGAACTTCGCAAGGTGGACCTTGGAGATTAAGATCGTCGAGGAACGCAAGAATCCGCTCCTCCACCGGACCGAGTACCGGTTCGAAGTGGACCATCCGACCGCCGCGAGCCCGACGCGGGCGAATGTCCGTGTCGAGCTCGCGAAGCTGGTGATGGTGCCCAAGGACCGCCTCGTCATCGAGCGGATGAACGCGCAGTTCGGACTCGCCCGGTCGAATGGGTTCGCGGTGGCGTACGAGACGAAGGAGGCCCTGGACGTCACCGTCCGGGAGCACATCCTGGTCCGAAACGGGCTCCGGGAGAAGAAGAGCGCCGCACCCCCGGCCGAACCTGAGGCCCCACCGGCGAAGCCCGCGCCCGCGGCGGAACCCGAACCCAAGAAAGAGTGATCGAGATGGCCAAGGCGCGCGTCGGACTCTACGCGATCCAGGGGGAGACGTTCACCCGGACGCACCGCTCCTGCCCGAAATGCGGTCCGGGCGTCTTTCTCGCCGAACACGCGAACCGTCGGTCCTGCGGACGATGCGGGTTTTCCGAACCGCGCGATACACCGGCCACCCCGGCGCGACCCCCACGGGCGGGCAAGGCCTGACCCGGACGCGCATCGACGCACCGATCCCATCCGAACCCGGGCGCCGGCCCGGTCCCCCGCTCCGACTCTCTTCGACCGGTCATCAGAGGCTCCCCGTCCCAGCGGCACTCGGGTTCCGAGCTCGCCGGCTCAGGACAATCCGACGATCCGGCCGTCCGGATCGAGGTCGATGTGCTCGGAGGCCGGACGGGCGGGCAGTCCGGGCATCGTCTCGACCGATCCGAGCCGAACGACCGTGAACCCCGCCCCGGCCGAACGGTCGACGTGGCGGACTTGGACGACGAATCCTTCGGGCCGACCTCGCTTCTTCGGGTCGTCGGAGATCGAGAGCGGGGTCTTCGCCATGCACACCGGTCCCGAGACCTCCCCGAGCTCCTGGAGAACGGCGAGCTCCGCCAGGGCTTCCTCGGTCCATTCGGCCCCGGCCCCGCCGTAGATCGTTCGGACGATCGTCTCGACCTGCCGGACCGGGTCGGCGCCCGGGTCGATCGCGGGATGGCTGTGCCGCCCGAGGCCGGCCGCGGCCTCGACTGCGGCGGCCAGGGCGAGGGCACCCGCTCCCCCCTCGGAAAACAGCCGATGCTCCACGGCCTCGACGCCGCGTTCCCGACAGTACGACCGGACCCGCTCGGTCTCCTGCGGGTCGTCCGAGGGATGTCGGTTGATCGCCACGACGACCGGGACCTGGAAGGTCTTCAGGATCGACAGGTGCTGCCCGAGGTTCGGGAGCCCACGCTCGAGGGCCGACCGGTCGGGATGCTCGGTCGACCCATCCGCCGCTCCGCCGTGATATCGAAGGCTAGGCAGGGTGACGACCAGGACAGCCGCGTCGACGTCGACCCCGAGGATCGGGGTCACGATATCGACGAACTTCTCGCCGCCGAGCTCGGTCGCGAACCCCGCTTCGACGACGGTGTACTCCGCGCAGCCGAGCGCGAGCTCGATCGAGAGTCGGCTCGCGGTCCCGTGGGCGATGTTCGCGAACGGTCCGGCGTGGATGAGGACGGGATTCCCCTCGGAGGACTGGGCGACGTTCGGCTCGAGGGCATCGCGAAGCAGCGCCGCCATCGCCCCCGCCGCAGCGAGGTCGCCCGTCCGCACCGCCTTCCCGGATCGGGTCCGCCCGAGGAGCATCCTGCCGAGGCGCTGCTTCAGGTCGGAATAGTCCCGCGCGAGGGCCAGGACCGCCATGACCTCCGAGGCGGCCGTGATCAGGAATCGTCCGTCCCGGGCCGGCACACGGCCTCCGGGCTTCGACCAGGTTTGCACCTGCCGTAGGGCCCGGTCCTCCACATCGAGCGTGCGGGGCCACCCGGTTCGGGCCGGGTCGATGTCGAGCGCGTTCCCGTGGTACAGGTGGTTGTCGATGAGCGCGGACAGGAGGTTGTGGGCCGACGCCACCGCATGGATGTCCCCGGTGAACCCGAGGTTGATCGATGCAGAAGGCTCGACGGTGGACCGGCCTCCCCCGGTGGCCCCCCCCTTGACCCCGAAGACCGGCCCCATCGAGGGTTGGCGGAGGCAGGCGACCGACCTCCGGCCGTGACGGACCAATGCGTCCGCGAGCCCGATCGTCGTGACGGTCTTGCCCTCCCCGTGGCGGGTGGGGGTCATTCCGGTGACGAGGATGAGCTTCCCCCGTCGCGCGGAGCTGGCCCGGCCCCGAACGACCGAGACCGCCACTTTCCCAGCCGAGGCACCGGCCGGATGGATCTCCTCGCGCCCGAGACCGAGGGCCTCGCCGAGCTCCGCGACCGACCGCATCGGGGGAGCGAGCCCGCCTTCGGTCTTGAAGGGAATGGCCCTCGACGCTCAGGCGAACGAGAGAACCGCTGAGAGGGGCGAGCGCCTTGCGACCAGCGCCGGTGAGGGTCGTCGGCCCACCGTTCGACCGTTCAGCGATTCAACGTCTCCCCGAAGAACCGGACCATCCGGTCCCAGGCATCGTTCGCGCTCATCCGGTGGTAGTTCGGTCGGGTGTCGTTGAAGAAGCCGTGCTTGGCGCTCGGGTAGACCTGATACTCGAACCGTTTCCCGGCGGAGGCCATCGCGGCGGCGAACGCGGGAACCGACTGCGTGACCCCGGGGTCTTCGCTCCCGTAAAACCCCAATACACGAGCGCGGATTGAAGGGACGGCCTCCAACGGCGGCGCATGGCCGTAAAAGATCACCGCTGCCCGGAGGAGCGGATCGGCCGTCGCCAGGCGTGCGGACATCGACCCTCCAAAGCAGAATCCGACCGACGCGAGGCGGCTCGGGTCGACCTCGGGTAGGGCGCGAAGGTGCTGGCCGACGGCCAGGAGGTCCCGGGTGAATCCCTCCTGGACGTTCGGAGCGCTGACCCGCGCGAACGCCTCAAGGAAGGGTCGACGCTCGGAAGGCTGGGAGGCCGCGAATTCAGCCATTTTCGCTGGGTCCCGCCGAAGTTCTGGCGGGGCGTCCGAGAGGGAGCGCATCGCGAGGCCGATGTTGGTCGGGGTCAGGATCCGCCGGAGCGGTCCCGTGAACAGGTCGGGCGCGGCGACGACGTACCCGAGCTCGGAGATCCGCCGGCAAACGTCCTGAATGTGTTCATTGGGGCCCACGATCTCGTGGATCACGATCACCGCCGGATGTCGTTCTGCCCCATCCTCCTCGGGAAACACGACGGCGCAATCGATGGACCGGCCGTCACCGAGGATCGATGTGTTTCGCCTCAACGCCTGGACCGCAGTCGGACGAATCCCCATGGGAAGATGACTCGTTCGGCGGTCGGGCGCCCGCCCTACTCCGTGAAAGAAGAGTAATGCTTTTGGACGGGGCCGACTCCCCCGCGACGGTGGGCCCGTAGTATAGCTTGGATATCACAGAGGCCTCCGGAGCCTCGGACCCGGGTTCGAATCCCGGCGGGCCCGCCTGTCGATGTGAACCATTCACGAGCGAGATCGCCATTGTTGCCTCCGAGCGCGGCAGGTCCGGAGCCTCACTCGGTCACTTTGAGGCCCGCCGAGCGCCGCCGGGAGGGCGTCGGGTCGCAGACCCCGTCGAAGACGCTTGAAACGGCCATACGACGAGCAGAATCCCTCGTATTGCCTCCCGGAGGAGGGCGGGATCGCGATCATACCCGAACCAGAGGGAGGGGATCGAGCGCATCGGCAGGTGCGCCGCGCCGACGATCTCCGAGCGCCTCACCGACGGTCGGGATCGACCGTCTGAGCCACCACGCTCCCGGAATGGTCCGGGCGCAAGGACTCCTCTCCTGCCATGGGAACCTTCAAGAGCGGAGGAATCAACGATGCCCTGCACGGTCGGGGATCGATCAAGATGACCGAGGACAAGCCCATGCGGATCATCGTCCATCCGAACGGACCGTATCGGGTCCTGGGAGGTGTTCCGCTCGCCGTCCAGACGATCACACCGAACCAGGAGGGGGAATCTTGGGATTGGGTCCAAGGGCGGTCGTTCCACGTCGGACCGGAGTATTTCCTTTGTCGTTGCGGCCGGTCCTCCAACAAGCCGTTTTGTGATAACAGTCATCTCTCGGCTGGGTTCGTGGGGGCCGAGACCGCTTCCCGGCGTCCGATCGAGCGGCAGTCCGAGCACCTCGACGGGCCCACCCATGTGCTGAGCGATGCCGAGGGCCTATGCGCCTTCGCCCGTTTCTGTGACCCGGGGGGCAAGATCTGGGCTCTCATCGGGCAGACCGACCAGCCCGAAGTCCGAAAGCTGGTAGTCCGGGAGGCCTCCCATTGTCCTGCTGGACGCCTCGTCCTCCGAGAGAAGGCGACCGGGAAGGTGGTCGAGCCCGAGCTACCGCCGTCGATCGGTTTGGTCGAGGATCCGGCGCTGCACTGTAGCGGGCCGCTCTGGGTTCGCGGGGGCATCCCGGTCGAATCCTCCAACGGGGTTCCGTACGAGGTGCGCAACCGGCTGACGCTGTGCCGATGCGGCGTCTCCACCAACATGCCGTTCTGTAACGGCAGCCACGCGTCCATCCGATTCCAAGACGGGCTGGTCTAAGGTTCGCCGCCCGCTCCGCCGGTCAGGGCCGGTACGCGGACGACGGGGTGAAACCCTCCGGATCCTGCGGCCGACTCACCGCCCTTCCGAGAACGTCAGGCGGTGGTTCACGCCGATCGACCCGGGGCCGAAGCGAGAAGGACTCGAGTCCCAGCCTTCGCGCGAAGCGATACCTCTGCGACGCCTTCGAGCAACGCGCCGGCACCCGCGTCGACGAGCTGATCGCTGATCCATGCGGTCCCCTCAAATACATAGGCGACCGCCCTCCGCTCTCGACCCACCCGGCAAACGCACTGACCCGCGGCGCCAAACTCAAACTCGACGCAGTCGAGCCCGGAGCCCGACGCGACCGCCCCACCCCGTCCGACCAGATGGCGTTCGGTGCACCCTTCCCCGGCCCGCGTTGGAACCGGTCCGCGCGCGCGCTGGACGAGATGCGGGGGGCCACCGGCCGTCGGGGGGCATTGAACCGTGACGGAGAGCCAGCGAGCTCGCGGTGGCGTCTTCGCCGTCAGATTGTGATGGCCCACCAGGCGAGCCGTCAGCAGCGAGACCATTCCCGCTTCGAGCAGGGACGTGACCCCTTCGTCATCCTCGTGTTCCACCCGCCCCTCGATGACGTAGTTCAGGACCTCTTCCGCTCGATGGTCGTGACCCTCGCTGACTCCCACCTGCCGACTGATGGTGGTTTCCGCCACGCGGACGAACGGCATCCAGGGACCTTGGTTAGGGGACGGAAACAGGGTGCGGCCCGAAACATCGTCGAGGTCCATTTGGCTCGACACGACCCTCAGTTCTCGCGGCGACCCTCCGGAATGTGCCATGGAATCTGCGCTCCTCAGAAGGGAACTGGGAGTTTGAACCCCACTTGACGCTTATCGATTCCGTCCCATCCCGGGGCATTCGAAATCCGGCGGGCCCGTCGCGTATCGCTGAACCACCGCCGGGGGCTCGAGCGCCGTAATGAGTTCGACGCGGTATCGTAGGTGCATGCGCATTTCCCCACGGGTCCGAACCTGGTTGACGCAGCCCGCGGCCGATCCGAGCGTTCGGTCACGATTCTGGACCGAGGTGGAGGGGCGACCGCCTGGGGAGGCCCGTGTGGTTGCAGCCCGCCGGTCGATCGGCCGCACCGGATGGGCCGCGGGGTTGCTCCGGCACCAGTTTCGGGATGGCCATTGGGCTTCGCCCGGGTCCTCCGATGAGGAGCTCTACCGGCCAAAGTACCTCGCGACGAACTGGCGGGCCATCGTGCTCGCCGAGCTCGGCATGACCCGGACGGATCGGCGGATCCGACGCACCGCCGAGCTCATCCTGCGCCGATGGACCGGACGTGGGGCGGACCTATTGGGCGGCCCGGACGGTGAGATCTGCATCACCGGCAACGCGGCGCGATCCCTGATACGGTTCGGCTACCTCGACCACCCGGTCGTCCAGCGTTCCCTCGCCTGGATCGTCCGAACTCAGAAGTCGGACGGCGGGTGGCACTGCTTCCGCTCCCGTACCGGGTCGTTGGATTGTTGGGAAGGACTCGCCGCGTTCGCGGAGATCCCTCCGGAGGCGCGTGACGCGGCGGTTCGTCGATCCCTCGAACGGGGGGCGGAGTTCTACTTGCGCCGCCATCTGATGAACGAGGGCCGGGTCCGGTATCCCCCCTGGTTCCGGATCCACTACCCCGTCCACTACTACTACGATCTGCTCGTCGGACTCCGAGTCCTGACCCGCCTCGGATATGGGTCCGATCGCCGCCTGCGGCCGGCCCTTCGCTGGCTCCTCGGCAAGCGGCGGAGGGATGGTACGTGGGCGATCGACGCCGACCATCCGGACCTGGACCCTCGACATGGAGGGTACGTCTTTGACGAAGGACCCGTCTGGCCCCTGCGTCTGGAACCCCCGGACGAGCCGAGTCGTTGGGCGACCGTCGAGGCGCTCTCCGTGCTGGCCCGAGCGGAAGCGATGTGAGTTCTCGGAAGCGGTCCCAAGGCGGGACTCTTGGGGACCCCCCGGCGGAGCCTACCGAAGGCGCGACTCCCGGTGGGCCGTGGGCCCATTCGCCGCCTCGGAGTCCCTCTGGCTCCCGGCGGAAAGGGATGGATCAATCGGTTCGTCCAGGCCCCTCGCATCGGGGCGATGCTGCCCGTGGACCTAAACGCTTACAACCCCCACGCCGCCTGAATCGTTCTCGTTTCGCATGGCGCCTTCGGAGGTCGGCACGCTCTATCTCGGACCGCTCCTCGGGGTCATCTTCGACCTCGACGGCACGCTCGTGGAGAGCGCCCACGATTACCTGAGGATGCGGCGGGAGATCATTCGCATCGCCGAGGCGCACGGCGTGATGCCCGGTCACCTTTCGGCCCGCGAGCCGATCCCCAAGATCATGGATTCGGCGCTGTCCGAGCTCTCCCTCGGGGGGCTCCCGGAAGGCGACCGGTTCCGGTTCGAGAGCGAAGCGAACGACACCGTCGACCGGATCGAGCTCGAGGCGCTCCCGCGGACGCGCGCGCAGCCCGGAGCCATTCCCCTTCTGCGTTCGCTGACCGGTCGGGGATTCCGTCTCGGCATCCTCACGCGCAGTTCGGAGGTCTTCTGCCGCGCCGCCCTCCAGAAGACCGGATTGAAGGAGTTCTTCCCGTACTTGCGCACGCGCAGTTCTCCCGGCCCCGCCAAGCCCTCCCCGGAGTCGCTCCTGTTGCTCCTGAAGGAAATGGGCGTCCCCCTCGACCGGGCGGTCTTCGTCGGGGATCATCCGTTCGATGGCGAGTGCGCGACCCGAGCGCGCGTGCGATTCCTCGGCGTCACCCCACCCGGCCCGCCGGAGTCTGACCTTTCGGAACGGCTGAAGAAAGCGGGCGCGCTCGCAGTGGCCGCGAACCTCGAGGGGATCGGCCGGGTCCTTGGCTTGGGCGCCAACGAGCTGCCCGTGCCCCGCGTAGGTAGCTAAAGGTAGTAGGAATAGGCGTGCAGGACCGCCCGTTCCGCCGTGGCCCACGCCTCGGGGATCTGGTTCCAGCCGTTCCGTAGGTCCCCGACGCAGTACAACCCCGGGATCGGCCGGGCTCCCGCCCCGAGAGCTCGGCAGTCTTCGTCGGTCACGACGTAGCCATCCGGGTCGAACGTGGTGCCGAGGGACCGAGGGATCGCATCGTGCATGTCGAACCACCCCAGGGCCGAGAAGCCCTTGTCGTAGGTTCGGGTCGACCCGCCAGCGAAGGTGACGCCGAACCGTTTCTCTCGGATGCCATCGAAGCCCACGACCGCTTCCTCGAAAGAGGTCACCCCGGCCTCGGACAGTTTGCGTAGAAGCTCGTCGCGCTCGGCGGGAGCCGCTTCTCCGAGGAGCGGCCGGCCGTGGGTCAGGATCTCGACCGCCTTCACCCCGAAGTGGCCGAGGTCGAGAGCGGTGAGCGCCGCGAATGCGTCGTGCCCGAGCACGGCCACCGTCTTTCCCGCCAGTGTGTGGCCGTCGCAGAAGACGCAGAAGTCGACGATCCCGAAGTTCGCCCACGGGAATATCGGCTGGATCGAGCCCCCGACCTCGAGGATCCGGTCGACGACCCCGAGGGCGAGGACGAGAGCCCGGCCGGTCACCTCCCGCTTCTGGCCGAGCCAGTCGAACTCGACCCGGTACCCGCTAGGCTCGAGGCGCCGGGCGCCCGTGACTCGAGCGGGAGAGAACAGTCCCACGGCCGGGTCGACCGCCCGCACCTGGAGGATCTGACGGTCCAACAGCTCGTGCCCCGAGATCCCGTCGGGGAACCCCGGTATGTTGTCCATCTTCGGGGCGTAGTACGACCTCGAGTACTTCGGACCCCGGTCGATGACGCATGCGCTGTGGTTCAGCATCGCGCACTTCAGGCCGGCCTGAAGGCCCGCGTGCCCTCCCCCGAGGATCACGAGGTCGTAGGCGTCCTTCAGGCGGGGAAAGCCGGGCACGGCGCGGCCTACCCATGAATCGTATTGACGCTTTCCGGACCGTCGGTCCCGGGATCGCGCCGGGACGGGTCGCGAGCGACACAGCGCGCGACGCCCTGCCCTTTTTTCGTCGCAATCCTTATGCCCGAAACCCCTCCTGCGATTCGTTGGGTTTTCGAACGCCAGTGCCTCCGGGGCCTGAATCCGCCGTCCTCTGGGGGACGTTGTTCCTCGAGGACGGGACCCGGTTCGAGGGACGCGGGTTCGGGGCGCCGACGTCGAGCGTCGGTGAGGTCGTCTTCAATACCGGGATGACGGGGTACCCGGAGTCGCTGACCGACCCGTCGTACCGGGGCCAGATCCTGACCTTCACCTTCCCCCTGCTCGGGAACTACGGCGTCCCCGACCCGCTCGTCCGCGACGAATACGGCCTCCCTCGGTACTTCGAATCCGACGGTGTGCAGGTCCGGGGGGTCGTGGTGCGCGACCTGACTCGCGCCAGCCACTGGCAAAGCCAACGGAGCCTCTCGCAATGGCTCGCCGATTCGGGCATCCCGGGCATCGCCGGGATCGACACGCGCCGGCTCACCGAGCACCTGAGGTCCCACGGCGTCCTCCGGGGCGTCCTCGACGTCGGACCCGCCGCCGACCGCCCGAGCTCCGAGGAGCTTCAACGCCGGCTCCGAAGCGCCCCGGTTTATCCGGAGCAAGCCCTCGTCCCGGAGGTGTCGGTCCGTTCCCCTGTCGTCTATGGAGGGACCCAAGGGCCGCTCGTCGCGCTCCTCGACTGCGGCGTGAAGGCGAGCATCGTTCGATCCCTCCTTTCGCGAAGGCTCTCTGTCCTGAGGCTCCCGCACGATCACGAGGTCCCCGAGCGTTGGGAGGGACGACCGGTCCGAGGATTGCTGATCGGCAACGGTCCCGGGGATCCGGAACAGTTGACCGAGACGGTCGCGGAGCTTCGCCGGCCGAGCACGCGGGCCCTCCCGACGCTCGGGATCTGCCTCGGCCACCAGTTGATCGCGCTCTCGCGAGGCGGCTCCACCTTCAAGCTCAAGTTCGGGCACCGAGGGCAGAACAAGACCGTCTGCTTCCCGGACGGCCGGGCGGTGATCGTGAGCGAGAACCACGGGTACGCGGTCGACCCCGATTCGATCGAGAAGGGCGGCCTGGAACGGTGGGCGGTCAATCCCGACGACGGTACGCTCGAAGGGCTCCGCGACCCCCGAGGGGGGCTGCTCGCCCTGCAGGGCCATCCCGAGGGTCACCCGGGACCGCAGGAGGCCGGCTTCGTCTTCGACCGCTTCCGCGGGATGGTCGAACGGGGGTCGACCGGATGACGCCGCCCGACCGACCTCGCAAGGTCGTCGTGCTCGGCTCGGGTGCCCTGAAGATCGGGGAGGCGGGCGAATTCGACTATTCCGGCAGCCAGTGCCTCAAGGCACTCGAGGAGGAGGGGGTCTATGCCATCGTCGTGAATCCGAACATCGCGACCCTGCAGACCGACCCGTCGAAGCTGGGCCGGGTCTATTTCCAGCCTTTGACCCCCGAGTTCGTCGAACCGATCCTCGAGGCGGAACAACCCGACGGTCTGCTCCTGTCCTTCGGGGGCCAGACGGCCCTCAACTGCGGTATCGCCCTCGCCGACCGCGGCGTCCTCGACCGGCTGCACATCGGGGTCCTGGGCACGCCGCTTTCCGGGATCCGGGGGACCGAGGACCGGGCGGAGTTCGTCCGGTTGATGAACGAGGCCCACGTGCCGACGCTCCCGAGCCACGCCGTCTACTCGCTCGACGAGGCGGCCCGGGCAGCCGAGGGACTCGGATTCCCGGTCATGGTGCGCGTCGCCTACACCCTCGGGGGGAAAGGGGGAGGCGTCGCCCGGAGCGCCGAGGAACTCGTCGAGGTCGCCCGTCGCGGATTGCGGGCGAGCCCCGTCGGCCAGATCCTGCTCGAACGTTACGTCGGGGCGTTCAAGCAACTCGAATACGAAGTCGTCCGGGACCGGCTCGGGAACGCGCTCACCGTCTGCAACATGGAAAACGTCCTCAGCATGCGCGTCCACACCGGCGACAACGTCGTCATCGCCCCGTCCCAGACGCTCACGGACTTCGAATACCAGATGCTCCGACAGGCGGCCCTGCGCGCCGTGGAGACGTGTGGGATCGTCGGGGAGTGCAACATCCAGTTCGCGCTCGGCCCCACGAGCGAGGAGTACTATGCGATCGAGATCAACGCGCGGCTCTCGCGTTCGAGCGCGCTCGCGAGCAAAGCGACCGGTTACCCGCTCGCCTACATCGCGGCGAAGCTCGCCCTCGGCTACACCCTGCCGGAGCTGAAGAACCGCGTCACCGGGGTCACGACGGCGTTCTTCGAGCCGGCCCTCGACTACGTCGTCGTCAAGCTCCCGCGCTGGGACCTCGACAAGTTCGCGCGCGCGGACCGCCGGCTCGGGCCGTCGATGAAATCGGTCGGGGAGGTCATGGGGATCGGGGCCTCGTTCCCGGAGGCGCTGCTCAAGGCGGTCCGGATGAGCGACCCGAGGTCCGACCTGGTGCCCCCGGCGGAGACCCGTTCTCGCTCGGCGATCCTTCGCGACCTCGCGGAACCGACGCCCGAGGTCCTCTTCCGGGTGCTCGAGGGGCTGCGGGCCGGCCTCGATACGAGCGCGATCTCTGGGGCGAGCTGGATCGACCCATGGTTCATCGATGCGCTCGCCGAGGTCGAGGAGGTCGACCGCACCCTGCGGCTCTCGAAGGGAGGGGCGAGCCTCGCCGACCTCCGACGGGCGAAGGAGCTCGGGTTCTCCGACCGGGCGATCGCGCGCGCGTCGAGGATGGACGAGGAGGAGGTTCGACGCACCCGCCTGGCCGCCGGGATCCGCCCGCGCATCCGCATGATCGACACGCTGGCCGGCGAGTGGCCGAGCCCGACGAACTACCTCTACCTCACCTACCGGGGGGACGCCGACGACGTCGGCCCCTCGCCCGCGGGGAGCGTCCTCGTTCTCGGGGCCGGCCCCTATCGGATCGGGTCCTCGGTCGAGTTCGACTGGTCGACGATGAACCTCGTCGAGGGTTTGAAGGCCGAAGGGATCCCGACCGTCGCACTCCTCAACTCCAACCCCGAAACGGTGTCGACCGACCACGACCGTTCGGACCGGCTGTATTTCGAGGAGATCACGCTCGAGCGAGTGCGCGACCTCGTCGAGCTCGACCATTTCCGCGGCGTCGTCACCTGCGTCGGGAGCCAGATCGCCCAGAACCTGACGCCCCTGTTGCACGCCTGCGGGATCCCGATCCTTGGTACCCGCCCCGAGTCGATCGACATGGCCGAGGACCGGGCGCGCTTCTCGACCCTCCTCGAGAAGCTCGGGATCCCGCAGCCCGCGTGGCGCGCGTTCACCACGGACGAGGCCGCGGCGGCGTTCGCTGACGACGTCGGCTACCCGGTCCTCGTCCGCCCTTCCTACGTCCTCTCGGGCCAGGCGATGCGGGTGATCTACGGACGGACCGACCTCGCCCGGTTCCTCTCCGAAGCCGCGAGGCTCTCCCCAGAGCACCCGGTCGTGATCACGAAGTTCATCGAGGGCGCCGACGAGGTGGAGCTCGACGCGATCTCCGACGGCGAACGCGTCCTCGTCGCGGGCATCCTGGAGCACGTCGAGCGCGCGGGGATCCACTCTGGCGACGCGATCTTCTGCCTGCCACCGAGGCGGACGGCGCCCGAGGTCCAGGCGAAGCTCGTCGACGCGGCCGGTCGGATGGCCCGGGCGCTCTTCATCCAGGGTCCGTTCAACGTCCAGTTCCTCGTCAAAGGGGCCGACTACCAGATCATCGAGCTCAACCTACGCGCGAGCCGTTCCCTCCCCTTCCTGACCAAGGCCACGGGGGTGCCGCTCCTCCGCGAGGCCGCGCGAGCGATGCTCGGACGCGGCCTCACCCGGGAGGGGGTCGTCCCCCTGCCCCCGGGTCGCTGGGGAGTGAAGGTCCCCCAGTTCTCCTTCCTCCAGCTCACCGGGTCCGACCCGCTTCTCGGCGTCGAGATGCAGTCGACCGGCGAGGTCGCCTGCTTCGGGCCGACGTTCGCCGATGCGCTCGTCAAGGCGCTCGTGGCGACCGGCGTCCGTATCGTGCCCGAAGGGGGGAGCGCGTTCCTCTCCGCGGGCGGTTCGGACCTCAAGGCCCAGATGTTGCCCGCGGTCCGCCAGCTCGTGGACCTCGGCTTCGCCCTCTCCGCGACGGAGGACACGGCTGCCTACCTTTCCGCTCGCGGCTTCCGGGGCGTCCGGACCCTTCACAAGGTGAGCGAACCCGACCGCCATCCGAACGTCCTCGAGGCGCTCGACGGGGGGGACATCGACCTGATCCTCAACGTCCCGTCCTCGCTCACTCAGGAAAAGCTCGAGCGCATGCTCGAGGACGAGTACGTGCTGCGCCGACGGGCCGTCGAGCTCGGGCTCCCGCTCTTCACGAGTCTCGAGGCGTTTCAGGCCTACATCGAGGGGATCGCCTGGATGCGCAGCCACCCGCTGACCGTGACCGCCCTCTATGGGTCGCCGGAACCGGGCCGCCCCCGGGGAGGCGCTCCGACGGCCCGCGGGGTCGTCCCGACCCGCGCCTCCTCGCGGCCCGACGCCTCCAGCGCGGGACGCCCGCCGGCGGACCTAGCGCCGGCCGACTAGAGGCGGTCGCGCCCTAGAATGCGAACTTCGAGACGGACAGTTCCGGAACGAGCGTGCTCGTATCGAGCACATCCGGGATGGAGCGGATGCGCGTCGTGACGAAGTCGAGGATCTGACGCTTGGGACTCGTCGATTCGGGGAACTCGAGGATCGCGAACATATCCCAGTCACCGGTCAGTACGTGGATCTCGCGCACCTCGGAGAATCCGAGCAGCAGCCCCCGGATCCGGTCGAGGTCCCCGCCGCGCACCTTGAGGTAGGTGAAGGCACGGCGCGTGGTCAACTCGGCCGGCATCATCTCGCACAGGTGGTCCTCGGTGAACGCCTCGACCCCTTCGAGCCGATGGTCGTACGGGCCGACGAGTACGGGGAAGGTGGAGACCGACCGCAGGCGTTCTGAGATGATTCGCTCGAGGCGGCCCACCCGGGCTACATCGACGACCTTCACCCGGTAGCCACGGCGTTCCGCGAGCTCCTCGGCAAGGGCGACGCAACGGGCCTGGTCGTCGGAGAGGAAGAATGCCTCCCCCGACGCGACCGTGTCGTCGCCGCTCCCGCGACCCGAGACGTCCGACCCATGGGCCTCGGGCGTGATGCCCAGGTCGACGGGGCCGCTCGGGGGCCGATAGAACGAGGTGATGACCTTCTTGCTCTGGACGTAGAGGGAGAGCTCCCGGGCAGCGTCGTCGGCCATCCGAGCTCCCCGACGTTGGGGGAGGTAATACGATTTTCCGAGGGAGCTGGGCGTTGCGGGGGCCATGATCGGCTCCCCACCTAGGGGAAAAGGTAGGGCGGCCCCGGAACCGGGGCCGCCCGAAGTCGCTCGCCTAGTAGCGCTTGTAGCTGTCGGACCGGTCGCGGCCACCACCGCCGCCACCGCCCCCACCGCCACCGCCGCCACCGCCGCCGCTGCCGCCACCATAGCTGCGGCCGCCGCCGCCGTAGCCGCCGCCACCGCCGCCACCGCGGTCACGGTAGCCGCCGCCGCCGAACGACCGGCGCTCGGATTCGAACTCCTGCTGGCTCATGTCGAGGGACTGGTTGACCTCGGCGATCGTCTCGGTCGACTTGGTCAGCGTCCCGTAGCGTCCGACGTTCAGGCGCATGTGCCCCCGAACGAGGGAGACGTAGCCGTTGTCGATCAGGATGACGTCATCCTTCGCGATCGTGCCGATCTGTTCGTTCCAGAGGGAGAGCGTGATGGTGGCCGTGTCGTCGCCGATGACCGCTTCGGCCACTTTTCGGGCGTCGCCATACTTGCCCATGACCTCCTTCGGCTCGCCCACGCTGGTCACTTTCGCGAGGACGTTCACTTGTTTCGAGCTCGGAGTCAGGTCTCGCACTTTCGTCAGGGTCTTCTCCATTGGGTTCCTCTCTTTCGCTTTTCGCGTTTCGTGGATGCCGCTGGCCCCAGCACTTCAAAAGTCACGCGTCAAAAATCATGACGAGGGGCGTTCGCAGTGTCTGGGGTATCGGAATCCTTCGAATTTTAGGAGGTGGGTCCTGTATTTAATGGCTGGGAGGGGGGGACGATGGACGGCCGTGGAACCTCGTGCTTCGCCCGCCCCATGCAGGCCGCACGATGGGGCCGATCGAGGGGGTGGACTGCGTCCGATTGAACCGTTTGGGTCTAGGCGAGGAGCTTCGCCCTGGAAAAATTCTTCCTCCAACTCCCCACTCCGCAGGATCGCCTCTGGCGGGATCGGCGTGACCGGTCGCGGTGTGGGGGCCGGGGGGTTATTCAGCACGACGTACCGATTGCCGTTTCTGACCCGCGGTGTCGAACGAGTCGGCGTGTTCCGGACACGAACTCCAATCCAAGTGCCGGTTGGCTTGAGGTCCGGGTTGCCCCGGGCATCGGCGCCGAACTCCTTCCCCACCTGCGGAGCGCGGGAAAGGACCTACGAATGGGCGGCGGTGCACGGACCGATCCAGGTGGGCGATCGCACCGTTCGCTTCGAGGGTAGGGTTTATCATCGGGCAGGGCGGAGCGGGTCAAGGGTCCGGGACCCTTGGATAGCCAGAGGTACGATATCGCAGTCAGCTACTTCATCCGGGGCGAGCACGAACGGGCGGCCCGCACGTTCGCCGAGATCCTTCAGGACACTCCGGACGAGCCTCGATGCTGGACCTATCTGGGGATGGCGTATGCCCACCTGGGTCGTGCGGCCGAGGCGGAGCAGGCGCTGTCCAAGGCGATCGAGCTCGGGCCGAAGAATCCGGATGCTTGGTTCCACCTGGGCGTCGCTCGAGGCATGCGTTCGGAGTGGACGCGGGCGGTGTCGGCCTATCGATACGCCGTCGCGCTCGCGCCCGACGACCTGGTCGCGTGGCACCGCCTCGGGGTAGCGCTCGCGGAATCGGGGGACGAGGCCGGCTCCGAGGCGGCATTCGAACGAGCTCTCGTCCTTTCCCGAGAGACCGGGGCGGAGAGCCTCGGTGCCGGGGGAACAGGCGGTTCGGCCGCCCGCGACGGCCCCGACGACCATCTCTCCGAGCAGGGCGAGGTGGAGACCATCCGCGAAGCGAAGAGCTGGCTCGACCTTGCGCTTTCCCTCCTTTCGTTGGGGGACGAAGAGGAAGCGGTCGCCGCCTTCGAGCGCGCCTATACCCTCGACCCCGAGCGCGCTCGTCAGTCTCTGTTTCGCCCCATGCTCCGCCTCGTGGCTTCCGCGACGGGCGATCCGGATCCCTCGACGGGCCCCGCTCGGCCCGGACCCCCCCAGCGACCCCCCCGGCCTGGGACGGCCCCGGTCGAACCGGATCTGTCCGACCTACTCGGCCCCGAAGTTCCCTAGCGGTTCGGGCCGCCTGGAGGGGCGGCGCCGGGCGGAGGCGATTCGATGATCAGCGATTCGGCCCAGGGTCGTACCCGTTCGCGCCGCTCGGAATGGGCGGTGAGGAACGACTGGACCCGGGGGGTGAGGCGGGCCTTGCAATCGCCGCACAATAGAGCTCCCGAACGGCAGTCGCGCGTGATCTCGTCGAACTCGCGGTCGTCCTTGGCGAACTTCGTTCGCCACATCGACCAGACCGAGCAGACCTCGGGGGTCGCCCCGAGCCGGCGTTGCTCCTCGACGGTGGCCCGTCCTCCGGTGAACGCGTTCGCGATCTTCCGCCCCACCGCTTCGGGTCGGTCGTTCAGGAAGATGGCGTTCTCCTCGACCGGCCCGGTCGTCGA
This sequence comes from Thermoplasmata archaeon, assembly GCA_022750055.1. Lineage (GTDB taxonomy): Archaea > Thermoplasmatota > Thermoplasmata > Lutacidiplasmatales > UBA184 > Lutacidiplasma. Next base: position 54,561 of record JAKIWL010000001.1, read on the forward strand.
GATGCTCTGCGTGCCCTTCAACCCGATCGACATCTGGCTGTGGAGGATGGCCGGCTTGGGGAACCCCAACCCCTCGGCGATGTCCCGGGTGACGCGAAAGTGCGGGTCCTGGTCGATCCCGCAGGGGATCAGACACGGGACGGTGCGACCGGTTGCCCACGAGGGATAGAAGCACGGGACGGTCTGCAGCGCCGTGTAGAAGATCAGTCCGATGTTCGTCGAGGGACGGAATCCGAACACCGCCTTGACGGTCGAGAAGTTGATGCGACGGGCGACCTCGACGGCGAGCGGGTACAGGGCGCGGATCGACCGGGTGTCGAAGAAGACATGGGTCCGCTCCCGGTCGAATCCGAGCGCGAGGATGTCGAGGAGATTCTCGCGACCCCACCGGGCCGTCTCCGCGCTCGGGATCCCACGGGCCCAAGCCTTCTCATCGTCGGTGATCTGGATGTACATCTCGCATCCGAACCGCTCCTGGAACCACCGGCACAGTTCGAACTGCATCAGATGCGCCGTGTGCAGCGGACCGGAGGGACCCCGCCCGGAGTACACGAAGAACGGCTGGCCCCGCTCGAACCCGTCGAGCACAGTGGCCAGGTCCCGGTGGGAATAGTAGACACCGCGGCCGATCAGCGGGTGGACCGGCCCGCGAGCGAGGCGGGCGAGCCGCTTGACGAGGTCCGAGCCGAGTTCCTCGGTCCCGAACTGCTCCCGCAGCCGGGCGTAGTCGATGCGGCCCTTGACCTCGTACGGGGTAACGACGAACCCTTCCTCGGGAGGCATCGCAGCCGGGTGACCCCTACCCTTCGGGGAAGGTGATCTTCGACAGGATCGAGCTCCGTTCGTGCGACGGCACGCCCACCGACGCGAGGGCCATGGAGAAACAGGTGCGGCTGTGGTCGTAGACGATCGTATTCCCGCAGGAGGGGCACGGACAGGTGCCTTGGATCAGTCGCCGCAACGCCTCGCGATTCCCCGCGGTCTCCCGACGGGCGAATCGGTCGACGAGGGCGGCGCCGGCGCTTGAGCTCTCCAGGTTCGTCAGCGGGACCCGGACCTGAGCGTTGCAGACGGGACAGCGCGCTGGGCTTGGGCAGGTGCAGACCATCGGCCACGAGAACGGAAGTGTGGTTTATAGCCTGCCGCTCGCAGGAGCCGAACTTTCGCCCGGTGGCCGCTGACCTCGATCGCACCCGGGGAGCGGGGGGGTTCGGTCCGAGGCCGTCTCCGGTTCCAGAAGGCCGGGAGGCATCCCGTGCTCCATTCCGGTCGTTTCCGACCCTTCCGAGCCGCTCGCGCGGACCAGAATGCTCTATGTACCACCTGGTTCGATAGATTCCGCCCGGATGGAGCTTTCCACCAAGCCGGATCCACTTCGGGAGACCCTCATCGATATCCTGCGCCAATTGAACCAAGCCGAGACCCGTCACGAGGGCCAAGAGCCCGAGCAGGCTCTCGAACTCACGGAGATCGAGGGGCGCCTGGAGAACCAAAAGAACCCGCGGTCCACGGAGGTCAACGTTGCGTTGGCGGTGGGACTCCTCCTACGTAACGGACTCGTCCGGGCGGTCGGCGTCGCCGACTACTCCTGGCAACGCCAGCGCGAGAGCCGGCAGCGCTACCAGATCACCTCCGAAGGGAAGAAGTTCCTCGTGGACGCTCTCGAAAACGCCGACCGGGTCCGTTGACCCGTTCATCCCAGCGCCACAGTTAAGAACCTCAACAGTTCGTCGCGTTCGTGTCCCGGATTCACTCCGGCCGCCGAGGGCGGTCGGGTTCGCATCGACCCTATCCCTGGCAGAAACCGGACTGGGTCACCGCCGACCCCAAGGAGATCGGCGAGGAGGCCGTGAAGCTCGCCAAGGGAGGGATGGGACCCGCCCAGGTCGGCGCCACCCTTCGGGACGGGATGGGGGTCCCTTCGGTCCGGGTGGTCACCGGGAAGCGGATGACCCGGCTGCTCTCCGAATCCGGCGTCAAGCCCGACCTACCCGACGACCTTCAAGCCCTGTTGAAACGCGTGGTCCACCTCCAACGCCACCTCGCCCTCCACCCGAAGGACCTCTCCAACCAGCGGGGTCTCTCGCTCATGGAGTCGCGGATCCGCCGCCTCGCCCACTACTATCGGGCCCACAAGCGACTGCCCGAGAACTGGCGGTACACGTCCGCTGGCGCGGTGCTCCAGGTGGAGTGATGCCTTCGGGCCCCGAACACTTCGTTACCCAGCCGGCCTACTCGACCGAATTCACCCGTGCGCGCGCCCTGCTCCTCGCCCACCCGGGCCGATGGCGAGTCATCTACCACTACGATGGCGACGGGATCGCGAGCGCCACCTCGGCGGTCCGGATGCTGCTGCGCCTCGGCTATCCCGTCCAATCGACCCCGTTGATCGGGGTCGAACGGGCTCGGATGGACGCCCTGCTCGACGCGACCCGCGGGCCGGTCCTCGTGGTGGACACGGGGGCGAGCTGGCTCGACCGGTTCGTCCGGCATGCGAGTCCCGTCATCATCCTGGACCACCACAAGTATCCCGGGGTCCCGGACCCCCCCGCTCTCCCCGACCACGTGGCCCTGGTCAACCCGCTCGACTGGGGCGTCGACGGGATGAGCGAGCTGTGCGCCGCGACGCTGACCTGGCTCTTCTCGGTCTTCATCGACCCGACGAACTGGGACAACGCGCCCTGGGGCCTCTCTGGAGCGATCTCCGATCGGCAGCATGTCGGTGGCTTCAAAGGGCTCAACGCAAAGCTCGTCGAAGAGGCCCGCGTTCGCGGGCTCGTCGAACCGTTCCCGGGGCTCCCGCTGTTCGGCGCCAGTCTCTCGGAGGCGCTCGCCCGTTCCATCGACCCGTTCCTCCGAGGCCTGTCGGGCCGCCCGGTAGAGTGCGACCGATTCCTGACGGCGCTCGGCGTGGACCCGCGCCGGCCCATCGACTCGCTCGATGGAACCGAGCGCGCCCGCGTGGGGTCGGCGATCCTCGCCCGCCTCGTCCAGCAGGGGACCCGTCCGGAGTTCGTGGAGGCGTTCCACGCCCCGCGATACCGCCTGCCCTCTCTGTCGATCGACGCCGAGGAGCTCGCGAACCTTCAGAACGCGACCGGTAGGGAAGGGACCCCCTCGGAGGGGATCGCCCTCGCCCTCGGGGACGCGCGGGCCTTCGCCCGGGCCCGGGCGGCCGAGGAGGCCTGGCGGACCGGGGTGCTCACGGGCTTGCGCCGCATCGAGGAGGCGGGGGTTAATTCCCTGAGCGCGCTGCAGTGGTTCGAGAGCCCCGAGGGTCCCCTCGCCGGAACTCAAGCCGGACTCGCGATGAACTACCTGCTCGACCCAGCCCGACCCGTCGTGGTCTTCTCCCCCGGCGAGGAGGTCTGGAAGGTCTCGGGGCGGGGCACGCTGTGGCTCGTCGGCCGCGGGCTCGACCTAGCGACGGCGTTCCGAGAGGCGGCCGACGCCGTGGGTGGCGAGGGCGGCGGCCATCGCGTCGCCAGCGGCGCGACGATCCCCCAGAGCGCCCGGGACCGCTTCCTCGACGAGACCAACCGACGCGTCCTCGCCCAGATCCCATCGTCCGAGGCCCGATGAGCGCGCCGGCCCAGCCGGCGCCGACGGTCGCCGGACGCGACGATCCCTCCCGGATCAAGGACCACTCGGTGGAGCGCGAGATGCACCGCTCCTACATCGATTACGCGATGAGCGTGATCATCGGCCGCGCGCTGCCCGAGGGGCGCGATGGTCTGAAGCCCGTCCACCGGCGGATCCTCTGGTCGATGTGGGAGTCCGGGGCCACGCACGACAAACCGTATCGAAAGTCGGCGAGGACGGTGGGCGATGTCCTGGGGAAGTACCATCCCCACGGCGACCTCTCCGTCTACGATGCGCTCGTTCGGATGGCCCAGCCCTTCTCCCTGCGCTACCCGCTCATCGACGGGCAGGGGAACTTCGGCTCCATCGACGGGGATTCGCCGGCCGCGATGCGCTACACCGAGGCGCGCCTCTCCCCCCTCGCCGCCGAAGTGCTCGAGGACGTGGAGAAGGACACGGTGCCTTGGGGCGACAACTTCGACGGGACCCTCAAGGAACCGCTCGTCATGCCCGGCAAGCTTCCGAACCTGCTCGTCAACGGCTCGGCCGGGATCGCCGTGGGGATGGCCACCAACATGCCGCCCCACAATCTGCGCGAGGTCGTCCACGGTCTCGTCCTTCTGCTGGACCGACCGGAGGCCTCCTTCGACGAGCTGCTCCAGAAGATACCGGGACCGGACTTCCCGACGGGGGGCCTCCTGTCCGCCTCGAGCGGGATCCGGGAGGCCTACGAGACCGGTCGGGGGATGCTGCGGATCCGAGGGAAGGCCGAGATCCGCGAACGCGACGGTCGCGACGAGATCGTCATCACGGAGATCCCCTACGAGGTCAACAAGACCTCGCTGCTCGAGCTGATCGCCGACCTCGTAAAGACCAAACGGATCGATGGGATCATCGACCTCAAGGACGAGTCCGACCGCCACGGCACCTCCGTGGTCCTCGAGCTGAGGCGGGATGCCCCGGCCGAGATCGTCCTCAATCACCTGTACGAGCACACGCCGCTCGAGACGAGCTTTGGCGTGATCAACCTGTGTCTGGTGGAGGGACGGCCGAAGGTCCTCCCGCTGAAGGAGCTGCTCCTCCTGCATCTCGCCCATCGCCGGGACATCCTGACCAAGCGCACCCGCTCCGACCTTTCGAAGGCGGAAGCGCGGCGCCACCTCCTCGAGGGGTTCCTGACCGCCATCGAGCACATCGACGAGGTCATCCGGATCATCCGACGCTCGGCCGACGTGGGGGCCGCGGAGAACTCGCTGATGGGCAAGTTCCTTCTCTCGAGCGAGCAAGCGAAGGCGATCCTCGACATGCGCCTTGCGCGACTCACGGCGCTCGAGCGCGAGGCGATCCTCAAAGAGAAGGTGGAGAAGGACGGGGCGATCCGCCGGTACAAGGAGATCCTCGGCTCGCCCCATCTGCTCGACGGCCTCGTCCGCGCCGAGCTCCTCGACCTCGAGACCCGGTTCGGGGACGACCGCCGGACCCAGATCGTACCGGCCTTCACCGAGCGGACCCTCGAAGACCTGATCCCCGATACCGAGGTGGTCATCCTCGTCACCCGGGACGGCTACATCAAGCGCCTGCCGCTCGACCAGTACCGCCGGCAGCGGCGCGGGGGGCGGGGCCTGATCCGGATGGAGACCAAGGAGGAGGACTACGTCATTCGCACCTTCCTGACGCGCACTCACGACAACGTCCTGTTCCTGACGAACCTCGGTCGAGTCTACCGGATCAAGGCGTACGAACTGCCCGAGGGGAGCCGCCACTCCAAGGGAAAGGCGGTGATCAACCTCCTCCCGAAGTTGAAGGACGGAGAGACGGTCCAGACGCTCCTCCCCATCCGCGACCTCGCGACGGAGGGATCTCTCCTGTTCGCCACCCGCCGCGGCCTCATCAAACGCACGGGCCTCGAGGAGTACCAGAACATCCGCACGAACGGGATCCAGGCGGTCCTGCTGGAGGAGGGCGACGAGCTCGTGGACGTGGCGCTCGTGGCCGGCGAGGGGACCGAGGCGGTCCTCGCGACCCGGTCGGGCCAGCTCGTGCGGTTCCCGGTCTCGGAGGTACGCCCCACCGGACGCGCGACCTACGGCGTGATCGGAGTGCGGCTCTCCGAGGAGAAGGGCGACCGCGTCGTCGGCATGGCGGTGGTCGACGCGCGGCTCCCGGACCTGTTCACCATCACCTCCACCGGGTTCGGCAAGCGGTCGCCCGTGGACGATTACCGGGAGACCCGACGCGGGGCGCACGGGGTCCGGACGATACGCACGGGCGGCCGCAACGGTGAGGTCGTGGCGGTCCTTCCGACCGGGGAGGGTTCCGAGGTCCTGGTCACGACCCAACGGGGGATCACGATCCGCCTTTCCGCCGCCTCGATCCGCTCGCAGGGACGCAACACGCTCGGGGTACGGATCATCCGCCTCGACGAAGGCGACGAGGTCAAGGACGTCGTCCTGCTTCCGGGAGGGCTCGGCGACGGGACCGACCCCGGCGGGGACGCCTCCGCCCCGGACCCGGGGACCCGGCCCAGCCCGCCCAGCCCGCCCGGCCCGGGGGTCGATGAGGTCGACCCCGAGGACGATGAAGCGACGCAAGCGCGGTAAGCCGATCCTACACTGCCCCCAGTGCGGTTCCACCCGCCTCACGTACGTCGGAGGACTGATCCTCGGTCAGGTCTACCACTGCCTGAAATGCGACTACGTCGGCTCCTTCGTCTACGAAACGGACGGGCCGGTCGAGCCGGCGAGCGACGACGCCTAGTCCGAGCGAGTCCGAACCGGCCCGGGGCATCCCTCCTCGGTCGGCGCGACCCCTGCGAAGGCGCGGTCCTCTCCTATCCGAGTCGTGGGAGGCGGTCGGCCAGCCGGAGGGCGCGAACCGTGGGCCCAACGTCGTGGACCCGCACGATATCGGCTCCTCGCTGTGAGGCGGCCACGGCCGCCGCGAGTCCGGCCTCGGCGCGTGCCTGGATCGGTGCTCCCCCGAGGGCCCATCCCAGGAACGACTTCCTGGAGGCACCGACGACGACGGGGGCACCGAGCGAGCGGAACTCCGAAAGGTGGCCGAGTAGCTCGAGGTCCTGTTCGGGAGACTTCCCGAAGCCGAGACCGGGGTCGATGAGCAGCTGGTCGTAGTGAACGCCCTCCGAGACCGCGAGCGCGCAGGCGTCCGAGAGGGCGCCGTACACCTCTGCGCGTAGGTCGGTATAGACGAGGTTCGATCGCATCGTCGTCGGGTCCCCCCGCATGTGCATCAAGATCACGGGAGCGCCGGAACGGGCGACCAGCGCGCGCATGCCCGGTTCCCGCAGCCCCCCGACGTCGTTCAGGAGGTCGGCGCCGTGCTCGATCGCCCGTTCCGCGACCGCCGGATGGCGCGTGTCGACCGAGATCGGGACCGAGATCGAGCCAACGAGCCGCTCGAGCACCGGCCCGATCCGGGCCCATTCGGTCTCCGCCGACACGGCTGTGGCCCCCGGGCGCGTCGATTCCCCGCCCACGTCCAGCAGGTCCGCCCCCTCCTCGGCGAGGCGATGCGCCTGACGAGCCGCGAGCTCCGGGTCGAAGAACCTACCGCCGTCGGAGAAGGAGTCCGGTGTGACGTTGACGATCCCCATCACGAGGGTTCGGCCCCCCACGGTGAACGAGCGATGAAGCCCTCGGACGATCCGTTCGGATCGCCGGATCCGATGGGTGATCGCCGTGCCGATCGCCGTGCCGACCTCCTGCAACGCGGGCGGGCCGTCGGCGAGGCGGGGGAGGAGCTGCTGGTACTGTCCGAGGGTCGCGGTCAACACGACGGCGGAGCGTGCCATGGTACGGTCCCCGGGGCTCGGAACCATGGCAAGGTCGCCACCGAACGCGAGGAGGGCCGGTTTCAACGCGCTGGCTTCCGTCGCGAAGAGGTCGAGGCCGATCTGAACGACGCGCCCGTTCGCACCCTGGCACGCGAACTCGTTGGGGTCGGCGGCGGTCCGCCCGCGCCCCTCGATGGCCTCGCCCGTCGGGTGAAGGTCGAGGACCCGGGCGTGGAATCGGGCCAGCCCCCGGGGGTCCGCGGAAGGATATCCCGACATGCGGCCGGGAGTTGGAGACTCAATATAAGCCACCGAGCGCGGTCGCGTCCGAGGGCGGCTGAACGTGGGCGAGAGCAACCGGAGCCGCGGATCGGCCGGTCGAACGATCGCCCTGGAGGGAGCCTCCGGCGTGGGGAAGAGCGCGGTGGCCCGATCCCTAGCACGGGCGTTGTCGGGGACCCTGGTCCGAGAGGCCTACGAGCGGCTCGAGCCTCCCCTGGCGCTTGACTTCGCCGACGGCCCTACCCTCGCGGCCCTCCAGAGGAGGCTTCTCGAGGAGGAGAGCCGCCGATTCAAAGAGGCCGAAGGGCAGCGCACTCAAGGGGGAGACGTGGTCCTCGATACGGGATTCCTAGGGCCGTTGACCTACAGCGCGGGCCTCGCCCATCTGGAACCGGCCTGGGCCGCGGCCCTTGGGTCGGTGGGGCGCGCGGTCCTCCGACGGGTCCGGGACGATCGTCTCGGCCTCGCCGACCGGACGATCTACCTCGACCTCGAAGCTCGAGCCGTCGCCTGGCGCGTCGCGGGGGACCCGGTCGGGCACCCCCCGGAGCGCGCCGCGCTCCACGCCCGGGTCCACTCTTGGGAGCGCTATCTATGGCTCGATCGGTTCCCGTCCGTGTGCGAGGGCCGCCTCGAGGTGATCCGAGCGGATCGTCCGGTCGAATCTCTCGTCCAGACGGTTCTTCGGAGGCTGGCGAGGCCCGGTTCGCTCCCCCACCCGCGGCCGCTCGAGGCGGCCCGAGTGGTCCGCTCCTTCCTGCGTTGACTCTCGACCGGGCCACCCGAGCGTAGCCCAATCCCGCTTCGCGTCCGACCGGGAACGTCCCGCGGGCAAGCGTTATGAACCGTTCCCGGCCTCGCCCTCGCTCCCATGCCGACTCTCGAAATCCGGCGCGCCCCGGCACCCCCCACGGCCCAGGTGCGAGCGGAGCCCGTCCGTTAGAAACACCGCATGACGAAAGGGACACCCTCCCGGCGCGGCGGCAAGATCGTGCACGTCATCTGCCGGCGGTGCGGCAAGCATTCCTACCATCGCCAGAAGAAGGTCTGCGCCTCGTGCGGGTTCGGGGATACCGCCCGCCGGCGTGGCTATGACTGGGCGAAGCTGAAGTAAGGTCACCGCGACGATCGCAGGGGCCGGGAGATCCACCGGTTCCCATCGAGGACGAATCGCAGCGGACGGTCCGCATCGTGCCGGATCCCGACGCGTACGCCGCGACGGATCCGCCCAACGGGGGCCGGCCCCGACAGGATCCGGACCGGCCCGTCGATCAGGCTGGTGCCGTTTTGCTCCATCCCGATCCGCAGGACCCGGCATAGCCGGCCCGGGCCCCGGGGGTTCCCGATCGCCCCGGCTCCCGGTTCCGCCGCCCGGAACAGGACGGCCTCGCCCGGACGAGTGACCGCGTTCGCAAGATGGACCTGGTGGATCCGGTAGACATACAGCGTGCCGGGCGGTCCGAACATCGACCGGTTGCGCATCGTCGGCCCGAGGCGAGCATGGTTCGCGAGGTCCCCGGAGACGTAGGCCTCGGTCTCCACCAGCCGGACGATCCGGTACCGATCGGCGGTCCGGTGAACGAGGTAGCGACCCAACAGCTCCCGCGCCACTCGAACGGTGGGACGGTCGTACCACGCTATGGGAAGAGCTCGGGCGAATTCGCTCCGGGGGTCGGGGCCCCGACTCAGAACAGCTGGCCCCGGTCGCATAGGGCTCTCCCGTCGACCGAGACCGTAGCCTTCCCGATCACGATCCAGGAGAGGAACGGGCATCGGTTCGAGCCGCCGTACTCCTGGTTCCCGCCGATCCCGAGCGTGACCGCCCCGGCCTCCTGGTCCTCCGCCTGAGGGACTCCGGCTCCGATCGTAGGGTGGAGTCCCACCGAGAAGAGGGAGAGGACGTCGCGGCCCGCCGGGGCGGATCGGTGGGCCTCCTCGAACTCGCTCTGCCCAGTGGTGTATCGGAACGCCTTCAAGCGGCCGTCGGAGATCTCCCACTCCCCCCCCTCGGCCCGTCCGCTGGGGAGAAAGCTCGGTCGATCGGCGATCGCGATCCCGTTCGCGCTCTTCTCATCGACCGCCACCACGACCGTTCCGGGTGGGGCGATCGTCATGTTCCGGCCGAGGCGCACGTCCTCGCGGGACACCTCGCCGTCATCGATGACCGGCACGCGGCCGCGCAAGCGCAGCGTGAGGTCCGTCCCGTTCGGAGCCGTGACCCGGACGAGGCGCCCCCTGCGGAGCTTGGCGGAGGCGTTCCGGCCGGCCCGACCGATCGCCGGAAGCCGCGCGTCCACGATGGCGGTGGCGAGCGACCGCCTCCACTCCGGGCCGGGCACCCCCCAGTGGGCGGCTTGAGCATCCGAGGCGTAGCCAAGGAGGCATCGGACCCCACGCAGGCGCGCCATGCGGGCCCGGCGATACCACTCTGAGTTGTAGCCGACGAGCGCCGCCCTCAGCTTCATCGGCAGGGCGCGCAACCTCGGCCGGTCGGCGGGGCCCGGGAAGAAGAGGAAGGCATCGGTCGCGGCGAGGGAGGCCCACTCGTGCGAACCCGGGCGGGTCCATCCGCCGGCTCCGGGCGCCCGCTCCACGCTCGCCCAAAACGCCGATTCGTCCTCGGTGATCAGCAACGGCCGGGCCCCCAGCTCGCGGGCCCGGACCACGCACGCCGCCGCGTACGGCAGGCAGTGGGTCCACGATTCGATCAGGAGGTTTTCCCCCCGTCGGAGCCGGAGCGCCCGGGCGACGAGTGCGTCGGCGAGGGCCTCCGGGCTCTCGCCGTCGGTCGCCATCGACCCCCGATGGGCTTTCCCCGCTTAAACCCGTCCGGCTTCCGGCGGAGACTCCCCGATGGAGCTCGCCCACTTCGACTCGGATCGAACGACCGCGACGAAACGCACCGCGGTGTTGGCGGAACGAGCCCACCGCCGGGTCAGGTGAACGAGCCCGTTCCCTGCGTCGGCGAAGGGCTCCGGAAATCCCTTCGGTCGCCAGATCGGCCGGAACTCTCGGCGGAAGCCCGGGTCGGAGGCCGCTCGACGGACCACCTCTCGAACTCGTCGCCCTTTCGAAAAGGCATCCAGGTCCGCCGTGAGCCGACCGCGGATCCCCTCGGAGCGCCAGGCGGCGATCAAGGAGCGGATCTTCTCCGGACGATGGCGACGCTGCCCGGGGCCCGAACCGATCAAGCCGTTGAAGTAGAGGAACGGGACTCCATCCGACAGCGCTTCGAGAAGGGTCCGGCTGCCGGTCACGATCCGTACCTCGGCCGACCGAACGCGTCGCCTCCAGGTCCGCGGAGTGTCCTGGCGCTCGAGGAACTCGCCGGAGAGGGTGGGCCACTGCGCGACCCGGTTCGACCGGACGTCGAGGTGGATCGGCGGACGTGCTCCGGTGAGTCCTTGGAGAACCTCCGTCGCGATCCGCGGTGAGGTCGACGCGCTCGCATACCAGAGCCACGTCCGTCGGGCGCCGTGGGCCGCGGGTCGGAGCATCGTGGGGCGAGCGGGCCACAGCGGACCGATCTGGACCGCTTCCGGGTACTCCCGGGCGAATCGAACCGACGGGTGGAAGGTGGCGAAGAGGTGGAGCAAGTTCGGACGATCGAACGCGCGAAATTTTCGGTACATGTCGTGGAACTCCCTCACTTCCGCCCGGCCCCGCGCCGAGGCGAGATGTCGGCGCACCTCGGAGATCCGGCGTCCGCCTTCCCGATACCGTTCCACGGTCTCCTCCCGGCTCGTCAGCGTGCGCGCGAACTCCTCGAGGCTGACATGGACCACGTTCGAGGCCCCGTAGGACGACTCCAATTGTTCGCATTCCCGCGCCCAATCGCCGGCCCGCCCGAACGGTTCGTCCCGGGCGGGTGCGGCCGAGACCCCCCAACACGAGGAGATCGTGAGCGCCCGAGCGTGCGCTCGAACCGGGGATCGATCCCACCGGAAGCCGCTGTCGGCGAGCAGCGTGGTCGCGGATGCCGGGAGCGAACGCCCTCGGGAGCGGAACACGCGCACGGGGAACCCGGCCCGCAGCAGCCGCTCGCCGGCCCCGCGGACCTGGGTCACATCGCCCAGACCGCCTCCCACGACCGCCGGGAAGAGGTAAACGTCGACGCCCGTCGCCCGATTCCTACGTCGGTCCGTCAACTGCGCGAGCCCACAGGTCCCATCGTTCCGCCTCGACGAAGCCGGTGCGGCGCAGCTGCGCAGCCGGGGCGCCAAGGGGGTCGAAGGTCTCGGTGACGACCCGCTTCGCACCCTGACTCCAGCACCACGCGAGGGCCGCGCCCAGGACGATCCCCCCGGATCTCTCGCAGACCGCCGGGTCGAGCACTATGTGGAGGTGGGCCGATTCGGTTGCCCGTGAAAAGGTGGCGCGGACGAACGCGTCGGGACCCGCCGGTCCGTCGTGGACGAGCGCCTTCGTGCTCGATCCCAACGCCCGCGCGACCGTCGGAGAAACCTCCAGACCGGACCTTCGAACCGGGTGGACCGCCTCGAGCCTGGGTCCCCGAGCCTGTCTCGCGAACGGAACGAGCGCCGCCGCGTCCGAGCCCCGGTAGGGACGAACTCGCGCCTCGTTCGCGAGTCCATCCGGGGTGGGAGCCAGCTCGAATCGCCACCACTGAGAGACGCCGATCAGTCCGAATCCGACCGTCGTCATCTCGGACCGCAGATCCGGCGCCTCGCTCAGGACCGACCCCGGAACGATCAGGGTCGAGAGCCCAGTTCGGCGGGTCTCCTCCCAGCATCGTTCGATGAGACGATCCCGAATCCCGGAGCCGTCCTGATCCGGGTCGATCCCCAAGACCGCGATCCAAGCGGCCTCGCGGCCGGGCGTCCATACGATCGCCCCTCCGATCGTTCCATTCACTTCCTCGACGAACACCCGAGGGGTCGGGCGTCCTAACCGGGATGCGACCCAGAACGCGGCTCGCAGGCCCCATCGGGACAACAACCCTCGGATCAAGGCGTTGAGTCGTTCTGAATTCCAATCCGCGCCGGCCGGCCCAGCGGCGAGCGTTCGGGAGAGAAGGGAGGACACCGCCGGGGAATCGCTCGGACGTGCGGCCCTCAGCATCCGGTCTCGTCCTCTTCGAGCAGGCCCGGGAGCGCCGCATCGAAGAGTTGACGAAGGCTCGGTACGTTCCGGTCCGGGCCGGTCTCCCAAACGGGCAGTCGGGCCGGCCGGTCGAGCTCGGTATCGTCCACGCGCGCAAGGGCTTCCACCAGCGCTCCGACCACGGCCGGATCGGTGTTCGAGGGGAGGATCCGTCCAAGCGCCTGGACCGTTGTGTCGAACAGGCGCCCTTCCGCATCGGAGCGGATCGCGACCGCGCCGTCCCCCACCGCGATCGGCGGGGAGGGATCCCCTTCCACCGGGTTCGCGGACTTCAGCACCTGGACGAGGGACTCCTTCGCCCCGTCGTCTCGTAGACGACCGAGGGCCCAGACCGCGGCGAGGCGTACCTCCGCTTCGGGATGGCGGGTCTCCTCCCGGACCCGCGGGGCCGCTTCGGAGAGACCGAGGCGCCCGATCGCGTACAGCGCCCCCCGACGCGGCCAAGGATGGGGGTCTTCCAGGGTCGCGTGCAGCAGAGCGAGGTCGGTTGGGTTCCCTATCCGTCCGAGGCATTCCGCGGCGGCTCCCCGGACCGACCAGGCCGGATCGGCCACGAGCCGGCGCGCCGTATCGGACGCCTCCGTGGCGTCCAGGTTCCCGAGCGCATGGAGCGCGCTTACGCGGACCCAGGAGGCCGGATGACTGCACTCTCGCACCACGGCCGCGACGGCGGCGGGATCGCCGATACGGCCGAGCGCGACGAGCACGGCCGGACGCACCCAGGACTCCGGTCGCGCGAGCAGCTCCAACAGGGGCGCGACGGCCTCCCGGTCCTTCAACCGGCCGAGGACGACCGCGGCGGCAATGCGGACCCGCCGAGCGGGGTCTTGAAGGAAAGGTCGGACGATCCCCGCCACCGAGGCGTCCGGAGAACGCCCGAGCCCGAGGATCGCCTCACGGCGAACCCGGTCGTGCGGGTCATTCAAGGCTCGCCGTAGTCCATCGCTGCCCTCGGCGGTGCCGAATCGGCCGATCGCGGTGGCCGCGCTCCATCGGACCGACGGGTCTGGGTCGGCGAGCGCGGGGAGGAGCGCGGGGACCGCCTTCGGGTCACCGATCGCCCACAGGGCCCAGGCCGCCTGTTCGCGCACTCGGGGGCTCTCATCCGCCAACGCGGTCTCGAGCGGGAGACGGCTCTCCGGCCGGCCGATCCGGCCGAGCGCCTCCGCGGCGATCGAGCGGGCCTCAGGGGTCGGGTCAGAGATCATCGCCTCCAGCCATGGGCGAGCGCGCGCCTCCCGGCGCTCCCCCAGGGACCAGGCAGCCGCCCGACGAAGGATAGGGTCCGGATCGACCAGTGACTGGATGAGAAAGTCGGCTTCCGAGGGTTCTTGGCCCTCGGAGGCGGCTCGAATGCGATTGAGCTTGGGCCCGAGCAACCGCAGGGCAGTCCGGACGCCTCCAGACGAAACTCGGCGTGGCCGCTTCGCCCGGGTCGTCATGATCGCTCCCGAATGGGGGTTCACCTATAGGCGGAGCCCCCGATTACGAACTGAAGGTCCGTCCGGGATGCCGTTCTCGCCTCCGGCAGGTTAATCCGCCCCTGCCTGCATGTATACTCAGTCGAGGCCCGATGACCCTGTGCCCCAACTGTTCCAAACCGATGGCCCCGGGCTTCCTCGGCTCGGAGAGCTTCGTCGGCGGGTCCAAGTGGTTCCTCGAAAGGACCCGACTCGCGTTCGGCGGGGAGGAAGTGGCCAAGCCGAACGCGTTCGGGATGGTCTACCTCGCCGGTTTCCGCTGCCGCGAGTGTAAGACACTGCTGTTACGATACTGATCGGGTGCGTCCGAGACGGTCGGCCTCCGCCGGTGATCAACCCTTTTTCGATACAGACCGGATCGGTGGCCGGCGTTCTTGCCGTCCTCAGATGGCCAAGGCGTAAATAGCGAAGATTGGTCATAGAATCGAGAGGGTCTCGCATGGTCCAGGTCGACATCGAACTCTCGAAATGTACCGGCTGCGCCCACTGCCGGGACGTCTGTCCGGTGAACGTGTTCGAGTTGAAACCCCGCGATCAATTCCCAGACCTGACGGATGACGCGACGGTGGGTGCGAAGTTCCAGTTCCGGGGCGAGAAGTCCGTCGCGGTCAATGGTCCTGAATGCATCGTCTGCGAGGCCTGTCTGTTCGAGTGCGAGGGAGAGTGCATCATCATCACCGACGATGAAGGGCACGTCCACAACTCGACGTACAAGTAGAGCCCGTCGCGTGGTCCGGTTCCGTCCCAGCGGGTCGCTTCGGGCCCTCGGTCGACCGGCCGGTTTCCGCCGGGACCAGAGTTAAATACGGTCAACCCCCGCCGGGGGTCCGTGGCCGAGGTCGAATCGGGCGCCGCGGGCACCGTCGTTCTCGGCGAGCGAGAACTCGCGACCGGTTTTCGACTGATCGGGATGCAGGACGTGGTCGAGATCGGTCCCGAGACCGGCGCGAGGGAGTTCCAGCGGGTCATGGCCGACGGGCGCTACGGTCTCGTGATCGCAAGCCAATCTGTGCGCCGCCTGCTCACCGACGCGCAGCGGCAACACGCCGAGGCCTCGTTGAAGCCGCTCGTCGTGTTCGTTCCTCCTCCCAACGGCGAGTACGAGGTCGAGAGCCTCGACAAGCTCGCGAAACGGGTGCTGGGCGTCTCGCTCTCCATCTCGAAGTAGGGGCACCATGGGAGTCGTCGCGAGAGTCTCCGGGCCGGTCGTCATCGCCGAGGGCCTGACGGGGGCCAAGATGTTCGACGTAGTCCGTGTAGGGGATCTCGGCCTGGTGGGCGAGATCATCCGGCTGGTCGGAGAGACCGCGACCGTACAGGTCTACGAAGATACCACGGGGGTCCGTCCGGGCGACAAGATCGAGAACACGGGACAGGCTCTCTCGGTCGAGCTCGGCCCGGGCCTGTTGAAATCGATCTACGATGGGGTCCAACGGCCGCTCGACGTTCTTCAGAAAAATCTGGGCGACTTTATCACGCGTGGGTTCGTCGCTCCTCCCCTCGACGAGACCAAGAGCTGGGAGTTCACAGCGGTGGCCAAGCTCGGCAGCGAGGTGGGCCCGGGAACGATCCTAGGGACGGTTCCGGAAACCCCGCTCATCGAACATCGGATCATGGTCCCTCCGGGGCTGCGCGGGACCTTGACCGAACTGAAGAGCGGGAGCTACACGATCCGAGACCGGATCGGGTACGTCAAGGCGGCCGGCGGCACCGTCCCCCTCACGCTCACCCAGAAGTGGGTGGTCCGAATTCCGCGACCGGTCCGAGAAAAGCTTGCCCCGGGAATCCCCCTCATCACCGGACAGCGCGTCATCGACACCTTCTTCCCGGTCGCGAAAGGGGGCAGCGCCTGCATCCCTGGTCCCTTCGGGTCCGGAAAGACCGTTGCCCAGCAACAACTCGCCAAGTGGTCGGACGCTGACGTGGTGGTGTACGTCGGGTGCGGAGAGCGCGGCAACGAGATGACCGAGGTGCTCGCAACCTTCCCCAACCTTCAGGACCCGAAATCCGGTCGACCCCTGATGGAGCGAACGATCCTGATCGCCAACACGTCGAACATGCCCGTCGCCGCCCGCGAGGCGAGCGTCTACACTGGGATCACGATCGCCGAATACTACCGGGACATGGGCTACGACGTCGCCCTGATGGCGGACTCGACGAGCCGTTGGGCCGAGGCGATGCGGGAGATCTCCGGCCGCCTCGAAGAGATGCCCGGGGAGGAAGGATATCCCGCGTACCTGGGACGGCGCGTCGCCGAGTTCTACGAACGCGCCGGCCGGGTGGTCACCCTCTCCCCGGAGGGTCGACCCGGTTCGATCACGGTGGTCGGGGCGGTTTCCCCGCCGGGTGGGGATTTCTCCGAGCCGGTCTCTCAGAACACGCTACGCGTGACCCGGGTCTTTTGGGCTCTCGACGCGGCACTCGCCTCGCGCCGACATTTTCCATCGATCAATTGGCTGCAGAGTTACTCGCTCTACGTCGGCGACCTCGAACCGTGGTACCGAAAGGAGCTCGCGAAGGATTTCGTTCCCCTCCGACAACGCGCCATTGAGGTCTTGCAACAGGAAGCGGAGCTTCAGGAGATCGTCCAGCTCGTCGGCGTGGATGCCCTACCGGAGCGTGAGAAGGGAGTCCTCGACATCGCTCGCATGTTGCGGGAGGACTACCTCCAGCAGAGCGCGTACGATGACGTGGACACGTACACGTCGATCCACAAGCAGTACCGGATGCTTCGCGCGATCCTCAACTTCGGGGACCGAGAGCAAGAAGCGATCGGTCGGGGCATGCTCGTGGGAGATATCCAGAAGCTCCCGGTCCGCTCCAAGCTCTCCCGGATGAAGTGGATCCCCGAGAAGGAGCTCGAGAACCAATTCGACCAGCTCGAGCTCGATATGACCGGCCAGCTCGCGGCGGCCGCTACCGGGGGAGGCTAGGGCCATGGCGAGCGCGAAAGGGAAGCCCGCCGGGCGGGAGATGACCGAAGTCCCGGTCGATTACCGCACGATCAACCGGATCAGTGGGCCCCTCCTCTTTGTCGAGGGGGTGGCCAACGCCGCCTACGGGGAGATCGTCGAGATCGCGCTTCCCGACGGGAGCCGCCGTCAGGGCCAGGTCTTGGACTCGCGCAAGGGGCTCGCCATCGTCCAGGTTTTCGGACCGACGATGGGGATGAACGTCAATCAGACCAGCGTCAAGTTCCTCGGCGAAGTGGCGCGCCTCCCTGTCTCCGACGAGATGCTCGGCCGGGTCTTCAACGGCCTCGGCGAGCCCCGGGACGGCGGCCCGAAGATCGTGTCCGAGACGCGCCTGGAGATCGTCGGGAACGCGATGAACCCGTACTCCCGGGAGGAGCCGAGCGAGTTCATCCAGACGGGTCTGACCAACATCGACGTGATGAACACCCTCGTACGAGGGCAGAAGCTCCCGATCTTCTCGGGCGCGGGCCTCCCGCACAACCAGATCGCCGCGCAGATCGTCCGACAGGCGAAGTTGCGCGATTCCTCCGAGAGCTTCGCCGTGGTCTTCGCGGCGATGGGAATCACGAGCGAGGAGGCGAACTTCTTCCTCAAGGAGTTCGAGTCGACCGGGGCCCTCGAGCGGACCGTCGTCTTCCTGAACCTGTCGAGCGACCCGTCGATGGAGCGCGTCATCACGCCCCGCATGGCCCTCACCACCGCCGAATTCCTCGCCTACGAACGCGACATGCACATTCTGGTCGTGCTCACCGACATGACGAACTACTGTGAGGCGCTCCGGGAGATCGCGAGCGCCCGCGAGGAGGTCCCCGGGCGCCGCGGCTATCCGGGGTACCTCTACACCGACCTCGCGACCCTGTACGAGCGGGCCGGCCGGATCCATGGCCGCAAGGGATCGATCACCCAGCTCCCGATCCTGACGATGCCGGCCGATGACATCACCCACCCGATCCCGGACCTGACCGGGTACATCACGGAAGGCCAGATCGTCGCGAGCCGTGACCTGCAGCGCCGCGGGGTCTATCCGCCGATCGACGTGCTGGTCTCGCTCTCCCGCCTGATGAACCAGGGCATCGGGAAGGGCCGCACGCGCGAGGATCACCGCGGCGTCGCCGACCAGCTCTATGCAAGCTATGCCACCGGGAAGGACCAGCGCGCCCTGTCGGCGATCGTCGGCGAGGAGGCGCTTTCCGCTACCGACCGGATCTACCTGAAGGTCGCGGAACGGTTCGAAA
Organism: Thermoplasmata archaeon; assembly: GCA_022750055.1. GTDB lineage: Archaea > Thermoplasmatota > Thermoplasmata > Lutacidiplasmatales > UBA184 > Lutacidiplasma. The sequence continues at coordinate 73,033 of JAKIWL010000001.1, forward strand.
AGGAGTTCGTCAACCAGGGGCCCGACGAGGACCGCACGATCGACCAGAGCCTCGCCATCGCCTGGGACATCCTCTCGGAGCTACCCGAGTCCGAGCTCAAGCGGATCAAGCCCGAGTTCATCGCCAAGTTCCGCAAGCCCTCTGCGTCCTAGGCAAGAGGAACGGACCGAGCCATGGTGATCGAAAACGTCCGCCCGACGCGGCTCGAGCTATTGCGAACGAGGCGACGGATCGTCCTCGCGCGCAAGGGCCTCAAGCTCCTGAAGCTGAAACGGTCGGCGCTGATCGCCGAGTTCTTCGCCCTCTCCAAGGTGGCGCTGAAGCTTCGCGGGGACCTGCAGAAGAGGGTCGCGCTCGGCTACGGCTCCATCCGGCGTGCCGAGATGGATGTCGGGCCGGTCCGGCTCGAGACCATTGCGATGATGCTGCCGGACCTCGCACGAGTCTCGGTCGGCACCAAGAACGTGATGGGGGTCCGGACCCCTCGGGTCGACGCCGGGGGCTATCAACCGCTCCCGAGCGCCACCCTGCTCGACCTGCCCGTCTCGATCGCGGAGTCGGTCCACCGGTTTCAAGAGATCTACCAGCTCGTGCTCGAGGTGGCCGAGAAGGAGAACGCCCTGCGCCGCCTCCTCCAAGAGATCGAGAAGACGAAGCGGAGAGCGAGCGCGATCGAGAACGTGCTTATCCCTCGGCTCGGCGAGATCGTCCGGTACATCAAGTTCCGCTTCGACGAGCTCGAGCGGGACGCGTTCAGCATGCTCAAGACCGTAAAGCGGAAGATGGAGGCCGATGCAGAAGCCGCCCTCGCCTAGATCGGCCGTACGGCGGTTCGGCGCCGTCTGGGCCGCGAGCATCGCGGTCAAGGTCGGTGCGCTGCTGTTCGTCGTCTACCTCGTCGGCGTGAGGGGGGCCGGCCTGTGAGCGGGGCCGTCTCTCCGAACTCCGGGGGGGAGGGGTCGACCGACGCCCTGCGACGGGTCAAGCTCGCCGAGAAGGACGCCGAGGATCGGCTCGTGGCCGCCCGGCAGAGCTCCGAAGAACGACTCCGCCGGCTGCGGGACGAAAGCGAAGCGGCGGTTCGAGCGGCGCAGTCGGAGGCCGAGGGACGGCGCGCCCAGGCCGTGTCCCTCGCCCAAGCCCGGGCGACGGCCGAGGCGGACGGGATCGAACAGGACGGGGCACGCTCCGCCGCGGAGGTAGCGGCCCAGGGATCTCGCCTCAGCACGGCCCAGCGCACTTCCCTGCTCCAGGCCGTCCTCGCACCGTTCCAAAGCGAGTGATCTCGGGAGACAGTACCGATGGGGGTCCTGCGACCGGTCCGAATGGCCAAGATCGGCTTCCTCGGCCTCAAAGAGGACCGCGACACCATCCTCACCGTCCTCCACGACCTGCGGATCGCCCAGGTGGAGCCCGTCTCCCCGGACGTGCTTGCCCAGATGCTGCCGGACCGGGGGTCGGAGCTCCAACGACGCGTCGGCGACGAAGCGCTGCGGTTCCGGGGCCTGAAGTCCGCCCTCCCGCCGTTGGGTCGGACCCCTCCCCGACAGTTCGCGAGCCTCGAGGAGGTCCTCCTCCTCGCCCAGAGCGTCCCGATCGACGCCGAGGTCACGACGCTGAAACGGGAGGACGACCAGCTCCAGACGCTCGAGAAGTCGCTCGACGACACCTTCGACCTCCTGGGCCGGATGGCGTTCTATCCCGACCGTCTCGAACTCCTACACGCGCGCAGCATCGTCACCCTATTCGGAGAAGGACGGACCGAGGCCGTGGACGGGTGGCGCGCCCGCCTCCCCCCGGAGCTATTGTCCCAGTTCCTCGATGGGGTTCGGGGCCGGACCGCAAGCTTCCTCGTCACGGTGCGACCGGCGGACACGGATCTCATCACCCGGACCGCTCAAGCGGCCTCCGTCCAGCTCCGGCCCGTCCCCGCCCTCGCGGGCACTGCGGCCGAGGAGCGGGTGGAGAATCGCCACCGCCGTTCCGAGTGCGTCGCTCGACGCGAACAGATCGCCGAGCGGCTGGGCGCCATCTCCCGGGATTGGTTTCCCGTCGTCGCTTCGGTCGATGAGGCGCTCGCCGTCGAGGCGCGGAAGTTCGACCTATACCCGAAGATGGCGAGCGGCCGAGCGGCCTTCGCGGTGGAGGCCTGGGTGCCCGAACGCGACGTCGATCGGCTCGCTCGGGCCGTGGACCAGGCGGCCGGAGGCCGGACCTTCCTCTATCGGAGCGCCTCCGCGCAGGATCCCCCGACGTTGATGGACAATCCACCGGGCTTCCGCTGGTTCGAGTTCTTCATCCGGTTCTACTCGATCCCCAACGCGAAGGAGTGGGACCCGACGCTCGTCTTCGCGCTCGTCTTCCCGGTCTTCTTCGGGTTCATGATCGGCGACTGGGGCTACGGCCTCGTCATCCTGCTCATCTCGGTATGGATGATCGCGGGGTTCCCGGGCGGGGGGAAGCTGCCGGCGTCGATCCGAGGATTCATCAAGACCATCATGGGCCCGTCCACCCTCCGTCAGCTCGCGCTCTGCCTCGTGCCGGGGGCGGTGATCGCCCTTGCCTGGGGCCTCTACCTCGATTCGTTCTTCGGCTACGGCGTCCTGAACGCGCTCGTCGGCTACGTTCCGCGAGTCCGCCCGAACACCAACCTCGGTCAGCTCCTACTCCTCGCCGGGTTCATCGGCCTCGGCATGGTCACGCTCGGTTTCGCCTTCGGAGCGCTCAAGGAGTACTTCCACCACCACTATCGGGGGGCCGTTGGGAAGTCCGGGGGGATCGTCTTCGCCTGGGGGGTCACCTTCTTCGGTCTCGGGGTGCTGCGACACATCACCACCCCGACGCTATCGAACCCGTCGTTCTACCTGCTCGTCGCCGGCGCCATCCTCTTCGTCGCGGGGGAGGGGCTACAGAACGGTCCGCTCGGCCTGATCGAGGTCGTGAGCCACGTCCTGTCCTACACGCGGCTCGTCGGCATCCTGCTCGCGAGCGTCATCCTCGCGGTGCTGATCAACTCCGTCGCGGTCGCCGAGTTCCACTCCGGAGCGGTCGGCGTGGCGATCGGCGTCGCCGTCCTCGTCATCGGGCAGGGGTTCAACGTCGTCCTCGCGGTGTTCGAGCCGACGATCCAAGGGATGCGGTTGATGTTCGTCGAGTACTTCTCCAAGTTCTACGAGGGCGGCGGGCGTCCGTTCCAGCCGTTCGGCGCGGACCGGACCCACACCCTACCGTACCGGTCGCCTTCGCCGCCGCCCCCGACCGGTGCGCCGGCCCCGGTGGGGCCGCCCGCTTAGAGCCGCGGGATCACGAGCCACGGGCCGATGCGCGCCTTCGGGACCCCGTAGACGAGGCCGAAGGTGATCCGCCGGATGTCGGAGCGCTCGAGCTCGGCCAGAAGGAGGTACTGGAAAATGATGCTCAACGAGAGGGGGTACATGCGCATCCGGCCGATCTCCGCGACGGCGTGATCGCGCGAGAGGGCCCCTTCGTAGCCGGTGAGGGTCGCGTCCGAAGCGAACGCTTCGTCCCCCTCCGAGATGGACGGATAGCTCGGCCGCAATCGTTCGGCGAGCGCCGGGACCGACTGGGCCCCGAAGAGGTCGGGCACCGAGGCTTCGGCGATGCGCCCGCCCGCGATCCACCGCTCGGAGACGTCCTCGGTCCGTACGCCGTCCGCCGCCTTCCCCTTGAGGAGGAGCAGGACGTTGTGCAGATCGATCTCGGAGCGCAGGAACTCCCGAACGACCCACTCGTCCCCCTGGAAGAAACGGGCCACGTCGGTCAGGCGTTGATAGTACTCGCGCTGCAGTGCGGTCGCGATCGGGAAGATGTCGCGGGTGCGCCGGAACGCCTCGACGCGCGCCAGGATGGTCGCGCCGTAGCCGAACGGGAGCAGCGCGTGCGCCACCGCCTCGAGGGTCGGTTGGGCGAGCAGGCCCCGCAGGTCGTCGAGGGTCAGGACCCCGCCGTACGAGCCCGCGGGGACCTCGCGGCTCGAGACCAGCTCGTGCTCGGCCTCGAGGATCGAGCGGTCCAACGCCTTCGCTGCGAGGATGAGCTCGATGTTCTGCAGATCCCACCGGCCCAGATAGGCGCCGACGAGGGGGCGACCGGCGAACGGCGCGGCAAGGTGGGCCTGCTGGAGGCGACGGACCAGGGTTCGGTTGATGGCGATCTCGACGAGTGGAGCGCCTTGGTAGCTCGCCCGAGCGGCCGTCAGGTCGGCGCCGTAGGCCGTCGGTTCGAGGAGTTTGATGATCTCGCCAACGTCCTTCGCCTCTAGGAGCGCCGACACCTGCTCCTTCGGCAGGAACTCGGGAAAGTACGGTTTCAGGCGCCCCAGCGAACTCGCGTAGGAGGAGGCGGCCAAGCTTCCCCCTAGGCGAGGATCTCGCGGACCCGATTCTCCCGCAGTCGAAGAAGTTCATCGAAGGAGAGGTTCAACCGGCGCTTCCCGTCGGCCGTCTCGGCCACGATCCCGCCGCTGATCGCTCGAGGGGTGGGGTCGAAGGACTTGCCTGCGAGCTTGCCGAGTTGCGGGCCGTCCTCGGCCCGGCCGCTGATGCGCGCCGATCTCCCGAACGCCTCGACGGCACGGGCGACCATCCGCCGCAGGACCGCGCCGTACTCGTCGGACTCCGTGAACTCCTTCAGGAGCTCCGAAGCGGCCCCGATCGAATCGCGAAGACGTCGCTCTCTAGCCTCGTAGACCTTCTTGCGAGCCGACAGCTTCGCGGCGGCGAGCCGCTGGGCACGCTCGCGGGCCACCTCGACCTGGGTCTCCCGTTCCTGTTCGGAGCGGATCGACGCGATCCGCTCGTCGCGTTCGCGGGCGATGCGGGACTCCTCGCGGGCGGATTGGGCGAGGAGTTCGGCGAGCTCGGTCCGGGACCGGCGCTGGATCTCCTCGATGAGACTGTCGAGGCTCATGGTTGGAGGCGAGGGCCTACAGGGAACCGCTGAGCAGGGCGATGCCGAAGACGAGCCCCAAGATCCAGAGGGTCTCAGGGATAACGAAGAACACGAGTACGATCCCCAGCTTCTCCCTCTTTTCCGCGATGATCCCCATCCCCGCGGCGCCGATCCCCGACTGGGCCATTCCGGTGCCGATGAATCCGCCCGCGATGGTAATCCCGGCCGCCAGGGTCTCAAAATCCGTCGGCATGGCTGAGCTCGGGCGGGCCGAGAAAGGTCGATTATATAACGCGGCGGACGGGCGCCTTTCCGACGACGGAGTACCTCCGGGCCCTTCGGCCGGCGTATCGGGTTAGGCGCTTCCCAATCGTAAACCATGTATAGGGTAGGGTAGTCCAAGGCGCAGAGCATCCCATGAACGACCTGAGCGCGATCGCGAAGCAGCTGTCCGAGGACCTCGAGCTCGACCGGCCGCCGGTGCAGGTCTCCTACCTGAACGAGGCGCCGGTCGGCGTGGACCACCACCCCGGAGGGGCGCCGTCCGTCTGCACGTTCTTTGCCGAGGGTACCCGCCGACCCTTCTACGCTGGCCTGTCCGACCATGAGGCCTGCGAGGTCGGCGCGTTCGTGCTGGGGATTCCCCCCCAAGGCGAGCTCGGGGCCCGCCTGATGGGAACGGTCGGGATGATGCAGAAGGTGGGATACCTCGCCCCGGGCGAGGAGGCCCGGATCCCTCGGAACGCCTCCCCGCCGAAGTTCGTCGCGTATGGCCCGTTGGGGTCGATCGCGGCGCCTCCGACCAGTGTGCTCATCTTCGCCCGCCCTCGGTCGGCGATGTTCGCGATGGAGGCGGCCCACGGTCCGGTCCCGATGAACGGTCGGCCGATGTGCGCGATCGTTCCGACCCTGAACCAGGGGGCGCCGGTGGCGATGTCGATGGGCTGCATCGGCTCCCGTGTCTTCACGCAAATGGGCGACGACCGGCTGGTCGTCGGGGTCCGCGGCGATCATTTGGAGTCTTTCGCCCGCCGAGTGCGGGAGATCCGGGAAGCGAACGCCCCCGTCGCGAACGAGGACACCCGCCGCCGCAACGAGGCCGCGAACCCGTTCCGCGGGTAGAGTACCCTCCCCAGCCGGCGCCGGCCGGTCAGGTCGACTTGAGATCGGTCGCGCTCGATGGGGTGCCGTCCCCTCCGGTGTGGCCGACCAGGACGGGCATCCGGCCCTTCCAGATCAGCATCAAGGCCGAAGCGAACACGAGGCCGTTCGCGAGGTACGCTGAGAGGCAGACCGGACAGAGGGCTTGGATCCGGAACAGCTCGATGTAGGCGAGGTACGCGCTGACCCCAACCCCGACGGCGGAGGCGGCGGTGAGGGTCTGCAGTAGGACCGGTCGCCACGAGGCATACAAGGGAATGTCGATCGCCAGCAGGAAGAGGAACCCCCCCGTGCCGATGGCCCAATCCGGGATCCCGAGGGTCGTCGTCTGGCCGCTCTGGTCGACCTTGGCACAGGAGAAGAATGCATTGACCGAGCAGTCGTGCTGCAGGGCCGGGTCGACGCTCTCGGCGTAGGCGAAGACCGACAGTCCGACCCCGACGATCGAGGCGAGCAGGATGATCGCATGGAGGGACTCGGCTCGCACGGGCGCCTACGTGATCTGTTTCAGGTAGTTCGCGACGTTCGGATCGTTCGCCAATCCCGTTGGCTGGCCGTGATTGAGCTTGACGAGGAGCGCTTCCATCAGGTACATCTGTGGACTGATGGCGACCCAGGCCGCACCGGATTGCGCATTGATCTCGCCTTGGACCTGTTGGGGAGTGAGCGGGTTGCTCGACGCGTCGCCGGGGGTCGTCCGAAGCTGGAGCGGGTCGACGAGGGTGTTCGTGTGGATGTAGATCCCGCCGAGTACCACGAACGGGATCCCTCCCGTCGAATCGTAGGCGCTGACGTACGCCTGGTCGATGCAAGAGGGGGTCGCCGGCGGGGTGATGACCTGGGGGTCCGTGGACTCATCGACGTGGAGGGCGACGTACTGGCTCACCAGGGTTGCGGTGGCCAGGACTACCTCGGGCGTGTTCGGAATATCGTTCGGATTGCTATCGGAATGGCCGTAGTACGTTCCACTGAGCGTACCCGTGGCATTCAGTGCCCCGACCATCGCCCAACTCGAGGCGGAGCAGTACGGGCATGCGATCGACCCGTAGAAGAAAAAGACCGGTACTCCGTTCTCGGTCCACTCTGCGTTCGGTGCTTTGACCCAACCACCGGGCTCCTGCGTCGAGGCGGCCTTGAGGACCGGGCATCCCTGGAAGACCGCGACGCCGGCGAGCACTCCGGACACGACGAAGCCGAGGATTATGCCGACGACCAAGGCGGACCGCATGGCGCGGTTCCATCGCTCCACGGATCGAAGGAGGCCAAAGGCCAGCAGGAGCGCGGCCGCCGCGAGGATCAGGCCGACCCATGGGATGGCGGCCAGATAGACGCCAACCGGAGAGGGATACACCAGGGCGAGCAGGAACCAGATGCCCACCAGGGGAACCGCGACGTATCCGCCCAAGGCAAGTAGTGAGTATCCACGCTCGGGCGCTCCGTTGGTTCCCGAATGGTCCGGCCGCTCCGAGTCCCCCGAGGTCTTGCGGGTCTTCGACCGACGGGCGTAGTAAAGCGCTCGCAGCGCGCGCCCGGGGTCCCCGGCTCCCTCTTCGGCATGGAAGCCGACCTTCGGGTCCTCCGCGATCCGGTCCCAGTCCCAGCCCTTCGCGCGGCGCCTGTCGACGAGATCCCACTCCACCATCGGCTCCCTCACGACGTCACGAGTCGTACAAACGGTTTGTCGGCCACGCGCTGGAGGGGCCGAGCTGCCGAGGGCGGGGCTCGCGGGCCCCGGCCGGCCTCCGCCCTACCGGGCCCGGTCTTAATGTGCAAGGGGTCCTCCGGCTCCCATGCGCCTCACGTTCCTTGGCACGGCCGGGTCCTGGCCGACGAAGGATCGGTCCGCGAGCGCGATCGCCCTCGACCTCGAGCGGGAGCTCGTCCTGCTCGATTGCGGGGAGGGGACCCAGCGTCAGTTCTTTCAATCCCCCCAATCGTTCATGCGGGTCCGTCGCATCTTCCTGACGCACTTCCACGGCGACCACTTTCTCGGCCTCCCGGGGCTCATCCAGAGCATGTGCCTGAATCACCGCACCGAACCCCTCGACATCTACGGACCGGAGGACGCCCGGGACATCATCGATCGGGTCCTGCACCTCGGATACTTCACGCTTCGATTTCCGGTGACCGTGCATCCGATGACGCCGGGGAGCTCGGTCGACCTCGAGGGCTACACCGTTCGAACGGCGCGGGCGGACCACCCGGTCCCGTCGCTCGCCTTCCGTCTCGAGGAGTCCGGAAAGCGAGGGCGATTCAACGGGGAGCTCGCCCGCTCCCTCGGCATCCGGGGTCCGGATTTCGGGCGGCTCGAGGCAGGGGAGACCGTGCGGGTCGGGGACCGGGAGGTGCATCCCGAGGAGGTGATGGGTCCCCCCAGGGCGGGACGTTCGATCGTTTACTCCGGAGACAGCGCCCCGGCGGAAGAGATACGGAAGCTTTCGATGGGCGCGACGCTCCTCATCCACGAGGCGACGACGGCGACGGACCTGGAGACAGAGGCCAATCAGTGGGGCCACTCCTCGGCGCGCCAGGCCGCCGAGCTGGCCCAGTCGGCCGGGGTACGCGGGCTATTCCTGACGCACTTCTCCTCCCGGTACAAGGAGACCTCGCTCCTCGAGGAGGAGGCGCGGGCGGTGTTCGTGGACGCGAAGGCCGCCCGGGACCTGCTCGATCATTTCATCCGGCAGCCGGAATGAAGGCCGAGCTGATCCTCGGGGGCATCGGTGACCTCGCGACCGTCGCGAGGGGGCCGGTGCCCCGGGTCGGCGACTGTGCCGCAGACCTCGCGCGGATCGACGGGGCCGCGCTCGCCATCGACGGGGGCCGATTCGTCTTCGTCGGGACGGCCCGGCGGGCTCGACGCGAGGTGACCTTGCGATCCGGTGGCCGCGCGCTCGACTTGGGCGGTGCCGCCGTGGTCCCGGGGTTCGTCGATGCGCACACCCACCTATTGTTCGCGGGGGATCGGGCGGACGAACTCGCCGACCGGGTTCATGGTGCCACCTACCGGGAACTCGCGCGTCGGGGAGGAGGCATCTATTCCACGGTGCGCCGGACCCGCCATGCCTCGGACGCTCGCCTGTTGTCGGAGGCGGGGGCTCGTCTCGGCAGAATGGCGCTCAACGGCACCACGACCGTGGAGGTGAAGAGTGGATACGCGCTCGACCACGGCGGCGAGCTGCGACTTCTCCTACTCGTTCCGCGCCTGGCCCGGCGGTCCGGGATGCGTCTCGTCCCTACCTACCTCGGCGCTCACGCGTATCCACCGGGACCCCCCGGGTCAAGGCCCCGGTACGTGCGTTCGATCCTCGAGCGCACGCTGCCGGCCGTCGCGCGCGCTCGCTTGGCCAAATTCTGCGATGTCTTCTGCGAGCCGGGATTTTTCGACCTCGCGACCTCGGAGCGGATCCTCCGAAGAGCGGCGAGCTTGGGCCTGGGCCTCAAGATCCACGCCGAGGAGTTCGTCCGGTCCGGGGGCGCGGCCCTCGCGACCCGGCTTCGGGTCCGCTCGGCCGAGCACCTGCTCGAGGCCTCGCCGCGCGACCGGGCGGGGCTCGCGCGAGCCAAGGTCATCGCGGTCCTCCTCCCGCTCACTCCGCTCACCTCGACCCAGGGGGCGCGTAGCCCGGGTCGGGAGATGGTCGACGCGCGAGTACCGGTCGCGCTGGGTAGCGACCTATCCCCGAACTCCTGGGTCGAATCCATGCCGCTCGTTATCGCCCACGCGGTGTACTCGGCCCGCCTTACACCGTCGGAGTCGATCGTCGCCGCGACGGTGAACGCGGCGTACGCGATCGGCGTGGCCGACACGGCCGGCACGATCTCCGTCGGCCGGAGCGCGGACCTGGCGGCGTTCGACCTCGACTCGGTCGAGAAGATCCCCTATCGGATCGGAGCCGTACCGAGCCACGTTTACCGACGGGGAATTCGCATTTCTCCCTCGTGAATGCGCCCGCACATTCAAATAGGAGGGCTATCCTCGTCCCCGGCGAGGTCGCCCAACATGGCGGAGCGAGTCGGAAAGGAGCAGATCAAGCGAGAGAAGGGATACCTGTACTACCTCGGCAAGGACGGGTATCTGTGGAAGACGCCCACGAAGCTGAACAAGTCGGGGCGCAAGGCGAAAGTCGGCACGGAGAAGGTCGTCCGCGCGGACGGCTACATGTATTTCCTCGACAAGAAGGGGTACATCTCCCGCGCTCGAATGAAGAACGCCTAGACGAACGACCCACCGGGCCCCTCCGAGCCGATTCGCTCGAAGGGGTCCGCGCCGAACCCTACCCCAACTGTCCGTAGCGTTGCTTCCGAGTTGCATCGCTGCATACATCCACGGACGAGCTCGGACCCCGCCGATGGCGTGCCGAAACGATCCGGACGACCCTCGCAAGTGCGAGCGTTGCGGACAGTTCCTCTGGGTCTCCGACGACGGGATGTTCTGCGGGGACTGCGGCGTGACGATGCCCTGCACGATGCGGCTCCTTCCCGCGCCGCCCGATCCTAAGATCCGTGGTTGAATCGTCGCCCCCCACGAGGTCTCTGCCTCGGTCCTGAGGGCGTCGGAGCGATCGGCGCTCGACGGAACGGACGGCCCGTCGTTTTCGGCCGAACGGTCGGCCCGTTCCGGCCCATGGGTCCGCGGGAGCCGGCCCCCGATGGTACACGCCAACAGGGCGGTGGAACGAAGTCTTGGGGGCGCCGTTCCACCGCTCGTGTCTCCCTCCGGCGGCCGCGCGATGGGGGCGTGAACCGGTCTAGATCTCGACGAATGCTCGGGGCGGGCACGCATCCCGAACCATATCTCTAAGAACTAGGTTCGACCGACCATCGGTCATGGTGCGCCTTGGGAGGGACATAGAGTCGGCTTTGCTCGTGATCGGCCTGGTCGCGCTCGTCTCCGGGTTCGTCGTTCCACCCTCCTGGGGAGCGGGTCCGGCGTTCGGGACGATCACCAATCCGCATCGCGTTGCCTCCCCGTCGCCGACGGAATCGAGCCGCCAGCTCTCGCTCGCCGGATCGTCCCTCGCGCGTGGGGCCGGCCCGGCCGCCGGGATCCCGCTGGTCTGTCCGAGCCTCCTGGCTTCGACCGTCCGATGCTCCCTGGCCCATTCGGCGGCCGCCGGCTCGGGCAGCGGGGTCGGTACTTGGTCGAACGTCACCACGCTGGTCGGAGCGGGGCCGTCCCCCCGGGTCACGACGATGGTCTGGGATGCCTCCGATGGCTACGTCCTGCTGGTCGGGGGGCTCGGCTGCGGCGGCGTCTGCTTCATCTCCGACACGTGGACCTTCATCAACGGGGCGTGGACCAACATCACAACCACGGTCAGCGGGACTCCTCCGAGTGTGTATCTGCCCGGACTCGCGTTCGACCCCTCGACGAGCAAGGTGATCTTCTTCGGAGGCGTGAACCGGAGCCTCGTGACCCAATCCGCCACCTGGTCCTACCATGCGAAGGCGTGGGTGAATCTGTCCGCCACGGTCGTATCCACCCCGCCCGCGCGGGTCGCCCCGGCGATGTCCACCGACTCCACCGACGGGGAGATCGTGATGACGGGCGGGGAGACCATCCTAGGGGGTGGATTTTCCACCACGACCTGGGTGTTCCACGCCGGCACCTGGACCAATGACACGTCGATCGCCGGAAGCTCCGGGGGTCTCATCCTGCCGGCCTCTTGTGACTTTCCTCCCGCGAACGGGGTGCTCCTCGTCGGCGCGGAGCTCGGGGACCACACCCACGTCGCGACCCTCGAATACTACTCCGGGACCTGGCACAACCTGACGTCGAGCCTGTCGACCTCCGTGTCGCCGTTCGAGCTCGCTCAGGCCGTCTACTCGCCGAACGCGCGGGCGGTCGTCCTCTTCTCCGGGATCCTTTACAATCGAACCGGCTCGGGCATCGCCATGCCGATCACCTGGGAGTTCGCGAACGGCGCCTGGACGAACCTCACCGACCTGACGGGCTCGCAACCGGCCACGAATCTCGGCATGGGCATGGTGATCGATCCCTCCTCGGGAGCGATCATCCTGTTCGGAGGGCAGCGGTCCGTCGCTCCGATGCTCTCCGAGTACACCTACGTCCTCAGCTCCTTACCGAGCGTGTCCGCCAACGCGTCACGCTCGGTCGTCGACGCCGGGATGGCCGACACCTTCACCGCCACGTTCACGGGCGGGATCGCCCCGGATTCCGTCAGCTGGAACTTCGCTGACGGGGGCGCGTCCGCCACCACGGCGATCGCTTCCCACACGTACTCGCATACGGGCCTGTACTTCGTGACGGCCTCCGTCACGAGCTTCGTCGGCTCGACCGGGACGGGCGGCACGGCCGTCTACGTCAATCCGGCGCTCGCCGCCTCGGCCAGCGTCGTCGGCCCCTCGACCGCCGGGAGCGCGACCACCCTTTCCGTCAGCGTGACGGGCGGTACCGCCCCGTTCACCTACGCCTGGAGCTTCGGGGATAGTTCGTCGACCTCCACCAGTACCGCCGCGGGGCCGAGCCATACGTACTCCGCCGGCGGGACCTTCACCGCCACGGTCCGAGTCACCGACTCGGTGGGGTCGGCGGTCAATGCTACCCTGGCGGTCGTCGTCGCATCTGCTCCTTCGCCGTTCGCGAGCCTCGGGAGCGCCACCGGTATCGCCGTCATCGTCCTCCTCGTGGTCGTGTTGATCCTCGCCGTGCTGCTCGTGCGCAAGCCGAAGAATCCCGTCATGATGGCCCCCGTCCCCCCCGGAGCGTACATGACGACCAGCCCGCCTCCGCCTCCGGCCGCGTAGAGCGACCTCGAGCGCGCACTCGCCGGGTCGCGGACGCATCGGGACGATGGTCGGGGTCCTCGATAGCGAGCCTAGCTCGCTCGTCAGGAACGGCTAGGCGAGCCTCGGGTGCGGCATCGGTGGTTTCGAGGAGAATTGGGGGGAGCGAACCCCGGAAATGAGGTCTCGACCGCGCTCGCTTCGCCTTCGAGCAATTACGCTTATAGGGAGGGTCCCTTACCAATCCCCCGGAGGGACTGGATCGGGTGTTCGGAGGGTCGGCCCGCTCAACCCGGGCGGCAAAATCCTCCGAAGAAACGGGTCTCCGACGGCACCGTTTCACGACCCCCCGGATAAGGTCATGGAGCCCCGTGCGCTAGGGGATCCCTCGACCTTCGGGACCGACCGAACGCCTCGAAACTGACCTTCCATGGAGCACTACTAATGGCGGCATCCAAGCGACGCGTCGTGACCTCCCCGTCGGAGATCGCTACCAAGACCTCGACGCGGGCCGGACGAGAGCCGATCGCCGTGCCGCGCCTGGTTCCCCGAGGAAAGACCGCGTTCGAGACCGTGGATTGGAAGACACACAATTCGACGATCAAGGGCGCCGACGGCAAGTTGATCTTTGAGCAGAAGGGGATCCACGCGCCGACGAGTTGGTCGGAGAACTCGATCAACATCGCGGCGTCGAAGTACTTCCGCGTCATCGACGGACGACGAGAGAGCTCGATCGACGGGATGATCCGACGCGTCTGCCAATGGATCGCCCAGCGTGGACTCGAGCTCGGCTACCTCGACACCGTCGAGGAGTCCTCGACCCTCGAGGAGAGCCTCTCGTATCTGATGGTCCAGCAGATGGCGGCGTTCAACAGCCCCGTCTGGTTCAACGTCGGGGTCCGCACGCCCCCGCAGTGCTCGGCGTGCTTCATCCAGTCGGTCGCCGACAACATGGACTCCATCCTGAGCCTGGCCACGAGCGAGGGTCGCCTGTTCAAGGGAGGCAGCGGCACCGGCTCGAACCTCTCCTCGCTGCGAGGGAGCCACGAGCACCTCTCCGGCGGAGGGATCGCGAGCGGACCCGTTTCGTTCATGCGGGCCTTCGACGCCCTCGCGGGCGTCATCAAGTCCGGCGGGACCACGCGGCGGGCGGCCAAGATGGTCATCCTGAACATGGACCACCCGGACATCGTCGACTTCATCGAATGCAAGGTCCGGGAGGAGGACAAGGCGATGGCCCTGATCCGCGAGGGCTACTCGTCCAACTTCGACGGGACCGACCCCGACTCCGCGTACGCCTCCATCTCCTACCAGAACGCGAACCATTCGGTCCGCGTCCCGGACCCGTTCATGGAAGCGGTCGTCAAGGACGGCGATTGGAAGACGACGAATCGGACCGACCACTCGGTCGCCGCGACGTACAAGGCCCGCGACCTGTGGCGCAAGCTCGCCTATGCGGCCTGGCGGTGCGGCGACCCGGGCGTCCAGTTCGACGACATCACCAACGACTGGCATACGAGCCCCAACACCGGGCGGATCAACGCGTCGAACCCGTGCAGCGAGTACCTCTTCCTCGACGACACCGCCTGCAACCTCGCGTCGATCAACCTGATGCGGTTCCTCGATTCGGACGGCCTGTTCGACCTCGAACGGTTCCGCGACGCGATCCGCACGATGATTATCGCGATGGAGATCATCGTCGACGCGTCGAGCTATCCGACGGCGCCGATCGCGCAGAACTCCCATGACTACCGCCCCCTCGGCCTCGGCTACGCGAACCTCGGTGCCCTGCTGATGCACTACGGGCTCGCCTACGACTCCGACGCCGGCCGCACGCTCTCGGCCGCGGTCAGCGCCTACCTGTCCGCGGAAGGATACCACATGTCGGCGGAGATCTCCCGACGCGTGGGTCCGTTCCCGGGGTTCGACCGGAACCGCCCCGCCATGCTGCGCGTCATGAACAAGCACCGGACGGCGGCGGACGCGATCCCGCTCAACGACCCGCGGATCGCCCCCCTCGTGACGGCGTCCCAGGAGCGCTGGAACGGCACCGTCAAGGCGGGCGAACTCTGGGGGTACCGCAACGCCCAGATCTCGGTCATCGCGCCGACGGGCACGATCGGCCTTCTGATGGGCTGCGATACGCTCGGCTTGGAGCCGGAGCTCTCCCTCGTGAAGACGAAGAACCTCGTCGGCGGTGGCACGATGCGCCTGGTCAACCGCACGGTCTTCGAGGCGCTATCCAACCTGGGCTACTCGCGCGACCAGGTGAAAGCGATCGGGGAGCACATCGAGAAGGCGGGCACGATCGAAGGAGCGCCCGGCCTGAAGACCGAGCACCTCGACGTCTTCGACTGCGCGCTGGCACCGCTCGGCGGCCACCGCACGATCTCCCCCATGGGCCACCTCCTCATGCTCGGGGCCGTCCAGCCGTTCCTCTCCGGCGGTGCCTCGAAGACGATCAACCTCCCGCACGACGCCACGGTCGAGGACATCGAGAAGATCTACCTCGAGGCCTGGAAGCTCGGGATCAAGTCGGTCGCCCTGTACCGCGACGGCTGCAAGGCCTCCCAACCGTACGAGACCGGAAAGGGGCGGACAGCCCCGACGGGCCCCCGAGGTCCGGCCCGGGAACGCCTACCCGACGAACGCAAGGCGATCACCCACCACTTCCAGGTCGGCGGCCACGACGGGTACGTGACGGTCGGGCTCTACCCCGACGGCCGCCCGGGCGAGATCTTCTTCCGGGTGACGAAGGAGGGGTCCACCGTGAACGGCCTCATGGATTCGCTCGGCATCTCGATGTCGATGGCCCTGCAGCACGGCGTCCCGCTCAAGGACCTCGTTCGCAAGCTCGCCCACCTGCGCTTCGAGCCGGCCGGCGCGACCAACAACCCGAAGATCCGCTTCGCGAAATCGATCCCGGACTACGTCGCGCGCTGGCTCGCGGCAGAGTTCCTGACCGAACCCGAGCGCCAGGCCATCGGCTTGGAGGCGCCCAATTCGGACGGGAACGGGCACGGTAGCGCGAGCGCAACGGCGGGGAAAGCGGCCACGTTCGAGACCAAGCCGCTCGATGCGTTCGCGCCGCCCGTCCCGGGCGGGGTGAGCGACGATGCGCCGTCCTGCCACATCTGCGGGGGGATCATGGTCCGGTCCGGCACCTGCTACGCGTGTACCGTCTGCGGCGCGACGAGCGGCTGCTCGTAGGCCCCGTCTCGCTCCGTCCGTATAGCCCGCCCTACAAGGGGGGTGCCGACGGTGCGATTCGCTACGCCAGGGCGAAGCGTGCGAACTGGATGAGGTCCCCGATCGGCAGGGAGTACTCCGGCCGGGTCGCCCCCTCGATCCAACGGGCTTCGATGGCACCCTGCGGGAAGGCCGAGCTGGGGTCGGCGTCGTGGGTCCTCAGGAGGGCTGGAGGCCCGCGCCGCTCGAACTCAAGTAGGATGACCAGGGCCCCGACGGGACCGGAGTCGACGACCCAGGTGGTGGTCGAACCCACCGAGGACTCCTCGACGCGCGCCTCCTCGTCGTTCAGGTGGGCGATCCGGGTCCTCGAGCGCCGGTCCTTCGACCGCGCCGCGACGGGCGCGCGGGTCGCGCGCGCCGTGGCCCGGGGCTTCGGTGGGTCGACCTCCCTCCAGGAGACCTGGGCCCCCGCCGCCCGGAAGCGCTCCCTCAACCCGGGGTCGAGCGCTTGGCTGCCGTCCGTCACGAGGCCCGCCCGACCCCCCTCCAGAGCAGGCAATCCGGTCGCACCGCGCACGGGCCGCAGACGGCGAGGTCCCGCCTCTTAGGGCAGTCCCCGGAGATACCGGTGTGGCAGAGCACGAAATCGTACTTGACCGGGTCCAGCGCGTCGACCTTCCGTAGCGCCGCCGTGACCTGTTCGACCGTCTCCCAGGTCCGCGTCTTCCGATGGGTCAGTCCGAGGTGGTACGCGATCCAGTAGACGTGCTGGTCGAGAGGGATCCGCAGCTCCTGGGGGTCCACCCCGGTCCACAGCCCGAGGTCGGGGTACTCCCGGCGAACCATCCAACGGACGTACAAGGTCAACCGCTTGCAGGGACTCGACGACGGGCCGAGAGGACTGGGGAACAATCGGTCGTAGCCGGGCGGGGCGTCCCCGGCGAGCGGGTCGGGGCCCCGCAATGCGTGGGCCAGGGCATCCAGACCCCCCGCGAACGGACCGGATTCGGCGTCGCGTCCGGCCCGATAGACCTCTTCGAGCGAGTCGTGGGCTCGATACAGGGTGTGGAGGCGCGCGGCGAGGAAGCTCATCTGGTCGCCCCGCACCCATCGGTGCTTGAAGCCGGTGAGGCGCTCATCGGGGTCGACCTTGGGGTCGGCCTCGACCCACGCCACCAGGTCCCGATCCACCCGGTCCGCGAGCGAGGTGAACGCGCGCCGGATCGAGGTCGTGTTGCCGATCGCGAGGGTAGCGGCCACCAGGCCCGCGATCTCCGCGGACCGCCTCGACCGGGCGTACCGGCGCACGCAGGAGAGCGGGTCGTTGGAGAGCGAGCGTTCCAGCGGGAAGCGCTCGTAGAGCGCGCGCAGGTGACCCGGGAACTCGGGTGTGGGCCGGTGGGGCCGGGGCATATGGGCCCGCCGAGTCGGTCGCGTGGCTTACGCTTGTCGGATGGAACGGGCCATCGGGTGGTATGTACCCCCGGGTGGTGAGGCGGCCATGACGGGGCGTTCGGGCCGGGTCCACCATGGCCTCGACCTCGACTGGCTCGAGGCGGAAGCCCGGCACGACCCGATCTCCCATGCCTATTCGCTCTGGGACGCCCGCCAGGAACCGGAGCGCACTCGCTTCGTCCGCTGGGACGGCGAGGACGGCTCCCGATCTTACCTACTGATGTGGTTCGGGGACCCGAGCGCCCCCGTCGTCCACTGGGTGGGCCGGTCGCCCGGGGACCTCGAGCTGGCCCATGAGATCCCCGCCACGACCCAGGTCGCGGTCGTCCCGGAGCGGGTCGCCTGGGCGGTCCTGAAACAGCGGAGGGCGAATCAATCGGAACCCCTCCTCACCCTCGTGGGGGAGGCGCCGCGATCGCCCCCGTCCCGCCCGGGGTCCACCGTCCGGCGCCTCGACGCGGACGACCGGGCCGAGGTGGTCGGATTCGTGCGTCGGTATCCCGACCGGTTGACGGCGGCCTATGCCTCCCTCGACCTATCGAAGGAGACCGCCTGGGGCGCCTTCGATGGGGACAGGCTCGTTGGGCTCGCTCGGGCCCCGGTCCGGCTACCTTCCGTCTGGGTGGTCGGGGGGATCTTCGTCGCTCCACCCGCCCGCCGCCACGGGCACGGCCGCGCCCTGACGAAAGCGGCGATCGCGGCGGCCGGCTCGAACGGGGCGAAACTCTCGCTCTACGTGCGGGAGTCGAACGCCGCGGCCCGCGCCCTCTACGAGGAACTCGGGTTCCGCCAGTTCGAACGGAAGGTCTGGATCGATTATCCAGGGCCGAGACAGCCCCTCCCGGTATCGTAGCGGCCCTATCGTCAACCCGTACGAGTCGCCTCGAGGGCGGGGGTCACCGGGATCGGGGTGCGGATCGG
The DNA here is from genome assembly GCA_022750055.1 of Thermoplasmata archaeon. Lineage (GTDB taxonomy): Archaea > Thermoplasmatota > Thermoplasmata > Lutacidiplasmatales > UBA184 > Lutacidiplasma. The sequence goes on from JAKIWL010000001.1 coordinate 91,423, forward strand.
AGCGCTCCCGTCGATGCGTCCGCGGCACTCCGGGCACTGGTGCGCCTCGGGTCCATCCGCCACGGTGACGAAGCAGCGGGCGCACAGCGGTCGGCCACATCGTACACACCGCGCGTCATCCGGACCGCCCACCAGGATCGAGCCGCATCCTACGCACAGGCTCGGCCCCGGCCACTGGTTCGCATCCGGGGAGGCCGGTGGTCCGGCCCGTACGGCCCGGCCCGACTCGAGTTCCGCCACCCGCGCGCGGAGCTGCTCGACCTCGTTCTCCAGCATGGCCCGGCTGGGCCCGGTCGAGTACTCGCTGGGGCCCCGCCGAACGGGGTCGCCCGCGTAGGGATACCCCGACCCGATCGGAAGGTCCGATTCGAGCGGGCTCAGTCGACGGCTCGCCGAGCGACCGGCCCGAATTCGCGAGGCTTCCGCGTACTGTCCTGCGATGGTGTCCGAGGCTCCCCACGAACGGGCCGACGGGGTCTGGCGCCGGGAGGCGAACGATGGGTCGGCGGGGTTCCCGCTCAGGATGGGGCCTTCGGCGAGCGAGGGCGGGTCGGCGTACGAACGGAGCCGGTCGAGGCGGGACCCTCGCTCGGGGGACCGACCGATTCCGACGATCGCCCCCGCGAGGAGGTAGAGCCCGATGGCCACGACCCACAGGTCGAAGGCCGCCGGGTCCTGGGATAGGGCCGCCCCGCCGATGGCGAAGAGCACGATCCCCATGGCGAGGATGACCAGGCCGACCGTGGCCATCGCGCTCGCGGGGCGGGGGTGGCTCCACTCCTCGAGCCGGTGGGTCCACGATCCCGTCGTCATGCGATGTCGCCGAGCCCCGACCGAAGGCGTAGCCGAAGGAAATGCTCGAGCATTCTTCCTTCTCAAAAGGTCGCCTTCCCTATGTTAAGAGTTCGCGCCCGGTCCGGGGCAGGTCGTCGTCCCCGGTTCCTTTCGAAGGGCGGCTTCAAGTATCGCCGGAGCGCGAAGCTACGGTCGTGTCGCGCCGGTACTCCGACGACTGGGAGGCGGAGGAGCCGTACCCGCCCCCGACTTCCTACCGGCCGCCGTCTCGCCGAAGGGAGCGACCGGTGGCCCGCAAGCGGTCGAACGCCGCGATCCCGCTCGCGATCGTGGTCTTCCTCGCGGGACTCATCCTGGCCCACTACTCGATCCTCATCCCCGGCGTTCTCGGGGTCGGACTCGTCTACGTGGCGATCTCCTTCCTGTCGAGCCGATTGAACCCGTTCTCCCTCTCCTTCTACCTGACCGTCAAGCCGTCCTGGCTATCGATCGGGACCCTCGCGTTCGTCGGCCTCGCGCTCGTCGGGGTCGCCTACGGATACTATGTGTCCGGCCTGGGACCGTTCGCTCCGGGCTTACCTCGCCTTCCGTGATCGCGAGCGATCGGGTCCTTCCCGAGGGCAGCGCGACGGGCGCCCTCCCTCCCGTCCGGAGGCAGGCCTAGGAGGCGATCATCCGCTCGAGGGCGCCCCGAGCTCGGCGGGCGGTCTCGGGCGGGACCTCGATCTCGTAGCGGCCCAGGGCGAGCGAATCGAGGACGTCCCCGAGGTCGATCTGCTTCATGTACGGACAGATGGTCCCGTCGGAGATCGGGAGGAACTCGGTCCGGGGGTTGAGCCGGCGCATGCGATGGAGGATCCCCACCTCCGTCGCGACGAGGACGGTCGGCGCCCGCGTCTCCTCGGCGAACCGCACCATGCCGTCGGTCGACAGGATGCGGTCCACGTTCGGGATCGCGGCGCTCGCGCATCCGCATTCCGGGTGGGCCACGACCTCGGCCCCGGGGTGCGCCGCCCGAGCCCGCTCGAGGTCCTCCGGCCGCATCTTCGCGTGCACCGGGCAGTCCCCGACCCACAGGTGCATCGCCCGGCCGGTGACCTTGCGGACGTGCTCGCCCAGGAACATGTCCGGCAGAAAGAGGATCTCCTGGTCCGCGGGTACCGAGGAGACCACGCGCGCCGCGTTCGAACTCGTGCAGATGTAGTCGGATTCGGCCTTCACTTCGGCCGTGGTGTTGATGTAGGAAACGACCGCCGCGCCCGGGTGCTCCGATTTCCATCGTCGGAGCTCCTCGACCGTGATCGAATCGGCGAGCGCACAGCCCGCCTTGAGGTCGGGCAAGAGGACCGTCTTCGTCGGATTGAGGATCTTGGCGGTCTCGGCCATGAAGCGGACCCCCGCGAAGACGATCAGCGGCCGGTCGGTCTCGGCGGCCTTCCGGGAGAGATAGAGCGAGTCCCCAACGTAATCGGCGGCGTCCTGGACCTCGGGGACCTGGTAGTTGTGCGCGAGGAGGACCGCCTGACGGTCCTCCTTCAACCGGCGCACCTCCGACTCGAGCGACACGGCCCCTCCGGGCCGAACTAGGTTCGAATCGCAGTTAACGGCGCCGGTGGGCGGCGGCGCGTCGAACCTTCGACGGGCGTTCCCTGACGAACCGGAGGTGGAAGGGAAGGGCCCGGGCGGAGTGCGTGAGCTCCCCGAGGCTCGCGGCGTCGGCGCCGACCGACCGATACCGCGCGAGGGTCGCGGTGCTCAGACCCCCGGAGACCTCGATCCATAGGGGAGCGGGGGGTCGGGATCGATCGCGCGCGGCCCGCACGATGGCTCGGGCCCGGGCCGGGGGGGCGTTGTCGATGAGCAAGGCGTCGGCGCCGGCGCGGATCGCGGCTTTCGCCTCCCGTGCGTTGCGGACCTCGACCTCGATCGGCCACCGGCCCCCGTAGGCGCGACGAAGCCGCCTCACCGCCTCTCGGATCGGCACGAACGCGAGATGGTTGGTCTTCACGAGAAGGCCGCTCGCGAGGTCGTTGCGGTGGGGCCGACCGCCCCCGTGCACGATCGCCTCCTTCTCGAGGTTCCTCAGACCCGGAATGGTCTTGCGAGTTCCGTAGATCTCGAGCGATCCACGGGCCGCCCGGACCGCCGAGCGCGTCGCCGTCGCCACGCCGGACAGGTGCATCAGGAAGTTGAGGACCGACCGCTCCACCGCGAGGATCGTTCGGAGCTCCCCGCGGAGTTCCAGGACCCGTGCGCCGGGGCGCAGCCGGGCGCCGTCTCGGACCAGCGATCGCACCCGCAAGCCGGTCCTCCGACCGATCCGCGTCACCGCTCGCATGCCGGAGGCGACCCCGTCTCGCTCCGCGATCACGTACGCGAGCGCCGTGCGGCGCGTCGGAAACAGGGCCTGAGAAGTCCGGTCCTGAGTGGCCCGGTCCTCCTGTAGGGCCCGAGCGAGCAGTCTCCCGGCCTCCTGATCCACGGCCCCAGCGGTCGACGGGTCCTGCCGGCCCGGTGGACCAGGACGCGTCGCGCGCTTGGGCCGTCGGAGGAGCGCGCGGGCCCTCGATCGATCGGGCACGGCGAGCGGACTCAGCCCGCCCCGCGCGGGGCCGTCACGAACGGCAGTCGGACGACTTCGGCCGGGACGATCCGACCGCGGACGTCGACCGTGACCGCGGTGCCGGGCGAGGCCAGGGCGACCGGCAGGTAGGCGAGCGCGATGCCGTGATGCAGGGTGGGAGACATCCCTCCACTCGTCACGGTCGTCACCGCCTCCCCATGGGCGAGCACCGGCGTCCCGTGTCGGGGGATGGCGTCCGGAGTCTCGATCGAGATCCCCGAGAGCCTCACCTTCAGTCCTTCCGTGCGTTGCTTCTCCAGGGATTCACGACCGACGAACGCATGTCCCATCTCGACGAACCGATCCTGGGCGGCCTCGAGGGGCGTTCGGTCCTCGTGGAAATCCTGCCCGGAGAGCAGGTAGCCCTTCTCCAGGCGCAGCGTGTCCCGCGCGCCGAGCCCGACCGGACGGGCCCCGGCCTCGACGAGGCGTTCGGCGATCTCGACGGCTCGGTCGCCGCGGACGAACAGCTCGGCGCCAGCCTCGCCCGTATACCCGGTCCGGCTCACCAGGATCCCATCGGCCAGATCGCGCTCGAGGTCGACGCCGAGGCGGCCGGATCTCGGAACGGGTCCGGATCGTTCGGCGCCGAACAGGCGCGCGTGGTAAACGGCGAGGTCGCCGAGCGCCCAACCAAAGGTCGCCTCGAGAAGGCCCGGGGCCTTCGGTCCCTGCACCGCGAGGATCGCGACGCGGCCGTTGTGCCGGCCGATCGTGGTGTCCGGCCGGCGGTGCTGCCGGAGGAGGTCGTACACTCTCGAGGCCGTGGCCGCGTTTGGGACCACCACGTACGACGGCGGCTCGTCCCCTCCCCGGTCGACGCGGGTGATGAGTAGGTCGTCGATGATCTGGCCTTCTAGGTTCAGGAGGAAGGTGTAGCGGACCCGACCCGGCGTGAGACGCAGGACGTCCGCGGTCGTCCGACGGGCGAGCAGGGCCGCCGCCGAGGCGCCGTGCACGGTCAGGATCCCCATGTGGGAGACGTCGAACAGTCCCACGGCGCTGCGTACCGCCTGATGCTCGGCGAGGATGCCCTCGTAGTACAGCGGCATCTCCCAGCCGGCGAACGGCACGAGGTGGGCGTGGTGGGCTTCGTGGAACGGGAACAGGGGGGTACGAAGCAGGGGCAGCGCCTCGGCCGGCGCCGGGGGCGTACGAGGGACCGAACTCACGTGACCACCTCGTTCAGCCGGCCCATCTGGAGCGCCGTGCGGACCTCCCGAGCGATCCGACGTCCCGTGCTCATGGGCTCCCCCCAGAGCGCGTTACCGTAGGGGTGGCCCACCGAGAGGTGGATGTTCGTCCCTCCCCCGATGCGGGCCGCGACGTCGAAGACGGTCGGCTTGCCGTCCCGGTCGAGGCAGGTCTGCAGCGTGAACGCTCCCAGGATCCCCGGGGGATAGCGAGCGCGGGCGGCGTCAACGAACCGCTCCCCGATCCGGAAGACCTCCTCCAGGATCGACTCCCGCACCGTCAGGCTCGCGTGACCGACCACGGTGTAGTCCGGTATCCGCGCCGCTTCGGGCAGCTCGAGCTGCTGAGGGGCCGGAAGCCGGACGAGACCATCGAGGGAGCTCTCGCGCCGCTCGTCGACGCCTAGGAGCTCGAGCCCGTCGGAACGGGCGGCAAGGGGGGAGAAGAAGAAGTTGAAGTTGAAGACGGGCCCGATCACATATCGCTCGATCCGAGCGCTCGCCAGGTCGGCCTCGGCGATCACCCCGCGCGCGAGCAGGCCCGCTCGCTTCCGTTCGAACTCCGATCGGGAGGCCGCTGTGAAGAAGCCGCGTTCCAGTCGTTTCTCGGCGTGCGGGAGCTTGACGATGACGAGTCCGTCGATCTCCGCGGGGGAGGGGACGGCCGCGGGCGCCGGGATGCCGGCCGCCTCGAGGAGGGTATAGTAGTTCTCGCGCTCGCTGCGCTCCTCGATCCGCAGGAGGGCCCTCGAACCGACGATCGGGACCCGAAGATCTCGCTCGATCGCGTCGCTCGACAGATAGGAGCTCAACGCTCGGTTCGGGACCAGCAGGGCCGCGGCGTCGCGAAGCCGCGCCTGGGCGTCTGGGGCGGCGACCTCCGAGAACCTCGGGTAGGTCCACACCTCGTCCACGCACCCTCGGATGCGTTGGCCCGCCGGGTCTCGAACCGACCGGAAGTAGCGCGAGTAGGTCGTTTCCCGACCCTGCTCGGCGAGGACCAGCGTCCGGAATCCCTCCGAGGCCGCCCCCTCCGCGATGTCGAGGGCCGAGTGCGACCCGACCGCGGCGATCCGGGGCTCGGCGGGATATCCCGCCACGATCTGCTCGATCTCCCCTCGAGGGATCATCGGCGAGGGTGAGATTCCGCGAGCTTAAGGGCTCGGCTCACGCGCTCGGGAGTGAGCGGCAGCTCGAACACGCGCGTCCGGGTCGCGTCATAGACGGCGTTCGCCACGGCCGCTGGGACCGCGATGATGGGAGGCTCTCCCATCCCCTTCGCCCCGAACGGACCCGCCCCCCGCTCTCCCTCGAGCGTGACGATCTCGATGGGCGGGACCTCGCCTAGGGTCGGGATCCGGTAGTCCAACAGCGACGGGTTCAGCATCCGGCCCTCGCCGGACCAGAGGGTCTCCTCGGTCAGGGCCGTCCCCAACCCCATGGCCACTCCCCCCTCCACCTGCCCTCGGACCATCTGGGAGTCGAGCACCGTGCCGACGTCGTGGATCGCGGCGGAACGCACGACCTGGACGGTGCCGGTCTCCCGGTCGACGTCGACCTCGCAGACGTGGAGGGCCGCCGTGAAGTCGGTGTAGGAATAGAACGTACCATCGAGAACGCGTCGACCGTCGATCGCGCCGCCCTGACCGTAGTGTTTGCCCCCGACGACGAGGCCGCCGTCCGCCCGTTCGTTCTCGGTGAGGACCGAGGAGACGCGGCGTGAGCCGGAGGCCCCGACGATCACGATGCCCGACGCGCCTGCCTCGAGCCGGAGGTCGGAGTCACCGGTTCGTGCGGCGAGGGTCTGGAGGAGGAGCCGACCCGCCCCCTCGATGGCACGGCCGAGCGCCGCCACCGTGCGGCTTCCAAAGACGCCAGAGTCGAACGGGGCGCTCGCGGTGTCCGAATCGGTCACCCGGATCGACTCCCCGGGCAGTCCCGTGACCCGCTCGGCGACCGCGACGAGGCCGCGGACGATGCTCCCGCTCCCGATCTCGTGCTCTCCCTGCTCGATGACGAGTCCGCTATCGCTCAGGCGCAATCGGACCTCCCCGCCGGCCGAGGTGCTCGTGGACCAGAATCCGAGGCCGACGCCGATGCCGTGCCCTTCCGGCAAACCGACCCGCCATCGATCCACCGTCTTTCGGGCCACCGCCAGCGCCCGGGACGCCCCGAACGGACCGACCGGCTGCCCCAGGAACGTCGCATCCCCCTCCTTCCAGACCTGCGCCTCCCGGAATTCGATCGGGTCCACCCCGAGGCGGCGCGCGAGCCCCTCCAAGTGGGATTCCTCCGCGAACACGCATTGCGGGGCGAATGGCGCGCGGTGGGGTCCGAAGGGAGGCTTGTGGGTCTGGACCGCGTAGCCTTCCACCTCGTAGGCGGATACCCGATAGGGCCCCAGCAGGAACCCGATCGAGTAGCCGGTCGCAAAGTCCCGACCGGGCAGCGAGGCGCCGGATTCGAGGAGAAGTCGCACCCGACGGGCGGTGATGGTGCCCCCAGAGACCGCCGTATCGAGACGGATGACCGAGCCGAGCGTCGTCCGCCCGATGCCGAACTCCTCGGGGTAGCCGAAGGCGAGCCGTACCGGCGTTCCCGAAGCGCTCGCGAGCGCGAGCGCGTACGGCTCGAGGAACGCGGCCCCCTTCCCGCCGAACCCTCCGCCGACCCAAGTCCCTTCGACCACGAGACGTTCCGGTGCGATCCCCAGGATCTCGGCCGCATCCTCTCGCACGCCGAACGGGGTCTGGGTCGTCGTGGTCACGTGCCATCCACCGGCCGTCGCCTCCGCGATGCAGGCGTGCGGTTCGATCGCCACCTGGCAGACCCCCGAAGTCCGGTACGTCTCGGAGTGGACCAACTCCGCGGACTCGAACGCCCTCTCGACGGGTCCGAAGCGAGCGTGAACGTGGGCGACCACGCCCTCGGAGCCGGCGGCCCCGGGTCCCGGCCATTCAGGGAATCGCTGTTCGATGTCGGAGAGGACCGGAAGCGATTCCACCCGGACGCGCACCGCCGCGGCCGCGGAGCGAGCCTGCGAGAGCGTTCTCGCCGCCACGGCGGCGACGGGTTGTCCACGGTAGACGACCTCCTGCCGAGGGAACAGGGGCCGCTCGGAAGCCTGCGCCGAAGGGAGGAGCCGCTCGACCTCGGTCGGACCGATCGCAGCGACGACGCCGGGCATCGTCCGAGCGGCCGATACGTCCACGTCGAGGAGGCGCCCGTGGGCCACGGGCGAGGGCACCAGAGCGCCCCACGCCATGCCGGCGACGTCGAGGTCCATGCCGAACCGAGCGCGTCCGGAGAGCTTCACGCCCGCATCGGAGCGGGTCATCGGTCGGACTCCGTCAGTCGATGCACCGCGCGCACGATCGAGCCGTATCCGGTGCATCGGCACAGGTTGCCGGCCAGGCCCTCGAGCAACCGATCCGCGGGAGCCTCCGGGCCGAGCTCCTTGCAAAGACCCACGAGCGCCATCACAAACCCCGGGGTACAGTATCCGCACTGGAGGGCGGGTTCGGTCGCGAACGCGCGGAGAACGTTCTTTCCGTCCGCGTCCTCGGCGATCCCTTCGATGGTCGTGATCGCCCCTTCCGTCGCGTCGAGGGTCAGGGTGAGGCAGGACAGGATCGAGGTCCCATCCCGCAGCACCGTGCAGGCCCCGCAGTCCCCGGACCGACAGCCTTCCTTCGTGCCCTTCAGGCCGAGGCGCCATCGCAAGGTGTCGAGCAGACGTTCCTCGGCGAGGACCCCCTCGCACTCGACCGAGCGCCCGTTGACCGTCAGGCGCACGGTGTCTGCGCTCATGCGCCCATCCGCGGAGGAGCCGCCTTCGCCAGAGCGCGCTTCAGGAGTACTCCCACGAGGCGTCTTCGGTAGGTCTCCGAGGCCCGACGGTCGGTCGCGAACGGCGCATCGCGAGCGGCGACGTCCGCGGCGCGGCTCACGTCCACCGAGCTCGGCAGCTCCTCACCCAGGATCGCCTCGGCGGCGGGAAGGCGGACCGGCCTCGGGACGATCCCCCCGAGCGCGACGGCCCAGCGATCTCCGTGGGGGAGCCGTGCGACCGCCACCCCGACCTGGGAGATGTCGTTCGACGGTCGAACCCGCTGCCAGGCGTAGGCCGACGCGGCCCGGGCCGGGAGGTCGATCGCTTCGATGAGTTCGCCGATTCCGAGATCGACGGAACGGGACCCCTTCAGGAAGCGGTCGAGCGGGACCGTTCGGCGCCCGGAGGGTCCGACGAGCTCGACCTGGGCCCCGAGGGCGAGCAGCACCGGGATCAGATCGGACGCCGGGGAGGCCCGGGCGATATTCCCGCCCACCGTCGCTCGGTGCCGAAGGGGGACGCTCCCGACGGAGCGGATCGCCTCGTAGAGACCAGGCAGGTCCCCGGCGAGGTCCGGGTCCCGCTCGAGGGTCCGTATCGGGAGGGTGCTGCCAATACGGAGTCGACCGCCCTTCCGCTCCAGACGGTCCCACGGGAGCCGGGCGAGGGAAACGATGCGCTCCGTCGCGACCCGACCGTCGTCGATATCGAGCAACAGGTCGGTCCCGCCGGACAGCGCGACCGAGCCCGGCTGGGCCGACATCGCAGCGACGGCCTCGTCGACCGTCGACGGACGGAGGAATGCCATCGGCATCGAAAGGGTGGACGCGACCGCGGTCCAAAACCCTTCCCCGGCCGGCCCGCGGGTGAACCGTTATCGTCTCCCTTCCGATGGACCGGCCCGAATGCCCTTCGAGCTCGCGCTTCGTTCTCGCACCCCCCTGACCCCCCTCCACGAGACCGACGAGGTCCTGACGGAGTTCCTGCGATGGATCGGATATCTCCCAGAACACGACGACGCGCGATCCGGTGAAGGTCCGGTCCGCGAGAGCCTCGGGTACCGGATCGTCCGGGACTGCCTGCTTCGGGACTTGAGCCGTCCCTGGTACGCCGAGGAGCTCGCCGCAGTGCTCAAAAGCTCCAAACCCTCGGTGTATCGTCACCTCAACAAGCTGAAGTCCCTCGACCTGCTCGAGGAGGTGGCAGGCAGTGCCGATGGCAAAGGACGCAAGGGCTACCGATTGCGATATGGGAACCTCTCCCGGGCCTGGGATTTCACCGAGGCCAACGCTCAGAACGCCCTGCGACGGTACCGAGAGACGGTGGACCACTTGCAGGGTCTGATCGAGCGGGACGCGACGGTACGGGCCGCCGCCCCCGCGACGCGACCGACGAAGTCGAAGGCCGGAGCGAATCCATGAGCGTCACGCCGCCTCCCAAGAAGCCCTCGATCGTGCTGACGGTCGGCTCCAAGGTGAGCGTCCGATCGGCCGGCAACGACAGCGACCCACTCGTCTCGAACGGGACGTTCCGCGGTCTCGTCTCCATCGGAGGGGACAGCTCGCTCGCGCTCGAGCTCGACGGCAAGGTGAAGGAGGAGAAGGGCCGAATCCGGCTGATCCCGATCAATGCCCTCCTCTCGCTCGACGTCCTCGAGGCGATGAAGCCGGAAGAGGAGAAGCGCTCGGAGCCTCCCGCGACCGGGTACTTCCGCTAGGCCGACGATCCCGCCGGCGGGGCGGGCGGGCTTGGTGGGAGTTTCGGTCCGCGAGGCAGGGCCGCGCGGGATTTCGAACCCACGTCTTTGGCTTCGAAGGCCAAAAGGATAGTCCAGACTACCCTACAAGCCCGCAGTCGGCGGAAGTGGTCTCTCGGTATTTGTCGGTTTTGAGGGCGCTTCGCTCTCCCCTTCCGCCGGGGTCCCCTCCGTCGGAGGGTCCGGGTCGCGAGGGGCGTACCCCTCGAGCGGCATCGGGGTCGCTTCGCGGGGAAAGAGGGTCTCCAGCGACGACTCGAGGATCTGGATCCGCTGCCGGACGTAGGGGGTGACGCCGGGGGTCGCCGCGAGCCGCTGGGAGAGGCCGAGGTACTTGCGGACCGCTCCTTCGAACACGGTGGGGAGGAGTTCGCCGCCGCACGTCGGTCCCCCCCCGCGGGCCTCGGTGCAGCGCCCGGCGATCGGCGGGCGGCGGAACGAGGTGCCGCACTTCTTGCAACGGAACTTCTGCGTCGCGAAGCTCTTGAGGTTCCCCATGAGGTCGGGAAGGAAATGGGCGTTCAGGACGAGCGTCACCGCATCCGCGAGGTCCACGGCCCGGATCTGCGCGGTCAGTAGTAGGGACTCCTCGACGATGGAGGACATCGAGCCGGCCTCCCGGTAGGCCGACCGGACGGGGCCCCCGGCGAGGTCGGTCGTGTCGTGGGTGAAAGCGAGCCCGACCATCGGGTCGGGGCGGGTGACGCGTTGCCCCAGCGTCTCGATGGAGCCTTCGACCTCCTTGGCCGGTCGTCCGCGCTCGGCCGCCCGGTAGAGGGCGAGCGGGTAGCGCGCGGCCACGTCGAGGTTGTGCGCCTCCTTGTCGACCTCGGTCAGGTCGAGGCGAGTGGTGAGCACGAGCGGCTTGTCCATCAAGGCGCCACGGCTTTCGGGCAGGTACGATCGAGAAAAATTGAGGAGGGCGTCGAGGAGGAGGGTGACCGAGTCCTCGTCCCCGTCACAGTTCCGGCGCTTCGCAGCGTGGAAGACCGGATGCGCGAAGCAGGCCTCCGCGTCGCTGAACCCGATGATCCGTCCGACGACCCCGCCGGAGGTATGGGGCGCGAGCGCCACGACGAGATGGCCCACGAGGTCCTCCTCTCGAGCGGCCCGGTAGTACGGCTCGCGGCCGTACAGCCAGGTCAGCTCGTCGTCGACGAACTGCGCGATCCGAACGAGGTAAGACAGGCAGGAACGCGACACCACGAGGTCCTGCGGCCGTAGCTCGACGAGCTGGTCCGTCTGCTCGAGCGGGCGGCCGGTCCAGTCCTCCACGTATCCGAGGGAACGGGCTCGCTCGATCGAGAGGCCGACCTCCGCGGGCCGGAAATGGGTGAGCGGCAGGTCCGTGAGGTCGAATCGGCTCGTCCCGTCCTGGTAGACCGACACCCCGTGCGAGGCCCTCAGGATCCCCTTCTCGAGCATCTCGGGAACCTTGCCGGGGGAGGTGAGACCTTTGACTCCCTTCACCTCGGGGACGCGCCGGAGCCGAAGCTTGTGGATCGCCGCCGTCCAGAGGGAGGGAATGGGCAACACCTCGGGCGATACGGCCCCTGTAGGCTCGGTATGCGACCCGCAAGCGCATTTCATCCAGACCGTCGAGCGTTGGCACGCCGGACAGGTCCGGACCCCGAGCTGGACGGTCGGCGCCAGATCTTCGTTCCGTCGAGCGGCCTCGGCGATCGATCGGCGGGCCCCTCCGGACTCCCCGATCGGAAAGAGGGCATGCACGTTCGGGCTCATGGAGCGCTGGCGGGCCTTCTCGGGTCGCCCGACCCGGGCGCCGATGCGAGTCGGGCCCCGCGCCTTGACGGTCACGGCGCCGAGTCGGCTCACGAGGGCGAGCGGGTTGGTGCCGATCGGGTCGACACCCACCCGTCGAACGAGCCTCGACCCCTCCACCGAAAGGCCGAGGCCGCCGACCAGGGCCTCGGAACACTCCCGCTCTCCGGCGATCTGCCCGCCCGATGGACCGAACAGGAATCCAAGCCGGGTCAGTACCTCTCGCTCCCCCCCTTCCCAGGGCAGGGTCAGCCGACCGTCGAGCCACCGACCGTGCCGTTCCACGTGCCGCGAGAGCGCCGCGATCTCGCTCGGGGTGACGTCGTGCCAGAACAGGAGGTGTCGAGGGTGCAGAGGGACCCCGTAACTTCGGGCCGTCTCGAGGGCCTCGGAGTAGGTCGGTGCGACCGGGTCGAGACCCGAGCTCGCACCGGCTTCGTCGAGCTCGGCGAGGTGCCAGTCGAGCGAGTATGCGCCGGCGACCAGGGGCCGATTGTTCTCGAGGAACTCGCCGAACGGGACGAGGAGCTCCCCGAGGTCTACGATCCGTCTCACCTGAGGCACGAGCTCCTCCGCGCGTTGGCGCTCGTGCACGGCCGTGACGGTGCCGTCGTTCAACTCGACGATCGGGCCGTCGACGGTATCGCACAGGCTGATCGCCGCTGCCTTACCCGGCAGCTCGATCTTCACCTGAGTGCCGACCGCGATGAAGCGCCGGAGGATGACCATCGTGGCGGGATTGACCGACAGGGAGGCGAGGCCGCCCGTTCGGGACCGACCGTAGACGAGACGGAAGCCCCCGGCCCGCCCCGGGTAGGCAAGCACGGGACGGCCACCGACCGCCTCCCGAAGGTACTTCGGATTCTGAGACTCGGCCGCGTCGTCGGGGTTCGCATGCCCGAGTTCCGTGAGGAACTCCCAGCCCGGTACGCCCAGCTTCTCGACGATCTTGTGGAGCTTCGCCGATTTCTGGCACAGCCCTTCGGCCAGCACGAGGCACGCGCCGCCTCGGATCCCGTTCGTCGGAACCCTCGGCAGGTTTCGAAACGCACTCACCTCGGCGTCCCCCTCGGTCGCTTCGCCCGAGACGCAGACCGGAACATGGCGGACCACGATCTCGATCTCTCGAGCGGTCGGGGCGTACTGCAGATGTTGGAGGTGTTTGTAGAGGGGAATCTCCTCCTGGTAGCGACCGACCTCGGCGGTGTCGGGGACGTACGCGCCGAGGCCGAGGTCCCGCCGAACGATGTCGGCGAGGAGGACCGAGAGCGCCTGGGCCGTCCCGCCCGCGGCTCGGATCGGCCCCGCGTAGGAGAGCTCGACGTACGGTAGGGAACCATGCCCACCCACGAGATGGACCTCGGCGAGGCCCTCGAGGGGAGCAACGAGGATGCCCTCAGTCAGGATGGCGAGCCCGACTCGGAGCGAGGCGTCGAGCCGCGACTCGAGGTCCCGTCCTCGGCGGGGGTCGGAAGCGATCCGGCGGGCCATCGTGACGGCCACCTCCTCCCGGGGGTAGGTCTCCGCGAGCTCGCGGATCTCCTCCGAGATCCCCGACAGGGGCAGGTGGCCGAGCAGCTTCTCGACCCGCATCGCCATGTCCTGGGCTCGGGGGATCTCGACGGTCACCTGAGGGTCGATGCCCGTCGCCCGGGCCTCCTGGGCCCGAACGTACGCGCGATCGACCTCGTCCTCGATCGCTCGTTCGTACTCGAGCACAGGGTCAGGACGTTCGGCCGGTGGATAAACCTGCGCGAGCGTTGGACCGGTTTTCTACAAGGAGCAAGAGGATCGGCCGAACCTACCGATCCGGGATCGGGTGTTCGGCCTCGGGGACGGGCCCGACCGACGTGATTCCAAGGCCGGCGGCCCGCCACGTGAATACGCAGGGATCCCGAGGGATTACGAGGCAACCGTTCGGTCGGCGCACCGGCCGAGGAGTGCCGAGACCCTTCGGTTCGACGATCTCGCCGGTTTCGGGACCCCGAGAACGGCCTCGGTCAGGGGTAGTTGGTCCACAGGGATTCCCGGCGCAGGCGCTTGACCGAGTGGGCCGTCTTGCGTGGCCCATCCACCCGCCGCCATCCCTGGTACAACTGGTTCATCAGCTCGCAGTCATATCCCGAGATGGCGACACGACCCCGGCAGAGTCGAAGGGCCCTTGCGAGTTCGGCGTGGTCCTGCTCACTCATCTCGAACCGGTAGGAGTTCGGATCGCCCCGAGTGCTCGCGAGGTAGGGCGGGTCGCAATAGAACAGGGTCCCGCTCGAGTCGTACCGACGGATGACCTCGAGCGCCGGCCGATTCTCGATCTGAACCCGCAACAGGCGTTCCGCGATCTCCGGCAGGGTGTCCACCGATCCGAGCCATCGTGACACGGCCCCGGCCATGCCCGAACGGCTCGTGGTGAGGCAGTTCGCCCAGCGACCCTGGGTGGCCGTTTGCGCCAACCCGGTCCGAGCCTGGCGGGCCCGGACGAAGAACCGGCGGGCCCGCTCCCGCACCGTCAAGGTCCCGACCGGCTGGGAGAGCGCGTTGAGATATTCCGCCCGGGAGAACGGGGTCAATCCGATCGACTCGATCAACCTCTGCCGGTCCGTCCGGAGGACTCGGAAAAAATTCGCCACTTCGCCATCGAGATCGTTGTAGGTCTCCAAGGGGGAGGAGGGTCGGTTTAGGAGTACCGCGGCGGACCCCCCGAACGGTTCGACGTAGTGATGGCAAGGGGGCAGTAAGGGCAGCAGCCAGCCCAGATGACTGAACTTGCCCCCGTACCAACCGAAGGCGATCCTCCTCCGCTCGTTCTGTTTGCCGAGGTCACGGGAGCGGCCCGGGCCCACGGGCCCTGGGGACCTCCGCGTCGCGGGCCTCGCCTGGGTAGAAGGGTTGCGAGCGATTCGGCGGGATCGCGAATGCGTTCGGTCGGAATGGCGATGCGGCGGTTTCATGCGAAGGCACCGGCGTAGGTCGAGCCGGATCGACGGGACATTGGATGCGGAACGAACGGGGGCTTAACTCGCCTGTGCGCGCAGGAAAACGCGACCAGGCGGGGGTCGACGCAACCCCTGCCACGTCGATCCGGTCCTAGTTGGGCCGGCGGGCACTATCCGGCTGGGTCGAGGAGAAAACAAACCTTCAAGTACGATCTGAACCCCCGTAATCCATGTCCTCAGGGCCCGCCTCGGCCCCTCCGTTTGGTGGGGGTGGCGAGTGCGGAACGATTAGGAAGGAAGTGAAACACCGATGACGGGTTTGTCGGAGCGGAACATCGCCTATGGATTCGGATTGCTCGGCGGGCTCCTCATCGCCCTGGGGGCGCTGGCGGCCTTCGCCATCGGAGCGGTGGACCTGGTCTTCGGCCACCCCTTCGGAGCACTCTCCCTGGCGAGCGAGGCCGTGGTCCTGTTCGTGGTCGGCGTCCTCGCCGGTTTCTTTTCGTACTTGGGAAAACACGGCTGGAAGGACCGCCCATTCGCGTGCGGGGTCATGCTCGTAGTCCTCTCGCTGTTGGGATGGGGCTTCCTCGGGTTCGGGACGAATCTGTTCTCCGTCGTGGGGGGGATCTTCGTCTTCCTCGCCGGCGTCCTCTTCCTGTTGGCCCCGGCGAGACGGGCCGCTGCCGCGGTCGCCACGGCGTAGCGACCCTCGACGGGGTACCAAACCCGCGCCATACCGGATTCAGGAACGCGGGCCACTCGCCCATCGTTCCGGCACCCCCCCTTCCCGATGCCTCTCGGAGCCGGTCGCAGCCTCGCCCGGCTCGGCTGAGGTCGGCTACGATCACCGACCCTTGGACTTCGCTGCCTTCTTCGGGACGGTCCGGGCGTAGGCGAGCGACCGCACGAGCCACGAGTTCAGCCGGCGTTCGTCAGTGAGGAGCTTGGATGGAAGGGTCACATACTCCTTCATCGCTCGACCCGGCATCGGTTCGAAGACCGATGCCTTCTCGCTCTCGATCATCTCCCTGCGGTCCGGTTCCGAGAGACGAAGGAAGAGGCGCTCCCCAAACACCCCGTAGAACATATTCCCGCTCACGAACGCGCTCGGTTGGCCGAACACCTTCTTCACTTCGATGTCCTTGCCGACGGGGACGGTTTTCTGAAAACGGATTACTAGCTCGGCGGACGGGGTGGGGACCTTCATGCCGGACGATCGAAAGAGAGCCGTGGTCAAGAGGGTTCGGTCCGAGCCGGGTCCCAGTGGATGGGCCGCCTTGGGGCTAGCCCGGCCGGTCGGTGCCGACCGCAGGTTCCCGATCGTCCGTCCCAGGCAGGACCACCGCGGCTGGATCGAGCTCGACCCAGACATCATGCGCGATCGAGGAGGATATTCCTCAACGCCGCGAAAGACGGCACCGCTGTAACGGAATATTCAAATATAAAAACCCGAAATCCTGTCAGTAGAGCGTATGACGCTCGTCTGACAAACAGGTCGGGGAACGAAGCAATGAAGTCCATCATTCAGGAAGCGATCGCGAAGCACAAGGAGAACGAGGCGCTGACGGAGGAGAAGAAGCCGGCGACCGCTCCGTACAGCAGTGTCGACGACGCGGAACTCGCGAAGTTGGCGGAGACGCTCAAGGTCAACATCCGGATCGTCGGGTGCGGCGGCGGCGGGTCGAACACGATCAACCGCTGCGTGGAGGAAGGGATCCAGGGCGCCGAGATGTGCGCGATCAACACCGATGCGAAACATCTGCTCACGGTGCACGCGCCCCGGAAGATCCTGATCGGTCGCCGTGCTACCAAGGGGTTGGGGGCCGGGGCGCGCCCCGAGATCGGCGAGGAGGCCGCCCGGGAGAACGAGGAGGAACTGCGTGCCTTCATGAACGGCGCCCATATCGTATTCGTGACCGCCGGGATGGGCGGAGGAACCGGGACCGGTTCGGCCCACCTCGTGGCCCGTCTAGCGAAGGAAGCCGGCGCGCTCACGATGGGCGTCGTTACCCTGCCCTTCTCTGGAGAGGGGGCGGCCCGCATGGAGCAGGCTCGAGACGGACTCGAGCGGCTGCGTCGGGTCTGCGATACGACGATCGTGATCCAGAACGACAAGCTCCTCGAGCTCGTCCCAAGGATGCCGCTCGACGCCGCGTTCAAGCTCGCGGACGCGGTGCTCATGACGGGGATCAAGGGGATCACCGAGATCGTGACGCGCCCGGGCCTCGTGAACCTGGATTACGCCGACATCATGACCGTCATGAAGGACGGAGGCGTCGCGCTCATCGGACTGGGCGAAAGCGAGAGCGCGACCGACCGAGTGACCGAAGCCGTCACCGAGGCCCTCACCTCGCCGCTGCTCGGCAACGTGGAACTCAAGGACGCCACCGGGGCCCTGGTCCGGGTGATCGGAGGACCGACCATGACCGTCTCGGAGGCCGAGAAGGCCGCCGCCCTGGTCGGGGGCAAGATCTCCAAGCGGGCCCGGATCATCTGGGGATGCTCCGTCGAGAATAGCCGCGAGATGGAGAACACCATCAAGGTGCTCCTCATCATTACGGGCGTCCGGGCCACGAGCCTTCTGGGACAGAAGGGAGGCTACGCGGCCGGTGAGTCCGAGGAAGTCATCGACCTCGTCCGTTGAACCGGTTTCGCGCCCCCGCTACCTCGGCATAGAGGTAGTGGGGGAGCCGTTCGTTCCCCGGCCGTGGCTCGAGGAGGTCTTGTTGCGGACGCTGCCGGCGGACCTCAGGGCGGGCACCCCGGGCACCCGGAGGCTACGGATCGTCCGCGTCGAACGGTCGAAGGCCCTCGTCGAGGTGGGACATCGGTGGTCGGGGGAGGCACGAAAAGCGTGGAACGGCTCGGTGCCGGGGCCCTCCGGGCGTTCGGTCTCCCTCGTCACCCGCCGGACCTGGGGCACCCTGCGCGGCGGGAAGATCTGGCTCAGGCGTCCCGCCGGGCCCTGACGGGAGATCTTCGGGCGGGGGTCTCCTTCTACGGACCGACGCGAGTCCCGACCACGATGTGACGCACCCCGGCCGGACCCTCTCGGAGTCGGAGCTGCGCGACCGTTCGCGCGTAACCGCTACAAGCCGAGGGAGTCTCCCCAGTCCCGTGCCGCTGAGCGCTCGCGAGCTCTCGATCGGGTTGGTCTTGATCGTCGTCGGGCTCGTTACCGATATCGCTGCGGGCTATGCCCTCCCGACCCCTCCGACCTGCAACACCCTCCGGTGCAACATCGCGGCCGGCGTCGGGTTGATCGCCCTCCTCCTCTTGATCGTGGGGATCGGACTGCAGATCCGGGCCTTCTCTCGAGCCCGGCCGCAGGCGAGCCTCCCGAACGGGTTCCAGTCAGGAGCCACTCCCCCACCCACCTCACCGTGGACCGTTCCCCAGGCTGTCGCGATCCCGTCGGCTTCCGTCGCCCCGGGAACATCCTACACCGGCGCAACTGCCCCCCCACCTTCTTCGTCTTCGAGCCCCACCGTCCAATGCGGCCGGTGTGGGCGGACCTACGGGGTCGGCCAGTTCGCCTACTGTCCGGCCTGCGGGAATCCTCTACCGTTCGCGCCGTAGCCCTGGGCGGGGGCGCGCCGCTGACCGCCTCCGACCAACCGCAGGCTTCGACACGCTTATTTCTCGTCTCCGTTCCCTGTACAGGGTAACGGATAGTGGGAATCCCGACCGACCCCTATACGGCCGTCCGCCGGGCACTGCTCTCCGTATCGGACCCGACGGGCCTGGCCGGATTGGCCAAGGAGCTCGTGCGCCTCGAGACCGAACTGATCGCCACGGAAGGAACCCGCACGAAGCTGCTCGCGGAGGGGATCGAAGCGCGGGCAGCCGAGGACCTGACCGGGGTGGGAGCGTGGTTCGGCGGGCGGATCAAGACCCTGCATCCGGGGCTGCTCGGAGGGATCCTGGCCCCTCGGACGCGAGAGGGACTTTCGGAGCTCGACCAGCGTCACCTCCTCCCGATCGACCTCGTGGTCTGCAACCTCTACCCGTTCGCCGCGCACGTTCAGCGGACCTCGAACGCAAGCGACCGTGAGGAGTTCATCGACGTAGGCGGGGTCACCCTGCTCCGTGCGGCCGCGAAAAATCACGCCTACGTTGCGGTGGCCTCTGACCCCACCGATTATCCGGGGATCGAGCGGGAGCTGCGCCTCCACCAGGGTCTCTCCGGCTCGACCCGACTCGCGCTCGCTCGGCGAGCCTTTTCTCGGACCGCGGAGTACGACCACACGATCGCCGAGGCCTTATCGGGGGAGGGCGAGCACCCCCCGGAATTTCCCGCCCGATTGGAGTTCACGCGGGAAGCGTGGCCCCTTCGGTACGGGGAGAACCCGCACCAATCGGCCGCGATCTACCGTCTCACCGGCTCCCGGGCCTCGCGCCTCCCGGCTCCCGACACCCGACCTCGCAAGGGCGAGGCCCTCTCCTACACCAACCTCCTCGACCTCGAGACGGCCCGAGCCATCGTCTCCGAGTTCCCGACCCCCACGGCGGCGGTCGTCAAGCATGCGACCCCGTGCGGCGTTGCGTCGGGCGCGACCAGCTCCGAGGCGATCGCACGGGCCATCGCAACCGATCCGGTGGCGCGCTATGGCTGCGTGATCGCGGTCAATCACCCCATCGCCGGATCCGACCCCGAGGCGCTGAAAGGGGTCTTTGTGGACCTGATCGGCGCCCCCTCGTTCGACGCCGAGAGCCTCGCGCTCCTCGAGCGCCGCCCGAAGCTCAAGGTGGTGGAGCTCGGGATACGGGACCTCGGCGTGCCGTTCTGGGAGGCCCGGACGGCGCTCGGCCGCCTGCTGGTCCAGGAGGGAGACCGACGCCAACTCCTGCCGACCGAATTCCGGCCGGTGACCGGGACCCTCGCGACCCCCCACGAGGCGTCGGCCCTCGATTTCGCCTGGCGGGTCGTCCGACACGCCCGCTCGAACGCGATCGTCCTCGCCCAGGGCTCGAAGACCGTCGGGATCGGCTCGGGCCAACCGACCCGGGTCAAGGCGGTCGAGCTCGCGTGCGAGGTCGCCGGAGAGCGGGCGCGCGGCGCGGTCCTCGCTTCGGATGCCTTCTTCCCGTTCGCCGACGGGATCGAGCGGGCCGGCGCGGCGGGGGTCAAGGCGATCATTCAGCCGGGCGGGAGCCTCCGGGACCCCGAGGTCATCGCGGCGGCGGAACGCTACGGGATGGCGATGTACTTCACCGGGTGGCGGGTGTTCCGGCACTGAGCCACCCGAGGCCGAACGACCTCGGGGCCGCTGGGCGCGTTCGCCCTCAGGCGAAGGAGAAATGACGCTTGAGGATCGAGCGGAACTCAGTCGGGCCGACCGGTCCGACCTCGCGACCCTTCTCGCGCCCATGGTCGAGGAAGAGGTACGTCGGGATCGAGTGGATGCCGAAGGAGCGGGTGACGCGGTCGGAATCGTCGACGTTGATCTTCGTGAACTTGATCTTACCCGTCAGGGATTCCGAGAGCTCGACGAGGACCGGCTCGACCGTCTTGCAGGGAGCACACCAGTCCGCGTAGAAGTCCACCACGACCGGGAGGGCCGACCGGATCACCTCGTGCTCGAACGTTTCGTCGGTGACCAAGATCAACCCCGTGAGGTCCCCCAACGCTAGCTCCTGAGGGCGTTCACACCCCTGGGGGGTTTAATTGCTTCGGCGAATCGGCAGCGTCGATGGCCCGCCACGAGAGTCCGTCGGTCCTTCGCTCCCGCGTGGACCGACGTTTCTCCTCGGTCCTCCTCGCTTGGTTCGACCACCAGCATCGGCCCCTTCCTTGGCGGAAGAACCGGCACCCGTACCGCCGTTGGGTAGCGGAGGTGATGCTCCAGCAGACTCGCGTCGCCCAGGCAGGGCCAGTCTACGAGCGCTTCATTCAGCGGTTCCCGACCGTGCGCTCCCTCGCGCGTGCTTCGCCCGATGAGGTCCTCAAGGTCTGGGAGGGGGCGGGATACTATGCGAGGGCCCGGAACCTGCGGGCCGCCGCCCTCGTCCTCACGGCCTCCGGACCGGTCCGATGGCCGAGGTCGAGCCAAGCGTGGGAACAACTTCCCGGGGTAGGCCCCTACACGGCGCGGGCGCTCGCAAGCCTGACCCGGGGTGAACCGGTCGTCGCCCTCGAATCCAACGGCCTTCGGGTCGCCGCTCGCTGGACGCTCGAGCGCGGCGACCCCGCTTCGAACGCGACCCGGCGCCGTCTCGAAGCGCACCTCGCCACGTGGCTTCCTTTGGATCGTCCCGGCGAGTTCAACGAGGCGATCATGGAACTCGGGGAGACGGTCTGCCGCCCCGTTGGGCCCCGCTGCTCGGAGTGCCCGGTGCGGGACGGTTGTCGAGCCCGGGAGGAGCTCGCCGACCCGTCCTCGATCCCGACCCGCGTCCGGAAAGGACCTCGCCCCCGGGTACGGGCCGCGATCGCGGCGATCCTCCGGGATGGACGGTGGCTCGTCCACCGGCGGCCGCCCCGAGGCCTTCTCGGTGGACTCTGGGAGCTGCCGGGGGGAAAGCTAGAGCCGAACGAGCCCCCGGAGGCGGCCATCCGTCGCGAGGTCCGTGAGGAGACCGGCCTCAGGTTGGCCGACCTATCGAGGGCCGGCTCGGTTCGTCACGACTATAGCCATTTCTCCGTCAGTCTCGACGTGTTCCGAGGGAAGGCGATCGGCCGGTTCCGTGCCGAGGAGCCGACCGACTCGTTCCGCTGGGTAACCCCCGGCGAATTCGAGCTGCTCCCTCGGCCGCTCGCCACGATCCGGGCCGCCCGGCTGATCGGCCGGATGACGGCCGACGATGGGGCGAGAGCGCTCCCCGCTACGCAAGCCCGGCGCCGCGTTGCCTCAGACCGCCGGGTCCCACGCCCTACCTGAACCGATTCGCACGAGCTACCGGGCGATGCCCGGGATCCCGCCAGGCCCGGACCGGTCAAGGGTTTCGATCTCCTTCGGGACGGTCGATAAGGCGCGTCCTCGATCCAAGGGGAGGGTTCCGATCGACCCGGCACCCTTTCCACCGCCCCCGGGTAGGGTCATCCTCCACCCCCCAGACGACCCGGAACCTATATAGGCGCTCGAGGATTTCCTGTTTTTGGCCTCGGGCACCGGTCAGAATCGCTCGGGTGGCAACGTCCAGGGACCCGGCGAGACCGACCGGTGCCTTCCCAGTTCTCCTCGACCGACAGATTTTAGCTCCGTCCATGGCCCTCTTCCGCAGGATGGCGTTCCTATTCGGGCCCTCCCTCGCAGAGCGTTCGCAACTCGTCCGTACGATCCACTCCCTCGGCCCGACCTCCATCGACGGCCTCGCTGCCGCCCTTTCCTGGTCGACCCGCAAGACCGAGAGGCTGGTCACCACCCTCGCTCGGCGAGGTGAGGCGGGGATCTGGTACGCACCCTACCTCCGACAGGTTCGCATCGGACCCCCACCGCCGGATCCCGACCCCGCCGCGCTCCTTCCACCCCTTGCTCCCCCCGAGGAAGCGATCCGCCCTGCGGAACGGAGTCGAGCCGGCGCGCCATCGGTACAACCCACACCGGCCCTGCCGACCCGTCGGGTCAGCGGCAGGAAATGCCCGAACTGTTCGGGATCGCTCGAAATGATGGGGGACAACGAATCCCTCGTTTGCCCTCGATGCGGGCGCCTGTCGCTCGCCCCACGTCCCGCCGGGACGACGGACGCGCCTGGAGGCGGGGCCGGACCCAACCCGACCCAGGGTGCCCTCGGGGATCGACGTTCTCAGGAGATGCTCGCGGCCTACGTGACCGCCCGTCCGATCCCATGTCCCCGATGCCGCGGCCCCCTGCGCCATCAGGGGCTCGGGACCTTCCGGTGCCCTTCGTGTGGGGAGGCCGTCACGTTCCCCCGGGAGTCCCCGACGGTGAGTCCGCCCCCCCTACCGGCCGCTGCCGCTCCCAGAGCCCGCTGAGCGCCTGGGCGCGGTCCGCGAGCCTGCCGCTAGAACGGGACGTCGGAGCGTACCTTCGCGACGAGGGACCCATCCGCGATCCGGGCTCGTACCGCCTCGATATCCGGGGAGGGCGGCCGATCGGCCGACCATGGGGCGACCACCTCCCGGATGGCTCGCAGTCCCGCTTCGCTCCCGCGACCCCCGTGCGCGGGCCGACGGAGCTCGAGCGCCTGGGCCCCGACGATCCACTCCACGGCGACCACGGTGCGAGCGTTGTCGATGACGCGTCGCAGTTTCGCCCCCGCCCAAGGCCCCATGCTCACAAAATCCTCTTGGTCGGCCGACGTCGGCAGGCTGCCCGTGCTGGCGGGGTGGGAGAGGACGAGGTTCTCGTTCACGCAGGCCGCGGCGAGATACTGGGCGATCATCCAGCCGGACGTGAGGCCCGGCGTCGGAGCGAGGAACGCAGGCAGCCCCCGGTTGAGCGATGGGTTGAGGAGACGAGCGATCCG
Organism: Thermoplasmata archaeon; assembly: GCA_022750055.1. Taxonomy (GTDB): domain Archaea; phylum Thermoplasmatota; class Thermoplasmata; order Lutacidiplasmatales; family UBA184; genus Lutacidiplasma. Next base: position 114,770 of record JAKIWL010000001.1, read on the forward strand.
ACGCTCGGAGAACGCCGTCAGGTACTGGGTCGCGATCGCGAGGGTGTCGAGGGCGAGGGCAAGGGTCTGCCCGTGGAAGTTACCCCCGTTGACGAACTCGTCGCCCTCGAACATCACAGGATTGTCCGATACGGCGTTCAGCTCTGCGTCGAGGATCTGGCGCGCAAATTGGGTGGCGAGCCGGACCGCGACGAGGACCTGGGGTAGGCAGCGCAGCGTGTACGGGTCCTGGCCCTGATAATCGGCCCGCGCCACCGAGAGGGCGCTCTTCTCGATCAGGGCACGAAGCGACGCAGCCACGGCTCGCTGCTCGGGCAGGTTCCGTACCTCCCCCAGCCGGTCGTCGAGCGCGGACGGGTCGCCGCGGAGCGCGTCGAAGGAGATCGCGGCGGCCGCGAGCGCGGCGTCGAACAGCCCTTCCGAGTCCGCGATGGCCAGCGCGAGATAGCTCGTCATGAGCGAGGTCCCGTTGAGGAGGGCGACCCCCTCCTTTTCCTGGAGCGAGAGCGGCTCAATCCCGTTGGCCGCTAGGACGGGCCCGGCCGACTGGGGTCGGGCGTCCGTGCCGAGGAAGGCGCCCTCGCCCATCATCGCGAGGCTCATGTGAGCGAGGGGGGCCAGGTCGCCCGACGCACCCACGGAACCTTGGCGCGGGACGAACGGGACGAGCCTACGGTTCAGGAGCTCGAGGATCAGGTCGAGGACCTCGACCCGCACCCCGGAGTGAGCCGCGGCGAGCGAGTTGGCGCGAAGGAGCATCATCCCGAGGACGAGCTCCGCCTCCAAGGGCTCGCCGGCCCCGCTCGAGTGGCTGCGGACGAGCGAGCGCTGTAGCTCCCGCGCCTGGCCGGCGGGGACGACCTGCTGGGAGAGCGCGCCGAACCCGGTCGTGATCCCGTAGACCGAACGTCCTTGGGCGAGCACCCGCTCGACCGACCGACGAGCGCTGGAGACCGCGGACCGTGCCGTGGGGGCGAGCGAGACCGCGCAGCGGCCCCGGACCACAGCGAGGAAATGGTCGAGCGAAAGGGAGTGGCCATCGATGGGCAACGACTCGGTCACCCTCCTCCTCCCGGACCTCGAGTCCGCTCGGAGTCGGACCGCACCGTCCCGGGACCCGACCGATGGATCACGCCGCGCCGACGGGGTAGACGATCTCTCCGCCCGACTTCTGCATCGAGGGTTGCCGGCGCGTCTTGGCTCCCTTCGTGATCCAGAAGAGCTCGGAGAACTCCTGGACCAGCCTGACGAGCTCCTGGGCGTCGGCCGTGGACGTGCTCTGGCGGGTCTTCGATGCCTGCTTGAGGATCTTCCAGGTCACGTCGTGGACCTGCGGGTTCGCCTTGGCGAGGTCGGGGGTGAAGTAATCCCCCCAAATGACCCGCACCTCGGCCTTGACCCGCTCCGAGTGGAGCTCCTTGACGGCGGTGTATCGGGCGAGCTTGCTCACGTACTGCGCCCGGTCCTCGGATTTCGCGTCCATCGGCGGAGCGGCGAGCTCCCCGATCAGCTGGTCCATCCGAAGGACGGTCAGCGCCGCGATCTGCGCATCGTGCGGGTCATAAATGCCGCAGGGGATGTCGCAATGGGCATAGACGGCCCGGGGTGGGACCATAGCGTCCAAGAAGCGGTTCACGATGCCGGTCGACCCGTCCGTGAGGAACATGCTCCCGCGAGCCCGGACGTTCGGATAAGGATGCCGGCGCCGACGTCGGACGGACCGGGACCTGCGCAGCCCCCGCCTCCGTCCCGATGGCACCGATGGCGAAGTCGACGGGTGGTGGTGCGTGACGAGAGCATGGCACCCCAGCTCCAAGCAGGGGACCGGCTCCTGGTCGACACGGCGGCCTACCGCGACCGGCTCCCGGCCCGCGGCGACGTGGTGGTGTTCGTCGATCCGGAGGAACCGGCCCGTTGGCTCGTCAAGCGCGTCGCCGGGGTCGGTCCCGGCCGGTTCTGGGCGACCCGGAACGGATTGGGCGCGCCGGTCCCGCCCGGGCCCGACCCAGCGCCCCCGCCCGATTCTGTCGAAGCGCTCACCCTTCCCGAAGGAACGGTCTATGTCGTCGGAAACACGATCGGCCGCGCCCGAGATAGCCGTAGCTTCGGTCCGATCGCCCTCGCCACCCTCGTCGGCCGGGCGTACCGTTGCTACGCCCCGGCCGGCCGACGTCGGGACCTCTAGCTCGTAGACGGCCCGGGCCGCAAGCCTTTAACCGATGTGGGATTCCCACACATCGATGGCCGCGGACGCCGTGATCGCCCTCTCCCTGATCGTCGTCGCCGCCGGTGGTGCGGGGGCGGGGTTCCTCGCCGGATACGAGTACAAGGTTTCCCCCGCGAACGCCCCGGGACCGGTGGCGAACTCGACGCTCAGCATCCTCGGTGCGGGGACGCTGAGCCCCTTCTTTCCGCCGCTCGCGAGCACCCTCGCGAATGAAACGCCGGGCGTGAGCGCGCCGACCGCCGCCCAGACGTACGAAGGTTCGCTCGATGTCACCACGGCCCTCTCTTCTCTCCACGCCCGCGCGGACGTGGCCGCGGTCGCCGACCTCCGGCTGATCCCACAGCGTCTGGAACCGAACACGGCGAGCTACACCATCGTCTTCGCGGCCACCCCGGAGGTGTTGGTGTACGACCCGTCGCTCGCTGCGTTCAACGGGGTCACGACGTCGAATTGGGCCGACAAGCTCGTCGCAGATGTCACCACGCACGGCAACGCCCCGTTCGCGGTCTGGAACGCGTCGACCGACCCGAACGGCTACAATGCGATCTTCAGCCTCGAACTCCAGGGTCTTCTCTACAGCGGGAGCCCGACCCACTACTACCCCACCTTCTACGGCGGGGCGTCGGGGGCCCCGGCCGTGCCCGTTTCCGCGACAACGAAGGTGGAGAAGGAGTCCCAGGCCGCCACCCTGATCCACACCAAGGTCGTGTCGGCCCTGATCACCTATCGGTCCTACGCGGTGGCCAACCATCTCTCCTTCGTACCGTTCGACCCGATCGTCGGCCTCCAGGCCAACAACTCCACGGCGCTCGCGGACTACGCGAAGCTCTCTACGACCATCGTCTCGTCGAGCGGGGCGTTCGTGTCGGTCGCGCCGGCCCCGGTCCTGTTCGCGGTCACCGTCCCGACGCAGGCCCCGAACCCCGCGCTCGGAGCGGCCTTCCTCCACCTCCTCCTCTCCCCTCAGGGCATCGCGCTGCTCTCGGCCGGCGGCGCGTTCACACCGATCTTCCCCGGCTGGACCGACCATCCGAGCGCCGTCCCTTCCGTCCTGGCGCCGGACGTCGTCGGACTGCCGGCCTGGGCCGCCGCCTATCTCTGAAGCCTCCGCAGCCCCGGAGCGACCCTTCCCCACCGACGCGGATCCGCAGGGGGTCGGGCCCGCTCTGGCTCGGCCTGCAGGTGGTCCTCTCCGGATCGTTGCTCCTTCTGTTCCTCCTTCCGATCCTCGCCCTGTTCACCTACGCTCCCCTCTCCCACTTGCTCGTGACCTCGAACAGCGCCGGGGTCCGAGCGGCCCTGTGGCTGACCTTCTTCTCCTCGGGGATCGCCGTCCTCGCCGCCGTCGTGTTCGCGATCCCCTTGGGATACCTGCTCGCCCGTCGGTCGTTCCGAGGCCGGGCGGTCATCGAATCGCTGGTCGCACTTCCGGTCGTCGTGCCCCACCTGCTCGTAGGGCTCGGGCTCTTCCTGCTCGTCATCCCCGGCGCCCCCCTCTACCGTTTCACGCAGGCGGTCGGGTTCCCGGTCTACGACACGATCTGGGGCGTCGTGCTCGTGATGGTGTTCGTGAGCGCGCCGTACACGGTGCTCGCGAGCGAGCTTTCGTTCCGGGCGGTGGACGAACGGGTGCTCGAGGCCGCCCGATCCCTCGGCGCGGGGAGGGCGACCGCGTTCCTGACGGTCACCCTCCCGCTCGCCCTCCGCGGGATCGTCGCGGGGCTCCTCCTCTCCTGGGCCCGTTCGGTGAGCGAGATCGGGGGATTGCTCGTCCTCGCGTATGCGGTGTACCCCGGCGGCCCGTACGCCGGACCCGTCACCACGACGGTCTCGGTCTACATCTACAACCTGTTCCAGCTCGGCGACCTCGCCGACGCGGCCTCCGTGAGCTCGCTCTTTCTGCTGATCGCATTCGCCCTCTTCCTCCTGGTCCGGCTCGGGGAACGATCCGGATGGGTCCCGTGGCGACGCGGAGAGCTCGTGCCATGAGCTCCCGTTGGGTCGTCGAAGGACTGGAGGCCCGGCTCGACCGCTTCCACCTCGGTCCGGTCGACTTCACGGTCCCCTCCGGGACGGCGCTCGCCGTCCTGGGCGCCTCCGGCGCGGGCAAGACGACGCTCCTTCGGACGCTCGCGGGATTCCTGCCAGCCCGAGCGGGCCGGATCTTTCGCGATGACGAGGAGGTCACCGCCTGCCCCCCCGAGGAGCGTGCCCTCGGCTACGTGCCCCAGGGGCTCGGGCTGCTCCCTCACCGTACGGTCGAGGGCAACGTCCGATACCCGATGGAATTGCGGGGGCGTCCCGACGCGGCACGGCGGGCCGCCGAGCTCCTCGAGCGGTTCCGGCTGACGCCGCTCGCTCATCGATACCCGCCGACCGTGAGCGGCGGAGAGCAGCAACGGGTGGCGCTCGCCCGTGCCCTCGCGGCCGACCCGGGTCTCGTCGTCTGGGACGAGCCGTGGCAGGGGCTCGACGTGCTCGCTCGCTACGAGCTGGGTCTCGTCCTACATGACCTCCGCGAGACCGAAAAAGTGCCGGTCATCGTTGTCACGCACGACCCGGCCCTCGCGTTCTCGATCGCGGACTCCTTCCTCGTCCTACAGCGCGGTGTGGCCCGGGCCCAGTGCGACGCCGCCACGCTCCTACGGTCGCCCGGCGACCCGTTCGCGGCGCGATTCGTCGGGTTCGACAACGTCCTCGACCCGTCCGAGCTTTCGCCCGGTCCCGGCGGTTCGCTCCGTGCATGGCTCACCGACCGGTCCGGCCCCGACGGGATCGCGTTCGCCGCCCCGAGCCTCCCGGTCCGACCGGACCTGTCCCCGGTGTGGGAGGGCACGGTCCGCAGCGCCCGCCCGAGTCCGACGGGACTGACCCTCGAGGTGGTCGCCGACGACCTGATGGTCACCGTCCGGATGCCCCCGCCGTGGGCGCCGCCGCTACCAGCCCTGGGCGAGCGGATCCGCTTCGGCATCGACCCCGCCTCGGTCCACCCGCTCGGGTCCCGCCTCCGGTCGACGAGGGAAGCCGGATGAGGCGAGCGTTGACGATCACGGACACCGATGTCGCCCTGTTGCGCTCGCTCGGAGGAGCGCGCTCGATCGTCGCGGCGAGCCGGACCGTCGGGATCACGCGGGACCGGGCGACCTACCGGATCGCTCGGCTCGAGCGAGCGCTCGGGGGGCCGGTGGTCGCGAGCGTCCGGGGAGGTCGCTCGCACGGAGAATCTCACCTCACCGCCCTGGGGGACCGGCTCCTCCGTCGGGGCTTCGACTCGGTCGAACTGTTGGATGCACGGCCCCTCGCCCTGCCTTCCCCCTCGAACCGGCTCGACGGGACGTACCACCGATCCCCGGCTCCCCGGGTCGCGTTCGGCCGGGGGCTAGCATGGCGGGTCGCCTTCGACGCGGAGGAGGGGGAACGGGTGTCGATGCTGCTGGACCCGGAGGCGGTCCTCCTCGCCCGACGGCGCTTCCCCTCGAGCGCTCGCAACGTGCACCGGGCGACGGTCGAATCGGTCCGACCCGGGCTCGGTCCGCTCTCCCGCACCGTCGTCCTCCGGGCGGGCCCGCTCCGGCTTCGCGTGGCGGTGACGGAGGAGCCGGTGCGCGAGCTCAACCTCTCTCGCGGCGCGCCGGTCTGGCTCTACGTGAAGGCGACGGCCTTGCGCCGCATCGGCCGGCGCGGGCCCCGTCCTACTCGCGGATCCCTTCGGAGGTCAGCGAAAAGACCGCCTCCCCCTCGGGGAGGTTCGGCGAGTCGATGAGCCGCGCGATCCGCTTCGGCGGCTTCGACTTCCTCAGGTAGACCCGATAGGTCGCTGCGTGGGCCACGATGTTCCCCCCGATCGGCCGCGTCGGGTCGCCGAACAGGACATCCGGGCGCGTGGAGACCTGGTTGGTCACGAGGATGGCGGCGTTGTACGTGTCCCCGAACTTCAGCAGCTCGTGCAGGTGGCGGTTCAACAGCTGCTGTCGGGGTGCGAGCTCGCCGCGCCCAACGTACTCGCTGCGGAAGTGCGCGGTGAGCGAGTCGACGACGATGAGGCGGATCGGACGCTCTCTCGCGAGCTCCTGCGCCTTCTGGACCAGGAGCATCTGGTGGTTCGAGTTGTACGCCCGCGCGATGTGGATCCGGGAGAGCGCCTCGGTCGGGTCGAGGCCAGCGGCCTTGGCCATGTCGACGATGCGCTCGGGACGGAACGTGCTCTCCGTGTCGATGTAGACCGTCTCACCGACGAGGCCCCCCTGTTCCGCGGGCATCTGGACGTTCACCGCGACCTGGTGGGCGATCTGGGTCTTGCCGGTCCCGAACTCGCCGGCGAATTCAGTGATCGCCTGGGTCTCGATGCCACCGCCGAGCAGCTCGTCGAGCGCGCTCGAACTCGTCGAGATCCGCCCGAGCCTCTTGCGGCGCTCGAGGAGCACGGTTCCGATCTCGAAGCTCCCGACATCGGCCTGCCGGCGCGCGTCGGCAATGATCTTTTGGGCGACGGTGGTCCCGATCTCCGCGGCCTCGGCGACATCGCCAGGGGAGGCGACCGCGAGCTCCATCAGGTCGGTGTAGCCGGACTCCCGTAGCTTCTCCGCGATCGTGGCCCCCACGCCCGCGAGGTCCTCGAGGGCGACCTCGCGCTTCGGGGGTTCGTCGGTCTCGGCCGGGCTCGTTCGGGACGGCGTCTTGGGTGCCACGACCGCCGAGCGGTCCCCCGGTTGATAAAGGGGCGGGAGGGGAGGGAAACGGTGGTCGATGGGACCGACCGGCGGACCCCGCCGGGCTAGAACGAGCCGGAGGGGGCCGAGCCATCCGAGGCGTGGAACGGCTCGCCCGTCAACCGCTCGAAGACCGTCGTGTACAGCCGGCTGACCTCATCGACCAGGAGCGGAGGGAGCGGCGGGATCGGAGGCTCTGGATCGCCGGTCGCGCGAGCCCGGACGAGGGAGTCGTAGTATCCGATCGTGCGGTAATGCTGGCGGACGAACTCCTTGGAGAACTCCACCTGGCGCCCCCGCTCGTGGGCCCCTCGGTCCCAGAACCGGTCCTCATCGGCCGTCCCGAACGTGTCGAGGAGGATCAGCCGGCCTTCGGCGTCGATCCCGAACTCCTTCTTCCCGTCCACATGGAGCAGGCCCCGCGGCTCGATCTCCTTGTCCATGGCCGCGTCAACCTTGCGGATCGTCGCCTCGACCTCTGCCAGGCGTGGGCGATCGATCACCGCGAGCTCGAGCGCTTCGGCGACGTCCAGCGGTCGGTCGACCGGTTCGAGCTTCGTGGTCATCTCGAACAGCGGTTCCGGCAGCGCTTCCCCGTATTCGATGTGCTTGCCGGAAGGGAAGCCGAGCTGTTCGGGTCGGACCGTCCCGGCCTTCACGCGGTCCCACATCGAGCCGGCGACGTAGTAACGCATGATGAACTCGAGCGGAAGGAGATAGTTCCTCGGCGACGGTCCGAGCGTCGCGGGCTTCGGAACGACCCGTACCCGACGGACGCGCATGGAGGTCGGTCCGGATAGGGAGAGAAAATGGTGGGGGACCTTGAGACGGGTGCACAGCTCGAACCAGTGGGCCGCTGTCAGGGCGAGCGTCTCGCCCTTGTGCGGGATCTCACTGGGAATGTGCTTGTCGAACACCGAGATGTCGTTCGTGAATCGGAATTCGAGCTCGGTCTCCGAGACCTCGTAGACCTCCTTGACCTTGCCCCGTCGCAGGTACTTGGGGGCGGCGGCCGCGGCGCTCGCAGTCGTTCGGGGCGACATCGGCGGCGGAGCATCGCTCCCTTACAAATGCTCAGCGGGCGCCGGAACGAGGGGACCCCGCCGACCGCTATAGGGAGCGCGCATGCAGCGAGGTGATGGGTCGGAAGCCCCGCTTCTGGTAGAAGCGCACTGCGATCTCGTTGTTCGAAGGGAATTCGGCGGTCACGACCGCCGCACCCAGCGCCTTCAGGTGGGACGTCGTCTCCTTCAGGAGGAATTCCCCGACGCCACGGCGCCGATAGAGGGGAAGCAGATAGATGTCCAGGATAACGCCTTCCAGCTCGGGCAGGTAGAACTTGCGCTCGCGCACCTGGGCGCGGACCACCCCGACCACTTTGTCCCGGTCGGGCCCCACGCCCTCGGCGGCCAAGACCACGGCCCGGGGATTCCCGAGGTCGGCGAGCAGGACCTCAGCGGCCCGCTCCTCGGCGTCGTCCCGCACCTTGAGCAGCGGGTCGAACTCTTCGTTCAGCCGCTTGAGCCGCACGATGAGCGGCACGAGCGCGGGCACGTCGGCCGGGGTCGCCGGGCGCAGGTGGATCGGGAGGGGGGCCTCGGCGGGGGTGCTCGCGCTCATTCGCGCGCCTCCGGGTCGCCGGGCTCATCCGGCATCGGCGAGATCAGATGAGCGCTGGCTAGCGCGCCGGCGAGCTTCGCGGGTCGTTCCATGAGTTCCTCGGCCCGTTGAAGGAACTCCTCCCGGCTCTTCTTGGTTCGGGCGATGCCTAACTCGACCGCTTTCACGGCTACCGCCGCCGCGATGCGCGGGAAGACCGCCCGTTCGTCCATCGTCGGGAGGATGTGCTGGGCTGTGACCCCCGAGTCCTCTGCGCCCCGAGCGAGCTCCCGGGCGGCCGTCAGGACGAGCTCGTCCGGGATGGAGCGGGCCCGCGCGTCCAGGACGCCCCGGAACACCGCGGGGAAGACGAGAGAGTTGTTGACCTGATTCGGAAAATCCGAGCGACCCGTCGCCACCACCGCCGCTCCGGCGGCGAGCGCGTCCGCCGGCCAGATCTCGGGCAATGGGTTCGCGAGCGCGAAGACGACCGGCCCGGAAGCCATCGAGCGGATCGCCTCGGGACCGACGGTGCCCGGGACGGGTGTCGACGCCGCGATCAGCACGTCGGCCCCCGGGAGGGCCTGGAGCAATCCACCGGTGCGACCGCCCCCGTGCGTCTGCAGGGCGAGCCGGTACTTCCACCGATTGCGCAGCATCATCTCGTCGATGTCCGAGCGCTCCCCGTGCAGGATGCCGCGATGGTCGACGAGGGTGAGCCGCCTCGGGTCGTGTCCGAGGGTGAGGAGCAACCGGGCCGTCGCGAGGTTCGCCGCACCGGCCCCGAGCAGGACGGTACGAGCCGACGCGATCGAGCGTCCGGTCAGGTTGAGTGCGTTCAGGAGGCCCGCCACGATCGCCGCCGCGGTCCCGAGCTGGTCGTCATGCCAGACCGGGATGGGAAGTCGCTTCTGCAGCTCCTCGAGCACGTAGAAACACTTCGGCGAAGCGATGTCCTCCAGGTTCACCGCGCCGAACGCGGGCGCGAGCCGGACGACGGTCTCGACGAGCTCCTCCGGGGTCCGGGTAGAGACCGGGACCGGGATCGCGTCGACCCCGCCGAGGAACTTGAACAGGAGCGCCTTTCCCTCCATCACGGGAAGGGCGGCGACCGGGCCGATGTCGCCGAGGCCGAGAACGCGGCTTCCGTCGGTCACGATCGCGATCGTGTTCCACCGTCCGGTGAGCTCGAAGGAGCGGTCGGGTTCGGCCGCGATCTCCCGAGAGACCTGGGCGATCCCCGGCGTATACCACAGGGAGAAATCGTTCAGGCTGCGGACCGGGACCTTCGGGACCGTTTCGATCTTGCCTTGGTAGAATCGGGCGAGTCGGGCGGACCGTTCGTTGAGCGCCTCGGTCTGGTCGACCTCCGGGTGGTGAGCCTCGTCGGCTCGCTTTCGGGGGCCTCGGACCGGGCTCGGGGCGGGAGCCGACGCCGGCACCATCGGAGTACAGACGAGCGGTCCTCGGGAGATAACGCTTTGGCCGGACGAAGGGAGCGTTCGTCAGTCGTCGTTTGCCGCGCGGACCGAACGAGGCTTCCGCCTCCCCGAGCCGGTGGCCGCGCGCATCGAGTTGCGCAGCGCCCGGACGAGCCGCTCGACCTCCGGTCGGTTCCCTCGTGGCGCCTTGGGCCACCGCTGGATCCCCAGCCGGACGTAGCGCGCCGGGACCCCCGGATACCGAGCGATGACGAACTGGTGGACGTGTCGGAACCCCTCCGTGAAACAGTACGTGTAGGTCCACGGCACCCCGAGCACGGCCCGGAGGGCGCGACTGACCTGGGCTACCAACCGCCCCATCCTCGCTCCCTCCTCGTCGGTGATCTCGGCGAGGCCGGACTCGGTGTGACGTTTCAGCAGCAGCATCACCGCTCCTCGATAGCTCGCCCCGCCTTCCTCGAGCTCGTGCGCGACCCAGAGGAGATCGTCCTCGTAGAGCACCCGACCCGACCCGCGTTCCGGGTCGGTGAGCAGGTCGCAGAACGTGCACGCGGTCATCGACGAAGCGGCCCCCATCTCCTCTCCGGGGACCCGTCGAGTTCGACATCCGCCCCTGCTGTAAAGGGTTGGCGAGGGGGGGCCGACTGCGGGCCCCCACGCGGCGCGCGTGCCGTGGATTGTCCGAGGCGCAAGCGCGTTTCGCGCTCCGAATTCCGCCACCCTTAAACCTCGAACCCGGCTCCGCCCGCCTCCCATGGAGGTCCATACGATGCTCACCGGCCCGTTCCCCCGGTCGGAGGCCCTCGTCGCTGCGACCCGCGACCTCGACCGCGGCCGGACCTCGCAGGAGACCGTTCGGGCGCTCTACCAGTCGACCGAAGACGAGGTGAGCGCCCTCGAAGAACGCCTCGGCTTCGACCCGCGCAGCGGAGGGTACCTCGCCTGGGCCGACCTCTTCCGCCCCTTCTCGGAGACCTGGCGGGGGTTCACCGTCGGACCCGTCACCCGGTGGTTCGAGACGAACACGTTCTTCCGGCAACCGATCCTGCACGCTCCCCCCGAGCGCGTCGACGGCGCGCTCGAGTCCTTCTGGCCCCTCGGAACCCGCCTCGAGCCGACGGCGATGAAGGTGACCCTTCCAGGGCCGTACACCTTCGTCGGACTGCTCGACAACCGCTCGGGAGAGACCCGGGAGGCGCTCACCCATCGGATGGGCCGGCTCCTCGCTGAAGAGGTCCGTTCCCTCGCGGCCCGGGGATACGCGGCGTTCCAGTTCCAGGAACCGCTGCTCGTCGTCGACCCGCCCAGCGGGACGCTCGCGGCCGCGGTGGTCGCGGCCTACCGCGCGATCGCCGAGGCGGCGCCCGGTGCCACGACCATCGTGTGGACCTTCTTCGGGGACGCCGCTCCCGCGCTCGCGGTGCTCGGCCGGCTCCCCGTGACCGTGGTCGGCGTAGACCTCGCGGAGACCGAGCCGAAGAGCCTGACCGACGACCTCTCGGGCAAGGCTCTCGGACTCGGATGCCTCGACCCGCGGACCACACTTTCGGAGGACCCGCAGGAGGTCGCCCGGATCGTCGAGGAGCTGAATGGTCGGCTCGCCCCGCCGTCGGTCTGGCTCGGTCCGGGGGGACCGCTCGACCTGCTCCCCTTCGCCGCAGCCGCCCGCAAGCTCGAGGTCCTCCGGGAATCCAAACGGCGGCTGACCGAGCCTCGGGGGCGGCCGTGACGACCCCGACGCTCTTCCCCTTGCAGGAGATCGGCAGCCTCGCCAAGCCCCGATGGCAGCTCATCGGCCAACGTGGCGAGACCCTGGACGACCGGGCGAGGGCCGAGTTCGAGACCTGGAACACCCGGGTCCATTTCGCGGACCCGGCGGGACCCACGGTCCAGGCCCTCCTGTTCGGTCGGCCCGGGGAGGCTGCTGTGGGGGCCGTCCGGGACCTAGGCGCCCTGTTCGGGCTGCGATACTTCGAGGAGGCGGGCCTGCAGCGAGTCTACGATGGCGAGGCGAGGCGGATCGAGATGTACGAGTACCCGATCCGGCAGATGCAGGGGTTCCAGTTCTTTGGGCACGTCCGCTCCTTCGACAGCAAGTACTACCTGAAGGCGGCCGCCACGGGACCGGTGCGCCTCGAGCGCCCGTACCACCTCGACGAGTTCGACTTCGTCAAGGCCCACACCGAGCGGGTCCCCAAGGTCCCTATCACGGGGCCCTACACCCTCGCCGAGTGGTCCTACAACGAGCACTACCTCGGACGCCAGTCCGGTTGGAAGGGTCGCGAGGTGCGACGGCGAGCCCAGTCCGAGTTCGTCACGGAGATCGCCCGCCAGGCGATCCGACCGACGTTGAAGGCGCTCATCGAGCACGGCGCGACGGTCATCCAGATCGACGAGCCGGCGGCCGGCACGCACCCGGACGAGGCGGAGCTCGTCGTCGAGGGGTTCAACGCCGCCACCGAGGGGCTCGACGCGACGTTCTCCATGCACATCTGTTTCTCCGACTACGCCACGCTGTTTCCCGCGATCCTCGAGGCAAAGGCCTGCCAGCAGTGGGCGTGGGAGTTCGCGAACCGCGACACCTCCCACCACGACGGCTACGAGGTTCTCAAGCTGTTCCGGGAGTACGGCGACGACCGGGAGATCGGCCTCGGGGTCCTCGACGTGCACCGCGATGAGGTGGAGAGCCCGGAGCTGGTCGCCGCCCGGATCGTGCGCGCGGCCGGCTATCTCGGGGACCCCGAGCGGATCTGGGTGAACCCGGACTGCGGCCTGCGGACCCGCTCCCTCGACGTCGCCGCCCGAAAGCTGAAGGCGATGGCCGAGGGCGCGCGCGCGGCCCGAAAGGAGTTCGGCGCCCGCGAGAACTAGCGGAGCGCGCCTTCCGCCGGCGCCACGGGCGTCCCGGGCCGCCGAAGGGCCAACGCGGGGTCCCGGACCCCCCCGCCGCCGGTCGGGACGCGCGAGCCGTCGGGAAGGATGCGGAAATTTCGGATCGGGATCGTGAGGAGGAGACAGGCAAGGCCCAGGGCGCCGATGAGACCGAAGATGAGCTGGAAGGCCGGATCGCCGGGCGCGCGGTACGCGATGTGAAGGACGGTCCCGTTGGGCAAGGTGACGATCCGGGTGAAGTTCGTCAGGACGCTCGACAGGATCACGGCGCCGGCGACCGGTCCGATCGACGTGCCCAGATTGCGGAACGTGAGGTTCATGCCGGTCTGGATGCCGGTCTCCGAGGGTTTGGAGGAGACCACGACGAGGTTGATCATCGAGATGAAGATCGCGATCACGCCCGTCATCACGGGGATCGTGAACAGGATGAGGAACACGACCTGGTCGTTCGCGATCGTCAACAGGAACCCGCCGAGGACGACGAGGAGGCTCCCGAGGGCCATCGCCGGCCGGGGGCCCGAACGGCCGACCCATTTCCCGACGAACGGGGCGACGAGCATGTTCACGAGCGTCGTCGGGAGGCTATAGTAGCCGAAGTCGAGCGGGCTCTTCCCGAGCCCGGTCGGACCCATCGCCTCCGCCCGCGTCACGATCCCTACGAACAGGAGGAACATCGACACGCCCGCGAGCAAGCCCACGAGGTTCGACAACAGGATGTTGCGCTCGGCGAGCTTCCTCAGGTCGACGACCGGCAGCGCGCTCCGAAGCTCCCAGGCGATGAACGCGACGAACGCGATCCCCGACAGGACGAAGAACTGCGGGCTCCCGAGCGGGATCCCCCCGACGGTCGTCCCGACGGCGTTCCCCCAGCCCCAGCTCGGGCCCTCGGTCAGGCCGAGCAGGAAGAGGGCGAGGGTCGCTCCGAGCAGGAGCGAGCCCGGCACGTCGATCGCCTGGCGCAGTCGGACCCGCGACTCGTTGAGGTAGAGGATCGTGAGCAGGAGGACGAGGCCGGCGATGGGGATCACGGTGTGGTAGGTAAGTTGCCAGCCGAACGTCTGGGTGATCCAGGCCCCGCCAAAGAGCCCGATCGACGCTCCGGCACTGAACATCGCCGAGACGATGCCTTGGGCCTGGGCCACCTCCGGGCGGGGAAACTCCTCCCCGATCATGGCGAAGGCGAGCGGGAACATCGCCATCCCTACGCCCTGGACCGCCCGGATCCCGATCAGCAGGTAGAGCTCATTCGACCGGGTCATCCCCAGGGCGTCGCCGAGGTTCGGGCTGAACCCGGCGAGGGTGACCGCGACGAAGTAGACCGACAGGATCGCGACGAGGACGCGTTTCTTTCCGTAGATGTCCCCGAGCTTGCCGGCGATCGGCGTGAACGCGACACCGACGAGCAGGTACGCCGAGAGGATCCAGGAGACCGTGGTGAACGGGGCGTTGCCGTAGAACGTCTGGAAGCGGAGCAGGCCCGGGATGATCATCGTCTCGACGTAGGTGACCATCAGGGCGGCCGCGGAGAGGATCACGAGGACCCCCCGGGCCCGGCTCCGGGCCGGGGGAGCCGCGTCACGTGGCAGAGCCTCGGGGCGAACGGCTTCGGCCATCGCCGTCGGCCATCGGAGACAGCGCTTGAGGCTTCCGATGCGACCCGCCGGCGCGGTCCCCGGCCCCCGTCAGGGAGCCGACCCCGCGGCCCCGTCGCCGCGGGTCAACACCTCGGCCCCCTGGGGGCCCACGAGGACCGTGTGCTCCCACTGGGCGACGAGACCCCCTCCCCGTTCGAGGAAGACCGGGTAGCTCTGCAGGTGGCGCCGCACCTGGGAGAACGCCCCGCGTTCCTCCGCCGGGATCCATCGGGCGGTGAAGGGGAGGGTCCGGAAGCGTTCGAACCACGACCGGGCCACCGGGGTCGTCCCGGCGGGCTCGGAGCGGAAGCGCACGATGTTGCCGAACGGACCGTTCTCGATCTCGCCCGCTCCGTTCGTCGCGAACGGTTCGATCGCGACGATCTCCCCCTCCGAGAGCCGGTCGGTGCTCATCCCCGAAGCATTGGGGATCGCCTTTCCGGCGTGCAGGAGGTATCGTTCGATCGTGTGACCGGTCAGGTTGCGTACGGGTTTCAGGCCCCTCGCGTGGATCGCGCCCTCGATCGCCCGGCTGATCCGGTCTACCGCCACCCCAGCCCGGACCTCGGCGATGCCGGCCTCGACCGCCGCACGGACGGCGGAGCGGAGGTGGTCGTGTCGGTGGCCGCCCCCAACCTCGACGGTTTCGGCCGTATCGGCGATCGCCCCGTCCAGATGCGCGCCGACGTCGACCTTGAGGAGGTCGCCCGCGAGCAGCACCTCGGCATCGTCGGGGGATGGCGTGTAATGGGCGGCCTCCACATTGCGCGACAGGTTCGCCGGGAACGCCGGCTCCGCGCCCTGCGACCGGATCGCGGCCTCGATCGCTTCGGCCACGTCCTGTCGGCGGGCCCCCGGGACCGCCGCCCGGACCCCGACGGCCCGCGCCCGCGCGCTGATCCAAGCGGCGCGCCGCCAGCGCTCGAGGTCCTCGGGGTACGGGGTCATCCTCTAGACCTGCGGACCGTGCTCCGGACCGATCCGGTCAGGTCGAGGATCTCCGACGGGCGTCCGCTCGGCGCCGGTCGAGCGGCCAGGTACACCGATACGGAGGCTCCGAAGTAGCTGCGGGCCTCGGTCAGCGTCCGGGCGGACGGAGCGCCGTGCGGGTTCGCCGACGTCGAGACGATCGGTCCGGCTCGACGGGCGAGCTCCCGGGCCACCGGGTGGTCGGGGATGCGGACGCCCACGGTGCCCCCGTCTCCGAGCATCGCCGGCGCGAGATGGCTTCTCGCGTTCGGACTCGCCCTCAGGAGCAGGGTGAAGGGTCCCGGCAGCCGCCGGCGAATCTCGGTCCGCGCCCCCTCGCCGAGGGCCGCCCACGGTTCCAGTTCCTCGTAGGAGGAGACGGCGAAGGAGAGGGGCTGGGAGGGCGAACGGCCCTTGGCTCGGATCAGGCGGCGCACCGCAGAGGCCCGGTCGGCTCGGGCGCCGAGACCGATCAGCGTGTCGGTCGGGTAGACGATCAGCTCGCCCTGCTCGAGCGCCCGGACGGCTCGGTCGAGCGGCGCCGACGTCGTCACACGAACCCGGCGTCGGTCCGGGCGTACTCGAGATAATCCCCCGGCCGGAAGTACAGCGCGAGCTCCCGTTCGGCCGAGGTCGACGAGTCGGAGGCGTGGACCAGGTTCGGGGTCATCGCGATCGCGAGGTCCCCACGGATCGTCCCCGGCGCCGCCGATTGGGGATTCGTGGCCCCCACCATCAGACGGGCCGTGGCGATCGCCGACCGCCCTTCGATCGCCATCGCAAAGACCGGGCCGGAGGTGATGTGGCGGATCAGGCCCTCGTAGAAGGGCTTGCCCAGATGTTCGGCGTAGTGTCGGGCCGCCAAGTCCGCGCTCACGCGAAGGAGCCGAGCGGCCACGACCTGGAATCCCTTGCGTTCGATCCGTCCCACGATCTCGCCGATGAGACCTCGGGCGACCCCGTCCGGTTTCACGAGGACCAGGGTCCGTTCGACCTTCGCCTCCTCCGCCATCCGCCGTGGGACGAGGCGCCCCGCCAAAACGCTTTGGGAGGTTGGGGCTCGTCAGGACGCATCATGGCCGAGCTCTCGGAGCGGGTGCACCCGGCGGCCCGGGGCTTCGACTCGGGAGCCGAGGCGTACGAGCGCGGCCGGCCCGATTATCCGCCGTCGGCCCTCGCTCATCTCGCTGCCGGCCTCCATCTCGGTCCCGGGGTCGAACTCCTCGAACTCGCCTCGGGAACCGGAAAGCTCACGCGTGGGCTGCTTCCCTTCGGGGTACACGTCGTCGCCGTCGAGCCCAGTGCAGGGATGCGGGAGACCTTCCGCCGGACCGTCCCCGGTGTGACCGTTCAGGATGGGACCGCGGAGGCGATCCCCCGGCCCGACGCGTCCGCGGACGCGGTCGTCGTCGGCCAGGCCTTCCACTGGTTCCGGCCGGGTCCGTCGCTCCGGGAGATCCGGCGCGTCCTCCGCCCGAGGGGCCGGCTCGGCCTCGTCTGGAACCGCCGGGACGAGTCGGTCCCGTGGGTCGTCCGGTTCGGTCGCATCCTACATGACTCCCGCCCGCCGGGGACCCCGGATTCCAAGGATGTGGTCTGGCAGACGGCGTTCGACGGAAGCAGCGGGTTCGCTCCCCTGGAGAGCGCCACGTTCGTCTTCGAGCACGAAGAGTCGGTGGACCAGGTCATCGACCGCGCGGTCTCGGTGAGCTACATCGCCGTTCAACCACCGGACATTCGGGCCGGCATCGCCGCTCGGATCCGTTCGTTCCTCGTCGAGGACCCCGATACGGCGGGCCGGCCGACGGTCCGGTTCCCCTACCAGACCGAGGTCTACCTGACCCAGCGTACGGATTGAGCGGGGAGCGGCGCGCGGGCATCGCACCCCGGGCGCCACCGGCAGCGCGCGCACTTCGCCGGACCCGGATCCGCCCGGCCATCGTACGGCCGTCCGACCTCCCGACGCAGAATGAGGAGACGGGCTCGGGCGTCGTCGTCCCACGGCAACCGGTATTCCGTACCGTCGGAGTAGCGCAGGACGCCGTACGGGGGACGAAACCCGGTGACGTCCTCGAGCAAGAGACAGTATGCCCAGACCTGGACTTGATGGGAGGCTGGCGGGCCATGCGGGGGGGACGGCCGACTCTTCCACTCGACCGGGACGGGGCGCCCGTCGGCCATTCGGCGCACCTCATCGGGCCGCCCCACGAGACGGTAGCGGGAGGACGAGAACCCACCCCCCCTCCCCGAGTCATCCGCGTACACGAGACGTCCATGCCGACGGCCTTCCGCCCACCTCCAAAGCGCCCCGGCGCCCCCGACGAGCAGAGCGAGCACGACCAGGACGAGGACCGCCCCGACCTCTTCGTTCCCTCCCATTAGAGGAACCCGCCCAGGAGGAGGAGGAGAGCCAGCACGGCCGCTCCGGCGACGGCGAGGAGTCCTACCGCCGCACCCCGATCCTCCCGGTGCCGGATCCCGCGCAACGCGTGCCGATGGTACGCCTCTCCGACTTGCGACGAGCGAACGGACCCCGGGTCCGGCGGCTCCCGCGGTGGATGATGGCGGTACCAGTACGCCCTAGGACAGTAGGCGTACTCGGCCAGATCGCTCACCGAGAGCCAGGGAGGGGAGGAGTCCGTCGGGTTCTCGGCCATGGACGGACGGAGCCCGGCCGGACCCTTTCAACGTGCTCGCTCCACTGGAGGATGGCGCGCGCCCCGACGGGGCCATAGGCTATTCGGAGTCGGTCTTCGGGTCGGCGGACGGGGTCGCCTTCTTGATTGCCTTCTTGGCCCCTTTCGGGGGGGCACCGTCGGACGATGCCCGTTTGGAGGGGGACCCGGAACTCGGGCTCGGGGGGGTTTCGGTCTTGGGAGTTCGCGGGGAGTTCGGTTCGCTCGAGGAAGCGGAAGGCGGGGGCCTCGACCCGACCTCCTTCGGAGGCGTCGGAGTCGTTGGGGCCATCGCCGCGCCGCCGGTAGCGGGGGACTTCGGAGAGGAGGCCGCCGCGCCGGCGGGCTCGCTGACGAGGGCGGGGCGGGGCGCGGCCTGCGTTCCGACGCGGGTGGACTTGGGGCGGGTGGAGACGGCGGGGGCCAGCGCCGGCGTCGTTCGTCCGCGTGCCGTGGCCGAGCTATGTTCCGCCGCACGCTTCATGGCGTGCGCGCGGGTCCACTTCAATCGGTGTCCCACGCGTCCCAGGTTGAGCTGTTGTTTTCGGCAGGACGAGGAGCAGAACTGGAACACGGAACCATCCCGCTTCACGTAGAGGGTCCCGGTACCCGGTTCGATCTCTCCGGCGCAGAAGGTGCACTGGCGCTTGACGACCATCGGAATCGCTCCGCTAACGGACCGAGAGCTTGCGGGCTTCGCGGGCGGTCTCGCGCAGGATCAGGACGTCCCCCAGGCGGATCGGTCCGGCGACGTTCCGGGTGATGATCTTACCGCGGTCCCGGCCCGCGAGGACCCGCACCTTCACCTGGGTCGCCTCCCCGGCCATCCCGGTCCGGCCAATGAGCTCGACGACCTCGGCCGGCGATCCCTTCTCTTCGACCATCGTTGGATCCGCAGGTCGTCCTGGCCACTCACTTCTTGAGCGCCGGGACGCTCTGGGCGATCTCTTCGAGCAGGCTCTTTCCCTCGCCCGCCTCGACGATCGCGACGCTCGCGGCGGACTTCGTCAGTCCGGCCGACTGGCCGAGCCGTTGCTTCTTCGGCACGTAGACGTACGGGATCCGCTTCTCCTCGCACAGCATCGGGACGTGGATGAGGATCTCGACCGGGTCGACGTCCTCCGCCATGATGACGAGCTTCGCCTCGGCTCGCTCGCTCGATTTCGTGACCTCGTTCGTCCCGATCCTGAGCTTGCCGGTCTCCCCGGCGACCTGGACGAGCTGCAGGGCCTTTTCGGAGAGTTCGGCGGGTGTCTCGAACCGTACGTAGATTGGTCGTGCCATCGTTCCACCTCGCGTCAGCGGAACCCTTTGGAGGATCCTCGGCTCACGGGTAGGGTCGCGGTACCGGGCGAGGTATATATCGTGATGGGCGGAGGGCGACGCCGTTCGCCTACAGACCGATTCCGTCGGCCCCCGGGACCGCACGCAAGGCCTCCGAGGCCGGCACGATGATCGCCGCCAGGCCCCGCGCGACCGCGTTCTTCAGGTCCATCGGATGCAGGGACCCCGAGCGCCACGCCGCGAGGAGGGACGCCTCGTCGACGAATTCGACCGGCCCGCCGTGTCGCGGGTCCCGCTCGACGGCGATCTGTCCGGACCAGGGGAGCAGGACGTGACGCGCCAACTCGACGACGGGGTTCCCCTCCACCTGTTTCGCCTCGCAGAAGGCGCCCCGGATCCGTTCAGCGATCTGCGATTCGCTCGAGGGGAGCGGGATCGCGCCCGTGGGGTCGGATTTCGACATCTTCGGTGCCGCGCCGGCGGACGAGGCGTCCATGCGCCCGCCCCCGGAGAGGGCGGGGATGAGCGGCGTGTGCAAGGCGACCGGCACGGCCCAGCCATAGTGGTGGGCGACCTCGCGGGCGAGCGCGTGGGCTCGTCGCTGGTCGAGGCCGGCGTAGGCGATCTCGGCCGGGAGCTCGAAGATGTCCGCCGCCTGCATCGCGGGGTAGAACAGCTTCGCCGTGTCGAGCTGGCTCTCCTCCTCGGAGCGGCCCAGGACCGTCATCGCGCGCTTGGTCCGGGCGAGCGAGGTCGCCTTCGCGACGCGCACGACCCGGGCCCAATAGTCGGAGCGACCCGTGAGCTCGTGGGCCCACCGATAGGTCGTCTTCGCCGGTTCCACGCCGAAGGCGCCGAACGCAGATTGCATGTAGCGACCGGCGAGCGCGATCCGATCGAGCGAACCGCCGAGCTTGTCGTTGATCCACGCGTGCCAATCCGCGAGGAAGACCGTCAGCTCGCAGCCGGCCTCCAGCAGGTCGCGCATCTTGCGGATGCACACGAGGTGTCCGGCCGTCAGCCGGCCGGACGGTTCGAACCCGATGTAGGCCTTCGGGTGGTCCTCGTTCTCGAACAGCCGGCCGAGCTCCTCCGGGGTGAGGGTCTCGGCGGTGAACCGCATCACGATCGCGGCCCGCTCGGCCGTGTCCATCGTCCTTCCGACGAGGCAGGCCCCTATTTAGGCCAAAGCGCCCGCGCAGCAAACTTCGCCGTCGAGGGATACGCATAAGTCCGAGGGAAGAGGTAGGAATCCTCCACGGTCCTCGTATGAACCCCTCCGCCCAGGCGATCTCGGATCCCGATCCGTCCGCGGACGAGGCGGTGGTCGAAGCGCTCTCCCGAAGGTTGGGCGTGGGATCGGCGACGGCCCGCAAGCTCGCCGATTCGGGCCATCGAAGCGTCGAGGAGGTCCGGGCCCTCAGCCGGGAGGAGCTCATGGGAGCCGGCCTCGATGCCCGGGAGCTCGTTCAGGTTCTGGTCGCGAGCGAACCGGCCGACCCCGTCCCAGAGCCTCCCACGATCGCGCCCGCCCCCTCGAGCGAGGACCTCGTCGCCGAGCGGTTCCTCCAATCGGTCCAGCACCGGGACCGCACCCGACGACCGCGCGGGTCGGGCCCGGCACGAGGATCGACGGATATCCTGAAGCGATGGGTC
Organism: Thermoplasmata archaeon; assembly: GCA_022750055.1. Taxonomy (GTDB): domain Archaea; phylum Thermoplasmatota; class Thermoplasmata; order Lutacidiplasmatales; family UBA184; genus Lutacidiplasma. Next base: position 135,857 of record JAKIWL010000001.1, read on the forward strand.
GATGGGGACGACCGGGCCATGGAGGCCTGGATTCGTTCGGCCCCCTCCGCGCCCTCCGCCCCCGACGCTCCCCGGTCGCTGCCCGCGCGCGCCGAACCGGCCGCGCCACGCCCGGTACCGACCGAATCGGCGCCTCCGACCGCCTCCGAGTCCGGACCGGCCCCACCCACGCGAGACCTCTCGGCACCGAGCCTCATCCGGGCACTCGCGCCCGCGGATCGGGAGACGGCGCCGCCGGCGACCTCGGAGCTCGTCCCCGCGGGCGAGATCCCGACCCAGATCCTCGAGCGGGAGAAGGCGGTGGTCGCCTGGCTCACCGAGCTGCTCGGACGGGCGAAATCCGACCGGTTCGACCCCGCCTCCCTGCTCGCCGAGCTTCAAGACCTCAACCGGGAGATCTTCACGGAGCGCGCCCGTCGGACCCAGCTCGAAGAGGACCTCGACCAGGTCAAGCGCGGCTCCGTCGCGGTGATCAAGTACGTCCGCAGCCGCGAGGCGACCGCTCGGGAGACTACGACCCGAGAGCGGGACGCCGAGATCTCCGCCCTCAAGCTGAAGCTCCTTCAGGCCTCGGAAGGAGCGCTGCCCACGACCGTGCCGGTGGCGGCGACCGCCGAGATGGAGGAGCGCCTGCGCGCGGAGCAGGCGGCTCGGGAGGCAGAGGCGACGCAACGCGAGAACGAGCTTCGGGCCCGGATCGCCCAGGCCGAAGGAGAGATCGGCCAACTTCGGGCCGAGTCAAGCGCCCTAAAGGGACGGGAGGACCTCCTGAACCAGAAGACCCAGACCCTCCCAGAAGGGGTGGCGGCGCGACTGCTGGAGCTCGATGGACGCGACAAGGAGCTCGCGAATCGGGAGAGCGACCTGAGGGTCCGGTTCGAGGAGATCCGGGCGGCCTCCAACGACCTCGACCGCCAGCGCGAGCCGATGCGGATCAAGGAAAAGCAGCTCGGCGAATGGGAGGTCCAGCTCCGCACGCTCAAGCAGACCCTCGAGATCGAGGCGCGGACGGTAGAGAAGACCCGCCTCGAGCTCGAACGGACCGGGGGTGGCGACCCGGCCCGGGAACGGCGCCTCGACGAGCTCAAGACCGAGCTCGCCCGCCGCGAGGACGAACTGCGCAGTCGCGAACAGCTGCTCCACCAGCAGGTGGAGGAGCTCCAGGCGAAGATCGCCCAGGCGGATGCGGACACGATGCACCGCGAGGTCACGAGCGACGTCCGAGAGACGCGGGTCCCGACCGGGATCCGTCGACTCGACGACCTGCTCTTCGGCGGACTCCCGACCGGCTCCCAGGTCCTCCTGAACGGGCCGGCCCACTCCGGAAAGGAGATCCTCGCGCGGCTCTTCGTCGCGGAAGGACTGAAGCGCGGCGTCCCGGTGATCTGGGTCGTGACCGACAAGTCCTACACGCAGATCCGCGACGAGATGACCGCGCTCCTGCCCTCCTATCGCGAGCTCGAGGGACGCGGGATGGTCCGCTACGTCGACCTCTACTCGAAGGCGCTCGGGGTCACCCAGGGTGAGCCCGGGGTGCGCCTGTTCCAGACCTCGGACCGGGGGGTCCTCGACCAGCTCAGCCAGTCGGTCAACGCCTTCAGTCAGGAGCTGAAGGAACGGGCCCCGTCCTACCGCCTCGTCTTCGAGTCGGTCTCCACGGTCACGGCGTACCTCGACACCACGGCCATGTTCCGTTTCCTGCAGCCGTTCACCGGGCGTCGACGCCTGGACGGGGCCGCCGCCTACTACAACATCGAGACCGGTATGCACACCGAATCCGATGTGGAGACCCTGGAGCACATGGTCGACGGCTCGGTCAACCTGAAGCTCGACCAGCTCAAGATGTTCCTGTCGGTCCGCGGGATCACCGACGTCCAGTCCCGCGACTGGGTCGGGTACACCTTCACGAAGCGCGCGTTCTCCCTTGGCTCGTTCTCCCTCGACCACATCCGTTAGGCCGAGGGGCACCGCCCGGGACGGCGGCTCCCGGCCCGCCGGTCGGGACCGCGTGACCGGCTGGGACCTTGCGGGTCTTGGCGGATCGGACCAGAGGGGAATCGCCCCTCAGAGCGTGGGTTAAATAGCCCCGGGTGGGTCGTGGTGTGCTAGGCTAGACCGGGGGGTTGGGCGTCCCCTTATACACCGAAACCGTCCTTAGCGGGGGTGACAGGTCGGAACGACGTTCGGGGGAGGGGTTCGTCCTGGAACGTTCCGTCGAAGCCCTGTTCCATCGGGCCGCGGGCATCGCGACGAGCGCTCGGAGGAGCGCCCTAGCGGTTATCCATCACGGGAACCGGGTCAGGTCCTGACGGGAGCAGCCTTACCGTGACCCGTCGACGCTGGTGGGGCGACGGGGCTGAGGAATCTCTGGGAATCACGACCCCTTCCCCCGGGCGGCTATCCGACCGGCCTAGCACCGAGCCGACGACCCGTCGGCTCGGGTGACCCCCACCCCTGCGTTTCCAGTGGAACGGCGGATGGCAGGGGACCGTTGCGCCGTCCTTCGGGCCAACCTGCGTCTCGCCGGAGGGGACCCGGCGCCCGTGAGTCCGTTACGCTACGACCAGCCTTCACTCGCCAGGTCGACCGAATCCTTCTCCATCCGGGCCCGTCGGTCGATCGGGATCTCCTTTTTCCGGTCGTTCGCATAGTCGTAGCATACCACGACCGTACGCCCCCGGGCGTACACCGTCGTACCGTCCGGATCCCGGAAGCGGTAGAGGAGAGAGAAGCTGGTCCGTCCGAGCGGACGGGCCGGAGCGACCTCACCCAGGACCTCCATCCCGTACCGGACCGGAGCGAGGTACCGACACGTCGCCTCCGCGAGGATGATGTCGAGCTTGGAGGGATCGGGCTGTCCCATCACGGGTAGGTAGTAGTCGCACCGGAGCGTTTCCATGAAAGGGAAGTACACGGCGTGGTTCAGGTGGTTCAGGACGTCGATGTGATGGTAGAATATCGAGAACCGCCGCTGGCCCGGCCACGGGGTGAAGTGAGGCTCCGAGGGCATCGGACCCGGTCGAACCCCGCTGACTATAAGGGGTGGGCTGGGAGCACTCCGGGGAACGGTCCGAACCGGGCCGATTCGGCCGACCATTCCGAGCGTGCGCCGACGGGCGGCCCCTCCGAGTTCCAGTGGAAACAGGGGGGTGGGGGTGCGTGAAGGCCGATCCCGAGCCTCCGGAGCGGGAGATGGCGGCCACCGTACGGGAGATCCGGGCCTCGGTCCAGCGGCACTCCACCCGGTTCGAAAAGGCGATCCCGCTGATCGCTTCGGAGAACCTCCTCTCCCCGTACGCGAAGGAGCTCCTGATCAGCGACTTCCACTCCCGCTATGCTGAAGGTCTGCCCGGCGAGCGGTATTACGAAGGGAACGAGGAGGTCGACCGCGTCGAGCGGACCTGCCTCGAACTGGCACGACGCCTCTTCCGTTGTTCGTTCGCCGACGTGCGACCGATCTCGGGTACGGTCGCGAACCTCGCCGTCCTCAAGGCCCTAGCCGAACCGGGGGACCCGGTGGGGACCGCCCGCCTCGCCGACGGCGCCCACATCTCCAGCGCATCATTCGGTGCGTTCGGCCTGCGCGGCGTGAAGCCCGTCTACTACGCCTGGGACGAGGAGCGGATGACCCTCGACGTCCCGAAGACCCGTGCGATCCTGAGGGAGGCACGCCCGAAGCTCTGCCTCTTCGGCCTGTCGCTGTTCCTCTTCCCGATCCCGATCGAGGAGCTTCGCCCGACCCTGGAGGAGATCGGCGCCCACGGTTGGTACGATGCGGCCCACGTACTCGGGCTCATCGCGGGGGGGGAGTTCCAGGACCCATTGCATGAAGGATGCGAGGTCATCTCGGCGTCCACGCACAAGACCCTCCCCGGGCCCCAGCACGGCCTCCTCCTCGGCGAGACCCGGGATCCGGACGTGGAGCGGCGCCTCCGGTCGGCCGCGTTTCCCGGCGTGACGAGCAACCACCACCTGCATACGATGGCGGCGCTCGCGGTCTCCCTGGCCGAGCACATCGCCTTCGGCCGGGACTACGCCCGTCAGGTCGTGGCGAACGCCCGGGCCCTGGGCCAGGCGCTCTACGAGCGCGGGTTCGACGTACTCGCTCCCGGGCTCGGGTTCACCCGCTCCCACACCATCGCGGTTCGGGTCGTACGGGAGGGCGGCGGCGAGGCCGTAGCGCGCTCCCTCGCCGAGGCGGGGATCATCACGAACAAGAACCTCCTTCCAGGGGATTCAAGCCCGAAGCGCCCGGGAGGGATCCGGATCGGCACTCCCGAGGTCACCCGGGTCGGCATGCGGGAGCCCGAGATGGTCCGGATCGCCGAACTCCTCGACGCCCTCCTGCACAAGGGCCGGCCGCCCGCCGAGGTCCGAGCGGACGGCGAGCGTTTGAAAGCCGACCACACGGCCCTGCGGTTCTGCTTCGGAGCTGGCGAAGCGGCGTACCGGTTCTACGACCTAGTAGGACGGGACCCGGGGTCATAGCCGTCGGAAGGTTCGTCGGAGCCCGTCGGCCCCTCGTCGGATCGGGTCGACTCGAGTCGCTGACGCTCCAGGGCCGCGTCGAGCGCCATGGCATCGACCTCGACCCGAAGCGGGGGCGCGGGGGCGGCAGCGGGCAGTCGGACGAACATCGGCCGGCCCTCGGGGCCGATCGAGGGTTTCAGGATCCCTTCCGAGACGAGCGATCCCACCCATTCGGCGAGCTCCGCCGCGTCCGGGGGCGGGCCGGTCCATCCGCCCGCGATATGGTCGAGGTCCACCGCTCGCTCGAGCGGCACCCGTTCGAGGACATGGGCGCGGCCCTCTGCGAGCCGTTTGAGACCGTCCTCGACGGCCGAATCGCTGTCGGGGTCCTGGTTCTCGGCCGAGGCGGCGCGCCGACGGCGCGCGATCACCGCAGCCCCCACGACCGCGGCCATCCCGAGACCGAGAACGGCGGCATAGGCGAACTGACCGAGCGGAGCGTCGGCCAGGGCCGGCACTGCGATCGGAGACAGCAGCGACTGGTTCGACTCGCTCAGCACGTAGACCGTCCCTGCGCCGCTTCCCCCCGCCGAATAGTTGACCCACACGACGGAGCCGGTACCCGAGGGACGTATCGTCGAATGGAGGTCGGTCACGGTGGCGCCGAAGACCGAGCGGACGAGGACCCACCCGTCGGTGACCGGGTTCCCGAAGCGATCCCGGATCTCGTAGAGGGTCGAATTCTCCCGATCGCCCGGTCGGGCTACATCGATGCGGCTGAGGTGTTCGTCGGCAACGTACGGCCCCACCTGGATCCGCATGGGGGACGGACCCTGGACGCTGCCGGCGGCGTTGAAGGAGAGATTGAAGATCCCGACCGCGCGGTCGGTGAAGGTGAGGTTCAGGAAGCCGTACGTCCACGCAGACCCCAGGACCCCGAAGATCCCGCCTGCCTCCTGGACCGACGTCGAACCGCTCGCGTTCACCCAGACCCCTGTATAGTCGGCCAACCTCGGGAGGATGCTGAACGAACCGTTGTAACCCGGGACGGCCTCTTGGAGGGCGTCGACCGCCTCGAACGAGAGGCGGATCGGGGTTCCGGCCGCTGCCGTTGCGTTCGGCGGCTCGTTCAGAAGGATCCGGGTCGCGTTCGTCGAGACGACGAAGACCCGGACACTCGCCGAGAAACGCGTCCCGAGGGCGTCAACGATCGTCAGGTTGAGGAGCGAGTTGACCGGGACGGTCGAAGCATGAAAGGAGACCCCGACCGGGCCGTCGCTCGAGAGACCGCCCCCGCCCACGGTCCGGGTGGGAGCCGTGGTGTTCCACCAGTATGAGATCGGCAGGGCCCCTCCCCGGACCTCCGCGGTGGCCGTCACGACACCACCCACATCGACCTCGGATTGGCTGAGGTTGATGGTCCCTAGGCCTGGGCGAGAGGAGATAGTCACCGGTAGCGACATCGTGTAGTTCGTTCCTCCGGAGTCGGCGACGTAGATGCGTGCCTGATATCGTCCGGTTTGCGGGTAGGTGATGGAGAACTTCCACGGGGGGGCGGCCGTCGCGTTGCAGACCGTGGCCCCGATCCCGTCCGAGAAGCAGGCGGGGCCGTAGGGGGCGGTTCCGCTTCCGCCGTTTACGCCGACGGTGAAGAGGATTGGCACGCCCGCGTACTGGAGGCCTGGGTCGGGGCCGACCGTTACGCCGAGCCCGCGGGAGACGGTTATCGGCGCGAACGTGTAGTTCGCGCTCGAGAACGGGTTGGCGAGGGTCGCGAACGGCTGGGCCGAGCCCCCTGCCGAGTAGGCGTAGATCACCGAGCAGTCGAATTGGCGCAAGCCCCCTGCGATCGAATGGTTCAAGCAAGCGGCGCGGACCTGCGCCGCTCCGAGGCCGGGGCCGAGCGTAGCCCAGTACGGGTACCCATCGGCTCCTGTCCCGGTCCAGGAGAACGTCGCGTCCACGCCCGTATCGACCGAGGTCGGGCTCGCCGATCCGGAGGTGATCAGGGTCGACGCAGCCGTGAGGAGCAGCGAGACGGGCGGGGCGTGGAACGTCAACCCTCCGTAGGATCCGTTCACCCAAACTTCGACCGTCGCCACGTTGCTGGTCGAGACCGCCTCGACGGGGAACGTCGGGGCGCCGTTGCCTGCCAGCGACCGCCAACCGACTCCCGTCAAGGACCAGGCGAACGACAGGTTCGCCGGACTCGGCGTGCCCAACCCCGAGAGCCCCTTCGCCGAAACCACCGTCGGCGCGTTCACGCTCACGGTCAGGAAGCCGTTCGGTGAGATCGACGCGTTCTCCAGGGCGATTACCCGCGTCAGCGTGAACGTCCCGTTCGAGGTCGTCTCGTTTTCGAAGAATCCCGCGGGCAGCGCACCGCTCCCCAACGAAAGCGACGCCGGCCCGTACGGGCCGGAATAGTTCCAGCATCCGTACGGCTTGCTGCAGAACGGACCGCTCACGGAAGCGGTGATCGAGAACGAGCCCGTTGGCCCGGTCAACCCGTCGGCCAGGGTCGAGACGCACAGGTACTGGCTCGCTCCCCCGCCCGACGGGTGGAAGGTCTGCGTGTATCGGTACGAGAGGACGACGGATTGGTTCGCGAGCGGCGGCGCCGACGCACCGCCCCCGGCGTCCGCGACCCGACCGAGGTACCCCGAGCTCACGGCCGGGCCCGCGCAGGGACCGGTGCCGGAGGAACGGAGGAGGAAGCCCCGAGGGACTGCGTGGGCCGACGGGCTCGTCAGTGAAAGAGTTCCCATCGGGAGGCCGATGGCTAGGAGCGCCCCGACGAGGAGAATCGCGCCGATGAGCCGCGGTTCGAAACCTCGGGCCCGTCGATGGTAACCTCGCATGCTCGGCCGGCGGCGCCGCCCGGGGGAGTCTCTCCCAGCGACGTCGGGAAAAACGGTTACGTGTTCCCCGGGGCTTAAGGATGTCGAATTTTTACGGCGCCCGCTGGAACCTGTTGGAGCCGCCCGAACCCCGGGGCGGACCCTAACCCGTCGCCGTAAGGGGGTAGCGGCCCACGCACTGGTGCCGAGCCCCGGAGGGGAGCAGCTCGCTCTGCATGAGTAACAACTCCTCGACGCGGGCCTCGGCCAGGACCCGATCTCCCGCCGCGTCGGCCAGCCGGCGGGCCCGCTCTCCGTCTGCCGAGGAGCGAATCCGAAGGAGGGTGACGTGCGGCAGGAACGGGCGGGGGTCCTTCGGAAGCCCGAGCGGCTCGATCGAGCCGGTCACCGCGGCCGCGAGCGCCTCGAGCTCCGAGCGGCCGGAGGCGACTCGGGCGTACACGACCCGCGGCCGTTTCCGGTCGGGAAAGGCGCCGATTCCGGACAGCGAGAGTTCGAACGACCGGAGCTGGGGCGCGACCGCTCCGAGCGCGGCGCCGACTGCTCGGACCGTCCCCTCGTCCACCTCACCGAGGAACCGCAGGGTGCAGTGTCGGGGGGCGCGATCGGGCGCCTCCGGGAGGCCCGGGAGGGACCCGAGTTCGGGCACCGCGACCGCGACGAACGCCCGCACGGACCCGCCTTGCCTCCCGGTCCCGGTCACGAGTGCACCGGGTCTTGCCGATTTCCATCGCACCCGCTTGCTCTCGACAGGGTCCATACCTGGGCTTCGGGAGGGCGCACCCGTTCCCGTCGAAGGACCTCACTGAGCCGCCGAGCCCGTCGGGCGTCCGAGACCAGGAACAGGACCGCCGCCCCTGCTTGACGAGCCTTGGCGAGGCCGCGCCGGATCCGTTCCGGCCGTTCTGCCCCGGAGACCTCCGCCTCGACGTGGACGTCCCGCCCCCCAAACGCCCTCCAGAGCCAGCGCCCGGAACGTTCGCTCGCCATCCGAAACAGCTCCTCGGGGTTCAACCCACCGGTCCGCGCCGGCAGCTGGCGCACGAGGCCGTCCGGGAGCCGCGTGTCGAACCGCCCCTGCCGGACGATCTCGAGCCACTCCCCGCGTCGGGCGAAGATTCGCACGCCCTCGACGAGGAGGGCACGGTGTTCGTCACTTTCCCGGATCGCCCCGCTACGGAGTCCGATGCCCAGCCGTCGGGTCCCAGCCACGGTCAACTTTACCCCGCCCCCCTCCTCCTCGGTCCAGCCCCGTTGTGCGAGGGCGGGAAGTCGGGAGGCGAGCTCGACCCGATCGATCCCGGGAAGGATCCGTGCCGCCGCATCGACGATCTCCGAGGCCGTGGGGGGAGGACCCCGCGCTTCCAGCCCGAACATCCCGAGGAGGAGCGCCTCCTCCGCCGATCCTCGCCCCCCGTTCGCCCATTCCGCCGACTCCCGGACCCCATATTCGAGCGCCGCCGTTTGGCACTGCGACTCCCAGGCGGACCCGCCATCGTCGAGGGATGGCGGGGTGTGGAGGAGTCCTCGCGGGCCGCCCGACAGCGCGATGTCGACGAGGGCCACGCCCGGTGGGAGCGCCGGAAGAACCCGTTCCGCCGCGTCGCGGTCGAGTCCCGCCCATCGACCGGCCGCGCTCGCGCCCGAACGTGGAATGTGGAACACGAGATGAGTTCCCGCCGCTCCCTCGGCCGCGGCGAGCGCCTCCGGCGCGAGACGGGCCGCGTACTGCGTGGCCACCGCCGCGCCGAACCCGAACTTCCGCCCTTCGCACAGGATCTCCGAAAGCAGCGAGGGGGAGATCGAATGGGCCTCGTCGAAAACGGCAAGGACCCGCAGCCCGGCCCGCCGTCTCGGGGTAGCCGCGAGGGCGAGGTAGGTCCGGCTCGCGAGGAGCGTCGCGGCGAACCGGCTCGCGGCGGGACCGAGCTCGGCGCTCGGGATCCGGAAGATGACCGAGCCTCCCGCGTCGAGGAGTCCCGCGACATCGAGGGGGCGCTCCGTGGCGTCCAGGAGTCGAAGGAGCTTGGGGTGGAGCGCGACCCGTTGGACCCGCGCGATGGCCGGTTGCAGGTACTCCGGGTTGCGGCGCAACAGCCCCGGGAGCTCCTCGAGGAATCGCGCGGCGACTCGGCGGCGCGTGGTGGCGCGGGCGGCCTCGCGGCGCATTGGGTCGGTGAGGAGCTCATAGAGGTCGGCGAACCCACCCCGTTCCTCTTCGACGAGCCGCACGAAGACGTCGAAGACCTGCTCCAGGCGATTCCCCCAGTAGACCTCCGAACCATCGTGGGAGAGGTGGCGGAGGCTCGCGACCAAGTGGGCGGCCTCGCGCTCCCGGTCGGCGGCACCCTCCGCAGAGAACAGCGCCACGCCGGGGATCTCCTCCGTCGGGCGGGCGGCGTCGACCGCCACGACCCGGGCGCGGGCGGTCGCATCGAGGCCCGCCGCGATGGCGGGGCCCAGGTCTCCGTGCACATCGAGCACGACCGTCGGCCGTCCCTTGCGGATCCGCTCCCGAGCGAGGTGGGCCAGGAAGGAGCTCTTCCCAGACCCGGACGCCCCGAGGATCGCGAGATGGCGCTCGAGCACGCGGTCGTCGAACGGAGCCATCGGGCGGAGGGGGCGGACCGCCCGGGCCGCAGCGGCCGGGGTGAGCTCGAACGGGGATCCTCGATGGAACCCGCGGAGGGAACCGGAGACCCAGGCCCGCCGACGGCGCCAGGAGGCTGTCAGGGAGGCCAGCCCGACCGCACTCGGGCCCCCCTGAAGTCGCCCGACGATCGGGGCTGACGACTGGACGAGACAGCCTCGGAGGGCCTTCCCTTCCCCCGACGCGCGCAGTCGGACCCGAACGGCAAGACGGGGGCGACCCGTCGAGAACCAGTGCCATTGGACTGCTCCGATGCCGCCGTAGGACGGGAGCGCCGTTTCCGGCTCATTCGGGTACCACGCCGCCATGCCCTCCAGCGGGACCGGTTCGTCGGGGTCGACCCGTCGATACTCGCTCGCGTCTCGGCGGTCGGGCAAACCCACTGGGTAAACGACCCCGAATCGGGTCCGGCCGATCGGGATCGGGGGAACCGCCGGGATCGGCCCGAACCGTTCGAGAGCCCCGGGCAATCCCCAGGCCGCTCGCTCCACGGCCGGCTCCACGTCGGTCGATCCCGGGAAGACCAGCGGTTCGGAGTCCTCCGTGCACTCGAGCAGGATCGCGTGCCCGGCGGGGTACGTGGACAGTCCTTCCGCCAACCGACGCAGGAAGGGAAGGTCCCACGAGGGTCCGTCGGGCCGGAACCGGTAGGCCCGGTCCGGGCGGGTTCGGTGTCGGGGAGCGTTCATCCGCTCCCAACCCGCTCGACCTCAACGGCCAGCGCTGCGAGTCCGTTGAGGCGGCAGAACGACCGAAGGGTCGAGGTCGGCAGGCAGTGGAGCAGCGGGCGATCGACCGACCAGAGACGGACGCACCATACGACCCGTCCGTCGGGCAACCGGTACGCGGTCGCCCACGGCCGATAAGGTCCGGCGATCGGCAATCGTAGGCGTCCGAGTCGTTCCACGCGACCCGGGGCGGTCGGATCGACGGGATTCGGTCGGGGGGCGAGTTCGGCGTGGGGGGGCTCGGCGTTCTCGAGCGCGTTCGCTCTACGGTTCATGTTGTTCCTCGAGCCCGTCGGCCGGGGACGACCGACCGAGCGGGCCATCGGGGACCGCGCGCGCTCCTCCCCAGGCATCCGGGGGGGAACGGACGGTCCCATCGGTCAGGTCGCCTCGGCCTTCCGTCCTGGGTTCGAGAGGGTCCTCCCGAGCCGCAAGGCCGACGGGGTCCGGTCGTACGACCGGGAACGGGTCGAGCCGGGGTCCGACGCCGCCTTCCGGAAGGCTCCCGGGTCCGGGAGCGTCTCCGCAGGTGGGGCGGCGACCGTCCGGAAGGCCCCTCCTCCGGGCGCGGTGCCTATCGGCTCGACGGTTTGGCTCTCGGGACCGAACGGTCCAGGGCTCGGTGTTCCACCGGGCGCCGAGTTCGAGTTCCGGGGCTCAGGGTCGTGCGGGAACTGGGAATCGTCGCAGCTCGCCCGAGGGGTGTCATCGGACACGCTCGTTGAAGGTGCGTGGGGGTTCCCGAGGTTCCGGCCATGTGGGTTCGGCCGATGGAGGCGCCCCGGGAGGTCAATCCCATCCGAGGCGATGAATGATGAACGGTGCGACCTGCGAGAGAACCGTCGGTCGTTAATGCGTCATGAACTGGCTTGGCGTTCGCAGTTCTGTAAGAAGACGTTAGGAGAGGGTAGGAAGGGACCCCCGCACGCCCGAGACGCGGTGCCGTCTCCTTGGGGATCTTGGCGGTCCCTTCCGGGGTGGTTGCGAGAGAACCAGGGCGATACGGGGTATAGGAACTGCCTCTGGGGCCCGTGAAACGGTCTCGTCGGCGCGGTGTTTCAAGCCATGTCGGGCTTTGTGATTTTATTCCGTCGGCCGTGACAGCATTCGGGAAAACGGAGCGAGCGCCGTGAGAAAAATCACGACGCTCCCGGGTCGCGCTACGGGTGGCGCCGGTCGGCGGCCTCGGGAATTCGGGGAAGCTCCCCCTGGATGAACGGGGTCCGAGAGCCGGGCGGAGGGCGAGACGCGATCGACTTGGGAGCCGAGAGCCATCGTTCTCCCCAGACCCGCAGCTCGCGCGCCGCCGGTCCGAGTGCGATGCCCATCTCCGTCAGGGAGTACACGACGCTGAAGGGCCGAGTGCTTACGACGGTGCGCTGGACCACACCCGTTCCTTCGAGGAACTTCAGCGTCGCGCTGAGCGTCTTGGCGTTCAACTTCGGGTTCCATCGGAGGAGTTCGCTGAACCGTTGCGGTCCATTCAACAGCTTGTGGACCAGGGCGAGCCTCCATTCGGTGCCGATCACACCGACCGCAGCGAGAACGGGGCACAGGGCGGCATCCCCCATCGCGACGGAGGGCTCGACGGAGACGCGGACTTCAGGGCGATGAGATAGTGCGCTCGACATGGCGTGAACCGACCGAAGCCAGAGGAACCGCAGATATTACGGTTGCGGATGGAAACCAAGTAACGAAAGGTAACTTCGCCACCGTAGCATCCTCGGCGACGCCTCATCCTCCAGCCCTCTACATGCCGCGCGAACAGGTTTTGATGGGGCCCGTCCTCGGAGCTGTCGTGAGCCTTCGAAGAGGCCGGGAGGTCGAGCTATCGGTCGAGCGTGAGGTCCTGGATGCGGTCGGGGTCCCCCGACGGATCCGGGTCTCGGCCCATTTTTCCATCGAAGAGGGTAGCACGGGGCCCAGTCCGATCGAGCTCGCCGCAGCGCTTCGGGACCTCGACAAGGAGCTCGACTCGGCGCGGGCCGAGGCGGGATTCCGAGGTCCCGTCCCCCGAGCCGACCGGTCGCGAACGGAACTCCTGGAAACCTACCGTCCCCGTCGACCCCAGCTCGTGGAGGCGCTGCTCGCCGATGGGGAGGTGACGCCGGCCGAGGCTGAGATCCTCCGCTCCGCCCTCCCAACGGCCCCGCGGTCGGAAGGAGCCTCGACCGTCCCGAAGGCGGCGTTCGCGGATACCGACCGCCCCCTGGCGGCCATGCCCCTGTCCAACGACCGGACCCCGAACGTTCCTCGGCCGGTCCCTGAGCTCCTCGCAACGTTCCAGATCGGTTCCTTGAAACAGGCTGGCGCGATCCGGGCCCGCCGACAGATCTCCTACGACGAGTACATGGCGCTCAAGCGCCATTTCGGCGCCCTAGAAACGAGCTCCGGACCGGTCGCCTGAGCGGCCCTTGGCAGCCCTTCGGTCACTCGCGCGGGGCCGGGACCACCGCGATGAGGAGGCAGCCCACGTCCGTGATGCCCGGCTGCATGGTGACCCCGCGAAGCTTCGGTACCTCCCCAGCCCCGCCGACGTTCGCCTCCGCAAACCCGCCGGCCGGGTCCGCTGGATCCGACCCCCCACTCGTCGCGAACGCCCCGACCAGGGTGCCGCGATGTCGCATCTTCGGTCCCGCCTCCGAGAGGAACCGGCGGATCGCCGGTCGCTCATCGAACCCCTCAGGGACATCGAAGGTCGCCGTCGCGAACGCCACCAGCCCTTCCCGGTTCCGGCTTTTCAGCGCCGCGGCCTCGTCGCGAAGTATTTCGTCTAGGCGGCCCGAAAATTGGCGCGCGACGGTCTCGGGGCCGCCCTGGTAGGAGCGCTGGGCGAGCCTCGGGAGGTAGCGTTTCTCGCCGACGGCATCGGCTGCCCCTCGCAGGGCATCGTCCGGTCCGGCGACCACGACGGGTCGACCGACCGAGGCGGGCAGAGGCGGGGGGATCGGCCTCGGGGCGAGCGCGGCGCGTGGGGAGCCGGTCGCAGCGAGGCCCAAGGTCCGATCGAGCACCGCGAAACCGAGGGCACGTTGCGCCGGTAGGAGCCGTCGTGTCGGGGCTCCGCCGATCAGGTCCCCACCATCCCCCCGGTCGACCACGATCGACTGTACCTCCGCCCTGCCGGCCGCCTCGGCGAGGCCCCCGTCGACCCCGCCGCCGTAGAGGAGCGCTTGGGCGAGCGAGATCTCCCGGGAGCTCGCCCCGGACGATCGCATCGCCGAGATCCACGGGCCGGGCTCGACCGGGGTTCGCTCGGGGTCCGGCGCCGCGAAGGAGGCGATGGCACCGGCCGAGACGAGGGCGAGGAGCAGGTCGTTCGGGCCAAGGCCTCCGGCGAGCTCGAGCATGAGGCGGCCCGCCTCCACGCCCTCGCGCGACCCGGGATAGCCCCGCGGGACCCGCATCCCCCGGAAGGGGATCTCGGGAGGCACCGGGTCGGGTCCGGCGACGAACCCCTGGGTCAACTTCGCCCCCAGTCCGTGGACCGCCGCGAGGGTCTGGGAGACCGAAGCGTTCCCGGCGGCCACGAAGGCGATCTCACGATACTTCCCCACGGGGACGAACCGATTCCCGATCCGGAGGATCTCCCCCTCGACGCGCAGGGCCGCACGGGTCGCCTGGTACGCATCGGCGTTCGTGACCGCTCCACGGAACGCCTTCCGAGGGATCGTAGTCAGACCCTCGCCCTTCGACCCTTTCTCGTCGACCATGAACGGAAAGGAGGGGGAGGCGTCCATCGCGGTACGGACCCCGGACGGCGAAGATAGGTTTTCCGGGCCGGCCCGTCCTCGTCAGCCCGGTTGCAGACGTTCCGAAGCCCGCGGCGAGCCCGGTCCGAGGAAGCGCTGTGGCCCGAACATCGCCGGGTCGAGGTCGGACCGTTCGCCGAGCACGCTCTGAGCGACCCGCCGCGTCGAGGCGGGCGCGAGCATGAAGCCGTGGCCGCCGAAGCCGTTCGCGTGGACGAATCCCGGGAGCCTCGGGTCGGGTCCGATCACCGGGAGGCCGTCCGGCGTATCATCGTAGAAACCGGACCACGCGCGCAGGACGCCCAGGGTCGACGTCCGAGGAAGAAGGTCGATGAGCGCCCTCGCCATCGCCGGGAGGAACTCGACCGAACTCGCCATTCCTCCCGAGGTCCCGGGACGATGGGGGATCGTCAGCCCGCCGACGAGTTCGCCGCGCATGGTCTGGCTGACGTAGAGGCCATCGGCCAGCCGGATGATCATCGGGTCGAGGAACGGTTTGAGAGGTTCGGTGGCGAGGATCTCGTGGCGCGTCGCGACGTTCGGGCTCGGGAGTCCGCAGCGCTCCGAGAACTCTGCGCTCCACCCACCGGCGGCGTTGACGACCCACTCGGCGCCGATCGGTCCGACCGAGGTCGACACGCCCGAGACCCGGCCGGAATCCCGTCGGACCCCGGTGGCCTCCACGCCGAAGCAGACCTCGACGCCGAGCGCGCGCGCCCGCTCGTAGACCCCCCAGACCGCCGGGAACGGGTAGAGGGTCCCGTCCGAATCGAGGAAGCTCGCACCGACGAGCCGAGAGGTCGACAGGCCCGGAGCGAGCCGAGCCGCCTCTTCCGGGGCGAGGAGCCGGCTCGCCAATCCCTCGGAGGCGACGACGGAGTGGACCCGACGGAGACGCTCGAGCTCCGCGGGACTCTCCGCGAGGAACAGGTAGCCTCCCTGACGGAACCAGATGTTGTAGTCGAACTCACGCCCGAAGCGGCGGTACTCCGCGATCGCCTCGCGGGCGAGCCGGACCGTCGCGCGGGTCTCCCACTGCTGTCGGACCCCTCCCCCGTTTCGGCCCGAGGCACCCGAGCTCAGGAACCCACGGTCCAGGACGAGGATCGGACCGGCGCCGGCCCGCGCGAGGTGATAGCTCGTGAAGAGGCCGACGATCCCGGCGCCGACGATCACACCGCGGTAGTGCGCCCTCGACGGGCCCGTCATGCGGGCTCCGTCCGGGTCGGCGGAGGGAGGCCGGCTAGGGCGGTCAAGGGTGTGGGGACGACGGGGGGTCGTTGGGTGATGTAACCGACCTCGTTCGGCGGTCGCCCCTCCCACAGGGAGAGCAAGAGGATCGCATCGGGCAGGCAGTACCGACCCTGGCACAGGCCCGTGCCGATCCCGGTGTAGCGCTTCGTCACCTCGATCCCGCGGTAGCCGCGTTCGCTCGCCTCGACGAGCTCGCTGAGGAGAACGTCCTCGCAGGCACAGGCGATGGTCTTCGCGTGCTTGGGGAGCTTCGGGAGGAGCTCGCGATAGTACCCTTCTAGCTCGTTGGAGCCCTCGGAACGGACCCGGGGGATCGATCCCGTCCGGGCGGGGGCGGGGCCGGAGAGGACCGCTGCGAGCCCCTCGGCACTCGACGACGCCGCGCTCCCGACGAACCCGGCGGATTCGCCGATGGCAAAGAGTCCCGGCACGGTGGTCTCGGATCGGTCCGACAGCGTCGGGTAGTACGAGCCGGTCTCCGAGCGCCATTCCATCCGCGCGCCGGCCTGGAAGAAGAGCTGCGGATGGGGGAGCCTGCGGTGCGCGATCACGACCGCGTCGCAGGGTAGTCTCACCGACTCGCCGGTCCCCCGTCGCGCGAGGCGGACCGCTCGGACCCGCCTCGTTCCGATAGCTTCGAGGAGCAACGTTCGGGGGTAGAGGGGGATGCCGAGCTCGCTCGACCGGCGCGCCACCTCGGGCCCGATCGAACCGGGTGCGACGATCGCTTCCACTCGGTCGCCCCAGCGTTCGAGCAGGCCCGCGATCCTCGCCCCATCCCCGAACAGGACCGCGTGGTGGAACGAGGGACGGTCGGTCTCCGGGGTCGGGCCTTCGGCGCCATCGGCCGTCATCACACCCGGCCGGTCGTTCCCCGAGAACAGTAGGCCCGCGTCGTAACCCCCGACGGCGACGACCACCTGCCGCGCCCGGATCCGCACCCCCCGTCCATCGTCCCGCGCCGCAAGAAGTCGGAATCCGAGGGGGTCGGTCGGGTCGGGCGGTGGCAGGAACACGACCGTGGTCTGGTCGAGCACCTCCACCCGCGGGATGGCCTCTAGGCTACGCTCGCGTTCGACCAGGAGGGTCCGGCCCGCTCCCGGACCGAGCGAACGGGCGAACCCTCCGCCGGCGGTCCCGCCGCCGACGACGACGAGATCCATCGTCCTCTCCTCGCCGGGCATGGCGCTCCGCCCGCTCGCCTCATCGGCGAGGGTCCCATAGCCGGCCAGGCGGCGGACGACCCACTGGTAGGCCGGTACGGCCCAGCGGGGCCGGTTGAACCCATGGAGCGTGTCGATCCCGGACGGGAAGACCCGGTCGATCAGCCCGAGGAGGTCGAAACGCGGGGAGGGCCACGCATTCTCCGATTCGACCGCGTCCTGCGCGGTGGGCCGGTACCGACAGGCCCGGACGTTGGGGCGACCGTTCACCCGGACGAGGCAGTTCGTGCAGAACCCGATCCCGCAGAACGGGGACCTGGGCCGATGGTAGCGTACCGAACGCCCCAAGATCCCGACCCCGCGCCGCGCGAGGGCGCGGGCCAGGGTGTCCCCGGGGCGGACGGGAACCGGGCGGCCGCGGTAGCGAACCCACGGGGACGGACCCTCGGACATCGGCGGACCCGCGGACCGGGCCGCTGCGTATTTAGGCCGTCCCCCGAGCCCGCCCTCGTGCCGCTTAGACCTCGATATCGAGGTCGCCCTCTCGCTTGAGGAGGATGCGGATCTCCTCCTCGTCCTCGATGGTCTCGGCATGGGTCGACCCCAGATTCGCGCGGTCGAGGTGCAGGACCCGGTCGTGGAGCCACTCGAACTCGTGGAACAACAGTGGGTCCCGTAGCGAGCTGCGGGCCTGGCCGATCAGGTCGACGGGGTGTCGGAGGGCATGGTAGTAGTCGGCGGCCCACGTTCCGAAGGCCTCCCAGACCAGGTCTTCCTCGAGCACCCCCCGGTGCGTCAGCGCTCCGACGAGCTCGAAGAACGCTCCCACCTCGAGGTTCGTGATGTCCTCGTGCTGATTGTTCAAGAGCCGTGTGGCGAGGAATCGGCGGGCCCGTCGCATCGAGAGCGAGGCGAAGCGCTCCCGTAGGGCCATCACCACGTTCGCCGAGTTCAGGATCCGGGTCTGGCGGGTCTGCCACCACATCAGGACGATCGTGCCGATGACGAGGGTCCAGGTCCCGACGAACGTCCACACCGCGATGTCGATGCTCACCAAGCCTCTCCCCGTCCGGGCGGGGGCAGCGCGCTCCCTCCCTTGAACGCTGCGCCCGCCGGTCTTCGGTGCGAGCGGCCGATGCCCTCGCAGCAAGTTCGAACGAACGGAAGGTCGGCCCTGCGCGCCCGCGAGCCTATTACCATGTCGTGCACCGGCCGTCACGACCCACATGGAGGCGTTCCTGTTCCGTCACGGCCCGGCGGAGGAGCGAGACCCGCAGCGCTGGCCCGGGGACACCGACCGGCCGCTCTCGCCGGAGGGCGTTCGGGCGACCCGGAAGGCGGCGAGGGGGTTCGCGGCGTGGGTCGGGCGGATCGATCGGATCGCGACGAGCCCGTTCGAGCGGGCCCGGGCGACGGCGCAGATCCTGTCCGGGAGCTATCCCAGGGCCGTCCGCGTGGAGGCGTGGGAGGAACTCGCGAGCGGGGAGCTCGCCGAGCCCCTCCTCGCTCGCCTGCGCAGCCGGCCGCGTACCGTCGATCGGATCGCCCTCGTCGGTCACGAGCCGACGCTCGGGGAGTTCGCTGGATACGCGCTGACGGGAGAGTCCGCCGCGTTCTTGCGCCTTACCAAGGCCGGCGCGGCCGGCCTCGGCTTCCCTCGCACCCTCGCGCCGGGCGGCGCCGAGCTTCGGTGGGTGCTCACGCGGGAGCAGTTGACGGCGCTCGGGAAGTAGGCACGGGGGCCGCAGCGGCCTTGCGGCCCCGCGAGGCCCGGTCGCTGGGCTTGAGGTAGAGGGGGGCGACGATCCGCTTGACGTCCGAGTGGACGGTATCCGGGTGGCGGTTCGCATCGATGAAGTGGAAGCCGTACGGTTTCGCCATCCATTCGAACTCCTTGCGGAGCCGGTCCTGGTAGAGGAAGAACGAGTCGAACCGGTCGGGGGAGAGCGACAGGTCCATGCCGGACTCCCAGTAGTCGAGGGAGCCGTACTTCATGATCGCCCGGTGGAGCAAGATGTCGGTCCGGGCCTCGAGGAAGACGACGAGGTCCGGCACGAGCGCGAACTGGTAGAGCTCCTGCGCCCACTCCCGCGAGGCGCCCCGGGCGATCGCCCGCGCCATCAGCGTGTAGATGTAGCGGTCGGCGAGGACGGTGCTGCCCGCCGACATCGCCGGGATGATCTTGTTCTCGAGCTGGTCGGCGAAGTCGACCGCATAGAACAGGGCCATCGTTGTGGGGGCGAGCGTGTGGCCCTGCTTCGCCTGGTCGATCTGCTCGCTCACCAGCGTGGAGCGCCGGAGGCCCGTGTCGACGACGGCGTGGCCCTGGACCTCGAGCCATTCCTTGAGCATCCCGACTTCGGTGGTCCGACCGGACCCGTCCGCCCCTTCGACGACGATGAGCCGCCCAGTGAGCCGGTGCTTGGGCATGCCCGGCAGGGGCGTGCCGTAGGTGTTACCCGTCATGGATCAGGCTCTCGACGGTCGGGAAGCGCTCGAGCAAGGGCCGCAGCTCCCGTCGGAGCTGGTTCTGGACCGGCTCGACCGGCCGGCCCGCGTCGATCAGCGTGAAATGGTCCGAGGTGGCGAGCAGGTCGTACTGTCGCTTGAGCCGCCCCTGGAACCGTTCGAAGCTCTCGGTCACGTCGTCGGCGAGCCCGAGGTCCATTCCGGCCTCGTAGTAGGAGATCTTCGACCGCGAGGCGATCTTGCGGTCGAGCGTCACCTGGACCGGGACCTGGAAGTAGAACGTCCGGTCGGGGCGGGGGGCGAAGCTGTAGATGTTGCGGACCCAGTTCGGGTCGCAGCCGCGCGCCGCATCCCGAACGAACGCCGTGTAGACGTAGCGGTCGCAGATCACCACGTAGCCAGCTCGCAGCGGGGGCAGGATCTGCCGCTCGAACCGGTCGGCGAAATCCGTCGCGTGCAAGAGCGAGAACGTCGTCGCCGTCAGGAGCCCCTTCTTCTTGCCGCGTCGGATCGTCGAGGCGACGAGGTCGGAGGAGTTCCACTCGGTGAAGAAGACCCGATAACCCCTCGACTGGAGCCATTTTCCGATCAGGCGGGCCTGGGTCGACTTCCCGCTGCCATCGAGGCCCTCGAAGACGAGGAGCCGACCGGGGTATCCGTGGGTCGGCGAGGGGGTCTCAGGGATCACGCGCCTTGACCTCCAGGTGGAACTCGCGTCGTAGGGGTTTGCGGACCTTCTCGATCGCCTTCGGCGGGAGTCCATTCTCCGAGGCCCGGCCCCAGGCGACGGTCAGGACGGTCGATCCCTCCGGAAGGGTGAACTTCGGGTCGCCGCCCTGCAGGGTCTCGGCGACATAGAGGAGCGAGCCGAGCTGGCGCGCGAGCTCGATGTCGGAACCTCGGATGAGCGGGAGGTAGTCCCTCCGCCACGAAGAGGGGGCCTCGTCGCCTTCGTGCAGGAACGCCGCCATCGACGCGAGCAAGATCTCCCGTTGGGACAGCCCCCATAGCGGCACGTTGCGCAGCAGGTAGGCCGAGTGGCGCGCGTGTCGCCACAGGTCGATCGCCACGCCGGCGTCGTGCATCCAGGCGGCGACCGTGAGGGCCCGACGCTCTTCATCCCCCCAGTGGAGGCGGTCGGAAAGGAGGTTAAAGAGCTGGCGCGCCACGCGCTCGACCTCCTCGCCGTGGGAGACCGAGAACGCGAGGGCCTCGCTCGCGCCTTCCACCGACCGTCGGGCGAGTTCCTCCGCCGAGGCCGGCAGTCGGGCGTGGATCTCCTCGAGGGCGAGCCCCTCCCGGATGCCCGTCCCGCTTACGGTCATCAGGTCGGTGGCGCCGGCTCTCAGGAGCTCTTCGATCACGACGAGGCCCGCGACGATGACGTCCGCCCGGTCGGCCCCGATCCCGGGGATCGCCCATCGCTTCTCGGAGGGAAGCTCGAGGAGGAGCTCGCCGAGCGCCTCGAGGTCATGGGAGCGCAGCGGGAACCCGTGGACCCGGGGAATGGGGTAGTCGCGCAGGTTGATCGCCACCTTCGCCAGGCTGCGGACCGTGCCGCCGACCCCGAACAATCGGCCGTGCTCCTTTCCGATCGCCTCCAGCGCGTCGGCCAGGTTGGCTCGCACGTGCTCTCTCAGGTCGTCGACCTCCCGTCCCTTCGGAGGGTCGTGCTCGAAGAACCGTTGGGTGAGCCGGAGCGCACCGAGGGGAAGGCTGACCGAATTCTTGAGCAATCCCTTGCGGGTCGCCGCGATCTGGAGGGATCCCCCACCGAGGTCGCAGATGAGGTCCGTGTCCAGCTCCCACGAGCTCGACACGCCCAGGTAGGCATACCTTGCCTCCTCGGTGCCACTGAGGACCCGCAGCGTGATGCCCGTCTCGTGGGCGACCTTCTCCACGAAGATCCGACCGTTGGGCGCATCGCGGACCGCGCTCGTGGCCACCCCCACCGTCCGGGGGCTTCCGAAGGCATGCAGGGTCCGCTCGAACCGTTTGAGCCCGGCCAGTCCGCGGTCGATGGCTTCGCGGCTGATCGTGCCGTCGGGCCCGACCCCTAGGCCGAGCCGCGGGCTCTCCTTGACCTCGTCGAGCGCACGGAGGAAACCTCCCGGAGCGGTGTGGAACACCACGAGCCGCGCCGTGTTCGAGCCCACATCGACGATCGCCATCCGCCGGTCGGGCGTGGGGCGAACGGCGAGCGTCTCCGTTTCGCGGTCAATAAGGACGCGAGGCCGTTCCACGGCTTTCCCGACGGTAGGGGAGGATAAAAACCCCCGCCGGCGAAGGTACGGCACTCTTACTATCCTCGCCTGTTGCCCGCACCGAGCCTCCATGGTCGGTCACCGCGGCCGGGCAGACCCGATCGGGTCCCCCGGGACGGGGGCCGCCTCCGACTCGGCGCCGACTCCGGGGCGCTTCACCCTAGCGAGCGCCAGTCGGAAGGTCGTCGAGTCGGCCCGCCGGGACGCCGACCGGATCTCGATCGAGCCCGACCCCACGCCGGAGCAGCTTCATCGCTTCCATCAGCGACTGCGCCGCCTGCGCGCATCGATACGGCTCCTGGCCCGTCTCCTGCCGGAGGCGCAGGCCGACCGCGCGCTCGAGATCCACCGGCGGCTGCGAAGGGTGGCTCGCCTCGTCGGAGAGGTCCGGGATTTCGACGTGGCGATCGCCCACCTGTCCGACCCGCGGCTGAGCGTGGCGGCCGAGCCTCCCGACGAGCGGCTCGAGGGGATGCTCCGACGGATGGGGGAGGAGGCGGGGACCGGTCGAGCCCTACTGGGTGCGTTCCTTCGGTCGGAGATCGACCGTGGGCTGTTCGAGGAGTCCGACCGGCTTGTCGCAACGGCCGGCGCTCGGCTCGACGGAGCGAAGGCGTGGACCGCCTGCCGCCGCGCGGTGACGAGCGGTCGGTCGAGGGTCGAACGATCCCTCCGCCGAGCCCGGCGCCGGTCGAATCCGGACCGGATGCATCGGCTCCGGATCGAGCTGCGTCGAGCGCACATCCTGTCGGACCTGGTCGACGCGGCGGTCGGCCGGGTCGAACCGAGCTTTCCGGCCCGGCTGAGTGGGCTGCAACGTTCGTTGGGCGCGTTGCACGACCTCGACCTGTTGGTCGACGGGTTCGAGGACGTACGGGGTAAGGCCGCCCGATCCCCCTGGGTCCGCCGGGAGGACCAGCGCCGTCGCGCCCTGCGAAAGGAGATCATCCTGCGGTTCCGGAAGCGCTCGACTCGTGCGGCCATCGCGAGCCTCGCGCTGTAAGAAGGCGATCCCCCGGCGCCACGGTCAAGGGCCTAAACGACCGGCGCCTCCAGAGGGCGTTCGGCACCCGTCGAACTCCGAGATAGGGCGTCTACGGACCTTCCGTAGTAGGCCATATTCTATATATGCCCGCGAACCATTCATTCGGTAAGGCCAGTGCGGAGAACGAAATCCACCCCAACGAAGGCAGCCGAGCCCCCCGTTCCCGCCCCCCTGCTTCTGGGCGGACACCCCTCACCCCGGACGGTCGTGAGCTGGGCCCTGGTGGCGGGCCTCCTCGTTGCGCTGTTCCTTCCGCTCGAACGGGTTTCGTTGGGACGACAGCTTTCGGGGTGGTTCCACCGAGCCCGTCCGACGGAATCGACCGGGGCCGAAGGCTCGTCGGTCGACGAGGATTCGCGCGCCTCCTTCCATTGCCCGTCCTGTAGCCGGACCTTCTCGTGGTTCTCGGCGTGGGACGAACACGTCCGGCTCAATCACGCTCGTTAGGTCCCGCGTGCGGGATCGTCCGTAGTCAGCGGGTGTGGCTGGGTCCCGGTCGTCCGTTCTCCCGGCCACGTGCCGAATCCTGCATCCCTCGTAGGCGGGTCGTCCAAACCGTCCGCCCAGACAAAACTATATAGTATCAATATCCGTCGTGCAAACCCGCACATGCGAGCTCCAGGGGGATTCCATGGACGCCGGATCCAAAAGACCGGAGGTTCGACCTACATCGTCTCTCTCCCAAAGGCCTGGGTGACGGGCCGAGGGCTTGGGGCGGGCGACGTGCTCCTGTTCACGCCCCGACCCGACGGGTCCATGACGGTCTACCCGGACGAATCGCCGAAGGCGGAGCCGACCCGACGGACCGTGATGGTCTCCAACAAGGCCGACGAGCACCACCTGTTCCGCCGGCTCGTCGCCGAGTACATCGCGGGGGCTCCGCTTCTCGAATTGAAAACGCCCGAACGGATGAGCGCGCGCACTCGCGACGTCGTCCGCGGATTCGCCCAGCGGATGATCGGACCCGAGATCCTGGAAGAGACCGCCGACTCGGTCGTCCTACAGGACGTGGTCGGGTCGAACCCGCTGCCCATCCCCTCGGTCATCCGCAGGATGCACCAGATGGTCCGCGCGATGCAGACGGACGCGATGGCCGCGTTCAAGCTGCGCGACGCGTCGATCGCGAAGGATGTGATCGAACGGGATTGGGAGGTCGACCGATTACACTGGTTCGTCCAGAAGCAGGTCACCACGGCGTTGAGGGATGCCCGCGTCCTCGCCTCCCTCTCTCTGACGCTCCCGGAGTGCGCCACGTACCTGCTCACCTCCCGGACCCTAGAGCGGGTCGCGGACCACGGGGTCCGTATCGCCGACACGGTCGCGATGCTGGGCAAGGAAGAGCCGCCGGCGGCACTGGTCGAGGAGTTGGAGCGGTTGCATGCCACCGCGGCGACCTGCCTGTCCGATGCGCTCGATGCGCTCGAGGCCCGAGACATCGACCGGGCGAACGCCGTGATCGACTCCGCGCAGCGGGTCGCACGGGAGCGCCAGAAGATCCTCCGCGAGGTCGGCACGAAGCGCGGTCGCCTCGCCGTCTCCCTCGCCTACGTCCTCGAGAGCCTGGAGCGGAGCGCGCTCTACGCCACGGACATCGCCGAGATCGCGATCAACCACGCCGTGGAGAACCGGACGGAAGGTCCGGGGTCCTCGGTCTGAGCCTACCCAGGCGCGGTCGGCGGTCCGCCGGCCGGTTCAGAACATGACGGCGACCCCGTCGAAGGCGCAGCCGAGGAGCCGCGCGTACTCCTCCTCGGAAGCGACGCGGGGATTGGCGACCGTCGCCGACGAAGCGCGCGCTCGCGACACGACGCGCTCGCGCCCCGTCGAGAGGACGGTCGAAGGAAGCCCGGCGTCCTTGAGCGTCCGGGGGATCCCGAGCGGGAGGAGGAGGGTGCGCAATCGTTCGGCCACGGCCGAGCGGTCCTTCCCCGCCCCGGCTCCGAGGACCGCGCTCGCCCGCTCGAGCCGCTCGCGGGACGAGGGATAGTTGAACTCGCTCACGTACGGAAGGAGGATCCCGAGAAGGCGCCCGTAGGAAACCGTCGTCTCGGGGCCGAGCGCCACGGCGAGCGCGTGGGCGGCCCCGAACTGGGCGTTCGAGGCGGCCAGGCCGGCGAACGAGGCGGCGTGGTGAAGCGCGAGCCGGACCTCGAGGTCTTCCGGCCGCCGAACGGCCTTCGGAAGGTTGGAGAAGGCGGTCGCGAGGGCCTCGCGGGCGAAGGCATCGGAAAACGGATTGGCCCATTCGGAGACGATCGCCTCGACGGCATGCCCGATCAGTTCCGCGCCGGTATCGACGGTCACTTCGGGCGGCATGGTGGCCGGAAGCGCCGGGTCGAGGAGGGCCCAGTCGGGGACGAGCTCCCGCGAGGCGAGTTCGATCGCCCGACCCTCCGAGGATCGCACCATCGTCGTCCACGACACGTCGCAACCGCTCCCGCTCGTGGAGGGAACGGCCACGAATCCGGCGACGCTGCGCAGCTTGAGCTCGTCGAGGGGGGTGAGCGACGCGAGGTCGAGCTGCGGTCTCGCGTAACGGACCCACGCCGCCTTCGCGCCATCGAGGGTGCGGCCTCCGCCGACGCCCACGATCCAGTCCGGGGCGAAGGATCTAAGACGCCCGGCGAGGGCATCGACCAACGGGACGGTCGGCTCCGGACCGTCCCAGCGCAGAACTTCGACCGCCGCCGACGACTGGGCGAGCTCCTCGACCACCCGCTGGGTCCGTTCCGCCTCGACGATCGCCGGGTCGACGACCACGGCGGCGCGCTGAGCCCCGAGCGATCCCAGCTGTTCGAGAGCCGCCGGCCCGGCCGAGACCCGGGGCGCGATGAAGAACGCGCTCATCAGATTCCCGCGGGCGTCCTGGGGCCGGGCCCGAGGGGGATCACTCGGAGCGACCCAGACGGCACTGCGGGCAGATCCCGGTGAAGGAGAAGGACATGCCCTCGACGGTCCACCCGTCCGGGCGGCGATCTGAGAACGCGTGCAGGGTGGCGACCTCCTCGTGGGGGATGTTGACCCGCAGGATCCGCCCGCAGACCCGGCAGATCGCGTGCGCCGTCGTCTCGGGCGGGATGTAGGACGGGGTGATCGGGCCGACCCCGAGCGGCAGGTCCACGACCGGCGCTCGCAGCGCAGGGCGAGCCTTCCTGAGGGGCGAGCGAGCGCGGGTTGCGGCGGATTTTCTGGGCACGACCGCGGGCAGGTCGCCCGTCTATAAGGCCCCTGTCCGACCGTTCGCCTGCCTTCGGTTCGTCCGTCGTTTTTCAAGCAACAGAGCCAGCCCGCGGGGGGGCGTCCGGTGCCCCCCTGCGTTCTCAGGAGTGAGACCGATTTACGGGGTGAGCCGCGCGCCAGCGCGTCGATAAGCCCCCCTCGGCTCTCCGGATCGAACGATGTCCCCGAAACCCGCTCGCCTCACCCTGGTCTACGCGACCTGGTGTCCGCACTGCGTGCCGGTCTCCACCGATCGCGCTCCGCTACTCGCCCGGCGCTGGAAGGTGCCCCTTCGATTGCTCGACATCGATCGTCCCGACGAGGAGGCGATCGCCGATGAGCTCGTGAGAGACCACGGCGATTGGACGGAGGACTATCTGATCCCCCAGGTCCTTCTGGAATGGGAGGATGGTCGGGTCACGCACCTACTGACCGGCGTGCCCGGCGATGTCTCGGGCACGGTCTCCCTGTGGGATCGGCTCCTCATGCGGGGGGAACCACCGATCGCGGACGGCGTTCCCTGATCGAGCCTCCGCGTTCCCCTTGGGGGCGCTTCGCCATCACGGTCTGGCCCTGCGGCTGAAGGTGCGATTCAACGTCGCGCCATGCCCGGGGGGGGAACGAGCTGGAACGATGCCGACCGGTGCGGCCGCACAAGAGTGAGATGCGGGGAGAGGGATTTGAACCCACGAACTCCTACGAGACCAGACCCTGAATCTGGCGCCTTTGGCCAAGCTGGGCGATCCCCGCGTCCGGGATTTTGAACCGGCCCGAGCTAATGAAACCTGCGCGAGGGTCGTCGTGCCGCCCCGACTCGCCTCGGGGTCGGGGGTCCGTCGCTCACCGATCGCGTTTGGAATCGGATAGGACCGCTTCGGCCTCGGCGACGGTCGCCCGGTCGTGGACGATCGCGCGAAGCGCTTTCAGCATCGGAACCGGGTGGTCGGATTGCCAGACGTTCCGGCCCATGTCGATCCCCTTCGCCCCCTCGGAGATCGCCCGGAAGGCCAGTTCGAGCGCGGCCCGATCCGAGTCGAGCCTCGGTCCCCCGGCGACCACCAGGGGCACGGGGCAGCCCTCGACGACCTTGGAGAATCCCTCGCAAAAGTAGGTCTTGACGAGATGGGCGCCCAGCTCGGCGGCGACCCGGCAGGCGAGCGCGAGGTAGCGTGCATCCCGTTTCTCGAGCTCTTTGCCGACCGCGGTAATCGCCATCACCGGCATCCCGGCCTCTTCCCCGGATTCCACGAGGCTCGCGAGGTTCACGAGGGAATCGTGCTCGTGCGGTGCTCCGACGAAGACCGAGAGGGCGACGGCCGAGGCATTGAGCCGGACGGCGTCCCGAACGGAAGTCGTGAGGGCCTCGTCGGAAAGGTCCTCCTTGAGCACCGTCGCCCCGCCCGAGACCCGTAGGACGATGGGGGTCGTCGTCGAGGGCTCCACCGAGGTTCGCAAGACCCCCCGGGTCAGTGCGATCGCGTCGGCGTACGGGAGGAGGGGGGTGATCGTGGCGCGGGGATTTTCGAGCCGGCTCGTCGGGCCCATGAAGTAGCCGTGGTCCACGGCGAGCATCACCGTGTTCCCCGATCGGCCGGGGAACATTCGGGCGATCCGGTTGCGCTTCCCCCAATCCATGGTGGTTCCGGCCGCGGAGTCGGTCGGGCCTTCTTATGGATTGCCCGACGCGCGCTCCGATGCCTTGGGCGGAACGGGGACGCGCCGTTCCTCCTTGACCCGATTGAGGACCACCTGCGTGTTCGTCCGTTCGATATGGGGGTCCTGCAACGCATGCTTCACGAACCGGTCGAGGTCTCGGCGATCTCGGAACCGACCGATGAGCAGCGCATCGAAGTCGCCGGTGACATCGTAGATCGCGTAGGCCCGCGGGTCGCGGGCCAGGCGCTCCTCCACCTCGCGGAGCCGACCCTTGGAGATGCGGATCCCGATCGTCGCCGTCAGGTCGAAGCCGAGCGCCTCGTCGTCCAGCAGGGGGACGTACCCGTGGATGACGCCTTCCCGCTCCATCCGCTGGACCCGTGCGATCACGGTCGTCGGGGAGACCCCGAGGCGGTGCGCCACCTCACGGTGGCTCCGACGGGCGTCGATGTTCAGCTCCTGGAGGATGCCGCGGTCGAGACCGTCGAGCATGGACTTTTGTCTCATCATACACCAATATGGATTACAAATATTTGAAACTTAGCAACAGATATGGACACATGTCCATTCCTTGCGCCGTCGAGTTCTTGTAGGCCCAGCACGCTGGGTCCCCGGGGGAGGACGTCGTGGCCGAGGCGAGCGAGCGAATGGGAGCGACCGTTCCGACGGAAGCGACGAAGGGGGAATCTCGGGGTGCTGCGGCCCTCGCCAAGATCCAGGAACATAAGCTGAGATGGGTCGAGCTGTTCTACACCGACCTGCTCGGCGGGTACAATCACGTCCATGTTCCGGCGCACACTCTCGACGAGGATTCGTTCACCACGGGGATCCCCAAGCTCGACGGTTCCTCCGTCAAGGGGTTCCGTGAGATCTACGAATCGGACATGATCCTTCGACCGGACCCCGCGACGTTCGGGATCATGCCGTGGGGCGCGGAATATGGCGGTACGGCACGGTTCATCTGCGACATCCACCTCGGCGTCACCCGAGAACCGTACAGCCACGACCCCCGCGGTATCGCCTATCGGGCCCAACAGGTGCTCGCCAAGGCCGGCTTCGACCGCTCCTACTGGGGTCCGGAGATCGAGTTCTTCGTCTTCGACCGGGTCCGTCTCCTCCCTTCCGCGAACGCCGTTCGAGACGCCTGGGGCGGGGCGGGCTACGAGATCGTGAGCGAGGAAGCGCCGTGGAACCTCGCGGATGGCCACGGGTCGGTCCGGTTCAAGGAAGGGTACCATCGGTCGGGGCCGTCCGATGCGCTCGAGGGCATGCGGTCGGAGGTGAGCAACATCCTGACGGACTCCTTCCACATCCGGATGGACGCCCACCACCACGAGGTCGCCACGGCCGGCCAGGGCGAGATCAACATCCGATTCGACGACATGATCCCGGCCGCGGACCATGTCCAGGACGTCCGATTCATCCTGAAATCGGTGGCCGGACGCCATGGGAAGGTGGCCTCGTTCATGCCGAAACCGGTCTTCGGCGACAACGGCATCGGCATGCACATGAACCAGTCGATCTGGAGCGCCGGAGTGAACGCGTTCTACGACGCGAACGACCCCTACGCCGAGGTGAGCCAGGTCTGCCGGTACTACGTCGGTGGCCTGCTCGAGCACGCTCGGGCCCTCTGCGCGATCACGAACCCCACGACGAACTCCTACCGCCGGTTGGTGCCGGGGTACGAAGCGCCGGTCTTCATCGCCTGGAGCCGGGCGAACCGGTCGGCCAACGTGCGGATCCCCTACTACCTCAAGGGCCGACCCGAGGCGAAGAGGATCGAATACCGGACCCCGGACTCCGCGGCGAACATCTACCTGACCGAGGCGGCGCTCGCGCTCGCGGGACTCGACGGGATCCGTCGCAAGATCGAACCGCCTCCCCCCGTCGACACCAACATCTACAAGCTGAGCCCCGCGAAACGCCGCGAGCTCGGGGTCCGCGAGTTGCCCGGGTCCCTCGGGGAGTCGCTCGCCTGCCTCGACTCCGACTCGGAGTTCCTGAAGCCCGCCTTCGAGGCGAGCGTCCTCGACGTATATCGGGAGCTCAAGCACGAGGAACAGCTTCAGCTCAACCTGCGGCCGCACCCGTGGGAGTTCTACCAGTACCTCGACGTGTAGGGTCGGGCCGGATGACCTGGGGAGCCCGGCAGGCTAAGAACCCCCTCGCGAGAGCGGGGGCATGGCCGAGCCGGTGGCGGTTCCGGAGTTTCGGACGTTCTCTCCGACGAAACGCGTCGACGTCCTGCTTGCGGACTGGAAGGCGGAGCTCGCCCCCGAGCGTCGTCCCGAAGAGCTCGAGCGCGAGGTGTACGGGCGCGCTCTCGAGGAGTACCTCGACGGAGACTACGCGTTCGGCCTCTGGGGCTGGTTCGAGTGCGACCGCCTGACGAACGCATTCGGGGGCAAGGTCGCGGAGGTGACGCGCGTGGTGGGGGAGGGGCGTTACCTCGGGTTCTCCCATCGCCGCGCGATCTCCCAACAGGTGCCCCTGGAACGGGTCTACCAGCCCCGGAAGGGGGACATGAGCACCCCCCGACCGGAGGCGATCGTACTCGCCCCCTACCAACGACTGTGCGTCTACGCGGTCCGGGCCTCGGGGGGCGATACGAAGTCGCGAGCCCAACTCGAGATCGCTCTGAGCGAATTGGGGGAACGACGCCGGGCGGATCCGTACATCGTCCATTTCGAGACGTTCCGAAAGCTCCTCGAGCGGTCGCAACGGGCGAAACTGGCCTCGGCATCGGCCCCTCGGTCCGACGCACCGTAGGCCGTCCTGAGCGAGCGCCCAGGCGGCGGTGCGGGGCGAAGGGGCCCGTTTCCGAAGAGGCCATATTTCTCTTCGAGTCCCTCTGACGGCCATGCCCGAGGGGTTCCCAATAGGGTCTGAGTCCGGTCCCCAAGTCGGCCCCGACGGGACTGTTCCCGTTTGGGCGGCCCGCCCCCCGAAGGCGAGACGTCTCGCGGTTCCCGTGGCCGTGGTCGCGATCCTGGTCGCAGCCTCAGTCCTATCGGGCCTGTATGTCGCTGGGGTGGGCCCGTTCCACCGAGTGCCTCACCCCGGCGGCCCGGTGACCTTCCGTCAAGCCGAATCGGCGGCCCGTGGGGCGGTCCAGGGTTACCAAGGCGGGAACTGGGTCCTCGTCGCGGCCGGTTCGGCGGATGTCCGCGAGACCGAGTCGTTCCCGATCGCTGCGGTCGAGCTCGCGCTTCGGCAGACCGTCGGCAATTGCTCGCTCGACTGGCTGACGTCGCAAACGGCCCTCGCGGTCCCCAGCTTCTCCGGGAACCTGAGCGCCGGGACCTCGCCCATCTGGGAGCTCGTCTACAAGAACAGCTCCGTTTCGGGTTCGGGGATCTTGATCGTATCGGTCGTAAACGGGAGCGCTGCGCTGACCGCCCAGTTCGGCTCCGGCGGAACCTGCACGACGCTCCTCGCGTCGTCCCCGTGGCTCACGGCGATCTCGGACTCGCTGATCGACTCGCCGGCGGCCGTCGCCGCGGCCGCAACGGCGGGCGGGGCGGCCTATCTGCGCGCCCATCCGTACGCCAACGTGACGACGGAGCTGACCGGAGGGTTCGGGTTCCTCTCCATCACCATCCCCCCGGTCTGGGGCGTCGCGTTCTCGTTGTGCTCGCTGGCCGCCCCCACGGCCGCAGCCGAACCCAGGTTCAACGCCACGGTGAACCCTGTGACGGGGACCGTCGAATTCTCCCAGATGGTTTTCCAGAACTGCTCGGGTTCGACGACGCTCTTCCCGCCGATCCGCGCCCCGATCCCGGTGAATCAATCCCTCTCGTTCTCGGCGGTCACGACGGCCTCCGCCGGAACTGGGCACTGGGCGAACGCAACCGTACTGACGGCCGCGCATGGCATCGCGTTCGGAAACCTTTCTTTCCGCCCCCTGACCGAGTTCGGCGGCGCCCCGTCGATGTCCGGCTGGTCCGTGAGGGCGCTTTCCTCCACCGGTTCCCTCCTGGCCATGGACAACCTGACGACGGACCGCTGGACCCTGGGAGCTTCCCTCGGGATCTCGGTCGGGGACCGGATCGCCCTGTTCAGTTCGACGACCGCCCTGAACGGCGGAACGATCGTCCTGTCCGGCGTCGGCGCCTTCGGGGGCGTGGAGTCCCTTTCGATCCCGTTGGCTTGACCTTCCGCCGATCGGGCCCGGGCCCGCCGGTCTTCTCCGAGGGACGAGAGCTCAAGGGTCCCGGAGCCTCGGGCCGAATACGGCGCGCTATCTCGTACGGTTCACCTACGATGGCTCCGGTTTCGCCGGGTGGGCCCGACAGCCCGGCCTGCGGACCGTCGAGGGCGAGATCCGATCCGGCCTGGTCCGATCGGGGATCGCGGAGAGCGCCGACGCGGCGGCCGTCTCCGTCGGCAGCCGGACGGACCGG
This sequence comes from Thermoplasmata archaeon, assembly GCA_022750055.1. Taxonomy (GTDB): domain Archaea; phylum Thermoplasmatota; class Thermoplasmata; order Lutacidiplasmatales; family UBA184; genus Lutacidiplasma. Next base: position 167,791 of record JAKIWL010000001.1, read on the forward strand.
GGGGTCCACGCACGCGCGAACGCCCTCACCCTCCAGTCCACGCTGACTCCGGCCGCACTGCTCCGGGCGCTCAATGGGATCGCGCCGGAGATCCGGTTCACCCACGTCGCCCCGGTCCCCGTCGGGTTTCGGCCCAGAAGAGCGACCTACCGATGGTATCGTTACTTCGAGCGGCGAACCCGTACCCTCCCGAGGGCCTGGACCGAGGGGGCCGAGGTCCTGACCGGCGCCCTCGACGCGCGGTCCTTCGCGCGCGGGATGCCGAGGTCCGCTCCTACCTTTTGGAAGGTCGATGCGGTCGAAGCAAGGATCTCGCTCGGCTGGCTGGTACTGGATGTGCGCGCCCGGGCGTTCGCCTGGGGCATGGTGCGGAAGATCGTCACTTCGCTGCGCGAGCTCGAGTCCGGACGATTGGACCTCGCGGCCCTGAGGGATGCGGCCCGGGGAAGACGTCCCATCGCCCTTTCGATGGCGCCTTCGGACCGGCTGGTGCTGTGGGAGACGATGTATCCGGTCCGGTGGGCAACGAAGGGAACGGGCTGGGGCCACCGCCAGGAGGACTGGTTTACGGAGGGCGTGCTCAGCGCTACGGCGCGAGCCCGAATTCTCACCGAACTGTCGAACTCGCAGCGGGTGGAGCGACCCCCGCGACGAGAGGCGCGCTCCCCCGACCGATGACCGGGGTGCGCACGGTGGCCACTCACGAAGTGGTCTCGGCGACGTTTCCACGCGAGGTCACCGAACGCGACGAGCTCGGGATGGCGATCGGAAAGGCGATCGATACCGCCCTGAGCCGCTACAGTCACGAGGCCAGCCGAGGCCGACGCCCCGGCGTGACGGCCATCGTCGCCCTCGGTCGGGCGGAGTTCGAGGAACTCGCCCGCGATGCCGACCTCGCGATCGCGGCTGCGGATCGCGCGGAGGTCGAGCGACAGATCTCCGGGGTCGTCCGGGCGTTCCGGTCCAGTGTCCTGTTCGGGCTCGAGCGACCCCGTTCCCGCCTCATCTTGATCGGCGAAACGGTAGGGGTGTACGCCCAGCCCGATTTCTGGGACCGCCGGTCGACCTTCTACGAGATGAAGAGCTACCGGGCCATCCCTCCTTCCCCGGCGGTCGCGCTCCAGGTGGCCCTGTTCTGCCTGGCGTTTCCGGGATTCCGGGCGAGGTTGGTCGGCCTGGACCGGCACGCGAACCCGGTCTCGGTGCTCGACGACGAATTGCCCCCACCGGTCGAGGAAGAGCGGGCCCGGATCCTGCACCTCGCCTTTGACTTCGGTCTCCATCACGGTACGGACAAGGTGCTCGAGTTCATCGACGTCCCGGTGGTCCGGTATCCTCTTCCCCCGGGGTCCGACCCCACGATCGAAGCCGGTAGTTCCCTTCCTCCCCCTTCCGGCGCCCTCGACGGCAAGTCCCCCTAGGAACCCTCCGTCCGGCCCAACGGCAGGCGCAGGGAACGGCTCCCGGGGGTCGGAGGCCCCCGAAGGGCATCTTGAATGGGGGGAGAAGCGTCGTCCCGAACCCGTGCAGCTTCACATCGGGTGTTCCTCCTGGACCTCGGATTCGTGGTGGGGGAAGGTCTACCCGAGCGGGATCCGGGACGGGGACCGCCTGTCCCGGTACGCGAGCCTGTACGATACCGTGGAGGTCGACTCGACCTATTACCGGCCCCCGGCGGCTTTTCTCGTTCGCCGATGGGCCTCGGTCACCCCCGACCGGTTCGTGTTCACCCTCAAGTTCCCGAGGGACCTACTCGACCCCAAACAAGCAGTGGACCGAGGGCAGGTCGGGGCGTTCCTCGAGAGCGCTCGGCTGCTCGGCCCCAAGCTCGGCCCGATCCTGCTCCAGTTCCCCCCCTGGGTCAAGCCGGGTCGGGCCGGGACGTTCCTCACGGAACTCCTCGAGGCGCTCGACCCCGCGCTTCGTTATTCCGTCGAGCTTCGGGACGCCGGCTGGTTCCAGGGCTCGACCTGGAAGGCTCTCCGGTCGGAGCTCTCGGACCGCAGGATCGCGCTCGCATGGTCCTACCTTACGTACGTCGATGTCCCACCGGAACGCACCACCGACTTCGTCTATCTACGCTTCATCGGCGACCACCACACGCTGCCGGACTCCACGCACGGGGAGATCCGCCTCGACCGCACTCCGGAACTTCGGACGTGGGCCGCTCGGCTGAAGGGGGTCGAGGAGACCCTCCACGAGGCGTTCGTCTTCTTCAACAACCACTTCGCCGGGTTCGCCCCCGAGTCGGTCAACCAGTTCCGCCGCGAGTGGGGCCTCCCTAGAGTTGAATTCCAGGTCGCGGAGCCGTCCTCCTCCTCCGACGGCCCATCCCGCCGAGGACCGTTCTGATTGCGGAAACACGACCTAGGCAGCTCGTCCCCAACCCACGGGTTCGCGGGAACGTGGGTACACGAGGATCCGAAACCGCGTTCGCCCGCGTTGGCTCGTCATCGGCGCCGCCATCGGGGGTGGACCGCCTCAGAATCCTGACCCACTACCCCGTGGGCGAGGGGGAACCTCTCTCGCGCACCGCGCGCGATAGGCCTCCCAGGATCTGAACCCGTCCTTCGTGGTAGTGCTCCCGGCGGGATTCGAACCCGCGTTACGGGGTCGAAGGCCCCGAATCCTTGACCGGACTAGACTACGGGAGCGCCACCGGCCGACGGAGTCCGGGCCGCTTTACCATTTTGGGTCAGCCGACGCGCTCCCAGTGCTCGAGCCGCTGGACGGAGGCGAGCGTCGAGCCCCGTTGGATCTCTTCGCGGACCCGGTTCTCGTGCTCCCGCACGTCGAGCGCCCGGTTCGCGACCTCCTGGGCCCGTTCTCTCGGGACGACGACGAGCCCGCTCGGGTCCCCGACGATCCAGTCCCCGGGTCGCACCCGCTGGCCCCCGACCGTGACCTCGACCCCGATCTCCCCATGCCCCTTCGGTTCGCCGGCGTTCGGCGAGACGGAGCGGGCGAACACCGGGAATCCGAGCGCGAGGATCTCGTCGAGGTCCCGCACCGCCCCATCGATGACCACGGCGGCGACCCCCCGACCGTGGGCGCTCCAGGAGGCGAGTTCGCCCCAGATGGCGGTGGTCCCGCCGCCGGCATCGATGACGATCACGTCTCCCTCGCCTGCGCGGTCGATCGCCTCGACCGGCTTCGCCCAGTCCCCATCCCTCGTCACCACGGTGACCGCCGGACCCGCGATGCGGACGTGGGCATCCTTCAGGTGCGGCGTCAGTCCGTGGAGGGCCCCCTTGCGCTGCAGGGCGTCGGAGACGTTGGGGGTCGAGACTTTCTGGAAGGCCTCCCGGATCTCGGCGGGTCCATAGCGGCGGAACTCGGTGGTCGGGACCGCGGTCCCCGTTTCCATCGCCTGCTTGAGCTTTTTCGTGGCCGCCCCGATGTCCGCGCTCTTGGTGATCGCTCCCCCGACGATGAGGATGCGCGCCCCGGCGCGCACCGCCTGGGCGATCGTCTCGGAGTTGAGCCCCCCGGCCACGGCGACGGGCACGGGACTGCCGAGCGCCAGCTCGGCGAGCTTCTCGAACGGCGTTCGGCCGGTCATCTGCATGTCGATCCCGACGTGCCAGCAGACGGCCGCGGCGCCGAGTTCGGCCGAACGCTTCGCGCGGGCGATCGGGTCGACGACATTGAGGAGGTCGACCACCACCTCGGCCCCGTACTTCTCCCCGCCCCGAACCGCGTCGGCGATCGTTTCGTCATCGGACGCCCCGAGCACGGTCACGAGGTCGGCGCCGGCCTTGGCGGCGATCTCGACCTCGAACGCGCCGGTGTCCATCACCTTCATGTCAGCAACGATCCGGTGGCCGGGGAACGCCTTCTTGAGCGCCCGGACCGCGTCGAGCCCCTCGCTCTTGAGCAGCGGGGTACCGGCCTCGACCCAGTCCGCCCCTCCCTCGATCGCCTCCTTCGCGGCCTGCAGGGCGCGCGGGAGGTTCTCGAAATCGAGGGCGACCTGGAGAACGGGCCGGTCGAGCCGCATGACTCGACCGATGGGTCCGAGGTATAAACCGTGCCGCGCGTGCCGGTCGGATGGTCACCGTACGGACGCCCCCCGGTCGCGTCCGGGTCGCGCTCGGAGACGCGCGGGATCTTCCCGGCGTACCGTCCGAGTCGGTCGCGCTCGTGGTGACGAGCCCCCCGTATCCGATGCTCCCGCAGTGGGACGAGCTGTTCCGGCGATGGGGCGCGACCGGATTTGAAGCGATGCATGCACGGCTTGCGGAAGCGTGGGCCGCCTGCCGGAGAGTCCTCGTACCGGGCGGGATCCTCGCCGTCAACATCGGCGACGCCCTTCGGACGCTCGAGGGGGAGTTCCGGCTGTGGCCCAATCACGTTCGCGTGGCCCTCGACTGCGAGGCCCTGGGGCTGCGGCCCCTGCCCTACATCCTGTGGAAGAAGCCGACGAACCGCCCGAACGCGTTCCTCGGCTCGGGCTTCGATCCCCCGAACGCCTACGTGACGCTCGACTGCGAGTTCATCCTCCTCTTCAGAAAAGGCTCCCCCCGGCGGTTTCCCCCGAAGGACCCTCGTCGGGTCGAGAGCCGGTACTCCAGGTCGGAACGGGACACGTGGTTCTCGCAGGTGTGGACCGACATCCGAGGGGTTCGCCAGGGCCTCGACGGCGCTCGGACCGGGGCCTTCCCTCCGGCGATCCCCGAGCGCCTGATCCGGATGTTCAGCGTCGTCGGCGACACCGTCCTCGACCCCTTTGCCGGGACGGGGACCACCTTGTGGGAGGCCTCGCGGTTTGGGCGCGACTCGGTCGGGGTCGAGATCGACCCGGTGCTGTACGAGCGCCTAGTCGATCGGGCTAGGCGCTCAGGGGTCGAGCCCTAGCGGGGCGCGGTCCGGCGCGCTTCGAGCTCCTCGTAGACTGCGGTGGAGAGGTAGCTGAGCGCGTGGTCGCTTAGCCGGTCGAGGTGAAGGAGGAGGTAGTGCAGGTAGATCCGCTCCGGTCGGGTAGACGGTCCGGGCGGGTGGGGTCGTCGGCCGGGTTCGGGAGCCTCCGGGCCGTATCGCATGGCCGCGAGGGTCTCGGGATGGTGTTCTCGTTCCGACCCGTGGAGGGCCCGGCCGGTCGCCCGGGTGAGGGGGGGATAGACCCGGGCGACCGGGTCGAGCTCGCCGACCGCCTCGTCCGATGCCGCATCGGGGTCTGGGTCCCCCGCCGTGGGTCGAATGGGCGCGGAGCGGGACCCGGAGCGGGGCGGGAGCGACTCGACGACCGTCGAACGATATGGGGCGAGGTGGGGGGCGGAGTCGGGTCCTTGGAAATCCGTGATCGGGCGGCCGCCGATCTCCTCGGCGATCTTTCGGAAGCTCCACGTGCCCCGACGCCTTGGCGGGACCTCGGCGGTAGCGAGCGCTTCCTCCACGGCCCGGAGGGCGGAGGTCGCATGAGATAAACTCGCGCCTCGACTGGTCCGTCTCCTCGACGGGTCAGTGGCCTTTCGGCCCGGGCCCCGCGGTCCCGCTCAGCAGCTCGTATTCCGGGGTCGAGGCCACGATCGCGATCGGAAGGTGAGAAGGACCGAACCGAAGGAGCCCTTCCGAGTATCCGGCCTCCTTCGGAAGTCGCGCCCTCGGGAGCCATTCCGCCTCCGACTCGGTCAGCGAAAAGAATCGGCGCGCGGCCTCGGAGACCTCCGGGAGGCGGAGCAGGAAGGAGGCGCGCAGGTTCCGCAAGAGGGATCGACCGCTCTCGGTCCGAAGAAAATCGTCCGGATTCTGGCTCGCGATCAGGAGGCCGGCGTGGAAGTGCCGCACGTGGCGTACGAGTCGGTCGAGGAACTCCGCGGTCGCGGGAACTCGGGCGAGCAGGTGGGCCTCGTCGACGAGGACCAACTTCGGTCGGTCCGAACCCTTGAGGCGGCCGTACACCGCGTCCAGCAGAAACGCGAGGTAGAACGGGAGCTGGCCTTCGGCCGCTCCGGACAGGTCGAAGACGAGGGGGGTCCGCGCCCAATCGACCGTCGTGGGTCCATCGAGGTGACGAAGGGACCCGGTCCGGAACACCTCCAAGAGACCCGACAGACGGCTCGGGACCACCGGGAGTCGTTCCACCTCCCGAAGCAGGTCGGAGAGGGTCGGACGAAGCTGGGTCGCTCCGTACAGACGGGCCACCGCGGTGTCCAGTGCGGCCCCCTCCTCGTCGTTCAGGCTCGGGAAGAGCGCCCGCAAGACCGCGGTGATGCGCGCGGCCGGGCCCGGCCCGTCCGACGCTGCCTCCCCCGCATCCAGCGGGTTGATCCGCGGTCCGCCCGGCACGGCCGGTCGGACGACCTGGCCCCCGGTCGCTTCGGCGAGCCGAGCGAACTCGCCGAGTGGATCGACCAGGTACAGCTCCACATCGGGCTGGGTCCAGCGACTCCGCAGGGCCCACAGGGAGGCGGCGAACGACTTGCCGGAGCCCGTCATCCCGAAGATTCCCCAGGAGTGGCTTGCGTGACGCCACCGATCGAGAACGACCGGGGCCGCATCGTCGAGAAGCAGGCCCACCAGCACTCCATGCGGTTCGACGACCGCCTCGTCGACGAACGGAAAGAACGCGCCGAGTCCGTCGGTCGACAGCGTGTGCCAGTATCCGGGCGGGCGGCGTTCCGTTCCCAGCAGGTCCGGAGGACCCAGCGTCTCCCCCGCCTCGAATCGGGGGACGCGCGTCCGGAAGCCGAGGGAGGCGAGGCGGCGGAGCAGTTCGGAGCGCCGTTGCTCAGCGCGTGTCATCGAGGGGCCCTGGGCATGCAGCGCGAGGCCGACCCGGAACAGGTCTTCGGCGCCGGAGGCCACGCGCCGCCCGAGCTCCCGGGCGCTCTCGGCTTCGAGTTCGAGGTCGGCCGTGCGCGCCGACCCGCTCGGTCGGCCCTCCGAGAGCTCCGCCTCGGCGACCGACCCCGCTCCTTCCAGGAGGTCGAGGGAACGGGGGCGGGGGATCCGATGGAATTGCATCCGAAGGCCGTACCCGCTCGGCCCCGCTAGGATGCGACCGAGAAAACCGAACGGGACCTCCTTCGGGAGCTCCGGAATGACGACGGGAAGGGAGAACCCAAGGGGCCCGACGACCCAGCTTTCCCCTTCGACTCGCCGCCGGGTCACGATCCCTCCCCGAACGCCGGCACGCGCCGCCCGACCCAGCCCACGAATCCTGCGGTACCGCCTAGGACCACCCCACGGGCGATCGCCGCCGGCCCGATCGCCGACACGAAGAACGCCCAACCGGCGATGGAGGCAACGAGCCCTAGGAGGAGCAGGGGGCGACGACCGACCTCACCGGGTGGGTTCGGTCCGATGAGCCAACCCACGAGAGCGAGGGCCGCCAGGGCGGCGGCCATCCCATCGAAGAAGGGCCATCCGACCGAAGCGATCCCCGCGAGCGCCGAGAGGGTCCCCGCGGTCGCGACCGGATCGATGGCGAACGACTCGAATCGGGGAGGCCATCTCATGGGGGAAGCCGTCCGGTCCAACCGAGGGTCTCCGCGGCGCTCGACAGGTTGGGGCCGCGGAGCCGGTCGACGGGGACGCCCAGACCGGCGAGTCCGGATTGGAACGCATCCGTCCGCTCGTTCAACCGGCGGAGCGAGACCGGATCCGACCCGGATTCGAACAGGAGGACGCAGACGCGGCGGAGTCGGCGGCGGCGGAGCAGGAGCTTGGCCATCTCCTGGTAGCCCGTCCGGGCGGCGGCCTCGGCCGGCCCGTAGCTCGACCTCTTCGGAAGGTGGAACGGCGAGCCCGGGATCGGTGCGCTGCCCACGTCGAGATGGACCCCGGATTCGACGGTCCGCAATAGCTCCCGATACCGGTCGAACAGCGCGCGCGCGTCACTGGGAGGAAGGAACCGGATCGGGACCCCGCCCGCTTCGAGGATCGTCGCGGTGACCGGACCCGGTAGCCTGAGATACGTCTCCGAGCCGCTCGTCGCCACCGGGCTACTCCTCCCATTCTCGGGGTGACGGCGTCGCCATCTCCATCGGAGGTAATCACCGGCGCGATCGTCGAGACCCTTGCCCTCCGGTCGGACGACCGACAGCACAAACCCGAGCGCCAGGATCGGAAGCCAGGCGAGCGCCCCTCCGATCGGGACCACGATCGCGCCCGCCGCGGCGTAGGCGGCGAACCGCATCGCGTCGCGGGCGGTGGGGAACGGTCCGAGTCGCATCCGGCGCTCCAGGGGTCTCGGAAGAGGGATGGGCGCGAGGCCGTGGTCCTCCGCCACCCTACATCAACTCCCGGATCGTCGGCGGGAACCGTCGGTAGATCGGGTCGTCGAACTCCGACGGCTCCTCCCTCGAGCTCCCAGCGGACCGCGCGCGGGCCCCCGAACCACCGGCCGAGGGTCGCATGTGCCGGACGAGATGTCCCGCCCCCCGCCCCAGCAATTCTCCGAACGCGAGCGGGAGCGCAGCGGGCAGTGGGGCCTTCCCTCCGGCGCTGAGCGCGCTCGAAGCCCCCGATACTGCCCTGCCCCCGGAGGTCCGGGAGCCGCTGATCTCGCCGAGGGGGCGTGCGTAGCTGGTGGCTCCGAGCGAGGCGACCGCGAGTCCGCGTTGCATGCCCCCCGAGAGCAGTCCGGAAGCGGACGGGAGACCGAGCTGAGACAGCTGGGTCCCGGCGATCGATAGGAGCGAGGGCGCGCCGAGAGCGAGCGTCAGAAAGGCCACGACGAGCAGAATCGACGGGGAGCCGACCGCGAGCTCGAGCGGGATCACGAGCAGGCAGGGAAGGAATGCGGCCTCGATGAACCACAACCAGGCCCGCTTCATCACCGAACGCAGCGGAGGGAGCGCCCCTACGAGCGTGAGGACCGGGAGCACGACGATCAGGAACGCAAGCAAGGCGTCGCGCAGCGCGACCGCGACGGTGAGGAGAAGGACCAGGGAAAAGAGGACGAACGAGACCACGAAGGCGAGCGCCCCGTTGTCCCAGCTGAACCGAGCCCCGGCGATCCCGGTCAGGTTCTGCCAGTGCTGCCACGCACCCCCATCGAAGCTGGCGACGAGCGGATAGACCGAACCCGCGAGATCGAGGATCGCCCCCGCGACCGGCACCGTGAGGTTCGCGAGCACCACGTAGATCACCAGTCTCGGAAGGACGCCCTCCAGGCGAACGAGCTCTCGACCGAGGAAGGACCGCGAGAGGTACAGCAGGCCTAGCGCGATCGCGACGAGGACGACCGCCGGGTCGACCAGGTGGACCACGAGATAGTTCGAGAAATCGACTGGTCCCGAGAAGAACGAAGCACCCACGCCGGGGAACGGTGGGAACAGGGCGCCCGGGGAGAGTTCGGGGACGAGCAGGCCCTCGTACGTCGGCCCGGTGATCGCCTGCAGGATCGCCGTCAGGCCGCTGAAGAGCGCGAAGAGGATCGACTGGATGACGGGGTCGAGAGGGCCCGACATCGCCTCCCCTTCAGGGGGCGCCGAGGATCCATTGGGCGAGCCCCCAGACGATCCCGCTCAGCGCCGCGGCAAAGATGACCGTCCCGACGAGAGCATCGCGCGCCCGCTCCTTCGCTTGCATCTTCTTCGAGACCTCGTTGGAGAACCAGCTCAACGCGACACGCGACCACGCGATGGCGAGGATCGCCCCGCCGGCGGCACCGAGGAGCGTTACGATGCGGCCGAGGGCGGCCGAGAAGTTGCCCACCACACTCCCGTTCCCGGACGGCACGAGCTCGTGGCTCGATGGAGAGGGCGGGCCGATCGCCCCTGGTCCGGGGCCCGGCCCCCACGCTCCGAGGGTAACCAACAGGCCGGCGAGTAGGAGCGGTGAGGAGAACGCGCCGAGGGCCCGCCCGATCATGGATCGTCCTTCGATAGGGCGGGCTCCGTCGGGCCGGGGCCGACCCATCGGATGAGCTCAGAGCCGTCCTCGCTTCGTTCGACCCTCACTCGCCCGCTCGCCTGGAGAGAAGCCAGCGCCGAATCGACCTCTCCGCCCGACAGTCCCTCCTCCTCTGCGAGCACCCGGAGCACGGAGGGCTCGGTACCGTCCGAATCCCGTAGGAGCCGCCGGAGGGTCTCCTCCGCCGGTGCGACGCTCGGGGCCAGGGGTCCGTTCCGAGGACGACGACGACGCCGTTCCCAGAGGAACGCGCCGGACGCCGCGACGATCAGGACCAGCAGTCCGAGGTACCCGAGCGCCCCTTGCGAGGGAGGGGGGGATGCCTTGGGGACCGGAGCCGCTGTGGGTGGCGGCCCGAGCGGCGGGTCCGGCGGGGAAGGACTCGCCGAGAAAGCGGCGACGACGACCGTCGAGACGAGCTCCGTCGTCCCCGACAAGGAGTCCTCGACGCGCAAGTGCACGGACAAGAACCCCGGGGCCGCCGGGTGCGCCACCCAGAGGAACGGCCCGGACGCATCGACCGATCCCGCCGATCGTTCCTCATCGGAGAGGACCATCGAGTACGAGTACGGGGCCATCCCTCCGACGAGATCCACGCTCAGATTGAGTGGGGCACCGGCCTGGGGAGAGCGAGTCTCGACCGCGAGGGCCAGCTCGAGCGGCGGGTAAACGCGCAGGGAGGTGTCCGCGCTGAGGAGGGTCCCGGCGGCATCCGAGAGGTCGAAGCGTACCGTGGCGTTGCCGACCCCGGCGAAGCGTCCGGACCAGTTGATCGGGGCCGACGTTCCGACCGTCCCGGTGGCTCCAGTGACGTTGAAGTCCGGAAGGCTCGCGGCCGCCGCCCAGGAAAAGGGGGGCGTCCCTCCCACCACGAGGCCCGTGACGACCGCGCGGGCCCCGGCGTCCACCGCCGGCTGAGCGGCCGTCAGCAGGACCTGGGGCCGCGGATGAACGACCGCGACGATCCCGTCGACCGTCGCGGAGACGGAGAGCCGGTCGGTCACCGAGGCCTGGATCCAGGCGTAGCCCGGACTCGCTTGCGTGGTCGCGACCTCGAGTTGACCGGCTGCTTGGAGGACGCTCGAGCGGGCGGACCCATCGGGAAGCGGGGTCCACGTCACCGCGAAGGGGGGGAAGCTCCCGTCCACCCGGATCGACAGCGGGATCGGCAGGCCGACGTCGGTCGCTCCCACGAAGGAGGCCAAGGCGATCGAAGGGGCGCTCCCGATCCCCACCGACGCACTGGCCTGGGCCGAGTTCCCCAGTTCGTCGCGGACCGACACGCTCGCCCAGACCGAGCCGGAGCCCGGCGCCAGGAGCGTGATCGATCGATTCGTGCTCACGAGACCAAGGGAATCGTTCCACAGGTATCGATAGGCCCAGCCGAACCCTCCTTGCGCGGTCGCCTCCAGGGTGAAGGGGGCGTTGGGATCGACCGAAGGACCCGGCAGGGAGATCTGGACCGTCAGGCCGAACCCTCCGAGGAGGGCGGGCTCCGTTCGCGCGAGGGCGACGGGCCGATCGCCCCTCGCTCCCGCGACGGACGGTCCACCGGGACCCGGGATCATGGGCACGATCGGGAACCCAGCGAGCAGGGCGAGGAAGAGGGTCCCCAGGGTCCGGCGCCGCCAAGATTCTACCGTCGTCCGAGAGCGCGTTCGCACAGCAACCACCGTGCGCTGAGAGACGGGGTCGGGTATTTCGGACGAATCGGACCGGCGAACGATGAACGGTGGTTCAACCGGTCACGGGGACCGCGAGGTGGTCTCGCGAGAACGGCGCCAGGTCCACCTCGGGGCCGATCGATAGGCCGGAGGCGGCCAGTTCCCTGCGCGCCTCGGCGACGACCGAGCGGGCGGTTCGGGACTGGGAGATCGACCGGACCTTCAGCATCAGTAGACCCCGGCCCGACGGATTGAGACAAGCATTCGCGTTCTCCCCGAAGATCCGGGCCTGGGCGCGTTGCGCCACGTCCTGGTACAGGAGGTCGACGGTGCCGACGTCTGCGGCGTAGCGTTCGGGAAGTTGCGCGTCGGCGAGGATCGGTAGGAGGTTCTCCCGACGGCGGGAGAGCTCAAGAAGCGGGGCGAAGGAGAGCGGGCTCTTCTCGATCACGAAGATCGGCGCCCCCGGGAGCAGGTCCGACAGGTGGCTCACGGTCGTCCCGTGGGAGCCGCCGAGATAGAGGACCGAGCGGACGCGTTCGAAGAGCGAGCTGGGTCCCCCCTTCAACAGATATGCCGCGAGCTTGGACCGGAACGGGTCCCACCGGCGGTACTCCGTTCCGGACTCTTTCAGGAGATCCTCCCCGTAGACCCGAACCCCGGGGGTCGCGTTCTCGGTATAGAGGTCGCGCCCGTGTCGGAAGATCCGAGGAAACTCCGTGGGTTCCATCAGGCTCCCGGTTCCACCGATACGGTCAGTTCCACCTCGACGGACGCCCCGAGAGGAAGTCCGGCGACCCCCATCGCGACGCGAGCGGGTCGACCGGCCTCCCCGAAGATCTCGACGAGCAGGTCGGAGGCACCGTTCGCGACCTCGTGGGGTCGCTCAAACCCCGGGGAGACGGAGACGTACACCGCGACTCGGACCACTCGGAGGACCCGGTCGATCGAACCCAGGGCTCGGGCGAGGGCGCTCAGCCCCTGGAGCGTGGCGAGGCGGGCGAGATCCCGGGCTTGGGGGACCGACACCTGGGCATCGACCGCTCCCGGGTGGACCGCGCTCCCTCCCGAGGTGACCACCTGGCCGGAGACCCACGCGAACCCCTTCTCCACGACCACGGGAGCGTAGGAGCCGACGGGGCCGGGCGGAGGAGGGAGCAAGAGGCCGAGCTCCCGCAGACGCTCGCTCGGTGACCCGGCCATACGGTCGCAACTCGGGGCGGGCCAAAAGCTCTTGGCGGGGCGCGGGCAATGTATAATTCGACCGAGGGCGATGGCATCGGCCGATGGCCTCCTTCTTCCAACGTTTCCGCCGAAAGAGCGACGACGAGGACAAGCCTCCTCGACCCTCGTCCGCCTCTCCCGCGCGACCGTCGAACGCGCCCCGATCCGCGCCGCCTCCCGCCGGTGCATCGAAGCGGCCGGGCGAAGCGCCGAATCGCCACCCTGGCTCCCCCCGTCCCGCCGGCGCAACCCCGGCACGCCCACCGAAGGGGAGGCCGGGAGGTCCCGCGCCCCGGCGCGTTCCGACCCCTCCGGCGCCGCCGCCGCCCGGAACGGTCGAGCCGAATCCGAAGGATCCTCCCCAGGTCGAGTCGGGACCGGCTCCCCCCGTGCCACCTCCTCCGCAGGAGCTTCCGCCTTGGGTCTTGCCGCCGCTTCCCCCTACCGCCACGCGCGACCTCGACGGAGGACGAACTTCGGGGGCGGCGCTACGGCCCGCAGGCATGACGTCGCCGACGGAGGCTCCGAGACCCCCGCTCCCTCCGGGTCGTTCGACCCCGGTCCCACGAGGGTCTGGGGAGAGACCCGCCGAACTGTGCTTCGTGTGCGGCACGGCCTTGAACGGTTCGTACTGCCCCACGTGCCGGATGACATGGATCGAATGACGCGAGAGCGGGCGCTGGCGGTTCCGGCGCGACCGACCCTCGTCGAGCTTTAGAGCGCGAGGGAACTGCGCGGCCCCTTACGGATGACGGGATCCGAGAAGATGCCGGCGCTCGAGCGGTCGGAACGGGATCCCGTCGGGTCGTTCGACGCTCTCGAGACCGCGGTCATCGACCATCTGTTCGCTTTGCAACCCGGGTATGCCGTCTTCCTCGGCCTCCACGAATACGATGGGCGGCTGCCGGACTATTCGAACGGGTTCACGGATCGATGGCTCTCCGAGTCGGACCGGCTGGGCGCCCGGATCCACGCGTTGGGCTCCGGCGAGGTTCCGGCGGGCCGATCGATCGACCGGCGCCTCCTCGAGCTCTTGCTCGCGAGCCCGGTCTTCGACCTGAGGGAGGCGCGCGACCTCGAGCGGAACCCGATGGCGTACCTGGCCTCCCTTTCGATGACCTCCTACATGGTCCGGGAGTACGCGCCGGCCGCCGATCGGGTCCGCGCGATGGTCGAGACGCTCCGGGCCGTCCCGCGCCTGATCGAGACCGGACGGCGCCGGCTCGAGGCGCGACTGCCGGCTCCGTTCCTGCGACTCGCCGATTCGATCGGGGCCGGATTGCCGAGCCACTTCGACGAGGTCGAACAGTTCGCCGCCCGCCACGGTTCCGCCCTGCGGCGTGCCGTCTCGGACGTCCGACCGGCCGCCGAGGCGTCCGTTCGCGACTTCCTCGACCGGATCCGCAACGAGTGGGGACCGAAGGCGACGGAGGAGTTCGCCCTAGGTCCCCAGCGCTACCAGACCCTCCTGTGGGTTCGAGAGGGGATCCAGGAGCCGTTCTCCGACATGCTGGAAGAGGGCCGTCGCGACCTCGCCCGAAACCAGTCCCGGCTGGACGAGATCGTCCGCTCCGCCGGCCCGGCCCGCTCGGTCTCCGCCCTCCTCGAGACCCTGTATGAGGACCACCCGAGCGCGGACGACCTCGTCCCATCGGCGCAGCGCTTCGTCTCGGAGACCCGGGAGTTCGTCCGCGACCACGGTCTTGCGACCATCCCGGAGCCGGACTCCTGCCGGGTCGAGGAGACGCCATCCTACGGACGGGCCCTGTCGACCGCGAGCATGAACCCGCCCGGGCCGTTCGACACGAAGGGCGACGAGGGGATCTATTTCGTCACCCCGGTCGACTCGATGTGGCCCGCCGAGCGACAGGAGGAGTGGCTGCGCTCGTTGAACCGGTCGATGCTACGCAACATCACCGTGCACGAGGTGTATCCGGGCCATTATCTGCAGTTCCTTCACCATCGCCGGGCCGCTGGATCCCTCGCCCGCCGCGTGTTCATGTCGAACTCCTTCACCGAGGGCTGGGCCCACTACTGCGAGCAGCTCGCGGTCGAGGCCGGCCTGGGCGCGGGCAGCGTCCATGCCGAGGTCGCCCAGCTCCATGATGCCCTCCTTCGGGATTGCCGCCTGATCGCCTCGGTCGGGCTGCACACGGGCGGGATGAGCCTCGAGCAGGCGACCGAGCTGTTCCAGACCGAAGCCCACTTCGAACGCCTGCCGGCCGAGCGGGAGGCGATCCGCGGCACCTTCAACCCCGAATACTTCTGCTATACGCTCGGCAAGCTATCGATCCTGCGGGCCCGCGCCCGGCACCTTTCCCCGAAGTTCTCCGGGTCCCTGAAGGCCTTCCACGACCACCTGCTCTCCTTTGGAGCCCCGCCCGTCGGGATGATCGAGGAGCTGTTCGCCGGGTCGGCGGCGTGAGCCGCGTCGCCGCTCCCCGCACCCAGGCCGATCGGCTCGGGCGCCACCGTCTGGCCCTGGGCGGGGCGTTCGGACTCATCGGGGCCCTGATCGGGATCGTCCTACCGGTGGGACTCCTCCTTGAAACCGCCTACGCGCCAGGAGGACCGTCCCCCCTGGGAGGCCCCCAGCTCACCCTGCTCGCGCTCATCCTCACGGCGGGCCTTCTCCTCCTGGTCGTGAGTTTCGTGATGTACCGCAGTGCGTTCGCCGCGCTGCGCACCGCCGAGCCGAAATTCTGGGTCGCCTCGGCCCTGTGTCTCATCGGAACGGTCGGATTGATCGTCGTCCTGGTCGCGTCGGTCGCGGTGGGCGGGTCGGTGGGGGAGGTCGCGCGCTGCGCCCATGGGTCCCCGAGCCACGCGCTCGCCTGCCTACGGGCCGGGTCGTCGGGCGAGGTGCTCGGTGCGAGCCTTGCCGTACTCGGTTTCTGGCTCGCGTGGGTCGGAGGCGTGGGCATCGTGATCGGCCTGGGATTGGAGGGACGAAGGATCCGAAAGCCGGCCCTGGTCGCCGGGGCGGCCGCCTATGCGCTCGTCCTCCTCGCGTTCATCGGCCCGTTCGCCGCCCTCCTCCTCTCCCTCCCCTCGACCGGCCCGTTGTGGATCGCCTTGTCGGTGCTCGCCCTGGTCGCCCCCGGCCTCGTCCTCCGGGGGAGCCAGCGGTCCTAGGGTCTCGAACCGAGGCACTCCGGCTGGACCGGTCGCGGACCCGGGTCCCGGGGGGGCCGTCATCGGTTTTCAAATAGGATGCATCGGATGGCCTCGCATTCGATGGGAGGGTGCAGAGGATGAAGGTGGTGATGGTGCTCTATCCGGGCGGGGCGGCGGCGAAGGAGAACCCGAAGATCCTCGGCGCTGCCGAGAACGCCCTCGGACTTCGACCCATGATCGAATCCGCGGGCCACGAACTGGTCGCCCTCACGGACAAGGAGCGCGACCTCGACCGGGAGCTGCCGGGGACCGACGTGCTCGTCACCACCCCGTTCTGGCCGGCCTACGTGACGCGCGCTCGCATCGCCGCCGCGCCCAAGCTCAAGCTGATCCTGACCGCCGGGGTCGGGTCGGACCACATCGACCTAGCGGCCGCCGCGGAGCGCGGCATCACGGTCGCGGAGATCACCGGCTCGAACGTCGTCAGCGTCGCCGAGCATGCCGTCATGCAGATCCTCGCCCTCGTGCGCGACTACCTCCCGGCCTATCGGCAGGTCGTCGACGGAAAGTGGGACATCGCCGCCGCTGTGACCCGGTCCCACGACCTCGAGGGAAAGGTGGTCGGGATCGTCGGGGCGGGCCGGATCGGCCAGCGGACCGCGATCCGCCTGAAGGGGTTCGACGTGCAGGTACTGTACTACGACTTCCGACGACTCACGACGGCCGAGGAGTACACTCTCGGGATCCGCTATGCGCCGCTCGACGACCTCCTCCGGCGATGCGATGTGATCACCATCCACTGCCCGCTGACGCCCGAGACCGACGGCCTGTTCGGTCGAGAACGCCTGGCGGCGATGAAGCGCGGCGCCTACATCGTCAACACGGCGCGCGGCAAGATCGTGGACACCCAGGCGTTGGTCGAAGCGATGGGTTCCGGCCACCTGGCCGGATACGCGGGCGATGTATGGTACCCCCAACCCGCGCCACCGGACCACCCGTGGCGGTCGATGCCACACCATGCCCTCACGGTCCACGTCTCCGGGACCACGCTCGAGGCCCAGCAGCGCTACTCCGACGGGATCCGGGATTGCCTGACGAGGTTCTTCGCCGGTCGGACTCTCGACCGGGATTACCTCATCGTCGACGGTGGCAAGGTCGTCAGCCCGAGCTACAGCTACGCCTTCGGGAAGTAGGACGCAGCCTCTTTCGATCGGGCCGACCCACGATCGGGCGCCGGGCGCGGGTCGGCGCGAGACTGCTCCGCCGCGGAGCGCCGGCTAGGCTGTGAGGTTCTTCGGGGCCATCCACGCGCTGCGCGTGTCGACGTGCCCATCGGCCGAATCGACGCGAGCCACCACGCCCGCCGATCGCCCCAGCATCGAGAACTCGAGGGAGTACCAGAAGACGGTGAAATGGTCCGGGGCCTCCCGGACCTCGGCAAAGTGGTGGGTCTCCGATAGCATCCAGCCCTTCGAGATCGACGGGTGGTAACTGCGTTCCAAGGCTTCCTGAGGGCTCGCGACGGGACCCGGCGAGTTCGGAGGCGGGTGCAGGCGGATCGAGCGCGGATCGTCCTCTCGGCCGCGAAGGAGATGGAGCCGGGTGAACCGAAGGAACGTCGAATCGGAGCCGGCCCGCTCCTCCGCGAGGAGGAAGACGAACGGGTTTCCCGTCGGGATGACCGAACTGTACCCCTCCTTCTTCTGGATCGTCCCGGCCTTCCATCGGCCCACGCCCCGGACGGCGAGGTAGCTGAGATAGATCGCCAGCAGCAACCAGGTGGTCAGTTCCCACAGCGCAACCGGGACCCGGCCCCGCTCGTAGAGCAGTAGCCAGAAGGAGAACCCCGTGAACGCGAACGTGCCGAGGTTGATCGCCCGGTCGGCGTCGAGGTGGAACTCGAGCTTGCTGAACGGGGCGAAGGGCGGGACCGAGTAGTGGGTGAACCCGTCGAGGAAGACGTGGCTCAAACCCCCGCCCTCCATGGCGAGGAAATAGTACAACGTGGACCCGGCCGCGAAGGACGGACCGATCACGTGGGCGAAGACAGACGGGACGACGAACGCGCCGACCGCCGCGATGACCGTCACCCCAAAGATCGAGTGGGTGATCCCGTGGTGGCGCAGCAGGGGGAAGCGCTTCGCGAGCGGGAAGAAAAGCGCGTCGGAGTCCGGGAGACCTCCGGCGAGGGCTCCGGCGGCGATGTACTGGAGGCCGCCGGGTCCCCAGACCCCGTAGGAGACCAAGTAGGCGATGAGTACGTGTGTGAACAGGTCCACGATCGTCGAACGAGCCGTTCGGGGGATAACAATGGCGGCCGAAGTTACCCCCCCGCGCGCGCCGGGTCCCTCCCCCGTGGGGAGCCGTAACACGACAGGCCGCCGGCCCCCCGCGCGGCCTTAAGCCTCCAATTTCCTGACCGGCGCGATGGAGATCCCTCCCGAGACGGTCGCCCGCCTCGAACAGGAGAACCAGGACCACCGGTGCCCGGGGGGCCCGGAGTCGTGCGTGAGGATCCACGCGATCGCCAAGCTCCCGACCCGCTTCGGGGGCTACCAGGTCGTAGCGTTCCAGAACGACTGGGACCATCGGGAGCACGCCGCCTTTGTCCACGGGAACGTGGTCGACGCCAAGGAGGTGCCGGTCCGTATCCACTCCGAATGCCTCACCGGCGACGCCATCGGGTCCCTGCGATGCGACTGCCGCGACCAGCTGATCGATTCCCTCGAGCGCATCGGGAAGATGGAACGGGGTGTCGTCCTGTATCTCCGCCAGGAGGGCCGGGGGATCGGGTTCGTCAACAAGATCCGAGCGTACGAGCTCCAGGACGCGGGGTACGACACGGTTCAGGCGAATGAGATGCTCGGTTTCAACCCGGATGAGCGGGACTACGCGATCGCCGCCCACATGCTCCACTCGCTCCACATCCCGTCGGTACGGGTCATGACGAACAACCCGGACAAGATCGAGGACCTCAAGCGCCACGGGGTCGACGTCGTCGGACGGATCCCGCTCATCATTCCGCCCAACGCCTATGACCGGCCCTACCTGATCACCAAACAGCGCCGCCTGGGCCACCTCCTCGACCTGGAGCAGGAAGAGGAATCGCCCCCGGACGAGTCGGCCCCCGACGGCGGGCCGAGTCACCGCGAAGCACCCGGTCCCTCGGGGTGACCCTGCCGGCCGCCCCCAGGGTGCCCGGGTCGGCCCTGCTCGAGGACCCCGCTGGATTGCGTTGGGGTCAGGTCGCCCTTATCCGACCTCGCGCCGTCCTTCGGGTCGACACGCCATGAAGGTGAAGGATCCGGTCTGCCACATGACCGTGGACACCGACAAGACCCCGCACAAGTCCGAACGCGGGGGCGAACGGTTCTACTTCTGCTCGGCGGCCTGTCGGGTCCGCTTCGAGTCCGAGGGCAGGAAGTGAGATGGCTACCGACCCCGTGTGCGGGATGTCGGTGGACGAACGGTCCTCCGAGCTCATCCTCTTCCGTGACGGACGCGCCCACTACTTCTGCAGCGAGAGCTGCCTAGCCCAGTTCGCGGACCCGCTGCGCTCGCTGCGGCGGCTCAAGCAGCGGCTCCTCCTCGCGTGGCCGCTCTCCATCGCGGTCGTCCTGCTCGTGTACCTCGCTCGATTCCCCGGGGCCCCGTATCTCGAGCTCGTCCTCGCCGCCCTCGTCCAGTTCTACGTAGGAGCCCCCTTCTACCGGGGGACGTGGGACGCGCTGCGGAGCCGGGTCGCGAACATGGACATCCTCATCGCCGTAGGTTCGACCCTCGCCTTCGGCTATAGCGCGCTCTCGGTGCTCGTCCCGGGCCTCGTCCCGGCGGTCAGTTTCTTCGACGCCTCCGCGCTCATCGTCACCCTGATCCTGACCGGTCATTACCTCGAACAGGCCACTCGGCGCAGCGCGTCGAGCGCGCTCCTCAAGCTCCCCGGCTTGTTGCCTGGCCGAGTCAGCCTGACCCGGGCCGGGCTCCCGATGGAGTTGGCCCCGAGCGAGGTCGAGGTCGGGGATCGCTTCGTCGTTCCCCCTGGGGGGCGGGTCCCGGCCGACGGGAAAGTGGTCCTTGGGTCCTCCTCCGTCGACGAGTCGATCCTCACGGGCGAGGCGATGCCGGTCCGCAAGGGAGTGGGGGACCCTGTCGTCGCAGGTGCCCTCAACCAGGAGGGTCGCCTCGAGGTCGAGGCCGAACGGGTCGGCGACGACACCTTCCTCGCCCAGGTGGGCCGGCTACTCGCCGAAGCAGAGACGAGCCGGATGCCGTTGCGACGTCTTGCAGATCGCATCTCCGAGCGGTTCGTCCCGTTCGTCTTCGCGGTCGGGCTGGCCGCCTCCCTCGGCTGGGTCCTCTTGGGGGCCGGGCCCGCGATCGCCCTCCTCGTGCTTGTGAGCGTCATCATCACCGCCTGCCCCTGCGCGTTCGGGATCGCCACGCCCGCGGCGATCCTCGTCGGGACCGGTCGTGCGGCGGAGCGGGGGATCCTGTTCCGGGGGTCGGACGCCATCGAACGCGCCTCCCGGGTGGACCTCGTCTTGACGGACAAGACCGGCACGATCACCTCCGGCACGCCGAAGCTCATCGAGATCGTTACGGCCCCGAACGGGTCCGACAACGAGATGCTCCGCATCGCGGCGGGGCTCGAGGCGTCGGTCCCGCACCCGTTGGCGCGTGCGCTCGTCGCGGCGGCGCGCGAGCGGCAGATCGAACCCGCACCGGTGCAGGAGACGCGCGTGGTTCCCGGACTAGGAGTGTTCGGGACGCTCGACGGTCGACCCGTCTCCGTTCGTTGGGCCGCCTCCCTCCCCGGCGGCCCCTCCCTGGGAGGGCTCGATAGGGAGGCGAGACGTTTCGAACGCCTCGGACGGAGTTGGACCGCGGTCTGGAGCGGAGAGACCCTCCTCGGCCTGTTCGGTTTTTCCGATCCCTTGTCCCCGGGGGTCCGGCCCGCGGTCGATCATCTGCGCGACCTGGGGGTTCCGGTCGTGCTGGTGACCGGGGACTCGGAGGCGGTAGGGACCGCCATCGCGGCCGAGGCGGGGATCAGCGAGGTCCATGCGCGAATGTCCCCGGGCGCGAAGCTCGAGTTCCTACGTCAAAAGCAATCGGAGGGCCATCGCGTGGCATTCGTCGGGGACGGGGTCAACGATGCGCCAGTCCTGGCGGCGGCGGACCTCGGTATCGCACTCGGCTCCGGGACGGACGTAGCCCAGGCGGCGGGGAACGTACTGCTGGTCCGCACCGACTTCGACGGCGTCCCGGCCGCGTTGGAAATCGGACGGCGGACGGTCGCGAAGGTGCGCCAGAATCTGGGCTGGGCGATCGCCTACAATGCGATCCTCCTCCCGGTGGCGGCCGGGGCCTTGGTCCCCCTTACGGGGCTGGCCATCTTCTATCTCCTGCCGATCACCGGGGCCTTCGCCATGGGTCTCTCCTCCACCATCGTCGTGGCGAACTCCCTCAGTCTGCGACGCACGCGGCCGTGGAGAAGGTCAGCCCTGCCACCGGGAACGGCCCCGATCGTTCGGCCGGCTCCCGCGCCCTGACGCCGCGCCCGCCTCCCCCACCCATGCTCACGCCCGGATCGGGGCGCTCAGGACGGACTGCCTGGCTACGGCGTCCGTCTGGGCGCGACCGATCCGCCGGGGAATGGGTGGGGTGGATCAGGCCCGGTCGGAAGGGGCCTCGGCTCGAACGGACTAGGCAAGGGGAACTCGCTCTTCCGGGAGGGCCTTTGGCTTGGCGATCCGGACCGTCAGTACTCCATTCTCAGCCCGTGCCTGGATCGACGATGCTGGAGTCGGCTCCGGAAGTTCGAACGTCCGCTCGAACGTGCTCCGCCCCGATTCGGGGCCGACCCCTTCGGTGGAGGGATTGGCTTGCGGAGGGGAGAGGTCCGCGCGGATCTTCAGTCGGGTCCCTTGCACGGTGACCGCAATCTGCTCCTTGGGGATCCCCGGTAGTACCATCGCCAGCTCGAACGCGTCGCCCCGGTCCGCGATCTCGCTGCGCCCGGGCGCGAACGGCGAATCCGACTCGAAGAAGAGCGATCCCGGAGGGATCGATACGAACGACTCATTCCAGAGTCGGTTCAGCCACCGGTCCAGGGGCCATGCCGATTCGATCGTCTGGGTCCACACTCTCTCGCGGTTCGCTGATTCCGATAGTTCGTTCATGTTCGCCTCCAAGGACGAGTTTCCAAGAATAGTAAGATTGCAATACTATAAAAAGACAGGGTGTGGAGGGTTCTGCTCGTGGTGGACCGGAATCAGTTCCTCCATGAACGGTTGGGAGTGAAGGGGATCGGAGGCTCTTCCTCCGCCGTCCCGGCTCGTTCCCGGACCTGCGTTCCGGGCTTCAGGGAGGTCGTCCCGCTGTCCGGTCAACCGGATCCGTGGGTGGGCCGTGAGGAGTCCATCGCCCTCGCGAAACGCCGAAGCATCTCGGCGGCCGCCTCGAGGTGCTTCGGCATGATCTCCTCCACGTTGACCCCGATCGAAACCTCCGAACCTCCGGTCCCAAGTCCGGCGCGGACCTCCTCCCACATCCGCAGGGAATGTTCGACCGAACGGGACGTGCCGGCCCCCTCGTCCCCCGAAAGGATCTCCCGTTCTGCCTCCTCGGGGATGTCGGCCCCCAACCATCTCACGAACTCCGCGTCCCCTTCGTCGATCATCGGGGCGAAGGAGAGAAGGATCGCGGCGGGAGCGATCCCGGCGCGGCGGCAGAGGGAGTCGTACTCGAGGATCGTCGCGAGGGCGGAGGCGCTCTCGAACAGGATCTGCGTGGTGAAGAAGGAGGCGCCCGCCCGGGTCTTGGCGAGCAGCCGGTGGGCTTCCCCCGCGCGCTGGGGGATGGCAATGTTACCGATCCGGCCTCCCGCTGCCTGGAGTACCGGTAGGCAGACCCGGTCCGCCTCGATGACGCCGGGACCCGGATACGGTATGTAACGACTCGAGCCGCCGACCAGCACGACGTTGAGGATCCCCCGGGCGGCGGTCGCTCGGGCCCAAGCTTCTAGCGCCGGGGGTGAGTCGAGGTGCGCGACCACCTTGTTGATGGCGAGGGGGCAGGCGGTCGCCGTCTGCAGGGCGCCCGCATAGTCCCGAATATCTCCGGATCGGTAGAACGGGCGGCCTTCGTGGTTCTCGTCGACCAGCTCGGGAACGTCGATCAGGTCCACGCGGGGGAGTCCCCGAACGAGCTCCGCGACCTTCTCGAAGTGCTCCTGCCCGCGGCGGGCTGGCGCGCGTGCGGCCGGTGGGGTCGCCTCGAAGAAGAGCGGACGATCCGCGAGCGCGTTCGAGAGGGGTCTTCGCATCGATGGAACCCCTCGATGCTTCTGCCCCGGATTCGGCATAACGCCTTTGGGCGAAACCCTCCCTTGCAACCGGCGCAATCGGACGGCGTAGGAGGGACCCGCGGTCGGGGCCTCGAAGGGACGGGCCGGAAACGAGCGCCTCCACCGAGCGTTATCTAGCGCGGGGCGCTCGGCTTACTCGATGGGTCTCCGCGAGATCGCGCTTGACTTTTCGCTGCTTCGGCAAGGGCTGTCGATCGAGCACGAGTTCGGTGCGGCCGCTTTCGCGGAACTCGTACGAGTGGGACGGTTCCTGGAGCACGCCTTCTACGAATCCGGCTCCCTGTGCCGGACCGAGCGCGGGGTCACGTTCGTTCTCCTCAATCCCCCGTTGCGCATGGGAGCCTTCGGGTCCGCCCGGTTGCTCTTCGATGGGGTACCCGTCGCCGCCGAGCGATCCTCCTTCGAGGTCGAGGGCGGCGGGCATTCCCGACCGTTCTCCGAGATCGACCCCCTCCACCCGATGGTCCTGGCCCCGGGTCAGCGCGTTCGCTTCTTCATGGAGCTTGACCCGCCGGGGCCGGGACGACATGAAGTTCGTCTGGAGCTGAAGAGCGTCGCCATTCCGCCCCTCGTGTGGATCGAGATTTTCGATACGGTGCGAGCGGGAACCGACCCTTGACCGTCGACCCCTCTGCCGCGAGGGAGCCCGCGCTCCTCGAGACCCCCACGCCCCTTCCCGAGCGGCCGGTCTTGATCACGGGGTTGGGCAGCTTCGCCATGATGAACGGCGCGGGTGAGTTCTCGTTCGTTCGGGAGACCCGAGGCGCCCCCCTCGACTGGGGCGGGACGTACGCCCAGAGCGTCAGGCTCACCGGACCGTGGACGACGCGGGTCGACGATGGATCGGGCGGGCGCGACGTGGGTCGCGCAACGCTCTCCTCGCTTCGGCACAGCCGAGGCGGTTTGGAGGCAGAGCACCGCGTGGGACGATTGATCGTGCGCGACGAGGTCAGCCCCACCGTGGACGATTACGGGCTCTGCCGTACCCTGGTGCTGGACAACCCGGGCGCCTCGACGGTCGCCTCTCGGGTCGAGGTGACGTTCGAGCCGTTCCTTGCCCCCGTACTCATGGAAGGAGTGAAACCCCGATCGTACACGGCTCAACGAGAAGGGGCGTCCTGGCTTGTCCGCTCGTTCGGCTTCGCCCTCTCCTGGGAAACGGACCCCGAGCCGCAGGCGGTTTTCTTGGGAGGGGAGTCCTGGTCCGGTGACTCACGGCACGGTCCGACCGGTGCGATATCGTTCCGCTGGAGCGTGCCCGTGCCCGCCGGCCAGGGGGTCTCCCTCCACCTCCGGGTCGTCGGCGGACTCCTCTCCACCGCGCGCGCGGATCGCAAGCGGCCGGTCCGCTCCGAGCACCGGTGCCAGGAATGGGACGCCCGCATCGCGGAGTGGACCGCGAGGACGCCATCGCTCGCCTTCCCGGACGCTCCGCTCCTCGAGGCCGGCTATGTTCGCGCACGGGGCGCACTCCGGTCGCTGTACACGGCGCCCGACGCATCGATCGCCGGACTCGTGGCCGGGTATCCCTGGTATCCAGCCCTCTGGTGCCGAGACCTGGCGTGGATGCTCCCTGCCGTTCAATGGCTCGGGGATGCGGCTTGGGTGGAACAATCCCTCCGGAGCGTGTTCCGATTCCAGGCACGGACCAACCTGCCCGTCCTGGGGGCCCGGAGCGGAGAGCTCCCGATGCAGATCGCACCCGGACCGGTCTTTCTCTATGGGACCTCGGATACGACCCTGTACTATCCGGGGTTGGTGCGGCGGTTCTCTGACCACACCGGTTCACTCGAACTCGCTCGATCGCTCTACCCAAACCTCGTCCGTGCCGTGGAGTGGGGACGGGCCAAGACGCGGGATCCGTCCGGATTGATCGCGAACGGCGGCGAAGTGGCCGCCATGAAGCAGGAGACCGAGATCGGGCGGGTTCGAGTCGGCTTCGACGCCGTCGACACGACGATCTGGGACTCGACGGACCGGCGAGACCATGCGATCGATGTCCAACTCCTGTGGTTGGACTCCCTCGAGGCGATCGGGAGCCTCTCGAGAGAGATCGGGGTCGCGCCTCCGAGCGGGATCGAGGGGCGCGCGGAGGCTCTGCGCAAGGAGTTTGCTTCGCGATACGGGTGGCCGCAGGAGGGCTACCTCTATGACTCGCTCCGGGCCGATGGCAGCCCGGTTCGAACGCTCCGTCCGAACGCGCTGCGTGCCGTGCGGTACGGACTGCTGCCCGATCCCGATGCCCGGGCGCTCGTCCATCGGGCCGCGACGGAGGACCTGTCGACCCCCTGGGGGGTTCGCACGCTATCGAACCGAGATCCTTCCTACGACCCGTTGGCCTACCACGACGGACGGGTCTGGACGATCGCAACGGCGTGGGCCGCCGAGGCCGCCCTGTGGGCCGGCGAGCGAGCGTTGGGGGTCGAGTACCTCCTGACGAACGCCCGCCGCCTGGTCGAGGAGGGAGGGTACGCGGCTGAGTGCTATCGAGGGGACCGGCCGGAACCGTTCGACGCGTGCTTCCTCCTGGGCTTCTCGGTCGCCCCGTTCCTATCGAACCTGTTCGGCTCCCTGTGGGGGATCGAGCCCCATCTGACCGTGGGCTCGGTCGACGTGCGCCCCCGGTTCCCGGACGCATGGCATTCCGCCTCCCTGTCGGGCCTGACCTTGGGCCGTGGGTCGCTATCGCTATCGTGGTCGCCCGGCCGACTCGAGGCGACATGGTCCGGGCCGGATCCGCTATCCCTGACGGGCGCGCTCGGTCGATGGCGGCTGGAACCCGGGACCCGGTCCGAGGTGCCCCTCCCGTTAGGGAGCGAGGGCTGATATCCCAACCCGGCTCGCAGACCCCCAGCGATGGGCGACGCCGTTCGGGTCCAGGGTCTGACGAAGTCCTACGGCGAGCTCAACGCCGTCGGCGGCATCGATTTTTCAGTGCCGCCGGGGCGGGTCTTCGCCTTCCTCGGGCCGAACGGGGCGGGCAAGACCACGACGGTCGAGATCCTCGAGGGGCTGCGCAAGCGCACGAAAGGGGAGGTCGAGGTCCTCGGACTCGACCCGTGGACCCAGGGCCGTGCGCTCCACCATCGGATCGGGGTGATCCCGCAAGAGTTCCGGTTCTTCGACAAGATCACGCCGGCCGAGTCGGTTCAGTACTACGCGAGGCTCTTCGAGAAGCCCGCGGACGTGGAAGCGTTGCTCGCGCGGGTCGAGCTCTCGGACAAGGCGAACGCGCGCTTCGACACCCTGTCCGGAGGGCAGAAGCAGAAGCTCGGACTCGCGCTCGCGCTCGTGAACGACCCCGAGGTCTGCTTCCTCGATGAGCCGACCACCGGCCTCGACCCGCATGCCCGTCGGGCGATCTGGGAGGTCATCCGGATGTTGAAGGCCGACCACCGCACCGTGTTCCTGACGACCCACTACCTAGAGGAGGCGCAGCTCTTGGCGGACCAGGTCGCGATCATCCACCAGGGCCGGATCATCGCCTCGGGACCCCCCGATGCGATCATCCGCCAGTACGGCCGACGCGAGCGCCTCGTGGTCCAGGGGTCGTCGGCGCTCGCGGAGAAGCTGCGCGCCTCCCTCGACCTGCCGGTCCGGGCGCAGGACGGCCGGATCGAGATCGCCTTCCGCGAGAAGGCCGACATCTTCCGGGTCCTCGATGCGATCGAGAAATCCGGTCTTCCCTGGAGCGGGTTCGCCACCCAGTCCGACACCCTGGAGGACGTCTTCGTCTCCCTGGTCGGGAAGATGGACGAGGGCGTGCTCAAGCCGGCGGGGGTCGCATGAACCCCAAGCGCATCTCGGCCGACTTCCAGGTCTTCGCGAAGAACTACGTCCGCAACCCGGTCGCCCTGTTCTTCTCCCTGATCTTCCCGCTCATCCTGATCGGGATGTTCGGATTCATCTTCAGCGGGTCGAGCGGGCCGGTCACGGTCTACACCGAGAACCTCGACCACAACTCCAACGTTTCGAGGGCGTTCCTGAGCGCGCTCAACACCTCGAACGCGGTCCGGATCTCCGTCGTACCCCCGGTCACCGGTGGCAACGGCACCGCCGCCTTCGGCTCGTGGCTCGCGAGCAACGGGGATACCGTCGGGCTCGTGATCCCCGACGGGTTCGCTCGGGCTTACCAGACCGGGAACTCGACGACCCTGACGGTCTACACCGACCCGCAGGATGCGAGCGGTTCCGGGATCGCCCTGGGAGCGGTCAGCGGGGTCGCCAACGGCTTCAACCTGCAGGCGGCGCACGGTCGACCCATCGTGACCGCCACGACGGCGAACGTCGGTTCGCAGGTGTTCAAGTACATCGACTATCTCGTCCCGGGCCTCATCGGATTCACGATCCTGACGAGTCCGATGTTCGCGATGGTGGACATCTCGAGCTCCTATCGGAAGGACCACATCTTCCGGGAGCTCTCCCTCACCCCGCTCACGAAGGGCGAATGGCTCACGGCGAAGATCCTGTGGTACATCCTCCTGACGATCGTCACGGCCCTGTTGATGCTCGCCGTCGGGACCCTCGCGTTCGGCGCGCACGTGGGTCTGACGGTCGAGGTGCTACCGTTCTTCATCCTCGGGCCGTTCTTCTTCGTCTCGCTGGGCATGATCGCCGGCTCGGTCGCGAAGACGCCGGAGAGCGCGGCGGTCATCGGCAACGTGGTCACATTCCCGATGATGTTCCTGTCGGGGACCTTCTTCCCGGTGAGCGGATTCCCGCCGTTCCTGCAGACGATCGCCCACGCCCTTCCACTCTACTACGTCATCGACGGGATGAACCAAGCGATCCTCTTCCACAACTACGGGGCCACGTTCGTGGCGGACCTCCTCGTCATCCTCGCATTGTGCATCGTCGCGTTCGTCGGGGCCATCCTATTGTTCAAGTGGCGGGACGAATGACCGAGGCGGGCATCGATCCCGCGGGGTTCCGCCGACTCATGGCCCGATGGCCGACCGGGGTCGCCATCGTGACCACCCGAGACGGACCTCACGACCACGGCCTCACGGTGAACTCCCTCCTCTCGGTGTCTCTGCACCCACCGACCCTCCTCCTCTCGCTCGGGGTCGAGGCCGACTCCACGCCCGCCGTCGAGCGCTCGGGTCGGTTCGCCGCGAGCTTCCTCGCCCTGGGGCAGCGTTCCCTTTCCGAGCGATTCGCCCGGACGGTCCCCTCGGCGGAGAAATTCCGGGACCTGCCGGTCGACCGGAGCCCCTCGGGTCTCGCCCTCGTGCCCGGAGCCGTGGCCCGGCTCGAGTGCCGAGTCCGATCGGTCGTTCCGGTGCTCGACCATCGCCTCGTGCTCGGTGAGGTCGTCTGGCTCGAGCCGGGCCCGGACGCGAGCCCCCTCCTATTCCATCGCAGTTCCTACGCCGAAGACGACGGACCACAGCGATTGCGGCTGCCGGCTCCGCCGCCTCCCTGAGCGGCGCCGATCGGCCCCGCCAGACCTAAGAACGGCGCCCGAAGTACGGTCGCGATGGCGCCTTCCGCGGAACCCCGCCGGGCCCGGGTCGTCGTCGTGGGCAGCGGCCCCGCGGGCCTGACGGCGGCCCTCTACCTCGCCCGGGCCGAGCTCGGACCGGTGGTCGTCGGCGGAGTCCCCTCGGGCGGCCAGCTGATGCTGACGACCGACGTGGAGAACTACCCCGGATTCCCTGAGGGGATCCAGGGCCCCGAGCTGATCGAGCGCTTCCGCAAGCAGGCCGAGCGGTTCGGCACGCAGTTCATCGACGCGAACGTCACGCGCGTTGACCTGTCCCGTCGCCCCTTCCACCTCGAGCTCGGCGCGGCGGGCGCGCTGCTCGCCGACGCCCTCGTCATCGCGACGGGGGCGGATGCCCGGTGGCTCAATCTGCCCTCCGAGCAGACCCTGCGGGGCCACGGCGTTTCGGCCTGCGCGACCTGCGACGGGTTCTTCTTCAAGGGGGTCCCGGTCGCCTGCGTGGGCGGAGGCGACTCCGCGATGGAGGAGGCGACGTTCCTGACGAAGTTCGCGAGCCACGTGACCGTGATCCATCGGAAGAGCGAGCTACGAGCCAGCCGGATCATGCAGGATCGGGCGCGCGCGAACCCGAAGATCTCCTTCCTCTTCGATTCGGAGGTCGTGGAGGTCCTCGGGGAAAGGTCGGTCACGGGGCTCAAAGTGCGGCGCCTTCCAAACGGTCCCGTGAGCGAGCTCGCCGTGAAGGGTCTGTTCGTGGCCATCGGACACGACCCGGCCACGGGCGTATTCCGAGGCGCTCTCGAGCTCGACTCGAAGGGCTACATCGCCACCCATTCGATCACGCGCACCAGCGTCGAGGGTGTGTTCGCAGCGGGCGACGTGTACGACCACCGGTACCGTCAAGCCGTCAGCGCGGCCGGGCTCGGTTGCATGGCCGCGCTGGACGCCGAGCGTTTCCTGTCCGAACACCCCGCGGCCTAGCGGTCGGCCGTCCGTGCGGCAGTCCCACCCGGGTGGCGTGGACGAGGAGGGACGGGAGTCGGGCTGGCTTTTCGTCCGCCTCTTCGTGACCACCTTCCCCCCCCTGGCCGTCCTGGCCGGCGCCATCGGTCTGCTGCTCGTCGAAACCAGTACGCGACTCTCGTGGGTCGCGGTCCCGGCCCTCGTCGCGATCGCCGCGGTCCTCTCCGCGGTCCACGCCCGGACCGAGCTCTCCGCCTATCCGGTCCGCATCACCTTGAGCCCGTTCGGACTTTCGCTTACCTACGCGACGTTCCATATCGAGGCGCCCTGGGAGGATTGGACCCCGATCGGGCGCAGTCGGATGACCGGCGGAGTGGCCCTGCGGGCCCGGTGGGGTTCGCCAAGGGGCTATTTCGTGACCCCGGGGCAGGCTCGGCACCTGTACCGATACCCCGCCCGTCCCCCTTGGCCGGACACGGCCGAACTGTTCACCCGACTCGAACCACCCACCGTGGGACCCCCCGTTTCCTGATCCCCACCGACCCGAGCCGCCGGAATCCGGTGCCATCCTCCCGGCGGCGTGGCGTCCCGGGTGGAATCCTGAGAGGACGAGCTGCCCGACGAGACTTCGTCGGCGGCGAACGCTTTATTACGGTTCGGCCCCGTCCAACCGTGATGCCGGCCCTCAGCGGCAAGAAGAGCCTGCACATCGAGTCGAGCGGGCAGCTGTGCATCTACTGCGGGGCCTGCGTCGGGGTCTGCCCACTGAACTGCATCTACCTGGACGAGACGCGGATCACGTTCGACGAACGGATCTGCACGCGCTGCGAGATCTGCGTGAAGGCGTGTCCCGTCGGCGCGATCGAGATCGGGTGAGACCGGTCGCGTCCGGAAGGGAACGGGGATCAGCGTGAAGGACCTAACGACGGACGTCCTGGTGGTCGGGGCTGGACCCGCCGGCTCGATGACCGCGAAGTGGGCCGCGAAGAGCGGTGCGAGGGTCCTCATGATCGAAAAGCGCCAGGAGATCGGCAGTCCTGTGCGCTGCGGCGAGGGGATGAGCAAGGATTGGCTCAAGGAGGTCGGGATCAAACCCGGCAAGTGGGTCAACGTCGAAGTGGAAGGGGCGCGCATCTACTCCCCCAGCGAGAAGGTCCTCGAGATCAACGAACGGAACGCCGGGAACGAGGTCGGCTACGTGGTCGAACGCGACGGGTTCGACAAGGCGCTCGCGATCGACGCGGCGAACGCGGGCGTGGAGATCCGCCTCAAGACCGCAGCGACCCAGGTACTTCGGGAAGGCGGCCGCGTCGTCGGCGTTCGGGCGAAGCAGTTCGGCGAGCCGTTCGAGATCCGGGCTCCGGTGACCATCGGGGCGGACGGTTTCGAATCCCAGGTGGGCCGGTGGGCCGGGCTCCCGACGAACCTCACGCTGAAGGACATGGATTCCTGCCTGCAGTACCGGATGACCGACGTGGACTGCGATGTCCGATACTGCGATTTCTACCTCGGTTCGGTCGCTCCGGGCGGCTACGTATGGATCTTCCCGAAGGACACCGGACTTGCCAACGTCGGGATCGGGGTACAGCTATCCAAGATCCAGGGGATGGCCGAGGCGCGCAAGTACCTCGACGCCTGGATCGCCAAACACCCCGCCTACTCGAAGGGAAAGACGATCGACGTCGTAGGCGGCGGGGTCTCGATCGCTCCGCCGATCCGGCAGGCGGCCGCCGACGGGATCATGCTCGTCGGGGACGCGGCCCGGATGATCGACCCGCTGACCGGCGGTGGCATCGCGAACGGTTGCATCGCCGGGAAGATCTGCGGGGAGGTCGCGGCCGAGGCGGCCCTCGCGAAGACCCCGACGAAGGAGTTCTTCCAGAAGTACGAGAAGGGGTGGCGGGGCCGTCTCGAGGAGAAGCTCTACCGCAACTGGCTCGCCAAGGAGAAGCTCTGCTCGCTCTCCGATGAGACGTTCGACAAGGTCGTGGATGCGCTCGAGGGGGTCAAGCTCGAGAAGCTGTCCGTCCACAACATCCTGAAGGCGGTCCATACGAAGTATCCCGAGATCACCCGCGAGTTCGAATCCTTCCTGTAGGCGATCGGTCGATGCCCGGCGCTCCGAACAGTCCCCCCAAGACGGCGGCCCCGGCCTCCCCCGGCCCGACCGACATCGAGCGCAAGGTCCTTCGGCGGCTCGCGCCCTCGCGCGTCGCGCTTCAGCTCGACCTGTGGAAAGGAGCGCCCGCGCGCGACCTCGTCGATCCGTTCGCCCGAGCCGAGTCGCTGTACGAGACCGGCGATTTCCGCGGCTCCGATTCGGCCCTCGACCAGCTCTCCGTGCGCTTCGCCGAGCCCCGGTGGCCGACCCTGCCCGAGCCGTTCCGAGGGCTCCGGGTCCGGATCCCCGCCCCGATGCCTCCCCACTACGACCCGGAGTTCACCCTTCCCCCAGAGGAGAAGGAGTCCCGGCGCCAGCGGAGGGAGGCGGACCTGCAGCTCTCTCTCGCGAGGGCCTCGGTCGACTGGGCGGGCAGCCACCAGCTCGTGATCAGTGACCTCACCGAGCCGCTTCAACGCGCCGAAGCGGCCCTGCTCGCTTCGGGCCCGTCGCCGCCATTCTGGACGGACGTCGACCTCGTCTGGTCGACGTTGCGCTCCCGAGTCCCCGCGCCGACCGGCCCGGTTCGCGCAGCGCCGGCGGCCCCGCCCGCGAGCGCCGCGGCGGCCGTCGCCTCTCCCGACGAACCGTGAGACGATCTCCTCCGCCTCGACACCGGCTGACCGAGGCGGAGGTCGCCGGATTCCGGGAGGGAGTCGCCCACGCGCTCCGGGAACGCCGACGGAACGGGGACCCCGACCCGGGGTCGGAGTCCGACCTCGCGGCCGCCGACCGGGAGCTCGCGGCCCATTCGCTGCGGAGCGCCGAGACCCTCCTCGTCGGGATCCACGACCGGCTGAGGGCCGCCCAGCCTGAGACGGAAGTAACCGACCGACCCCGGGGACTCGTCTCGTTCGTCGCGTCGGGGCCGCCCGACCAACCGGTGCCCGCGGAGGAGGACCGCCTGCGTAACCGGATCCTGCTCGTGACCCGCCTCGCGGCGGTGCGCCGTCGGTCGGGGGCCGAAGTGGCCGAGACGCTCGCAACGCTCGCCTCGGCGTTCGCCGCGTTGGAGCGGGGGGATCGGTCGACCGCGCGCTCCCTCGTCGACGCCGCGACCGACCAGATCGACCGATCGGTCGTCCGCGGATCGGAGCGCTCCGGCCGCGAGCCGGTCGCTCGCGACCGTTAAGAGGCCCTACCGGACTGACCGAGAGCGCGATGGCCCGCCTCTCCACCTTCTCGATCGTCGCCGCGGACCCGAAGCGAGGGGAATGGGGGATCGCGGTCCAGTCGCGGTTCATCGCGGTGGGGGCGGTGGTCCCGTGGGCCGAAGCGAGCGTCGGCGCCGTCGCGACCCAGGCGCTAGCGAACGTGCGCTACGGGCCCGAGGCGCTCGAACTCCTGCGGAGCGGCGCGGCACCCGAATCCGTGGTCCGTACGCTCACGAGCGCGGACCCGCTACGGGAGGAGCGACAGTTCGGCCTGGTCGATGCGACCGGCCGGTCCGCCTCCTTCACGGGGGCGAAGTGCCTACCGTGGGCCGGACACGAGGTCGGTCCCGGGTTCGCCTGCCAGGGGAACATCCTCTACGGTCCCGAGGTGGTCCGGGGGATGGCCCGTGCCTTCGTCTCGACCCCCGGCGACCTGCCGGAACGGCTCCTCGCCTCCCTCGCGGCCGGTCAACGCGAAGGTGGAGACCGCCGTGGGATGCAATCGGCTTCCCTGCTGGTCGTCCGAGCGGCGGGGGGCTACGGCCGGGGGAACGACCGTTGGATCGACCTGCGCGTCGACGACCACCCGAGCCCGATCGAGGAGTTGAAGCGCATGTTCAAGATCTACGACCTGACCCTCCTCGAACGGGAGGACCCGGCGACCCTCGTCCCGATCACCCCGGAGATCGCCGGGGTCCTCCAGCAGCATCTCGGGGTCCTCGGCTTCTATTCCGGCCGGCTTACTTCCACCTGGGACGCGCCAACGGCCGCGGCGTTCACCAAGTTCCTGAACGAGAACAACTTCGAGGGGAAGGCCCGCACGGACGGCCGGATCTGGCCGTCCGTGCTCGACCAGCTGCAGGAGCGCGCGGGACGGGAGGTCACGCGCCGGACCACCACCGCCCCAATCCAAACCGGAGCGCTCTCGCGAGGCCCGGGCGCCGCCCCATCGGGAGGGAGTCCATCGCCGACGACGAACCGAAAGGGTCGCGACCGGCCGAGCTGAGCGTCCGCCTGGAGCGGCGCTACGGCTCGGCCGACCTCGCGGCCCGGATCGTCGACGCCGTGGCCGTGGACGACCCGGGATCGCTATCCATCCGGCGGACCGAGGACCGGGTCGTGATCGGGGTAGAGGGCTCGAACCCGGCGTCCCTCCGACGCACGCTCGACGACCTCCTGGCGTGCCTGGGGGTCGCCGAACGGACCGCGGGATTGGTCAAGCGGTCGAGCCGCTAGCGCCGGATCCCGAGTCCGCGAACCGGACGCGCAGGGCGGCGATCAAGGGGGGAAGCGCCTCCTCCCAGGTCGCCACGAGGCCGACGTCCACCGAGGGGAAAACGGGGGCCTGAGGGTCGGGGTTGATCGCGAGGATCTGGCCGGCCCTCTTCCACCCTACGAGATGATTAGGGGAGCCTCTCACACCGGCGAGGATGACCAGGTGTGGGGCGGCAGAGCGACCGGTGAGGCCGACCTGAAGTCGTCGAGGGACCCAGCCGGAATCGACGACCCGCCGGGTCGCCGCGATCGCCCAGCCGGTCCCTTCCACCAGACGACGGACTCGCTCGATCCCCAGGGGGCCCCCGATGCCCACGCCGACCGAGACCGCGACCCGCGCTCGATCGAGGTCGCCGTACCCCTCCAGGGGCTCGACCCCCCGGTCGATCGGTTCGAGCTCCGTCGGACCGTCCGAGGGCGCAACGGTCGTCTCCGAGATCGCACCCTCGGCCGACTCGATGCGCCCGCCAAACACCCCCGGGCGCACGGTGGCAAGGCTCGGACGGGTCCGCGAGACAACGGCGGCGGTCGCGTTCCCCCCGAACGCCGGCTTCGACCAGAGGATCGACCCGTCCGGGGCTCGCTCCACGGAGATCGCGTCGCCGGTCAGTCCGAGACCGAGCCGCGCGGCGACGCGGCCGGCCACCTCCCGCCCGAAATCGCTCGAAAGGAACCAGCCGGCTTCGAAACGGGTCCGGCTGAGCAGGATGTGCTCGACGCCGAGCGCCGCGGTCCGTCCCTCGACGGTCGGGCCCGGTACGGAGGCGGTGAACAGTTCGACCGCTCCCGCTCGACCGAGCCGGATGCGATCCTCCTCGCTCGGTGGCGACCCGACCCAGACCGCGGCGGGAGGAAGGCCGAGCGCACTCCACGATTCCGACAGCATCGGGAGCGAGCGCTCCTCGAGTCGTCCGTCGCCCCCGCTGACGAGGACGAGGGAGCACAGCGCGCCGGGACGTGCCCGTGCCATCCCCGCCGGGGCGCCTCCCGTCCGGGATCCCGCCCCCTGGGTCTCGTTCAGGATCGCGACCGCTTGGGCGATCCGTGCACCGAGGGGCCCTGAGTTCAGGACCACACCGCGACGCCGGCTGGATTCGGAGCGGACCGAAACTACGCGCGTCGGCGAGCCTTCCGACCCGACCAATCCCGACGGCATGTCGAGTTCCCGGAGGGACACCACCTCGACCGGTCGGGAGGCCGCGGTCTGGCGTTCTCCCTCGGTCGGGTGGACGATCTTCGTCGCCTTCTCACCCACCGAGACGACGCAGGGCGGTCTGACTCGCCAACGGCTCCAGCCCTCCTCCGTATCCTGGGTGACCCGCAACGCCCCCGAGTCGCCGTCCCACTCGACCCGGCGAGCCGACCCGACGAGGGGGACCTGGCGGAGTGCGGCGATCTCGGCCGGGACCTGCCCCGTCTCCCCATCGGTGCTTCGGGCTCCGAGGAGGACGACCTCCGAACCCCACGCGCCGAGCAGGCGGGTCAACACGCGCGCCGTGACCAGGGTATCCGAGCCGGCGAGCGCCGGATCGCTCACCAGACTCACTCGGTCCGCGCCGAGTGCGAACGCCTCGGCGAGGACCGGGGCGGCCGCGAGGGGGCCCATCGAGGCGACCGAAACGCGGTCCCCCGGTCGTCGAAGGTCGAGCGCGACTCGGAGCGCCCGCTGGTCGAACGGGTTCAGGAACAGGTCCACCCCGGCGCGCACGGCGTTCAATCGCAGCGCATCGTACCCGAGGGCCTCGTGGTCCGGGACCACCTTGATCAGGACGGCGAGCTCCACGGGAATCTCTCCGACCCGGCTCTCGGCCGAGGCTATGTATCGTTATTCGGTCGGCCCTACCGTGTTCTCCGGCGAGCCCGAGTCCGAGCCCCGACCCGTTCCCAAGGGGGGCGTCTTCGCGTACGGCGCTGCGGTGGTCATCACCGTCGCCGCGGTCCTGAGCCAGTACGTCGTCCCTCGCGCCGTCCCGTCGCTCGCGCCGATCTACTCGAACCTCGTGGGCGATTTTCTGATCGTTTACGGGATCCCGATCCTCGCCTTCCTCACCCTGGTCGGGACCCAGCCCGTTCAGGGATTCGTGGCGTCGATGGGCAAGGCCACGGTCGAAGGGCTACGATGGTACGGGCTCCTCAGCCTTACGGCCCTGTTCGTGACCGTACTCCTCGCGCTCGCCTACCTGATCGTCGATCCGTCCGCCCTGACCCGGCTGAACGCCCCGAACCCGGACCTGAAGGCGGCGATGGGGGACCCCTGGTTCTGGGTCGGGTTCTCCTTCGTCATCGGGATCACGGAGGAGACGATCTTCCGGGGGTGGATCTTCGGCTTCTGGACCGCCCGACGGAGCCCGCGCTGGCTGGGCCACGCGCTCTGGACGAGCGCGTTGTTCGTCGGGGTCCATCTGTACTACGCCCGGACGTACGGGGCGGCGGCCGGACTGGTCTACCCGATGTTGTTCTTCATCGGATTCGCTTTCGCACTCGCCCTGCGATTCTCCGGCGGGAACATCCTCGTCATCGGCCTCTTGCACGGAGCCTACGATAGCGCGTCGTTCCTCTCGCTGATATCCATGCCGGCCGGCCTCGCGTTTCGATACGGACTCCTCGGGGTCGGACTGATGGTCGCGGGCCTGGTCTACGTGAACCGGAATCGGACCTACCGCAATGCCGGGCCGGGTCCGGCCTGAGCCCACCTCGTTCTCGAGGCGGACCTCGAGCCCGCTCCCGACATCCTCTTGTAAGCGAGGGACTCGGAACTCGGATGGCCGTCCCGGACGAGCGCCTCCGCGACATCCTGACCCGCGCCCGAGCGATCGCGGTCGTCGGGCTCTCCGAGAAGCCCGAGCGGGATTCGAACGAGGTCGCGCGCTACTTGAAGCAACAGGGATACGAGATCATCCCGGTCAACCCGACCCTCACCACGGTGCTCGGAGAGCGCTCCTACGCCTCGATATCGGCGATCCCTCGGGAGACCCGGATCGACATCGTGGACATCTTCCGACGGAGTTCCGAAGTCGTCCCGATCGTCGAGGAGGCGGGCGCTCGGAAGGTCCCAACGGTCTGGATGCAGCTAGGGGTTCAGAACGCCGAGGCAGCCCAAACGGCGCACGGATACGGCGCCACGGTCATCGAGAACTCCTGCATCATGCAGGTGCACAAACGCCTTCGAATCCCCCCCATCTCCTAGGCCTCGTCGAGACCCGTTCATCGATGTCGAGCTCTCCCAGCGCCGTTCCCGTCCCCCCGGTCGCGGCGGGGCCCGCCGGACTCGCCCCGGCGACGGCCCCGTCCGCTCCGGCGGAGTCCACCGGGGGTCCCCAGCCACCCCCGGCTCCGTCGGCGCCCGGCCGAGAACGATGGATACAGGATTCCGGTGCTACCCTACGCGACTGGGTCTTCGCCGAACGTTGGACCGTCCAGGGAGTGGCGAAAGTTCGAGGAAAGGTCGATGCCGATTCGGTCGAAGTCCACGGCTCCCTGTCCGTCGGGGGCGACCTGCGGGCGGGATCGATGCGCATGAACGGCCCTCTTGAAGTGGACGGTATCGCCCACGTGGACGCGCGGGCCGTGTTGCATGGGGCCGCGCGATTCGCCCAAGCGCTCGAGGCGGCCGACCTGGAGATCGACGGTTCGTTGCGGGCGCGCGGGCCCCTTCGGGTGAGCGGCGACGCGCGATGGACTGGCGAAGTGGTCCTGTTGGCCGAAGCGAGGGTCGGTCGGTTCGTCGGCAGCGGGAGCCTCGAGGCGCCCGGCGCGATCACCGCCGACCGCTTCTCCTTCGAAGTGCTCCGGCCCTCGACCATCGGAACGCTCCGGGCGTCCTCGGTCGACATCACACGTCCCTCGGCCCTCCCGTTCCGAATCCCATTCATCGGGACGGACCGGCCCACCCTGACCGTGTTGCGGATCGAGGCCTCCGAAGTGCGCCTCGAGGGAGTTTCCGCAGAATTGATTCAAGCCGATCGCATCGTCCTGGGTCCGGACTGCCACATCGCTCGAGTCATTGGGGAGGTCCTGGCGGTCGACCGTTCCTCCCATGTCGGGCCGGAATCCCGGTCCCCTCGGCCCCACGGACTCAGCCGTTAGCCGCCCCTCCCCCGCCCTTTATCTCCGCTCGCACCGTCGCGGCGTCCCGTGTCGAACGAGGAGGGTGCGGGGCCAACCGCTCCGTCGCTGATCGACCTCGAGCAGCGGGTCCGCGCGTTCTGGAAATCGACCGGAGTGCCCGCCCGTTCGCTCCACGGACGGGCCGACGGACCGATCTTCCGGTTCACCGAAGGACCCCCGACCGCGAACGGGGCGCCCCACGTGGGCCATCTGCTCGCTCGGACGCTCAAGGACGTCCACCTGCGTTACCGACGGATGCGAGGGTACCGGATCGTGAGCCCGATGGCGGGTTGGGACTGCCACGGCCTCCCGGTGGAGCTTGAGATCGAGAAGCGTCACGGGATCCGGTCGAAGAAGGAGATCGAACGCTTCGGGGTGGCGCGCTTCTGCGAGGAGTGCCGCGCGAGCACGCTCGAAGTTGCCTCGGTCTGGGAGTCGATGAGCGACCGGATGGGCTACTGGCTCGACTACGCCCATCCGTACCTGACGATGTCGGCCCCCTACATCGAGAGCGTCTGGTGGTCGCTCAAGACCCTGTTCGACCGGGGCCTGCTCGAAAAGGGCTACTACGTCCTGCCGTACTGCCCCCGGTGCGAGACGCCGCTGTCCTCCCACGAGGTCGCCCAAGGGTACCGCGAGACGACCGACCCGTCGGTCACGGTGCGGTTCCGACTGAGCGAGACAGGAGGGTTCCCCCGCTCGCTGCTCGTCTGGACCACCACGCCGTGGACGCTTCCCTCCAACCTCTTGATCGCCGCCCGCCCCGAGCTCGCCTACGTCGGCGTGCGAGGCCCGAGCGGCGGGGAGGAGATCCTGGCCGAGTCCGCTCTTTCGCGCTACTATCCCGACGGCGCCGAAGTGCTCCACCGCTATACCGGGCGGGACCTCGCCGGTCGGACCTACGAGCCGCTCTTCCCGTTCGCGGGCGCTGGACCGGGACGATATCGCGTGGTTCTCGACGAGATGGTCGACGCCTCCGACGGGACCGGGTTCGTGCACATCGCCCCGAGCTATGGCCCCGAGGACCAGCGGATCGGGGAGCGGGAAGGGGTCGGGCACTTCGACCCGCTCGATAGCCGGGCGGTCTTCACCGAGGCCGTCCCGCCGGTCCACGGCAAGCATTTCAAATCGGCCGACCCGATCCTCCTCGCGGACCTCGAGTCGCGCGGAGCGCTCGAGCGAGCCGGCCACGTCAAGCACACCTACCCGTTCTGCTGGAGGTGTTCGAACGCGCTCCTCTATCGCGCGGTGGACTCCTGGTTCGTCCGGACCCGAAAGATCGCCGACGCGCTCGTGCGGCACAACGCCACGGTGACGTGGGTGCCGGCGCATCTTCGGGAAGGCCGGTTCGGCAACTTCCTCGGGGAGGCGAAGGATTGGGCGCTCTCCCGGAATCGATACTGGGGCACCCCGCTCCCGATCTGGGTCTGCGAGGCCGGCCATCCTACCTGCGTCGGGAGCTTCGCGGAGCTCGCGGCGGCGAGCGGGGCGGCCCTCCCCACCCCGTTCGACCCGCACCGCATGGGCGTCGACTCGATCTCGTTCCCTTGCGCGACGTGCGGGGCGCTCGCCCATCGCGAGCCGTACACCATCGACGGATGGTACGATAGCGGGTCGGCGCCGTTCGCGCAGTACCACTATCCGTTCGAGCCGGGACCCTTCGACGTCGGTGCCCCGCTCGACTTCGTCGCCGAAGGGCTCGACCAGACCCGCGGTTGGTTCTACACGATGCTCGTGATCGCGACGGCGTTGTTCGACCGGCCGGCCTACCGGGTCTGCATCTCCAACGGCCTCGTCCTCGACGACGCCGGCCTGAAGATGTCGAAATCGAAGGGGAACGCCGTCGAGCCGATCGCCCTCTTGGAGCGACTGGGCGCGGACGCGACGCGTTGGGGGTTCCTGCTGCTCGACTATACGGAACCGATCCGCATGAACGAGGCGGCGATGCTCCAGGCGGCGAACCGGACCCTCTCGACCCTGGTTCACGCGACCGCCTTCTATCACCAGAACGCCGAGGCCGACGGCCTCCCCGGGGCGAGCGTCGAGCCGGCCCCCACCGACCCGCTCGACCGGTGGCTCCTCTCCCGGCTCGAGGGCACCCGCGAGGCCGTTACCCAGTCGCTGGAGCAGTACGACCCCCGGGACGGCGCGATCGCGCTCCGAGCCTTCGTCGACGACCTCAGCACGTGGTACCTCCGGCGTTCCAGGCCCCGGTTCTGGAGCGACCGGAACGCGTCGGACCGCCGCTCCGCGAACGATGCGCTCTCCTACGCCCTGCTCCAGGTCGCCCACCTGATCGCCCCGTTCGCGCCGTTCACGGCCGAGCACCTGGTCCAGGAGGTCGGGGGAGGGCGGTACCAAGTCGCCGAGAGGTCGGTGCACCTCGCCGATTGGCCCTCGCATCCCGGTCGCCGCGACGAGCCGCTCGAACGAGCCATGGAAGGCGTCCGCCACGACGTGGAAATCGGCCGAGAGCTCCGCCAGCGCGTTGGAGTGAAATCGCGGATCCCGCTCGAGCGGTTCATCTTGGTCGGCCCATCGGCTCCGCCCCCGCTCGGAAACGAAGCGGACCGTCTGCTCGCCGAGGAGCTCAACGTCACCTCGGTCCTTCGCGTCGACCCCGGCACGCTCCATGAGTATCCCGAGAGCGACTATGAGCGGCGCTCGGACGGGGCCGGTCAGGTCCTCGCGCTGATCTCGCGCCGTCCGACTCCGGAGCTCCGGCGCGAGGGGCGGGTCCGCGAGACCCTGCGGCGGCTCCAGTCGCTTCGAAAGGACGCCTCCCTATCCTTCCTCGAACACGTCCGCGCCGAGGTCGCCTCCGACGGGGACCTGTTCGAGGCGATCCAGGGCGCCCGAGGGCGGATCGCCGAGGAGCTCCTCGCCGATGCGCTCTTCCTATCGAAGGGAGCCCCCGAGGACCCCGCCCGATTCCGTATGTGGGAGATCGAGGGGGAAAGGCTCTACGCGCGGCTCGAACGGACCGGCGGGTCGGTCCCCTCGGGTTCGAACCGTCGACCCGACCCCGTCACGAGGTCGGAGGCCTAGAGTTCATGGGGCTCGACGGGGCCCGACGGCGTGCGCTCGCGGAAGAGCTCGGCCTGGAAACGACGCACGGTCGTACCCTCCGAGTGCCAGGCGCTCGGGGGGAGGCCCGCCTTTCGGCACGTCTCGGCTAGAAAGCGTTCCGCGCCCCAGCCCCACTCGACGGCGACCTGGGGAAGGAGCAAGCCGCTCGCCCCGTCGGCTTCGACGATCAACCCATCGCGGCCGATGGAGATCCGGTCCGCTCGATCCCGACCCCCCGGGAGCCGCTCGGGGAGGCTGAGGATGGACAGTTCGATCAGGAGGCGCGGGAGCTCCTCTGCCGAGACGCGGGGAAACCGGGGATCGTCCGACGCGGCGGCCCAGGCGGCCCTGGGGATCGCGCTCCGAAGCGGGAAGTGGGGCAGGGGGAATCCAACGCAACCGCGTAGCGTTCCCGGTCGGGGGCCGGTCAGCGTGACGAACACGCCGCGGGCCTCCTCGAACCACTCGGGTAGCTCGACGGTCCGAAAGTGGGCCGCGATGTCACGGACCGGGCCGGGACTCGCAAGGCCGTACTCGACCGCCTCCCGAGCGAGGCGCACGGCCCTCGGGCCGTCGGGGAGCGCGGCCATGAACTCGCCACCGAAGGGAGCGGAAGCACTTTCGGGTTGCGGTCGGCGCTCCGGGCCGTTTTATACGGCGCCGTTCGTCCCGCTCGCCTCGATGCCCTTTCCTGAAGCGGTCCACCGGCTCCTGGACAAGAAGATCTGCATGAACTGCTCCGCCCGCAATCCGCCGAAGGCCGTTCAGTGCCGCAAGTGCGGGTACAAGGGGCTACGCGTCAAGTCGCGCGAGCGCTCCGGAAAGACCCAGTAGGTCGCGCCCCCCCTCAGTCCGAGGGTTCGCCCGCCCCTGCGATCGGGGCGTGGGGCGGATGGCGGAACTCCCGCTGCGCTGCGAGCCGTTTGGTCAGAAGGAACTGGAGATTCTGGCGTCCGTCCCGCCAGCTCGATAGCTTCGGAGCGCCCCACCTCTCCGAGTACCGGATGGGAACCTCCTCGAACCGAAGCCCCCGGAGGACTACCTCGAGCTTCAGCTCCTCGCTCATGGGCATGCCATCCTGGGTCAGGCGGATCCGGTCGAGGATGGCCCGACGGAACACCCACATCCCGCTCTGGCTATCGGTGATCGTCGCCCCGCCCGCCGCCCGGAAGTAGCGGTGGTAGGCGAGGTGCATGAGCAGGTTTAGGACGCGGTTCCCGATGCGGTGCTCCCGCGTCATCGCCTTCGGGTCGAGGCCCGAAAGCCGGTCGCAGGTGATGAAATCGAGGGAGCGGTCGAGCAGGTAACGAACGAGCCGCGGCACCTCTTCGACCGGGTAGGTCGCGTCCCCGTCGAGCGTCGCCACGACTTCGCCCAGGGCCGCGTCAAAGCCGGTCCGGTACGCCCGTCCGTAGCCCTTACGGGGCTCGTCGATCACCCGGGCCCCGCGAGCTCGCGCGATCTCTGCGCTGCCATCGGCCGAGTGCCCGTCGACCACCAGGACCTCCCACTCCAGCGGGTCGCGAGCGAAGTACCTCGAGTTCCCCTCCCGCGCCGCCGTCTGGAAGGAATCGAGGACATGGCCGATCGAGGCCGCCTCGTTCAGGGTGGGGATGACCAGGCTCGCCTTCATGCCGGGGTGTCTAGGCGGGCGCCCCCCTTAAACGTCTCCTGATTTCATGGAGCGTGGCTCGAGCCCTCGGCGCCCCACGGCATGGGAGTTTTCCTACTACAGCCGACGTAGGTATCTGGGCGAGAGCCCCCACGCCCGCGGGCCTGTTCGAGGGACTCGGGCAGGCCCTCTTCGGCATCATGACCGACCTAAGAAGGGTCCG
This sequence comes from Thermoplasmata archaeon, assembly GCA_022750055.1. Taxonomy (GTDB): domain Archaea; phylum Thermoplasmatota; class Thermoplasmata; order Lutacidiplasmatales; family UBA184; genus Lutacidiplasma. The sequence continues at coordinate 211,036 of JAKIWL010000001.1, forward strand.
TCCGCGCGAACGGCGCACCGTCCGGGCTTCGGGCGAAGACCTCTCGAGCCTGGTCGTGGCCTATCTCGGCGCGCTCCTCCTGCTCGAACAGGACGACGGGTTCGTGGGTCGGACCCTCCGGGTCCGGACGGTCGGCGACCCACCGACTTCCGTCGTCGCGACGGTCACAGGGGAACGGCTCGATGGCGCCCGCCATGTCCTTCGCAAGGAGGTCAAGGCGGTCACGCTGCACCTGCTCTCGGTGAGTCTCGACCCGCCCAGCGCCCGCGCGATCCTCGATATCTGATGGGCTCAGGGCATCCGCGCGACGATCTCCGATAGCGAGGCGCCGGGCTTCGGGAGGCGCCCGGCCTTCCCGAGGATCCGTTCGAGAGCGGCGAAGGTGACGAGGAGGTCGGACCAATCCGCGATCCCCATGTGGCCGATCCGGAAGATCTTCCCCTTGAGGGCCCCCTGCCCACCCTGCAGAGCGACGTTGTAGTGCTCGAGCAGCGCCTTGCGGATCTCGTTGTCGCCGAGGCCGGTCGGATTGTTGAGCGCCGTGACCGTGTCGGAAGCGTGGGCCGGGTCCGGAAACAGGGAGAGCGACAGCGCCCCTGCCGCGGCCCGGGTCCCCTCCGCCAGGCGGCGGGTCCGCGCGAGCCGGCCCGGGAGGGTCTCCTCCTTCAGGAGCAGTAGCGCCTCCCGAAGGGCAAGAAACAAGGGGATCGCGGGCGTCCACGGGGTGTCGTCCTTGGCGAGGTTGTCGAGGTGGGCCGCGAGGTCGAGATAGAAGGTTCCCGGCGTGAGCTCCGTCCGGGCCCGATCCGACAGGTGCACCATGGCGAGGCCGGCCGGCGCCGCGAGACCCTTCTGGCTCCCGGCGACGACCGCGTCGAGACCCCAGGCCTCGATCGGGCAGGGTATCCCGGCCACGGCGGAGATCCCGTCCACGAGGAAGAGCGCGCCCGATTTGCGGACGGCCGGCGCGAGTTTCGAGAGGTCGTTGGCGAGGCCGACGCTCGTCTCGTTCAACACGACGCACAGCGCTCGGACGTCCCCCTTTTCGAGTTCCTCGATCGCGCGTCCGACCGGGATGTGCTGGCCCCAGGGGGCCGACAGGGTCGTGACGACGTCGCAGTACCGGCGGACGATCTGGTCCGTCCGGTCCCCGAAGTTCCCGTTCGCCAGGACGAGGGTCCGCTCCCCCCTCCGGACGAGGCTCGAATAGACCGCCTCGAGACCGGCCGTTCCGCTGCCGGAGAGGATCGCCTGGTGTCCTCGGGCCCCGAACAGCACGGGCAACAGTTCCCGGATCTCTTTGACGATCCCGTGAAAGTAGTCCCCCCGGTGGTTCACCGACGAAAAGCTCATCGCACGCAGGACCCGGGGGTGGATCCGGACCGGCCCGGCGATCAGGAACGTGGCGGTCTCGGGGTCCGGGTTCATGCGATCCCCCTCGTCGGATTCACCAGGCCCTGTAAGGGTTTCCCTGAAAGGGCGCGAAGGGTCTCCTCGACGACCGCGATTCCGGCCCGCTCCTGTCCCTCGTGGGTGGAAGCCCCGAGGTGTGGCGTCGGCAAGACCTTCGAATGGGTCAGCAGCTCGCGGTCGGTCGGCGGCTCGACCTCAAAGACATCGAGGGCTGCCCCGGCGAGCGCCCCGGCGTTGAGGGCGGCGAGGAGCGCCCGCGCATCGACGAGCGCCCCGCGGGCGACGTTGATGAGGTAGGCCCCCCGTTTCATGCCCGCGAGTCGGGTCGCGTCAATCAGGTGATGGTTCTCCGGGGTCGACGCGGCGTGGACCGAGAGGAAATCGGATCCGGCCAAGACCTCGACGAGCGGGACGAGCCGGGTTCCATCGGAGGAGGACGAGACGAACGGGTCGTACGCAAGGGTCGGGCAGCCGAACGGTCCGAGGTATCGGACGACCTCCCGAGCGATCCGGCCGTACCCGATGAAACCCACGGTCTTTCCCGAGAGCTCGTGGCCCAGGTCAGAGCGCTTCCACGTTCCGGACCGAGCCTCGACGATCTTTGGGTAGAGGCCGCGCGCGAGCAGGAGCAGGAACGTGAGGGTCAGCTCCGCGACGCTCGCGGTGGCGGCACTGGGGGCATTGGCGACCTGGATCCCTCGCTCGGTCGCGGCGGGGACGTCGATGTTGTCGACCCCGACGCCGGCCCGGGCGATGAACCGCAGGTTCGGAGCTTGCTTCAGGAGGTCCTTCGTCACCTTCGTTCGGCTTCGCACGATGAGCCCCCACGCCTCTCCGATCGAGCGATCGAGCGCGGAGGGGTCCTCCGAGGCGTCGACGACCCGGCACGGACCGGCCCGCAGCCGGTCGACCGCACTTCGAGCGATGGGGTCGGCGACGAGCACGAGGGGCGGATCCGTCGAGTCCATGGGCTTCGGACGGGGCGGCGATTGAAAACCGTTGCTCGCGCGGCTTCGTCGGGTCCGGCGTGCCTAGGGCACCTTCGGCACCGGGGTCCGGTCGAGGGCGCTGGTCACCACGTCCGCGCCCCGGACCCCCCGGATCCAGGGTTCGGGTTTCACGACGATACGGTGGGCGAGGCCGGGGAGAGCGTTCTCCTTCACGTCGTCGGGAACGACGAACTCCCTTCCCTGCAGGAGAGCGCGAGCCCGAGCGAGCTTCAGAAGAGCGAGGGAGCCTCTGGGCGAGGCGCCGACCTCGCCCCTCGGGTCGGTTCGCGTAGCTCCGACCAGGGCGACGACATACTGCTCGATCGCCGGGTCGACCTCGATCTCCTCGGCCGCGCCCTGGATCGAAAGGAACGTTTCCCGATCGAGGACGGCCGGCACGTCGACCGCGTCCTTCCGACGTTCTCGCCGCCGGGCGAGGATGGCCTGCTCTTCTTGCGGGGTGGGATAGCCCACCGTCAGTCGCATCAGGAAGCGGTCAACCTGGGCCTCCGGAAGGGGGTAAGTTCCTTCGAGCTCGATCGGGTTCTGGGTGGCGAGGACGAGGAACGGACGGTCGAGCGCTCGGCTCCCAGATTCGCCCGTGACTTGGTACTCCTGCATCGCTTCCAGCAGGGCCGACTGCACTTTGGGCGGAGCCCGGTTGATCTCGTCGGCGAGCAGGACGTGGGTGAAGATCGGGCCGGGCCGGAACGTAAAGACGGACCGGGCCGCGTCGAAGAACTCCCCGCCCGTGATGTCGTGGGGGAGGAGGTCGGCCGTGAACTGGACCCGCGAGAAGGTTAGGCCGAGGGCCGAGGCGAACGAGCGGGCGATCAGGGTCTTTCCGAGTCCTGGGAGGTCCTCGAGGAGGATGTGTCCGTCGGCGACGAGACCCGTCAGGAGACGCTCGAGCACCGCGTCGCGACCGACCACGGCGGTGTGCACGGCCTCCCGCACCGTGGCCAGCCGAGCCCGCGCCTCTTCGGCCCTCACCGTCCCGCTACGCCCCTCGCCGTCGAGCGAGGAGCGCTATATCTAGGCGAGCGGGTCCGGATATCCCCCGGCCGTAACGGCTTCGCGTCACGGTAGGCCGACCGGCCCTCTCTGCGTCCTGACCCCGGCCGGGGCTATCGGGCACCGGGGTTGTCCTCACGTCATTCCGCGGACGACCCGTCCGTGATGGTCAAGAGGGACCCTTCGTCGGTGACCGGGTGACGCCCTTCGGCGTCCCGACGAAGGTGACCCCGACGGCCTCTTTAGCGTGCTGCCTCCCCTCCGAGACCCGCACGGTCCGACCGGATCGCCCATCCCAGCGACAGAAGAACGACAACGAGGACGAGGCTCGCCAAACCGAACCGGGCCGGGCCGGTGGGAAGGAACAGGGTGACGAGGAGTGCGAGGGTCACCGATAGCCCAGGGAGGGCGAGCCCCGAGGAGGAACGGGCGCCGACCGCCAGACCGATACGCGATGCGGCCACCCAATATAGGAGGGTGACACCCGACAGCCCCGCGAGCAGCTCCGACGGAAACGACGGGGCGGACGCGACAGCGACAAGGGCGGCGCTAGCCAACCCCGGGACGACCCAGAGCGCCCCTCGTTCACCTAACCTCGACCGGCGAAGGAGTTCGGAGGCGACGACCCCTGCTAGAGCCACTGCGATCTCCCACACCACCCAACTCCCGCTGAGCGCTGCCAGGGCGAGAAGGCTCAAGCCGAACGGTATCGACGGTCCGACTCTGAGGAGGCGGGCCCAGATCGTCGGACGGGCGATCATCGTCGGATCCCCGAGGGACGCGAGAGCCGCAGCAGACCTCTCAGACCGCCAAGAGACCAGTACTCCTCCCAATCTAGCACGGGCGCATCCTCCCAGACGCGCCCGATCCGGGCGCGTCGGACGAGGTGGGCCAACCGCTCGATCGCCCGGTCCTCGGCTCCCTCCACGGAAGGCCCCGCGTGGAGTCGAAGCGGCGACGGGCTCAGGACGAAGGCAGAGAATCCCCGGCGACGAAGGTGTGGCAGGACGTGGGCCGTTCCCTCTTCCGCGAGCGGGGTGATAAGGAGCGTCGAGACTCCCGCCGGATAGACCCGACGCAGTGACACTGCGAGCCGTTCTGCCGGCCCCGTCTCCTCAGAGATCTGAGCCCGGGCGAGGATCTGCTCGATCCGGTGGGCGTGGGTCCTTCCGGAACCTAGCGGGACGGCATCGAGGTACTCCCCAAAGACCGCGACCCCCACCCGGTTCTTTTCTTTCAGGAACCCGCGGGCGATCCCGTACGCCGCCGCGCGCCCGATCGACAGGAGGGCCTGGTCGTCGGCCGAGCCGAGCGCGGTCGGACGGGCGTCGAGCACGATCAGGAGGTCTCCGGTTCGGTCGAGCAGGAATTCATTGACGCACTGGCGTCCGGTCCGTCCGGTCGCCCGCCAATTGACGTGGCGGGGGGAGTCCCCCGGCTCGGCGAATCGAATCCCAAAGAACTCCCCAGACGAACCCATCGCCCGCGAGTTCACCTCGCCCGGCAGAGCCGTCGTTCGACGCAGTCGGACGGCGCCGATCCGCTCCGCTTCCGGGGGAAACCGCTCGATTGGAAGGGGGGTTCCGACGATGCGAAGGTCACGTTCAACGAGGGCCAGGGGATCGAGCAGGATCGCCGAGGGAACCGGTACGCGGGCGAGGAGGGGGTACGGTGCCCGCCACGTGATCCGGAACCTCGCCCCGGTGTCCTCGACCGTCAGCACGGGGGGACGGTCCTCGCAGATAGGCTCGGGTCGCGTGAATTCGACGGCGATCGAGCGCGAGGCTACGGCGCCCGTACCCTCGAGCGTTCCGTCGACGTGGATCTCGGGGCCGAGCCCGTATTCCGTCCAGGAGAGCCGAAGCGGGCTCGAGTTCCTCGGTAGAGAGACGAGCGCGGCGACGGGGGCGGTGAGGAGAGGGACCGCCAGGAACAGCAGAGAGGGCGATCGCAGTACGAACGCGGCGGCGGTGAAGAGTACCCCGGCGGACAGGAGTCCGAGGCTCATGGGACGTAGGCGGGCCGGTCCGGCGGACTCGCTGGTATCGGTCATACTCCCCTAGGTTCCCCGTTCCAGAGCCTCGAGATGCGATTCGAACCAGGCCTGGAACGAGTCCCGGGGGAGGGCCAGGAGAGCGCGGACCTGGTCGGGCGCGAGCGCGGGCCCGGTCCGAAGGCCCGAGGCGAACTCCAATGACTGGAGGGTGAAGACCACCTGTTCGCGGGCGAGCGAGCCTGAAGTGAAGGCGCCCTGCAACACCCCGATCGGGTCTCGCGAGATTGGGGGGACGATCGAGTGAGGTGGGTCGAGGAGGGGGGCCACCCAGAGAGCCGAAACGGCCCCGGCCGCTGCGACGGCGATCCCTCCCCCGACCAATTCGACCGAGGGGTCCAGGCTGAGCACCGCCGCCAAGACCCCGATTCCGGAAACGCCCAGCCCGAGGATCGAGGCCGTGAGCCGGTTCATGGCCGCCTGGGAACCCGAGCGAGTTCCTCCTGGGCCCGGGTCAACGCGTCACGGGTGCGCAGGACGGCGTCCGGCCGCAAGGGCCTCCTCGAATAGCGTGCCTCTTCGAAGCGATCGGTCAGTTCTTGGGCGACCGACGCGCTCACTCCGAGACCTTCGACGAGCGGGCGGGCCAGCTCCCGTGCGGTCTTGGGTTCGATCGGTCCGACCCGATTGCCAACGAGATCGAGAAGCTGACCGTAGAGCGCGATGATCGAGCCTCGAGGATCCGTCCCGTGCTCCAGCGTCACTAGAGCCGATCGGATTGCCGAATCCGTCGAAGGCCGTCGTACGGCCAAGGGAAGCGGACTCGCCCGCCGATCCCGTGCCAACGCGAACGGCACGGACAGAGCCCCGATCGCGATGCCTGCGGCCCCGAGGGCCGCGTACGGTATCCACCAGGGCCAACCGGGCGGAAGCGGGACATTCGGGGTCGGCAAGGAATTCGTCGAGTTGTTTGCGAAGCCCTGCCGGCTCGTATTGCCCGACGGAGTGCCCGAATGATTTCCAGGGCCGAACGCGGGCGAACCTGGGACAATCGCCCCGTGGACGAACAAATGGACCGCGACGAGGAAGATGAGGACGATGCAGGTGAGCGCCAAAGGCACGACGAGGAAGTGTGGGGTCAGGGATTGCGAGGTCCCCTTCAGTCTCAGGATCGTCCAAAAGACAAGGAAGCCGCCGATCATGAGCACGGTCAGGTCGCCGATGTCGCTCAGTGTGACGGGGGTCAGGAGCTGGCCTCCCGAGGACCCCCCTGGGGAAGGGGCCGGTGCCGGGCTGACCCCCCCGGTCAACAGGACCGAGACGATCCCGAACGATACCGCGAGGACCGGGATGACGAGGACGCCCGGGAGGCGTACCTTCGGCACGATGGTTCTGGCACCCTGCATCGTCCGGAGTAACGACCGGCTCACCTATCCCACTTTCAGGGATGAGCCCGCGCCGGACCCCATTACGGAGCGGCCGGAGTCCCGGTAGGCTTGGGCCCGGAAAGGAAGTAGAAGCTCCTCCGCTCGTGATCGGCGGTCACCACGGCGAAGTCGTCGACCCGATACCCCAGGTCGAACGAGGCTCGGAACGCATCCCGGACGGCGAGCCTCCAGGGCCGCATCGAGTCGGGCTCGTGCTCTCGTAGGAGGGCGAGGTCGAACGGGATCTCGAGGTGGACCCGGGGGGCGGACGGTTCTTCCACCGACACCGGTCGTCGGAGTCCATGCTCTCCGACCTCGGTCTCGAGGATGGGACTCGAACCCTTCCATCGCTCCGAGTCGGACTCCTGGGTCGGCGAGGCGCCCGAGACCCGCTCCACGACCCGTGGGTCGTTGAGCCTCCAGACGGTGCGCACTCGGTCGGACGGGACCGCCGACCCCTCGGTACCGGCACCCCGGCCATAGTAGTGGACGAGGTACCGGTCGGGTTCCGCCCCCAACCGCCGTACTCCCAGCAGGGCCTGATGACTCAGCAGCGGGTCGAAGCTCCAGCGGACCTCGCTGAGTCCGAGCGCGAGGACCTCCTCGCGCTGGCGGAGTTTCAGCATTCGCCCAACGTGGTGGTTCTGGTATTCGGGTCGGACCGCCGTGAGTTGAGAGTACACGTACAGGGTCTTGCCGTCCCAACCCAGGAACCCGAAGGAAAAGCCTGCCAGATAGATGTCGACGAAGGCCCCGAGCAGGAGACCGCCGTTGTCCTGGACCGTCCGTTGTAGCGGGACCGGGACGGGCGTTTCCCCCACGTCGGCGCCGACCAACGCGGCGAGCTCCTCGGCCGCACGGAACTCTTCGGGCTTGTCCAGGCGGCGGAGTCTGAACTCCTCCTTGCCCGTCCGGGCCGTAGGGGCCACCACGCGCGTCCGACCCGTCCGTGCTACTTGAGGTTCCACTGGTGGGACGGGCGGACGCCCGCCGAGCTCAGCGACGGATCCGCAGTTCGGACTTCTTCAACTCGTAACGCTGCTCGTCGTTCGGGGTCAGATCCCACAGCAGGTCCTCGACTTCCGGGAGGTTTCGAAGGAATTCGGCCTTGCTCCGGGAGAGCATGAGGTGCTCGAAGCGGGTTCGGGAGACGTAGTAGGACCCGACCAGGTACCCCCCCACGATCACTAGGATCGGTCCCAGGATCACGAAGACCAGATTGTAGTTCGGCCCGTTCGATGCGGAGAGGTCGGTCACGGCGTTGATCGCGTGGAAGCCCCCGTTCTGAGAGAGGGGGGTGTAGTCGCCGATAGCGAGCGCGGTCAGGAAGACCCCGGTCGCCAGGACGATCACCGAGAGAAGCGCTCGATGGACCCGTGCCCCGCGACGGATCCGTTGGCTCCATGGAACCGCCTCCTCGGGGGGCATCGGAACCGCCCGGAGCGCCCATGTATTATGAAGATAGCTACGACGACCGATAGCGGGGGCAGCCCCATCGAGGCAAACGAATTAATACCCACAGCCGGCGTGTTCTGGGCCATGGGTGCACCGCCCCCGCCCTCCCCGCTGGTCCCACCTCCCCGAGCTTGGCAGCTGGAGCGGCCCCCGCCCCCCCGGTTGAACCCTTGGCCGCTGATGATCGCCCTGGGGCGGGTCCTAGGGATCATCCTGATCTTCGTCGGGACGCTCATCGCCGTGGTCGGCGCGAGCGTTCCCGGAAGCTGTGCCCCACCCGGCACCTGTGCGGGATTCTTCACCCAGGCGGCGAACTCTATCATCTTCGGCAAGGTCCTGTGGGTCTTGGGACTGTTCTGCCTCGCGGGCGCCTCGGGTCTGCGCCTTCAGGGGAACCTATTGCCGGGCACCTCCAGCGGGAGCGATATGAGCGAGGCCAAGGCACCCCGGGTCGGGGCGAATCTCTGGATCCTCCTCCTCTCGATCGTCCTGATGGCCGTGATCCTGCTGACGATCAACTCGCTCCCGAGCGCCCTAACGTTCGGGTTCTAGGCAGCCTGGACCAGGCGTATCCGGAACCCCGAAAAGGCGTTCTCGGCCCGGCACTTCCCCTTAAGGGCGGTCGAGCCGACCGAAGGTAGACTTCGCGAGCTCCTCGACGCGAACCTTCCCACCCGGAGGCGGCACGATGGAAAGGTTCGGCGAAGCGATCGATCGGAAGAGCCAACCCGCCATGGAGGCGATGAGAAGTCCACCGACCACGGCGACCCCGGGACCCGATCCCGAAGCGAACCCAAGGAAGAAAAAGCCGATCGCTTCCAGAGGCACGGCCGTGAAAGGACCGGTCGCCCGCCCGGGCCGGTCGGCACGATTCGGCAACGCGAGGATGGCGGAGACGGCCTGTAGACCCAGGATCCCGAGCGAGATCGCCAGTACCCCGGCGACCGCGGACGCGGAGTAAGTGGGTCGGCTGAAGTACTCGGCCACGAGCGCGAGGATGAGGATGCCCGCTACGCCCGCCCGGAACCCGAGCGCGTAGAACGGCCCTGAGCCGTCCTTCCCAAAGTAGACACTCCGCAACAGGAGCCACTGAGCGAGCTCGCAGCCGGCGACGAGCAACGCGAGATAGAGGGCGATCCCACCGACCTCGAAGGGCGGGATCGACTGGAAGAGTCCGAGCAGCGGGACCACGAGCGGAATGCCCACGAACAGGCCCGCGGTGTACGCGATCATCTCCTTGCGTTCGTCGAACCGGCTTTCAGGGACCTGGGGGGCCGCGTATCGACCCACCTGCCACCAGACGAACCCGGCCGAAAGCAGGACCCCGACGGCGGCCCCGAGGGATAGGGCGGCGTTCACCATGGCGCCGTCACACCTTCCGGCCGCCGGCGAGGAAGCCGGTGTGCCCGAGCATGTCGAACTCCGGTCGAGTCCCGCCCGATCCGACGTGAAGCTCCCGTTCGAGGAGCTCGAGGGAGCGAACCTCCTCGAACCCGAGGGAGCGAAGGCGCTGGACCGTGCGCTCGAGTTGGTTGTACGTGGGAGTGTAGGTCGCTACGTAGCCCCCCAGGACGAGCGCGGAATGGGCCGATTCGAGCACCGCCCACGGCTCGGAAAGGTCGAGGACGACGGCATTCAGCTCGGGCTCGTCGATTCCCGAGGTCGCAACGTCCCGCTCCCGGAACTCCACCAGGTCGGCGAATCCCGCCGCCGTGACGTTCCTCCGGGCGACCTCGAGGAACTCCGGTCGACGGTCGTAGGAGAAGACCCGCCCCGTGTCCCCGACGGCGTGGGCGAGGATCAACGTGAGGGCCCCACTACCGGCTCCGGCCTCGGCGACGCGAGATCCGGGGCCGATCCCGGCCAGGTAGAGGAGATACTGGGCGTCCTTCGGGGTCACGATCTGGGCTTTCCGTCGAAGATGCTGCACCCGATCGGACAGGCTCGGGCGAAGGAGGCGGTACCGGGCGCCAGCCCAGGTCACCTCGGCGCCGGCGGCTTGCCCGACGAACGCGGACAGGTCGACGACCCCCCGTCCCTCCACGACCTGGGGCCCGTCCCTCAATCGGAGCAGGACGGAGTCCCGTTCGCTGCGGCGTAGAAGCACGAGCTCCCCCGCCCGGAGGGGTGGGGGTCCGGTCACCGCTCCATTCGGAAGTCCTCGTCGGAACCGCTTCGACCCGGCCGCGCCGGCGGGTCAGGTCCGGGTCGCAGGGCGACTGCCTTCCTCCCCACAGACCTTGGACCCGGCGCCACGTATAAACCGTCTCCACGCCGGAAGCCCGCCCTCCCCTCGGCCGATCCCGGGCCGTGCGGGATGCTCCGTGAGGAGCCCGTCGTGTCCAGTTTGAAGCTTAAGGGGGTTGACGACCGAGGGGCATCGAGATGGGGCTCCTCGAGGCAGGCGACTACTACATCCTGCTCGAGGTTTTCATTTTCCTCGCGATCGCGCAGGTCCTGCGTGCCCTCACGAAGGAAATGGGGGTCCCCGAGATCGTCGCCGACCTCGTCGTCGGCATGATGCTCGGGACTTACGCCATCGGAGGAATCATCGACAACGCGCTCGGGATCCACCTGTTCGTTGTCAACACCGGCGTGCTCCTCTTTGCGGACCTGGCCGTCGTCTTGATCCTGTTCAGCGCCGGGCTCGGAAGCAGATTCACTTCGCTTCGGCGAGCGGGTGGGTGGGTGGTCGTAGCGGCGCTGGCAGGCTCCCTGACGACGTTCGGCGTCACCTTCGCCGTCTTTTCCCTCTTCTACTCAGCCGAGCCGGCGCTGCTGATCGCGATCGCCATCGCACCCACGAGCACGGTTGTCGCCGCCTCCCTCATCCAGAGCGAGCGGCTGATCGAAGCACCGGGCGCTCAGTTCCTGCTCAACGCGTCGGCGTTGGACGACGTGGTCTCGCTCGTGTTGCTGTCCGTCGCGCTCACGATCGTCGCGGGGCACTCGAGCCTCGGCCAGATCGTCGGGACCGGGCTCACCTACGTGGCGGCGTGGGTCCTCGTCCTCCTTGCCTCGGTCATCCTCTTGCCGCGGCTGCTACGGATCCCTCCCCTTCGAAAGGCCGAGGGCCTACCGTTCGCGTTGCTCTTCGGCCTGATCGCGCTCGTTCTCGCGTTGGGGTTCTCGCCGATCATCGGGGCGTACATTGCCGGACTCGCGATCGCCGAGAGCGTGGTGGGTCCTCGTACCCGCGAATTGACGGCGATCCTGGTGGGAGTGTTCGGGGCGCTCTTTTTCATCATCATTGGCGCCGAGTTCAACGTCGGGCTTCTCCTCAACCCGGTCGTCGTCGGACTCGCCCTCCTTCTGGCCTTCCTCGGTGCGGCCGGAAAGTTCGTGGGGGTCTATCCCATCGCGCGACGATGGTCCAACGACCCCGCCGCGGCGCGCGCCATCGCGACGGGATTGATCCCTCGGGGCGAGATCGGGCTCATCGTTGGAGCGCTCGGCTTCGGCCTCGGAATCCTGACCGAACAGATGCTCGGAGAAGTCCTCGTCGCCTCCATCCTGACCACGTTGGTGGGCGCGATCCTGTTCCGCCAGTACTGCCCGGCTCTCCGACCCATAGGCAACGCATCGGCGGCGGCACCCACATCCAGATAGGCGAACTCGGAGGCCAACATGGCGGGCCCCCTACGAGGGGGCCATGGGGATGGCGTGGCCGTAAAATACGGAACTCCCTACGGCGGTACTCGCTGCGGGCATAGTGTAGTCTGGTTATCACATAGGCTTGCCAAGCCTATAACTCGGGTTCAAATCCCGGTGCCCGCACCTTATCCCGGATCGGTAGGCTCGAGCGATGACACGGTAGCTCCCGCCCCGGCTGATCGACGGCGATGGCGATCGCTCCAACAGGACGGGAACCCGTTCCAACAGGTTTCTCGACCATCATTCAGCGTCCCCGGTGGGGTGACCCGGGGCGCCGCGCATGCGATATGGCTCACATGGAGTGCAGGCTTACAATCCCTCAGAGGAGCAGGTGGGGGAAGCGAAGCGGGTCTAACTCGAGGTCTCCTCGCGACCCGGGCCGCGATCCAGTCGGTCGACCGACCTCGGCTTCCAGAGGGCAGCTACCAGACCAGCGCCGAGGGGGACGGCTGTCAGGTAGACCCAGAGGTCGGTATACGTCCCTGACAGCACCGCGGGGGCGATGGTCCGAGCGGGATTGAGGGAGCTCCCCGACCACGGTCCGATCAAGTACGTGGAGACTGCGACAATCGCGGGTGGGAGAACGATCCTCCACCGCTTGGGCCCTTCCCCGAGATCCGAGAGGGCAAAGACCGTGGCAACGAGGGCGGCGGTGAACGCTACCTCCCCAGCAAAGGCCCGAACGATATCGCCTTGAGCAGGAACGGTGGACCCGAGGTGGGCAACACCGCCCAGCGCCCCGAGAACCACTGCACTACCCAGGAACGCTCCGACGAGCTGGCTGACCCAGTACAGAGGGACCTCCGACCAGTCGATTCGACCGCTGATGGCGAGCGCAAGCGTGACGATGGGGTTGAGATGGGCCCCAGAGACACGGATGAAGAGAGCGATAGGGAGGAGTACGGCGAGGAACCAGGCGACCGCGAGGACCCATTGGGGGACGCCCCCGAGTCGGGTTCCGAGGACGATGCTACCGGTCCCGATGCCCACCAGAAGGGCCGTTCCGGTCGCCTCGCCGAAGGCGCGGCCGGCGAATGGCCCTCTCACCGTCCGCGGTCGCGGGTGACGTCGGCGGACCGTCGATTGCCGAGGGCGAGCTCGGTCCTCAGCCCCCGGATCCGCTGCACGAGCTGATCGCGGACCCGTCGAAAACCCGCGTCGTCGAGCTTCGCCGGGTCTTCGAGGGCCCAGTCCCTGAGCTCCAGCGTCCTGAGGTGAGCGGGGCATGCGGTGTCATCCATGCAGCCCATCGTTATCCGGACCCCCGCTTGATCCATCATCTCCGTGGTCAGAAGCCTCGGCGAATGGTCGGGCAGGGCGAGCCCGAGCTCCTTCAGCATCGGGCCAGTGCGCGGATTCGGGGCTTGGGCGGGGCGGGTCCCTGCGGAGGTGGCCCTCCATCCCGTCGGGGGGTCGGAGTTGAAGATCGCCTCTGCCATAAGAGAGCGGCCGGCGTTCTCGATGCAGATGAACAGGGCGATCCTCTCCGTCATCGGTCGCTCGGTCAGCAGCAGTCTTCGCAGCACCCGGGGCAGTGCGTCGTGCCGCAGCAGGGCGCCTGTGCCTTGTTCTCAGTCATTTCGACCTCGATCACTTCAATAGTTGAAGGGCAGATAAGCCGTCGCTACGTACCGACGTAGTGCCCGAAGGCTTCGAAGGAAGCATGGGTGCTCTTCTCTGCCGATCGGGCTAATCGATTTCTAGGGGACGAGCTGGGGGCGTCCTTCCGGGTCGCACCCCCAGAAAACGAAGACCGCACGCTGGGGGCCGAATCATCCGTCCCCCGCCGGTACCGGTTGTCATCGAAGTTGGAGTGGGGCTGCCGCCTTCGGGCTTGGGACCAACCACGGGAGAAAAGAATCAGGCGCGGATGGATCACTTGGACATCTTGTCGAACGACCCGAGCGCCACACCCAAATTCCTCGAGCTGCCCCGTCGAACCACCGGAGTGACGTGGGGGTTCGGGGCGCTTGCCTTCGTCCCATCTGGGGACGGTGGGATGACGACCTTCCATTAGGACACGCCGCCGTCAAGGCGAGTCGAACCGGAAGCGGGTCGCGGCCGAGCGGCTACGGTCCGTCCCGGACCCGACTGCCCCAACCGGAGCCCCGTCCACCGTCGCTTTCGTCGTGCACGTCGTGGTCGCCGTGGCCGGAAGATCCGCACCCGTCGGCGACGAATAGTAGCCCCTTGGGGCTCGCGAAGTGATTGCCGAGTGACGTGATGTGACCGCTCGACAGGTTCAGTGTCCCGATCAGCGGGTTCCCATTGTCGCTCGGCTCGCCTACGAACACCGTGCCGGCGGGCCAGCCTTTCGTGCTCAAGGCGGAGATGGTTCCCGCCTTGGCATCGACGACGAAGAGGGTCCCCAACCGGCACGTCGCCACCGCAAAGCCGTCGATGGGCGGGACATTGCCCGTGACGTTGTCGGATAGGTTGAGGACCCGCAGGTGGGGCGTGCCGCCCAAGTGGGAGGCGAAAATGATCTTGCCGTCCGCCTGACTGATCGTGGCGAGACCCCCACCGAAGCGAGGAGTGACGCTCGGCATGGCAAAGTTGGTGTCCGGGTCGGTCAGCGCGAGAGTCACCGACGCCCCCGTGGATGCATCCGTGGCCGTGCTGTCATCGAAGAACACCGGAGTGAGTTGGGCGGTCAGGGTCGAACGGTGCAGAGTGACCAGATAGTCGGCGGCTTGGGTCGTGTCATTCGGGTTCGAGTGAACCACATAGATATGGCCCCCGAGTACGGCGATGCTGTCCGTGCCGCCGTTCCCGGATACGGCTGGGTCTGGAGAGTAGGTGTAGGTCGCCACGGCGCCCAGGCTCGGATAGATCAGGTTGAAGCCCGAGTGGTCGTCCTCGTTGACGGTCGCGATCAGAGTGCCCATCGCGGCGTCCGCTGCGAGGCCGTCGACCTTCCCGGTGATGTTGATGCTGCGAACGATTGCCCCGGAAACACGGTCGTATCCCACAACGGTACTGGCCGTTGGACCCCCGGTCTTGCCTGCGGTCCCGTCGGGATTGATCCCGTTCTGGTAGGCCGTCCAAATCACCGCGCGACCGTGGTCAAGGCCGTGGACCGCCAGCTCGGTGATGTCGTCCGGACCGGCGGCGCCCGAGGGGGGCGCTGCCACGAAGGTGGTTGACGGCAAGGAACTCGTGGTCGGAGTGACCGTCCTGAAGTTCGTTGATCCGGCGGAGGCGCTCGGTAGGCCGATCAGGACGATCGAGGATGCCAACAGCAAGAATGCGACGGCGCCAAGTCCTATTGCACGGGTTCCTTTCGCGAACATTATTGTCCCATCCCCAGAGCGGTATTTGCAGACGGTCTCCGGAGTGTATGAAATCCTATTGCGAGAAGGTAGCTTCCCTCATCCCCCAACGGACCCTTCGTATCTCGAGACCCCTAGCCGGGCGGTCGAGAATCTCCCGGGCCTCCCTGGGCGAAAACTTCCTCCAGGATCTCCCCGAAGCTCCGAAAGGAGTTCTCTATCGAATACTGCACAAGATCCCAATCCCTACAATCTTTAATTATCAGAAGCTCCGTTCGCCCGTATGCCGCAGTGCGGCAGAAGGAAAACACCATGGGATGCGGAATGATGAAGGTAGCCTGCGAAGATGGATTCGAAGTCGTGACGAAGGATCAGAAGGAACTCGTCGCTGTGACCCAGTGGCACGTCGAGCACGCACACCACAAGAAGGTCAGCGAAGCCGAAGTCATGAAAATGAGCAAGCACCCGTAAGGGTGCCCGATTCCCAACACTTTCCACCCTCCCACCGGAGGGCGGCCTTGCCCGATTCGACTTCCCAAAGATGGTGTCAGTCGCCCTCCTTGATGCGGCCGGATCGGGCAATCGGTGCGATGAATCCAACGACCGGCTCGAGCGCCTGAGGGCAAGATCGTCGAGGTCTCGATCAGCCCTGCTGTTGATTCCGGCATCTGCCGGCTATCTATATAGATAACTGGTAAGTAATTACAAGGGATTAAGGGTCCGTATTACCTCCGTCCCCCTCGTTGATTGTGTGTCGATGGAAGGGCGGAAGCTACAGCTAGCGGGACGGTCGACGTTCCTTGTCTCGTTGCCGAAGCGCTGGGTCGTGGACGCGGGGTTGAAGGCGGGCGACACATTGTTCGTAGAACGAGAACAGGATGGGTCCGTCTCCGTACGACACCGTACCGACGAGCGGCCGAAGATCCGGAGGCGGATTTTTCAGGTCTCCGGCGAGGAAGCCCGGGACCACCTGCTGCGCAAGCTGATCGGAGCCTACGTCTCAGGTTTCGGTCTCATTGACCTGCGATTCCCTCCCGAGCGGGGGGTGTTCGTCCGTCGGGTAGCGAGAGAGTTCTGTCGCCTCGTCATCGGTTCCGAGGTCATCGAGGAAACCCGGGGTGGGATCATCATCCAGGACCTGTCCGACACCACAGAACTCAGCTCCGAGAAGTGCCTGCGCCGGATGCATCTCACGGTGCGATCGATGCTGGAGGATTCGGTCCATGCCTTGAAGACCGCCTCCGGTCAGCTCGCCCACGAGGTCGCCCAACGAGACCAGGACGTGGACCGCCTCTATTGGATGGTCGTCAAGCAATACCATCGCAACTACACCGCGGACCAGCCCCCGGGAGCGATCGCGAGCCTCCGCGGGGTCTCCCACGTCCACCTACTCGTCGCCAAGCTCCTGGAACGCATCGGCGACCACGCGGAGCGGATCGCCGGGAGCTTTCCGACGATCACCGTCGGCGGTCCCTTGGAGCCCAAACTAGCGAAGGAGCTCGAGGAGGCCGACGCCTTCGGGATCGGCATGCTGGACCGAGCCTTCCATGCCCTCGTCACCGGGGACATCGACTCCGCCAACGAGGTCATCGACTCTCAAGCCCAGCATCAGAAGATGGTGGACGCCCTGTCCCATCGGGTCGCCGTCAAGAAGGGAGAGGAGCTGCTGGCGCTCGGATTGGTCGTGAACAGCCTGAGCCGAACCGGGAGCTACGCGGCGGACATCGCCGAGCAGGCGATCAACCTCGCGATACTTTCTGAACCGCAGGCAACGTAGACTCAGAGGGCAGGTCCGCAGGCTCGTTAGGAAGGGCCGCGAGGGGCTCGGCTTGCGGAGGCCCTCCGCTCGATGGAGTGGAGCGTGAGGTCGACGGAGACACTCGCTCCGGAGGAGGGATTCCCACTCTCGAGCTCCCTGTACGAGGGGAGGTGACCGACTTGGATGTTGTCACCTGGGCGACCAGCACAGCCCTCACAACGTCCCGATCGATCCGGTAGGCTCGGTGGTCGATGCCGTGCTGCAGGGCGAGGTCAGCGAGGCTCAGCAGTCGACGCGGGTTCCCCATCGCAGCGTGATTGAGGGATAGGATCGCGTCCTTCGTGAACGGATAGAACGGGTCGAGGTTCTCGACGAGTCGCTTAGACAGGAGCTTCTTCGCCAACATCAGGCAGGCCTGCTCGTCCGAAAGACCGGGCAGGGTGATGGTCCGATTTACCCGAGTGGCGAGGACGGGTCGGGCCGAGAGGAGGCGATCGAAGTACCCAGAGTAAGATCCAACCAGGATGAGGACGCCGGGGCGGATCTCATCAGCCATCTCTTGGAGAACCTTGGAGAAGGCGAGGGCTTCGGACTGTTGAGCAAGGTTGTGGAGGTCGTTCAGCAGGAGGAACGATGGAGCGCTTTCGTTGAGGGCCGCTGCGAGATTCTTTCCCGCTGCACCAGGGTCGTAGGACCCTTCCTTGACCTTCCGCAGGGCGTGAACTTTCCCGAGCCACTTGGGGCCGGAAAAGGTCTTCAGGAGGCCGGCGGCTCGAGCGGCGTCCTCGAACGCCTTCGATAGATTCTGAAGGGTGGTCGTCGCGCGTTCCGCGACGTCCACATACACACTGAACGCCTTGCGTTGTCGGGCCTCGGAGTCGGCCAACCGAAGACGCTCGGTCTTGCCGGATCCGAGCGGTCCCACAATCGCGACCAACGCCCGGTTCTCCCGGTCGAGCACGTCATCCTTGAGGGTCCTGAGGGTTTCGTCAATCTTGAGATTGACATGGAACAGCTCGACGTCCTCGAGGTTCTCACTGGCCAGGTCGAGGAACGGGTTGCTCGTGAGTCCATATCGGTCGAAGCTGCGGGCGGTCACTGTCCATCCGCTCCTACAAGATCCGGCGGCGAAGGTCGATCGCCAGTCGTTTTCCGTCGAATTCATAATAAATGTTGCGGTCGACGAACTTGCCCTGGGTCCACTTCGGGATCCGAAGGAACCGCATCAGGCCCTCCGGCCCCTCTTTCGAATGAAATTGGACGACGTCATCCGCGAGGTGAAGCGCAACGGCTTCTGCGCGAGGTTCGAACATTCCGCGATCGGTTCCCAGTACGACCGTGGAGGACTTTTCTCGACACGCCGCCCGGACATGCCGCAGCATCGAGGAGAGCCTTCCGGGCTCGAGGTCGAGGGTGAGGAAGGAGAAGGAGTCGACCGCGAGCAGTCCCCCGGCTGGCATGGACTTGACAAGCTCCTCGATGGCCTCGGTCTCTTGGACATGGAGGTCAGAGAACGAGTCAGGTCCCAGCCCTCCTTCGACGGTCAAAAGCCGGAGTAGCTCAGTCTTGTCCCTCGATGCGATGAAGGATACTGGCCATCCGATTCGGAGCGCCGACAGCACGAGCCCTCGCAGGAAGAAGCTCTTGGCTGGATCTCCCCCCCCTTCGACCACCACCAACGGGAAATCCCCGAGATTGGGAATGATGGTGTCCAATCCCGGAAGGTCTACGGGAAGGCCCATGAGTGACGCAGGCGAACCGCCTCCGATAAGCATGTCCCCGGGTGACTATAGAGGTCAAAGCGCTATTACGTAAATTAAGGGGAATGCTGATATGACCCGCCGCGAGGCTTGTTGGGGAATGATGCTTCACCGACCGATTCAATTTCGGAAGAGGGCTCCACAATCCCCGCCGTTCCGCCGGAATCGCCTTGGTTTATCTGAGATCGTTGGCGCTCTGATGCTCGTCCTTATTGTAGTAACGGCCGCTACAGCGCTCGCGGCCTTCGTCGCGAACTACCAAAAAAGTTCGCAGAGCGAGCAGGCTCTGGCCCACCAACGAGCCCTGGAGAACCTCCGGGTGATCGACGTCGCCCCGCTTCCGCTCGAGGATGTGGTGGCTCAGGTCTGCGGTCCTGGCGCGTGCGGGACCCCGGGCCCCCCTGCACAGCTCACGGTCAACGCCGGGACGGTCGGGTCCGTTTCAGGCTCAGGATTCGTGCCTGGAGATTCCATCGTGCTGACCTTCGGCGGGGTCATTATTCCCAACTGCATTTCCGGTTCGGGCTTGACCGTTTCATCGGGGGTCGGAACGTTTTCGTGCGGGTTCGTGCTTCCTCCCGGCCTCCCTAGTCCAATTTCAGTCACGGCGACCGATTCCGGTGGCGATTCCGTGAGTCTGCCGGTCCAAGTCGAGGATCAGACCACTCTTTCCCAAGTTCGCTTCACCCTGGCGAGTCTGTATATCGACGAATCGAAGGTGACAGCGATCACGCTGAACGGGCAACCCCTCAGCCAGTATTGCGTCGATCCCCCTTCGAGCCCACCACCCGCGTGCGCGAATTCGGTGAACACGGCGGTGGGGGGGATCTTCGCGATCGCCTCCCAGCATCAAGTGATCATTAGCGCGAACGTGACGTCCGATTCCCCCTACAATTCTTCGTTCTTCTATCATCCCGCAGTGATCTCGGGCACAAGCTTCCTGAAGATCGAGGTTTTCACGAGTCTTGGCAACGATTTTGTTCAGTCGTTCGTTCCACCGACCGCGATCGCTGTCGTTGACTTTGTCGAGACTTCCAACGGGATGGGGGGATTCACTAACGTTCCCGTGCTGGATGGCAGCCTATCGCTCCAACCCGGAAACGAGACGATCGTCACTTGGACGTGGATGATCAGCGAGACACCAATCGGTGGAGGAAGCCCAACCCCACTCCCGAGCAAGAGCGGTGAGAAGGTCGCTGAGCCGACCTTCAATATCTCCTCCTTCACATACGCGATCACGCTTACGGTTGCCAACAATGATGGCCTGTATGGTTCGGCCACCGTTTCCTATCCCTGATTACGAGGGCCAAGCGGTCCACCCGCCCTGGGAGGAGCTCAGGGGAACAGAATCGCGAACGCGACCGTCGTAGCGGCAACCAGCGCCAGGGAATGCACGAGTCCGTAGCGGGCCTTTCCTTCCGTGAACGCGCCAATGATCGCCCCGGTGCCGAGACTGTTGATGAGCATCAGCTCGAAGAAACGTTCCCCTAGCAGGGCGCTAGAGAGTCTAGGCAGCGGAGCGCTGGCGGCGCCATTCAGGACGTTCCCGCCTAGGATCGAGATGTTGATGGTTCCAATGCTCGGAGCGATAGAGAGGAGCGCGAAGAGGACCGCCATGAGAACGGCGAAGGCGATATAGACGACCGCGACGGGCAAGGTGAGCAAGTTGCTGCGCTCAATCTCGATCTTGATGAAATCGTCCATGTCTTTGGCCGCACGGTGGACCACGATCGAAGTCTCCCCGCCGATGGTCGCGGCGTCGGCGATAAGCCCGGCGTATCTGCTGATGAGCTTGCTCTTCATCGGAGCCGCCATTTCCCGGATGACCTGATCGAAGGGGCGTCCTACCCGGATCCCGTCCGCCGCAGCGCGCAGGGGTTTCTGGAGAATGTCCGTGTGTGTCTTCGCCAACTCAACGACGGCCTTCGCCGGATCCAAGCCGCCCCGGATGGCGTCCGCCGACTCGAACAGGAACTGAGCGAACGCTCGCTCGAATGTCCGGAGTCTCCTCATCTTTCGCCGAGAGTCCACTGCCAGAGGGACCAGGCCGATGAACAGGGTGATGACGATGACGTAATCGGGGGACCGGCTCGGCAGGCGGGGAGTATTGTAGACGAAGTCGAGGGCCGAAAGGAGAAAGATGAAAGCCGCGACCGCCGGCGCGTATACCACGACATATCGGTTTTGGACAGGGTGGGTCGCAAAGTAACGGGCGAACGTGAAATGGTGGGTTCGTCTCAGGTAGAGAACATAGGATCCCGTACCCGCGCCCGCGATGAGCCCTCCGAGACCCAGGTACAACACCAGAGAGTGGGTGGGGAGCGTGAAAATGGGACTGGTCAGAGTTGCCGTTGTATTCACAGTAAAGTT
Organism: Thermoplasmata archaeon; assembly: GCA_022750055.1. Taxonomy (GTDB): domain Archaea; phylum Thermoplasmatota; class Thermoplasmata; order Lutacidiplasmatales; family UBA184; genus Lutacidiplasma. Next base: position 232,142 of record JAKIWL010000001.1, read on the forward strand.
CCACGAAAAGCTTGCGCGGTGATGACTCAGGTCGGAAACGATCACGGTAACGGATGCGTTTCCCTCTTTCAGCTTCAGAAGGCTCGATACAGGGTAGGTCACGTCCGTGGCCGTGATGGTCACGTTCTCGACAGCCGTGACATTCAATCCATTCACGAAGAGCAGGACGCCTCCTTGGTCGATGGCGCTCCCGCTGTCGGTGTACGCGGCTTTGATTACTGGTTGGAGTGTATACACGGTCGAGTTCGGGGTCGGCGAGATTGGCGTGATCACGATCGGCCCTGCCAACGAGGTCGAGCCCGCGTGGGTAATCGACGCGACTATCACCAATGTGACTAGCCCGGCCAACGTGATCGATGCGAGCCGGGTGGCAATCATTCGGCCCTCGCGTAGGCGACCGAGATCATGATTGTCGTCATGATCACAGCCAGCGGCACAAGCCCGAACGTAAGCAGGATAAGGAGGGTATTGGAGTCCAGGCCGTCGGCGGTTGAGCCGAGGGTGTTCAACAGGAACGCCCCGACCGCGATCAGGAGGACTCCGACGAGGACGATGCTCACGTACATGTCGACGAAAGTGATCAAGTGCTCGATGAACTCCTTCTGCGCCGAGCGCTTGAGCTTGAGGACGTCGTCCGACTTGTTCCTAAGGTATTCGTCGAGGTTGCCTCCCTGGTGGATCATGTTCGCTAGGTCCCAGAACGACTCGCGAAGGGTATTGGAAGGCGATTCCTTGGCGGTCTCGGCGAGGGCGGTGATCAGGTCTTTCCCCTGGATGTCCGTCTTGTAGACCACCTTCTTGAATTCGGAAGTGATGGCCGGGTCGTGCGGCCTTCGGGCCATCCGGTGCATGAGTTCGATGGGAGCCATCCCCGTGCTCGCGAGAACAGAGAGTTCGCTCAGCGTGAACGGGAGTTCTCGCTCGAGTTCGCTCTTGCGATTGGAGACACGGCTGCTGATCAGGAACCCGAACCCGCCGAACACGGCGCCGACAGACACCGCGACAACAAGCCCAACGTACTCGTACCACATCGGAGGTCGCAGAAGGACATGGAACAGGAGGAATCCAACGGCAAAGGAGGAGATCGCCGCGAAGAGGGCGGTGAGGTACTTCATAGAGGCAAACATGCCCGGGCTAATGCCGATACCGGCCTGTTTCAAACGCTGGGCGGCGAGGTCATCGGTCTCCCCTCGGTCGAGGCGAGCCCCCAAGAGTCGATAGCAGAACGACCGATAGGCTGAGACAAAGTTGGGCGGGGCAGGAGCCGTCTTGGAGTCCGACACCCCTGGATCTGCTGCGGCTGGTCGAGAGCCTCGAAACACGGCGACTAACCTGCCGCTTTCTTCTCGAGGCGTCTCATCGCCTCTTCGGGATCGACGTAGAACCCAGCGATGGCCCGGCTAACGTCCTTGAAGTAATTGAGGTTGAGACGCTTCATCAAGCCGAGGTACGCGGCCTTTTTCTTGAGCTCCTGTTCGAATACCTCGACGCTCTTGCCGGTCGCCTTCCCTATTCGTTCCAAGACGAAGCTTCGACCTTGGTCGATCACGGAGTCGTGGGCGGGATCCCACCGAAAAACGTCGTTCGTGATGAGTTCGTTAGTCGTTGGGTCGATGTCGAGGACTTCGGTTACGCTCAGCACGCGCCGGACGCGAACGCTGCCGACCGCAACCTGGCCGGGGAAGGCGACGCAATCGAGGCCCTGAAACAGCACTCGCGGGATGTTCATTGGTTCATTTTCGATCCGGTGCAATAGCTCGCCAATCGAGCCCGCATGGACCGTCGACATGGAGGCGTGACCGACCGAAATGGCCTGGAACAGCGTGAACGCCTCGGCTCCGCGGACCTCACCGACGATCACGTATTCCGGCCTCTGACGCAGCGCTGCAACGAGTAGGTCGAAGAGCGTCACACTTCCGGAAGCTTTCGATCCGCTTCCCGACACACCGGAGGCCCCCGAGACTCCGGAGGCGGCCGATCCCATGCCGTATCCAGCCCGGGCGACCGATTGGATCCAATTCTGATGGTCAATATGAATCTCGGGGGTATCCTCGATAGACACGATCTTGTCCTCCGGCCGTATGAACATGCTGAGGGCGTTGAGAAGGGTCGTCTTCCCGCTCGCCGTTCCCCCCGAGATCAGGAGGGATCGGTGGTTCTCGATCAGGGTCCAGAAATAGGCGAGTTCCCCTTCCGAGAGAGATCCGAAATGAAGTAGATCCACCGGTGAAACCGGGTCGTAGGAGAATTTGCGAATGCTGAACGTCGAACCACCGCGTGTGACCTCGGTACCCAGGGTGAGGTTGACCCGACTTCCGTCCTCGAGTGTCGCGTCGAGGATCGGTTGGTAGATGGAGACGTGCTTTCCCGCGATTTGGGCTAGGCGCAGGATATACTTGTTCAACTCGAACTCGTTGTCGTAAACGAGGTTGGTGCGGAGGGAACCGAACACCCGATGGAATACGAACAGCGGCACGCGCGGGCCGAGACAGCTGATATCCTCGAGGAAAGGGTCACGGAGTATCGAATCGGTCCGGCCTAAGCCCAGGAATTCTCTCTGGAGATAGTAGAGAAAAACCGGGCGGCGCTTCTCGGGGACTTCGATGTTGTAAAGGTCGATCGAGGCTAAGAATCGCCGACCTAGGTAGTCACGGAGCTCAGGGGACTTATCGATCTCAGCGCTTTGGGTGGCCGGTAGTTCCTCCTGGGCCATCATTGCATCCATTCGAGAGCGGACCTGTGCGAGAGTTTCCGTCTCCCCTGGCCGCAGCGTCGGCTCCAAGGCATGATACTGGAATTCACCCGCCTCCCGATCGAAAAAGATTCGAATGAACGCGAACGGAGGGTTCACCGGGTAGGTAACGTCGACCGACTTCCGGTCATCGAGAAGCTGCCGCCGCATGTTCCCGAGCTCGTGCTGGATGAGCATCTTCTCCGAGACGATCTCCGGCGGTTGGAGGAGGGCGTCCAAGGCGGCCAGTTGACGTCGAAGAACAACTCGATCTTGCCCCGGACCCTCAGACTTTCCAGGGACACTCCCCCGGGGGGTCCTTGAGGGGCCCGCCAATTCCCGGGGGGCCGGGGGCGCATTGGCCGGGCTCATCAGGCGCGAGAGTCAGGCCAGGCTGATTAAGGGCGCCGCACGGATTTACCGTAGGTTCCATAGGCAGTCAAGGTCGCCATAGGTCTAGCGTGAGACACTGACCACATCGCATCTCCCCCTTCCCTACCGTTTCTCCTTCGCCATCGCGGATGAACCCCCAAGCCGATGGGTCATCGCCCAGAGTGCCCGCGACCAAGGCGGGCGACGAGGGCAGGAAAAACAACCAAAACGGTTGGCAAGGAGAGAAAAAAATGAGCGAGCAGAGCCGAAAGCGGACCGAGAAGAGCTCAAGGTACCGGCGCCTCCGGCACCAGAAGCAGGCCGTGTCGCCCGTCGTAGCGACCCTGATCCTGATTCTGATTGCCGTAGCCGCCGCAGCTGCACTGTACCTCTGGCTCGTATCGTTCCAGGGTGGAGTGACAGGAAAGATCGGGAGCCCGAACAGCCAATGCACGCTGCAGATCGGCGGAAGCACTACAGTGTATCCGCTAACCCAATTGGCGATCAAGCAGTTCGAACAGAACAACTCCGGCGTGTCCGTCTGCGCCCAGCAGGGCGGATCGACGGCGGGTGTTCTTTCGTTGTGCCAAGGTCAGGGTGTTGACATCGCGGCGAGCTCGAGCTATCAGCTGAGTCCGACGCTCCTCGCCGACGGCTGCCCGCAGAACATCGTTCAGACGACGGTGGGTCTCGACGCGGTCGGCTTCGTCGCGGCGAACAACAACCCGGTCGTAACCGGCCTCGGCAGCCTCGCGATTCCGCAGTATGAAGCTGCAGCCGCGGCGGCAACGGGAACTGGAACGATCCTACTCGCGGACACGACAACCCCCGGCCTGTTCGCGGGCGGCGACAACATTGCAGTCACGGCGACTGGCTTCGGCACGGTCGACCTCGTGCAGTTCACTTACGCCGGCGCGGCCGGGACAGCACCCGCGTGCCCAGTAAGTGGTGCGGCACCCGCGGTCATGCCTGGTGCAAGCCCCTACACCTGCAACATCGCCGCACCAGCGGGCAACGGAGCGATCGACACCGTCGCGATTGCAGACACGTCGACTCCAGCAGTCGGAACAGCTACCGGCACGTACCAGACCCAGTTTACCTCGTCCGCGGCGGCGACCGGCAGCGGTCTCGCCGGGGGCGTCGTTAACTTCGGTACGGGCCTCTCGGAGCAGATGTTCTCGTTCAACGTGTCGGTCGGAGACGCGATCTACTCGGTTGCGAGCAGCACGGTCCCGATTGCCCCGGCGACGGTCTACACGAGCAGCAATTGGCCGGCATTCCTGGGAACATTCCCAGGGCAGGGAACCGCGCCCACGTGGGCCTCGATCCCCTTCCCGACCAACTGCGTTTTCGCGGGCACGTCAGGCCACCCTGCCCCCGAATCGAAGCTCGCGGGCAGCGTTCCGTGCGCGACGGTAGCAGCCGCTACGAACCACATCAAGGTGCACGACCGGCAGGACAACAGCGGAACCGAAGATGGGTTCGCGACGAAGCTCCTTGGCTGGACCTGCGGCTCGGACCACCAGCTGGAGACCTGTAACATCATCGTGACCCACGATATCGGGAACCCGGGTGTTCAGGCCGCCGTCTCCGCTGATGCCAACGCGCTCGGCTTCCTGAGCTTCGGGTTCGCGACTGCGCCTGGGTCCGGAGTTGCCTTTGCGGGCTACCTCGGCAACCCGTCGAACCTCCAAGCCGGACACCTCGGAGTTCAGTCTGCCGCCCAAACCCCGAGCGTGACGAACACGAAGGCAGGCTACTACGCGACCAGTTCGACCCTCCCCAACACAGTCTACGCGGGGTGGAGGGTGCTAGAGTACCTGACGATCGGACAGCCGACGGGTGAGGCGAACTCGTTCATCACCTACGTCCTCGGCGCCGAAGTGAACCAGCAGCTCTGCAAGACGAACGGGTTCGTCAGCCTGTATCAGTCGTAGGAAAAGAGGGGGAGATCGGCTTAGCAAGGAACCCGCGTCCAACCTTTTCCGCCTCCGGGGAGGAATCCCCGGGGGCTCCCCTTGAGTTTCAACCGACCTTGCCGATTCAGTCGAGGGGTTGACCTCGGCGCAGTTGCGCAAACGTGGACAGGACTATTGACCGTGGGCGGGGGCTTCTGTTGAACCTACCCGGCTTGAAGGCCAGTACCCCGACAATCGTGACCCTCATTGCCCGAGGGTACGAATCCGCATGACGTTCAATTTTTGGCGCTGAAGCCAACCCACTGGCTCGAAGTGTCAATTCGGTTTCCCCCGCAGTCCGGAGAGTCCGATCAGGCTCGGTAGCGAGTCGTTCTTTGTCAGAAGTTCTATTGGTTCGGTGGTGGGAGGTCGGGCGAATTCTTAGGATTCGATGGCGGCGGGGCCCTTACGGCCTCTTCGATTCCGTTGCGATGGCCCGAAGTCGGTGAGGCCGCACGTATCCGGTTTCGGAAAACTAGTGCGAACACCGCAACGAAGGCTACGAGGGCCAGTCCCGCGCTGATGAGGATGACGCCTTGACCGGTCAAGGTCGACGTCGCTGCGGCGTTCGGGAGATATAGGACAGAGATGGATGGGGCGCCACCCGCTACCAGCACATCTCCGCTCCCGACTTCAAGGGTATAGCCGGGGACAGAGTTGGCGAGGTAGCTATAGGAAGAATTCTGAACCTCGAGGATCAACGAGCTCAAAGTCAATGGATAGTAGGTCGAGCCCACTACGACGCCCCAGGCGGTCCCTGGGGCGAGCCCGAATTCCTGGACCGTGAGCGCATAGTATGGTGCGGGAATGCGCTGGAAAGAAATTGAATAGGTGACGTTCTGCCGAGTGTCAGAGAAAGGGCCGAGAGAATCGGGGAAGACAGAACGGTAGCCAGGAGGTAGCGGGACGACGAACCGGAACGTGCTATTCGGACCGTTTGTCTGGGGAACCAATATGCTCGGTGAACCAGATGTAAAGTTCACGCCGTTCACAATCACCGTCCAGGGCGTGAACAGCCCGGACCCAACGAAATCGATGTAATAGCCCTGCCATGGGGAAACCAGCGGGTAGCGGTCATCCATCCCAGGACCACGGACCAGCGGCGAGTCGATGATCCCGTCCGAGCCGCTTACGTTCTGGCCAGGGCCCGAGGCGAGATCAGGTCCCGAGTAGTTGGACCAGTAATTTCCACCCTCAGGATACCCCGCGTCCCATTGAGTACCGCCAAACGGCGCCTGGATCGACCAGCCAGAATCATTGACGAAGTTGTTATGGTAGATAGATTGACCCGAATCCGAAGCCAGGCTCAAGCTGAGGCGGTTGTGCCAGAACTGGTTCCCGGCCGCCGTGCTGTTCCGATCGCCGACCAGGGCCAAGCCGCATTCGGAGGCGGAGAGGTTGTTTGAAACGATCATGACCGAGTTGCTATCGACCACTGCGATAGATCGGTTCGAATCAGTCAGATTGTTCGCATAGATCGTCCCGTGCGCGATTGCGTACCCGGATACGCCCGTTCCCCGGATCAAGGTGGTCCCTCCGCCTTCGTTCCCTGAAACCGCGAACTGGGTGGAATTCTCCAGCGCTATCCCATTGAGCCGCGCTTGGTCCACCGTGTTTCCCTGGATTGAGACGCCGCTGCAATTCGCGATCTGAATGGCCGTGGAACCGGCTCGTGAAACCGCATTCGCCTCAATTGTGAGCGACTCCGAGAAGTCCGCAGAGACCCCGACCCCCTGGGGCCCTGAGAGATCGTTCGCCTCGACGAGGGCTGTGCGGTCGTTGACGAGCTGGATTACCGCACCCGGTCCAGCTCCTTGGCTGAAATCGTTCTGGACGATTGAGAGTCCGGAACTGTTCTGATCGATTACCGCGGCCCGGGCATGGGTAGCTGTGTTCGAGGACTCTGTCAGATTGCGGTCGCTGGAGCTCGAAAAGGCCGCTTTCCCGGTTACCAGGCCGGCCTGAACGAGGGTGCCTGAGACCAGTACGTTCACTGAGTTGTTAATCACGACCCCGCTCCCGTTCCGTGAGCTAACTCTATCTCCGCTCAATGTGATTCCATAAGAGCCATAGATCAAGACCGCGTCACCCGTTCCGTTCTCGAAGTCGCAACGCAAAGCGGAAACCTCCGATGAGGAATCGATGACCAACGCGCCTGAAAGGGCCCCTGAAATCGATTCTCCCGAGAGGGAAATGTGGTCATCGCCCAGTAATCGGATTCCCTCGGATACCCCGGTCGCAATGTCCGAGCTGGCCGATACCCTTGTCGAATAGCTGAAGGTGATGGGTCGAAGGGAGGAGAACAAGCGATTGGACGTGAGGCTCGATTCCACAACTCCGTACTCGAAAATTCCCTGAGAGGTGAACGAAAGTTCGTTGCTGGAGAGGTTCGCCCAGGTGTCGTTTTCGAGGTCGATCCCGACGAGGGAACCGTTCGCCTGCAAGTCCCGAACCACGATGTTCCCGGTGTGTTGGACGCGAACGGCCGCTACGGTTGAGTTCCTTAGGTCGTTAGACAGCAAGGACAGGCCTAGATCGTGGTTTCCTAGGAATCCTTGCGACGCCCGTGCAGCGTCTCCAAATAGGGTCACGCTCGAGGAGTTCTCCACGTCCACAGCCCACATGGAGGCGGAGATCGAATTATTCGTGACCGCGATCTCATCGGCACCCTGGAGGAGTATACCGGTCTGGGCCCGAGCGATGTCGAACCCGGTGACGACCACCCCCCGCGCCTGAAACACTTCCATCGCGATGTTCGAACCTCCCGGTTCGGTCAGGACCCGCCCGTTGCCCTCCAATTGACTCCCGTTTCGCTCATCCAGTATTGAGCCGGTGAAATTGGTCAACAAGTTGTAGACGTTTCCAGCCCGTTGGATCGGCGCCGTCGACGGGACAACGGTCCCGTTCGGGAGGACGGCAACGGAGAACGTCAAGGGAATAGGGCGACCGCCGATAGAAGCCTGCGGCCCCAGGTCCCTCTTCCCTTCCGCGAGATTCAATGACGAGATTGCTCCCGGAAGACTCGAACGGGTCCTCTCCTTCACTGACGACCGCTCGGGGGAACCCGGCAGGGTCGACACGAGCATGGCCGTAGCAAGGACGATCGCGAGCAGCGCCGGCCAATGCATGGTCTGGGGCTACTGGGTTCGTAGTTTAACGGTGGTGGCGGCTTCATAGAAATTGAAAGTTACGAAGCCGTACATAGGAGAGTTTGACGACAAGCGTAAGCGATCCACGGTCCTCGGTCGGTTCTCCTGACGCCTGAAGGACTGATTCCAATGGTTGATCATGTCTCGTCGGAACGGATTCCATGAGGACTGTCAAAAGCAGCTACGGAATGGTCTAACCCTCGGTCAGGGGAGCGACGATCTTGCAGGGCGCCTTGTTCAAACCTAGGGCGTACCGCTCAGAACGGCTCCGTCGTTCTCGATATGGCGAGCGCGAGCTGAGTCCAACCGCCGCTGCACCGAGTATCGTACGTGAATTGCGGGGGGATTTGGGAAAGGGTTCCTTGCACAAAGGGGCGGACAGTATTCAGAGGATTTCGGCTCAACTGTAAGTCGCGGCAGCCAAGCCAGATCCGGCTAGCTCTGCCCACCCATGTGCGCTCGGGCCTCGCGCGCGAAACCGGGCCATTCCTTTTGGTGGGCAAACGAGATTGCGACGTATTCCTTCAGGGGCGAACCGCCTCCCGGACTCCAGCCCCTGCCAACCTTCGAGCGGATGAGCTCCTGAACTCGTTCGTGGGGCAGCTTCACTACCAGCTCACCTGTCCGATCCAGAACCGCGAACATTTTTCGGCCGACGAACATCGATCTCGTCCCGAATCCTTTCCGGTGGGCAGAGATTGCGCCGTCCCCCGAAGCCATCTCCTGGGCTAACCGAGCGAACCGAGCCCGTGCATCGGCGGGAGCTTGCGTAGCCGGCACGATCTTCCGCGACTGTTGCGGTGATAAGAGCTACTCGCCCCACGCTGAACGATTGGTACCACCCGAATGGGTCCAGTAGTGAGCCAGACTCCCTGCCTGCCAACGACGTGGCCGTTTCATGAACCAGGGGTTCTTCATGCCCGGGCGGAAGCCAGTAGCCCAGGTCGTCCTCGAGATCGGGTTCGCAGGTGTGCATAGTTGACCTTGAACCCCGGCTGATGAATCAACTCCTTCATCGATTGGAAATCGGTGCCCATACAGGGCATAGGTTCGAGAGTCTGGAACCCATCCCTTATCCGCGCCGAAGCTTCCCCGAATCGCAGGTGCGCCTTGCTCCCCGCAGGCGGTCAGATCCCCCTCTGGCAGTACGCGTATGCACGTCGCGGACTCACGTCCGGGTTGGCCGTCATGGCTACCTGCTTGGTGATCGCGTTTGGAGCGACAATAGTGACCCGCATTGTGTTTGGAATCGTCCCCTTCTTCTACTACGTTATCGACACCTTGGTTCTCGTGTGCAGCGGTATTGTGATATCCTACATTCTGCGAGTCGGCACGATTCCGGGTCCCCATCATCTCACGCTTGGTCAGGAGGCCCTTACAGTACACCTCCGAAGCACCTTTGGAGGTCGTACTAAGGTGATGGCGGTACCTTGGCCGGGCGTGAGTATTGGACCGGGACCGCTAGGTCGAATCCAGTGCTACACGCTGGAACTCGCAATCCCGGGGCCATCGGGTGAGAAAGCCAAGCTCCTAGTCACCCCTGAGGTCAAGACAGTGCTCGCCAGATTCGTGGATCAGAGTTGACTTCTAACGATTTCGGGACGAATCGCCCTGCGACACATGGGAATTCGCTCGGTCATGCGCTGGATGTCTCAGCTGCCGAGGGAAGGGACGGTCAGCATGGGACGGACCAGGGGTGCCCCCGGAGAACTCTCGTAACCCAGCCGCCGGCGAGTTCGTGGCTATTGGTGTGTCCAACTGCCGATGCACCAACCACCCTGGCCAGAACGAGCCGGGCAGCCGATCGGAAAAGAACCCGTTGGGTCCGTTATTCGATCCCTCGAACGGCCTCGGCGGGAGGGAGCCGGGAGGCCCGCCAGGACGGGCTGATCACCGCGAGGGTGGCCAGGCACCCTGTTACCAGCATGACGATGAGGAGGTTCAGCCAAGGGATGTAGAGCTTCGTGACGTCGGCGGCGCTCGCGCCGGGGCTCAAGACCAGGTTGTAGACGAGCAAGAGTCCCGTCGTCCCGCCGATCAGGGCGCCTATCAAGGTGATGAAGGAATACTCGATCAAGAACATCTTGAGGATCATTCCTTTCGTGAGCCCGGTCGCCCGCAACATTCCGGTCTCCCGTCGTCGTTCCGTCACGGCCCGAAGGGCGACGATCCCGAGGGCGGCGATGCCCACGGCGAGTCCTAATCCGATGAAGACCTCCAGGAGGCCGATCTGCCCGGAGATGATCGCGATCGTGGTGGCCAGGATCGCCGTGAAGTCGACCAAGACCAGGCCGACCTTGTAGAACGCCGCCTTGGTCGCTTGGGAGGCGGTCGTCGGCGAGACGCCCGAGTGGACCTTCAGGAGGTAACCGGAGGTCGAGTTGAACCCCATGGACTGCGCGGCCGTCGGGTTGAGCCAGATTCCCCCGAGCACCAACTGCTTCATGATCCCGATGACGGTCACGTTCGTCGAGGCGCCCGTCCCGGGGTTCACCACGTTCACGACCGTGCCGACGGAGACGAGAGGGTGACCGCTCGTCGAGAACCCCGCCCCACCGTAAGACCCGTCAACGATGGCCACGCTCTGGTTGGACGAGAGCTGCGCCATCGTGGCCGCCGCGGTCACTCCGTGTAGGGTCGCTTGGAACGGGAAGGCATTGGTGTCGTAGAAGTTCGACGCCACGGGGGCCCCACTCGCCGCGGCGTAGACGTTGTCGTGATAGTTGTTCAAGGGGAACCCCGGTATCGCGAGCTCGCCCAGACCGAAGATCAGGGGGACGACGTTCGCATAGAGGGGAGCGAGCGTCGAGTTCGAGGCGATCGCTCCCGGAAGATCCCGTATCGGTTGGGCCGAGTAACCGAAGAAGGTGTACCCTCCCGATTCGTCGCCGATGGAATCGCTCAGGTTCCCGGTGAGCGTGGCGCTGTAGGTTGCGAGCACCACGATCACGAACAGGACGAGCGCGAAGATCGTCGTAGTGATGGCCGTCCGGCCGACGCGGCGGCTCGGATAGGCGAGTCCCATCCGCGCGACCGGAGCCGTCGCAAGCCGGCCGGTCGTCGCCCGCTCGACCACAGCAGCGAGTTGTGCCGCGTTGAAGGCAAAGAGGAGGATCGCGCCTCCGATCAGTTCGATCCCCTGGATAAAGACGACGAAGATTCCTCCCGAATGGGCCGTACCGAGCACGGCGGTTTGCAGGGCTTGGTAGCCGGCCCACACAACGAGGCCGACCCCGACCGCGGTGAACACCGCCCGATTCTTCAGGAATCGCGAGCCAACGAGGGCCCCTCCGAGGAGGATCATCCCTCCCGCGATCATCGGTTCAGAGATGTCGCCCGTACCGCGATAGGTCGTAGCGAAGAGCAGCGCACCGAGCACGAGCACCAACCCCCCGACGTAGGCTAGGTAGGTGTACGTCCGGATCGCCGGAGGTGGCTCGGGTACATCTCGGATCGCCCGTACGATGTTGAGGCGGCTGACCCGAATGCTCGCAATGACCACCGTACCCAAGGTCAGCAGGAACCCGGCGAGGTAGCTCGCGAGCAGGCTCGAGTCGTTCACCGTGAACGAGGTCAGGACGGCCGGGGTTCCGGGGGACTGGCTTCCCACGAGCTGGACATAGGCGTACAGCAGGATGTAGCCGGTCGCCACGCCCACGACCACGCCCGCGAGGGCGCTCCCGGCCGAATAGATGAGACCCTCAAGATAGTAGGAGAGCACGACATCTCGACGACCCAGCCCGATGGCTCGCAGCATCCCCATCTCGCCCTTTCGTTCCTCGGCGATCATCGTGAAGATTCCCACGATCAGCATCGCGCCGGCGATGATCGAAAAGAGGCCGAACACGAGGAAGATCGTGACAATGCCCGATCCCGCTGCCGTGGCATCGGCGAGCTGGGATTGCAAGAGCGGGTGTGCCCCGAGCCGGTTGGCGCCAGGAATCCCGGAAAGGGTGGTGTTCAGGTGCGCGCTCACCGAGGAGGAAAGGCCAACGCCACTCGACTGGGAACCCACGTTAGCGACCGCGATGAAGTTGACCTGTCCGGAGACATTCTCGACCAGCTGGGCGGTGCTCAGGTCGACGAACGCGGCCCCGCCGCTCAGCCCGGCCGTCAAGAAGCCGCCCCGCAGGTCGTCCTGAACGACCGCCTGAACGGTGGAGGGAACCGGTACTGACCCGTACAGAGTGATCGCATCCCCGGCCTTGGCGTCGAGCTGGTTGGCCGCGAACTGATCGAGAAGGACCATCCCCGGACTGGGTCCCATCACGGAGGCCCCCGAGGTGCTGGTGAACGACCCGAGAACGCGACTCGCGCTCGGGTCGGTCCCGACCAGGTTGAGGTTCGTTTGGGGAATCTGGGTCGACCGATCGAACACCTGGACCGTGTCGACGATCTCCGGAGTCAGCCCAGCGATCTGGGGATCCGTAGAGGAGGCGTTGATGAGCTGCCCCGCCACGGATTGCGGGAAGTATTGGTAGGATCCGGTCGGGCCGAGTCCGAAGACCCCTTCATCGGTGTACCCCAACCCGAGTTTGGTATAGTGAAGGTTGACCGCGCTCACCGTGTCGCCGACGGCCAGGCTACCGGAGATGATCGCCGTCCCGACGAGCAAGCCGAGGACGACGAGCACCGAGCGGGACCGGGCGCGACGGATGTTCCGTAGCGCGATCCGCAACGGAAGCCGATTCCGAGCCGCGAGGCCCGCCGAGATCAGCCCGACGGCTCCGAGCAGGATCAGTGTGAAGACCAGCAGGGGGTCGATCATCCGTCCTCGCCGCGTTACGAGACGAAGTTCCCGTCTCGCATCCGGAGGGTTCGGTCGCACCGAGCGGCCACCTCGGGATCGTGGGTGACCACGACCATCGTTTGATGGTACTCCCGGTTGAGTTGTCGAAGGAGGTCGGTAACCTGGTGCGACCCTTCCTCATCGAGATTCCCCGTCGGCTCGTCGGCCCACACGATCGCGGGGTGGTTGACGAGCGCCCGGGCGAGGGAGACCCGCTGCTGTTGTCCCCCCGAGAGCTCCGAGGGCCGGTGGTTGAGCCGGTCCCCGAGCCCCAGTTGTTGAAGTATTTCTGAGGCGCGGACCCGGGCCTCCTTGGGCTTCGTCGCGCACGCGAGCAGGGGCATCTCGACGTTCTCGACCGCCGAGAGGATGGGGAGCAGGTTGTAGGACTGGAAGACGAACCCGGCTCGCTTGGCCCGATAGGCGCTCTTTTGGCGGTCCGGCATGGCGTGTATGTCCGTGCCTTCCAAAGTAACCTGGCCGCGGGTGATGTCATCGAGACCGCTGAAACAGTTCAACAACGTCGTCTTCCCGCACCCCGACGGACCCATGACGGCCGCCATCTCCCCTCGTTGGAATTCGACCGATACTCCCTTCAAGGCCGGGACCGCCGTCTCCCCGCTCCCATAGATCTTCCATACCTCCTTGGCGACGACCACGCTCTCACTCACGTTCGAACCAACCCCCCGGGTCCGGGTCACCACCGTTCGAGCCTCATATACCCGACGCGCTCGCCGAGCGCCGCTGACGCTGCGGCGTTCGGATTGCGGCCGGCCCGGGCCGCCTCCCCGCACTTGAGAAGTCTACCAGGGAATCTTCAAGGCGCCCGCGAGGAAGACGTTCAAGGGGTCGAGCCGGCGGCAGGTCGCCTCGAACCGGGTGAGGAGGTCCGGTCCGGATACGACGGCGTCCTCAACCGGCAGGCTTGCGTAGAAGTCCTTGCGACGTAGGTCGACGGCATACGGGTGATCCGCCGGATATCCGGAAGGTACCTTCACAAACGATTCCCCGTCGATAGTGATGCCCTTTCCTACCGCTCTAGCCCAATCCGCGGGCGCCGCGACGATGGCGTCTCGGATCTTGGTTAGAGCGGGGGGAGTCGGGTGCCAGATCCCTGTCGCAATCATGCTCTCTCCGGGCGCGATGTGGAAGAACACTCCCGGCAGGTTCTCGTCCTTCGTTGCCTGGTCGTGGGAAAAGTGGATCCCGAGGTGGGTCTTGTACGGACTCTTGTCCTTGGAGAAGCGGGTATCTCGGTAGATCCGCGAGAGAGAGCCGCCGAACGGTCGAGCGTCGGCCGTCAGGTGAGGGCTGAGTCGCGCCAGGCGAGGCGCCGCTGCTTCGATGAACCGTAGGGCCGGCCCTTGGATGGAACTCTCGTAGCGAGCCTTGTTCTCCTGGAACCACACCCGGTCGTTATGGCGCGCAAGATCCCGCAGGAATCGGAGTGCGTCTGGCTCGAAGAATCGGGTCCGCGTACTCGTTGGGGTCATCGAGAGGCTCCTCTGCCTCGTCGGGTGGTCACCTTGGGCCGGACCCAGAGGGGGCTTATCTACCCATCATCGGCGCGAACGGGCGGGCGTCGAACACGACTCGGACCCGGTCGATCTTTCCCTGCGATACGTGGTGCCATTCCGCGATGAAGGCGGTCCCCGCCGGGGTGTTGGTGACGAGATCGTAGAGCACACACACATCGTCTCCCTCGACGAACACCTTGTGGAGGTCCACGCGCTCGACGATATTGTGTAGTTTCTGAATAGCTCCGAGGTAGTCCTCCGCCCGGGTAAAGCTCTCGAACGGTCCGACGAACTTGAGGCCGTCTGCGAGATGCGCCCGAGCCCCGGTCCAATCCTCCCGCGCCATCGCCGCCTGGAACCCCATCACCACGTCTTTTGCACCGGTCATCTTGTTCTCCCTGTTGCTGAGTCCCGGGGCGGCTCGTCCTGCCAACACGCGAGGATGGGTCCCCCCGGAATCTTGAACCAAAAGAAGGAGCCCATGCCCGGGGCGTCGACCCGCGCCAGAACCACCGTCGCCCCGGCCTCCTCCACGCGCCGGCGGGCCTCGTCCAGGTCAGCCACTCGAATGTAGCTTAGACTCGCCGGCGATTCCGTCGGCTGGGTTCGGCGAATCCCGCCCTGCCCGCCACCGGGGATCTCGAAGGCGAGGTATTCGCCACCCGGCATGGGTCGAGATTGGAACGCCCAATGGAAGGCACGCTCCAGGAACCGCCTCGTGACGGCCGGGTCTTCGCTCGAGAGCTCCGTGAATGCAAAGGAGGTACCGAGTGAATCGCTCGAGTTTTCCTTCCGTGCGCTCAAGCGAACCCTCGAACGGCTCGGTATCCCTTGGATACTACTTATGGTGAACCGGGACCTGAAGGATACCGATGCGCGCGCGGTTCGAGCCGGGTAAGGCCGCCCCCGTGCCCCTCCCCTCCCTGCTCTACCAGAACGATCCGATCCGTCAGAGCGTGCAGAGTCTCGGAAGAAAATGGGCGCTCCTACTCGTTCGGGACATCGCCTTCCTGAAGCTATCCCGGTTCGTCGAATTTCGAAGGAACAATCCGGGTCTTTCACCGAGGGTCTTATCCCGCCGACTCCGGGAGCTAGAGCGCGAGGGAATTCTCCGGCGGGAGAAGACGGGAAAGGCAGTCCACTATCGATTGACGAGCCGTGGGGAGGACGCGGGGCTCATCCTGCTCGCATTCCTTCGCTATGGCCTCAAGAATCGATCCAAGCCCGAACCAGTTGGGCTCCCTGCGAAGGGTTCGTCGCCTGCTCATCCTTCGAGAGGGTCGGCCTGACGGGATCCCGGGGAGGGAATCGCGGTAGGTTCGTGCTCGAATCGCACGACTGAATCGTACCCAGGGGCGGGCGACCCCCGATTCGGTCCACGAGAGGCCAGCCGCGAGCGGAGACCGACTCAATCCTGCGCGGCCGCTACTGCGGAATCGTAGTCTATATACTACTATGGACCATACTTAATGTGACGAGCTAGGTCACCGCATGCTTTCTCACCTGCCCAGGGGTTCTCTTCGGGTTCTGAAGGGGCTCGGCGCCTTCGCCTTGGCTGATTTGATCACTGGGATGGCCGCGTTCTCCGTCATCATTCTTTCGAGCTTCTGGTTCTTTTCCATTGGCTGGCTGACCCTCACCCAAGAGTACGCGGCTCGAGGGGTGACGTTCGGGAGCCCCGCCCAATCCGGCCTCGCGTGGATCGGGGTCCTCGTGGCGCTCCCGTTGGTCGCGCCAACCCTCTATCTCGCCCTCAGGGCGTATCGGCTTCCGTACTCGCTGTTCCGTTCGATCACCACCGGCCTCGATCACCAGGTAGGGGCCGGTCACCCCCCGACCCCCTCGATCGGATCCCGACTTCGGCGTCGTTGGGCGACGCTTCGTCGACCCCGGTTGCCCTGAACCGACCCGCCCCGGGTACTGACGGTAGCCGCAAGACGGGCGACGGGACGCGGGAAGCCGGCGCGGTCGGTCTACGTTACCGAGGATTCATTCAAGGGGGCGAAGCGCTCGGCGCACGAGAGCCAAGGCGATCCCGATCAGGACGGCGCTCCAAGCGAGCAGGCCGAGCAAGTAGACTGCCGGCGAGTACGGGTACGCGGAGGATCCGAAGAACGTCTCCCGGAGGACATTCACCGCGAGGGAGACGGGGTTGTACTGGGAGATGTTCTGCAGCCATGGGGGCATCGAACCCCATGGGTAGAGGGCGTCGGAGGTAAGGAGGACCGGTAGGTTTAGGACGTTCACCGCAGCGAAATAGGTCTGGGGGACGTCGATGAGGACGCCAAAGGTCAGGAACAGGGTCGCGAACATCAGGGTCAGAAGGACGATCGCGAGCACGACGTAGATCACGCCCACGACCCCGACCGACTGGGTGACCTGGAGTCCCTTCAGCCCGGGTACGTGGTCGAAGAGGACCGCGAGCCCGAGCACGAAGAACGCGAGCGCGATCGGTTGGGTCGACCCGGCGACCAGTCGGGAGCCAAATACCGCCGCGCTGGGAGCGGGGGTGCCCCGGGTTCGCTTGAACACACCGAACAGCTTGTCGAAGATGACGTTCGCGCCAAGGAACAGCGTCGCCGTGACGGCGACGAAGCCGACCATCCCGGCGGAGAAGTAGGAGTAGTAGTTCGGAGCGCCCCGGAAGTAGGAATGCAGGATGTCCTGGATGACCCCGGGCGGCGTTCCGACCGGCAGGTACTGGGCCGGGTTGATGTTGAACCCCTGGCCGAACAGGAGCAGATACAGGAGCGGAAGCAACAACGAGGTGAAGATCGCCTGAGGATTCCGACGGAGCTTGATGAACTCCCGCCGCGTCAGGGCGAGGAACTCCCGCAGCATCAGCGCCTCCCGCGCAGATTCTGTTGAACGCGTTGGATCATGACCGCCCGGTCGGTGGCCGTGGGACCTTCCTCTTCACGATACTCGCGGCCGGTGAACTCGAGGAAGACCTCGTCCAGGCTCGGACGCTTGACGATGACCCCGGTGACCCCGACGCCGGCCTTGGAGACCGCCTCGACGGCTAGGGGCACGAACGTCTCTCCGCTCGCGCACTTTACGCGGTAGGAGGCATCCTTCTTCTGCAGCGAGTTCACGCCGGGAAGGGCGTGCAGAACCCCGGTCATGTCCGGGTTCTCGGTCGCGGTCTTGATCGTGACGATGTCGCCGCCGAGACGGTCCTTCAGCTCGGTGGGGGTTCCCGTCGCGACGATCTTCCCATGGTCGATGATCGCGATGCGCTCGCACAACGTGTCGGCCTCGTCGAGGTAGTGGGTCGTGACGAAGACGGTGGTCCCGTTCTCTTGGCGGATCTTCTGGATGAACTCCCAGAACCCGGCTCTTCCTTGAGGGTCGAGCCCCAGGGTGGGCTCGTCGAGGAAGAGGATCCGAGGCTGATGGACCAGCCCCACGGCGAGTTCGAGCCGACGTCGCATCCCTCCGGAATAGGTCTTGGCGTAGCGCTCCGACGAGTCGCCAAGGTGCATCTTCTCGAGCAACTCATCGGCCCGCTTGCGGCTCTCCGCACGGCCCATCCCGTAGGCCCCTGCGGCGATCTCGAGGTTCTCCCGGCCCGTCAGGTCCCCGTCGGCCGTCGACTCCTGGAAGATCACGCCGATGTGGCGCTTCACTTGCTCCGGATTCCGGCTCACCTCGAGCCCGTCCACGACGGCCCGACCCGAGGTCGGTCGGAGGCCGGCGGAGAGCATCGAGACGCTCGTCGTCTTTCCGGCGCCGTTGGGGCCGAGGAACCCGAAGATCTCCCCGGGGCGGACGTCGAAGGAGACCCCGTCGACGGCGCGGACCTTGCCGCCGTATACCTTGACCAGATCCTCGGCGAGGATCGCTCCGTGGTTCTCCGCCATCAACCCGTCAGTCCCTCAGGCGCCGAATTCGGTCGGCGACCTGATCGATCTCCTTCTTTACGGAATCGGTGAATCCAGGCGGGGTCCCTTTCAGGTCTTCGAGGAAGGAGGTGAGCCCTGAGATCTCTCGCAAGGCATCCGAGGACGTCCGGGGTTCGACCCCCCTCGGTCCCCAGTCGAAGGTCGGAAGCGTGAGGAGTTCGTACCGGCCGTCGGGCAGCCTTCGGGCCGTTCCGTCCGCGACCATCTCCTCCAGCAGCGGGTAGACCGAACCCGGAGAAGGGCGCCACCAACCGTGGGTCATGACCTCCATGTCGTTCATGATCTCGGCCCCGTTCCTCGCCCCCCGTCGAAGGATGGCAACGACGAACTGTCGAAGGCCTCGCTTCCGGTGTCCTCCCCACATCGCTCGAAATTTCGATATCGATATTTCGATATAAGGATTTCGAGAAGTGCCGACGGGAGTGGGATTCACCGCTTCCTTTCCGCAGACCATTTGGCCTTTTAGCGAGAACCGTCTGGCTGGACTCCTTGACGGGCGTAGGTGAGCTTACCGTCCTACCGACCCAGCCGGACCGGATGTGCTGGGCACGCGGTATCGATAACGGGCTTCGGAGGCGCTGGGCCCCTCCCCGGGTCGAGGTCGAAATGCTGAATCCCCTGCCCGGGGAGGTCGTCGTCGACCTCGGGGCCGGGCCGGGCTACTACGTGACGGAACTCCTGCACCGGCTGGGGCCGACCGGCCGATTGCTCCTCGTTGACATCGACGCGGAAAACCTCGAGATGGCCCGCCGGAAGGCTCCAAGCGATAGCCGGGTCGTCGTTTGGGTTGGCTCCGCAGCCCGCGCCACGGACATTCCCTCGGGAAGCGCGCATCGGGTTCTCCTATCGCTCGTGCTCTGTTGCCTCTCAGACAAGGCTGGGGCGCTATCGCAGGCATGGCGAATCCTTCGCCCCGGGGGCCGATTGCTGGTCACGTTCCCTCGAGTGGGGCAACGCCTTCGACTTCGACGACGAACGCTCGGACTAACTCGAGAACGATGGACCTTCCTGATGGGCGCACTTCCGTGGAAACAGCGGCCAGTTCGCTCCGGCTGGTTCGTTAGGCGATTTCTTCTGGAAAAGCCCGCCGCCCAGGCGGCCCCGGCCGATCGTGCGGGCTAGGCCAGCCGATTCTCTCGAGGCGAAGCACGCTTAGTTCGCTCGGTGAAAGAGAACGCGAATCGGTAACGACGTCGAGATCGGTCGCCGCATAGCAACGGTATTATAGCGAACCTAGAGTGGCCGACCCCTTGACGGCCGCGACCATGTCGGCCGCCCTTGTTGGAACCGTGTCGGACGCCCCTCCCGGAACGACCGACCTGGCGCAATCGGAGTTCACCCGCTTCGAACGCGCCCGGATCCTCGGGGCGCGGGCGTTGCAGGTATCCCTCGGAGCGCCGATCCTCCTCGATGTCCCGGCGACGCTCGTCGACCCGGTCGAGATCGCCGAACTCGAGTACGCCGCCGGCGTGATCCCGATCACGGTCCGGCGGGGTCAAAGTCGGTAACGGGCGCTGGCGACCGCCTAGAGCGCGGCGTGCTCGAGCGATCCGGAGCACGGACAGTCCCGCCGGCCGGCGATCTTCGGTAGCAGAGCGGACAGGACCGCCCGCATCCGACCGACGTTCTTTTCCATCGTTTCGGTGATCTCTCGGGCCTCGACGGCCCGTTCCGCCCACGTATCGAAATCCGTCACCATCGCGAGACAGACGTAGCAGAGCGCGCGCTCGCGGGCGAGGGTGACCTCGGGGACCAGGGTCATCCCGATGACGTCGGCGAAGGAGCGGAACCAGCGGGACTCGGCGCGGGTAGAGAACCTCGGACCCTCGATGCAGACGTACGTCTTGTCCTCAGCGAACGGGCTATCCGTGGCGCGTCCGGCGTCGGCCGCTGCCCGGAGGACCCTCGGGCAGAACGGGTCTGCGAGCGAGACGTGAAAGACCTGGCCGCCATCGTAGAACGTCGTGGGGCGCTGTTTGGTCAGGTCGACGAACTGGTTCGGCAAGACGAACCGGCCGGGGGGGAGGTCCTCCTTCAGCGACCCGACGCTGCTCACGGTGACGATCGTCTCCGCCCCCAGGCTCCGGAGCGCGTCGAGGTTGGCCCGGTAGTTCACTCGGTGCGGGGGGATCGAGTGGCCGGGTCCATGCCGGGGCAGGAAGAGGACCTCGACTCCGCCGACCGTACCGGACTCGACCGGGCCGGACGGAGCGCCCCAGGGCGTGGCGACCCGATGGAGTCTGCGGGTCGAGGCCTCGACCAGTTCGGAGATCCCCGATCCTCCGATGATCCCGATCTTTCGGCCTGCCTCGACCATCAGGACCCCCTGGTACGGCGCGATCGGACCCCGGCCCGTGCGAGGACCTCGGCGAGCGCGACATCGCCTCGCGTCTTCTCCAGGATGGCGCGAGCGGCATCTTGCTTGGGCTTCAGCGAGACGATCGCCCGAGGGCCCTCGAATCGCAGCAACGATCGGAACACGGACTCCATCTCCCTCAGATGCTCGCGGGCCCCTGGGAGCTTTCCTTCGGATAGCGCCGTCAACGCGAGCCGTCGCATCTCCCCGACGAGGTCCCCCAACCCACCGAGGTACTCCTCCGGCCCGATCCCCAACTCCTTGGGCGACGGAAAGCTTGACCCTCGGACCACGCAGTCGAGGAGGATCGCCTCGACGCTCTCCTGGAGCGCGTCGTGGGCGAGGCCCCGGTCCCCGCCGCCGTCGCCCCGGACCCGTTCGGCGAGGGCGCGAGCGGTTCGCGCGAGGGTGACAATCTCGTCGTCGACCCGTCGCCCTTCGTGAATTCTCCCCATGATGCCCTGCGCCTCGCGACGCAGGGAGCGACTGGCCTCGAACAGGTCGTCCCGGCGCTGTTCTCGGCGCTTCAGGTGAGACTCGATCTCGCGGACCGTGGGTTCGCCGAGGAGCGAGCCCCGGGCCGATCGGTCAGCGGAACGACGTGAAGTGGACGTCGTCGTCCCCCCCATCCAGGAGTCCGAGGCGGACCCCGGCATCTAGCCACCCGTGGGCGTAGCTCGCGGCGGCGAGAGCCCGGGGGTCGTCGCCGATCGAGCGGAAGTGCTTCGCGTCGGAGAGATAGGAGCGGGCCATCGATAGAAAGTCCTCCGACGCCCCGACGAGGAACGAACGCGCCGGTGGAGCCGGTCGCACCCGAGCGAGCGCTTCGGTCGTCAGGCGCAGGTAGCGCTCGACCAGCGGCTCCGCCGACTCGCTCACCTCGACCCTCCGGGGCGGTCCCCGCGTCCCTGGCCGCAGGGCCCCATCAGCCCTTCGGGACCTTCTGCCAATCCTTCAGGAACCGGGCGAGTCCGATGTCGGTGAGCGGATGCTGGCAGAGCTTCTCCATGACGGCGTAGGGCATCGTGCAGATGTCGGCCCCGAGCTTGGCCGCCTCCAACACGTGGACAGGATGCCGCACGCTCGCGACGAGGATCTCGGTCTTGAACTTGTAGTTCCGGTAGATCTGGACGATGTCGGCGACGAGTTCGAGCCCGTTCTGGCTCTGGTCGTCGAGGCGGCCGATGAAGGGGCTAACGTAGGCCGCCCCGACCTTGGCCGCGAGGAGCGCCTGGTTCGCCGAGAAAACGAGGGTCATGTTGACCCGCGTCCCTTCCGAGGCGAGGATCTTCGTGGCCTGAAGTCCCGCGGGCGTCATCGGACACTTGACGTAGATGGACTTGTGCAGCCCGCGAAGGTGGCGCCCCTCGGCGAGCATCTCGTCGACCGTCGTGCCGACCACTTCCGCCGACACGGACGGAACGCCGAGGGCGCAGATGTCCTGGATCACGGTTTCGAACGGACGGCCCTCCTTGGCGACCAGGCTGGGGTTCGTGGTGACCCCGTCGAGGATCCCTCCGTCCCACATCGTTCGGATCTCGGTCAGGCTCGCTGTGTCGAGGAACAGTTTCATGCTCGCCTCCCACCCCCGAGCCCGCGGGCCTACTGAACCTTGCCGCGTGCCCGCAGAAGCTCGTAGGCCTCCTCGAGGCAGTGGTCCAGGGCGAGACCGTACGGGTCGTCGGGGGAGACTCCGGAGGCCCCCCCCGGGAAGAGGTCCGGGGAGCCGAGACGGCGGACTGGAACCGGGTACTCCTCGGCCGTGCACGCCGCTACCAGGCTCCCGACGCCGGTAACGACGGAGTGCTGCTCGAGACAGAGTATCGCACCCGTCTCGCGAGCCGCTCGCAAGACCGCCTTGATGTCGAAAGGCTTGACCGAGGCCAGGTCGAGAACGCGAACTTCCACCCCGACCCGAGAGAGCGCCCGGGCGACCTCGAGGGCCCTCGATACGGCAGGGCCGATCGCGGCGACCGTGAGGTCGCGCCCGGGGCGCAGTTCCTGGGCCCGTCCCAGCTCGACCACACCGTCCGTGACGTTCGGGGCATCGTCCGGACCCAGGCGAACGTAGGCCGGACCCTCCAGGGCCGCGACCGCACGCATGGCCGACCCCGCGCTCGCTGGGTCCGCCGGGCAGACGACCGTCATCCCGGGGAGTCCCCGCATCAGGCCGATGTCCTCGACCATCGGGGGGGATCCGCCGCTCTCCTGAGGCAGTGACGTGGTGGGGTCCGCGAGGAAACGCACCCGGGCGCGAGGACGACAGATCGACTCCCGAACAGAGTAGTACCCCTGGCCGGCGATCAATCCGGCGAGTCCATAGGCAGCGACGGTTCGCCCTTCCCCCGCGAGTCGGGCGGAGGAAGAAACCGTGACCGGGTCCGAGACCGTGACGTCGAAGAACCGATACGGGAACTGCTTCGAAAAGGGGGATTCGCGGGTGGGCCGCCCAAAGTCCGCGTCGACGACGACGAGCTCGGGATCGCTACGACCCAATTCCAGGACGGCCGCATCGAGGGTTTCCCGCTGGCTCGCGCCGGAGACGGCGCTCAGGGGGACCCCCCCTTCCCAGCTCGAGGGCGGGTCGGACGGGGTCGGGAGGTAGCGGCCCTCGCGGGTATGGCCGGGCCGCCCTCGAGTGACCGCAGGGTCGCAAGGTCGACCCGATAGGCCTCGTAGTCATCCTCGGTGAGCGGGGTTTCGAGGTACGCCGGTCGTCCCTCCCATCGCCGGTCGTTCACGAAGTGTCGGAAGCCGTCAAGGCCGATCTCGCCCTTGCCGATGTTCTCGTGGCGGTCCCGATGGGACCCGAGGGGGCCCTTCGCGTCGTTAAAATGAAAGGCGTGGACCTGGTCGAGTCCCAGCTCCGCTTCCAGGAGTTCCATCAGGCCCTGATAGTTCTCCGCCGACCGGAAGTCGTGGCCGGCGGCGAACATGTGACAGGTGTCAAGGGCAACGCCGACCCGATTCCGGTCCGATACGCCCTCTAGGATCTGGGAGAGCTCGCCGAACTGGGAACCGAGGGTCGACCCCTGCCCGGCCATGTTCTCGAGGAGCGTACGGACATGGAACCCCTCGGTGAGCGAGAACGCCTCGTTCAGGCTCTCGCTGACCCGCTGGATGCCCGGTGCTACCCCTGTCCCCAGATGGGCGCCGGGGTGGACGATGAGGGCGTCGACGCCCAGCTGTTCCGCACGTCGGAGCTCGTCGAGGAAGGCATGGCGGGATCGCTTCAAACCGGCCGCCTTGGGCGAGGCGAGGTTCGTTAGGTAGCCGTGGTGGACCGCCGTGGCCTTCAAGGCCTCTCGACGGACCCCCTCGCGAAACCCTTGGCTCCCTTCCACCGAAAGGGGGGGACCGGCCCACATTTGCGGGCTCTTGCTGAAGATCTGGATGGCCTCGCACCCGAAGCTCCTGCCCAAGGCGGGGGCTCCCGCGATCCCTGCGGAGATCCCGACGTGCGCTCCCAGATGCACGGGGCGTTCGACCCTCGCTTGGGATTTAAACGCTCGGCATCGATTGAGGACGAGCCGTGCGGCTCAGAGAATCGGGAGGCTGACAGCTTTCCGCGGTTCCCGTAGGCTCGCGCACTTCAGTACCGCGCGGAACGTCGGTGGGCTTAACTTCCGGGTTCGGAATGGGACCGGGTGTTTCCCCACCACTTTGGCCGTCAGCCAACGGGTCCACCGAGCGTCGTTATTTAAGATTGGCCAAAAGGCACCATAACGATAACTCGGTCTCGGCCTCCGTCCGAGCGGCTGGACCCTCCGTCCAGTTAGGAAGGTGCGCCGTTCGATGCCGCCGGATCGAGAGATTCCCAAGGTCCGCGAGTACCTTATCGACCTCGACGTGAACCACCGGTCACTCTGGTTCACGGGAACGGTCGTCGTGGTCCTCGAGGTCCCCACTCCGAGCCTCCGCCTCAACTCGGTCGACCTCGAGATCCTCGAGACCGAACCGGAATCCAAGCTCCGGGCGCTCCCGGACTCCGAGGAGGTCTCGTTCGAGGCACCCGAGCCGCACGACCGATGGACCGTCCGTTTCCGAGGACGGGCTTCGGAGAAGGGCCTGCTCGGTCTGTATCGTTCCCGCTACGGGGAGGGGTACATTCTCACGACTCAGTGCGCCGCCACGGCGGCGCGCAACCTCTTCCCGTGCATCGACCGACCGGACCGTCGCGCGGTGGTTCGACTCCGACTGACGATCGATTCCAGTCTCGAAGCGATCTTCAACACGCCGCCGCGCTCGAGCGTCGACGAGGACGGCCGCACGACGATCGAGTTCGAACCGACGCCGCCGATGGCGACCTATCTCGTCTATCTCGGGGTCGGCCAGTTCGAGTGGTTCGAGGGGGCCGGGGGTCACCCGACGACGATCCGCGGGGCCGCCCCGAAGGGGCGGTCGGAGTCGGCGCGTTACTCTGTGGACCGGGCCACCGAGATCCTCCCGGCGCTGGAACGGTACTTCCAGATACCCTTCCCGCTCCCGAAGCTCGACCTGATCGCGGTCCCTGAGTTCGCCTATGGGGCGATGGAGAACTGGGGGGCGATCACCTTCCGGGACATGCGCTTGCTCGTCGACGCCACCACGAGCAACTCCCAGAAGCGCTCGACCCTCTCGACCATCGCCCACGAGATCGCCCATCAGTGGTTCGGGAACCTCGTCACCATGGAGTGGTGGACGGACATCTGGCTGAACGAGAGCTTCGCCACGTTCACCGAAGAGAAGGTGCTCGAGGAGCTCTACCCAGCGTCCCAACCGCTCGCCGACCTGCTGCACGATTGGACCGGACCGGCGAAGACGGGGGATTCTCTCTCGACGACCCATCCGGTCAGCGTGCCCGTCGAACGTCCGGAGGAGATCGGCCAGATCTTCGACGAGATCAGCTACGGGAAGGGGTCGGCGGTGCTCCGCATGATCGAGGCCTTCGTCGGCCCGGAGGCCTTCCGGACCGGAGTCTCGGCCTATCTGAAGCAGCACGCCTACGCGAACGCTTCCTCGGCCGACCTTTGGAGCGCCCTCGAGGTCGCGGCCGGCCGGCCGCTCCATCCGATCCTGGAGGCTTGGATCACTCGGCCCGGCCTTCCGCTGATCGATGCGAAGGCCGAGGCCGGGTCGATCGTGCTCTCCCAGCGTCGATTCCTCATGGACGGGACCCACCGGGCGGAACGATGGCCCATCCCTCTCGCGCTGCCGGGCCGGGCCGACGGCCCCCGGGCGCTCTGGGACGAGGATGGGCCGTTCGTCCTCCCGGACTCCGGTAGGACCCCGCGGTTGAACGTCCGGGCGGCGGGATTCTACCGTGTGCTGTACGATCCGCCCCTGTACGACCGGCTGCTCGCCGAGTTCCCTTCGCTTCCGAGCGAAGAGCGCTGGGCCGTCATTGAAGACCTCGGCGCATTTCTCGTATCGAGAGACATTCCTGCCGAGCGCTACTACCAGTTCCTCGACTTGGGCCGAGCCGAGACCGACCCGCTCGTGGTGTTCGAACTCGCCTCCCAACTTTCTGCGTCGAACCCCGGACGCATGCTGGTCGTCCTGGGGGCGTTGCTCGGGGAGCGGGATTCGTTCCGGCGGCGGGCCCGATCGTTCCTGAGCGCGCAGCTCGGGCGCTTGGGCCTCACCGCGCGAGCCGGCGAGCACGAACTGGAACCGCTCGTCCGCGGCGCAGTCGCGAGCGCCGGTCTCGCACTCGACCCGGCGCTCAGGGCCGAGCTCGCCAACCGCTTTCCGGGATACGCCGACCTCGCGCCCGACCTCCGATGGTCGGTCGCGTTCGCCTTCGCCCGGACCGGGGGCGAACCCGAGTACGAGCAGATCCTCACCGCGCTGGCGCGAGCTCCCATTGAGGGCGAGGCGATCCGGTTCGAGCGCGCCCTCGCGCAGTTCCCCCACCCCCATCTGGTCCAGCGGACTCTCGACCTTGCCCTTACCCCGGTCTTCAACCGCGCCCACCTCGTGAGCGTGGTCCGGGAGGCCTCCCTCAATCCGGCGGGTCGCGCCGTCACCTGGGAATGGATCCGGTCGTCCTTGCACACTGTCGAGGCCGACTACAAGGGGACGTCGGTCATCGGGCAGGCGCTCGAGTACGCCCTCCCGTTCGTTGGGCTAGGGCGGGCGGCGGAGGTACGCGACGAACTGTCGGCCCGCCCGTTCCGAGAAGGGGACCGCGGGGCGAACAAGGGCCTCGCGATCCTAGCGCTCTACGAGCGTCTCCTTCGAGCGGTCGACTGATCGGTCCGGGCCTGGGCTTCCTTCTTCCACGTCGGGTCGCTTGCCGACCAGATGTACCAGGTCCCGTGGGCCTGGCTGAGACGCGTCCCGTCGCCATCGAGGAGATTGCCCTCGACGAAGGCGAGGTGACGGCCCCGACGGACGACCTCCCCCCGGGCTCGGAGCACCTGTCCCTCCCGGGCCGGCCGCAGGAACTCGACGTAGAGGGAGGTCGTCGCGGTCGTCTCGTCCTCATCGAGCATCGTCACGACCGCCCCCCCCATGGCGGTGTCCAGGATCGTCGCGTACACACCCCCGTGCACCACGCCGTTGATGTTCAAGTGGCGGGCCTCCACGCGGCCTCCGACGACGCAGTGTCCGTCCCGGGTCTCGCCCGGGTCGACACGGAACCCGACCTCCTGGTGGAACCCGCCCAGTCGGTCGGCCCATCCGACCGGGATGCGAACCGGTCGTGGAGCGGACGTCTCGCGGGCGCTCGACATGGCTCGTTCGCATCGCACACACGAGATAAGTACTCACCTCTTTGGTCGGAGACGGCGGTCGAAATGGGGAAGGTCGTGGGTCGGTCGGCGACCTACGAGGCCGGCCCGAACATCGCACTCGTGAAGTACTGGGGGGTGCGCGATCCGACCCTCGTCCTCCCGTACAATAGTTCGCTCTCGGTCACGCTCGGACGGTTCCGCACCCGGACGACCGTCTCGTTCGAGCCGGTCCTCGTTCGCGACGAGTTCACCCTCAATGGCGCCCCGATCGAGGGCACCCCTCGGGACGACGTCGTCCGGTTCCTGGATCGCGTTCGCAACCTCTCGCATCGCTCCGAACGCGCCCGGGTCCGGTCCTCGAACAACTTTCCGACGGCGAGCGGCCTTGCGAGCAGCGCGAGCGGGTTCGCGGCCCTCGCCGGCGCCGCCTCGGCCGCTGCCGGCTTGCGACCCACCCCTCGGGCGCTCTCCCAGCTCGCCCGACTCGGCTCGGGAAGCGCCTCGCGTTCTGTCTTCGGGGGGTTCGTGGAGTGGAGGGCGGGGTCGCGTGCGGACGGGGCCGACTGCTACGCCGCGCCGATCGCGAGCGCCGATCACTGGCCCGAGCTCCTCGACCGCGTCGCGATGGTCCGGGACGCACCCGTGAAGACGACCCGGTCCGCGCTCGCGATGCAATCGACCGTGGCCTCGAGCCGCGGCTACGCCCAGCGGCTCGCCGACGTGCCCGGTCGGATCGCGCGCCTTGAACGGGCGATCCGGGACCGCGACGCCGAGACGCTCTTCGCCACGACGATCGAGGAATGCGATAGCTTCCGCTCGGTCTGCGAGACGACCGACCCCCCGCTCGATTACCTCACGGCGACCTCCCGATCGATATTAGCTGCGGTCCGGGCGGCGAACGACGAGGCGGGGCGTCCGGTCGCCGCCTACACTCACGATGCCGGGGCGCACGTGCACGTCTTCACGTTGGACGGCGCTCTCTCCAAGCTTCGCAAGCGGCTCGACCGGATCGCCGGCGTCGAACGCTGGCTTACCGTGCGGCCCGGCGCCGGTGCCCGGCGCGTGGGCGGGCCGACGTAGGTCGGGCGGCCCGACGTGGCTTCGCCCGCACCGGGCGTCGGGCCTTGCGGCGCCGCTCCTCGAATGCGTAGAGCTCGAGCGCGATCCCGTCCGGGTCGACCCAGGTCGCGGAGAAGTACCCTGGCCGGAACTCAGGGTGCTCCTCCCCTCGGAAGATCGGGTAGAGTTCCTCTCGCTCGAGGGTCTGCTCCCGCGCTCGGACCGCGTCGGTCGAGGGCAGCCGGAAGGCGAGGTGCTCGGCGATGATCTCCTCCTCACCGGTCGGCGGGTGACGGTGGATCCGGGGTTTCGGACTCTTCAGTAGCCACAGGGTCATCGTCCCGTCGGTGTAGCCGAGGTAGGCGTCGGCGATCACGAATCGACGGAAGCCCATCGGGACGAGAAAGCGGTCGTAGAAGAACTGGGCCCGGACGACGTCGGTGATCTCGAGCGACACATGATGGAGAACCCCGTGCACCATGGCGTCCTCGATCCATCCCGGGGGCGTCCCTCGGGCCGACCCTCAGAGAATGTGCCGGTCGAAGTCGGGGTTGGGCAGGGACAGTCCCGCGGCCTTGACGAGCGGGGTCACCTCTTCGATGTAACGGGCCCGGGCCTCTTCGTTGGTCCAGCGCTTGAGTCCCATCTCGATCGCGCGCCGGCTCGTCTCCGAGTTCGAGTGGCCGAACATGTCGAGGGCCCGGGGGTACCACTTGTCGAGAGCGGCCTGGGCTTCCTCCTTGGTCCCGTAGTACTTGCCCTCGTCCTTGGCGATCCGCTTGAGGACGCTGTAGCCGAAGTTCAGATGCAGCTGCTCTTCGGAGAGCATTAGCGGCATGGCCCGGGCGAGCGGGCCGTAGGAGCACTCCTGGAACGCCCGAAGCTGGTAGACCCCGACCCGGTCCACGAAGCAGCAGAAGGCGCCAACATCCGACCACCGGTCGAACTTCATGTTGAACGCATCGAGCTTGTGCTGGCCCTCTCGTTTCGCGAGGAGCTCGTCGATGTAGCCCTGTCCCTCCTCGCCGAAATCCCGGAGGATCCGGCAGGCCTGGAGGCCGTGGCGCGCTTCGTCGGCGACGATCCGGGCCTCGATCCATCGGTCCTCGAGGGTCGGGGCGCTGTCGAGCCAGGGCCGATGCTGTTGGATGGAAGCGAATTCGGTGTCCGCCTGGACGACCATGAGCTTGATGATCAACTTGCGCATGTCGACCGGCAGCTCCTGGGCGGTCTCGAACTTGCGGACCCCGACCGAGTTCCCCCAGAGGATCTCCCGCACCGGTTCGATCGTGCCTCCCTCCTTCAGGGACTTCGAGGCGGGCGCCCCGGAAGCGGGGGCACGCGGGGGGGCCGGAGCGGCTGCGTTCAAATCGGGAAACCGGACACGTGTATCAGAACTCACCGGCCCTTAAAGGTGGGCTTGCGCTTCTCGACGAACGCGCTCAGACCCTCCTTGGCGTCCTCGGTGATGAACAGTCGGTTCTGAAGTTCGCGCTCGAGCGCAAGACCCGCCACGAGCGGCATCTCGACCCCTTCGAGGACCGAGCGCTTGATGAGCGAGATCGCACGGGCTGGGCCGTGGGCGAGCGTTTGCGCGTACTGGTCGACGTCCTTCACGAAGGACTCCTTCGGGAACACGTAGTTGACGAGCCCGATGTGCAGGGCCTCCTCGGGGGTCAGTAGCTTCCCCGTGATCATCATGTCGAGCGCCCGGGAGGTCCCGATGGCGCGAGGAAGCCGTTGGGTCCCGCCGGTCCCGGGAAGCACGCCCAGGGTGACCTCGGGGAGCCCGATCTTGCCGGAGTCCTTCGCCATCAGGCGGATGTCCGTGGATAGGGCGATCTCGAGGCCGCCCCCGACGCAGTGGCCGTTGATGGCGGCCAGGACGACCTTCGGGGTCGAGGCGAACTTGTTGAGCGTCTCCTGGCAATGCAGGCAGAACATCGCCTTGAAATCCGGCTGGCTTCCCTTGAGCATCTCGATGTCCGCCCCCGCGCTGAAGAACCCCGGAAGGCCGCTCATGAGGACGATCACGCGCGCGTTCTCGTCGAAGCGCATCTCCTCGATCGCTTCGTCGAGCTCCCGCATCATGTGGATGTCGTAGGTGTTCGCCTTTCCCTTGGCGATCTCGATGTAGCCGACGTTGTTCTCCACGCGGGTCTTGACGAACTTGCCTTGCATCGATGACACCCATCCCCGATAGGGGGAGTCGGGGAGCCGGGTCGGTGCGATAAAGCTAGCGGCCGAAATCCTCGATCGATAGCGAGTCGACGCTCATCGACGAACGCGCTCCTCGACCGTGCCATCGGCGTGCCCGACGAAGACACGCTCGGCGAGGCCCACGAAGAGCCCGGTCTCGAGCACGCCGGGGATGCCGTGGATCTCTGCGTCGAGGGCCCCGGGGTCCTCGATCGGAGTCGGAGGTCGGACGTCGAGGATCTCGAGACCGTTGTCCGACCGGAACGATTGGGTCGTCCCTGGCACGGTCCGCAGGATCGCGGGAAGGCCCCGTTTCCCGAGTTCCTCCACCACGACCGGACGGGCGAACGGGACGACCTCGACCGGGATCGGGGTGCGGGTACCCAAGCGCGGGACGAGCTTCGTCGGGTCGACCATGATGAGAAGCTTTTTGGCCCGACGAGCCAGCAGCTTCTCCCGGAAGAGGGCCCCGCCTCCCCCCTTTGTGAGGTCGAGGCGGTCGCTGACCTCATCGGCGCCATCGAGCATCACGTCGAAGGAGTCGCCGGCGGCGAGGTCCCGGACCGAGAGTCCGAGCTCGCCCGCGAGGGTCGCCGTCGCGGCCGAGCTCGCCACGCATTGGAATCCCCCACCGTCCGGAAAACGACGGGCGATCTCACGAACTGCGTAGGCGGCGGTCGATCCGGTGCCCAATCCCAACCGCTGCCCTCGGACGACCTGCGCCGCCGCGGCCCGTGCGGCGGACTGTTTGGCGCGCTCTACGCCGGGGTCCATCGGGAGCCGGAGGGGGTCGCGCGGCTTGATAAGCGTGCCGAGGAAGGCCCCGCCCACGGCGAAAGGCAGATGCCCACGGGGCGGTAGCCCCCCCTCGTGACTCCCTCTACCGAGCCGTTGACCGGGACCGTCGCGCTCTCCGTGGGAGGCTCGGTCCTCACGACGGGCTCCGACGACGCGGAGTATCTGGGGCGTCTCGCGGACCTGCTGAAGAAACGGGGTCGAGAGTTTCCCTTGGTCGTGACGACCGGGGGGGGACGAACGGCCCGCGACTACATCCGGCTCGGACGAGCCCTCGGACTCACCGAGGTCGAACTCGACGAAGTCGGTATCGATGTGACGCGGCTCCACGCTCGTCTGCTGGCCGCCCGGATCGGGGCTCCCACGCCGGCGACCCCCCCCACCACCGTCGCCGAGGCCGTCCGCGAGCTCCGGCACGTCTCACCGGTCATTCTCGGCGGAACGGAGCCTGGGCACACGACCGATGGAGTGGCCGCGTTGCTCGCCGTCCGGCTGCGAGCGGTGCGGGTCGTCAACGCGACTCGCGTCGACGGGCTCTTCGACGCGGACCCGAAGCAGCACCCCGAAGCGAAACGGATAGACCGACTCGGGTTCGAAGAGTTCCGCCGCATAGTTCAGCGGGGCAGCTCGGGCGAGGCCGGCCAGGAGTTCCTGTTCGACCGCCTGGCTGCCGACGTGCTGTCGAGGGCCGCTATCCCAGTCTCCATCCTCGACGGCCGCGACCTCGACAACCTCGACGCGGCCCTCCTTGGTCGGAGATTCCGGGGGACGTCGGTGGGAACGCCAACGACGGACCGTCGAGGTTAAGCCTCCTACGGTGGCTCGCCCGTCGATGCCCCGAGTCGTCCTATTGGGCCCTCCCGGCTCCGGCAAGGGGACCCAGTCCGAGTGGGTCGCACACTCCCTGGGGGTACCGCATCTGTCGACGGGGGACCTGTTGCGGGCGGCCGTTCGGGAAGGGACCAAATTGGGCCTCGAGGCGGACCGGTTCATGCGCGAAGGCCGGCTGGTACCCGATGAACTCGTGCTCGCCATCTTGGGCGACCGGCTCTCCATGCCCGACTGCCGGGACGGGTTCCTCCTCGATGGATTCCCACGCAATGAAGTACAAGCCGAGGCGCTCGACCGGATCGCCCCGATCGAGCGCGTACTCTCTTTCGAGATCCCGGAGAGCGCGCTCCTCGAACGATTGACCGGGCGACGGAGTTGCCCCAAATGTGGGACGGTCTACAACATCCATACCCGACCCCCCCGCGTCGCCGACCACTGTGACAACGACGGAGCGACCCTGGTGCATCGCTCCGACGACCACGAAGGGGCTGCCCGGACCCGGCTCGAGGTCTATCGGAGGGAGACTGCCCCGTTGCTCGCGTTCTACGCGGGGCGCCATGTACTGTTCCCGATCGATGCGACCGGTGCCCCCGACGAGGTCGCTGCCCGGATCCGTCGCGTCATCGGATGAACGCGAGAGCCGGGGTTTCAGGGTCCCACCCGCAGCGCGGGCCGGGTCCACGTGGAGCCGCTCGCTCGACCCAAGCGCGCCCGCCGAGAAGGCTTATAGGACTCCCCCCGCTCTCGAGGCTCGTCCCGGCTTAGCTCAGTGGTAGAGCGGGGGACTGTAGTCGCGACCGCCGGACACCGGCGGCCCCCGTAGATATCCTCAGGTCGCCTGTTCGAGTCAGGCAGCCGGGACCTGAGGAGGAGCGGGCACGCCGAAGAGGACGTCGGGGACCGGGACCGCCGGCCCGAACACCGACCGTCCCTCGGACCCTCAAAGCGAGCTCGCATTCGAACTTTTCCCTCCGTCTGCACCCCGGGTTCATCGGCGAGGCTCGATCGGTCCCGGGAGGATCGTCCGTCGGGCCGGTCTCCTAGCCTATGTCCGCCACCGCTCAACGCGCAGCCTTATCCGCCCGACCCGCCCATTCTGCCGGTTGGGTACGCCGAGAGCGGTTCCCGCCATGATCCGGGCCAACGAGAGGGGGTTCCGACGGCACCTCATCCCGGTGCCGGACGAGCGCCGGATGCAACGGAAGTTCCTCCTCCTCCATCCGACGGTTCGGAACTCCTCGGCTGCCCAGCTTCCCCGGGTGTGAAACGTGGCGATTCCCGGAGCCACGATCGAAGGTGCCGTGTTCATCGTAGGGGCGATCGCGCTCGGCTGGGGCCTATGGGACCTTCCCGGACGCATGGCCAACCTCCGTGCGACCGCACTCGACGTGGGCGACGGCTGCCGCTTCCCGTTCCGCGATTGGGCCGTTCCTTCTGCCGTTCTGCTGGGGGTGTCGGCCGTGGCGGCCGGTGTCGCGGGGGTCGTCGCGGAGGGGGTCCACGGTGGCCCCGCGGGAGTTTGGGTCGCGGTGGGATGGGTCAGCGCCGCCCTGGCGACGCTGGGCGTTGGAGTCGGAGTGGCCCTCGTGGGGGCCACGGGACCCAAGGAGGTATCCGAGGCGGAGCTGGCCGAACTCCCCCGACGAGCAGTCGGTCGTCTGCTCGCCGCGGGTCGGACCGTCGCAGCCCTCTGCGGGGGGATTGCCGTCCTCGCCTTCGAGCTCATCCTGGTGGAAAGCAACCTTTCCCAGTTTGCACTCGCAGGGTTCCTGGCCGGAGCCGCCGCAGGGCCGGTCCTGCTCGGCCTCGTCGGTCCTAAGGACCGCCGTTCCACTCGCGATGAAAAGGGACCGGCGGTAGGAACGAAACGACCCGGGGCGGCGGCCTCTAGAACGCCATTCCAGGCGCCGGCCGCTGCCTCGGGTCTGGCTTTCTTTAGCCTCCTGTGCATCGCCTTGGCCGCTAGCACGCTGTTCGTCGAGCGGTTCCCGCTCGGTCTGTTTCTCTTCTCCAATGCGGTCGATCTGCCGCTCGTGCTCGTCGCCGTGGGAGTCGGAATGTCGCTCTCGGGATGGGGGGCATGCGAGGCGCTCCGGCCCTCGACCACCACCGTCTCGATTCGGTGGATCGTAGGTCTCTCGATGGCCGCGGGGCTGATCGCCGGAACCTGGGTCATCGTCACAGTCGGCGGCGCAGAGGTCCAGCTCTGGTTTCCGGTCGCGATGGGCGCCTTGATGACCGCAACGCTCGCGACCTGGTCCCTCTGGCGCGGATCCCGCCACGTCTCAACCGTGCCCGATCGGAGAGCCCTCCGGCGCGCCCTCGAGGGGGCGGCGAGCACAGCCTTGCTTACCGGTATCCTCGCGACGGGATTCGTTGGGTCCTTCCTTGGTGCCGGAGGGTCGGGGGGAGCCTCCATCCTATTCGACGTCCAACTCGGATGGGCCGGGGTCGTTCTCACCGGGGTCTCTCTCGCGGCGTGGGCCCCCACCGCCGCCGGTTTGACCGCGGTGGCCGAGCTCCACTCTCAAGCGCGAGCCGGAGCCGTCCTGGACAGACGCGATCGGCAGACATCTGACCCGCTCCCTACGTCAGGATCGGAGTTGGATTGGCCCTCCTCCCTGGGGCTTGGCCACGGGATGATTGCCTCGGCGGGTGCAGGGGTGCTCACGCTCGTAGCCATGGTCTACTCGATCCCCGGTAGCTTCGGGTCCTCCCCGCATTCGTTCTTTTCGAGTCTTGCCGCTGGGAACGCCCGGTTCCTGCTCGGCCTCGCGATCGGTATGGCTGGGACCTGGGCGATCGTTCATCCCGCCCGGCTTAGGGGGGTCGTCCCTGTGGTCAGATACTCCGTCGCGGTCGGCGCACTGCTCGTGACGGCCGCTTTGCTTGGACCAGTCGGGTTGACCGGCGCAGCCGTGGGTGGGCTTGCGCTCGCGACCGCTGTCGGCGCGTGGGCCACGGTCCGGGACACCTCCCCCAACCGGATGGGGGTCGCGACCGGAGATCACGGAGCGTTCGACAGCCCGAGTATCGAACTGGGACGACCCTCGGGCCGAGTCGAACCCAGCGCGGCATTGGCCGGCCAATGGGCCCGTGTCCTACCCGCGGCCGCTCTCGTCATCGTACTGGTCTGGACCGCCCGCGGCATCTTTGGGGGGCAATAGCGGGGACCGCCGGAAGGGAACTTCGCCGGACTCCCCAAACGACGTCGGTGGCCCCGGTCCTCGATCACGAGGGGGCGGGAGCGGGAACGCGCGACAGGTCGGGTCGAGGCGGTCTTCGTTTCAGGAACGCGGCGACCCCCACCGGGACGGCGATGAGGAGGATTCCCACAGCCACGATCGCCGGATTCAGAGGGGCCGCCGCACCCAACGGATTGGGGGGAGCCTTGGGGGCCCCCCACGTCCAGCAATCGTTCAGGAACCGTGCCCCGCTCGGATCGGTGCCCCCGCAGAGGATCACAGCCCCACTCGAATCGTAGACGAGGGTCGCGCCGCTCCGGGCCGGCGGATCCGGGTTGGAGGGCGCTATCTCGGTCCAACCTGGGTTCGTCAGGGTCCAGCTCTGCGTGGAACTCCCTGGACCCGTGCCGACGAGAAAGACGCCCTGGAGAAAGGGGTGGTCAACGGCCGTCGCGTTCCACAACGGCGGAGGGGGGGAGGTGGCGAACCGGGTCAGCGTCCAAACGCCCCCGGAGTAGCTCCACGTGTCGTTGAGGGGGATCCCCCGGGCGGGGATCTCGCCGCCAACGAGGTACACTCGGTTCTCGGTCGTGTCGGTCACCATGACCTCGCCGGACCGAGGCGCGGGCGACGGGGATTGGGCGTGGGAGCTCCAGACCCCCGCATGGTAGGTCCAAGTGAGAATGGAACCTGGGTCGATCAGAACGACCTGTCCGGATACCGGGTCGTACGCCATGGCGCTGCCGGAACCGGGGGGTGGAGCCATCGACGTCGTCCGATTCGTCCATTGTGAGGTTCCCGCCGACCAAGACCAGGTACCGCCGTACGGTTCTCCGTGCGCGGTCTGACCCCCGAACAGGAGGACGTAGCCGTCGCTCCCATCGAAGGTCAGGGCTGCCCCGTAGAGCGCGGGCGGCGAACTCCCGTGAATGTACGGCGTGATGTTCTCCCAGTTCCCGTCGTCGAAGATCCAGGTCGATGAGCTGACCACCCCTCGCGCGCCAAGCCCCCCGAACACCGTGGCCGTCCCACCGTTCGGATCGAACACCGCCGAAGCATGCGCAAGAGGCGCCGGCGAGGAATCTCCGAGCGAGGCGGTTTCATTGACCCACCCGGTCCGATTTGGAGGGGGCGGCTGGACGTCAGATAGCTGGATCGATCGGTCCGGTCGAGGGTGTCCAGGGAGACCCCCGTTCACGGGGGAGAGGGTCAGCGCGAGGATGAGGGCCCATGTGAGCACGCCGAGCGGGCCGCGGACCCCGTCTGGCATCCGGATTATCGAGGTGGGCACAGCGCTTTACAGTTTTCTTTGAAGCTGGGGTCCTTGCCGCCCGCCCTGTTGGGCGCGCTGGGCGACCTCCGCCGCCCGTAGGCCCGGACCTTTTCAGGGAGCAGAGCGGGCCGCCACCGAGGATCGAATACGGCGATCGCACCTTCCCGAATTGTTCGGTTCCTCAAGCTATCGGTGAAACGGAAGGTCTGGGACGGTTCGGGGGAATCCTACCAACCCATGGGGCTCGGACAAGCTCCCTAAGGGCGCGGACCGGCACCGCATGAGCGCCTAGTGCCAAGGCGTGGGCCCGGCGCCCGTTCAAGGGAATGTCAATCGGGACCCGGCCGGCGCCTCTGAGTTGTTCTTCGGGTGTGCCTAAGGTGGAATCGAGGGACGAGTTGGAGGGTGGCCGTCCCTCGTGCCGGCGGCGTTTCCTATCCGTTGACGAAGGGGGCCGCGTCGCCCGATGGCGGGGCGAGCACCGTCGGGACCCGGGATGAGGGACCGGTCTTTAAGACCCGTCTCCGTTTCCGTCCCATGCATCCCGCCCATCCTATGGCCCGCGCACTCTTCGTCGTAGCGATCCTGCTCGCCTCAGCCCCTGCCGTGGTGGCGACGTTCCATGCCGGGGCGGCTCCGGGCTCGCCGGTAAGCCAACCCGCCGCCGGTCCGGGCCGATCCGTCGAGCAACTCGGCTGGGCCCGATCTACTCTCGCAGAGGGAGCGGGCCCGTCGGCGAGCCATCCCCTCGGGGGAGTCCCGTCCATCGGCACTTGGACGAACCTCTCCTCTCGGGTCGGGGCGGGCCCTTCGGCCCGGTTCACCTTCATGGCGTGGGACCCATCCGACGGCTACGTCCTCCTCTATGGCGGCCTAAGCTGCTCCCAGAACTGCTATCCGAGGGACACCTGGTCGTTCGAGAACGGCGTCTGGACCAACCTGACGCCCTCCGTGACGGGCACCCCTCCGCCCTTAGGTGACGCCGGCCTCGCCTATGACCCTTCGACCGGCAAGGTGATCCTGTTTGGGGGTGACAATCCGTCGAATCTCTACGAGGCCCAGACCTGGGCCTACTCAGCCAAGACGTGGACCAACCTCACCGGTGCGACCGGTGCCACGCCACCGGGAAGGGAGTCCCCAACGTTGCTCACCGATTCCACCGACGGCGAGGTCGTCTTGACCGGAGGAATCTTGATCTCGGGTTCCGCCACGGATACATGGGTGTTCCAGCATGGGACCTGGACCAACAAGACCTCGACCGCCGGCGTCCCGGGCCACCTCTTCTACCCGACCGGCTCGGATGACCCCGCCGATCACGGCGTCCTTCTCTTCGGCGCCCAATCGGGGAGTGCCGGACACTCGGCGACCCTGGTCTACAGCTCCGGGCTTTGGCACAACCTCACTGCCTCCCTGTCGGTCCCTGCGCCGGACATGCTGTTCGGCAGCGCCGGGTACCTCGCCAGCGACCGGGCGGTAGTCGCCTTCGGCGGGGACATATTCAACTCGACCGGCTCACTGAAGTTCTTCGACGCGACCTGGGCTTTCGCAGGGGGAGGATGGAGCAACCTCACCGACCTCGTTGGCGCCCCTCCGGTGGCGGACGTCTTCATGGGGGTGACCGTCGACCCCGGCGCCGGCGCACTGCTAGTGTTCGGCGGCTGGAGGCTCCCCTCCGCTGTCCAACTATCGTCCACCTTCGCGCTTTCCTCCGCCGCCCTCGTGAGCGCGACGGCCTCTCCCACCGCAACGGACGCAGGACAGGCCGTCACGTTGAAGGCCACGTGGACCGGAGGACTGACGCCGAACGCCGTCTCCTGGGACTTCGCCGACGGGTCCCCCAATGCGACCGGCACGAGCGTCACCCACACGTATTCATCGGCAGGGCGATTCATCGCGGCCGCTACGGTGACCAGCTTCGCCGGCGCTGTTTCCACCGGGGAAGTGACGATTGATGTGAACCCTGCCCTATCGATTTCTCCCAACGCGAGCGCACACCCGACCGCCGGTACCCCCACGTCCTTCGCCGTCACACTCGTCGGCGGGACCGCTCCGTTCACCTACGCCTGGTCCTTCGGCGACGCGTCGACGAGCTCTCTCGGGAATCCCAGCCATGTCTATGCGTCGTCCGGCACCTACTCCGTGGCCCTCCGGGTTACCGATGGCGCCGGCGCCAACGTCACCAAGACCCTCGCCGTCGTCGTGGTCGGCCCTCCTGCTGCCCCGGCCGCAAGCCTCACCTCGGGACTCGGACTGGCCCTTCTCTTGGGCCTCATCCTGCTCGTCATCGTCGTGCTCGCACTCGTCGGCCTCCTCATGGCCCGCAAGCCCAAGGGGCCGACGACGATCATGGCCCCCCCTGCCGCCTCGTCAACGCCGGCCTCCGACCCGATGCCGCCGGGACCGCCGCCGAGCGCCGGGTAGGCCCCACGAGGGTCCACGGCGCCCTCGCCAGTTCGCCCGGGCGAGTGGGCACGTAGGTTCGAGTGCGGTTGTCGGGATTTGAACCCGAGTAGGTAGCTTGGGAAGCTACCGTCCTAACCGCTAGACCACAACCGCGCGTTCGGAGCCGAGACGGTCACGCACATAGGCTTGCCGGGGCCCGGGTCACATCAGCAGGCCGACCGATTCGGATGGGATGCTTGGGGCGTAGGCGAGGAGGTCCGCGTTGCTCGTCAGGAGTTCGGCCGTCTCCGAGAGCACCCCTGCCTTCTCCAGCACCTGGCGGGCCTTTCGGATGTCGGAGGTGGACAGGGCGATCAGGCTCTGCGACCCTTCCCGCGCGACGAGGATCGCGACGCTCGTGACGTTCAATCGCGCCTCGGTGAGCAGATCGAGGATCCGAAGGAAGCTCCCGGTCTCATCGCTCAGATGCACGGCGATCAGTTCCCGGCTCTCGACGGGGAATCCGGCCGCAGTCAAAAGACCCAGGGCCCGCTCCGGCCGGTTGACGATGATCCGCACGTGGCCGTTCTTGCCGCTCGAGTCGACCGAGATGGCGGCCAGGTTGATCCGTTCGCGCGCGAGGATCCTCGCGACCCGGGCGAGTTCGCCCGGTCGGTTCGTGACCCGCAATCCGATCTCTACGAGCGCCATCGCCGGACCTGTAGAGGACAACGTACCCGACCCCCCAATAATGTAACGGCTGGAGTTCGGGCCGATCCCGGGACCGGACCGCACCTGGAAGGCTCCCCGCCCCGCGCGCCCGGTTCGGCGACGCCCGATCAGGTGACGATCACCTGGACCGGGATCTCGGTCGCGATGCCGAAGTTGTCGACGGCCGTGATGAAGATATAGTAGGTTCCGGCGCTCTGGGTGTTCGGGACCGTATAGCTATAGCTCCAGATCCCCGAGGAGAAGGTCAGGGCGTGGAACAGTTTCGTGCCCTTGTTGATCTCGGTCAGGTTCACGTTCACCTTGGCGGGGGATTGGCCGACCGTGAGTCCGTCCGGGGTGACGAGGGTACACGAGATGAGGAGGCTCGAACCATGGACCACCGGCATCGGCGCGACCGATTCCGTGGTGAAGTACGGGGCGCTCACGGCATTGGGCCCGGGGACGACCGAATTGAGGACGAGTTGGCTCTGGGAGTCCACGACGACGGTGAGGTTGTCATAGAACGGGAGCCCGTAGGTCGTCAGGTTGAGCGACC
Source organism: Thermoplasmata archaeon (assembly GCA_022750055.1). GTDB lineage: Archaea > Thermoplasmatota > Thermoplasmata > Lutacidiplasmatales > UBA184 > Lutacidiplasma. The sequence goes on from JAKIWL010000001.1 coordinate 272,626, forward strand.
AGGTCTGGCCGGGCGACCAGCTCGGGGAACCGGCCAGGCCGCTTCCCAGGCTGAACGGGCTCGTGAAGGCAGAGGGGACCTGCTGGGAGGCGAGACGTACGGACGATTGGCTGACGATCGCACCGACGACCCGAGGCCCGGCGAGCAGCTGGATGTTGATTCCGTTCATCGCTGGGGCCCGGACCGCGCCGCCGTGACCGCAATTGAGCACGCAGACGGTCCCGCCGTAGGTAAGATTCACCGCGAACACGTCGGTCCGATTCGCGGTCTGGACCGGATAGGTGTCGACCCACAGGGTCACGATCCCGGCGAGGACGACCGCGATCGCGAGGATGATGATGGTGCCGATGACATCCTGGACGGCGCGCGAGCGAGCCTGCCGACGGCCCCTCGCCCGGATCATCCTTCGGCCACGGCTCATGGGTCGGGACTCCCGTGTGGTTCCGGTCCGCTTTGTCCGGAGGCGGGCGGGATGCCCGGGGATCGCCTTGACAGCCCGACGGCCGGTGAGTGGGATCGGGGTTTCTCGAGGGTCTGCGCGTCCATGGCCCCTCGCGCTACTGCCGGCTCAGCCCGTACAGGGAGAAGCTCATGACGAGGTCGTTCGTGGAGCCGCTCGAATAGGTCACCGACACGCTGCACGCGCCCTGAACGGTGAAGCACCAAAGCGGGGCGCCGTGGTAGTCATCGTCGGGGCAGTTGCCGTTGTAGTCGCAGAACGCCGTGGCCGGGTGGGCGAAGATGACGATCACGTCCCCCTGGGCGATCCCCGGCACCCCGGGCGTGAACTGCTGGTAGTACAGCAGCCGGTTGAAGAACGTGCCCGTGAACCCGCCCCCTCCGGACCCCCAGACCCAGGTGCCGCAGTTCCCGATGGTCGGTGAGCCCACCGGGGGCGATGCACCGGAGCCCGGAATGACCTCGAGGCTCTGCAGGTTGGCGTTGATCAAGTCGGTCCCGTTACAGACGAAGATCAGGTTCAGGTTGGAAAGCTTCAGGAACGACGGGGAATACCCGTTGATCAGGACGAACATGGCCGGCAGGGAATTGCAGTGGGCGTACTGGGTCGTATTCGTGCAATCCGTTGGATCGCTCCACGCCTGTTCGGAGAGTCCTCCCTTGACCAGATAGGCGATGGAAGGGGGAGGCTGGTTCAAGGACGGCCGGAAGGTGGCGAGCACAACGACCGCGATGATCGTGATCGCTAGCAGGAGGATCGTCGCAATGATCCCGGACACCCCGGAGCGAGTTTGAGAGCGAGAAAGACGGCGCCAACGAGAGATCGTCATGAACAGCCGTCTGATAGACGCTCGGGACACCCCTTAAACATTTGGAGCCTCAAATTCAAGCCGCGGCGCCGGCCCTAGTCCGCCGACGCCCCGCGGACGACGAACCCTCCATCCCCCTTCTCTGGAGGATCGAGAGCCCGGTCCGAAGGGGCCGGTCCGGGCGAGACCCGTCCACCGACCGCTCGCATTCTGAGATTGGACCCAACGTCGAAGGACTGCTCCGCCCAAGACCGATCGATGGCAAGGATCCCCGTTTGCAGGCCGCATCGGAAGCCGCAGGGCACGGATCGCTCCTTCCCCGCGTCACCATATTTAAATAGGGTTCTCGAGGTAGAATAGGTGCTTCATGAGGCGCATTGGTACGCATTCCGTCCGGACGATGCGCCGGCGGTTCCGGGCCGACCGCCGAGGGCAGGTCGCGGCCGTGGCGACTCTGTTCGGCTTGCTGATCGTGGTTTCCCTGATCGCCGAACTGGCCCTCGCGCCCCTGCCGACGGCCGAGCAGAACGCCGAGCTCCAGCACTTGCTTCTCGAGGAGAACCAGTTCGGCCAACTCCAGACCGACCTCCTGGTCGAGGTCGCTTCCCCTTCGGTGCACCAAGTCCTCACCGCCCCCGTGACCCTCGGCTCCAGCCCGATACCCCCATTCGGGCCCGCCGCGAGCAGCCAACTCTCCCTTTTGCCCTCGGGGGCGAGCACCCGCGTGACCGCGGAATCCGTCAAGCCGGGACCCGTATCGAACACGGGGGGCCTGTGCAATGGGGGCCTGGTCACCTCCGGGAACCGCACCACGTGCACGTTCACGGTGAACTCATGCACTTCGGCCGAGACCTGGAATGTGACGCTGAGCCACCAATCCTATTTCTTCGCTATCGCGGGGAGCTCCGGGGCGTGCCCGTATGTCAACGTTACCGGAGACTTCAACACTATCACCCTCAACATCACGGACAACAACATGGTCCCGGCGTTCAACTTCACACTGTACGGAAGCCACGACACGGTCGTAGTGAATTGGGAGGGCGGTTCGGGCTCCGTCCTGAAGTTCACACTCTACGGGTCGAACAACACCTACCGATACGGGTCGAAGTATAACGGGAAGGGTTCGGCCGTCGTGACCAAGTTCATCGGGGAACCCGAACCCCAGGTCGCCCCGGGGTGTCCGTACAAGAACCTCGCGTCGACGGACAAGGTCGGACCGCTCCCGGTCAGCAGTTCGGGCAACGTCCAGAGCCTTTTCTTCTACAATTCCCTGGGGATAAATAACGGTCCCCATCTAGTCACTCCGGCCGGCGGTCCGGCGCTCACTTGGCAGAACATCAGCCAGGCCCCCTCGGCGACTCAATGCGCCTTTGGTGGGACCGGCCCGACGGGCGTCTTCGCACCGTTCCTCGTCGGGGCCGGTAGCCTGAGCGCGGGACTCCAGAACCACTACCTGGGAACCGAGACGCTCTCGCTCGAGGGCGGGGCGGTCCTCGTCGGACAGGCTAGCGGCTCGACCCTCATCGACCCCCCGTCGTTCAACTTCACCTCGAATGCGACCGCCAATTCTGCCGAATTCACGCTCATCAACTTCGTGGAATCGACGTCGCGGACCGCCAGCGGATACTCTACCGCGGCGATCGTCACCCAGCTCGTCTCGGAAACCAGCTTCCAGGCGACCTTTCCCATCTCGATCGGAGGCGGCACGGTCTTCGTCGACCCCACCCTCAACGTCACGACGGCCTACCCGGCCGCCTGGGTGAGCTATTTCCAGAGCCTGGCCCCCACCTTCCTGAATGGGACCATCGGCTGCTCGTCGGCCGCCTCGATTGCCTCCCCCGCGACCTGCCTGAACCCCCCGATCGGCCAGTACGTCTCGCTGTCGATCCCCCTCAACATCCAGTTTCTCGAGGTCACGGTCGCGGTGATCCAGATCTCGGTCGAGTAGGCTCGTGTCCACGATCCGCCCGTCGATCCCCGCTGATCGAGTCTTCGTCGAGCCACCCGGCTCGGATCCGGGCAATCTGTCCGGGGAAGCAATAAGTAGCCATCCCCGCCATAGAACGGGGGAGGAGTAGATGGATACGCGCGCGCGGCATCGATGCTCGATCGACGGCCCCCTATTCCACTGCCACGGAGCTCGGCGGAGGCCTCGGGGTGTATCCTCCATCGTCGCCACCATGCTCCTCCTGGCGATCACCGTCATCCTGTTCTCGGCGATCTTCATCTTCATCGGGCGGATCCCCAAGCCCGGCCCTCAGCCGCTCGACCAGTTCGACGCGTCCTTGAGCTACAGCGGCACCACGGTCAGCCGGATATCCATCCTACACCTCTCGGGATCCACCCTGAGCGGCCCCACGACCTCCCAGGCGGGGGTGTACATCGTCTCCCAGAAGCACCCCGTGGCGATCCCGAACCCCTTTACCCTCGCCGCCGGGCTGTCGGGATCTACGGTCTGGACCTTCGGACAGACATGGACGATCAACATGACGAGCTACGCGATCACCGCCTCTGACAACCTGACCGTCTCGGTCATCTCGGCGGGGCAGCTGCAGTTCCGGTCCACCTTGGCGGTCTCGGTCGCGACCTTCGCCCCCTACTTCGGCCCGATCGTGGTCACGCCGACCGGGGTGATCCCGGCGGCGCATGCGTACACGGTGAACGCATCGGCCTACTTCGCCACCCTGTCCGGCGACAGTGTGAAGATCAACACGACGGAATTCCCGGGGGGGGCCGTGACCACCATGGCCGGATCTGGGGGAAGCGGTTACTATACTTTCTCCGGGACGACTCCAAGCCCGGCCTCCCAGACCAGCTACTATCTTTTCCTGACCGCCACCGACGGCAACAACCTGCGCACCGTGCTCGCGATAATCGTCACCGTAGCCTGACGGGCCGCGTCAGGCGTCGGGCGGGCCAGGATCCGGATCCTCCGATCCAGGGCCGTCGGTCCTCCAATCCGCTCTCCGACGAGACCGCCCGCGAAGGTTTATCTAGCCCATCCGAGCATGAATCATGGCCGGGGTCGGTCGTAGGGTCCGCCCCGCCTGAAGGTCTCGTGATCGCACGTCGTTCCCTTCGTCGCCGCCGACTCGGCCGGCGGGGCGTCTCCGAAACGGTCGCGACCATCCTCCTCCTAGGGATGACCATCACTCTGTTCTCCTCGATCTTCGTCTTCACCTCGAGGAACCCGACTGCCCAGCCTCAGGCCCTGAACGAATTCACCGCGGCGCTCTCGTACGGCGGGTCCGGCGGGCTCCAGGTCCTGACCGTCTCGATCACTCATCTGTCGGGGAACGTCATCACCGGGTCCGCGACCTCCCAGGCGGGGGTCTACGTGACCTCCCAAAGGCACCCGGTGGCGATCCCCAACCCGTTCTCGCTCGCGGCGGGCCTGTCCGGCTCGTCGACCTGGGGGTTCGCCCAGACCTGGAGCGTGAGCCTGTCCACGTATTCGATCACCTCGCCGGACAACCTCACCGTGTCGGTGATCTCCCATGACCAGCTCCAGTATCACACGGTCCTCTTCGCACTCGTCCCGTCCAACTACCCGTACTTCCTCAACGTGAAGATCACCCCTGTTTCCGTCGCCCCGAACGCCGCGTTCAACCTGTCGTCGATCGTTCAGTTCGCCTCCAGCCTCGGGGACAATGTGAAGGTGAACCTGACGGCCATCGGAGGCTCCGCGGTTCAGGCGATGAACGGCCCCGGGGGCGTCGGACTGTACTATTACGACGGGACGGCCCCGAATCCCGCCATGGCGAAGACCTACTATCTGGTCCTTACGGCGACGGACATGAACGGCCTCAAGACGAACTTTGCCGTGGCTCTGATGGTCACCTGAACGTGCGGGCCGCTCGGGACCCGACCGTGTCGAGTCCGGTCGGCGCGTCGAAAGGCCGATCCGGGAGACGGGGAGGACGGCCCGAGTCGGGTCGAACGTCGCTCCAAGAGGCCCGGTCCTCGAGTCGCCGATTCGGCCTTGAAATGAGAGCGTTTATATCTGAAGCCAACTAGGATTACTATCCTGGTGGATTCCACCGGGGACGGCGTTCGATGAGGGTTGCTTCAACAGGGCGGCGACGCCTCTGCTACCGCCGGGGTTTTCGACGCGATTCCCGAGGGGTGGTCTCGGTCGTCGGGACCCTGCTCGCCCTGCTCGTCTTCTTCGCCTTGTTCGGGGTCTTCTTGACCCAGTACGTCCCGCTCTGGATGAGCGAGAACGAACAGACCCTCACCACCCAGGTAGAAACGGCGCTCGCGAACCTCAAGGGGGGCATTGACGGGCAGGTCGCCTCCCAGGGTCCGGCGGTCATCGCGACGCCCTTCCCGATCAGCTCCCAGAGCATCCCCCTGATCGCCCAGCCGACCGCGGCGGCCATCACCTTCGTCCCCCCCAGTCCGGGCGGCGGGACCTACTCCAACGTGTCGATGAAGCCTGGTCCGGGGGGCTCTACCGGGGCCTTCTTCGAGAATCAGACGGTGGGAACGGTCCAGATCAAGATCCCCTCCCGGTACTATTCGCCAGAGACCTTCCTGCTCGAGAACGACGCGATCATCCAGTCCCAGGGGAACGGGCAACAGGTCGTCGAATTCCCCCCGACCCTATCGGTAAACCAGACCGGATCGGGCTACGGAGTGACCGCCTCCCTGATCCAGGTCACGGGCATCTCAACGCAGGCCACCGGGGTCGGCACGCAGGAGATCTTCAGCCATTTCGTCTATAGCGACGCGTTCACGAGCACCAGCGCCGCTGGCACCCTAACGGCCAAGTTCATCGAGGCGACCTTCTACCCCTGCGCTTGGTCGTCCTTCGTCACGAGCACGTTCGCCCAGGCGCCCTCTGGGTTCAGTTCGCACTACACGATCACCGCTCCGGGCAGCTGCTCTGGCCCGCCCGCGACGTCCTACCCGTTCAAGGTGGCCTTTACCGGCCTCACCTCGTTCACCCTGATCTGGGCCGAGGTCCACCTCGTGATCGGCGTGGGGACGGAATAGGGTACTCATGAGCAGCTCCTCGTTCCGCGTCAAGATTCCCCGCGCCGGGGAGGCTCCCGAAACGGGCGGCCCGGCTCCGAGTCCTCCGGAGGGTTCGGACCTTCCTGGGACGTTCATCACCGCGATGCCCCCACTGGGCGGTCCGGAGGTGAAGCAGATGCAGGTCACGGCGATCCAGCCTCCGTACTCCTACAGCCGGATCAGCTACAACGAGGTCCGCAAGGAGCACCTATACGAGGTCATCGAACCCCAACTCTCCTCCCACGAGCGCGACCTGGTCGACCACATGAAGGCGACCCTGACCCAGATCATGGGCCCGGAGGTCTCCAACATGACGACCAGCGACAAGCGCGCCTACCTGCGCGGCGAGGTCGAAGAGTACCTGAAGAGTCGGGAGATCACGATCGGGCCGCTCTCCGTCGAGCGCCTGATCTACTACATCCAACGCGATTTCGTCGGATACGGCCCGGTCGACGCACTCATCCTGGACCCTGAGGTCGAGGACATCTCCTGCGACGGGGTCGAGGTACCCCTCTTTGTCTTCCATGGGAAGTACGAGTCGATCAAGACGAACGTGATGTTCGACGACGAGGATACGTTGAACTCGTTCATCGTAGCGCTCGGACAGCGCTGCGGGAAGGCGGTCTCGGTCTCCGCGCCCATCTTGGATGGGACCACCCCCGAGGGTCACCGGGTCCAAGCGACGTACGCCCGCGAGATCACGACGCGCGGGGCGAGCTTCACGATCCGGCGGTTCAAGGAACGCCCCTTCACGCCCGTCGACCTGATCACGACGGGGAGCGCGAGCGAAGAGATGATCGCCTACCTTTGGCTCGCCGCCGAGCAGGGCGAGTCGCTGATCATCTGCGGCGGCCCCGCCTCCGGGAAGACGAGCACGCTCAACGCGGTCGCCCTCTTCATCCCCCCGACCTCCAAGATCGTTTCGATCGAGGACACTCGGGAGGTGAACCTGCCTCACGAGAACTGGATCCCGGGCGCGACCCGCAGCGGGACAGGGGACCGCGGCCCGGACGGCAAGGCGGCCGGGGAGGTCGACATGTTCGACCTCGTACGCGCGGCCCTTCGACAGCGACCGAACTACATCATCGTCGGGGAGGTCCGCGGCAAGGAGACCTACACCATGTTCCAGGCGATGGCGACGGGCCACACCACCTACTCGACCATGCACGCCGACAGCGTGAAGTCGATGGTGAACCGCCTGGAGAATCCGCCCATCAACACCCCGCGAATCCTGCTCTCCGCGTTGAACAACGTCATCATCCAGATCCAAGCCCGGACGGAGAAGGGAGTCGTTCGGAGGCTCAAGCAGGTGCTCGAGATCGTCGGGTTCGAGCCCGAGACGAACGAGCTCATCACCAACACCGTCTACGAATGGGACCCGGGCACGGACAAGTTCGTCTTCAAGGGCCATTCGTTCCTGTTTGACAAGATCATGGAACTGAAGAACCTGACCCACGACGAGATGGACGCGGAGTTCGAGCGCCGCGTCTCCGTCCTTCACTCCCTCGCGTTGAATCGGATCAACGATTACCGGGCCCTGTGGAAGGCGGTCACCGCCTACTACAAGGATCCGGCCGGGGTCGCCGCGATGATGAAGGCGAAACTGCCCGAGCCGGCCCCGACGGAGGCCGTCTGACCATGGCGATCACCACCGCCTCCCGGGGGAAGCCCCTCCCGTCGGACGACAACGCCACGCTCGTTCGCGTGAAGCGCGGCTCCCAACCCAGCTTCTCCACGCTTTCTCCCTTCCAACGGTGGGCCTGGAGGACGTTCCGGGCGCGAGTCCTGCGACGGCCACCGAGTCCGTCCCTCGACGAGTCGCTCGCCCGGGCGCACCTGCGGATGCGGGGGGACGAGTACCTCGCTCAGGTCTACGGCATGACGCTCATCATCGGCCTCGTTCTCGCGGTCCTCGGCGGGGTCCTCTTCACGATCCTGTTCCTGTCGGGCCAGACGATCCTCGGCCTGGCCCTCGGGGTCCTCGTGCCGGTCGCCATCACGCCGCTCCTCTTCCTCCTCCTGCAGGGCCAGCCGGCTTCGACCGCCAAATCGCGGGGCCGCAAGATCGATGCGAAGATCTCCTCGGCGATGAGCTTCGTCTCGGCGATGGCCTCGGCCGACGTCAACATCGATCAGATCTTCCGCGAGCTCGCCCGCCAGAAGATCTACGGTCAGGTCGCCGAGGAAGCAGCCTGGATCACGCGCGACACCGAGCTCCTGGGCGTCGACATCCTCACGGCCCTGAAGGACGGGGCGACCCGAACCCCTTCCAAGCGCTGGCAGGAGTTCCTGCAGGGCGTCGTCACGACCGCGACGAGCGGGGGGCAGCTCAAGCCGTACTTCCTGCTCAAGGCCGAGCAGTTCGAGCAGGAGCACAAGCTCGAGATGCTGCGACGGGTCGAGACGATGGGTCTGTTCGCCGAGACGTTCGTCACGGTCGTCGTCGCCTTCCCGCTCTTCCTGGTCATCATCATCGCGATCTTCGCGATCATCGGCAGCGGGGGGAGCTTCATGATCCTCGTCCTCTACCTGATCGTGGGCATCATGATCCCCGTCTCCCAAGTCGGCTTCATCATCCCGATGCAATCGTTGGCCTCGGAGGTCTAGATGGCGGGCGCGAACGCGACGGCGGGTCAGGTCGCCCAGAAGGTGAGCGGGGCCGGCGTCTTTCAGATCCACGAGGAGAAGGAGCACCTTCGCAAGGAGCTCCTCATTCTCCTCCTCGGAGTGGTCCTCGCGATGGCCCTCTGGGTCGTCGCGGTCCTCAACCTCACCGGCACGCTCAGCACCCCGCTCGCGCCTGGGGAGGTGACCGGGGAGAATCCGGCGATCGACTTTTTCGTCCTGGGCGCCATCCTGGTCCTCGGACCGTTCGGCTTCGCCGAGACGGCGCGCATCCGCCGGATCGACAAGATCGAGGAGCGCTTGCCGGACTTCCTGCGCGACGTGGCCGAGGCCGGACGGTTCGGCATGACGCTGCCCGATGCGATCATCGTCGCCTCGAAGGGACGCTACGGCCTGCTCACCGACGAGATCAAGCGGATGGCGAGCCAGCTCGAATGGGGGGTCCCGGTCGCGACCGCGCTCCGCCTGTTCGAGGAGCGCGTCCCGACCCCGCTGGTCCAGCGCGTAGTCTCGATCATCACGCGCTCCAACGACGCCGGCGGGAACGTGGCGGACGTGCTCACGATGGTGGCGCACGACACCCGGGAGGTCCAGAACCAGCTCGCGGCGCGGAAGATCTCGATGCTCACCTACGTCACGGTCATTTACATCTCGTTCTTCGTCTTCCTCGTCACGATCTACATCATGGCGGCGGTCTTTCTGCCCCAGATGGTCCTCGCCGGGCAGGGGATCGCCTCGAGCAGCCTGTCGAGCGGGGGCGCTGTGACGCTTTCGTTCACCCTCGTCCCGGCGCTGTTCGTGGCCTTCCTCGTGGCGGTCATCGTACACGCGATCGGCGACGGGATCATGGCCGGAGTCCTGTTCTCCGGAAAGTTTCCCGAAGGGTTCCAGCACGCGACGATCATGCTGATCGCCGGCTGGGTCATCATGCGGTTCGTGGTGCCGCCCATCACGGCGTAGGGGTACAGACGATGGCGAGCGCAGCGAGGAGGACCCAGACCGACGACGACGACCCGATTCCGAGCCGGAGCCAGCGACCGAGGACGTTCTTCTCCCCCCTCGTGCGGATCGGCGCACGCCTCTCCCGCGGCTCGACCGGTCCGCGTGCGGTGAAGCTCGCCCGGCTGGGGGTTTCGGGGCAAGGGGCCGAAGGGACGCCGACCCCGATCCCCGAACTCGACGACCCGCTCCTCAAGGAGGTCGAGCTCGCCCCGATCCGCGAGGGGCTATCGTACATCCGGGTGACCTACCACACCGGGAAGAACGAGTACCTCTACGAGGTCATCGAACCGCTGATGTCCCCGATCGAGAAGACCCTCCTCGAGCGGCTCCGGGTCACGCTCATCGACCATTTCCAGCCCCTGCCGGAGCTCGACGCCGAGACCAAGCGGCGGGAGCTGCGCAAGATGGTCGACGACCAGCTCCAGGGATGGGAGCTTTCCCCGAGCCCGGTCACGAAGGGGCGTCTATTGTACTACCTCGAACGGGAGTTCATCGGCTACGGGATCGTCGAGGTCCCGATGAACGATAGCGAGGTCGAGGACATCTCCTGCGACGGGGTCGGGATCCCGCTCTACATCTACCACCGCAAGTTCGGCTCGATCCGCTCGAATATCAAGTTCACCGATTCGAAGGAGGTAGACGACTACGTCGTCTGGATCGCCCAGCGCTCGGGGAAGCACATCTCGGTCGCGAGCCCGATGCTCGACGCGACGATGCCCGACGGCTCGCGTCTGCAGGCGACCCTCGGCATGCACGTGACGAAGCGCGGGAGCTCGTTCACCATCCGGCGGTTCCGGGACAACCCGTTCACCCCGGTCGACCTGCTGAAGTTCAAGACGATGAGCCCCGAGATGATGGCGTACATGTGGATCGCCATCGAGACCGGCCAGTCGATGATGGTCTGCGGGGGGACGGCGAGCGGGAAGACGACGACCCTCAACGCGACCCTGTTGTTCATCCCGAGCCAGATGAAGATCGTCTCGATCGAGGACACCCGGGAGTTGAACCTCCCGCACGAGAACTGGGTCCCGTCCCTGACCAGGGCCGGGTTCGGCGCGAAAAACGTCGTCAGCGGCAAGGCGCCCGGGGAGATAGACATGTTCGACCTGCTCGCCGCGGCGCTGCGGCAACGCCCTCAGTACCTGATGGTCGGAGAGGTCCGGGGTGCCGAGGCGTTCATCGTCTTCCAGGCGATGGCGACGGGAAAGACGTGCTATACGACCTTTCACGCCGAAAGCGTCTCCGCGATGGTCCACCGGATGGAGAACCCGCCGATCTCTCTTCCACGGTCTCTCGTCAGCGCGCTCAACCTCGTGCTCCTCCAGCGCCAGGTCAAGGTCGGGACCAAGATGACGCGCCGGGTCCAGAGCCTGACGGAGATCGTCGGACTCGACCCGGAGACGAACGAGCTCATCACGAACTCCGTCTACTCCTGGGACCCCGGCGACGACGCGTTCCTCTACTCGGGCCACTCCTACATCTACGAGCGGGTCGCGCTCATGAAGAACTGGACGATGAAGGAGATGGAGCGGGAGGTCCGAAACCGCGTCGAGATGCTCGAGTACATGAAGTGGCGCGAGGCGGGAGCGACCCGCCAACGCCCCTTCACGCACCGCGATGTCGGCCGGATCGTCGCCTTCTACTACAAGGACCCGAAGGAGGCCCTCGCCGAGGCGCGCGCTGAGATGGCGAGCAAGCCCCCGAGGGCGACCCCCGGCGCGACGCCGGCCGCCGGCACCGCGTAGGGCGGGGTGGCGCTCGAGCGTGAGCGCCTTGCCCACGACGCATCCGTTCGCTCGGTTCACCGGCCCCCAAGGTGCCCCGACGACGCTCTGCCGGGCGGACGCGTTGCGCTCGATGCCGCGGGACCTGGCCGCTGGCTCGGCCGACGTGGTCGTCACCTCCCCTCCGTACAACCTCGACGCGGCCTACGGCGAGTACGACGACGCCCGACCCTCCCAGGAATACCTCCGATGGATAGGGCGCGTCGGCCGGTGCGTGGCGCGGGTCCTCGCTGAGTCAGGGTCTTTCTTTGTCAACCTCGGCGGCCCACCGAGCGACCCGGGTTGGCCCTGGGAGGTCGCGCGGGCGGCGGGTCGGCCCTTCGTCCTCCAGAACGTGATCCACTGGGTGAAGTCGATCGCCATCGAGAAGGCGTCGACCGGTCGCACTTCCGGCCTCGACCGCGACATCGCGGTCGGCCACTACAAGCCGGTGAACTCGCACCGTTACCTCAACTCCGCCCACGAGTACATCTTCCACTTCACCCACCGAGGCGACGTCGAGCTCGAGCGGCTCGCGATCGGTGTCCCGTACCAGGACCGGTCGAACGCGACCCGATGGGGGGCCGGTCGCTCGGGCCTTCGGTGCCGTGGGAACACCTGGTTCCTCCCGTACCCGACGATCCAGCACCGGTCGAGCGACCGGCCCCATCCGACGGCCTTTCCCCCCGAGCTCCCTGAACGCTGCCTTCGCCTCCACGGCGTCGGCCGTATCCGACTCGCCGTGGACCCGTTCGTCGGCATCGGGGGCTCGGCCATCGCCGCCCTCAGGGTCGGGGTCCCCTTCGTCGGATACGACATCGACGCGACCTACCTGACCGAAACGGCCCGCCTTCTCGAGCGGGCGGGTGCGGTTCGAACGGGGGAGACTCCCGATTTGGCTGCCCCCGTGGATCGAGGCGCCCCGCGGGCCCGCGAACGGATGGGGAACCGGGGGCGTCGGGTCGAGGGTAGGCCGACTCCCGGTCTAGCCGCCTAGTCCCGTGCGGCGCACCGCGCTTCGAGAAGGGCCCCCATCGAACCCCGGAGCCACCCCCGGAGGAGGACCTCGGACCGGTTGACCTTGAGACGCCGCCCGAGGAAAGGGATGGTCCCCCTGCGACCGAAGGCGGTCCGATCGAACGCCCGGGGGAGGGCGCGACCGGTTCGTGCCTACTGTTCCTCTTCGGCCTTCCGCGACGCCGACCCGGGGTCGGACCACTGCTTCATCGGGGTCCGGCGAACCCCCGCGGCGGAGGCGAGCGCGTTCTTGGTGCCCTCGAGGGTCTTGTGGCCGACCGCGTCGAGTCCGTCACGGGTCACCTCTCCCAAGCGGGTCGCGCCGTTCTTGATGCCGTCGATGCCGGTGGAGATCCCATGGCCGATCTCCCCGGGGAGCTTCCTCAGCTCCGAATCGACCTTGTGGCCCATCGCGGCGAAATCGTCTTCGATATCGTAGAGCGCATACTTCGCCTCCTTCGCGGTCAACCTGGGCAGTCGCTCGATCTTCGCCCCGAGCTGTTCGAACCGGACCTCGAAATCCGAGCCGAGACCTCGGGCGGCCCGCCGAAGCTCGGCGAGGTGTTCGCGCATCTGGGCCTGCTCCGCGTGTGTCGTCATGGTCCCAGAAGAAAAGTCCGGGCACGGCTCATAAGGATTCGTTTCGAGGTGCATCGGGGCCGGGTCCGACCCGATGGGTCCGCCGAGCGGGGTGGTCGAACGGGCGAACCGGGCGCGGTAGAGAGCTACCCACCCATCCTGCGGTCCGATTTGCGCCGTTTCCCTTTGGAGGCTGCGGTCGACGGGCGACGCGCCGGGACAGCCTCGGCTTCGACCGGCCGTTTCACGGTCTCGGTACCGCCCGCCCATCGGATCAGAAGCTCGACGCCGAGCCGCTCGGGGTCGGTGACCGCGAGGGATCCTCCGACCGTTCTAGTGATCTCTCGGGCGGCCGCCTCGTATTCAGGGTGTTCGGACCGAAGCAGGATCATCGTGAACTTGAGCGGGGTCACTGTCGCGAGCTCCCGAGCCCGTTCGAGGGCCCGGGCCATGGCGACGTCGAGCTGGCCGGAGCGGACTCGCCCATCCCGATCGGTGTACGACTCCGGTAGGCCGTCGGTCACGAGGTAGACCTCCCGCCGGCTCGCGCGGGAGGAGGCAAGCAACAGGTGCGCCGTGTGCAACGCCTCCGCGGTGTTCGTGAACGAGCCCGGCGTGCACTCCCAGAGTTCGAGCAGATCGAGGACTCGAACCTCGTTGTCGAACGCCACGACATCGATCGTGGCCTGGGGATTCCGCTTGCGGATCGCGACGTACAGGGCGAGGAGCGCCTTCTTCGCCGCTGGCAGCTTCTCCGACTCGGACATGCTGCCGGACTTGTCGAAGACGAGGACGACGTGGACCCGTTCGCTCGTGATCTCCCGGTAGACGTAGCTTGTGGACTCATCGATGTGGCGGGACCCTTCCAAGCGCGCGGCGAGCAGCGAGCCGGGTAGGTCGAGGTGGGCGATCTCCTCGGACCGGCGCAACCGGGCCTTCTCGTACACACCCGTCGAGGCGCTCCCTGAGAGAGAGAGCCGTACATCGGCCGGGAGCTGCCGCGTCTCCTCCTCGAGGACCAATCGAGCGAACCGCTCGATGAGCCCGTAGGTCACCTGGATCTCTCCTTGCCGCTCGGCGACGAACCCGCGCTCCTTGAGTTCCCGTGCGAGGCGCTTCTCCTCCGTATCGCGGACCCGCCGGTCCGCGTCGTGCTCGGCCCGACGCTCGGCCTCCTTTCGTTCGGCCTCGAGCGCACGACGCTGCGCCTCGGCCTCCTTGCGCTTCTCCTCGGCGGAACGCGCGAGGTCGCGTTCTCGGGCCTTGTACGACCGGTCGACGGAGCTCGCGAGCTCCTCGCGCTCCCGACTATTCAGTTGGGCGATCGCGTCTCCGATCTCCGAACGTCCGATGGTCCGTCCGCTGCCCGAGAGCGCGGCAAAGACGATCGTCCGGTCCTTCCGCACCGGCTCCGTCGAGCGCTTCCTTCGACCGAAGAGACCCCGGAGCCAGGCGACGAGGCGCCGGAACAGGGCCCGGAGTCGGTCGAGGAACCCGGGGGAGGAGGGCGGATGCATCCAGGGCTGGTCGGGGAGCAGGAGCGCCGACCGAACCTCCTCGAAGAGCCCGGCATCGAAGTTCGACAGGTCGAGTGATCGGGCCCGTTGTCGTCGGGCCTCCATGGCCGCCAGCTCTGCCGCGATCTCGGCCGCAGAGCGCCGGCCCACCGTTTCCAGCTCCACGATCCGGCGGTCGTACTCGCTCATCGTGCGGGCCACGTTGCGCTCGGCCTGGCGTCGGACCCGCTCGCGCATTTCGGCGATCCGCTGCGCCAGCGCCGGGTCGGACGCGGCCCGGGCATCGAGGATCGCGCGCGCGGCCTCGAAGCCCCCTTCGGCGAGGGCGCGGATGACCTCCTTCGAATCGAGGAGGTCGAACAGGTCGTCGGAGGTGACGTCCTCCGGAAATTTCGTGCAGTCCGGAAGCTCGATCGCGTCGCTAGAGGGGGGCGTCGTCGTCCGCTTCCTCCGGGGAGCAGGAGAACACAGAGTATTTGTCCAGAAGGCCGAACTCGGCGGCGGCGGCATCGACCGCGTTCGCCGAATCGGGCAGCCGCTCCCGCTGCGAGACGTAGGCGAGGAACGGTCGGAACTTGGGGAAGAGCTCCGGGCTGGAAGGGAGCTGGGACCTCAACTGGGCGTCATTCAGGAGTCGGCGGCCCTCCCCGACCAGGGCCTTGCCCTCCCCCTCGTTCTCCTTGAGGATGCTGCGGAAGAATCGGCACCAGTAGACCCCCGAGCTCCGACGGAGCGCGGGTTCGGTATGCTGGGCGAGGAAGTTGATGACGCGTCGTTCGTTCTGCCGGAACGAATCCCCGCTCCGGGCGCGGATCCGACCCCGCATGGCATGCAGCAGTCCCGCCTTCAGGTCGTCGGGCGATGCGAACGGGCGCCCAGCGAGGGTCGCGATCGCGTTCGTGCGGTGGGCGACATCGATGAGCGTGCGGTTCGAACCGACCTCCCCGATGTCCGGGTTGTCATCGGAGACGCGAAGCCTCCACGCCTCGATGACCCGGACCCCCGAATCGATCAGGATCTCCGGGACCACGGCACTCGTCCAAGCGCCGGCCCCGAGGTCCACGATCTGGCGATTCGGGGCGTGTTGGGGATTGAAGCCTACGTGGAGGCTCGTCAGCCGGTCCGAGAGTGGGTCGTTGATGTTGTCGAGGTCGGAAAGGTTCGAGGTGCAGACCGCCACGAAGCTCGCCGGAAACGTCTCCCGGGATTTCGAGGGGGTTACGGTACCTTCCTGGAGTGCCTGCAGTAGGACATTCTGGGTGCCCAGGGGAAGCTTTCCGATCTCATCGACCAGCAGCAGGCCACGGTTCGCCTGGAGCAGCTTGCCGGGTTCGAGGACGAGGGGACTCATCGGGTCCCCGATCTCCTCGAGCTTCCGGAGGTTGATGTTACCGGTGAGGTGATCCGGGAAGACCTCGGAGCTTCCCTGCAACCGGGCAAAGCCAAACCCCTCCCGCATTCGGACGAACTCGGCCGGGACCTGGTTCGGGTCCGTTCGGTCCGGGGCCCACGCGGCGACCTCACCGTTCGGGGCGAACCGTCGTCGGCAGATCGGGCAGGGTGCGAAGCGTTCGGCCGCCTCCGGGTCGCACAGGCTCAGCGGGTGATCGAGGACCGGGCAACCCTGGACGACCCAATTGTCCTTCGGAAACAGGTCCCAGACCTCCTTGGCGAGGCTGGTCTTGCCAGCGCCGGAGGGTCCGAAGAACAGGAGATGCGCCCCGGCCACGAGCCCGGTCACGAGGTCGTCGTAGGTCGAGTCCGGGAGGATCGTCTTGGGGAAGAGAGAACGGACTGCGGCCTCCCGGCTCAGTCCGTCCTTGCGCGCGATCGCGATGCGCCCGAGCACCTCGGTGCGAAGCCGGTCCTGAGGGGATTCCACCCGAACCCCCGAGTCTTGGAGCTGTCGGGCGGTCGCCTTCGCACCAATGGACGGAACCTTCGAGCCCGTCGCCCCCGTCCCGGTCGCCACGGGCCGGCGACAAAGGGTCGCCATAATTAGTTTTGGGAGAGCGGGTCTCTACGACGACCGGAGGGGCGTCGCGGGGGGCTTCCGGCCAGAAAGCGGACCGGTTACGACATCATTATGTAAGGGGGTCGGGTGGGCGGCCCCGCGCGATGGCCGAGAAGGAGACGACGCCGAAGAAGACGACGCTCGCACGTACGGTCAAGGACAAGTGGCGCTCCAAACACTGGTTCAAGGTCCGCGCCCCCGGCTTCTTCGCCCATGCTGAGATCGGGGAGACCATGGCCTCCGAACCGGAACAAGTGATCGGACGGACCCTCGAGACCACGCTCCAAGAGATCTCCGGCGGAGCGGACATCGGCAAGGCCCACGTGAAGTTGCGCTTCCAGATCGACCGCCTCAGCGGAGAGAATGTCGCCGAGACGCGGTTCATCGGCCACGACCTTACCTCCGACTACGTCCGCCGGCTCGCGCGTCGAAAGCGGTCGAAGATCGACACCTCCCTTCTCGTTACGACGAAGGACGGAGTACAGATGATCCTCAAGCCGGTCGCGGTCGGGGAGCAGCGGCTGCAGACCCGGCTGCGGGCCGAGCTGCGCCATCGGCTCCGGTCGATCCTCGTCGAGGAGGCCGCGAAGAAGACCTCCGCCGACTTCGTCCGCGAGATGCTGCAGGGGGAACTCGGCAAGATCCTCGCCCACGGCGTCAAGCCCCTCTACCCTCTGAAGAAGATCGAGATCCGGCGCTCGGAGGTCCTCGGGATCATCTCGGAGGAATCGGCCACCCCCGAAGGCGTTCTCCCTCCCACCCCTCCGAGTGAGGAGATTCCGGCGACCCCGGAGACAGCAGCGGTCGAGCCTCCAACGGCATGAACCCGACGAGATCTCCCTATGGCTCTCCCGATCCTGGACGTCGGGGTGGCTCAGCCCGGTAGAGTACGGGACTCATAGGAGATCGGCGGAGCGCCGATCTCGGAGAGATCCTGGGGCCGGGGGTTCAAATCCCCCCCCCGACACGGAGCATCCGATCGCCGCCATGGTCCCCAGCTCGGCTCCACTTCCACCCGAGGGCAGTTAGCGGCGTATAGGCTGAACGATAAAGTCCCGGGAACCTCGGGCCGTTCGAAACCACTGAGTCCGGTCAGTTCTCCGTGTCACCGGGAGCGGACCCGCGCGACGCCACCTTAGCGAGGACTTCCACAATGGAGGGACTCTGCACAGTTCGTGAAATCAGTTCGACGGGGTCGCCCCGGCCGATGTCCCCCTCCTCGATCGGAGCCAGGTAGAACCCCGAACGCCCTGAACGGTTGAACCGCTCGATCATGTCCGCTCGGCCGAACGTCGCGTTCATCTTGTAGCAGGGGCTTCGCGGTTGAGTCACCTCGAGCTTCGCATTGCCGATGCGCACGACATCTCCAATGTGAGCGGTCGACTCAAGCCATCCGACCGTGGTCAGGTTCTCTCCAAACGCTCCCCACTCGAGGGAAGGGAGTTCGAGCTCCTCCCGCCAGAACCGGTAATGTTCCGACGGGTAGACGTAGACCGCCTTTCGCCGACCCCCGTGGACGCTTCGGTCCGCCTGGTCATCGCCGCGCAGGTTCACTCCGACGAGCGCAACCCGCCCTTCCGTCGGATGCTTTCGGAATCCGGTCCGGATCGGACGTCCCTCCCACAGGAACGTCTCGATCTTCCCGACGTTGAGGGACACGACGTGCATGCGAACACGGGAGGGCAACCTGCCTCGTAAGTCTTCACCGTCCAGTCTGGGACTTCCTCGCCTTCTGCCGGCCTCCGGCGGGGGCGCGGTCCTTCGAACACGCCGCCCTCCCCCGGCGGTAGCGAACCCTGCCCTAGCGGCCAATGCGAGTTCGGGAGAAAGCGCGAGGTCCCATCGAGGACCGCCCCCGGGGGTCCGGCCAAGTACGCGATCCGACTCCCTGCTTGTCGAGGGCCGCTCCGAATCCTTGATGAGGCCAGACTCCTCCGAACCACTGTGATGCACCGACCGGGCCTCGCTCGCGTGCGGGGGGAGCGTCTGGAAACGGATCCGGTCCGGTCCGAAGGCCCCGGCCCAGCGAGCCCGGCCCCGAACGGTCGGGACCGACGGTCCGGCGTCCCGGCGGGCGTTGGGCCGAGCCGGGTGAGGGCGCGGTCCCGTCGCCCTCCGAGGACGGTCACGATTCGGCAGAGGGCGCCCTCTTCGCGGTGGTGGCTCGATTGAGCGGGAGGAGATCCACGCGGCCGGCCGTTGTCCTTCCCGAGGTCGCGCCGGGAGAGGCGAAGGATCGATATCCCGTACCGCGCGTGTTCCGGCCGGAGAAGGCGACGCCGCCCGGTCGATTCCGCCTACTCAAGGTGTTCGGGGGCCTCGAGGAGACGGTCCCGTTTCACAAATACCCCGGGGACGACACGGCGATTCTGAAGACGGCTCGGAACACCTGGGCCCACGTCACGGAGGGACCCGGTTGGATGTACGTGGCTCCGATCCGGACCCCTCCAGAGGTCCGGTCGGCGGGATTCCGTATGGTGGAGAGCCGCGCCGATGAGATCGTCGTGGCCCGGTCCCATCTCGCGAACAGTCCGACGATGGATGTGTATCTCGACGTCATCCACGAGTTCTTGCACATCCTCCAACGCCGGCAAGGGCGAGAGCTTTGGCTGGGCCCGAAGGTCCCATACGTCGATCGACCCACGGAGGTGGAAGCGTACGCCTTTTCGGTCGCCGAGGCGCGGCGGCTAGGGGTTCCAGACTCCTATCTGCGGGAGTACCTCAACGTGACCTGGGTCAAGAGGTCCGAGTACCGCCGTCTGCTGCGGCACGTGGGCGTGTCTGCGAAGTAGAGCGCTCGACGAATCGCCCCCCAGCGGGGAAGGCCGTCCTTCCCAGCAGGGGGATTGCGCGCGCCCATCGATTTCCGAGCGCTCCGCCTAGGCGAAATCGCTCGTCTCGAGCCCCCTCTGGAGCGGGATGGGGGGCGATCGTATCGCCCCTCTCTCGATCAGAGACCCCGGGGTCAGTCAACGGGGGGAGTTCAGGGACCGTTTCGGTTTGCCCACCCAGCGGTTTCCAAGCCCCTTATCTGGAGGCGAGCCGTGTCAGGTACAGAGGGTGAGACCTTGTGCGACACCTGCGGCTGCCAGGACTCAAAGAAAAAGACGTAACTCGTCCAAGGGGGGGGCTCGTTCTAACTCCCTCGAGACGATGGGGCCACCTAGCGGGAGCCAGGATCCTCGGGGTCCCTCGGCGGGAAAAACCGGGTTCCATATCAACCGTTTCGGTTAACTGAGTACTCTCCCGAGTCGCTCATCGCCGATTCCGTCATAGAAATCCGGCCGGCCGGCTCATCGAGCGTCGAGCGGAGTCGAGCGGCGAGATCCGCAGGAGGAGCATCCGGAATGGGCTGCCGGGCCCAGTTCATCGCGGAATCAGGCTTTCGGGGGGCGTTCCGAGGGGCCACCCGGCCAGGCGTCCCGGAGCGACCCGTGGGTCCCCCGATGCAGCCCCAAGGACCGATGCGGATCGGAAGGGGGATGAGTGACCAAAAACCAAACTGGCTTATGGTGGATGCCGATACGACACGGCACTCGCTCAGGAGGGACTGAAAGCTTGGATACAACATCCCCGCGGTGGCATTCCACGCCGGATTCGATCAGAGTTCGAGTCAGGGTTCGCTCGCTGAAATCCGGCGCAGGTTCGAGGTCCGAGTTCCTCCCGACCCCCGTCCTTGCCTCGCCCGGTTTCCGTGGGCCCGTCGTTCGTTTCGGAGCGATCTCGACTGCCCCGGCCGTGCGCCATGACGCTTCCGAGCTGAGCGCTGGTCCCGTGCTCTCTGCAGCCCGCCGTCGGAGTGTCCGGAGCCATTCGCGCTCCGTGGCAGCGAATTCGGCTCGCGGCCGCACCCGCTGGCTTTCCATTGCGCTGGTCACTCTGATGCTCGTCTCGGGGATTCCGGCCTTGAGCTCGCTGGCTCGCCCAGGTGGGATCGCCCTTCCGCCAGTCTGGGGAAGCGACCATTCCGTCTCCCCCCCGACCCGTTCCGCAGCACCCCTCTCTCCCCTGGCGAGCGTAGGATCTGGACTGGCAGCTGGCCCACCCGTGGATGAACGAGCCCTCTGCCTGCTAGGAATCGCCCCCCGATGCGCTCCGTCGTCGTCCCCCCAGACCCCCGCCACTCGTCCCGCTCTCGGGACTCCCTCCTCTTGGACCGACATCACCCCGCCACCCGGGTCGCCGAATCCCACGACCCGTATCCTGGCTGCGACCGTGTACGACCCATCCGGCCACGATGTGATCCTCTTCGGGGGGTACGGGGCCGGCCCGCCGAGCTTCCTGACCACCTATTACCAGGATACGTGGTCGTTCGCCGGCCACACCTGGACCCCCCTCATCCAGAATTCGACCTGCACGCCCACCACATGCCCATCGCCCAGAGCCGGGGCCATGATCGCCTACTATCCTGCCGATAACGCGCTCGTCCTGTTCGGCGGATTCATCTACACGTCCCGGTACGTCGACTTCAACGACACCTGGCTCTTCGCGAACGGAGCCTGGCAGAACATCACAGGAATGGCCGGCGCGGCTCCCTCCCCTCGATCCGAGGGGGCGATGAGCTACGATCCGTCGGACAACTATGTGCTGCTGTTCGGAGGGGCGACCGCCGCCGGGTCGCCGCTCGGCGACACCTGGACGTTCTCGAACGGTCGGTGGACCAACATCACCTCCCTGGAAGGCGGGGTGAACGGGTATACCACGAACCTCGCTCCGGAGCCTCGGGCCGGGGCCGCGATCGCCGACTCCCCGAGCGGATACGTCCTTCTGTTCGGCGGCACGAGCGGATACACTATCATCGAAAACGACTGCGCGTACGGTCACTACGACATTCCCGGCACCTCGTCGATCGGCTGGTGGTTCTATCAGGGGAAGTGGTCCCTGCAGGCCGGCTGGGGGTTCGATGCGGGGTACCCGGGATGTGCCCCCCACCAACCCACGCTCGATGCTTTCGCCTCGGTACGACCTTCCGCCGTCACCCCGAGGATGACGCCCCCGTGCGGGCGCGTCAACCCTGCGCTCGGGTGGAGCCCGAAGAACGAACGATTCGTCGTCTACGGCGGGGTGGGGCCACCGAAAGAGAACGTGGACGGGAACTGCACCGGGACCAACACGTGGTTGAACGACACCTGGATCTCCACGCTCCCGGTGGGTGGCGGATCCCTGTGGCGGAACGCAGGGGACTCGGGCGACCCACCCTGGCGGACGGAGGCGGGATACGCGAGCGACTTCACGGACGGCTACTTCCTCGTCTTCGGCGGAACGGGGAACGGTTCGTTCCTGAACGACACCTGGCGGTTCTTCGAGCTCGTTCACGCCCAGCTGACGGGGCCGTCGGATATCGACACCGGGGGCTCGAACCAGTTCGCGATCCCGTTCGACGTGGTCGGCTATGGCGGGTCGGGCGACCTCACGTACCAGTACTCGATCCACTCCCTGCGTTCCCTCACCCGCACGCTTTCCGGGACGGGCTGCCTCCCGCTCACCGCGGGCCCCACCACCGCACTCCCCTACGATGGGACGGCTTCGAACCTGTGCGCTCCCACCCCGACGAGCTACAACATCTACCGACTCACCGTCTCGGTCAAGGACGTCAACAACGCGACGAACTTCGCCACCGCCAATTGGACGTTCACGGTGACCCCACCGGAAGGCATGGCGATCTACTCCCAGTTCAAGGGAGACTTCTACTCCGGCGTCACCTTCCCGGACAAGCTCGGGCTCTACGCAGAGGTCGCGGGCCAGGCGGCCGTGTCGATGTCGGCGACGCTCGGTGGCTTCCCGTTCACGTTCACCCAGCGATCGAGCGACCCCAAATGGTGGGACGCTACGATCGACATGGGGCTCGTGACCCCGGGGACCGGCTTCCAGGCGACGGCCCAGTTCGGGGACTGGACTCAGAACGCCACGTTCAATCCCATCGTCGTGCAGAGCCCCGACTGGCTGCTGAGCATCCTCCTGTATCCGGACATCCACCAGGCTATCACCACCAAGGGGGCCGGGCCCTACAACGAATCGTTCTCGATCAGCGAGACGTTCTCCTGGTCGCTCGATAAGGCGCTCGGATTCAACATCAAGATCCCGCTCGCCGGCGGGAACTACTCGCTCATCCCGGCCCTGAAGGTCGTCTTCACGGCCGGTTCCTCAGGGAACATCAGCCTCGCGGGCACGCTTTCCCTCACCCCGCCTAAGATCAGCATCGGCCCGGCCGACCTCACGATCACGGCGGCGATCTCGCTCAAGGGGACGTTTGCCCTCGCCCTCGTGGGACCGCAGATAACCGGGGTCAAATGGCTCTCGGCGACGGCCACGATCTCGGTCTCGGGCAAGTTCTCCGGCAGCATTCCCCTCTACGGGTTCGAGATCTTTGGCGTCAAGGTCGGATTCACGTTGGAGGTTGAGGTCGACCCGTCGGTCACGATCGGAATGGTCTTAGTCCCCACGACCCCGGGATTCGAGGAATTCATCAGCGGCATCCAGGCGAAGGTGCAGAGCATGTTCGCCTCCTTCACCCTCCCACTCTCGGTCGCGGTGAACTTCGGGATCGGCATCGCCTCGATCGGCATCGGTGGCACGATCGGGATCGCCCTGTCCTTCCGTCTCAATCCGGGGATCACGCTCGGCGGCGGCTGGGTCAACGGGTCGTTCTTCGTCGAGGCGTCCGCCTTCTGGTGGTCTGACCAATGGGACATCGTTAGCGGGACGATCTACACCTGGACCAACCCGCCGGCAGCCCCGTTGCGCCCCTCGGTGACCGGCGTCGGCTACAACGACGGTACGAACACGACCTGGGTGGTCCAAACCCGATACTACACCTCGGGAGGCTACGACGCGAACGTCTGGAAGTCGACGTCGACCTCCGGGCCCGCCATCACCGACATCTACCCGCACACCGAGGTCTCGGGCGCGGCCGCTTACGACGGGGCGTACCTGTTCTACACGAACGACAACCCCAACGTCTCCGCCCAGCAAGGGATCGGGGTTTCGGGACTTCGCCTGGACTCCGATACGAACGGGGTAAGTGGCCTCCCGTCCCCTTCGGACCCGGGCTTCATCCTCTCCTCCCCACAATCCACCCGGCTACCGGACGGGAGCCTGTACGTCCTGTGGGACGCGCTCCCGGCCGCGGAGGAGAGCCTGTCCGGACCCACCGGGATCACCGCGCTCGCCCTCCACGGGGCCCACTATTTCCCGGGCAACCACTCTTGGGGGCCGGTGCATGCCTGGACCACCTGGGGCCTCGCCCAGTCCTATCTGGTCGACGCCACCGACGGTGGCGGTCACGTAGCGGCGCTCGTCACACCGGGCTTTGCGATCGGGGAGGCCACCCCCGAGCGCCTCGTCTCCTTCAACCTCACCACGGGCCAGGAGGACGGGAACTCGAGCCTATCGGGCATCGCGAAGATCGTCTCGCTCCGATCTGGGACCGGGGCGATCGTGGAGAGCCTGGGGGGCAACTTCACGACGATCGCGCTCGATAGCGGAACGGTTGGCGCAATCGGCACGAATGCTCCGAGCGGCTATCATCTGCTCTCGGCAGCGTACGCCGTTGGGTCCCGGTCCTCGGCCGTTCTCCTGTACCGGGGCCAGAACGATTCGCTACTGGTCCTCTACGACCTCGCCGCTCACGCGACGATCGGGAGTCTGCCGCTCGGGCAGGACGTATCCGAGGCCCAGGCGGTCGGGGGGGGAGGCGCCCAGTACGTCTTCGTCCGGACCTCGGAGGGGATCGACGGTTGGTCGGAGTCCGGAGGCACCTTCCAGAACCTCAGCGCCATCCCCCTGGCCGGGGTGGTTTCGTACTCGCTGGTCCAGGACGGAGGATCCGTCCTCGTGTGCTCGTTGACGAGCCGTGGGAATTCGACCCAACCCATCGTATCCCTCAACTTCGCCGAGATCGGGGCGAGCGCCTTGCCGCTAGTCAGCGCGCCCCCAACCTCGACCCCCTCCTCGAGGTCCCCGACCCAACAGCCGAACTACCTGCTCTATCTCGCGGCGGTGGCGGGCGCCGTGGTGGTGCTCCTCGCGGTGGTGGCCGTGGTAACTCGCCGTCGGCCACCCAGCCCGGCGACGGCCCGGACGACCTCCCCAGAGGCTCCCTCCCCAAGTAACCCGCGCGAAAAGCCGGCCGATGCCGATGAGACCTCCTCCCCTCCTCCGGCGGGGTGAACCGGACGATGGTCCCGGAGCGCGCGTCTGGTCACCGCCCCGGTCGGCCCGCCTCCGTGGTTCTTTTGATCGTCCTGCTCCTCTCGAGCGTGGCGGTCGCGGCAGTCGACCCAACGCCGCGCCATGCCCTTGCTTCCAGATCGGCCTTCGGCTCCGTTTCCTCCGATGCCCCGTCCCCTCCCCCCCCTGTCCGGGTCGCCCTTCACCCCGTGGTCGGCCCTCCGGTCAAGTCCCCGGCGCTCGTCGGCCCATCGTGGATCAACATCACCCAGGCCCAGCCGAACCCGCGACTGGCTCAGGGATACGGTCGGAGCGAGGCGTCCGATCCCTTGGACCACGTGACCCTGCTGTTCGGTGGGTGCCTCCCCACCCAGTGCCCGAGCGCTCAGACCTGGCTCTTTGCCCACGGCTCATGGGTCAACACGACGAACCCCCACGACGCCCCGCCCGCGCGAGAGTTCGCGAGCATGGATTTCGACGCGAACATGCAGGGGGTGCTCCTGTTCGGCGGGCGAGGAGCGAACTCCACCCTGCTCAACGACACCTGGCTCTACCAGGGCGGGACCTGGACGAACGTGACCGCGGTAGGTGGGGGACCTGCCCCTCGAGAGGGGGCGAGCCTCGCGTTCGACCCTGAGCCCGAAGAGAACGGCTCCGTGCTCTTCGGCGGGTGCGTCCCGGGGCTCGTGTTCAGCTGCTTCAACGACACCTGGGTCTGGAAGAGCTGGTCCGGATGGGTGCCCTTGTCCCCTTCGGCCCCCCCGTTGGGCGTAGCCTTCCCAGCCATGGCCTACGACCCGGCGTCAGGGCATATCGTGCTGTTCGGCGGATGCGCCGGATTCGTTTGTCTCGGCGCGATCCAGTCCACGTACGAACTCTACTCGGGGCAGTGGTGGCAGATCCAGCCGACGGGTCCTCCGGTGAACCGGTCCCAGAGTTCGATGGTCTACGTCCCGTCGCTTCAACGACTCGTCCTGTTCGGGGGGTTCAATCAAACGGTGGTCCCCTTGGGCGACACCTGGGAATTTTATGGCGGATCGTGGCAACTCCTGTCGGCCGCGGGGGGTCCGTCGGCCCGCGGCGATTCCGGGCTCTCGCTCGACCCTACCGGGCAGACGCCGATCCTCGTCGGGGGAGAATCCGTGACTCCGGCCCTGAACGACACGTGGGCGTACGAGGTGGCCCCCTCGGCGACCCTGATCGTCTCAGGGGTGGCGGCCGAGACGTCCCAGCCGGTCACCTTCACGGCGAGGGTCCAGGGGGGAACCCCTCCGTACAGTGCCCTGTTCACCTTCGGTGACGGGACGAGCCAGCTCGTGGTGGCCAACGGTCCGACGATCACGGCATCGCATGCGTACCTGACGACGGGAAGCTTCGCCGGGTCGCTCAACGTGACCGACTCGGTCGGTGTCGTCTCGGCCGCCCCGGCCACGACCGTGGTCGTGTCCGCGGGTCTCGCGATAACGGCCGCCGCGAATCCAGGCTCGGCCGATGCAGGGAGCCGATTCACGTTCTCCGGGCTCGCAACTTCTCCGGGGACCCCACCGGTCGGGTACACCTGGCAGTTCGGCGACTCGAGCTCGGGCACCGGCGGGAACGTGAACCACTCGTACCCATCCGCCGGGAAGTACCGGGTGAACGTGACCGCCGTGGACGCCCGTGGGGCGAGCGCGGACTATTCGCTCGAGGTTGCCGTCGCCCCCCTTCCCACCATCACGCTCGCGCAGGGGCTGCCGGCCCCCGCGGCCGGGCATCCGGACCCGTTCTACGCGAACGTCTCCGGTGGGACTGCCCCGTTCTTCTTTGCCTGGCAGTTCGGTGAGGGCGGGTCGAGCGCGGGCGCGGCGCCGGCGCACGTGTTCGCCCAGCCGGGGACGTATTCGGTCACCGTATGGGTCAACGACTCTGGGGGTGGGGCTGTGAAGGGGTCGATCTCGGTCTCCGTCTCCCCGGCGCCCTCCGGAAGTTCGTCCTCGGGAGCGGCGGGCGGTCCGCCCGTCTGGTACTGGCCCGCGCTCATCGGCCTGATCCTCGCCGGTGCGGTCGGAGCGGTCGTCCTCGCCCGATCGCGCCGCCCACCGGCCGCCCCGAAGGCGTCCTGAGACGGGTTCTCGCTCGATGGGGCCGCGCCGGGACATTCGAGCCACGGGGCGGGCCCGAGGGGATTCGAACCCCTGACCTTGCGGTTAAGAGCCGCCTGCTCTACCGGGCTGAGCTACGGGCCCCAGCGCGCGTCGAGGCGTTCCGACCCATCGCCGGCCTATTAAGTTGAGCGCGACCGGGAGGCACGTTTTCCTCGGCGCTGGCCTAGTCGCTCGAGCGCGGCGCCCACCATGAGAGGGAAGAGGGCGGTCACGTCTCCCGGGACGGTCGTGTGCCGGGCGGTCGGCTTGACCTTCCCCCAGGAGACCGCCTCGCGGGTCCGGGCCCCGGAGAGGCTGCCGTCCCATTCGACGGCCGTCGTCAGGTAGAGGGCCGCATCGAGTCCCTCGCGGAACTGGTTCCACCAGATGGTGTGGTGCTTGGAGATGCCTCCCCCGAGCAGGATCGCTCCGGTCCGCTTCGCCTCGAAAACGAGGTCGGAGAGGATCTGCTCGTCCGCGAACAGGTCGAGGCGAAGCTCCTTGTGTCGCTGCCAGAACAGCCAGAGCTGGGACCCGACGGCCCCGTCGGTGATCCCGGGGACGAGCACCGGTACCCTTCGCTCGAAGGCCGCCCTCGCGAGGCTGCCGTGTCCTCGCTCGGGTCCGATCTCTTCCCCGATCGCCCAGACGAGGTCGCGCGTCGAGAGCGCGCGGACCCCTCGGCGCCAGAGCTTCTCGAGCAGCCCTTGCATCTTCTGCTCGACGATCCGGCCGTAGTTCGCCTGGGGGATGACGAGGTTACCGAGCCGATACAGGCCCTTCGAAAAGAGCTCGGCATCGTCGAGCTCCCAAGCCCCGTGGTAGTACGGTCGAAAGGAACGGGCGAGGTCGTGGTCGAGGGTGCCACAGGTCGTGATCACCCCATCGATCCGGCCGGACCGAATGAGCTCGTAGAGGACGCCCCGGGTGCCGGTCGCGACAAGGTCGGCGGGGAAGGAGAGGAAAACGGTCATGTCGTCGTCTCCCAGGATCTGGGCCAAGAGGTCCACCCCCTCCGCGACCTCCCTGCCGGAGAATCCGCCGGCCGCCTCCATCCGACGGACCAGCGCATCGAGGCTCGGCGCGTCGTCGATCCGGATGTCCTCGACCTTTCGCCGCATCGCTGCGATCCTACAGACCGAGGCCGAGCCCCAGCCCGAGCCCGTGGTAGACGAGGACGAAGGCCAGGATGTAGCCGGCGAGCGCCCCCCCGTCCAAGAACGGCAGTCCCGCCTGGGCGCGACCGCGGTCGACGAGCCGCATCAATCCGACGTAGCCCGCGAGCGAACCCAAGAGGGCCCCGACCGCGACGAGGAAGTTCGACCCGACCCCCAGGATCGCCGGGTGGGTCGGCAGCCACACGAACGCGGAGACGACGAGCGTGCCGGGGATCACCACGTCCCCGAGCCCCATGAACAGGGCCTCCCGTTCCACGACGGGCTCCCCTTCGGACGCGCTGCGCGCCTTGAGCGAGGGGGCGTTCGGATAGTCGTACCCGGCGCGTCCGGGCATCACCATCAGGATCGGGAGCTTCATGTCCGCCACGACGTCGGCGAGCGAGAGCATGTGCTTGGTCCGGTAGACCGCGATGTAATCGTAGACGGCGAGGGCGCCGAGAAGGATGAACGCCGGCAGGGGTCCGAAGGAGATCCCGAGGATCGCGATGAGGGAACCGGCGGCGAGGAAGCCCGCCGCGTCCACGACATACCATTCCGGTTCGATCAGCAGGGCGAGCAGGATCCCGACGGCGACGATCGCCGCCAGGGGGTCCGCCGCGCTGGCGGCCTGCGCCACGCCGTACGGACGAAGGTAGACGGCGTGGGGGAGCAGGAGCGAGAACGTCGCGTCGAGGGTGATCGCGAGGGAAAAGGCGATCCCGACGAGGATCACGAGCCGGATCGTCTGCGGGCCGCGGTTGCGCCGCGCGAGCAGGAGGATCCCGATCGGGGCGAGGACGATCAAGACGATGATGTAGATCGGGTCGGCCGGGTTATTCGCGTTCGCCGAGGTGGTCGTGGAGAGGCCTTCCGAGATGAACGGAAAGGCGAGCGCGAGGGCGACGATCTGGGCCCCGATGTACAGGAGGAGCAGGCCGATCGACCGGATCCCCCGCATGGGGCCCCTACGGCTCGACGACGGCGTAGGCGTTGTTGCCGAGCACCTTCGTGATCTTGGCCTTCACCGTGGTGCCGCGCTGGGTCGCCCCGGTGACGAAGATCACGAAACCCTCTTTCTTGGCGACGCCGTCGCCGCGCCGGCCCACGTCCTCGATGAGCAGATGGTAGACCTCGCCGACGACGACGGGGGTCTTCGGCTTGGTCGGCTCCACGACCCGCCGGACGGTCACCGGCCGCTGGGCCCCGCACGCCTCGCAGATGAGCAGCGTGAGCCGACCCTCTTTGGACAGATGGGTATCGGGTCGCTTGCACTCCGAGCAGATGACGTACTTTTCGCTGTATTCCCGCAGGCGCTGCGTGATCTGATCGCGGCTCACCCGGGACTTCAACACCCCTCGCGGGAGGTCGAGGACCCCGGGCGAGCCGAGCTCGCGCGCGAGGTAGCCCATCACGTGCTCGGGCTCGCGTCGCAGGACGTCGGCGATGTCCTTGAAGTTGCGGATCAGGGTGTTCTTCCCATCGGACATGACGTCCGGGTCGGGGATCTGGAACCGTTCGGTCGCGACCCGGACCGGGGGCAGGAGGCGGTGCGCCCGGTCGAGGAGCGCGCGATACTCTTCGACCATCGTTCGGGAGGAAGCGACCACCCTCGCCTCGTTTAAGAAGGTTGGGAGCGCGCGGGCGCAGTCGCGACCCCGGCGGCCCCGGTTCCGAGGAGCGCGCCCAACGCCTTCGAAAGGTCCCGCTCCTCGACGACCGCGGTCGCCGCGCGGCGGACCGCGTCATCCTCGGGAGCGAACGCGACCCCGACCCGGGAGCGTCGGAACATCCCGACGTCGATCTCGGAGTTGCCGACCGAGCCGGTCTCGGAGGGGTCGAACCCCAATTGCTCCTGGATCCCGGCGAGGATCCGCTCCTTGCCCCAGATCGGCACCCGTATGATCCCCTCTCCGGTCAATCGCCCGCTGGCGTCAGTACGGAAGCCGTTCGCGAGGACGTAGTCGATCCCCAGCTCCCGGCCGACCCGCTTCGCGAGCAGATCGATTCCGCCGCTGACGATGGCCGTGCGGATGCCTCGCGCGTGCAAGGCTCCCAGTAGTTCGGTCGCCCCCGGCATCAAGGGAACGGGCGCCAGGATCCGCTCGAGGTCGAAGACCGAGATATCGGGTTGATGCCGCCACCAGATCCGGATGTCGCTCCGCACGAACTCCTCGTCGTCGATCCGGTTGGAGAGGAACGCGTTCAGACCCTCTTCGTTCTGGTCGTCGAAGTGTTCGTGGACCGACCGCCAGCTGCTCGCGACGTCGACAAGCGTGCCGTCCATGTCGAACGCCACGAACCTAAGCATCGGTCTCCCCGAGCGCGATCCGGTCCGCGCGCTCGAGGACCGAGCGCTCTGGGGCGCTCGCGAACGCCTCGAGGACCGCGTCCACCTGGTCGGGACGCGAGGCCCCAAACACGGGAGCGGCGCCCCGATCCCTCAACCAGTGGAGGGCGAGCGAGGCCATCGGGAGCCCGACCTCCTTCGCGAGGTCCCGGAGACGGCGGGCGCGCAGGAGGATCTCGGAGAGCGCTTCGTCCTCGAGCAGACGGTGGGTGAACCGCTGCACCTCCGGTGGGGGGCGAGTGCCATCGAGATACCGACCGACAAGCAGCCCCCGCAGAAGCGGCGTGTACGCCTCCAGCACGATCTTTCGCTTCGCACAGTACTCCCGGATCGGGTCAGCGTCCTCCCGGTCGAACAGGTTGTAGCGCACCTGGGCGACGACGATCTCCGCTTCCGCGAGCGCGGATTGCGCCCGCTCGAGCTCCTCGATCCCGAAATTGCTGACTCCGATCGCTCCGATCTTCCCCTCCTTCCAGAGGGTCTCGAGGGCCCCCATCGTCTGGGCGATGGGGACGTGGGGGTCGGGGGCATGAACGAGATACAGGTCGACCGACCGACGGCCGAGGCGCTGGAGACTGCCGGTCAGCGCGGCTCGTACCTGGGTCGGGCGAAGATGCTCCCAGGAGACCTTGGTCCCCAGGAAGAGGCCCTCGGCCGGCGCGCCTCCCGAGGCGAGCACGTCCCCAAGGACCCGCTCCGATCGGCCGGTGCCGTAGACCTCGGCGGTATCGAACCATCGCAGCCCGCGGGCCAAGGCGTGGACGATCGTCTCCCGGGTCCGGGATTCATCCGCAGCGGTCCAGCGGCCCACGGCCCAGAGCCCGAGGCCGATCGCCGGGTGCGGCTTCCCGTCCCGTCCCATCGATAGGTCCGGGAGTCGGCTCTGAGTCGGGGCCTTGGAGGAGGGCCGGGGGGCCGAGCGTCGAGTTCGCGTCGGCGGTACGCTGGGGCTCACGGAGTCTCCTGGCGCGCGGGGGCCAGGTTCCCGTCGATCTTGCGGATCCGTTCGGCGAGCTCCGAGGCCTTCTCCTCCGCCTCCGCCACGACGTGGGGCGGAGCGCGGGATCGGAAGCCCGGGTCGGACAGGCTCCGGCGGGTCTTCTCCAGCAACTCGAGGAGCTTTCTGCGCTCCCGAGCAAGCCCGCCGGGCTCGACCGCAGCGACCGTAGGTCGCTCGAGGAAGAATTCCGCATGGGGCGTCACCGAGCTAGCGTATCCGGCCGGGGCAGCGACCCCATCGGGGAGGACCGTGAGGGAGGCGACGCGGCCGAGCCGCATGATGACGGAGCTCTGTGACTCGAGGGCCCTCGCCGCCTCCGGTCGGGACGGTCTGAACCGGGCCATCGGCAGGTCGGAGGCGGGCGTTGCCAGCTCGGTGCGAAGGCTCCGAAGGGACCGGATCCCGTCGAGCACGATCTCCATCGTCGCCAGGGCGGGACGGTCGAGAGGTGCCTCTTCCGGCCTCGGCCAGCTCGAGACGGCGAGCAACGTCCCTTCGTGAGGCAGGGCGTGCCACAACTCTTCGGTAACGTGCGGGACGAACGGATGGAGCTGTCGGAGCGTGCGGTCGAACACGAACTGCAGTACCTCGCGAGCCTCTCGGCGTGCGAGCTCCCCCCGGGCCCCTTGGAGGGCGTCCTTCGCCATTTCGACGTATCGGTCGGCGAGATCGTGCCATACGAATCCGTGGAGCACTGTGGCGGCGTTCGTGAACTCGAATCCATCGAGGGCTTCGTCCACGGCCGTTGCGTTCTCGCGCCAGCGCGATAGGATCCAGCGGTTCTCGAGGGCACTTGCGCCGTCCAGGGGCGGCGGCCCGGACGGTCCCGCCGCCCCGTCGGGGAGGTGACCGAGTAGGAACCGGCCTAGGTTCCAGAGCTTCGTGAGGAAATTCCGGCCCCCGTCCAAGGTCGAGGAGGTGAACGGGCCATCCTGGTCGACCGGATTCGGATGGACCAGGGAGAAGCGAAGGGCATCGGCGCCCCGGTCCCGGATCAAGTCGAGCGGTTCCGGGGAGTTCCCGAGGTGCTTCGAGAGCTTGCGCCCGGTCTCGTCGCGCAGCATGCCGGTAAAGTAGACGTGCTCGAACGGACGGCGGCCGGTGAACCGGTAGCCCGCCATCATCATCCGGGCGACCCAGAAGAACATGATGTCGCGGCCGGTCACGAGCACATCGGTTGGATAGTAGCGCTCGAGGTCCGCCGTGGCCTCGGGCCACCCCAGGGTGACGAAGGGCCACAGCCAGGAGGTGAACCAAGCATCTAGCACGTCCGGGTCGGCCCGCAACCGCGACCCGTGGCACCTCGGACAGCTCACGGAGGGCTCGACCGAGACGACCTCCATCGCGCAGTCCTCGCAGTATTGCACGGGGATCGGGTGGCCCCAGGTGACCTGGCGCGAGATGCACCAATCTTCGAGGTTCTCCATCCACCGATGGAAGGTCAGCGTCCATCGGTCCGGGTGGAATCGGATCGCCCCCGTCCGAACCGCCTCGGAGACGGGCGGGGCGAGGGCCGCGATCCGCACGAACCACTGCATCGACAGGGATGGCTCGATGACATCGTCAGAACGCTCGGAGTGGGCGACACGATGGCGATACCGCTGCGTCCGGGTGAGGAAGCCGCCCTCCCGAAGCGCCTCGGTGACCTGCGCTCGCGCTCGATCCCGGTAGAGACCCTGGAACCGGGCCGGAACGAGCTCTCCGACCAGCCGCGCGCTCTCGTCGAAGATCGACGGAGGGATCACGACCTCCGGGTGGCGCTTGGCGATCTCGTGGTCGAGCAGGTCGTGTCGTGGGGTGACCTTGAGGGCGCCGTTGCCGAACTCCGGGTCGATCCCCGAGTCCGCGATCACCGGGACGGCCCGCCCCGTGAGGGGGACGCGGACGGACCGACCCACGGCTTCCCGGTGGCGCGGATCGTCGGGGTGGACGGCGACCGCCGTGTCCCCGAAGATCGTCTCGGGGCGCACCGTGGCGACCACGAGCCCCCCGGGGCTTCCGTCGGCCCACGGATACTGGAGGAACAATAGGTCGGTCTCCTCCTCCCGGTGCACGACCTCGAGGTCGGAAACCGCGGTCCGCATCTTCGGGTCCCAGTTGACGATCCGTTCGCCGCGGTAGATGAGCCCGTCCCGGTAGAGGCGGACGAAGACCTCCCGCGTCGCGCGCAGACTGCCCGGGTCCATCGTGTATCGGTATCGCGACCAATCGACGGAGAACCCGGCGAGCCGAGTCTGATCTCGGATCGTGGCCTCGCGGGCCTCCTTCCACTCGCCGATCTGCCGGAGGACCTCCTCCTTCGGGAGGTCCTCGAGCCGGACCTTGCCCTTCGCTAGGTGCCGTCGGACGGCGACCTGGGTCGAAAGGCCGGCGTGGTCGACACCCGGCAGCCACAGGACCGCGTCCCCTCGCATCCGGTGCCAGCGGGCGAGCACGTCCATCACCGTGTCCCCCAAGATGTGCCCGAGCGTGAGCACCCCCGTCACGTTCGGCGGGGGAAGCACCATCGCAAACCTCGGTCCGGACGGCGTATCCGGGGCTCGGAAACAGCCGGCTCGCTCCCACTCGCCTTGCCAGCGCGCTTCGACCTCGCTCGGCACGAACCGAGAGGGGATCTCCTTCGGCATCAGTTCGTTCCACCTCCGGCCCCGAGGAGAGAAAACGTCGCCGCACCGCCGAGCTCGACGATCGCGACGAGCGCGAGCAGCCCCATCCCAAGGGCCGGGGAGCTCGCCCGTCCCAGCTCGAACAGGGCGAGAGGCGCGCCGGCCACGATCACCCCGGGCACGGCGACGGCGGTGGCCCACCAGCTCCCCGAATACAGGTTCGTGATCGGGAGGCCGCGGCGTCGAGCCACGCGCACGAGGATCCCGATCTCCAGGAACGCCGCCGCGAGGACGGCCGGGAGCTCGGCGAGCACGAACAGGGCGAACGGCAACGGGTCGAACAGCCGGGCCAAGGTGATCACGAGGACCGTTCCCGCGGACAGGAGATAGACGCCGGCGACGAGGAGCACTTTCCCCAGGATCAACGAACGCTGAGAGAGGGGAAGGGTTCGGGTGTAGGAGTATCCCATCAGTTCGATGGCGAAGAAGGCGGGGCTGAAGAATGTCGCGAGGAGCGCGGCCGTGGCGGCGGCGGCCGAGGCGATGTTCAGAGCCTCCGTGGGGTCCGGGCCGCTCAGCAGGGTCCACCCGCCGATGGCGACGGCGTCGAGCAGCGGGAGGAGGATGAGAAAGGCGAACGCGGGGGTCCGAGAGGCGATGCGCAGGTCCTTCACCAGGATCGAAACGGGAGCGGAGCGGGTGACGAGACGGAGGGATCCCGAGTCCGTGTAGGCGCCCGCTGCCCGCGTCGTCGTCAGGGAGCGAGGAGCGGTCAGCAGCCAGCCGGCGAGAAGGATCGTGAGCAGTCCGTAGGCGAGCGAGCCGGCGAGCACGACGAGGACCGGTCCCGGCCCGGAACCGGTCCCCGAGAGGGCCCCGTTCGCCGCGAGCGAAGGAAGGGAGGCGAGCGGGAACGGATACGCCGCAAGGAGTCCGTCGACGATGCCCGCCGGGCCCGTCGCGACGACCCCCGAGAGCCAGGCCACGGCTCTCGGACCGATCGTCACGTATCCATACATCGCGAACGCTGGGATCGC
This sequence comes from Thermoplasmata archaeon, assembly GCA_022750055.1. Taxonomy (GTDB): domain Archaea; phylum Thermoplasmatota; class Thermoplasmata; order Lutacidiplasmatales; family UBA184; genus Lutacidiplasma. Next base: position 307,869 of record JAKIWL010000001.1, read on the forward strand.
CCAGAGGACCAGGTACGCCCATCGCAGCGCCATCCGGCTCGACCCGCCCGGCGATCCCTGGACATGCCGTACGAAGAACCGGCCTGTGACGAGCGCGAGCGAGAGCGCGAACACCACGACGGAGATCGCCCCGGGCAGGATCGCGAGCCCGGCGAGGACGGAGTGTAGGGCCAGGCCCACCGCGATCGGGGTGAGCACCACCGTCGTGGCGGCGGGCAGGTCGAACAGGCGCAGGAACAGAAGGAACCCCGCCCGGTCGACCGTCGCGCTGGGGACCGGCAGCGTCTCCAGGGTCGGGAGGATGGGCGAGGAGAGGAAGGTCGGTAGTACCTGCAGGCCGGTCCACCAGATCAGGGCGAGCTCGAGCACGAGCAGGCCCACCAGCACCGTCGCGACGTAGAGCGCCGGGGCGAGGTCCGGGGCGAGGAGGCTCTTTGCCGTGGGTCCGAGGACGGCCGTGGTCCCGAGCGCCACGAGCCCGAGGAGGATCGAAACGAGCAGCTTGCTCTGGACCACCCGCCGCATCGATCGTCGGGCGATCTCCGACGGCGGAAAATTCGGGGCCAGGTTTCCCTGGCGTACCGCGTAGATCGCCTCGTAGGCGAGCTCGGGGAATGCGCGCTGCTGGAGCCGATAGGCCTCCCGCCAGGACCCTGTCATTCCTGGCCAAGCGACTCGACCGCGGCCCGAACGCCCTCATCCTCTCGGGTGAGTTTCAAGAACGCCTCCTCCAGGTTGTGGGAGTGGGACCCTTGGAGTTCGCTGATCGTGCCCTCCCCGACGAGGCGTCCCCGATCGAGGATCCCCGCCCGGTCGCACAGCCGTTCCGCGACCTCCATCGTGTGCGTTGAGATCAGGACCGCACCGCGACCCTCGGAGGCGTGTTGGCGGAGCAGGTCCCGGGCAATCCGTACGGCCCGGGGATCGAGGCTGTGGAACGGTTCGTCCAGCACGAGGAGCGGAGGCCGGTGCAGGAGCGCCGCGACGAGCAGGACCTTCTGGCGGTTGCCCATGGAAAGGGTCGCTATCGGCTGGTGGAGCTCGGGGGTGAGCTGGAGCGCCTCCGCATAGCGGGCCGCACGCTTCGTCACCGCCTCTCCCTCCATGCGACGGACGCTGGCCACGAACTCGAGGAACTCCCAGGGGGTCAGCGCGTCGAAGAGGAGCGGCGTCTCGGGAACGTAGCCGATGCGCTGCTTCGCTTCGACCCCCCCGGTCGTCGGGTCGAATCCGAAGACCCGGACCGAGCCGGAGTCCGGCCGCTGAAGGCCGACGATGGTCTTCATCGTGGTGGACTTCCCGGCGCCGTTCGAGCCGAGCAGGCCGTAGATCTCCCCCGGTCGAACGACGAGGGTGAGGTCCTGGATGCCGACCCGCTCGCCGTATCGGACCGTCAACCGATCGATGACGAGCGGGGTCGGGCGGGCGGTGGCACCCTCCATCCTACTGTCAACTGGACGGCGCGCACTATAAAGGGGAACATGCGTCCATGGGGGGCCGCATGGATTTGACGGCGATCACCAATCTCGCCTTCGCCGGAATCGCCGTGTTCGGCGCGGTCCTTGGGGTCCTCGCGATCGCGGCGTGGAGGCGGGCGCCCTCGAGGCGGATGGCCCTGGTCGCGGGCGGGTTCTGGTTGATCGCGATCCAGGGGGTAGTCGTCGGGGTCGGGCTGTTCACCACTGGACTCGACGCCCCGACGCTGCTCGCGATCTCCGCCGCGTTCGAGGCCGCTCTGTTGGTCGTCTTGTTCGTCGCGACGCTCGTGCGGTAGGGGAGGACCTCCCCGATGCCCGCGGAGGAACGCCGCGGGACCTGGGCCGAGACCCTCCTTTCGTTCGTCCAGCGCTATCCCGGCGTCCACCTCCGGGAGATCCGCCGCCGCCTGAGCATCCCGATCGGGACCCTCGACTACCATCTCTACCGCCTCGGCAAGGAGGGCCTGATCACGGTTCGGTTCTCGGGAGGCTACAAGTGCGCCTACCCGGCGGTCGTGGAGGAGATCGGGGGTCCGATCCCCGACCAGGACCAGCAGCTCCTCGCTCTCCTCCGCCAGTCCGTTCCAAGGGCGCTACTGCTGCACGTATACCTGGATGGAGCCTCCGCGCCGTCCGGCCTCGCCGCTGACCTCGCGACGACCCCACAGAACCTGTCGTATTTCCTGCGGCGGCTCGAGACCGTCGGGGTCATCCTGCGAGAGGGAACCGGGTCCGAACGCCGGGTGCGACTCGTCGACCCGAAGCGGGTCCACACGCTCCTGCTGCGCTTTCCCCCTCTGCCCGAGGACGTCGTCGACCGATTCATCCGGTTCTGGTCCGAGTTACATCCGTGAACGTTCAAGGCCTGTTCGGGAATGGTTATAGACCCGTGTCCCGGGTCGACCGGTCGGGTTCTTCAATGACTCATGGCCCGCTCGGCCGCCGCTGGAACTGGCGGTCCATTGGCCGTCTCGTTGGGTGGGGTGCGGCCCTCCTCTCCCTGTTCGTGGCCTCCGCCTCGGCGGGGGCGGAGACTCCCGCGGCCGCCCCGCTCGCCTCGGCCGTTCCGGCGACGATCGCCGTGAACTTCCCGTCCGCCTATCCAGACGTGACCCTGAGCGAGGTCGGTAATCGAACCACCACGACCTCTCTCTCCGTGGACCAGATCCTGGAAGCCACCCCCTCGGCCTCGGCCCCCCAGATCGTGGCGGTCGCGCTCCCTTCGAACATCGTGGTGACGAGCGGTTCGAGCGGGTCGAGCTCGCTGCCGTTCGACCTGACCGCGACCCTGACCGTCTACCAGGCCAACGCGGGCCTCTGGCAGGGCCCGAACGACCTCGTTCAGGCCGACGGCTCACCGCTCGGGACCGCGCACCTCTCCATCGACTATGCCTTGAACGCGCCGGCGGACCCGTCGCAGGGGGTCGGTACTCATTGGGTCGTCAGCGGTTGGCCGTGGGTCGCTTCGAGCGACCTCCTCGGGATCCAGATGAGCCTCTCGACGCCTCTCGCCCATAGCTTCGTCGCCTGTACCGGATCGGAGGCCTCGGTCGATCAGGTCGGATGCCCGGGGGCGACGCTCGTGGACGGGACGAGCCAGTGGACGGTTGGAGTCCTAGGGATCCAGGGAAACGTCCCCGGCGGGCCCACCTCGATCGTCCGATGGGACCGGGCGTTCGGTTCCTCCTCCGCCCCGTCCAATCCTTCTGTCTCGGTCGGGGTGCTCGTCTCCTCCCCAGCCCTGAGCCACCTGCTCGTGGCAGCGCCTGGGGAGGGGGCTGGGACGCTCAGTGGCAACCTCTCGTTCTCCTTGCTGACCCCCATCCCCGGCCTCCCCGCTCCCCAGGTCCTCCACGGACAGCTCGGTTGGTTCATCGCTGGGGGTGGGGCTTCCGCGGCCGCCGGGATCGTGGGCATCCTCGCCTTCCGATCGCGGCAACGCGGAATCGAGCGGGAACTCTAGACTAACCGGGCGAGCGCTCTCGCGTCGGCAGGAAGAGGATCACGTCCTTGATGGACGCGGTCCCCGTCAGGGCCATCACCATCCGGTCGATCCCGATCCCGAGTCCGGTGGCCGGCGGCATCCCGAACCGAAGCGCCTCAACAAAGTCGGAATCGTAGGCGTAGTGGTCCTCGCCCCGGGAGGAGAGCTGTTCCCGGAATCGCCGCTCCTGCTCGTCGGGGTCGTTGAGTTCGGTGTACGCGTTCCCGAGCTCGATCCCACGGGCGAACAGCTCGAAACGCTCCACGCGGCCGGGTCGGCTGCGGTGGCGCTTGGCGAGAGGGGTCGTCGACTCCGGGAAATCGAGGACGAAGGTCGGCCGGTCCAGGGTCGGCTCGACGTAGTGCTCGAAAAGCTTGTCGAGGAACTTCCCCGGGGGCGAATCCTCCGGGACGGTCGCTCCCGCCGAGCGAGCGAGGGCTCGCAACTCCTCCCGGCTCTTTCCGAGGAGGTCGCGGATCCCGCTGCGGCGTTCGAGCTCCTCGACAAAATCGACCGTCGGGAAGGGGGCTCGGAACCGTGCGGGGGCTTCCTGAGCCGCGGGCGATCCAGGGAGCAGTTTCGCCACCTCCAGCGCGAGGGAGCCATAGAGACCTTCCAGAAGCCCGCGCATGTCCGTGTAGTCGGCGTACGCCCAGTAGAGCTCCATCATCGTGAACTCCGGCGCGTGCGTCGAATCCATGTCCTCGTTCCGGAAGACGTGTCCGACCTCGTAGACGCGTTCGAGACCACCGACCAGGAGTCGCTTGAGCGGGAGCTCGAGGGCGATCCGCAGCTGGAGCTCACGGTCGAGGTAGCGGGAGCGGGTCGTGAACGGCTGGGCCGCCGCCCCGCTCGCGATCGGGACGAGGGTCGGGGTCTCCACTTCGAGGAACCCAAGGCCATCTAGGTGCCTGCGGAGGGCCCGAGTGAGCAGGGAGCGCGTCCGGAAGCGGGCCCGGCTCTCCGGCGAAGCGAGGAGGTCGACGTACCGCCGGCGGATCCGCTCCTCCGGGTCCTGGAGACCATGATATTTTTCCGGCGGCGGATTCAGCGCCTTGGCGAGGATCTCGAACGCCGTGACCCGCAGCGAGGGCTCGCCCCGCCGGGTCACGACGGGCACCCCGTCGGCGCCGAGGAGGTCGCCCGGGTCGGTGTCGGCGAGCAGCCTCGCCAACCCATTCTCACCGAGCTCGTCCACGCGGGCGTAGAGCTGGAGCGAACCGGACAGGTCATCCAGGTCGAGGAACGCGCTCCTGCCGTGGCCGCGGACCGCTCGGATCCGTCCGGCGACGCGGAACGACCGAGTAGGATCCGCCTCCCCCTGGGCGATCGACTTGCAGGCGTTTGCTACCGCCTCGGTGGGCACGCGGCCGGGGAACGCCCAGGGGAACGGTTCTCGTCCTTCCGCTCGGAGTCGAAGGGCCTTCGCCCGACGCTCCTTCACTAGCGTCGGATCATCGTCCATCGTCGGGTCCGGGATGCCTCCGGAGGAAAAAGGTGCCGCGTCCCAGGGTCGGACCCGTTGGGGCGGGGCCGCAGGACAGTCCGGTCGGGCGTCTCGGAGGGTCCCGTCGGTATGGATTAGGAGGCGACCGAATCGAGAGGAAAGCGTTCGGTTCCCCCGGTGCGCTGCAGGAGGATCTCCTCCGGCGAACCATTCTTGCTCGCCTCATGGAGTACGAGGAAGGTGCCGAAGAAGAACTCGGCCGTCGCATCGCCCCCGCCGATCCCATAGCTGACGTAGTCGGAGAAGTAGACGTGGACCTGGCCCGAATGGTGCTTGCGGACCGCTTCGATGAACGATTTGAGCGTCTCTGGGCCCTGGCGTTGCAGTTCCTCGATCAGGTCGCGGAGCATCGCCCGCTGGGAGAGTCCCGCGAGTCCATCGTAGGCGAGGTAGATCGCGGGGCGAGGGTCGAGCGTGACCACGTCCAGGCGAAGGACCCCCTCGACGGGCTTGGTTCGCATGGTGGAGCGCGCCTACCCGATGACCGATAAGAAGACTTCGGAGCAGGCACGGCGCCCCAGGGGCGGAATGGGTTAGGGTCCGGGCGCGGCGCTAGTGGTCGTGTCCACCGGCCCCGCCGGGTGGACCGGCCGAGGTCTTCTTGGAGGCGATGATATCGTCGATCCGAAGGACCATGTTCGCGACCTCGACGGCCGAGGTGAGGGCCTGGCGCTTGACGCGCAACGGCTCGACCACGTGCATCTTCCACATGTCCGCCGCCTTGCCGTCGCCGAGGTTGACTCCGACGTTTCGATTCGCCGATGGGCCATCGTGCGCTCCCCGAAGCTCGATCAGGGTGTTGATCGCGTCGTAACCGCCGTTCTCCGCGAGGGCCCAGGGGACGGATTCGAGGGACTGGGCGAACGCCTCGACCGCCAGCTGCTCCCGGCCACCGACGGACGGGGCGAACTTCCGTAGCTTGACCGACAGGTCGATCTCGGTCGCGCCACCACCGGGACAGATGACCCCATCCTCGATGACGCTCGCGACGACCTTGAGGGCGTCGTGGATCGAGCGGTCCACTTCCTGGGTGACGTGCTCGGTGCCGCCGCGGATGAGGATCGAGACCGACCGGGGGTTGGCGCAACCCGTCACGTAGGTCATGTCCTCGTCGCCGACCTTCTTCTCCTCGACCAGTTGTGCCGCTCCAAGATCCGAGGAGGAGAGCTCCTTGAGCCCCGTGACGATCTTTCCGCCGGTCGCCCTCGCGAGCTTCTGCATGTCGGACTCCTTGACCTGCTTGAGCGCGAAGACCCCTTCCTTGGCCAGGTAGTGCAGGACGACGTCGTCGATCCCCTTCTGGGTGATCAGGACGTTCGCCCCCGAGGCCTTGACCTGCTCGGCCATCCGCCGGAAGGTCTTGTCCTCCTCGTCGAGGAAGCTCTGGATCTGGTTGACGCTCTTGATGTTGATCTTGCTCTCGATCTCCGTCTTCTTGATCTCGAGGGCCGAGTTGACGAGCGCGATCTTCGCACCCTTCACCATGCGGGGCATCCTCGGATGACCGCGCTCCTTGTCGAGAATGATGCCGTCGATGAGCTCGGTATCGCCGATCGTGCCCCCGTGGCGCTTCTCGACCTTGATCTGGTCGACGTCGGCCACGACTCGGTCCCCGCGCTTCTCGACGATCTTTCGGACCGCGTGGACGGCAATCTTGGCGAGCTCATCCCGGGAGCCGAAGACCCCCTTCGACCCCATCGCCGTTGTGGCGCAATCGATGAGCATCTTCTCATCGTCGATCTTGACGGTGGTCCCGATCTCCTTCTCGAGGAGTCGTTGGCCCTCTTGGAGGGCGATCTGATAGCCGCGCGTGATGACGGTAGGATGGATGTTCTGTTCCAGGAGCGCCTCGGCGCGCTTCAATAGCTCGCCGGCCAGTACGACCGCGGTGGTCGTCCCGTCGCCGCACTGCTGATCCTGGGTCTTGGCCACCTCGACGATCATCTTGGCGGCCGGGTGTTCGACGTCGACCTCCTTGAGGATCGTGACGCCGTCGTTCGTGATCGTGATGTCTCCCATCGAATCCACGAGCATCTTGTCCATGCCTCGGGGGCCGAGGGTCGAGCGGACCGCGTCCGCGATGGCTCTGGCCGCGGCGATGTTATTCTGTGTCGCGCTCTTTCCTCTCTCGCGCTCGGTGCCTTCCTTGAGGACGAGGATGGGGGTTCCCTGCAGCATGGCTTTCTCCAACTCGGGGAACCATGCGCTTGTATATGAAAGCAGTGGGTGGTCCGGGCTTTGGGATTTTTCTCGCCACCGAGACTCCCTTGGGATTGTTCTAGACCGATTGGGATTTTTTGGTCTGAGGGTGTCGTTTTCCCGTCGCAGGGGGCTAAGCCATCTTGTCCGGCATCAATAATACCGAACACCGACCTCACCAGGCATGCCTACTGACGTCAACCTTCCCTACGCATTAGAAATCCGGCTCCAGGGAGCAGCCGCGAAGGTTGCCTTCGACCGGCTGGAAGCCGAGCTCGCGGCACGGAGTCGCCTCGGAGAGGAAGTGCGCCGGATTCGTGACCAAGGCGGTCCCCCACCACTTCAGGCCGAACAAGAAGAGTATGCGAGCTTGCTCAGGCAGATGGCGAACAAGGTCCCAAGGATTCTCGAAGCCTTGCAGTCCTTCCTGGCGGCGGCGGGGATCATCTCCATGACTCTCTGGCCGGACACGCGATCTCGACCAGGACTTTCCTCGGAGGATCTAGCGGCCCGCAAGAGCCGTGGGGAGCAGCTGCGGCAGCTGCTAGAGCTATCGGATGAGTCTCCGATTCACCTCCTTCGGCGCAAGGCCACTGATCCCAGAGGCGGGCTCCTCCACGTTGATGAGATGTTGGATGAGGTCACGATGGGTTCCGCGCCGGATACGGTGGTGACGTTCCAGGTTGGGAGGCTGTCAGATCGATCGGGCTGGGCTCCCGAGTCTACCGTAAGGTGGCTCGACGAGCAGACGCTCATCGTACACGTTAACGAGCGGGAAACGGGGCTGCGCCCGATCCTCGATGAGATTACCCGGATTGCTCGCCACATCCAGGTCACCGGAAAGGAAGCCCTCCTCTGGGGCAATAGGCCCCGCGAGGACGGCGGCTTGCCCTTCGGGGTCACTCTCGACCTAAAGAAGTAATGCCGAACGCTAGATTGTCCGAGTAGTTCCGGTAGTCCTTATGGCATCCGACGCGAAGTCAGGCACCTCGGTAAAGGATGGTTCTCCACCTGAGCCGAGGGTCGCGGATTACCGTAGGAACGCGGCGAGGTCTTGGGAGATCTACCGCAACGAGAAGGGAATCGCTAACCTTCGAATTACGGCGGCGGACCACCTCGAACTTTATCGTTACCTTCTATTCAGGCTGGCTCATGCACTGCTAGTTTTCGATGAGCCAAGCACGTTTGATCAGATGCCTCTGGAGGCCTTAGTCGACCGCTTGGTGGCGAGGTTGCCTCTTCTGGATGAACGATGGTCGAAGTGCCTGCGAGGTCTGCGCGAATTGCGGAAAGAACTCTACCACCGCGAGCTCAGCGCCCCGAATCCGAAGTACGTTGAACATCTATCCTCTGATGCGGACGCCTTCCTAGCGTTCGTAGAATCCGAAGTTAGTGGCGTTGAGGCGATCCTACGTGCGAGGCAGTCCACGTTTGAGCAATGTCGCGAACTCTACAAGGAGGTCGATCGATACGCGAATCTTGCTCAGGACGAGTTTCCAGATGAGAAAGTCAAGCCATTCGTCCAGAACTTGAAGTGGTTTCCATTGCTCGTGACTGAGAGTTCACCTCCAGAGGCCCTCGAAGCGCTGAAGGGCCTCTTGCAGAATGAGGTCAACCGAATTAGCGCCCTCTACGTGTCTCGGTATGAGGTGTGTCCCAAGTGCGGGGGCCCAATCACCGAGAGAAACTACACGACATCATACGGCGGTACAGCGGACGACCCGGAACCGACACACTCGTACCAGCACTGGGAGCTAGGCTGCGCGAACTGTGGGCACAAAATCGAGAGCGACTCAGTGGAGATCTAGCGGGCCCTTGGCAATACAGGAGCCATTCTGGTTCGCGTAGCCATGCCCGAGTCCATTTATCGCTGTCCACATTGACCAGCTGTGGCTAGAAAAAAGGTCCCGGTCCCCGGCCGAATTCGGTCCATCCACCCATCCAGGTTCTGGCCTCGGATTAGCGGCTTTACCTGCTCCGAATGCGGACATTCCGTCGGCCGCCACAAGGCGGTCTGGCACGACGAGCGACGTTTCTCGGTGGAGCGACGACCCGGCCCGGGTGATACATGCTGGGTAAAGTGTAGGTCGTGCCCGAAAGTCGGTGGTCGACTTGCCGTCTGCTTTGACCACGGCTGCGATGGAAGAAAGCCGGTCAACCATCGGCTTGAATCCGAGGTCCGTAGTCGAATCGTCCAAACGAGGCTTTGAAACTGAATTACCGTAAACGACCGGCCCGCGTCATCATCGTCCTCATCTCCATCTATTCAGTCCGCCCCTCTTTCGACCGATTCCATTCGTTCCATCGCGGGACCGAAAAGCTCCTCAAACCGGGTGGCTCTCGGAGATTTGTGGCGAACACACCAAACCCATTCCGCCGGGTCCGGGTAAAGGCCACCCCCCCAGCCGATCCCGAGTCGCTTTTCAAGGAGCTACGGACCCGGTCGCCTGAGATTCGCGACTTGTTCTCACACCAAGCTGACATCCTACGCTCGTACGCGCAGAACCATATCGAGACCTCCGATGTTAGCCTTGAACTTCCAACCGGCTCCGGTAAGACCCTCGTGGGTCTCTTGATTGCCGAGTTCAGAAGGCGGATACGGCGGGAAAGAGCCCTCTACCTTTGCCCGACCAGGCAACTCGCGTTCCAAGTGGGAACCCAGGCGCATACATACGGAATCGAGGCAAAGGTGTTCGTCGGTCCGAAGAAGGACTTCGTGGTTGAGGACGTCACGAGTTACAGGGCAGGAAGGGTAATCGCAGTCTCCACATACGGTGGGTTCTTCAACGTTAGTCCAGGACTCTATGACCCTCAGACCATCATCCTAGATGACGCCCATGATGCCGAGTCGCATATCGCCAAGATGTGGTCCGTTCTTGTCGATAGGAGCGAACGCAAGGAGTTGTACATGCAGCTCGTTTCTTTGTTCGAGCCGCGCCTACCGAAGCCGCTCGTGGCTTCACTGTACCGGGACTCACGCCCTGCCCGAGTGCCCCAACCTTGGATGATACCTTTCGGAGCCTTGAACCCGAATCTGGCTTCTCTTCGGGCGATTCTCGATGCTGCCGCACCCGGGCCCGACGACCCGGAGCTCTACTTTCCGTGGACCACCGTCCGTGACGGCCTTGCATCCTGTTGCGTCTACATCTCTTGGGATGGGGTCCTCATTCGCCCGTACATTCCACCCACACTGACCCACCCCCCTTTCGCTCGCGCTCTTCAGAGAGTATACATGTCTGCTACTCTCGGTTCCGGAGGTGAGCTTGAGAGATCCTCCGGCGTCCCTCAAATAAAGAGGATCCCAACGCCGAAGACTTACGCCTCCCACGGGGTTGGCCGTCGCCTCTTCATTTTTCCAGATTTCTTTCGAACCAGCGCGGACTATCAAACTTGGCTCGAATCCTGCCTAGTCCGGGAGCGGTCCCCCAGGACCCTTGTTCTGACACCTACTCTTCGTGGATCTAACATCTTCAAGGAGCGCGTCGAAACTGCATTTCCGGGACGGCTCACGATCCTCAGCGCAGCCCAAGTCGAGAGCTCCCTCGACCCGTTCACCCAGGACGAGCACGCCGTTCTAGTCTTGAGCGGCAGGTACGATGGAATCGACTTGCCTCACGAAACCTGCCGCCAGATCATTCTCCTTGGCCTGCCCTCAGGAACGAACCTACAGGAATCGTTCCTCGAACGAACCCTCGGCTTGGACGTACTCCTGAGGGAGAGAACCAAGACAAGAATCGCTCAAGGAACCGGTAGATGCACGCGAAGTGACACGGATTATGCTGTCGTAGTCATGGTTGGACGGCGCCTGCTCGACTTTTGCGTTAGGATCGAGAATCTCTTGTCTTTTCACCCAGAACTTCGAGCCGAACTACAATTTGCCCTTGACCAACGCCCGCGTTCGTTCGACGATCTTGACTCTATGGTGAATGCTTTCCTGACGCAAGACGAGAAGTGGGCCCAGGCGGAACAGGACATTCAGTCACTACGCTCCGAGGAACCTCCCCCGGACTCTCCGACCACCTCACAGCTCGCGGACAGCGTGAAAGATGAGGTCGATTACTCATACGCGATGTGGGCCGGAAATCATGGAAAGGGGGTACTCCACGCGAGGGCCGTCGTGGACCGGCTATCCGGGGTTCCTCTCGCGTCCTACCGCGCTTTCTGGTCGTATAATGTCGCTGGAGCAGCCACGTTGGCTGCCCAGGGAGTTGGCGAATTCGCCGACGTAAGTCACGAGTTCTTGAGACGGGCTTCGGAGGCTAGTCGTTTCGTTACCTGGTTCGCCTACGCGGCTGAAGCCGCCGGGGAATGGGACATTCAATCTCCGGTTTCCGATCAATTGTTAGGCCTTTCGGTCGAGGGGGTGACCAGTTTCATCCACGAAATCGGAACAGTCGGACCGACGTTTGTGAAGTACATGGACGAAACCGAGAGACTTCTCCACAGCCATGCCGCACCGGAATTCGATGTCGGCCTCGCTAGACTGGGCGGCCTCCTCGGTTTCGAAGGCTCGAAGCCCGAAGGGACTGGGAGTCCGGATGCCGTCTGGCAACTGGGTACCAAGTTAGCAGTCGTTTTCGAGGGGAAGGCTGGAGAAGCCCCGCACGAATCGGTTTCCATCAGGGATTGTACCCAAACAGCTGGACACCTCGATTGGGCGAAGTCGCAGCCCCGAATAAAGGAGATAGACAGCACCATAGCGATTCTCGTTACCCCTCGATCAAGAATCGCCCGTCAAGCGGTGACGCATGCTGATAGGATTCGCTTCTGGAGTCCAACTGACGCGCTGGCCCTTTTTACCGTCGCTCGGAGAACGCTCGAGTCTATTCGTTCGGCCATGGTGGAAAGTCGTGATGTCGATCAGAGGTCGATAGTTGCGAAGTTCCTGACCGAGTCCAAGATAGATCCCGAATCAATCCGCAGGGCCTTCCTTTCCCGAGACACGAGCTCTTTGGCAAGAGAGTGAGGCGACGCAGCCGACTGCGTCCGTTCAGTCCCGAAGGTAGTTGGCATAGGTGGCAAGGATTCGAAATATCAACGTGACCCCTATCGTGGGAGTATGAACCTCAGGATGTCCGAGGTCTCGCGAGCGAGCCCGCTCGACCGGTGGCTTCACCTGAGGAAGTTGGCCGCTAAGACGGGTTGGCGTGCGTTGAAGAGTAGGACCAAGCCGCATCCCGGTGCGCTGTGGCTTCCTTCCGGCGCCATGGGGCACTGGATGGACTATCTGGGAACTCTCGCAGAGTGAAGAACCCGTCGCCCGGCAGCCCGTGCTTTGCGGAGACAATTACCGCCGAGAGGTAGAAGGCCAGTCCGAGTACGTGGTAGCCGTACTCACTGATGATTCCCAATGCGGTGGGAAGGCCATGCCCGATGCCACGAAGATTCAGGCCCCGACCACAGTTGTCATTGAACGGCTTGTACTCGATCACTCGCTTTTTGGCGGCGGCCTCCCAGAGGTGGCCCGCAAGTTCCGAGAGGGACCCGTGACCGGCTCCCCTCATCCAAGCCGAGTGCTTTTCGAACCACTCCTGATCTTCAGCCTGGTTCTCGGGCCAAGCGTCTGGGTTCGCCCTAGAGCGCGTGTAAGCGGTCACGATTCACTGTAGTGCCCCGTTCGTAACGACCTTTTCCCTGGAAACGTGCATTCGCCCGGACGGCTCGTTCTCCGAGCGGGTGCCATTATGGGAAGGGTTAATACTTGCGACCTCAGATTCTGCGGACTAAGTCGCATCGCGCACTGGCTCCAAGGTTTCAACATGGAGTCTCTTCTTCTCAACGGTGCCTGTGACCATCACGAGCCGCTGAGAGGCGATGTGAACTAGGGCCTCTTCCTGCTGGGCCGCATCGATAGTGCATACTGTCCGTTTGCCCTCTTCGCCACTCACCTCAAATGTGTGCTTGTCAAGATCGATTTCTCGGAGGTGGCCGACGACCCGCTTCGCCTCCGGCTTCAAGGAACGCTCGGCAATTGCGTTCGCCTTTCGAAGGGTTTCAGTCGTCGCCCGGACCGGCGGTAGGCGTAGGGGCGAGACGCGACGCAGTTGAACCCACGATACGGGGCCGGCCGGGGTTGGCGAAAGCTTTCTGACCCCTGACAGGACAACCTTTCTGAGGTTTTCAGCCTCGAGCGACGCAGGTGGTTGGTTCGCCTCGCTATCCACCCACCGTAGGCCGTCCTCCAAGGCCTGTAAGGATCGTTCGGCGAGGTCACGCATTCCCTCGCCGGCCTCTGCCGGAAGGGCCGGGTATTCAAGCTCGAGGTTGAAGCTGCCAGGGGACACCCCCACCACCCGCAGGTCGACGGCCCTTGCAATGTCCGCCTTCGGCCTTCCAATTTCTCGAACTGTACCCTCAAGTAGCGTCTCGGCGATGCTCGTAATGGCCCCTCTTAGAGAATTCACCGCTTCGCCCAAGGCGCTCAGAGTCGTGACGCCACTTGCTCCGTCCTTGGTTTCGAAACCTAGCTCGAGGGCTCCCGCCGGAAGACCTGAAACCCCGAGGAATTCATCCACTTCATGCTGGAGCTCACGTAACTGATGCTGGTAAAGACCGGCTAGGTTCTCCCGAGCATGGGGGCTCCCGGAGAACCTATGCCTTGCGGCGAGAATCGTCTGTTCTAGTTCCGCAATTCGAGCCTGCGTGAGCACTAGTTCCTCCCCCGAGCTAATGCTCATAAGCCACCCCCCCATCCAGAGGTGACTTTGAGAATGCCTTTAGCAGTTCCGGCTCTGGTAAACCCGAACTGCCTAATCCAGTAGCCGCTGACGTCGATCTCGTCCGAAACGTACACGTCACAGCCATGAATCGCCCTGATAGATTCGTGCCGGCGCCTGACCCATCCGAGGAGAGTCCCTCCCGGGGATTGGTCTACCATCGTGTCGACAACGAAGACGACGTCGATATCTCGCGGCTCGGGATGATCTTCAACGAAGCTCCCATCGATAAGGATGTACTGAACCGGTCCCAGGTCAGGAAGCATGCGGAGAGCTTCGAGGAAGCGCGCCCACAATCCCTTGCGACGGTCCGTGAATGCGAGTCTCCCTTCGACCTCTGACAATCGGCACTCATGGAGTCCCTCAGGTAACAGCCCATTGCCCAGAAAGCTAGGAATCGGCAAGGTCTGTTCGTAGCGCAGGACCAGTATCGGGACGGAAATACCTTCGCGGACTGATGACCATGCTCCGAACCCAATCGTCCAATTCGCCTATCCCAGCCACCAACCTTCTTCGATGATTCGCGCCGGTGTAACCGCTATTCCGGAAACTGGAATCCCTCGCTCGCGGGCACGAGCACTGCTCGGTGCTTTTCTGAGTCAATGAAGAACACCACCTGCTCCCCCTCCTTGAGCCCGAGTCCTTCTCGGACCGCGTTCGGCAGATGCATCAGGCCCTTCTGGGAAACCGCCGCCACCGCCGGCACCAACTTTGCTTCAATTTGGGCCATATCCCCATGTCCCCGCGGTTGCTAATCAATCCTCCGTATGTACAGAATGATGGACGCATAATAAATACTGGAAATACTGTCTTCCCTGGCGCGATGTCGTTCCGACGCGAGTTGGCCAAAGCCCTCCTCTCCGAGGCAATTTCCGAGCTCGCCGCGTCCGAGGGGGACGAGCTTCGTCGATCGGCTCGTCGTTCGCCTCCCGGTTTGGGTCGCGACGCCCGTCGCACTCTTGCCAACGCCTCCGACGAGCTCGCACACAACCCCGAGCCGCTCGTCAAGGCGATCGAGGCCCTATGGGATCAGCCTCGGCGCCGGAATGAGAGCCGCGGTGCTAACTGGTAGCCATCATGGGATATTCGAGCCGTCGCGAGAAGGGAGACTACCGCTGGGTTCCGGACACCAGCGGCATCTACCGCCTGTACCACGGAGACACCATCGTATACGTCGGCCAGACGAACAACCTCTCGGCTCGCCTCCTGGAGCACGAGTCGAGCAAGTCCTACTGGGGATCGTTCGACTACAAGTCCACCCGAGGGACTCCGACCGCGGAGCGGAAGCGTATGGAACGCCGGGCAATTGGCCGGAACTGGCCAACCCGGAACAAGACCTAGTCGAGTAGCCGAACGTGATGGACTTCGAGGCCCTGCGAGATGTAGTGTACGCCCAGCCCCCCGGCGTGTCCATTGACGTCCCGAAGTCTGAGATGGCAGAACTCCCACCGGAGTTCGAACCCACTGAACTCGGGACGCCGATTTGGATTGCGCATCCGGGAGCCACAAGCCAGTCGAGGGCACCCGGCGCCCTCCCCGCTTACGAGGTCGGCGACGCTTGGAAGGTGCATCGAGACCGGTTCGATCCAAAGAACGACCGGGGTGGGTTCCCTCCACACCTTAAGATCGCCATCGATTCTCGACGCTTCTAGCTACGCTTCGCTTAGTCCGCCAGGCTGTAGAGATTGAGCCGCAATCATCATGTCGAATCGTTGGGCATAATACCGGTACTGATAGGTCGACTTCCCCCTGGATTCTGCATCCAGCAGCTTTTCGAACATGGCTTGCGCTGCAAGGTGGTCCGAGATAAATTCTGAGTAGCGGTGGGTCTCTCCCTCAAAATTGAAGGACTTGATCGACGATTTGGAATATAGCACGAAACTCGACCGATCCGTGTCTGTGTACGCAAGAACCTTCTCTGCAATCCTAGCCGCCCGTCCACGTAGAGCACCCAGGTTCGGCCTGAGTAAGGAGTTCCGCTCGTTCCAAAAAAAGATACCAATCACGAGCGGTATTAGTTCTCTCACTCGATACTTCGGCGAATGAATCTCACTCCTGCAGGCGGCTATCAATCGCTCTCGTGACATTACTGCCGCCCAAGACATCGGGTATCCGGATCCCTCCAACGCGGATACAAATGAGAGCTCGGCAGTGTCATCATCGAAGTTGATGCTCTTCCGACGTAGATACCACTTAGTCAATGTTTCACGAGACACGCGGTGGCGTGCGTCGGCCTGCCTCCAGAGACGAACGTGATGAGTTATCTCGGCCCCAAGTGACCCGAATGGAACGCTGGTCGTGAGAATCTCAGTGATTGGGAGGCTGGCCTCGCCGCTCTCAGCATGTTTAAGCGACACCGGGACACCCCTGCCGCTTCCAGAGAGGACGTAACCCCTACCGTCAGTGGCCGGGTCCGTAGCAATGATTTCCGAATCGGGCGGGAGGTGGGCGACGCGTTCTATCCTTGATAGGAAGAGCCGGGTTCGCTGCTCTATCAAACGATTGACCAGTAGGTCGAGGTCCTGCTGAGATGCTGGGGAGTTGCCGCCGGGTATGCGTGTGTAGACAACCCCCTTATGAAATGCCTTCTTCGGGTGTCCTTCTTCATCGTTGAAGTCACCGTCAGAATCGAATACGACTAGGTGCCCTGGTGCTCTCACGATCAAGAAGGCAAACATGAGAGCCCCCTGGTACCCCTCCATGAAGTTCGTCGCTACCCTTGCTTCAGTCTTTCTGGAAAGTTTGTTCGAAACCTCGGCTGGATCCAGCTTCGATTGTAGGGAGTAAGGTAAGCCGATGCGACTGCCATCGTTTCCCACTCCAAAGCAGATGATCCCTCCCCCGTAGTTCGCCATTGAGGCGATATCCTTGAGCAATTCGGCCCATCCTCGTGTTGTTCCGTCGAAGTGCAACTTGAGCTCGAATTCTTGGAGTTCGCTCCGCGAATTGGGCGCCACAATCGAGTCGAGCAGGCCCAGGAGTTCCTCAATCGTTGGGGCTGTCTTCTGATCACAGATTTGCGAGACAGTTCGGTTCGCCATGATTCCGGAAACGTCTATCGGGGCGGTCCGCTCCAGCGACCCTCCTCGACCTTATGGAGCCCACGGCTAGTTTCTCAGACTACCTGATTGGTCTTCCTCAGCAGCCCTCCAAGCTCTTTACCGACCTGCTGGTGACGTCAAGCATGCCCGTTGAGGAGAAGTCGGCACCGGTGGGCGAGCGAACGATTGAGGTTGGACCGCGGATCAGGTCGGAAGACCTGGCCCAAAAGCTGGAAGCCATCCAATCCATCCCGGCCTGAGCCTTAGGCCTGAAGAACAGACTCCATGCCTCCGCGACCGGGAGAAGGCACGCCCCCGGAGATTGTTCAGCTACGGAACTCGGTTCCTACGACGCTACAAGTCCTAGCATCGGTCGTCAAAAATCTCGATTTCGAGGGGAGGCCTGTTGAATATTTCGATGCGAACTTCACTGCCTCCTTGGTTTCAATGATGGGTGAGGGATACCGACTCCTCCATGCCGAACAAAAGAGAATCCTCCCGCAGATCATTTCGCTCTCCGACCAGTACATCGAATCTGACCCGGTCAGAGCTGATGCTCTGATGTGGTTCGGTATCAAGTCGCTGCAGAACCAGAGTCGGAAACGCGCTGGCGTCCACATGGAGAGGTGCGTATCGTGGCTTCTGACAAAGTGTGATATTCCAAATGCCAACGGCAAGCCGAGAACAGGGCGGAGTGACCTTGTATGTCCCGATTTGGAAACCTTTGATAACCATCAGGAACGGGCCATAGTCCTCGAGTTCAAGAGGACGATACGTGAACGCTGGAAGGAGGTCAGGGACGAGATTTCGAGATCGGGGAGGAATGTCTGGTTGCTCACCCTCGATGATAGTATCTCAAACAACAGCGTCCAATTGATGGCCGCTGCGAATATCACACTGTACGTTCGAACGGACGTCCAAGCAACCCTCGAACGGAACCCGCGGCACCTGCGGTCTTTGGACTCGTTGGTCGCAGATCTCCGCCACGTCGTCGGCAGAGCGAGCCAACGCAAGCTTGTGGGCGTCTAGCCTTTTGAAAGGAGGACGACTTCCTCCTTGCCTATCGCTGGAGAATCTACGTCTCGCCCGCTTCGTCCAACCGGATTTACTCGGTACGCACCTACCTTGAAAAAAATCCTACGCGAGAAAGTTTCGACATGGTGGAATCCAACGTTTTCGGCATCTTCTCTCAAGATCTGAGAATTGGGCACGGTTACCTCTCTCACGGTTCGATCGCCAATCACAATGCAGAGATGTCCGTTTGGGGTAACTGCATCGTAGAAGCGTTGGAGGCACCACTGCATGTCTCCAAAGAAACCCTCGACGACCTTTGCGCGATTGGGGTCCCTTGCCTGTATCGATTGGAGCACTGTGGCCAAAGTTTCCGACTTGCTCCTCGACCTGGGCCGTTCTGGGTTGCCGCCTACGCAGGTCTTGTCGATCGCCCGCCAATCCGAGTTGAGACTCGGCATCCACTCCATCATCAGGGAGGAGAACTGTCCGTAGGCCACAGTCGTCGTTGAGTCGCCGTAGGGAGGACTGGTGAGGACCAGGTCGACCTGCTGGTCAGGTGTGAATGTAGAACAATCTGCGCAAGAAATCTGCGGAGCTGGGGCCGATCGATAACCCGAGGAGAGCTCGTTGGACAAGCCCACCACCATTGTCCAGTTTCTTAGGAAATCCGAGATTACGTCAGGCTTGTGTCCCTTAGCCCGATCATCAGAAATTCGGTACCTCTTGAATTGGTTCTGACGTTGAAATGAAGTCCTCCTGACCGTTCGAGCGAACGCTACGTCGAGCAAGTCCTTCGAGGAACGAGAAGACCCTAAGGATTCAACCTCGTCCAGCTGCCGGCGGAGGAAGCCCAGGTCGCGGATTACTGCAGGCCCCCACCATCGTTCTACATCCAAGGTAAAATCATCCAAGTTGGGCCGGTAGGCCCGGCGTGCCGCATCCGCCGAAGAACCCCGCACCCTGGCGACAATTAGCTCGGTCCAGCGTCGAAGCTCTGCTGACTTGGTTCTTTGGGTCTTTGCTCGTGCGAGCAGGCATGCGAACGGATTGAGATCCGTCCCTTGGGAAGGGAATCCGTGAGTCATTGCTTCGAGCAGCACAGTCCCTGAGCCGCAGAACGGGTCCCAAACAGAGCTGCCTGGACTTGGGACGCTTTCCAGAACCTTTCGCGCGATTCTAGGCACCATCCTTGCTGGATATGGGTGAATTCCATGCGTCAATTCGGTCGTACTGTCATCCTTGAACGACCAATCCGCATGGACCATGCCTGCAACGGGATCTCTGACCATCTCTGCCTGGGTAATTGGGAACATGGACGGTCTCTTGAATTTCTCAGGAGCAGGACTCGAGAGGTACGACCGTGCTTGGGAGGGTGTCATGGAACTGACCTCTTCCGAATCCTGGGTGAGTTGACCGCTTGCGGTGAGTCATCGCTCGGCGGACTAGCGTAGCAATACTTCAGGCGGGAGTAGGGGTCGGAAACGGTGCTACACGCCTCCCGTTTCGATGGAATCGGGCTTTTCATTGGCGGTCGAAAGCGGTCATGCCTGCCTCCGATCCGCCTGCCTTCGGTCTCTGTACGCTGAAGGGTTGTCCCCCTCCATCAGCCTGCGAATCAGCTCATCCACGGCGTGAGACTCGCTCCGATAGCCGAGGCGGTCGAAATTCTGCTTAAGCCATTCTCTCCGCCTTGGATCGATGGAGTAGGAAGTCGATTTTCGATGCTCTTCGAGCGGCTTCCTGGGTGGCACTGCGTATCGAATCCGCACAACCCGTCTCCGGCTCATAGGCATTCCTACTAGGAATGATGCATTATCATTCTTAAGCGTTACTAGTAATAATACGTTTAAACAACGCATTACTACTGGAAACATTCACAAGATGACCGGTCGTTAGTGGTGATGGATGCCCGGGGAAACGCGAGAAACCGGGCAGCCACAGGGGTGGGTAGGTGAACTCTCTGACCAGATCCCGGTCTAAGTGTGGGCCCAAGTTTCCGGGCCTTTGGAGAATGCAGAATGATTAGTTGAGCAGTGCGCTTACGCGGGCTCTTCCTCGTCAGGCCCGCCTTGATGACTTCTCGGGGACCCTGCGCGAGACTGAGATCTTTCCGGTTCCAGGCTCGACTTCCCAGAGAATCGAGTCGCCAATTTCTAGCCCAAGTAAAGCGGCCACCGCTTCGGGAACCGTCGTCCGGATTGACGGCGAGTTCTCTACCGATCGGACTGCCTTCGACTCAAAGCTTCGCGGCATCCGGCTTCCCGATGAGCCCGAGTACCCGGGGCCATATCAATTCGTCCTAGACATAGGACTTGGTGTTGCCGAAACACCTAAGTATAGGCGAAGTGTTGTCCTAAACAAGGGACGAAGTAGGAGGGGGGGGCATGTTTGGGGGTAAGGGTGGGTCGGATGAAAGGAGCTGGCGGTCGCGCTCGCTCGACGCCGCATCTCCCGGGGCCGTTGCCCCCGTCGGCATGATCGAATTCGAGGTGCGCTCGTTCACAAGGCCGAACGTCTCCTACAAGATCAGATTCGAAAACGGGAATTGGAAGTGCAACTGCCCGGCTTGGCTGGATCGCGAGGGCATTTGTAAGCACATCAAGAAGGCCGCCGCTGACCTGAACCCGTTCCGCCCACCCGCCACCGACGTCGCCACTCAGCAGGAGCTGAGGCCCACCTACGGGCAGGACTGGCCCGCGTACGATGCGGCCCGGCAGGCAATGCCGCTGATGTTCGACCAGCTACTCTGGGACTTGCTGGAGGGCGTGCCCGAGTCGCTTCAGCCGGTCGGACGGGAGGGCCGCAAACCCCTACCACTTCGCCTCCAGCTCCTGATGGCTGTCAAGAAAGTCTACCTAACGACCGACAGCCGAACCGCCCGCGGTAGGATGATCCTTGAGAGCGGCGGAAAGGGGATGATCAAGCAGGTCCCGAACTACGCTACTCCTTCCCGCCTCTTCAACCGAGAGGAGACCGCTGGAATCCTGCTGGATCTGGTCGAGCGCTCCGCGCTCCCACTCAGGGACCTTGAGGACGGAGGGACGTTCGCGATCGACTCCTCCGGCTTCACCCCCACCTGTAGCAGTGCCTACTGCACGGAGAAGCACGACCCGACCAGGCGGCACCAATTCATCAAGGCACACACCCTCATCGGCTGCAAGACCGGAATCGTCGTCAGCGTGAAAATCACTGACGATCACGGGGCCGACTGTCCCCAATTCATCCCGCTCCTGAGGCTCGCCGTAAGTCACGGGTTCCGACCGGCCAAGATCACCGGCGACAAGGCCTACCTTTCGCGCGCTAACCTGACGGAATCTGAGAGGCTGGGGATCGACCCGTTCATCCCGATGAAATCGAACTCGATTCGCGCGTCCAAGGGATGCCGAATGTGGATCAAGAAGTTCCACGAGTTCCACGCAATGCGCGAGGAGTTCGACGCGAGCTACCATATGAGGAGCAACGTCGAGGCGGTATTCTCCTCGATCAAGCGAAGACTAGGGGAGCGCCTCCTATCCAAGAACGGGTTATCCCGCCTGAATGAATTATTGGCCAAAATTCTTGTCCATAATATCTGCGTCATCATCCACGAGATCTACGAACACGGCATCGATCCCGGGGTCCCCGGGGCGCCCGCCTCGGTGCGGAAGTTGCCCCCGCCAGAGGGACCGAATGCCGCCGCCGACGGCGCAACGGCTCCTGGGATTAAACTACCTGCGGTGGGAGCAAACTAGGGGGGGTCAATGGGAATAATCCCAAAGCCGGGTGGTCCGGCTTTGGGATTTTTCTCTCTCGACCGTCCCGTGGCCCACCTGGGGGGGCCCACGATGGCAGCCAAGGTAGGCTCACATCGGTCTACGGGGGATCCGGAAACGGAGACTCGCGAACGTGTCTGAGCCCCCGGAGGTCCTTGGAAGAACGGTCAGCTCCCGGGACGGACCCTCATCCAGCCTTGAACGACGCCGGGCCCGCTGGTGACCCCGGCGATATCGAGGGCCCCCTCCCGTGACGCATCGACCTGGTGGGTTCGTCAAGCCGATCCCGTGGAGACCGCGTTTCGCCTTCTCCTCGGCATCGCATGGCTGACCGATGGGATCCTGAAATTCACTTCGGGTTTTGTCAGCAACTTTCTCGGCGTGGTCCAAACTGCCCAATCGAACGCTCCCGGTTGGCTTTCCGGTTGGTTTTCCTTCTGGGCGAACCAGGCCAACGGGCATTCCGCCACCATCATGGACACGGTGGGGGTCGTCGAAGTGGTCCTCGGGCTCGCCTTGCTGTTCGGCTTCTGGAGAGAGTTCGCCTATCTAGGCGGGGTCGTCCTCAGTCTCTTGATCTGGGCTGTGCCCGAGGGATTCGGGGGCCCGTACCAATCGGGGGGGAAGTGGAACTGACATCGGGACCGGGGTGATCTACGCGATTGCCTTCCTGGGGTTGATCTTGATCGACGCGACGTCTGGGCCCAGCCGCTACAGCCTCGGCTTTTACATCGAGCGCCGTTTCCCGCGGTGGGCTCGCCTCACGGAATTCGGTCCGGTTCCGCCGCCTCGACCCGACGGATCCGCCGGTCCGGCCGGCTCCGTGGGCTGATCGTTCTGGGATCTCCCCTCCGCCCGTCGCCACCCTTCGGTATTCCGTCGACCTCCGAATGGGATACCCGGTCGATCGGGCGCAGCTCGCGAGAATCGTTGGGTCGGCTCCTCCCAATCCGGCCTACGCGCGAGAGTAGCGGGATTCCTTCCGTTGGGCTCCAGCGGCGATTCGAGCGCCCGAGCGCGCTCCCAAGGCGTTGGCCAAGCCGTAGAATGCTTCCGGGGGCAGGTCCTCAGGACGGCGGGTAGGCCATTCCGGGGGCCAGCCGGCCTCTTCCGCCAGACGCTCGGTGTCCGACGCGAGCCTCAGCAGGAGGTTGCCCAACTGCTTCCGACGGGAGGAGAACAAGGCATGGAGAACCTTCTCTAGGAGCTCGAAGGAGTCGACGGGAAGGGGTCCCGAACGAGCGGTGAACGCTACGATCTGGCTCGCAACCGCGGGCTCGGGCACGAAGGCCGCCGGGGGAACCACCTGGAACGGTTCGATCGATCCGAACAGACGCGCGATGATCGTCAGTCTCCCGTAGGAGCGGGACCCGTAGCTCGCAGTGAGCCGGTCTGCCACCTCCCGCTGGACCATGGACACGACCCGGGGGATCCGAGCCGCGAACATCCGTACGAGGATAGGGGTCGCGACCGAGTACGGGAGGTTGCCGACCGCGGCCCGAACCTCGGGGATCGCTTCGGTCAGCGCGTCGCCCTCGACGACCGTGATGCGCTCCCCGAAGGTGCGGCGCAGGTGCTCGGCCAGCCGTCGGTCCCGTTCGAGCACCGTGAGGGGAGCGATCCCCCTACGAAGAAGGGCCTCGGTGAGGATCCCGAGACCGCCCCCGACCTCGAGGACGGGCCCGGGGGGTTTGGTGCCGACGAGGGCCGCCTCCGAATCGGCGACGAATGGGTCGGCGAGGAACGACTGGCCGAGCCGGCGGTCCGGGCGCACGCCGAGCGCCTTCAGCTTCTGGAGGATCTCGGCGGGGCGCGTCGGCACCCGGGGGACCGGCCCGTCAGGGCGTGACGAAGAGTCGGTACTTGTCCGCGCCACCGCTCAGCTCCTGCTCGATCCGACCGACGATGAGCCGCTCGGGGCTCTTGAGGTGAAGGCGCTCCTCGATGTCGTGGAAGCTCGCGAACGGGGCGCGTCGGCGCTCCTCCACGATCGCCTGCATGGTCTTCTTCCCGATCCCGGGAAGGAGCTCGAGGAGGTGGAAGCGCCGGGAGACGGAGGGGGACTCGTTGAAGAATCGAAGGTACTTCGCGGGGTCAGCGAGGACGATCCGGGCGAGCGCCTCGGTGAGCTCCGTGCGGGACGACGCGGTCAACTCCTCGTAGCCGATGCGACGACGGACGTGGTCGATGGGAGAGGGACCCCCGCCCGCCACCGGCACGATCGGGACCCGATCGCCCGGGGCGATCGGTACGCCCGGGCGCGGGACGAGCTCGAGGAGCTTTAGCTCCGATTCGCCAAGCGCGATGGCGATCGGTTCCCGGGTGTAGCCGCGCTCGGTCGCCCGCCCGTTCGGCAGGTAGTCGAGCACGCGTACGAACGTCTCCGTGGCCGTCCCCCCCGATTCATCGGTGGTGGGCGACGATCTCGAGCAGGCTCGTGATCTGAGCCTCGTCGAGCACCACCCGCTCCTTGGAGAAGATGAGTCGGACCTCCTCCGGGTACTGGGGGAGGGTATCAGCGATCTTGGTGGCGAGCGGCGTGTCGATGAACGGCAATCCCTTCAGCTCGACGATGAGCTTGCGGTTCGCCTCGGGTTCGAGGCGAGCGAAGATCTCCGCGTGCTGCTGGGCGAGCATCGCCTCCCTGGGGAGGGTCCGACGAGCGGCCTCCTCCGTCAGGAGGCGCTTGACCTCCGCGAGGGGCACGGGCTCGGGCATCTACGGGCTCCCTAGTCGGACGCCGGCCCGGGCCAGGTGGATCGGGTGGGCGATGAGCACCTTGCGTTTCCCGCCGTCGAGGAATTCGACCTGATAGGAGCGGCCTACCTTCCGGATGACCGTGCAGACCCGTCCCTGGTAGCGCGGATGCGGCATGCCGTGAGGGTCGGAGGCCTCCAAGCGGACGATGACCTTGTCGCCGACCTCGAACGTCTTCAGGAACTGCGTCACGGGAGGCATCCCCCGGTGTCGGACTGCCTTCGTTAGGACGCCGCGCGTGCGCGCGCGGGAACCCTTGGAGCTCTTGACCATCGTTTACTCCGTATCGTGGATCTCTAGCACGTCGAGGAATTCGACCGTGACGGGGGCGCCGATGAGACCGGCCAGGTTCGGCTCTGTTCGGCCCCCATCTCCTTCTGCCCACTCCTTGATGTACGTGCCGGCCTCGGCGCGCAGGTCGAGCGTGAACCGTCCCTCGGACGCCTCCACGACTCGCGCGTGACGGATTCGCCGCGACCGGATGAGGTCGGACCGTCGGTGCGCGACGCGGGTCGGCGTCCGCTGGGCGATCGCTCGGCCCGTCACGAAGGACAGGGCCTCATTAATCTTTGCCACCGGCACGTCGGCCCGGACCCCCACCCGGTAGCTCTTCTCGGGGGTGGCCTCCTTCACTCGGAGGACGTCGGCGGGGCCCGCGAGAACGGGTTCGAGGATCTCGACGCGGCCCTCCGAGGCGACCTTCGCCCGCTCGCTGAGCGCGATGAGATCCAACGTCCGGACCCTCGGTCGCAGCACCTCCAGTACGAACGGACGCCCCCGGCCGAGCATGCGGGCATCGATGTCCTCCCGGCCCATCCCGTGGAACCGCGTCCCCTCCCCATGGGTCGTGGCTAGGAACGGGGCCGCGACGAGCTCCTCGACGCTGGTCGGGTAGGTCTTGCCGGTCCCGGCGCAATGCTCGCAGCCTCGTCCCTCGCACCGTCGGCAGGGCCACCGGGTCTGGGGGATCGACCGGTCGAGCTTGCGATAGCGGCCGCGCACGTAGATCGGGAGGATCGTGACCTCGACCCGACCGGCCGGGAGGTCCGCGAGCACGACGACCTCGGGATCGAGGGGCCCTCCGGGGATCCCCGTCGCCGCCTCGATGCGCTTGCCCCACTCCCGATTGAACGCGCCGCGCGCCGCTTCCGCGTGGGTCGCGCCGACCTCCGACCAGATCGTCTCTTCGCGAGCGAGGATCTCCGGGTCCCATCGCGACCCGCAGGCGAACCGACGGTATTCCAAACCCTCCGTCGCGCGCTGTCCCCTCGAGATCCAGGTCTCCCAGCGATCGAACGCGCCGCGGCACAGGGCGCACCCCTCCAGGGGGGTGGCCGGGATCGGGCTCCCGATCGCGTTCGCGATCCGTACGGCCCGTTCTGGGTTCGATAGCCCATGCCCGTGGCGTCCGAACAGCCGACCGAGACATTCTGGGCAAAGTCCGAGCGGCCACGCCTTGCGGGCCGACGCCTCGAGGGTCGCGTCGATCGGGAAGATCGGGACCCCGTCGGGCGCGGCGGGGGGTTCGACGGTCATGGGGCGGGGTTCACCCCGCGCGGGAGATGAGGTTGCCCCCCCTCAGGCGGAAGCGGGTCGAGTGCGGGGAGCGAATGTATTACGAGGTGCGGTTTTCCCTCTCGGGAGTCCGTGGCGCAGATCAAGGAGGAGGAACTCCGCCGCGCGATCGAGCAGACCCTCGTCGCCCGGGGGAAGATCACCCCCGAGGAGGCCCCGGTCGTCTCCCGGATGGTCCTTGGGTACTTCGGTCTCCACGATAGCGTTCTCGACAACAAGCTGACGAGCGACGACCGCGACCAGTTCTACCGGTTGGAGGAGGAAGGACTCCTATCGAGCGAGGAGGAGGACGCCACCGTCTCGCGCGGGAAGACCTGGCGGATCCATTACTGGTTGCTGAAGAAGGACCGCATTCGCGAGGTCGGTCAGCACGGCCCCGCCCCCGCCCCGACCGGCGCCGACCAGGTCTACAAGGACATGTCCGAGAGCGAGTGGCGTCGGGGGTCCCCTTCGACGGAATCGCCCCCGGCCCCCTGACGGGGGAAGGGACTCGGCGGGTCCCCGGTGCGGAGGGAACGAGCGATCCCCGTCGCGCCCGGTCCGGTCAGCGGTTCCCTTGCGTGGCGCCGGGGGGAGGCCGACGGGCGATCGTCGGGGGCCGGTAGCGGGCCGGGGCGCCCCCCGCGCTCGGGAAGGTGCTCTGGTGGATCACCGTGACCACGTGGTTGATCGCCGCGATCGCGAAGACGACCGCGAGCACGAGTCCGAGCGCGTCGGCGTAGTTGCCCACTTGGCCCGAGTACCCGAGCGCGAGGGCGACCGAGCCGAGCGAAGCGAGGACGTTGAACGACGAATGCATCGCGACCGCCAGGAGGTAGTATCCGCCCGATGCCCCGGAGCGACCTTCGACCTTGGAGGCGGCGAACCCGTAGCCGAACATGGCCGTCGAGCTGCCGTGGAGCAGGACGCTCGAGATGCTCCGGATGAAGATGAGCGTCAGACCGGCCACGAGGCCCCCGACGAGGAACGCCCCGAGTCCATAGAGAAAGGTTTCGAAGAACCCAAACCCGAGACCGACCGACGCACCGAAGACCGGGCCGTCGGCCACGCTGCCGATCCGATCGCGGTATCGTGCGACGCCGACCGCCTTGAGTCCCTCTTCGACGAACGGCGCGATCACGAGAACTAGAAAGAAGGTCCCGGCCGTGGAGTTGCCTTTCAGGAACGAGAACTCGGGCGCCGGATAGGACTTCGACGCGGCGTTGCCGGCGTCGACCAGGACGACCTCGAGGATCCCTGCGACGATCGTCGCCACGACGGCTCCGAAGGCGAAGAGGGAGAGGACCGTCCCCCACGAGGTTTGACGGTAGCGCTCGCTCGTGCGGATCCAGGACAGAAAGATGAGCGCCGGGACGAGCGAGGCGAGGATCAGGACGAGCAGGTCCTCGAGGGCGAGCGTCCCGTTCACGGGGCCGGGCCCCCGTCCGGTCGGGCGCGGCCCGGGTAGGTGTAGAACCCTTCGCCGCTCTTCCGCCCGAGATGGCCCGCCTCCACCATGGAGCGTAGGAGCGGACACGCGCGGTACTTCGGGTCCTTGAACCCCTCCCAGAGGATGTCGAGGATGGACAGAGCGGTGTCGAGCCCGACCAGGTCGGCGAGCTCGAGCGGTCCCATCGGATGGTTGAAGCCGAGCTTGTAGGCCGCGTCGAGGTCTTCTTTCGTCGCGGTCCCCTCATAGAGCATCCACGCCGCCTCGTTCAGGAGCACGGCGAGGGCGCGTGTCGTCACGAACCCCGGAGTATCCCGGGACAGCACCACGGTCTTGCCTAGGCGCTCGGCGAACGAGCGGCCCCGCGCCACCACCTCCGGGCGCGTCGTGAGTCCCGGTATCAGCTCCACGAGTTGCATGCGCAGGACCGGATTGAAGAAGTGCAGTCCCACGGCACGCCCCGGATCCTTCAGGACTGCAGCGATGCTGGTGACCGGAAGGCTCGAGGTGTTCGTCGCCAGGATGGCGGTCGGGTTGACCGCCCCGTCGAGTTCTCGGAAGAGGTCGCGCTTGAGCGTGAGCTTCTCCGGAGCGGCCTCGATCACGATCTGGGCCGAATCGGCTCGTCGCAGGCCGATCGCGACGTCGATGTTGCGGAGGGCCTCCTCCCGGTCGGCCGAGCTGATCGCCTGGTGTTCGACCGCTCCATCGAGTGCGTGGCGCGCCCGTCCGAGACCCGCCTGCGCGAGCTCCTCCGTCACGTCTTCCAGGGTAACCGCGTACCCGTGCAGCGCGGCCTCCGCGGCGATCCCGCTCCCCATGATCCCGGCCCCGACGACGAAGACCCGTTCCCGGATCGAACGGCGCGGGTCGCTCGAGGCGCTCTCCGGAACGAGCCCGTTCATGCGATCACGTCGAGCCCGGATCGGGCCGCCTCCCGACGGTACTCGCACGATCGGCAGAGTGCGTGAGCCGACGGCTCCCCGCAGGAGCGGCACCGACCGGGGGCGCCCTCCCCTCCGAAACCCTCCAGGAGGCCCGCGATCCGGTCCCGGGTCCTGAGCAGGGCCTGTCGGGTGCCTGGGCGAGCCTCCTCGAGCTCCCAGACGATCTCCCGAAACCGATTGCGCTCCGCGGCGTCCGCGTGGGGGCATTCAGAGTGGTCGAATGGAAGACCCGCCGCTTGGGCGAACGCGTAGACCTCTCGTTCCGGCACGGCAGCCAGGGGCGCGATCCGAGGAACGAGGCCGGGTTGCCTGTGTCGATGCGGGGCCATGCGACCGAGTCGTTCCACCTCTCCGCGGGCGAGGTTCATCAGGACCGTCTGGGCAAGGTCGTCGAGGTTGAATCCCAGGACCAGGAGGTCGGCGGAGGCCGCCCGGGCCGCGCGGTTCAACAATCCGCGCCGCCATACCCCGCAAAAGGAACACGGGATCGTCGAGGGAAGTGCCCGAGCGGCGTCGTCGGTCGTCGTCCCCAGCTCCTCCCGGGCGTGGACGACCCGATGCTCGACTCCCAGTCGCTCGCAAAGTTCGGCCGCGCGGGCCAACGTGGAGGCTCGGTATCCGGCGATCCCCTCATCGACGCTGACCGCGACCACGCGCACCGTCGGTCGGCGGGAAAAGTAGCGATGGGTCAGGGCCAGCGCGGCCGCGGAGTCCTTCCCGCCGGAGAGCGCCACGGCGACGACGCCGCCCCGGAACCTCGGAGCCTGCCGGTGCAGTTCCCGGCGGCTACGGTCCCAGACGGTGTCGCCTAGATGCGCCTCGCACAGGTGGTCGTGCGCGTACGGTCGGTCAATGGCCGCCTCCTGAGGGCAGCGCGCGCATTGCATGCGACCCCGAAAACGGTCGGGTACCTTAGGAAATCGCACGGAGCGTGCCGATGAACCCCACCCTTAATTAGGGCCATCCCGGCCCAGCGATAGCCGATGGCCTCTTCGGCTCACCCACGGCTTCGCGGCAGCGTTTCGCTCCGCCCACCGTCGTCGGGCGCGACCGATGGGGCGGGACCGCCTCCGTTCTCCGTCGACGCGGTGGTCGAGCGGTTCCAGCGCATGCTCCGGGCCAAGGAGCGAAGCCCGTGCACGGTCAAGCAATACGGGCACATCGCGCGCACCTTCCTCACGCACGCGAGAAAGCCGCTCGACGAGGTGAACCGGCGCGACCTCGAGGCGTTCCGGGAGTACCTCGTCCTCGAACGTCACTATTCGAAGAACTCGCTCTACATCACCGTCCGCGGGCTCACCTGCCTGTGTCGGAGTTTCGGCCTCGACGCGGCCGAGGGGTTCGAGGCACCGCGACGGCCCGAGCGCCTACCGCACTATCTCTCGGAGGAGGAGACCCACCGGCTCTTCGAGGTCGCCCGCAAGTCGCCGCGGGACAACGCGATCCTCCACGTTCTCGCGTTCGGGGGACTCCGGGTGAGCGAGCTCTGCCGGATCCAGCTCGAGGACGTCGAGTTCGACCGGAACGTCCTGCACGTCCGCTCCGGGAAGGGCGACAAGGATCGCGAGGTCGTGATCGAGGACCGCACTCGGGGTGCCCTGGACCGATATCTCGCCGAACGGACCCTCGCCGGGGTGGGGAGCTCCCGCCTCTTCCCGATCGAGCCGGTCACGGTCGAACGGATGGTACGCAAGACCGCCGCCTCCGCCGAGATCGGGCGGAAGGTGACCCCGCACATGCTTCGGCACACGCTCGCCACCGCGCTCCTGAGCCGAGGATGTGATATTCGATACATCCAGAAGCTGCTCGGACACGCCTCGGTGGCGACGACGCAGATCTACACCCACGTCGACACCCAGGCGCTTCGGGAAGCCTACCAGCGGGCGAAGCCGGAGTATTAACAAGCGGACGGCCTCCTCGGCCTGTGTCGGCGAAGGCCGAGGTGCTGGTCCTCGGGGCCGGGATCGCGGGCTGTGCCCTCGCCCACCACCTGGTACTACGCAATGGGGGGCCGGTCGTCGTCTACGACCCCCGGACGCCCTCGGCGGGCGCCACCGGCCGAGCGGCTGGCATCGTCACCGAGCAGCTCTGGAACCGCTGGGATGTCGAGGTCACGCGCGAATCGAAGGAACAGTACGCCGCCCTTGCCGACCGAGGAGACCCGAGCGCCTACACCGTCAACGGATTCGTCCGATGGGCGCATCAGCCCGACGCGATCGCCTCGCTCGAGGCATCGATCCGGCGATTGCGAAACTGGGGCGTCCAGATCGAGGAGCTCGACCCGGTCCGGTTGGCAGAACGGGTGCCGTGGGGCCGATTCGACGAGGGGGTCCGTTCGGTGTTCAGCCCGACCGATTCGATCGTGGACCCGAGTGCTCTGAACGATCTCTTCACCGCCTCCGCGCGGCGCGGAGGAGCCGAATTCGTGACGGGGGTGCCCATGCGCTCCCTTCGGTGGAGCTCGGGAGCCTGGGAGGCCATGGCGGGGTCGCAGCCCTTGCGCGGCCGTCGTCTCGTGGTCGCCGCCGGCGCGTGGTCGAAACGGATCCTCGAGGGGATAGACCATCCCCTTCCGTTGGCCCCCTACCGTACCCACGCCGCGTTGTTGCGTCCTCCCTCGGGGGTAGCCTCGTTCCCCTCCGTGCATGACATCGAGACCGACGTCTACGCCCGGCCGGAGTCGAACGGCCGCGTCCTCGCGGGGGACGGTACCCAGCTGGTGGAGGTCGACCCGGAGACGGTCCCGTCCGGCGCGGATCCAACCTTCGTCTCCGACCTGGCCGCGACGATCGAAGTCCGGTTCCCGGGTTGGGCCAACGCCGAGCTCCTACGGGCTTGGACGGGGGTATGCACGGCCACGCCGGACCGTCGCCCTCTCGTGGGGCCAGTCCCGGGGTCGGACGCCCTGTTGGTGTTGTCCGGGTTCAATGGATTCGGCGTGATGCGAGCGGGAGGAGTGGCCCGTCGACTCGCCGAGTGGATGACCTCGGGCGGGGGCCGAGAGACCGAGCGGCTCGAGCCCGTCCTTCCCCGCCGGTTTCCGCAGGGAGCCCCGCCGTTCCGACCCCGTCCTGGATTCACCGTGGACGACGGGATCGCTCCCCGGTTCTGAATTCGGTCTTCCGAGAGCCTTCCGAAGCCGCACGCAGAAGAGGTGACTAGCCGCGCCCTTCGGTCGAGACGGGGGAACGGATCCGTTCCAGCTTGGCCATGAACTCGACGCCCTCCCCGGTCTTCATCGGGCGGCCATCCTCCCGAGTCAGCGGAAGGCCCGCCTTGGCGCATGCCGTGACCGGGTCGGCGCCGTCCAGCAGAGCGCGGACCGCGATCCGTTCTGGGCGGCTCAGCGTCAGTCCCTCCAGCGCGAAGTCCTCGAACGCCTCGTACGCCACCGGGGCAACGGCTCGCGCCACCCCGGCCATGGCGGCGGCGTAGCGCCGTATCTCCTCCTGGGAGTGCGGGTCTAGGCGTAGGGACAGGAAGTGGAACAGGTTCCACAGGTCGATCTTCCAGTACCATTCGGTGTAGTAGGCGAGCGGAAGAAGGAGGCGGGCGGTCTCCCGGGCGATGCCTGCCTCCAACGCGGTCTGATAGGATCGGTAGGCTTCCTGGGAGATCCGGTCGAGGTCCGAGCGGAATCGGCCGGCCACCTCCGCGGGCACGGCGTCGCCCCTCCCCTGTCGGTTCGACGTCGATTGCTGTCGGATGTCCTCGATCGGCGGCAGGTCGAACTCCTCCGGAACGACGCTGAACCTGGCGCTGAATTCATTCAGGTTCGCCGTCCGGTGGCGGACCATCTGTCGGGCGACGTAGATCGGGAGCCGGATCAGGAACTTGATCTCGACCATCTCGAACGGGGTGGTGTGCCGGTGGCGCATCAGGTAGCGAATCAGACCGCGGTCGTCCCGAATGCTCTTCGTGCCCTTTCCGTAGGAGACCCGGGCCGCCTGGACGATGGCCGAATCGTTCCCCATGTAATCGACCAGCACGACGAAACCATGGGAGAGGACCGGAATACGCACCCCGATCCGGCGATCGGCCTCGGGCACGGTGGGCCGTTCCATCGGCGCGGGTGGTTCCGCGAGGGGGACCGGGTCCATCGAACCGGGAGCGGCGAGGCCGTTTAAACGAAGAGGGTCCGGGCGGCTCGACCGTCGTCTCGGAGCAGGGTTTCTTCCCGAGGCAACTGTTTTGGGCGCGACCCTGGTGAGCGGGCCCGGAGGAACGGTGCCCCGCTATTTCGTCGGCGTTGCGTGGCCGTACGCGAACGGACCGTTCCACATCGGTCACCTCGCCGGAGCGTACCTCCCCGGCGATGCGTTCGCGCGGTTCCACCGACTCCGGGGGGACGAGGTCCTCATGGTCTCGGGGTCGGATATGCACGGCACCCCGATCCTCGTGCGGGCCGAGCGCGAGGGCACCACGCCCGAGGCGGTCGCGCGCCGCTTCGATGCCGTGAACCGGCAGGCCTTCGAGCGGCTGGGCTTCACCTTCGACCGATTCACCGACACGCACACCATCCTGCACGAGCGCACCGTTCAGGAACTCTTCCTCCGCCTCCTCGAACGGGGATTCGTGGGCCGTCGGACGGAGGCGAACCCGTTCTGTCCGAAGCACCAGCGATTCCTCCCGGACCGGTATCTGCTGGGCATCTGTCCGCACTGCGGGTATGACCGAGCCCGCGGCGACGAGTGTGAGAACTGCGGGAGGGCGCTCGAGGCGACCCAGTTGGGTTCGCCCAGATGCAGCCTATGCGGGACCCCGGCCGAATTCCGACCGTCGGAGCACTTCTACCTGCTGCTCGACCGACTCGCGCCGGAGCTTCGTCGGTACGTCGACGAGCATCGCGAGTGGCGTCCCAGCGTCGCGAAGGTCGCCGCCAACTTCCTCAGCGAGGGCCTCCACCCGACGCCGATCACCCGCGACCTCGACTGGGGGATCCCGATCCCGCTTGAGGGGTACGAGTCCAAGCGTTTCTACGTCTGGTTCGACGCCCTGATCGGGTACCTGTCGGCCTCGAAGGAATGGGCGGTCCGTGCGGGACGGCCGGACGCCTGGAAGCGGTATTGGGACCCGAAGGAACGTACCCGACACTACTACTTCATCGGCAAGGACAACACCTTCCACCACGCGATCCTCTGGCCCGGAATCCTGCTCGGCGTGGGCGACCTGCCGCTTCCCGACGAGGTCGCGGCCAACGAGTGGCTCGTCCTAGGGGGTCGGAAGCTCGCGAAATCCGGGGGTCCGGAGGAGGACGCGACCGTCCCCTCCCTGCTCGAGGAGTACCCGCCCGATCACATCCGCTTCTACGCCGCTCTCCTCGCTCCCCAGAACCACGATACCGAGTTCAACGCGGAGGAGTTCCGACGGTTGTACGACGAGGTGTTGGCGAACCAGTTCGGCAACCTTGCCCAACGGCTCCTGATCCTGACGAGGGATCGACTCGGGGGGATCGTGCCCGCGGCCTCCGACGCGGCTGCCGTGGGACGAACGGGAGGGATCGGCGAGCGGATCCGCTCCGCCCACGAACGGATCACCGCCGAGTTCGAGCGGGTCCATCTGAAGGAGGCGCTCGAGCTCTCGCTTGCGGAGGTTCGGGAAGGGAATCGACGCTTCCACGAGGCGAAGCCTTGGGAGGCATCCGACGAGGACCGCCGAGCGGCGGTCCAGGAGGGACTCTGGCTTCTCAAGGCGCTCACCGTCTGGCTCGCCCCCTTCCTTCCATTCGCTTCGGAGGCGCTGAATCGGATGCTCGGTGCCTCCGGGCCGCCCGGACCCGGAGACTGGGACCAGGTGCTGACGCCCCCCGAACCCGGACGCCACCTCGGAGAGATCCGTCCCCTGTTCCCCCGCAAGGACCGACCCGAACCGGTTGGCGGGGCGACACCTCACCCGACGCGCCATGGGAGCCCGCCCGGGACCGAGGGTGAGGCCGTACTCGACATTCGGGCCGCCACGATCCGGGAGGCAGCTCCGCACCCTTCTGCGGACCGGTTATACGTCCTCACGATCGACGCCGGAGAACCGACGCCCCGGACCGTCGTAGCCGGCCTGCGCGCGTCCTACACGGTCGAAGAGCTCCGGGGGCGCCGCGTCGCTCTCCTCGCGAATCTCGAGCCGAGGCGGATCCGGACGATCGAGAGCCAGGGCATGGTCCTCGCCGCCGAGTCCGAAGGTCGCGTGTCCCTTCTGATCCCGCCGGGTTCGGTGGCAGAAGGCGCTCGCATCCTCGGCGTGACCGCCGGCCGGGGACCCCTACGATACGAGACCTTCACCGGCGTGGATCTGCGCATCGGACGCGTGAAGGATCGGATCGGGATCGACCGGGTGCGCATCGATGTGGGGGACCGGACGGTGGAGGCGGCCGGACCCTGGGAGGAGGGTACCGCCGTCGTGATCCGGGCCGATCCATCCGACCCCCAACGTGGAAGCGTGGTGGCCTTCGGACCGGGGCTCCCGCTCTCCGCAGGTCCGGATGCCCCGCCCGGGGCGAAGGTCCGGTGAGCTCCTTCGATGCGTCTCGACCTTCACGTCCATAGCGTTCGATCGCCCGACTCCGCCCTGCGACTCGCCGACATCATCGACCTCCTCGGGGTCCACGGACTCCAGGGGTTCGCGCTGACCGACCACAACACCATCGACGGTCACTCCGCCCTCCGGGAGGTCGCGGCCCGATTCCCCCAGTACCGGTTCATCCCCGGCGTCGAGGTGTCGACCGAGGAAGGTCACCTACTCGTCTACGGGTGCTCGGAACTCCCTCCGATCCGTCGGCCGCTATCGGAGACGCTCGATTGGGCTCGGGACCGGGCCCTGGTGACCTCGCTCGCCCACCCGTTTCGGTGGACCCATGGCGTCGGCGGCCGGATCGCCCTGTCGGCGCCCAGCTCCGCGATCGAGACGATGAACGGGCACAACCGGGAAGTCCCGAACGCCAGGGCCGCCCTGTTGGCCTCCCGACGGGGCATCGGGGAGACCGGCGGGAGCGACGCGCACACCCGGTCCGATATCGGTCGGGCCTGGACCGAGTTCCGCGAGGACATGGTGGACATCCCCGACCTGCTTTCCGAGATCCCTCGCGGGCACACCCGGGCGCTGGGGCAATCCCGGACCGCCTCGGAGGGAGTCCGGCTGGCCTTGCAAAGCGGCCTGCGACGGGTCGCCCGCGGTTTTCGGTCGATCTAACGGGGAGGGGCCTTCTTCAGCGCGTCGAGCAAGGGTAGGAACTCGTACTCCCCGACCTGCAGGGTCCCGTTCACGAAGAACGTGGGCGTGTCTCCCACCCCGTCTTCGTCCGCCATCTCCACGTCCTCCGCGACCCGCCGCGCCGCTTCCCCCGAGGCGAGGTCGCGCTCGAACACGCTCATGTCGACGGGGAGGCCGCGAGCGATCTCGCGGAGCCGGCGGTCATCGAGCTCGCCCTGATGGTCGAGCAAGCGGTCATGCATCAGCCAGAACTTCCCCTGGAATCCGGCCGACTCTGCGGCCTCGGCGGCGGCCTGCGAGCGCGGGTGCCGCTTGGGTTGGGGGAAGTTGCGGAACGCCACGCATAGATCGTCCCCCAACTCCCGCACGATCTCCCGGACTGTCGCCATCGCGAGGCGGCACGCGCTCGATTCGTAGTCTCCGTACTCGACCAGCTGGTAGCGAGCCGACCGCGGGCCAAGGAGGTGATCTCGTTCCTCGACGGGTAGGACCAATTCGGGAAACACCTTCTCCATGGGCGGCGCGCGACGTGCGGCGTACACCTTTGACCCTTTCGCTCGCCGCGATCGACCCCAACCCTTCGAACGCGTCCGAGCGAGGTCGCCGTGGGCGAGGTCGAGGGACCTCGCGCCGGGCGTTCGAAAGGCGGATAATCCAGACCCCACCTTCGGGAGACCGTACGCACGACCCGACACGGCCGTCCATCGCATCTTGCCCTCGAACCGGGCGATGGGCCAAGCCATGAACGCCCCCCTGGGTCCGGACCAGACGACCTCCCTGAAGGGGATGGGCTCCACGGGCTGGTTCGAGGTCAACCGCCGGGGGTTCGACGACCCGCGACTCGAGTGGCGGAGACTGTTCGCCGAGGGGTTCGGGACGTTCTTCCTCGTTACGGTCGCCGCGGGGGCCGGCGTCGTCTCGGCGGTGGAACCCGGTTCGGTGGGACGCGTCGCCTCCGTCGTGGCACCGGGCTTGATGGTGATGGCCATCATCCTGTTCATGGGCGCCGTCTCGGGGGCGCATCTCAACCCGGCGGTCAGCATCGCGTTCGCGGCACGGGGGGACTTTCCGTGGCGACGGGTTCCGGGGTACATCGTCGCCCAACTGATCGGAGCCAGCGCCGCGGGCGGCTTCCTCGCGCTCCTCTTCGGCCACGTCGGGATGTTGGGGGCGACCGAGCCGTCGGTGGGGATCAGCGACGTGCAGGCGGTGGTCCTGGAGATCGTGCTGACCCTCGGGCTGGTGAGCACGATCCTCGGCACCGCTTCCAAGGCCCAGAACGTCGGGCCCATCGCGGCGCTCGCGGTCGGGGGCTACGTGGCGCTCGCGGGTCTCTGGGGTTCCCCGATCAGCGGCGCCTCTATGAACCCGGCTCGCTCGTTCGGCCCGGATCTTGTCCTCCTGAACTTCTCCCACTACTGGGTGTACGCGGTGGGACCCGTCACGGGCGCGTTGTTGGCGGTGGGCGTCGCGTTCATCCTCCGAGGCCCGGGGGGAGATGAGCCGGCGATCCAGGCAGCCCAGGGACGACTCGAGGAGTTCCTTCCCCTTCCGGGGCGGCCCCCTGACGGGATCGGACCCTCGGGTAGGATCCGAGGCGGGTCTCCCGGACCGAACACGGACACGCCCCCAACCCCCGATCCGCGCAGACCCGGCGACCCGGCCCTACCCCCTTTCGGTTAGGGCCCTCCCCTCACCCCCCCGGAGAGAAGGGCGCGAGGTCGGGAAGGAGCCGAGGGAGGGAATCGAACCCCCAGGAAACGGATCTGCAGTCCGTCGCATTAACCATTCTGCCACCTCGGCGCGGACCGCGCCACGCCCCTTGGGAATATAGAGTTCGGTGAGGTCGAAATCGTCCTCCCGACAGAGCGGCCTTCTGCGGACCGCAACGATCGAACGCGCCCCGCTCGATCGGTGGTGGCTATGGTCTCGGCGAGAGCGCAAGGATTTTTCCTTTCGCGTTCTCCCGCCGTTGTGGCGACGAGCGAGACCCCGGTGGTCGTGCTCGGGGCCGGCTACGCCGGCGTCAAGCTCGCCAACGAACTTTCCCGCAAGACCGACGGCCATGTCCCAATCCTGCTCGTCGACCGGCACCCCGTGCACGTCGTGCGGACCGAGCTCTACGAGCTCGGACAGCTGGCCGAGAAAGGGAGCGACGTCCGAAAGTGGGCGATCCCGATCCAGCGCGTCATCGGCCGGCGAGGCGTGGTCTACCGGGAGGGGACCGTGGAGGCGATCGACCTCGACCGTTCGGTCGTGACGGTCTCGGGTGAACAACAGCCCTACTCCGGTCTCGGGGTGTGCCTGGGCAACGTTCCCGCCTACTACGGAGTGGCCGGCGCGGAGTCGCTCTACCAGGTCTACCGCCTCTCCGGTGCGATGCGCCTCGCCCATGCGCTCCACCGGGCCGAGGCGGACTCTTCGGCCCTTCCGGCGGGGGAGCGGGTCCGGGTGGTGGTCGTCGGGGGAGGCTCGACGGGTACCGAGGTCGCCGCCGAGATCGCGACCACGGATTGGCGACGGTTGGTCGGCTCCTCGTCCCGTCCCCCTTCCGTTACCCTCGTCTGCGGAGCCCTCCCTTTCCTGAGCGGCCTATCGGGGGGTCTCGTGGAACACGCTCGAAGGCTCCTGCACGACGCCGGAGTCGTGGTCGACGAAGGACGCAACGTAACCGGGGTGCAGGGTTCGGAAATGACCCTCGCGGGCGGGGGTCGCCTCCGCTTCGACATCGGGGTGTGGGCGGCGGGAGTCGAGGCCCCCCCGTTGATCCGTGCGCTCCCGGTCCCCCACGGTCACGGCGGCCGCCTGGCCGTGGAACCCACCCTCCAGCTTCCCGGGCATCCTTCCGTGTTTGGCGTGGGCGACGTCATCGAGATGAAGGACCCTCGGTCCGGTGCGCTCATCCCGCAGACCGCTCAGGCGGCGGTGGCGGAGGCGCGCGTCGCAGCCGAGAACCTGTGGCGCCTGCGAGGAGGGCGATCCCTCCTTCCGTTCGAGTTCCATCAGAGAGGGATGATCGTGTCGCTCGGGCGCACGAAGGCGGCCGGCCGGGTCGCTCGCGTCACGATCTGGGGCTCTCCCGCCGCGCTGTTGAAATCGCTCGTCGAGGCCGAATACCGGGCCACCGCCCAATCCGGCCGGGGCGCTTCGTGAGGCGCGCACCCACCCTCGGTGCCACGGCTCCCGCCCTCCCTCGCTCTCCCCCGGGGGGTCGATGAAAGCGCTCGTCCTGATCGGAGGATTCGGGACGCGATTGCGGCCGATCACGTACGAGGTTCCGAAGCAGTTGATCCCTATCGCCGGCAAGCCCCTCCTGTACCACTGCCTCGACCTCCTTCCGAAGGAGGTCGACGGAGCGGCGTTCGCGACCGGGTACAAGGCCGACGCGATCGAACGGTTCGTGCGCGCCAACCCGCTGGGGTTCCCGGTCGAGACCATCGCCGAGGCCGACCCCCTCGGCAGCGGCGGGGGCATGAAGAACGCCGGCGGCGGGATGAGCGACCCGTTCCTCCTCATGAACTCCGACGTCATCTCCGACATCGATGTGACGGCCCTCGTCGCCGCGCATCGGCGTCGCTCGGCGTTCGGTACGATGTACCTCACCGAGGTCGAGGATACGCGACCGTACGGCGTCGCGGGCCTCGAGCGCGACGATCGGATCGACCGGTTCGTCGAGAAACCGGAGCCGGCCGAATCCCCCTCGCGTTGGATCAACGCCGGGATCTCCATCTGGAAGCGCGCGGTCCTCGATGCGATCCCGGCCGGCCGTCCGGTGAGCTTCGAGCGGGAGATCCTCCCGGGCCTGCTCGACCGGGGGGTCTACGGCTTCCGGGGCCGGGGGTTCTGGGAGGACGCGGGGACCCCCGAGCGGCTCCTCCGGGCCCAGCGGCTCCTGTTCGAGGCTGGGCGGGCACCGCCCTCCGCGGTCCCTCCGGGCACGCGGTCGAGCCGGTACGTTTCCTTCGGCGCGAGGGACCGAGTGGCCGGCGCGACGCTCGGACCGTACGTCACCCTGGGGGAGGACGTGACGGTCGAACCCGAAGCCCACATCGAGGACTCGATCCTCATGGAAGGGTCGGTCGTCGGAAGGGGCGCCCGGGTGGTCGCCTCGATCCTCGGCCCCCGCACGGTCGTCGGAGCGGGCCACGACGTGGCTCGATCGGTCCTGGCCGAACGTTCCGGACCCTGAGCCCCTCCGGCGGGGTCAGCCAAACGAAGGGCCCGTCACGACCACCTTGAGGGCCGTCTCGGGGGTGGAGGCGGTCCGGAACGCCTCCTCGATGCGGTCGAGCGGAAAGCGGTGGGTCACGAGGCCGCTCAGGTCCAGGCGGCCGCCGGTGAGCCGTTGATGGACCTCGGCGATATCCGCTTCGGTCGTCGCGTACGACGGAATGATCCGGATCCCGGACAGATAGAGCTCCTGCAGGTCTGCCTCGAGCCGACTTCCCCGTTCGGACAACCCGAACAGATTGACGGTGCCGCCGCGGCGCACCAGTCGAGGGGCAAGACGGACCGCCGGCGGAGCCCCGGTGGCGACCACCGCGAGGTCGACGCCCCGACCGGCCGTGGCGCTAGAAACCTGGGCCTCTACGGTCGCCGGGTCGGTCGGATCGACGACCAAGTCGGCTCCCCCATCGCGGGCCGCCCGTCGTCTTCGCTCCGAAAGCTCCGCCCCTCCGACCCAGGCCGCTCCCCAGGCTCGGGCGAGGCGGGCATACAGGAGGCCCACCGGACCTAGGCCGAGGATGAAAACGGAATCCCCCTCCCGGAATCCGACCCGCCGCAGCGCGGTCAGCGCGCAGGCCGCGGGTTCGAGCAAGGTCCCCACCTCCCACCCGACCGACGGGTCGAGCCGAAGGATCGCCCCCCGGGCGACGTTCTCCGATGGCACGCGGAACTGCTCGGCAAAGCCTCCGGGGTCGAGGTTCGTCGTGGCGTAGGAGGGACAGAAGGTGAGGTCGCCGCGTCGGCAGACCTCGCAGGACAGACACGGGACGTGGTGGTGGACGAACACCCGGTCCCCGATCGCGAGTCCTCCGACGCCCTCGCCCAGAGCCGCTACAGTCCCGACCGGTTCGTGGCCGATCCGTCCCTGCGTCTGGTAGCGCCCGCGCAGCTTCTCCAGGTCCGTCCCGCACACCCCGCACGCGGCGAGCTCCACGACGACCTCCCCCTCGCGGGGGCGGGGGGACGGTAGCTCGTCGAGGACCAGGGTTCCCGGCGACGCAAGCCGAGCGGCCTTCATCCGGCCCGGGCGGCCCGGATCGCCTGGTCGAGGACCTCGATCCCCTGGTCGATCTCGGCGTCTGTGATCACGAGGGGCGGGATGTATCGGATGGCCGACTTCCCGCACGGCAGGACGAGCAGCCCGTGCTTGACCGCCGAGTCGATGACGCGGTCCCGGAAGGCGACCGCGGGCGAGCGGGCCTTGTCCGCCTCGACGAACTCCGTGGCCACCATCAGACCGAGTCCCCGAACGTCCCCGATCTCGGGGTTCGTCTCGGCGAGCTCGCGCAGCCGGGCCATGAGGTGGGCGCCGCGGTCTCGCGCGGCGCCGATGAGCTTCTCGCGCTCGATCACGTCGAGCGTCGCAAGGGCGCTCGCGACCGAGACGAGATTGCCCCCGAACGTGTTCGAGTGAGCTCCGGGGTAGGTGTAGTCGAGCTCCTTGCGGAACACGATCGCGCCGATGGGCAGCCCCCCGCCCAGCGCCTTCGCCGTGGCCACGATGTCCGGGATGATGCCATGATGCTCGACCGCGAACCACTTGCCCGTTCGCCCGATCCCGGCCTGGACCTCGTCATCGATGAACAGGATCCCGTGCTCGTCGAGGATGGTCTTGATCGCCTGATGCCAGCCCTTGGGCGGGACGATGTAGCCCCCTTCGCCCAGGACCGGCTCGGCGATGAACGCGGCCACGTCCTCCGGTGGGATCGACGTCTCGAAGTAGAGCTCCTTGAGGATCTTCGCGCAGTAGACATCACAGCTCGGGTATTCGAGCTGGTAGGGGCAGCGGTAACAGTACGGCGCCGGGATGTGGTGGCCCCCTCCGGCGAACGCATCGAACCGGCGGCGCTGGCTCGGCTTCGACGCGGTCATGGTGAGCGCCCCCATCGACCGACCGTGGAAGCCCCCGAGGAGCCCGACGACGATCGGCCGCTGTCGGTTCCACTTCGCGATCTTGAGTGCGGCCTCGACGCTCTCGGTCCCGCTGTTCGTGAAGAAGACCTTCTTGTCGTGCTTCCCCGGGGTGATCTCGGTCAGGCGGGCGGCGAGCCGGTTCTGGGACTCGTAGTAGTAGTCGGTGCCGGCGAAGTGCATGAGCTTCGCGGCCTGGGCCTGGACCGCCCGAACGATGTCCGGGTGGCAGTGTCCGGTGTTGACGACGCCCACGCCGCTCGTGAAATCGAGGATCCGGTTCCCGTCGACGTCGGTGATCCAGACGCCCCGGGCGCTCGCAGCGGCGACGGGGGAGGTCTTGGTCCCCGTCATCAGGAGCCGGGTGTCCTCCTCGATGATCGGACGTGCCTTCGGTCCCGGTATCGGGATCCGGACGTCGACCTGTTCCGATTCGGTGGTTCGGGAGTTTGGGAGCGGGATGGACGCGCGTGGCTTCGGGCGAACCTCACTCATGGTGCTCTTCGGACCGAGAGAGCGCACCGTTTGATAAGCATTCACGCCGCGTGAAGACCGAATCCGCCGACGATGTCCGATTTCGGCTAGTGGTCGGGGCGCAGTCGAAGATAGGCATCGAGGTCGTCCGGAAAACTGCGTCTTGTGAGGGTCAGCCGTAGCCCGCTCGCGTCGCCGAAGTACGAGCCCGGGCAAACGAGCACGCCGGATTTGAGCATCCGTCGGGCGAGGCGGTCGCCGTTCCACCCTCCCCCTCCCCGGTCGAACCAAACGGGGCTGACCAGGTCCGCAACGCCCTCGACGTGTCTCCTCAAGTAGCGGGCGTTGGCGCGCAGGATTCCCCGCGCCTCCCCTAGGATCTCGGAACGATGAGCGAGGATCGCGAGCGCACCGGAGACCGAGGCGGGGGGCAATCGGTCGAGCAAGAGTCCGTGGAGGCGAGCGAAGGGCTCGACCCGATCGGCCGGGGCGATCCCGTACCCGACCCGAAGGTCGTCCGCCCCGTAGACCTTCGTGAAGCTTCCGGTCAGCCACAGGTTGGAGAGCCCGGCTCGTGTCACGGCCGGGTCCCCACTGAACTCTCGGAACGTCTGATCGACGAGCACGGGCCGTCGGCGTTCCGTCTGGGCCCGGATCTCGTCGATCGGGACACGCGTGCCGAGCGGATTGCGGGGGCTCGACAACGCGCTCGCGTCAGCTTTCTCCGCCCGCGAGGAGGTCCGGAACCCTACCTCGACGGCCGCATCGCGGATCGGAGGATACTCCGGAACCGGCGTGAACAGGCGGGGTCGGGCGTTCCCGGTACGGGCGGTCCGGGCCAGGTACAGGAGCACGAGCGCATTCGCTTCGGTCGCCCCATGGGTGAGGAAAACCCGTTCGGGTCGTACTCCGTGCAGTCGCGCGAGGCCGGCCTTGAGCGCCTCCACGTCCGGGGGTTTCACCGTCTCCAACGCGCGCGAAAGCGTGCGCAGCGAATCCTTCATCCCGCTGATGGCAAGATTGTGCGGGGCGTCGGCATGATCGAGGACCCAGTCCGCGAGCGGGAACGACACGGCGCCCGGGAGCCCTACGGTCACAAAGGGACGCTGGTCGCGCGCGCAACGTTTCCCGAGGTTTCCGTCCGTTGCTGCCCTGGAAGAGCGCGCACCCTCCCATCCGGCAGGACCGGTGGAATCGCGTTCGACGAAGGCGACCGTACGTCGCACACGCCTGGGCGGGTCCGCCCCGCTTCCCTTCGAAGGAAACGTTGAAGGCCCGGCGGGAGGGAGCGTGGCTCGGCGGTGGCGCCGAGTCATCGATGTCGTGGGAGGCTGCGCCCAAGCGAAGGATCGTTCGGGATTCCGAGGGGTGGTTCTCGGACGGCAGTCGTAAGAAGACCGAGGCCCGCCGTGCGCACCGGTGCGTGGAATGTCGAGCGCCGCTTTCGACGGGGCGAAGCCCGTACTGCGGCCGGGTCTGTCAGTGGCGGTTCCGAGGGAGGTACTTCTGGGATGCCGCCCGAACCTACGTGATCCACCGCGATCGGTTCACCTGTCAACACTGCCGAATCCGCCGTCGGGTCCGGGAACTCGATGTCGACCATATCGTCGAGATCGCTCGCGGTGGGCCCTCCCTATCCTACGAGAACCTCCAAACGCTCTGCCGCCCATGCCATCAGGCCAAGACACGCCGTTTTCTGAGGGCGCGCGGCTCCCGCGACCGCTCGATCCCGCCCCTCTCCGCCGACCTTCCGACCGAGCCAACGCCCGAGTGGTTTCCGGCCTGAACCGTGTCCCGGAGTCCGCCCTCGCCCGGGCGATTCGCAAGGCCCGAACCCTCACTCCCGAGGTCCCGGCTCGAAGCCCTGGAACCCGTGCTTATGTAGCCCCCCGATGTCCTAGGAGGGATACTCCCACTATGCGCATCCACTCTCGGGGGCGGTCCCTCCTGTTCGCACTGGTCGCGGCGACGGCGGCCCTGATGGCCCTGCCGTTCGTCCATGCCCCTCTCGCATCCAACGCTCCTGCACCCACGCCAGCATCGCACGCCCTTCCGAGC
Organism: Thermoplasmata archaeon; assembly: GCA_022750055.1. Taxonomy (GTDB): domain Archaea; phylum Thermoplasmatota; class Thermoplasmata; order Lutacidiplasmatales; family UBA184; genus Lutacidiplasma. The sequence goes on from JAKIWL010000001.1 coordinate 352,141, forward strand.
TCGATCGATCCCGTTCGACCGGCGGTGACCGTCTCCTCCCACTCGCCGGTTACGACCTCCCACGGTGTCCCCGTGACGATCGCCCATTACCGGGGAGCGCCCGGGCCGAGGTTTGGAGGAGCCCACTCGAGTCCTGCTTCGGGTCCGACTAGCCTCGCGGTCAAGAAGAAACCGCCCGCCTACGATTGGTCGTCCGCCTACATCTTCTACGGGCCCCCTCCGCCATCGGCCGACCTCCTGCTGGGCGAGGGGGCGGGGCTGGTGACGGACAACGCGCTCAATCGGACCGTCATGTTCGGCGGTCTAGGTCGAGGAGGGCTGAGCAATGTGACGTGGATCTACGGATACGCGTACAACGCGAGCGCTCCGGAGAATTCCGTCGAGTACGGCGGCTTCACCAACTCCACGAGCTTCCCGTCGTCGCGGACGAACGCCTCGTTCGGGGTCGACCAGGCCGACGGGGTGGCGGTGCTCTTCGGGGGCCTGACGAGCCTGCAGGATCAGACCACGGGCAACGATACCTGGCTGTACTATTTCGCGAATGACACCTGGGTCAACATCACTCGGCCGAACGGCCCTCCGCCACGCGAGGAGGCTGCCTTCTCGGTCGACCAAAAGGATGGGGTCGGACTTCTCTTCGGAGGGATCGCCCCGGCCTACACGTCCCGAGGATCGACCGGGACGGTGATCTGGAAGGACACCTGGGAGTTCTCCTTCGCCACCAGTCGGTGGACCGAGATCACCTCGTCGACCACGCCGACCGATCGGTTCGGGGCTTCGATGGTATGGGATTCGGTCTCGAACGAGTTCCTGCTGGTCGGAGGCTGCTCGTTCTCCTGCTCGATGGACGCCTGGGGGTTCGCTCCGGGGACCGGCACGTGGAGCTCGATCTCCGAGAGCGGCGACACGCCGCCCGCCCGCGCCGGGGCCTCGTTCGCCTGGGACCCGGGCGGTGGACAGGCGATCCTCTACGGGGGGTATTCCTTCGACCCGAACGGAAGCCAGCTCGTCTACTCCGATGCCTATGAGTTCCTCTCGAGCGGCCAGTGGATCCGATTCCTTCCCTCGGCGCCGGGGCCCCCCCCGCTCTACCAACCCGGTCCGATCTTCGATGCCTCGACCACGTGGTCGAACTTTCCCGGGTGCAACGCCATGTGGATCATGGGCGGGAACCCGTCGCTCCAGGGTCCGCCGCAGTTCGTCTACGTTATCCAGCCCACGAACGACACCCCGGCCTGGCAGTGCTGGTCCTTCCTCAATCAGGTTCAGGGGCCCCCAGGCGCTCCTCCTCCCTGTTCCCGGCAATCCCAGCTCGTGGTGACGGTCGAGAGCTCCGTCGGGAGCGCGCCGATCCCCAATGCGATCGTGGAGATCTCCGGCCAGTGCCTCCCTGCCACCCAGCGCACGGGCCTGGACGGAAGCACTCAGTTCACGACGAACACCCCCGACAACATCTCGATCAACGTGTCGGCCGCCAACTTCCACGGCCACCAGCTGAACTACAACTACACGTACACGAACACCTCCGCGAACACCTCCCACGAGCTCATCCGCTACGTCCTGGTCACGCTGGTGCCGTATCCCTCGCTCAACGTTCAGGTGTTCGGCAATACGGGCGCCACGTTCTACGTTCCGGTACCCGGGGCGTCGGTCACGATCGACAACTTCACCGTGGTCGCCGTGACGGGACGATCCGGCTGGGGCAACGACTCGGCGGTGGCTCAGTTCAACCAGACGGCGATCGTCAGCGCCTCGGCGACCAACTACTCGACGTCGTGGAAATCGGTGTTCATCCCCTACGCGGGAGAGCTGAACGTGACCCTCGTCCTCCTGCGAGCGGGCGCGCTCACCGTGTCCGTCCGGGACTCGCGTAGCGGGGTCCCCATCCCGGGGGCGACCGGGGTGGTCACGCGGATCGATCCGGGGCTCCCGGCGCCGTTCCACTACGTGACGAACTCGCTCGGCCAGTACACCACGCAACTTCGGATGGGAAACTACTCGGCGAACGCCGCGGCGATCGGATACCTGACGAACGTCTCCGGGGGCTACGCGTTCCTACCTTGGATCACGGGCGCCACGATCACGATCCGCCTCGAACCGGCGTACGGGACCAACGAGTCCGTCCGGCTCGTCGATTCGATCTCGGGCGCGGCCATCGCAGGTGGCACGGTGACGTTCGGGGAGTACCGGCCGATCCGAACAAACGCAGCGGGTTGGGCGAACGGCACGGACCTGTTGCCACCGGGGCGTGCTCTCGTCCTCGGGCTCGCGACGGGCTACCTTCCCAATTCGACGATCGTGGTCCTCGGGTACAATACCGTCCTGCCTCCGGTGACGCTGCGGTTGCACCCCTCTTGCTTGACCGGTTGTCCGCTCGGTGGGAACGGGGCCGGAGCCGGTGGGTCTCCCTTCCTCCCCGTCGGTGGGTCCGCACTCCTCCTGTTGTTGACCGCCCCGGCCATCCTCGTCATCATTGGCACCCTCTACGCCCTCGCCATCGGCGCGCGCACGGGCGGCCGGGGCCGACGGGCCCGGGGTCGCCCGTCGTCCGACGCGACCTAGGGCGAGGGGATGGGAACGGGGCGGAAGTTTAAGCCTCGGCCCCGGATGGGGCCGCCGGCCATGACCCGCTCCGGAACGAAGGGAGGAGCCGCCCCATGAATCCCTGGTGGCGCAAGCCGCAGCCGGTCTCTCGGGAGATCGTCGAGCAGATCACGGCCGTCGAGATCCCTGTGATCACGGAGGTCAACCGGCGGCTGGCCAAGGGGGACTACGGGGGCGCGATCCGATTTGCCTATCCGAAGGCCGCCGAGGACCTCGCCCGGGCCTTTCAGGTATCGTTCCCGATCGGGATGACGCACGAAGAGTTCCTGCGCACCGCCGCCCTCCCCAAGATGGGCCACCTCCCGGAGTTCTTCCAGCGGTTCTACGACCTCTATGCTCCCCTGCGCTACGGCCCACCCGGCGCAAGGGAGGAGCCTGCGACGCTCGTTTCCCTCCTGAAGAGCATCTACGCGCCGCGCCCGATGTGGCAGCTCTACCTGCAGCCGAAGGACCTCGAGGCCCACCGCTCGAGGACCGCGGCCACCCGGGCGGACCCCGCCCCCGAGCCGGCGCCATGAACCTCCTCGCTCTCCTCGAGACCCCGGAGCTCGCGCTCCCGACCATCCTGCTCGCCGGATCGTTCGTGGTCTGGGCCGCAGGGAACATCCGCGACCCGGCCGTCGCCATCGTCCGCGCGACGCTCCGACCGGTCCCGGACCGGGACCCGGTCTCCCGGGCCTACCACGCCTTCGAGTCCGGCGCGTTCACCGACGTCCTCGCCCGAGCGGCCGCCCGGCTCGACCGGTCGAGCGCGCAGCGGTTCGGGCGCCCGGCCACCCGGTTGCCGTCGACCCGATGGGGAGCGAGACGCCTCCAACCGGCCCGGGCGACGGAGGTCATCGCCCTGAGCCGATTGGCCCGCCGCATCGAGTCGATGCACGACGTTGCCCAGCGTCGGGAGGCTGGGGTGTGGCTGCGCCTCGCCTTCTGGCGTAGCCGCGCGGAGCTTCGGGCGAGGTTCCACGCCCGTCTCGTCCCGGTCCTGGATGAGGTCGCTCGCGTGTCGACTCCCGCTGGGGGACCGGCGTGACAGCCCCCGGCCCAGCCGTCGAGCACGGCAAGCCTGCGGCGGCGGCCTCCGTTCCGGCCTCTCTCTCCCGACCGACGGGGATGGCGTCGAGTGCCCCGACCTTCATCGGCCCGAGCGGCCTAGCTCCCCCCGATGCTCTCCGCTCCCTCCAGGAGTCGGTCGCGCTCACGGTCATCGGCTACGAGGAGATCGTCCGCCTCCTCGCGATCGCCCTGGTCTCGGAGGGCCACGTCCTCCTCGAGGGAGCGCCGGGGATCGCGAAGACCTTCCTGGTTCGGCGCTTCGCCGACAGCCTGAGGCTCTCGTTCAAGCGGATCCAGTTCACCCCGGACATGCTCCCCTCCGACATCGTCGGAGCGGTGGTCCTAAACCCATCGTCGGGGGCGTTCGAGTACCGCCCGGGGCCGATCTTCGCGAACGTGATCCTGGCCGATGAGATCAACCGGGCCCCCCCGAAGGTGCAGTCCGCCCTCCTCGAGGCGATGCAGGAGCACCAGGTGACCGTCGACGGGGTCGCCCACCCGGTGCCGAGTCCGTTCATTGTGATCGCGACGCAGAACCCGATCGAGCAGGAGGGGACCTATCCGCTCCCCGAGGCCGAGCTCGACCGGCTCCTGTTCCGGATCCTCATCGGGTATCCGGGAGAGAACGACGAACGAACGGTTGTCAGCCAGCATTCGAAGGCCCCCGCGACCCACTTGCCCCCGCCGGCGCTCGAGGCGGCGGACCTCGTGACGTTTCGGGACGCGGCGTTCACCATCCACCTCGCCGAGGACGTCCTCGATTACGTGGTCTCGATCATTCGCGAGACGCGCCACGACCCGAGCATCATGATCGGCGCCTCGCCCAGGGCCGGGGTCCAGTTCGCGCGCGCGGCCAAGGCGGAGGCGCTCTTCGCGGGCCGATCCTACGTCACGCCCGACGACGTCAAGTCCGTCGCCTTCTGGGTCCTGAACCATCGGATCGCCCTCCAACCCGAGCTCGTCGCCGCGGCCTACTCCGAGGGCACCGGTGGATTGGAGCCGATCCTTCGCAAGGTGCTGTCGGAAGGACTCGAGCGTCGAGCCGTCCCGCGATGACCGCCGGAGCCCGAGGGCGCAGGGAGCGCTCGGGAGGGCGAGGGGCTTGATCACCCATCGGGGTTGGGAGTCTCTCTTGGCGGCCCTGGCGGCGCTGCTCCTCACCCTGTACCTCGTCCACTACTTGCTCATCCTCCTCGCTCTGAGCGCATTCACCTTCCTCGCGGCCGAGGTCGTCCTGTTCCACGTCGATACTCTCGCGCTGTCACCGTCGGCGTTCGTGACCGAACGACGGTCCACCTCCAGCCGCCATGCGGTCGGGACGCCGGGGCGAACGGAGGTCACCGTCCGATACACCGGCCCGTCGGGTCTCGTCGCGGAGCTCTTCGACACGCTCCCCGACGGGTTGGCCGTCACGGGGCCCCTTCCGAGGCTCGGCGGGTGGTGGGCGCCGGAGGAGGAACGCTCCCTGAGCACGGAGTTCCGAGCCCGGGTCCGGGGGAGCTACCTGCTCGGTCCGACGTTCGTGCGGGTCCGCAGCCGCCTGGGGCTCGCCGAGCGGCGGATCTCCCTGCCGACCGAGCGCCCGATCCAGGTGGTGCCGGAGAATCCGATCCGCAAGCCCGGCTCGCTGCGCCGCCGCATCTTCACCCGGGTGCAGGGCCGCATGCAGCTACGCCATCGTGGGTACGGGACGGAGTTCCGGGCCTTGCGACCGTACCAGTACTCCGATGACATCCGACACGTGGCCTGGCGTCGCTCCACCGCGAAGCAGCTCGTCGTTAGGGAGTTCGACCAGGAGAGCCGGCAGGACGTCCTCTTGGTCGTCGACGTGAGCCCGGCGATGTCGGCGGGCCCGGCGGGTGAGAACGTGCTCGACCGGACGTGCGAGGCGGCGACGATGATCGCCGGCTACGCCCAGCGTAGCGGCGAGGACCGCCTCGGTCTGCTCACGTACTCCGGCAAGGTCCAGCAATACCTTCGTCCCTCCCGAGGTCCCGGGCACTTCCGCCGCCTGTACGAGAACGTCGGGATCTTAGGGGTCCGACCGGGAAATTTCGACGTCGGGCCTGCCCTCGACGCCGTGGGGTCGAGGCTTCGGCATGGCGCCCACGTCCTCCTTTTCAGTACCCTCGACCGGCCCCTCGGGGCCCTGGAGCGGGCCTACGCCCATTTCAAGGCGCGAGGGCACCATCTCTACGTCTTCCTGCCGGACCTCGCCACGTTCTATTCCCCTGGAGAGGACCCGGCGTTTCGCTACGCCCTACAGTGGGCGACCGAGGAGGATCGCCTGCGCCTCCATCGGGTGATGGCCGAGCTTCGGGCGGACGCGATCCCGACGTACCTGTTCGACCGTCGTGGCGCGGCCACGAAGGTCATCACCGCCTACGGTCAGATGCGGGCCTGGGGGGCCGGATGAAGGTCGCCGACGCACGGGGGCTGCTCATCGTCCCCGTGTTCCTATACACGACCGCGCTCGGCCTCCTCCGATTCTCAGGCTGGGACCTGCCGGTCGCCCTCGTCACGGTCGCGATGGCCCTCCCGTTGATCGAGGTCCTGACGAGAGGGAGTCGGGGCCGATGGTTCGTGCCCGCCTGGGTCCTGGCGATGATCGGCGGGGTCGGCATGGCCTTCTCCAACGGGGCCCCCACCGGGCTCTGGGCCGACGTCGGAGCGGGGGTTCTCCTCGGGGCGCCCCTCGCGATCCTCGCGGGTCTGCTCGTCTGGCGGGAGTCGAGGCTGGTCACCTTGATCGGCGTCGAGGCCGGCCTCGGGGCCCTCATCGTCCTGATCGCGACCGGTTCGGCCGCCATCCTTCCCGGAGCACCCAGCGGTTCGGCCGGCTGGCTCGTCGCGTTCTCGCGGGTCAACACTCAGCAGGTCAACGTCCTCGCCCAGTGGTTCGCGGGGAACCCTCCGATCGTTCCTCCCCCCCTGACGGCCGTGGCGGACCCGGCGTTCATCGGACTCGGCGTGCTCGCCGTGCTCGCGGTCGTCCTGGCGCTGCTGGAGCGCCCGGTCCATGCGGGAGTCGGGCCCGACCCGTGGGACCCGCATTTCTCCCGCAGCTCCGGCGTCGTGCCCCTGGTGGCGGCGATGATCGCCGGCCTTGCGTTCGAATGGACTGCCGCGGTGGAACCGAACTATGCGCTGCTCGGGGTCGCGGTAGGGGTCATCGCAGCCCTCGGATTGATCGTGGGCCTCGCGGTGTTCACGGCGCGTCGGAGGGACCGGACGACGCCCACTCGATCGGGACCTTCTCGAGCTCTGATCGCACAGAATCCGACCCCCTCGGGGCCGTCCGGGTCTTAGGATCGGGGGGAACGTCACGGGACGCCGCGACCCGATGTGGGAGCGGGGGGGGGTCGAACATCGGGGGCCTCGGGCTCGAGAGGGTCTCTCCCGTCGTCGGGCCGAGGGGTCCTACACCGAGTGGGCTCGGCCGGATTTGAACCGGCGATCTTCGCTGTGTGAGAGCGACGTCTTAACCGCTGGACTACGAGCCCGCCGTGCCCGGAGGGGACCGGGCGCGGGCTAAAACCCCAACCCCCCGACGCCGAGGAGGAAGGGGACGAGAACGCTCGCCGCGAGGGTCAGGAGGAGCCCGCTCGATAGGGCAAGGACCCCTGAGTCCTCGCCCCCGTAGCGGGTGATGAAGTAGAGCGTGGTGTCCAGCGAGGTCGCTCCCCCCATCGCGGTCAGCCCATCGCCCTTCAGCCGTCGTCCGACGAGCGGTGCGGTCAGCATCGTCAGGTTCTCTCGGAGGAAATTCGTCAGGAATCCGAGCAACCCTGCCATCGGACCGAGTCCCTGGGTGAGGAGCGGGCCGGCCAGGGAGTACCAGCCGAAGGCGAAGGAGGTCGAAAGGGTCCAACGCAGGGGCAGGCCGAGCGCGAAGGAAAACCACCCCGCCGAGACGAAGGCGCCGATCAGGCAGGAGACCGTGGGGATCGCGACCGCTCGCACCGAGGCGATACGCACCTTGAGATCGAACCCAACGAGGAAGAGCAGCAAGTAAAGGGCCCCAGTCAGCAGGGTTGGGCCCGGCAGCGAAACACGCGGGCCGAGGGCCAGCCCGACGGTGAGGGCAACGAGAAGGGCCGGAGGGAACCACAGCTGCCTCCGGGCCTCGCTGGGGGGTGGGGGCGCCCCGGCAGGGGGGGTTCCTCGCAGCCGACGGACCCAGACCTGTTCGACGGCCACCGTTGCGCCCAGGATCGTCGCGGCGAAGGCGAGCGCGACCGGTACGGCCTCGAGGAGGCGAGCCGGCGGGATGGTGCTGAGGATGAGCCCTAGCGCCCCGACCAGGAGGAGGACGGTGGCCATCGAGAGGCGCCCCACCCACGCGCCCGGGTGGGGAAGGAACCGGCCGGCGAGGAACCCGAGGCCCAAGGAGACGAAGAGTACGAGGTCGACTCCCACCGCCCGCCACCCGTCAGCGGACTTCTACCCGGACCATTCAGAGAGCTCGGGACCGAGGTGCGTGGGGGCCCCGCGGCCCAACCAGAGGGTCTCGTCTCGGCGGGGCCCGTAGCTGACCCACTCGACCGGCACCCGGGTCTGCTCGGAGATGAAACCGAGGAAGCGCTTGAGGGCCGGAGGCAGGGCATGAACTCCCTCCCGCCGGATCCGCTCCTTGAGCCGCTCGGTGAACGCCGGCCAGACCGGGAACCGTTCGTAGACCGGAGTGACCCGGGCGAGGTCATCCGCCGACGAGGGGGGAAAGAGCGTCAGGGTCTCCCCCGATGGGGTCAGGTACTGGGTGCAGACGGGAACCTCCTCGAGGCCCCCGAGCACGTCGACCTTGGTGATCGCGAGCGAGGTGAATCCGTTGAGTCGGGTCGCGTATCGCAAGAGGAGCAGGTCGAGCCACCCGCAGCGTCGAGGTCGGCCGGTCGTCGCGCCGCGTTCCGCGCCCTCCCGACGCAGGTAGTCGCCGATCTCGCCCTCGACCTCGGTCGGGAACGGGCCCGCGCCCACTCGCGTCGCGTACGCCTTCGAGACCCCGATCACCTGATCGAGCTCGGCGGGAGGGATGCCGCTTCCGACGAGCGCTCCGGCGCTCGTGGGGTGGGAGCTCGTCACGTACGGGTAGGTCCCGAAATCCACGTCGAGGAGGGCGCTCTGGGCCCCTTCGAGGAGGATCGGCTCGTCCCGGTCGATCGCGCCCCAAAGGATCGGTTCGGTGGGCCGGATCAGCGGAGCGAGGCGGCCACCGAGTTCTGTGAGCGATCGCTGCAGGTCCGCGCGTTCTGGAAGCCCGGGCAGGTGCGCCTTTCGGGCATAGAGCATCTCGAGGCGGCTCGCGAGGTCGTTCGGTCGGACCAGGTCCGCGAGGCGGATCCCCCACCGTCCGTAGCGATCGGCGTAGGCGGGTCCGATGCCGCGTCGCGTCGTCCCTAGCGCCGAGTCGCGGGCGAGGGAGGACCGCAGCGCCTCCTCCCAGCCGTCCTCGATCTCGTGGAGCGGAAGAAGGAGGTGGGCGCGGTCGGACAACACCACGTCGCCTTTCAGGAGGTTGCGCTCGCGCAGATCCTGGAGCTCGGCCTCGAGCCCGAACGGGTTGACGACCATCCCCGGACCGCTGATCCCCGTGACGCCCTTCCGGAGGACGCCGCAGGCGAGCTGGTGCAGGACGACGTTGCCCTCGGGCAGGTGAACGGAGTGACCCGCGTTCGGGCCGCCGCCGGTGCGGACCACGTATCGGTAGTTCGCGGCGAGGTAATCGGAGATCTTGCCCTTCGCCTCGTCGCCGAACTGGGCCCCGATGACCACCGCGACCGACACTCCTTCCTCCCGGGACTCCCGGAGGGACCGAGGTAAAAAGTCCTCCCCCACCGATCGCTCCGCGTCAACGCCCAGAGGCCGGTCGCCGGGCCGGCACAACTCTAAAGAAGGGTCACCCAGTTTCTCTCGAGGTGGTCGCTCAGCGGACCCGCGACGTCGAGATCTCCGGCATCCGCAAGATGTTCGAGGGAGCGCCCCCGAACGCCATCAACCTCGGTCTCGGCGAGCCGGACTTCGACCCACCGAAGGTGGTCCTCGACGCATTGTGCCACGCCGTGCGCACGGGCAAGAACCATTACGGCCCCTCGGCCGGGAGGACCGACCTCCGGGCGAAGGTCGCCGAACTCTACCGCGATCGCGACGAGAGCACGTCGGTCGAGAACGTGATCATCACGGCGGGCGGATCGGAGGCCCTGATGTCGATCGCGCTATCGCTCTACGACCCCGGCGACGAGGTGCTCGTCCCGGACCCGGGGTTCGTTCTGTATGCCCCCCACGCTCGACTCGCCGGGGCGACCCCCGTTCCGTACGACCTCGCCGAGTCACGGGGGTTCTGCCCTGACCTCGACGCCCTCGAGGCCCTCGTGACCCCGAGGACGAAGGCGATCGTCGTGAACAGCCCGTCGAATCCGACCGGGGGGGTCTTCGACTCGGCCCTCGTGGATCGCCTCGTGGCGTTCGCCGACGCCCACGACCTATACCTCCTTTCCGATGAAGTGTACGATGGCCTCGTCTACCGGGGGCGGTTCGCCTCGTTCTGGGGACGCAGCGATCGGGTCGTCGTAGCGAACTCCTTCTCGAAGAGACTCGCCATGACCGGCTGGAGGCTCGGGTTCCTGGTCGCTCCGAGGAACCTCGCCGTGGACATCAACAAGATCCACTATCACGTCACGGCATGCCCGTCGACGCCGGCGCAGATCGCCGCGCTCGCCGGTCTCGAGGCCGGCCCGTCGATCGTTCAGCCGATGGTCCAGGAGTTCCATGCGCGCCGGAGGCTGGTCGTGCGGGAGCTCAACCGGATCCCCGGTCTCACGTGCGTTCCGCCCGCGGGCGCGTTCTATGCGTTCCCGAGGTTCGATTGGCCCGGGACGTCGACCGAGGTGGCCCATGCGCTCCTGGGCCGCGGCCTCATCACGACGCCGGGGGACGCCTTCGGACACTTGGGGGCCTCCCATCTGAGGCTGTCGTTCGCCGCCTCCCGGGACGCGCTCCAGCGGGGACTCTCGATCCTGCGCACGTACGCCCGCGAGGTAGCCGGTTGATCGAACGATGGGCCGGCTGGGCTCTGATCCTTGCGTCGAAGTTCCAACGGGGCCCGGAGCGGACGGAACTCGAACGCCTAGGCGAAGAGGTCCGTCGTTCGGGCCGTCAGCCGGTGCCTGTGCACTCCCGATAGACGGCACGGTGGGCCTCGACCGCGCGCTCCCAATCGAACGCCCGCACTCGCTCTAGCCCCGCGGCGCGCAGGCGCTCGCGGAGGGATGGATCGCCCGCGACCGTTTCGATCGCACCCGCGAGGGCGTCGAGGTCCCGGGGGGGAACGAGGAGCCCCGCCTTCCCGCCTTCGAGCACTTCCGGAACCCCCCCGACCGCCGTGGCGATGACCGGCACGCCCGAAGCCATCGCTTCGAGGAGGACGAGGCCGAATGCCTCGTACTCCGAGGGGAGGACGAACGCGACCCCCCCCCGGAACGCCGCCCGATACTGCCCCGGGTCCGCCACGTGTCCCGTGAAGATCGGGGGGTCCAACCCCAGTTCCCGGCACCGACGTTCGACGTCCGACCTCGTACCCCAGTCCCGGCCCATGAGTACGAGGGGAAGCCGCCGGGAGGCGGGGATGCGACCCATCGCCGCCACCAGGTCCGTGAGTCCCTTGTTCGGCGCCACGCGACCCGCGTAGAGAAGGTAGCGCTCCGGCAAGCCGGCGGGGGGCCGGTCCTCGGGTCGGGCGGGCCAGGCGGTCAGGTCGATCCCCGGCGGGATCACCCGGATCCGAGACCTGGGGGCGAATTCGGAGACCCGCTTCGCCTCCTGCTCCGTCTCGACGATGAGGGCCCGCGCCACTCGATAGGCGCTCATCCCGAACAGGTGGTCCTGCAGCCTCAGGAGGCTCTTCTTCGCCCGCGGCTCCGACGGATGCGCGGGGTGGTAGTGGGTCGACACGACAAGGGGCAGGCGCTGGGCGTGGGCCACCAGCGCGGACTCGAGGACGTGGCCGTACCGGTGAGAGTGCGCGTGGATGACGTCGGGTCGGTCGTGAGCGAGGGAATCCACGAGGCCCACGAAGAGCGGCATCGTCAACCCGGGGAGGAGGCGTTTGTAGACCCGGAAGCGATGGACCGGCACGCCGTCGACGGCGGGGGGAAAATCGAGTCGACGTTCCCAGCTCGCCTCATCCAGGAGATCGCTCGCGTAGACCTCGACCGACTCGCCCTTCGAGCGCAATCGGGAAGAGAGCTCCCGGACCGTCGTCTCGACGCCGCCGGGGGCGTCGAATCGAAGGGTGACCTGGGCGACCCTCATCGGCCGACGACGTCCTCGAACACGGCGTGCAACCGGCCGACGACTCCCTCCCAGGAGTAGCGTGGAACCACCTGGGTCCGTCCATATTCACCCAGGCGATGCCGCCGCTCCGGGTCGTCCCACAACGCCAGCAGGGCCTCGGAGAGCGCCTTCGGGTCGCCCGGCGGGACGAGGAGGCCGGCCCGCTGGTCCTCGATGAATTCGGGGATCCCGCCGACCCGTGAGGCCACGACGGGGGTCCCCTGGGCGAGCGCTTCCAACAGGACGAGTCCGAACGCCTCGTACTCGCTCGCCAGGACGAAGACTCGCGCCTCTCGAAAGGCCGCGGCGAGACGCGCCTCGTCCTCCACATGGCCGACGATCCGCACTCGGGCCTCCATCCCGAGCTCGCGGGCCGTCCTCTCGATGAGGGGGCGCTGGCCGCCATCGGCGCCCACCAGCACCAGCGAGGCGCTCGGGTCGTGACGGCTCAGCCTAGCGAACGCCGGCAGGAGGGCGCCGAACCCCTTGTTCGATGCCAGTCGCCCGACGAAGAGCAGGAAGGGACCCGGAAGGTCGAGCGAGGCGGCGAACGGGCGGTCCCCCGATGGGGGCGGCGGAAGGGGCGTGTATCCCGGCGGGATCCGCACGACCGTCGGAAGCGGAAACCCATTCGCGCGGATCAGGCGTTCTTCCTCTTCGCTCTGCACGATGACGGCCCGTGCGGAAGCCATCACCGGGGCCGCCAGGACGCGGTCGTAGAAGCCGCGGATCCGGTGTCGTACCCACCCGCCCTCGATCGACCAGATCGGGTGGTAGTGGGCGGTGATGACGTAGGGCGTCGCCGTCCGCTTCGAATACCGTCGGGCGATCGCCGCTTGGTTCGTCCCGTAAGTGTGGACGTGGACGATCTCGGGACGGTCGCGGCGAAGGGCCGTTGCGAGGCCGCGGACGAACGGGTAGTGGAACTCCCCCGGCAGGGAGATCGCCCGGAGCCGGTGGATGGATACCCCGTCGCGGACCTCCTCCCGGGGGACGGAGCGGTCGAGGCGCCGCCAAGGGTATTCCCGCTCGAGCTCCGTCGTGTAGACCCCGACGGAATCCCCTCCCTGGGCGAGCCGGACCGCGATCTCTCGCACGTGTCGCTCGACCCCGCCGGGGCCCGGCGGGTAGCGGGTCGACAGCTCGGCGATCTTCACGGGCCGGGCCTACCCGGCCCTCGGTTGGCTCAGCCGGAGGGCGTACTTCTTGTAGACCTCGGCCGCGCGCGCCACGGCCTCGATCTTGACGTACTCGTTCGCCTGATGGGAGAGCTCCTCCTCGCCGGCCCCGAAGATCACGACCCGGGGATTGACCTGCGCGTAGCTGACGGCCTCGGAGGCGTGGACCAGGACGGCGGACTCTGCGCCGGCGACCTCCCGAAGGATACGGACGTGGTCGGCGTTCGGGTCGATCTGCACCGAGGGCATCGACAGGATTCGGCGCAGTGTGAACGGGGTCTTGATCCGCCGCAGATGCTCTTCGATCTCCCGGTAGAGCACATCGGGGGAGTACGGCGGCGGGAACCGGATGTCGACCTCCGCGGTGGCTCGGTTGGGTACGACGTTGATCCGGGTCCCTCCGTTCAAGGTGCCGATGTTGATCGTCACGGAGCCGAGCTCGGGGTGGGCGATCCGGCCCTTGAACCCCTCGAGACCGCGCAAGATGCGCATCATCTTCGAGACGGCGTTCTCGCCGAGGTGGGGCATCGCGCCGTGGGCGGCCTTCCCCCGGGTCTCGATGGCGAGGTCGAGCACGCCCTTTTCGGCGTAGGCGACCTTGAGACCGGTCGGCTCCCCGACGACGATCGCCTTCGCCCGGCGCATCGGCAGGGTCTTGGCGAGCGCCATTGCGCCTTGCATGGTGGTCTCCTCGTCGGTCGTGAGCGCGAGGACGATGGGGACCTTTCGGGCCACCAGGTCCTGCGCTGCTTGCATCATCGCGATGACGGTGCCCTTCATGTCGGCCGTGCCCCGGCCGTACATTCGGCCCGAGGCGAGCTGGCTCTGGGAGAAGCTCCAATAGTCCCCGATCGGAGGCGTGTCGAGGTGTCCGGAGAGGACGACGCCGCTCTGTCCGTACTCCGCGAGCAGAGCCGGAGCCTGGGGGTCGCCGAACAGGGTGTTGCGCATCCGGATCTGGTCGGTGAACGACTGGACGTAGTCGAGGACCTCCTGCTTGTCGGCGAAGGGATCGCTCGGGATCTTGACGAGGTCCGCGAGCATGTCCACCATCTGGCGCTTCAACGGTTGACGGGTCCTCCCCTACAGGCGCACCGCCCGTCAAGGGGGTGGCGGTCGACAGTAGTGCCTCCGGAGTTTAATCCCTCCGATTTGCGCTGGCTCGCCGCGTAGCGACCTCGTCGGGGCGGCGCCCGGCCCCCTTGGGCGCCGCGCTTCCCTCCGGCCGCACTGCTCCCCGCGACGCCGGCTTTATCTTAGGAGGCCCCAATTGGACCGGTCGAGGATGGCAGTCTCGGCCGAGGAGATCCGGATCGTCGATACCCGCGACGAGCCCCTGCAGGGGGCGATGATGGTCATCGGGTTTCCCACCCATGGCCTCGTGGGGTCCGTCGCGGCTTCCTATCTCGTGCATGCCCTCGACATGACGAGCGTAGCGTACATGACGAGCGAGCGGTTCCCGCCCACGGTCATCATGGAGGAGGGCGTGGTCAGCGCCCCGGTCCGGTTCTACGTCAGCAAGCTAGTGTGCGGGGTCGACCGGTCCTGCCAGCAGCTCCTGGTCGCGATCTCCGACATCCAGCCCCCGCCCGAGCTCCTCCCGGCCCTGTCCCGTCGGCTCCTCGACTGGGCGGAGACGAAAGGGGTGCAGTTGCTCGTCGTCGTGGAGGGACAGCCCGTGGACGAGCAGGTTCACGGCGACGCTCGGGTCGTGGCGATGGCGAACCGCGCCGCCGCCCCCCTGCTCGCGAAGTACTCCTTCGAGCCGGCCAACGGGGTCGTCACGGGGTTCGCCGGAGGCCTCTTGTTGTCCGCGATCGGCCGGCAGCTGCCGGTCCTCTGTCTCGTCGCGCAGGCCCACAAGGACTTTCCGGACGCCCGAGCGGCGGCCAAAGTGATCGAGTCGATCAACCCGCTCGTCCCCCTGATGGTCCTCGACACCAAACCCCTGCGAGAGAAGGCCGAGGAGATCGAGGCGGAGGTTCGCCAGACGTTGAAGCAATCGGAAAAATCGCTCTCGGGGATGCGGCCCCCCGACGTGGGCGGGCCGGGTGAGATGTATCGCTGAGACCGCCTTGCGCCCTACCGGCTCGGTGGTCGCGAGCGAGCCCGGTCCGGTCCTCCTCCGACTCTTCCAGGGGCGGGACGTCTCCGAGATCAGCCGGATCGTCGCCGAATCCCTCCACGAACACTACGACCCATCGTTGTACTTCTCCCTCAGCCAGGCCTGGCCCGACGGCTTCCTCATCGCCTCCGATACGATGGACCGGCCCGTCGGCTTCCTGCTCGGCGTGAGCCAAGTTCCCGGCGAGGCGCGCGTCCTGATGTTCGCGGTGGACCGGAACTATCGGATCCGCGGGGTCGGGACCCGGCTCATGGACGCGTTCCTGGAGCGCTGCCGGACGAAGCTCCTGCGGCGAGCGACCCTGGAGGTCCGGGTCAGCAACGCGACCGCCATCCGATTCTACACGCGCTTTGCGTTCTCGGTGACCGACCTCCTTCGGGGGTACTACTCCGATGGGGAGAACGGCTACCAGATGGCCCGGGAGGTCGCCGAGCGCCCCCCCGGGTCCGGTGGGCTCGGGGCTTGAGAAACCCCTTTACACCGCTCGGGCTCGCGGGGCCATCCATGTCGAACCCGTGGCCGACCGCCCGCGAGCTGATGACCCCCAAGCCGATCACTCTCTCGACGGACGCCCCTCTGTCGCGCGCCCTCGGCCTCATGCGCACGAACGGGATCCACGAGATCCCGATCCTGCGCAACGGTCGCCTGACCGGCATGATCACGTTCGATTCGATCGCTCGGCACACCAACCTCGCCTTGTCGATGAAGGTCGAACACCTGATGGTCCTGCCCCCGGTCATCACTCCGTCGGCCGAGTATCCCGAGCTCGCCGAGCAGCTGCTCTCCGTCGGGCTCCGGGCGGCGCCCGTGGTGGGGAAGCGAGGGGAGCTCGTGGGCGTCGTCTCCCGGACCGACCTCGTCCGGGTCCTTCCGAACCTGCCTGCCCTTGCCCAACATCGGGTCGAGGAGATCGCGAACCCCGTGAACCTGATCCTATCGGAGAACGACCCGTGCTCCCAGCTCTTCAATCAGGTTCGACTGCTCGAAGAGCACCCGCTCCCGGTGGCCGACCGGGCTGGCCACCTCGTCGGGGCGGTCGGACTGGCCGACCTGGGGCAAGTGCTCTGGAAGCCCCTGCTGCCCGGCAAGCGGGACCGTCGGGGACCCGGCCGGATCGGCGACATCACCATCGGGACGGTGATGCACACACCGGCTCTCACGGTCGAGGCCGGGTCTTCGTCGGGGGCGGCCGCGCTCGCCATGTCGCGGGCCAAGGTGTCGAGCGCGTTCCTCGTGGAGAGGGGCGTCCCGGTCGGGATCGTCTCCCAGGCGTCGCTGCTGGGCCTCGCCGTGGGGCTCGCCGAAAGCCTGACCCCGACCAAGCTGAGCGACGTCTATGTCCAGATCCACGGTCTGCGAGGCTCGGGCGATCCCGAGACCCTCTCGGAGATCGACCAGCTCGTGGCGAAGGGACTGCGACGCATCGCCCATCACGCCCGGCCCACCCTGCTTTCCCTCGACGTCTCACCGCACTCGGCTCGCGCCGGGGACGCGACCGTCCACGTCCGAGTCCAGACCGACGAGGGGATCTACTATGCGACCGTCACGGACTGGAGCTTCTTCGCCTCGGTGACCTCGGCGCTCGACGACATCGAGGGGCAGGCCCGTCGTGCCCACGAGACGAAAGAGCGCCGTCACCGCCGCGCCCCCGGCCGCAAGGCCTCCCTGACCGAGGACTCCCCGGTCACCGAGGAGGTCGAGGCGAAGATCCGGGCCGCGACCGGCGACCGGGACGAGGACGAGTGATCGCGGCCAGAGGCCTGCGGTCGGGAAGGGAGATTCGAACATGATGCCGGGAGGTCCGAGGAACGCTCGGCAGATGCAGATGATGATGCGACGGCTGGGTATGACCACCGAGCCCCTCGACGGGGTGGAGGAGGTCATCGTCCGGACGAAAAAGGAAGAGCACGTCTTCCGCGCGCCCGAGGTCACCGTCGTGTCCGTCCAGGGGGTGACGACCTACCAGGTCGTCGGCCAACCCGAGGTCCGGCCCCGAACGACCGCGGGCCCGCCGTCGCCCGGACACCCGACGTCCGTCCCTCTCCCGTTGGGCCCGCCGGAGGAGGACATCCAGCTCGTGATGGAGCAAGGGGGCGTCCCCCGACCCGAGGCGATGGCCGCGCTGGCGGCGACGAACGGGGAACCGGCCGAAGCGATCTTACGGCTGCTCGCGCGGCGGGGCCCGGGTGACGGGTAGGGTCCCGTCCCCGGTCCAAGAGTGCGTCGAGGGGTACCTCTTCCACGGCCGGCCCCCCCGATTCCTGATCCTCCGTCGCCCCCCCGAGCGGGACCGGATCTGGGTGCCCGTGAGCGGCAAGGTCGAGCCATCCGACCGGGATTTCGAATCGGCGCTCCGCCGCGAGCTCGTGGAGGAGACGGGGGTGGCCGACCCGACGCGCGTCTTCCCGCTGGACTGGGAGGTCGAATTCGACGGCCCGGACGGACGCCGGTGGCGGCTGCATGGATTCGGGGTCGAACTGCCACGGGAAGCGATCCCCCGGCTCTCTCGCGAGCACGAGGACTTCGCCTGGCTGGGGGTCCGGGAGGCGGTCTCCCGACTCCACTACCCGGACAACCGGGAGGCCATCGAACGACTCGTGCGCTTTCTCGAGAAAGAGGCGGCTCCCTCCTCGCCCCCAAACCTTTAGCGATTCTCTATCCGTTCAACCCCGGGGAGGAGGATGGGCGTGACCGACGAGCCGGTGAGCGGATCCTCAGGCCTAAGCTTCCTCGACCCTGCCAGTCCGGAGATCTCCCGGGATCCGCCCTCCATCGTTCTCCCTCGATTCGACCGGGCCCTGTTCGAGGCGGTTCGCCGGGCGGGTCACTCCAAGGTGGCCCTCCAGGTGCCGGCGGGCCTCGTTCGGAACGCCCACGATCTGGCGGCCGAGCTGGGACGGGAGGCCGGAGTCTCGGTAGAGCTGGTGGTCCGCGCCTGCTTTGGAGCGTGCGACTTCCCCGGCCCATCGGAGGTACCCGACGCCGACGCGCTCGTGGTGTTGGGCCACTCCCCGATCCCGAATGTGCCCCGGATCCTGCCGACCTATTTCGTCGAGATGCGATACCCCGTGTCGGGAGTGGGGTCGCTCGCCGAGACCATCGTACAGGGAGGAGTTCCGAGCCGTCTCGGTCTGGTGGCATCGGTCCAGCACCTCGACCTAGTCGACCCGCTCCGGCGGGCGCTCGCCGAGCGGGGGGTGGCCCTGGAGGTCGGTAGGGGGGACCGTCGGCTCGCCTACGCGGCCCAGGCGCTCGGGTGCAATTACACGAGCGCCCAATCGCTTCGCGAGTCCGTCGACGCCTACCTCTTCCTCGGCACCGGTCGCTTTCATCCGATCGGACTCGCCTTCGCCGTGAACCGACCGGTCTGGAGCCTCGATCCGTTGCAGGGGGCGCTCGAGCCCCCGATCGACCGCGCCTCCCTCGTCCGCGGGCGTCAGATGATGGTCGCCCGCGCCATGGACGCCCGACGGTTCGGGGTCCTGGTCTCCTCGTTCGCCGGCCAGAACCGCAGCGGCATGGCGACGACGCTCGTCGAACGGGCTCGGCGACGGGGCCGGGAGGCGGAGATCCTACGGTTCGCGCGGCTGGAGCCGGCCGACCTCGAGGGGCGGGACCTGGACGCGTACGTGAACACGGCGTGTCCGCGGATCGCCCTCGATGACTCGGCCCTGTACGCGAGACCCATGCTGACCCCTCCGGAATTCCTCATGGCCCTAGGGGAGCTCCCGCTCGATCCGTACCGGTTCGACACCTACCACTGAGGGGGAGCTCCGGAGGCTACCCGACGGCGCCCTGGGCACAAGGGTGGGTAGGAATCCCCCGGGTCGGATCCGTCCCGGGACCGGGTCACCCATCCGGGGACCAACTAGCACGCCTCCGGGACACAATCGGTAAGAAATCGCCCTCCCTGACTCCCCTCAAGCATGCAGGTCTTGCGGGCCGTCGGGGTGGCGCTGGTGCTTCTCGGGATCGGATCGATCTCGATATCGCTCGCGGGCGGCTCCTCGCACCTGTACCTCCTCCTGGTCATCCCCGTCGTGACGGGTAGTTCGGCCTGGTTCCTCGGCGGCACGGCGTCGCTCTCCGTAGGACTGATCTTGTTCGCCGTCGGCTACCCGGCAGACCGGTCCGAGGGCCGGCGCCCGGACGAGGGCGACGAGGAAGGTCCCGATAGGGATCGGGCCGGTTCCTCTGGCGGTGGCGTCGTGCTGATCGGTCCGATCCCGATCTTCTTCGGCGGAGCTCGCCAGTTCGCCGACCGATACTACTGGCTCGCGCTCGGGGCGGGCGTGGCGACCTTCGCCGCGGTGCTCGTCGTCCTCTACCTCGCCTGATCCCAGCCGAGGGTCTCCTTCAGGAACTGCTCGTGGATCCGGGGGTCGCCGGACAGCTCCGGGTGGAACGAAAGACCCCAGAGGGGACCGGATCGGACGCCCACTACCTCCTCGCCCCGACGGGCGAACGCGGTCGTGGACCCCTGGACGTGCAGGATCCGGGGGGCCCGGATGAAGATACCGGGGAAGGGCGGTCCCGAGAGTCCGTCGACGGTGACGTTCGCCTCGAAGGACTCCCGCTGGCGGCCGTGGTCGTTTCGGCGTACCGTGATGTCCAGCATGGGGATCGGGGTCGGGTCCCGCCCTCCGGGGACCGGATCGAGCTGGCGGCTTAGGAGGATCAATCCGGCGCACGTGGCGAGGACCGGAAGTCCCGCGCCGATCCGGGCCGTCAAGGGGCCCCGCAACGCCGCTTCATCGAGAAGGTTCGACAGGGTAGTGCTCTCCCCTCCTGGAATCGAGAGGGCGGACACCGCCGCCAGGCCGTCGCGGTCCCGGACGAGCACGACCGACCCGGGTCCGAGCAGGTGCTCGAACGCGCTACGGTGTTCGGGAACGTCCCCCTGCAGCGCGAGAACGCCGACCTTCACGGGAGGACGGGTCGGCGTAACGCCTCCAGGACCTCGCGCGCCCGGTCGATCCGGATCGCGTGCTCTTCGATGAGGCGCGCCACGACCGCATCGACCTCCTCGGGCCGGGCCCCCGCCGTGGTCGCGATGTTGCGGGCGTGTAGCTCCATGTGACCGCGCTGGATCCCCTCCGTGGCGAGGGCGCGCAGGGCAGCAAAGTTCTGCGCCAGGCCCACGGAGGCGAGGACCTGGGCGAGTTCCTGGGCCCCTTTCACACCGAGCAGTTTCACGCAGGCCTTCGCCGTCGGGTGGACCGCCGTGGCTCCCCCGATGAGGCCCACGGCGGTCGGGAGCTCGATCGTCCCGACCAGATTCCCCTCCGGATCCTTCTCGTAGGTGGTCAGCGGGCGGACGACGCCACCGTCCCGGGCGAGGAAGGCGGCGTACGTGTGCGCCCCGCTCTCGATGGCACGGAAATCGTTGCCGGTCGCGACCACGACCGCGGAGACCCCGTTCATGATCCCCTTGTTGTGCGTCGCACACCGATAGGGATCCACGAGCGCGAGGGTGTAGGCGTCGAGGATCGCGTCGACGACCTGAGGGCCCGTCGCCGTCTCGGTCTTCAACAGGTCGACGGGGAACGTCGCCGTCGCGCGGGCGAGTCGCTGTACGGCGAGGTTAGAGATGATCCGCAGGACGGCCCGACCCCGGGCGAGCCGGGCGAGCTCGGGGGCGAGGGCCTCGCACATGGTGTTCACCGCGTTCATCCCCCCCGCGTCGCGGGCGTCGACGAGGAGGTGCACGACCACCATCGTACCCCTCGGGGTGGGGATGATCCGGACCTCGAGGTCCCGGGCCCCGCCCCCGAACTTCACGAGCATCGGGTCTTTGGCGTTGGCCCTGGCGAGCAGGTCATCGCGCGCGCTCAGGATGCGGACGCGGGAGGCCGCCGGGTCGACCACATCCAGGAGCTGGATCTGCCCGATCATCACTGGGGCGGTGGTCTGTGCGTGGAATCCTCCGGCGGCTCTAGCCACCTTGGCCGCGTTCGAGGCCGCGGCCACGACGCTTGGCTCCTCGATCGCCATCGGGACGAGGTAGTCACGGCCGTTGATCCGGAAGTTCGTGGCGACCCCCACGGGGAGAGGGAAGGAGCCGATCACGTTCTCGATCATGCGGCTGAGCAGTCCGCCGTCGACGCCGGGTGGAAACTCGAAGGCGCGGGCCTCCTCCTCGGTGAGGCCCGCCCACTCCTGGACGAACTTTCGGCGATCTACGACGGACAGCTTGTAGAAACCGGACAGTTCGGAGGATCGAGCGTTCATCCCTCCTCCCTCACTCGGACGGGGCTTCGTGGGAGAGGCGCGCCGTCGTTTGGGCCACGGCCACCCCCTCACCAGGAGGGGGTGGGGGCGGCCGGGCGACCAAGACCTTCGCCGGTCTCAGGAGTCGTCCACGGAATCGAAAGCCCTGTTGGACGACCTCGGCCACCGTTCCCGGCGGGTGACGCGAGCCCGGTTCGGCCTCCCCGACCACCTCGTGCTCGTCGGCGTTGAAACGGACTCCGACCCGGGCCACCGGCTCGATCCCTTCCTGCCTCAGGAATCCGTCCCATTCGCGGCCGAGGAGCTCCAAGCCCTTTCGAATGGGATCCGCAGGCGGCGCCCCTCGCACGAACTCGCGGGCCCGGTCGAACGAATCCTGGATCGGGAGGAGCTTTCGGAGGACTTCGCCTTCCGCACGTAGGCGAACCGATTCCCGGTCCCGCTCGGCGCGCTTTCGGTAGTTCTCGAAATCGGCGAAGAGATACCGAAACCGGGTCTCCCAGTCCGACGCGCTCGCCTCTCCTGCGGCGGGCGGGGTGGGGGTGCCGGCCGCCGCTGGACTCGGGGTCGACGGGTCAACGGCCGCCGGGAGCGGGGGGTCCGCAGGAGGCTCCACCGGAGCCCGCTTCTCCTCGGTCATCCTCGGGGTTCCTTTCACCGAGCCATCGTATTAGGATTATCGTAAGGGCCATCCGACCCCCCCAAACTGGCGCGGGTCGCGAGCGCTCGACCGGGGTCTCGGGCCCCCCCCGGCCCCGATCCGCCGCGGTCGTTTCGGTCCCGAAAAACGAGCGTCTTCCAACCCTGCCAGAGGCGTCATTTTTCCTCGACGAAGCAAGCCTTATAGCGCGCGGTCGGGTCTGTTTTTCAGCTCCGATTTCGGGGCTATTTCCACGATGCCGGAGCAGGTGTCCGAACTCGGTCCGTACGACGCAGGATCGATCCAGATCCTCGAGGGTTTGGCCGCGGTCCGTAAGCGCCCGGGGATGTACATCGGGTCGACCGATGCACGGGGCCTACACCATCTGATCTGGGAGGTCGTCGACAACTCCATCGACGAGGTCCTCGCCGGATTCTGCCGGGAGATCCGCGTGACCTTGCACGGGGACGGGACCGTCACGGTGATCGATAATGGCCGCGGGATCCCGATCGAGGAGCACCCCCGGTACCATCGGCCGGCTCTCGAGATCGTCATGACGGTCCTGCATGCGGGTTCCAAGTTCGACCGGAACACCTACAAGGTCTCCGGAGGGCTGCACGGGGTCGGACTGCACGTTGTCAACGCCCTGTCCGAGTGGTTCGAGGTGCGGGTCCGGCGCGGGGGCCAGGAGTATTTTCAGCGTTACGAACGGGGGGCGCCGGTCGCTCCCTTGAAGATCCTCGGGAAGGCCGAGGGGACCGGGACCGAGCAGCGCTTCAAACCCGACTCCGCGGTGTTCGAAACGCTGGTCTTCGACAAGGAGACGGTCGAACGGCGGCTGAAGGAGCTCTCGTTCCTGAATCCCCAGGTCGCGATCTACTTCACCGACGAGCGGGACGGGAGTCCCACCGTGACCTTCCATCACGCTGGCGGGATCACCGAGTTCGTCTCGGACCTGAACCTCGGGAAGAACGTGCTGTCCCCTTCCCCGATCTACCTCCACGCGAAACGCGACCAGACCGACATCGAGGTGGCGCTGCAGTACAACGACGGCTACAACGACACCACCCTCGCCTTCGTCAACAACATCAACACGGTCGATGGGGGGACCCACGTCGTCGGCCTGCGGTCGGCGCTCACCCGGACCCTCAATGACTACGCCCGCCAGCGCAATTTCATCAAGGGAGACAAGGAGGGCCTCACCGGAGAGGATGTCCGGGAGGGGCTCGCCTGCGTCCTCTCGGTCAAGGTCCTCGAGCCCCAGTTCGAGGGGCAGACGAAGGCCCGGCTCGGGAACTCCGAGGTGAAGGGCCAGGTCGAGAGCGCCGTGAACGAGAAGCTCGCGGAGTTCTTCGAGGAGCACCCGGCGATCGGTCAGGCGGTGATCTCGAAGGCCGTCCAGGCTTCCCAGGCCCGGGAAGCCGCTCGGAAAGCGCGGGAGCTGACGCGCCGCAAGGGACTCCTTGAGGGGGGCGGTCTGCCCGGCAAGCTCGCCGACTGTCACTCGCGCGACCCGACGGAATGCGAACTGTTCATCGTGGAAGGCGACTCCGCCGGCGGGACCGCGAAGCAGGGCCGGGACCGGGAATTCCAGGCGATCCTCCCGCTGCGAGGGAAGATCCTCAACGTCGAGAAGGCCCGCCTGGACAGGATGCTGCAGAACGAGGAGATCCGGGCGCTCATCACCGCCATCGGGACCGGCATCGGCGACGAGCTCGACCTCACCAAGCTTCGCTACCACAAGGTCATCCTGATGACCGACGCTGACGTGGACGGTTCGCACATCCGCACGCTGCTACTGACCCTGTTCTACCGGAAGATGGCCGCCCTGATCACCGAGGGCTACGTCTACATCGCCCAGGCCCCGCTCTACCGATTGCAGAAGGGAACGAAGATCGTCTACGCCTATTCGGACGAGGAGCGGGACCGCATGGTCAAGGAGCTGGGCGGCAAGGGCGTCGGCATCCAGCGCTACAAGGGTCTCGGAGAGATGAATGCGGTCCAGCTCGATGAGACGACCATGAAGCCCGGCAGCCGGACGCTCCTTCGCGTCACGGTGGACGATGCGGTGAAGGCCGATTCCCTGTTCTCGATCCTGATGGGCGAGGAGGTCGAACCCCGCCGGCAGTACATCCAGGAGCACGCGGTCGAGGTCACGAACCTCGACATCTGATCGTCGCGGTAGACCCCCGCCGCCGCGGAGGATGCGTGTCGCCCTCCGAATTCGAGGGGGGGAGGGTGCGAAGGGGGGGCTACCACTCCGCCGCGTCCGGCTCCGAAGGAGGATCGGTCTCCACTAGCGGGGACTCGTCCGGAGTCGTCTCCTCGACCGGTTCGGCGGGAAGCTCGGGTTCCGGAGACTCCTCGGGCGGTCCGGGGGCTTCGCTCGGAGGATTGCGGCGGCTTCGAAGCGCGATGGCCGCACCCGCCACGACCAAGAGCAGGAGGACCACGCCGAGGCCCACGTAGAACTCCGAAGCCGGGACGCCTAGGACGGTCGGGCCGGTTCCTCCCGGCGTCTGGTTCGTGATGGCATTCCCGGTCACGATGATCTGGATCTTGGGGGAGTTCACCTGGAACTGATCCCCATCGGTCACCGTCACGAAGACGAGATAGGTCCCCGGATAGTTCGTCCGACACGTGGCGGTCGTCCCGATCGGCTGCGAGTAGGAGCACCCGCTGGGGACGCCCTCCCATTGGATCGTCTCGTTGTTCGGCACTCCGCCGGAAACGTTCACGGTGATCGTGAACAGCTCCCCGGTGCTCACCTGTTGCGGCGAGGGGACGGGCGTCTGGGCGTGCGGGTCGGTGAAGACCGCGAGCCCCACGGCCCTCGAGACGGGGGAGCTCCCACCAAAGCTATCGGTCACCTGGACCGAGACGCTGAAGATCCCGAGTCCGACGCTCGTCGGCGCGCAGTCCAACACCGGCACCGACGTCTTCGCGCAGCTCGCCGGGACACCGGACCATTGGTAGGTGTACCCCCCGGAGCCCCCGGTCGCCTTCGTCGTGAACTGGATGGACTGCCCCACGTCGGCGGTCGTCCGGTTTGCGACGGGGGTCGTCACCGTGGGAAGTCCGTCGATCGAGAAGGGAAGGCCGGCGCTGTACGCCGTCACGCCGTTCGTGTCGGTGGCGGTGACGTAGACGTTGACCGTACCGGTCTTGTGGAACACACACGAGGGCTGCGGGGCGGCCGTGCCAACGCAATCCCCCGGCGGGAAACCGGTCCAGCTGACGGAGGTGTACTGGAGCGTCCCCCCGAGCGGCGTCAGGTTCCAGGTCACGCTCAGGCCGAGATCCGTGCCACCCACCCCCCGGTGGGAGCCCTCGGTCGCCACGGGAAGACCCAACGTGAACCGGGGGAACACGGTGATCGAGATCGAGGAGGTCACGGTGAGCCGGTCGGTCGCGTTGACGACGAGCGTGGCGGTGTACTTCCCCGAAACCGTCGGGGTGCATAGGTCGAAGACGACCCCCTGGCTCAGGGTGAGGGTCGGGTTCGACGCGCATCCGAGCCCCACGGCCGAGACCCGGATCGAAGTCTGGAAGCCCCAGCTTTGGTTCCCCTGGATGCTCGCGTTCAAGGAGACCGTCTGGCCGAGGTCGGTGCTGTTGGCCGGCGATCCGGTCGGCGATGCGTCCATCGCCCCGATGAGCAGGGAGGTCGTGAACAGGTCTACCGTCCCAGTCCCGGCGTTGGTGACGTAGAGGCACCCGTTCGTCTCGTCGTAGACGGCGCCCAAGGGGCTGCCTTCGGTCGGAAGGATGCCCTGGACCTGGGTCCCGAGGAGGGCGGTGACGTTGTTCGTTCCGTTGTCGGTGAGGTAGACCAGCTGGTTCGAAGGGTCGTACGCCGCCCCCCAAACGGGGTAGCCGAGGGGGGTGTTCGCTACGACGCTCAGGCCTTGGAGGGTGGTCACGTTGTTCGATTGGGAGCCGGTCACGTAGACCTCCTGGTTCGCCGCGTCGTAGGCGAGGTCCCCCGGGGCGATCCCGACACGGATCGTCTTCAGCACGCTCGTCCCGGACAGGATGCTCACGCTGTTGGAGCCGTAGTCCGACACGTACACGTCGGAATCGGCCGGGTCGAAGACCGCGGCGATCGGACCGGAGCCCGCGGGAAGGGCGACCCATCCGACGACCTGGGTTCCCTTCAGGATCGTCACGTTGTTCGAGCCATAGTTCGGAACGTAGACCTCCTTGGACTGGTCATCGTACGCCCCGACCGTCGGATTCCTACCCACGGCAACGGTCCCGTTGACGTTGATCCCGTCGATGAACGTGACCGTGTTCGACCCATAGTTGGAGATGTCGACCTCGTGGGTCGTGGGGTCGTAGGTCCCTCCCTGCGGGACGGCGGAGACCGCGACGTTCGCGACCAGGGCGGTCCCGTTCAGGACCGTCACGCTCGCCGAGTTCCGATTCGCGATGTAGACGAAGCCGTTCGATGGATTGTACACCGCCCCGAACGGGTAGCTCTGGGCGCTCACGGTGGAGTACGGGACGCCGATGGACGCGGACGCGAGGGGGGAGGGGAGCGCACTTCGCGCGGGAAGGGCCGACCCGATGGCGAACGCTAACGAGGGACCCATCGGTCCAGGGGAGGGCGCCGCAGGGCGCGGGGTCAGGGCGGGGAAAGGACCCGCGTGTACCGGGGCGAGGAAGCCCAGTCCCAACGCGAGCAGAACGGCCGCGACGGCGAGTCGATGAACGGCGCGGAACGTGGGACGTCGAGCCCATGGCGGGTTCACAGGGTCCGGACTCCGCAGGCCTAGATGACGTCTTGTCCCCTGTATTTCGGCCCGTGTAGGAGCGGTCGGTGGAGGTCGGTCCGGGTCAGTGCGGTACGACCCTTCCGGAGGGTTCCCGCTTGAACCGGCCGAACTCCGGGAGCGGGGTAAGGGCGTCTCCGGGAAAGACCGGCCCGTCGACGCACACATGGTACGGGCCGAGGGCGCAGGCATCGCACATCCCGAGGGCACATTTCATGACCCGCTCGACCGACCCGTAGGCGGGAACGCCCGCTCGCCGGGCCGATCGGATCACCTTGTCCATCATGACCTCGGGTCCACAGGTCCACACCGCGTCGAAGATCGTCGAGGCGAGCAGCGAATCGGAGACCCCGGTCACGAACCCTCGCGCCCCGATGGAACCGTCGTCGGTGGCCAGTTCCACCCGGGCGCCCATTTGGCGGAAGCGCGCCTCGAACAGGAGTTCGGACCCCGTGGTGGCGCCGAGCGCTGCGGTGACTTCGGAACCTACGCGGGCGGCTGCCTCCGCGGCGGGTGCCAGAACGGCGGCTCCGGACCCCCCGGCCACGACGAGCACCCGTCGTGGAGCGAGGTCGAAGGCGTTCCCGTAGGGCCCCCGGACCCCGATCTGGGCCCCGGGGGCCAACGATTGGATGTGGCGGCTGGTCGATCCCATCACCTTCACCGTCACGCCTTTGGAACGCCCCACGTACGAGAGCGACATCGGGATCTCGTCGTCCCCGGGGATCCAGAGCATGACGAATTGGCCCGGTCGGGCCTCGTCCGGATAGGCGAATCGGAGCGTGACGGTGCTCGGGGTCTCCTGGACGCGCTCGGAGACCGCCACGACCTCCCGCATCACGGTCGTCGCTCGTGGGATGCCGCGGCGAGCGGGACCCCGTTGACCGCAGGACGGATGTGCGCTGCCCCGACCACGTCGGCGATCCGTTCGATCCCGAGTTCGCCCATCAAGGCGAGGAGATCCTGGCTTAGTTTGGAGAAGATTTGGATCCCATCGAGGGCGACGGCCGTGCCGACCTCCACGGCCCGGGCCCCGGCCATGACGTACTGCAGGACGTCCTCGGCGGTGCGGATCCCCCCCACTCCGACGACCGGGATCGAGACCTTCGGGTAGATTTGCCAGACACAGGCCAGTCCGACCGGCTTGATTGCCGGTCCGCTCAATCCTCCGAGTCCATGCGAGAGCGTGGGCCTTCGCAGCCGGACGTCGATGGAGATCGCGCGAAGCGTATTGATCGCGCTGATCGCCGAGGCCCCCCCCCGCTCGGCCGCCTGGGCGAGGGCGACCGGGTCGGCCGTATTGGGCGTGATCTTCACGATCACCGGCACGCTCACGCGCGCTCGGACGGCCCGCGTGATCGCCTCGACCTCCTGCGGGTCCTCGCCGAGGTCGGAGCCGAGGCCCTCGGCGTGGGGGCAGCTCAAGTTGAGCTCGATCGCGCCGACGCCGGTTCCCGCCATCCGATAGGCGAGCTCGGCGTACTCGTCGGCGTCCCCCCCGAAGACCGAACCGATCACCGTGGCGCCCCGTGCTTGCGCCGCCGCGATCTCCTTCGGGTACTCCTCTATCCCGGGATTCGGGAGGCCCATCGCATTCAGGAACCCCCATCGGCCGAGGGATTCGACCGTCGGGTTCGGGTACCCGAGTCTCGCCGATCGACCGATCGATTTGGTGATCACCCCGCCCGCGCCGGCCTCCCAGGCGCCGGCGAGGGATTCCCCGCTTTCGCCCCAGATGCCGGAGGCCAGAAGCAGGGGGTTGCGGAGTCGAAGACCGGCGAGGTCGACTTTTAGGTCCGCCACCGCCGCGATCGAGGGGTCGCGGCTTATATCAGTCCTTTCGATGACCGCCGTTCCGATGCGCCTAGAACGCCTCACGGATGCGGCGCGCGCGGCGCTGGAACGCGCCTTCGCGCACGCCGCGGAGCTTCGCCACGCCGCCGTGGAGCCGGCCCATCTCCTGTTCGCCCTCGCGTCGGAGGAGGACGGATCCCCCGCCGCGGTGCTGCGCGCGATCGAGGTCCCCCTCCCGGGGCTGCTCCAGAAGCTCGAGGAGCACCTCGCCCGACAGCCGACGAACGAGCACGTCGCTCCCTCGGACCAGTACGTCTCCCGCCCTCTGGCCGCCGTCATCGAGGCGGCCGAGCAGGAGGCCGAAAGGCGCAAGGACCGCTACACGAACGCCGACCTCTTGCTCCTCGGGCTTCTCGCTGTGAGCTCGCCTGCGAAGGATCTCCTCGAGGAGTTCGGCGTCCGTCGCGCGAAGATCGAATCGGCGATGAAGGCGATGCGCGGGGCCACCCAACAGGTCGAGAGCCGTCGGGACGAGGAGGAGTATCGCTCCCTCGAGAAGTATGGTCGCGACCTCACCCGGCTCGCCCGCGACAACAAGCTCGACCCCGTCATCGGCCGCGACGATGAGATCCGTCGGGTGGTCCAGATCCTCTCGCGCCGGACGAAGAACAACCCTGTGTTGATCGGCGAACCTGGCGTCGGCAAGACGGCGATCGTCGAGGGCCTCGCCCTACGCATCGCTCTTCAGGACGTGCCGGAGTCCCTGCGGGAAAAGCGACTCATCGCACTTGACCTTGGGGCGCTCCTCGCCGGAGCCAAGTTCCGCGGGGAGTTCGAGGAACGGCTCAAGGCGGTCCTCAAGGAGGTCGAACGGTCCGAGGGCCGGGTCATCCTGTTCATCGATGAGCTGCACACGGTCGTCCACGCCGGAGCCACCGAGGGAGGGGCCCTCGACGCCTCCAACTTGCTCAAGCCGGCGCTCGCTCGCGGGTCCCTGCACTGCATCGGCGCGACGACGATCCAGGAGTATCGCAAGTACATCGAGAAGGACGCGGCGCTCGAGCGCCGGTTCCAGCCCATCGTCGTCACGGAGCCGACCGTAGAGGACACGGTCTCGATCCTACGCGGGCTGAAGGAACGCTACGAGCTCCACCACGGGGTCCAGATCCACGATTCCGCCCTGGTGGGCGCCGCCACCCTGACGGCGCGCTACCTGCCGGACCGCCATCTGCCCGACAAGGCGATCGATGCGGTCGACGAGGCCGCCTCGGCGGTCCGGCTCGCCCTCGACAGCCGCCCCCCCGAGCTCGACCAGCTCTCGCGACGGATCCGCCAACTGGAGATCGAGCGGACGGCGTTGAAGCGGGAGAAGGACCCTGCCTCCCTCGACCGGTTGGGCAAGCTCGAGAAGGAGCTAGCGAACCTGAGGGAAAAGGAGACCGGCCTCTCGGCCCGTTGGCAACAGGCGAAGGCCACGATCCAAGCGATGCGCTCGTTACGGGAGAAGCTCGACTCGGCCAAGGCGGAGGAGGCTCGGGCCGAGCGCACCGGGGACCTCGAGGCAGCGGCTCGCCTTCGGTATGGGACCGTCCCGGAGATCCAGCGGGAGATCGACGCCACCCAGAAGCTGCTCGCGCCGCGCGCCGGCGAGGGCCTCGTGCGCGAGGAGGTCGACGAGGAGGACGTCGCTCGCGTGATCGCGAAGTGGAGCGGCGTGCCGGTCTCTCGGATGCTGGAGGGCGAGAGCCAGCGCCTCCTCGGGATGGAGGACGCGCTCAAGAAACGGGTCGTGGGCCAGGACCGGGCCGTCGGGATCGTCGCGGCGGCGGTCCGACGCTCCCGCTCCGGCCTCGCGGACCCGAACCGCCCGATGGGGGCGTTCCTGCTCATCGGACCGACCGGCGTTGGGAAGACCGAGCTCGCGAAGGCGCTCGCCGAGTTCCTCTTCCACAGCGAGCGGGCCCTGGTTCGGCTCGACATGAGCGAGTACATGGAGAAGCACACCGTGGCCCGACTGATCGGGGCGCCTCCGGGCTACGTGGGCTACGAGGAGGGCGGACAGCTCACCGAGGCGGTCCGGCGCCACCCGTACACCGTCATCCTGTTCGACGAGATCGAAAAGGCCCATCCGGACGTGGTGAACGTGCTCCTGCAGCTGCTGGACGACGGGCGGCTCACCGATGGCCAGGGGCGGACGGTCGACTTCCGCAACACCCTCGTGATCATGACGAGCAACCTCGGGACCGACCTGCTCGCCGACGCGAAGTCGGCGGCGGACCGGGAAAAGGTGATCGACCGGGCGCTGCGGGGCTTCTTCCGACCGGAATTCCTGAACCGGATCGACGATGTGGTCGTCTTCGAGTCCCTGTCCCAGGCCGACATCGTGAAGATCGTCGAGCTCCAACTGAACCTGGTCCAGGATCGACTGAAGGACCGTCGGATCCGCATCCACGCGTCCGCGGCCGCCAAGGCGCGCCTCGCCAAGGACGGCTTCGACCCAGAGTTCGGCGCTCGGCCCCTGCGGCGCGCGGTCCAGCGCCTGGTCATCGACCCGCTGACGGTCGAACTCTTGGCCGGGCGCGTCCGGGACGGGAGCGAGGTCGATGTCGATGTGCGCGCCGGCGAGGTCGAGATACGCCCGCGGACCGTGGCCCTGTCGCCCTCCTCGAACTAGGGTCCATGGGTTCCTCGATCACGGTCGCGGTGGTCGGGGCGCGCGGCATCGCCCCGGCGCTGGGAAAGAAGGGAACCCAGTCGGACCTGACGCTCTTCAACGCCGTCCGGGACGGTCACGCCGCCACGATCGTTGAACCCACCCAGTTCCCCGAGCGATTCGCCCCCCTCCTCTATGCCCTCGCGATGGCCGACCGGACCCTGCTCGTCGTCTCCGAGCTTTCCCGAGAGATCGCGGAGACCGTCGCTACCGTCGACCTGTTCGATATGGCGGTCGAACTTGTCCTCGGGGCCGGAGTGGGGGAGGCCGAGGTCCACAGGGCCTTCAAGGGGACCCGGGTCGAAGCGTCCATCGCCACCCCCCTCGACCTGCCGAGGCTGAGGAGCGAGCTCGACAACTGGGAGGCCCCGCCGTACGAGCCGGGCCCGATGCTCGTGCGGATCGACCACGCCTTCCCGGTGAAGGGGGTCGGGGCGGTCGCCCTCGGGGTAGTCCGTCGCGGCACCCTGAACGCGCACGACCGGCTCCGCCTGTATCCCGGCGAGAAGGTCGTGGAGGTCCGCTCGATCCAAGTGCACGACGTCGAGGCCCGCTCGGCCTCGGCCGGCGAGCGCGTCGGGGTCGCCCTGCGGGGCGTCGAGGCGGAGGAACTGGCCCGGGGTCAGACCCTCGCTCCCGAGGGGACGATGTCCGTGGGGCAGACCTTCAAAGCCCACATCGAGCGCCGGTGCCCGTACTACCGGGGGAGGATCGCCCCCGGCGCACCGATGCAGCTTCTCGCCGGGCTTCAGCTCGTACCGGTCCGGCTCGGGTCGGTGGAAGGCGACGAGCTCGCCTTCGACTCCGACCGCCCGGTCGCGTTCGTGCCGGGGGAGAGCGCCCGGCTCTCCGACCCATCGGCCGCGCCGGGCCCTCGGATCGTCGCCCGGGTCCGGCTCGCCGGTTGAACGGAAAGATAATCTTCGGCCGCGCCGTTTTCTCCCCACCGTGGCCGAGCCATCCGACCCGATGGGCCCCGAGACCGCGCCCTCGGAGGAGCCCGACGAGGAGCGGGTCTGCTCCGGGTGCTCGAACCCGATGAGCCGACTCGGGGCGCAGCCGTTGCGGACGGGCGGCGTCCCGGGCTACCCCGACGCGGTCCTGTGGCTCGACACCTACTGGTGTTCCCAGTGCGGCCGCATGGCGTTCTTCACCGTGCGATGAGAGGGCGTCTCGAGATCGGGCGTCCTAGGCGAACATCGTGACGGACTCCTTGCGGAGTTCCTCTTCGCCGATGACCTTCTCGATCGCGCGCTCGAAGTCAACGAGGGTCACGTGGTCGCGTTCCTCGCGGATCGCCCACATGCCGGCCTCGGTGCACACGGCACGGATGTCCGCCCCGGTCGCCCCCTCGCACTTGGAGGCGAGGGCATCGAGGTCGATCGTCTCCTTGATCGCCATGCCGCGGGTATGGATCTTGAAGATCTCGACCCGGCCCGGGAAGGTCGGCAATGGGATCTCGATGATCCGGTCGAACCGCCCCGGTCGCAGGAGCGCCTCGTCCAGGATGTCGGGCCGGTTCGTCGCGGCGACGATCTTGACGTTCGAGAGGGGCTCGAATCCGTCCATCTCGGCGAGCAGCTGCATCAGGGTGCGCTGAACCTCCCGGTCGCCGCTCGTGGCGACCTCCAGGCGCTTCGCGCCGATCGAGTCGACCTCGTCGATGAAGATGATCGTCGGCGCCTTATCCCGGGCGAGCTCGAAGAGCTCCCGGACCAGACGGGCCCCCTCTCCGATGTACTTCTGCACGAGCTCGCTCCCCACGAGCCGGATGAACGTCGCATGGGTGTGGTGCGCGACCGCCTTCGCCACCATGGTCTTGCCGGTCCCCGGCGAGCCGATCAGAAGAACGCCCTTCGGCGGGTCGACGCCCACCTTTCGGTAGAGTTCCGATCGCAGGAGCGGGTACTCGACGGCTTCGCGGATGTCGCGGATCTGCTCGGTCAGGCCGCCGATGTCGTCGTATGTCACGTTCGGTTTGTCGACGATCTCGCTGGCCGCGACGAGCGGGTCGAGCGACGCGGGGAGCACGCCCATGACAGCCAGGGTCTGCTTGTTGAGCGCCACGCGCGAGCCGACCGTGATCTTGTCGTGCTCGACGGTCTCCGCGGAATTGACGACGAAGTCCGGGCCAGTGGAGGACTTCACGACGACGCGACCGTCCGTCAGGACATCGCGTACACTGCCCACGATGAGCGGGGGGTAGCGAAGCCGGTCGAGCTCGGTCTTGAGGCGCTTGACCTCCCGCTGGAGCCGAAGGATCTCCGCCTCCATGTAGTGACGCTCGCTCTCGACGCGTTTGATCGCCTCGGCGAGCTGGTTGTTGCGAAGCTCGAGAAAGTTGACGCGGTCGAAGTTCTCGGACGGGGCCGCCACCACCTCAGGGTCGCTCATCCGGATGGAAATCTCCTAGGGCAACGCCCTGGGGGCTTCAACGACAAATCAGAGGCTCGTGCGCTTATAAGTAGTCGTGCTCGCGAGGGACGATGAAACACCGAGCGGAGGCTCAAGAGGAGCGGAGTGCGCGCGCCTTCGCCCCGGGCCACATCACGGGCATCTTCTCCCCGGCTCAGAGCTCGGAGGACCCGAGGGCGCGCGGCTCGATCGGCGCGGGTCTGGTGCTCGACGCGGGAGTCCGGGCCACGGCCCGGCTCCTTCCGACCGGTCGCCGGCAGGTCCGCCTTGCCTCCGACCTGCCGATCGCCCTCCCGATATCGCTCGACGTAGCCCGCCGGTTGTTCGCGGGACACGACGGGTCGATCCGGGTCGAGCTCACCCACGAGCTCCCGGTCGGTCAGGGACTCGGGATGAGCGCCGCCGGGGCCCTGTCTACCGCGCTCTCGGTCGCGTCGGTGCTGGGCCTCCCCCGACGTAAGGCCATCGAGGTCGCGCACCTGGCCGACCTCTTCGGGGGTGGGGGGCTCGGCGGGGTCTCGGCCATCCTGGGGGGCGGCCTTGAACTTCGAGAGCGTCCCGGGGTCCCGCCGATCGGCCGTGCGCGACACTGGGACTTCCGACCCTCGGTCTTTGTTTCGGTCGTTGGCCCACCCGTGCCCTCTCCGATCCTCCTGGCGAGTCCGGCGTTCCTCGAGCGAGTTCGGCGGGCGGCGGGACCGGGATTGCGGCGTCTCGCCTCGAAACCGGAGGCGAAGACGTTCCTTCGAGTCTCGGAGCAATTCACCGACGCCCTCTCCATCGGCCCTCCGAAGGTCCGACGCATCTTGTCGAGGCTGCGTTCCACTGGAACTCGCGTCGCCCAGGCGATGTTCGGCCAGAGTCTATTTTCGGTGCCAGGCTCTGCGGCCCAGCGCACTCGCTTCCTCCGTGAGTTGGAACGATCCCGTATCCCATCGGTCGAGCTGAAGGCAAGCCCTTCTGGGGCCCACCTCCTTCGATAGGCATCGAGAGGTAGGTTCGCCGATCCGGCCGGGCTTACTCCGGCCGCTTCCCGCGTCGCCGATCGGTCGGGCTCCCGCGCGCAGCAGCACGGCGGGACCAAAGCCTCATAACCGTCGCCCGGCTCGGCCGCCTTCCTCATGACCCGCAAACCGGCCCGGATGTATCGGAAGATCGAAGGGCAGGTGTACACCCGCCAGGAATACATGGGAGGCATCCCGACCTGCCGCGTCACCCAGTTCGATACCGGAAACCTGCACGTATCGTTCCCGCTCTCCCTCTCGTTGGGATGCGAGGAGGCGGCCCAAGTGCGGGACACCGCTCTGGAGGCCGCTCGGATCAGTGCGGTCCGGATCATGGAGAAGTTCGCCCCGAACGAGTATCGCTTGAAGATCCGACGGTACCCCCATCAGATCCTGCGGGAGCACAAGATGGCGATGGGCGCCGGCGCCGACCGAATCTCCTCCGGAATGCGAGGGGCGTTCGGAAAGCCGGTGAGTCACGCCGTGCGAGCCCAGATCGGAATGGAACTGATCACGGTCTACACGACGCCGGCCCACCTCGTCGAGGCCAAGGAGGCCCTACGCAAGGCGTCCCACAAGCTCCCGATCCCGACGCAGGTGCGGATCCGGACCCACACGGCGTCCTGATCGAAGATCGGACCGCCGCCTCCTCTCGCGACCGAGGAGGCGCTGTCAGTCCGGCCTAGGTCGGATGATCAAGACCGGACACGGGACGTGGTGACTGACGGCGTCGGAGACGCTCCCGAGAAGAAGGCGCTTCGCCGCGGACATCCCCCGCGACCCCAACACGAGCAGGTCGGTCGGATGCTTTTCGACATGGCCGATTATCTCGTCGGTGATGACCCCCTCAAGGCAGATCCCGGTGACCGATCGGACGCCCGCCTTCTGACACCGTTGGACCGCCTGATCGATGACCTCGCGGTAGGCGTGGGTCTCGCTCTCGGGGACCTCGGCCGGGACCCAGGGCTCGGTCGCCGAAACGAACACCGCCTGGACCGGAGCCACGGCGAGCACGCTGAGTTCGCTCTCGTAGTGGTTGGCGAGGTCGATCGCGACATCCAGGGCGCGGTCGGCGTACTTCGAACCGTCGATCGCCACTAGGATCCGGGCGAATAGCGCACCGGGCATGGGGAAGGAATGCGACTGCCACCTCTTAGTCGTGCGGTACGGTGCTCCGAGCCGGGTCCGACCGCGAACGGCATCGGTGGCGGCTCTCGCGGATCCGGGGTGCCGGACCCCCCCGGCCGATAGCCAGAACGGCCGCCGACCTTCGATCGGGCGCGCTTCTCCAAAACACTTTAATTCCCGGGCCCTCCAGCTTGGGCGGGGAACTCCTTGGTCAGCTGTCCGAATTGTGGCGGGACCGATTTCGTTTGGGCCGGTCGAGTACGAAGCGGGTGGATCGGGGCCGGAGGACTCGCGTTGCGAGGACGCGGTCAGGCCGAGATCGGGACCCGTGTGTGTCGGGGCTGCGGCCACGCGGACCTCTTCGTTCAGGACCTCGACCTGCTCCGTTCGCCGCACCGTTGGAAACCCGGTGAGTTCGGTCCCGTCCCGAATGAGTTTGGAGCGCGGAAGCCGGGTCCAGCGGCCGTCCTTCCGGCGAAGCCGGCGCCGCCTCCCCCGCCTCCGCGCGGGGCCCCGCCGCCTCCTCCTTCCTTCGCGCCCATGCCGAGCCCCCCGATCGTTCCGCCCCATGCCCCTTCGCCGGACCCGGGGATCATCCCGCCTCCTCCGATCGCGCCCAACCCTGGGTTCTCGCCGACGTCGAGCCCCGCTCTGGTCGCGACCCGACCGGAAGAACGGGCCGTCTCCCCGGTCGTTGAGACCGAAGCGAAGCGGAGCCCATCCGAGCCGCCGGTCGGCGCTGACGTTCCGGGCGAGACCCCACCTTCCACCGCGAGGACCACCGAGGCGACGACGCGGAGGCCGCCCACGAAAGGTCGCGCCCAACGCAAGAAGGACTCCCGCGGACCCGGCCCGGAGTCGTCCACCGACTAGCCCTGCAGCGCTCCCTCGCGGGCCTCGCGAGCGGCCCAGTCGAGGAGGGGGACGAGCGCCCGCCGCAGGGTCTCTCCCCGCTCGGTCAACCGGTACTCAACTCGGGACGGGACCTCCGCGAAGACCTTCCGAGTGACGAGCCCGAGGCCCTGGAGGTCCTTCAGGCGGTCGGCGAGCGCCTTGGAACCGATCCCGCCGAGGTCGTCTCGGATCTGATGAAACCGGTGGTTCGGGCGGTTGCCGAGGATCCCGATGAGGGGCAGGGTCCATTTTTTGCCGATGGCTTCGGCCACTCCTCCCGCCGGGTCGATGCAGTAGTTCGTCCCGTCCACTCGGATCATGCAGGAGAGCTCGCGGGAAGGGGGGTGCCGGGGCCGAGCTCGTTTCACGATATTCGTCACGCGCCGTCAATCCGACGGCGTCCTGGGTTCGAAGCGGGAAGATAGCGGGGCATGGATTTGAACCATGGATCTACGGGTTATGAGCCCGTCGGGATTTCAGGGCGGAGGGAACTCCCCGCCGCTTTCCTGACTACCCCACCCCGCTACGAGGCGGTCCACGAACACTCTCCTATTTGAGCGATGGCCCCGGTGGAAGAATCGACACGCGACCGGAGCGCCACTCCTCCTCAGAACGGCGGCGAAACCAGGGGATCGATTCAGAAGCAGGGGAAGGAGTCGAGGAATCCCCACCAGGAGGAAATGGCATCCCGAGCGCCGCCCTCGGCCTGCTGCCCGGCCT
The DNA here is from genome assembly GCA_022750055.1 of Thermoplasmata archaeon. Lineage (GTDB taxonomy): Archaea > Thermoplasmatota > Thermoplasmata > Lutacidiplasmatales > UBA184 > Lutacidiplasma. Next base: position 389,743 of record JAKIWL010000001.1, read on the forward strand.
TTCGAGTGTTGGCGATCTCCTGGACCAGAAGTCGACGCTCCGCGGCCGCATGGGCCCGGTCTGCCTCGGTGTGCACCCGGAAGAATTCGTGGCTGGCCGCGTCCTTGATCCCGTAGTGCTCCCGAAGGCCGCGGGACTTCTCGGCGGCCACCTCGGGGAAGATCGACTCGTAGGCGTAGAGGGCGCCGAGGCCCGTCGCGGCGGAGCCTCGCAGGGTATGACGCTCGTAGGTCCCGAGCAGGGCTCGGGTCGCCGCGGTCGGGGCCATCCCTCGGACCGCCTTCGCGCTCATCCCCAACCCGCGACCGAAATCGACCCAGAGTTCGGGGTGGGTCGGGGAGCGGCCCTCCTCGTCGATCAGGTTCTCCAGGAGAACCCGACGGGAGGCCGGGTCTTCGAGGCGGGAGTAGGTCGCAGCGACGTACCGGGGGAAGTTCGACTCGAATTGGTAGTACTGGCCCGCGTAGTTGCGCAGCGTGGATTCAGGGACCTCGCCCTTGGACCAGGCGACATAGAACGGATGCTTCAACAGATGGCGTTCTCGGATCAAGTGGTCGAGGTGGGCGACGCTCGTCATGCGATTTCGCCACCGGGTCCCAAGATATAAGTTTGGTAACTGGTCAGCTTTCTGGCCGGAAGCCCCCACGTTTCATCATCCACCGACTAGCCAGGGTCCATCCCCCGGTACGCTCCCCTCCACTGACCTGCTCCTCACCCATCGCTATCGCCTCTACCCGCTTCGTCCCCAACTCCAAGAGCTCGACCTCTGGACACGCGAACTCGCCTTCCTGTGGAATTACAGCCTCGAGCAGCGTCGCTCCGCGTAGGCGCACGACCGTCGCTCGGTGTCCTACCTCGATCAGCAGCACGATCTCCCAAAATGGCGAGCCTTCGACTCCGAGGGCCTTGGCCGGGTCCCGTACGTCGTCGCTCTGATGACACTCCAGCGCCTCGACCTCGCCTTCCGCGACTTCTTTCGCCGAGTTCGAATTGGAGGGAGTCCCGGCTACCCCCGACGCCGTCGCTCCGTCGACTCCTTCACGTTCGTCCCTAGGTCGAACCTTTGGACCCCCGGGCCGAACCGTACCTGGCCGCTCACGGTCCCCTTCCTGGGTACCGTCCCGGTCCGTCGACACCGACCGCCTCCCGACGCCGTCGTCAAGTTCTGCACCTTGCGCCGAGAGGCCGACGGCTGGTTCGCCTCCCTCGTCTACGCGCTCCCGGACCCTGCGCCGCCCCCACCCGGGCCTCCCGTCGCTCCCGTGGGAATCGATCTGGGATTGAGCCATCTGGCCGTCCTCTCCGACGGCACGACCATCTCTCCCCCTCACTTCCTAAAGGGGGCTGAACGGCGACTCGGTCGAGCTCAGCGTCGCCTCGCCCGGAAGGAGCGGGGTTCGCACCGATGGATGCGCCAGAAGGAGCGGGTCGCCCGAGCTCATCTGAAGGTGGCCCGACAGCGTCGGTGGCTCGCCCACCAGCTCTCCCATGACTGGACCGAGCATTTCGACCTCGTCGAGATGGAAGACCTCGGCGTGGAAAGGCTGGGGCGGGGCATCCTCTCCGGTCCTATCCACGATGCCGGCTGGGCGATGCTGCGCTCGATGGTGGAGTACAAGTCCCGGCGGAGGTCGCGCCGATTCGTGGCGGTCGACGCGCGCGGGACGAGCTAGATGTGTTCGGAATGCGGGGCGGGGCCGAAGCGACGGATGGAGCTCGAGGATCGGGAGTACGTGTGCACGAAGGGCCATCGGATGGACCGGGACGATAACGCGGCCCGGAACATCTTGGCCCGAGGGATGATGACCGTAGGTCGGAAGCCGACCGAAGTAACGCGCGGGGAGATTGGGCCGCTACCGGGGCGGGTAGGTCGAAGGACCTACCAGCGTCGGCAAGCCCGGTCGTCGAGCCGTGAAGAGGCACCTGGATGGCCAGAGACGAAAAGGGGAGGGACAACTCCCGACTCCCGGAGTCACCGGCCAGATAGGTGAGTGCTTACTAACTTTGGACTGCCCGACTCGTTCGAGGAGGGGATTCCGATTCGTAGCGGCTGGGCCGGATGACCGTCGGCCGGCGTGGTCCTTATCGTCGGGTTCGATTGGGTCGAATCGGTGCTGTCGGAACGACGTCCCGTGGGAGGGGTGGAGCTCTCGCCAGATCCGGACCCGTTGGACCGGAGGGAGGCGGGGGGGCCCGCTGGGGAATCCCCCTCCCGACGAACGAAGGTCGTTCCGTCCCTCAAGGGGCGCGATGCAACCCACTAACCGGGAGACCCCCATCGAGAGCCTTCGCCCCCATCGTACGGCGGTCGGGCGGTTCTTCGTTCGGGAACATTTCCCACCTCGCAGGATCGCACGCAAGGATTGGCGGCTCGATGTCGAAGGGGCGGTCGAGAGTCCCCGCCAGTACAGCGAATCCGACCTGGACCGCGCTCCTCGTCGAACCGTCATCGCGGCCCTCGAATGCGCCGGCAACGGCCGGAATCGGTTCGGTCGGACCGTCTCGGGCGAGATCGCCTGGGGGGATGGGGCGGTCAGCAGCGCGATGTGGGAAGGCGTTCCATTGCGATGGTTCCTCGACCAAGCCGGGGTCGCCTGCTCCGCGCGAGAGGTGGTGGTCTCCGGTTCCGACGGAGCGTCCCCAGCCCCCCGCGCCCCGTCCGTCCCGTTCGCGCGTTCGCTCCCGATCGAGGTCGCCGCCCGACGCTCCGACATCCTCATCGCCCTGCGAATGAACGGGCGGCCCCTTCCCCATTCCCACGGTGCTCCGGCTCGCCTCGTGGTACCCGGGTGGTACGCGATGGCGTCGGTAAAATGGGTGCGACGGATCGAGGTGGTGACCGGGACGTTCGACGGGTATTTTCAATCGGTGAAGTACGTGTATCGACGCCCGAAGAGTGCCGCCGATCCGGTCCGCGAGGTCCGGGTCAAGGCGATCGTCACCGATCCGGGCCCGTCCGCCCGACTTCCTCTCGGCCGCGTCGCGACCCTCCGTGGAAAGTCGTGGACCGGCCACGGTCGCGTGGTCCGCGTCGAGGTCAACGTGGGGGGCGGGTGGGCCGACGCCAGGCTGACCCCTGGACTCGACGAGTACGATTGGTCCGAGTGGGAGTTCCGCTGGCGCCCGCACACGGCGGGAACGATGCGGATCCGAGTTCGCGCGACCGATTCGAGCGGCGCCCGCCAGCCCGAGCGTCCGATCGCGAACCGCTACCAGTACGCCCACAACGCGATCCAGTCCATCGAGGTCAAGGTGGTCGGTCGATGATGGGCCTCGACCCATGACCGGCACTCGAAGCTCTCCGGCAGGGGCCCGTCGGTCGGGCGGGTCCCACCCGGTTCGCGCGGTGAAGTCGCGCGTACGGTTGCTCCGGCCGGCTCCGCTGACCACTCCCGAAGAACTTCGGCGGCTCCTAGATAGCGGTCCCGGCCCGGTCCTCCTCGACGTGCGTACGCCCGCCGAACGCGTGCTCGCTCGCCTGCCGGACGACCGATGGATCCCGTTGGAGGAACTTCCGTCCCGAATAGGGGAGCTTCCGCGGTCTCGACCGGTCGTGGTCTACGACCATCTCGGATCCCGGGCGACCCGGGCCGTCGAGCTCCTGCGCGCCGGCCCCCGTGCTCCGGTCACGGCGCTCGAGGGAGGCCTCGATGCTTACTCTCGGAGGGTCGACCCGACGATCCCACGATACAGGCCGGACCCCGGGGACCCACAGGTCCTCGTTCAGTTTCCGCGGCCGGGAACAGGTTGTCTCAGCTACCTCATCGCGGACCGCGATTCCGGCGGTGCCCTGATGATCGATCCGGGTCTCCACGTGACGCCGTACCGCCGGATGGCCCGTACTCACGGATGGACGATCCGTGGGATCATCGAGACCCATACCCATGCCGACCATCTCGCCGGACACGCGGAACTCCATGCCAAGACCGGCGCCCCGATCGGAGTCAGCCATCGATCGCCCGCGCAGTATCCGCACCGGGCCTTGTCCGAAGGGGACGCGGTCGAGTTTGGCCGCCTGGAGCTCGTGGTCGCCGAGACTCCGGGTCACACGCGCGACCACCTGATGCTCCAGATCGGGGACCAAGCCTTCACCGGCGACACCCTGCTTCCGGGGGCCTGCGGGCGGACCGACCTCGGGGACGGTAGTCCAGACCTGCTCTGGGAGAGCTTCGAGACGAAGGTGCTCACGCTCCCCGATTCGGTCGAAGTCCTTCCGGCCCATTATGGGCCCCGTCAGGGGCTCCCCCCGCCGTGCCGCTTCAGCACGACGATCGGGGTCGAACGGGCGACCAACGAGGCGTTGCAGCTCCGCAGCCTCGTTGAGTTCCGCCGGTACATGACCGAAGGGTGGCCGGCGAAGCCGAAGGATTTCGATACCATCGTGCGGACCAACCTCGCGCGATGAACTCCTCGAGTCGAGGTGCACTGCCCCGAAGGGATCCTCGACCCCCTGTGTCGGTCCAGTGAGCCGGGCCTATGCCGCCCCTTCCTTGGGGTCCCTCGGGTCCCCGTCAGGCCTGGCGTCCGGGTCGAGCGAACGAACGTGTTTGCGGCGGAGGCCCGATCCAATCCCGATCAGGATTCCAACGACCGCTCCGAGTAGGGCCACCCCGACCCAATCCGCGACCGAGACCCCGAACCACGTCGATGACCATCCGGTCGTTCCGCTCTTCGACGCCGGGGCGAACACGACCGTCCGGTTCACAGGATTCCCGGCGACCGTGATGCTCATGGTAGCCGGGGTGCGGAATCCGGGGATCGGACCGAAATCCAAGGCATAGGTGCCGTTGGGCACGAGGAAACGGATCGCGGCCCCCCCCGGGGAGCTCCCCGTGGTTGCGCCCAAGCTGGCCGTCCAGTCGCTGGACGGCGCCAGCCCCACCTCCTGGATCGTGACGGACCAGACGAAGGAGGCAAAGGGGACCGTCACACCGACCGACGTGCCCTGGATCTCGACCTTCCCGGACCCGTCGGTCAAGAAGCCCGGGACCGCCAGGACCGTGTACGGGACCGACCCGTTCGGCAGTCGGAACCCGATGGATTCGGAGGCCGAACGGTTGGTCATTCCGGCGGCGACGACCGTCCACGGGGTACCCGCCGGAAGTCCGGTCTCACGAAACGTGACGGGGTAGAAGAGTCGGGTGAACGGCACGGTCTCCGTGACTCCGCCCCCCGTGACGCTGAGGCGGCCCGACCACGTGGTCGAGTAGCCGGGGATGGGCGTGATCGAGTACAGGTACGACCCGTTCGGCTCGTCGATCTCGAGTGTGATCGAGTTCGAGGACCGACCCGTCGACCCGATCCCGATGGACCACGTCGTCCCGGCGCCGAGGCCGATCTCGAAGAACGTGACCGGGAACAGGGCGAGTCGGAAGGTCACGTTCACGATGACCGGTTGCCCACGCACCGCGAGCTGGCCCGACCAGGTCGCCGTGAACCCATGAAGCGGCGCGATCGTGTACGGGTACGTTCCGTTGGGTTCCGCGACGCCGGTCCGGTTGGACGTGGACGAGTTGACGACCGACCCGACCTGGACGGTCCAGCGCGTTCCCACCGGGAGCCCTTGCTCCACAAAGGTGATCCGGTATTCGAACGGACGGAACCCAACGAGCGCGTGGACGTCCGACCCGCCGGGCTCGGTGATCCGTCCGGACCAATTGGCGGTGAATCCCGGCACTCGGGTCAAGTTGTAGCCGTAGGTGCCGGGGCTCTCGAGGAACGTGACGGTATCTCCGGCGGAGCGATTCGTGACGTTACCGATCGTCGCCCCCCAGGGCGTGAGGTTCGGAAGCCCGACCTCCTCGAGGGCGATGAGGTCGGTCGAATTCAGAACGCTCACCCCGTTCGAAGTCGAGTCGGCGATGTACACCCGACCGTCGGACGGATCGTACCCCACCGCGCTGGGTCCGCCCCCGAGGAGGAACTCGGCGACCGCCGAGGTCCCGCTGAGGACCGAGACGAAACCGGAGTACGGGTCCACGACGTACACGAAGCCGTTCCCAGCGTCGTACGCCGCGGCCGCCGGCTGGACCCCGGCGGAGACGTTCGTGAGGACCGTTTCGTTCTGGAGCACGCTCACAGCGCCCGAATTGGTGTCCACGACGTCGACGAGCCGATCGTCCGAGCTGTAGACGATCGCTTCCGGATCGAGGCCGACCCGCACGGTCGTGAGGAGGTCGGTCCCATTCAGGATCGCGACCTCGTTCGTGAGCGCGCTCGCAACGTAGACGAAGCCGTTGGCCGGGTCGCACAAGGTGGCGTCGAGGCGATCTCCGACGGTCAGGCTCCCGACGGGGGTCGTGCCGTCGAAGATGAACACGTCGGTGAGATTCGTAACGTAGACGAGCCCGTTCGACGGGTCGTAGACCACGTCGAGCGGCTCGTTACCGACCCCGAGCGTGTCCACGATGGAGGTGCCATTGAGAACGCTCACGTTCTGCGACGCGGAATTGACGACGTAGACGAAGCCATTGCGGCCATCCACGACCGCCGTCCTCGCCCCGGTCCCCACGGGCACCGTGGCGACGACGGTCGTCGACCGAACGACGCTCACGGTCGAGTTCACCGTCAAGTTCCCCCAGTTCAGCACGTAGAGGAGGCCGTTCGCGCCATCGTAGGTCGCGAAATCCGGGTGGGTCCCGACAGCGACCGTTGCGTAGTACGCTCCGTCGTGAAGGACCGTCAGATTGTCGGAATCGTAGTTCAGGACGTAGACAAGATTTCCGGCCGCTCCGTAGGTGACCCATACCGGGTCGAGGCCGGCGCTGAGGGTCGATACGGTCCAAGGTTGGATCGGCCCGCCCATGGGCGGGCCCCCGGCATCACGGACCGGAGCCGCGCCGAAGGCTGGGGTGACGGGAAGGCCCGTCCCTGGCGCGCGTACGACCGGCCCGACCCTCGGCCCTTCGTAGGGCGGCGAACCGTTCGATCCCTGGGTCGGTGGGATGACGAGATTCGACACGATCGTAACGACGCTAACCCACAGTAGGGCCGGGGCGATCCGTCGAGCTCGAGACGCCCGTCGACGACGCTCGATAGAGCGGGCCCTATTCACCGAAGGCCGCGCATCTACCGAGGGCGCAGCCGGACGTGCGTTCTCGCCTCGCCAGACGACCGTCGCCGGACCGGGGGGCCGGGTCGATCCGATGCACCCGGACGCCGAGCCGACGAGCGACTCGCTCGCGCGATTTCTTCCAGCCCACGGTGGGGAGCCCGCGATCCGCTCGGTCATCGACGCACTGGAGGGGAGGGTCTCGAGGCAAGATTAAGGGAGGGACCGCCCCGCCGCGCGACCCGATGGGAACCGTCGCACGGTCGTCGGCCGGTTCGGTGGGTGACTCGCGTCTCTACTTCGGGCGCCGGAACGCCACGACCTCCTCTTCCAAGCGGTGAGCGTCCTTCTCGAGTCGCTCGGCCGCCTCATGCCAAAGCCTCGCAGCCACCGGCCCGATCGTGAAGACCGCCGTGCTGATGGTCGACCCGACGGAAACGAACGCCATCACCGAGGCGTAGAGTTTCGACGCGTCGTTGGTCAGCACGAGGGGCGGGCCCTGTCCGGTCGCCAGCATGCTCTCGAAATAGAGCGAATTGACCCACCCCAATCCGGCGACGAGGTGGAATCCCGTGGTACCGATCGCGAGGACGAGTCCGAGGAACCCGAGGGCGAGAGCGGCCCTTCGGAGCGGCACTCTGTGAGAGGACCTTCGAGCCCGGACGACGGTGCTGTGCTCGTCGGGTGAAACCACCGGCGCCTGCGAGACTGCGAACATCCGTGCCTGCCGTCAGAGACCCACGAACATCCCTTTCAACTTGAGCCTCGAATGTCAGCCGCCCACTCGATGCCGAAGTGACCATCTGGATCCGAACGACCGCGTCCGTACCGGAGACTCACTATCCGACCGCGCGGCCCAGAGCGAGAGAAGCGAGCCGCGGGAGGGAATCGAACCCTCGACCTGCTCCTTACCAAGGAGCCGCTCTACCGACTGAGCCACCGCGGCGTGGCGGTTCGGGGAGGCATCTCAGTTCTTGGCCTTTCCCTCTCGCTCTGGGTCCGGGTGCGGTCCTGAGGGCCGCTTCGGCGCGATCGACGGGTCTGGCTCCGGCGTTCGAGCCTCCGGCGTCCACGGCCGCTTCGCGACGAAGGCGGCCATCCCGGCCTTCTGGTCCGGGGTAGCGAAAAGTCCCTCCCAGAGCCGTAACTCCTGGGCGAGGCCGGGTTCCAGTCCCCGGTCGATCCCTCTTGCCACCGCCCACTTGGCTGCCGCCAAGGCCGAGGCGGACTTGCTCGCGAGCTCCTCCGCGAGAGCCCGGGCCGCGTTCAAAAGCTCCGCACGAGGCACCACCCTCAGGACCAGGCCGAGGTCGTGTGCCTCGGAGGCGCCCGTCGTCCGGCCTGTCAGGATCCACTCCCGGGCCCGGGCGGCACCGATCCGTCGGGGAAGCCGCTGGGTTCCGCCCCACCCGGGCATCACGCCGAGATTCACCTCGGGCTGGCCGAATCGAGCGTCTTCGCTCGCCAGCACGAAATCGCACGCGAGCGCGATCTCACATCCTCCGCCCAGGCAGGAGCCGTTAACCGCCGCCACCACGGGCATCGGGAGTCGTTCGATGGCGAGCGTCACGGCCTGGCCCCGCGCCCCATGGACCCGGGCCTCCAAGGGGCCCATCGACGCCATCTCCCGGATGTCGGCGCCGGCCGCGAACGCCTTGTCCGATGCGCTCGCCAGCACGACGGCTCGGACCTGCGGGTCGCGCCCGACCTCCGCGAAGCGGGCGAGGAGGCCGTCGAGGACGAGGGCGCTGAGCACGTTGACGGGGGGATGGTCGATCGTCAGGGTCGCGACCGAACCGATCCGCTCCAGGTGGACGAACTCGGTCCCCTCGGTCATCGCGTCCCGAGGTCCCCGCGGGTTTATCTCGCCGTCGCTGACCGCCGACGGGAGTCCTCCCGTCGCAGGGAGAAGAGAGAAGTAAGCGACCGCACGTGCTCGACGCCGTGCTGCCTCTCGTCGCGAGTCCGATCGTATTTCGGGATGCCCTCATCGTGACCCAGGACGCGTCCCGTCGGGTCGAACGGGGCGACGTCCGGGTCGACGGGGGCCGGTTCACGTCGGTCGGAGGGCGGGCGGAACCGGAGGGGGCCGAGGTCATCGACGCCAAGGGGTTCGCCCTGCTTCCCGGTTTCATCAACACCCACGGCCACGTAGCCATGACGCTCCTTCGAGGGATCGCCGACGACCGAGAACTTTCCGGATTTCTCGAGACCCTTTTTGCCGTCGATGCCCGACGTACGGAGTCCGATGTGCAGGCCGGCGCCTTGGCGGGCATCGCCGAGATGCTCCTGTCCGGGACGACGGCATTCCTCGACCTGTACTACTTCGAGGACGCGGTGGCCCGCGCCTGCGAGCGACTCGGGATCCGTGGGTTTCTCGGCTGGGCCGTCCTCGATCCCGAACTCACGACCCAGTCCGGGAAACCGCTCGACAACGCGCGCGGGTTCATCGACCGGTGGGCCCGGCACGACCGGGTGACCCCGCTCGTGGCCCCCCAAGGGGTCTACGTATGCGGACAGGAGACCTGGCTCGGCGCGAAGGCGCTCGCCGAGGAGAAGCGGACCCTGTGCCATTTCCATCTGTCGGAGACCCGCAAGGAGGTCCATGACCACGAGGCGAAGACCGGTGCGCGCCCTCCGGTCTGGCTCGACGAGATCGGGTTCCTCGGCCCCTCGATGGTCGCCGCCCACGCGGTTTGGATGTCGAAACGCGAGGTCGAGATCCTGGCGAAGAGGCAGGTGGGCGTCGCCCACTGCCCGAGCTCGAACCTGAAGTTGGCCACGGGAGGCATCGCCCCCGTCGTCGAGATGCGCGCCGCCGGCGTGCATGTCGGCCTCGGGACGGATTCGGCCGCCTCCAACAATTCGCTCTCGATGCTGCGCGAGATGCACATCGCGGGGCTCACGCAGAAGAACCAGCGCTGGGACGCGAGCGCGCTGAAGGCGCAGGAGCTCCTCGACCTGGCCACCGTCGAAGGGGCCCAGCTGTTGGGGCGCGCGAACGACCTCGGCTCGATCGAGGTCGGCAAGCAGGCGGACCTCTCGATGGTCCGGTTGGATCACCCGACTCTATTGCCCGCGCGGCCGGAGGCCCTGGTCTCTCATCTCGCCTATTCGGCATCCGAGGAGGCGATCGACTCCGTTTTCGTCGCCGGGGAATGCCTCGTTCGCCATCGAGCCCTCGTCAAGGTACCGTGGCAGACCGTCCGACTCGAAGCCGAAGCGGCAGCCCGACCTCTATGGGAACGTCCCTAGCGTGGCCCGCCGAACCCGCTCGGTCCGACCGACCGCCCGAGACGCACACCCAACGCCGACACCAGACCCGAAGGATCGGCACGCACCCCCAGTTCCGATAGGGAGGTAAGGCTCGCGTCCAGGACAGCCCCGTCGACGTCGAACAGCGTCGCAAGGAGCGCCCGGTCGAGGCGGCCAAGGATCGTTCCGTGGTGGAGCAGCGCGGAGCGCGTTACGTGCTGCGCGGCCCCGCCCAGGGCCTGCCCGTCGGTCGTCAGAACCTGGCCCCGGCCACCGAGGAGACAGTAGCTACCGGAGATCGAGAACGGCGCCGACCACCGTGCGGTGATCCCGAGGTCGGAGAGCCAATCGACCACCCCGGCGCCGAGCCGAGGGTACGCGGAGGCGAAATCGTTTCCGACGAGGGGGTGGCTCCTCGGGAGGACCAACGACCAGGTCAGGTCTCCGGGCTGGTGGAGCAGTCCGGTTCCCCCGGAGCGCCGCTTTAGCACCGGGATTCCGAGCTGGCGAGCTCGAACGGCTGCCGTCGTACTGATCGATTGGCCGACTCCCAGAGAGAGGGCTCCATCCGAAAGGAACGCAGCCCGGACGCCCCATCGGTTGGAGTACAGGTGCTCCTCATCGATCTCCAGGTTCCGGGCGCTATCGATGGTCCCCCGGCTGGTCCCATCGGTAGCCCGTCGTTTCGCGAGGCGTTGCCTCGCGACCTTCGTTACCCGGGCGCCCATTCGTCCCGGATCAGGTCTCAGCCAAACGATAAGGCCGACTCCCCCGTACTTGTATGGATGGCCGAGCTCTCGGAGTTCCATCTCCATCCGGGGGACCCGGCCCCGCCGTTCTCCTTACCCGGCGTCGATGGACGGACCCACCGGCTCGAGGAGTTTCAGAAGGACCGACTCCTCGCGGTGGTGTTCTGGTGCAATCACTGTCCGTACGTCCAAGCCTGGGAGTCCCGGCTCATCGAGCTCGCCCGCGAGATGGACCCGGGGGGGGTCGGGTTCGTCCTCATCAACTCGAACGATGCGCGTGCGTACCCCGACGATAGCTTCCCGAGGATGGAGGAGCGGGCCCGCGCGAAATCCTACCCGTTCCCCTACCTACGGGATGAGACGCAGGAAGTGGCGCGCGCGTACGGGGCGCTCGTGACTCCGCACCCGATGCTTTTCGGCCCGGACCGTCGCCTGCTGTTCCAGGGTCGGATCGACGACCGACACGACCGACCCGACGAGGTTCACGACCGGTTCCTTCGAAACGCCATCGTGGCGGCCCTCGACCACCGGCCGATCGAGCGGCCGGAGCTACCGGTTCTCGGTTGCTCGGTCAAGTGGAAGCCCTGACGGGCGAGCACCCGGACGGGCCGCTTTCGAGCGGGGGTGCCCGATCTCTTCGGACCGTCGATGGAACGCCTCGAGGAGAGAGTCGTTCACCGGTCGCCCTGCCTGGTCGAGACGAGCCGCGATCGACACCTTCCCCGCGAGCGCGCGGGCGAGGCGCCCTCGGGTCTTCCGCGGGGCCCCTTGGATCTGGGGGTGCAGGAAGAGCAGGCCGTGCCGAGGGGGTCGGCTCCCCCGGCGCAGGTGGTCGAAGAACGCCTTTTCGGCCCCCAGGACCTGGACGGTGCTCGATGGGAGGCGCGCAAGGCGCTCGAGACCCCCGGCTTGGGAGACCAATCGGGCCGAGAGGGTCGGTCCGAGCAGGTTCGACAGGTTCGGAAGGCGGCGTGTCGCCGCCTCGTCCACGGCGCTTTCGAGAAGGCGACGCAGCTCGCCGAGGGATTGGAACGAGTTGGCGAGGACCCGGCGCGCAGCGAGGAGGGATGGATCGGCTTGGGGAAGGCCCGTCCCGGGAGTTCCGTCCGCCTCCTCGAGGACCGCCTTCATCGCGAGCTCTCCGCTCTCGGAGGCATCTTCGGGCAGGTCCGGCCGGTCCCGCATCGCCCAGCTGGCTAGGCGCTCTCCGAGGAGGTTTCGGATCCGGTCCACGTCGGACATCGCGCGCACGGCCTCGTCGAGGTGAATCGATGGATCCCACGAAGCCCGAAGGGCCGATTCTGCATCGGCAAGGAGCAGACTTCGGAGCGCCTGCCAGCCGGGTCCGGGTAGGTCGCTGCGCGCAGGCCTACGCTTGGTCCATACGCCCTCCACGCGCTCGAATCGGCGATCTCGGGTGAACCAGGCTCCGCGGGGCCAGGTGGACGCTAACCTCTCCTCCTCGGGGGCGAGCTTCCCCTCCCGGCGCGAGTGGAGCCGTTCCACCCAAGAGTCGGTGCCCTCCGGGAATCGGGATTCTCCCACCACACGTCCGCGCTGGACGATGAAGGAGCCAAACCAGGTGGCGACTAGTTCGGCCTCGTCGTCAGTCAGCACGCGCCCCTCCGTTGACGTGCAGCGTCGTGCCCGTGATATAGGACGCGGCCGGAGAGGCGAGGAACGCTATGGCATTCGCCACCTCCTCGGGGGTTCCGATCCGGCCCAGGGGGATCGATCGGTTGCGACGCTCTCGGACGGCGGGCGTGTCGTCGGCGAGGATCGCGGTGTCGACCGACCCGGGAGCCACCGTGTTCACGGTGATCCCCGGTGCCAGCTCGAGGGCGAGGGACCGGGCCAGACCGAGGAGTCCCGCCTTGGCCGAGGCATAGTGCGCCCCGTGATGCGATCCGGAGAACGCGAGCACGCTCGAGACGAAGATGATCCTTCCGGCCTGGGATCGCCGGAGCATCGGCAGGAACGTTCGTGCCCAACGGAACGCGCTCGCCAAGTTCACCTCGAGCGAGCGGTCGAGCTCTTCGTCAGAGATCTCGGAAAACAACATCCGGTCGTAGCGACCCGCGTTCAGAACGAGGAGGTCGAGGGCGTCCCAGTGGGCCCGTACGGCAGCGAGCGCCGAAGCGGCCGAAGTCCGGTCGGCGAGGTCGGCTTCCACAAGGAAGGAGGTTCGGCCGATCCCTTCCAGGTCCCGTACGAGCCGGCGGATGCCCTCCCCGTCGGAGCGAGAGTGCAGCGCGAGGTCGAAGCCATCCCGCGCCAGCCGCCGAGCCGTCGCGGCCCCGATCCCACCCGCCGCTCCGGTGATGAGCCCCTTCATGGAGTTCTCGACGCGCATGGACCGCATACGTTTTCGGTCCATGACCGCGTCGCAGGCCCGGCCGGACCGGAAGGAAAAAAATCATCCTGAATCCTTATCATGGGGGCCCGGTTCGGGGGACGATGCGCACGGGGCTGTTCGTCGTCGGCGTCGTCGTCCTGATCCTCGGCGTCATCGTCGTAGGCGCGTCGTTCGCGTTGTCTTCAAACTCGACCACCATCCCCACCCCGGCCACGGGGCAGGTCAACTACCTCAAGATAACCCCGAGCTTCATCGGCTCTGGAACCATCGGCATCTCCTGGTCCGGGGCGACCTCTCAATTCCGATTTTCGGTCTTCCCATGTTCGAATTCGGCCTGCAGCTCGAGGGACCCGAGTCCGGCCGCAAACGGCGCGGGGGCTTCGGGGTCGGTCTCCTTCAGCGTCTCGGGGAGCACAATCTACGTCCTCGTCCCTACACAAAATGCAAATGCGGTCCCCGTGACGGTCCAACAGTCCGGGGGGTTGACGCCCCTTCTGCTGATCGGGATCATCATCCTCGTCGTCGGGGCCCTCGTGGCGGTCGTCGGATTCCGCGCCAGGGCCAAGCCGAAGACAATCTACGAGGACGAGGTCGCCCCAAAACGAGACTCCTTCGTCACAACTTCGACGCCGTTCACCGGGGTCCAACAGGGTCCGGCTGCGTCGGCCACCTCAGCGGCCCCCCAGTATCGACCGGATGCTCCGGAGCACACCGGACCGGTTTTCTTCCAACCTACGGAGGGCGAGGAGTCCTATGGGTCGAACCAACCGGCCCCACCGACCCCTCCCACCGGCGGGGTTCGCCCTCCGATCAAGTGCCCCTCCTGCGGGGCGATGAACGAACCCTGGATCACGAACTGCCGGAACTGCCGGCGACCCCTTTCGAGCACCGGCGCGTAGACCCGGATCGGCCCGGGCGACGATCCGCGGAGGGTGTTCCAAGACCCGCCGAAGGAGGCTTTAAGGTGCGGGCCCGCTACAGGCCGCGGAGCCCGGGCCGATGAAAGTTGTAGTGGTCAGCGGAGGCGTTATCTCCGGCCTGGGGAAGGGGATCACGACCTCCTCGCTCGGGCGCCTGTTGAAGGCGCGCGGGATCTCCGTGACGATCATCAAGATCGACCCGTACCTCAACGTCGACGCGGGCACGATGAACCCCTACCAACACGGGGAGGTCTTCGTGCTCGACGACGGGACCGAGGCCGACCTCGACCTCGGCAACTACGAGCGGTTCCTGGGACAGAGCCTCGTCGGCTCGCACAACCTGACCACCGGCAAGATCTACCGCTCCGTCATCGAGAAGGAGCGGCGGGGAGACTACCTTGGTAACACCGTCCAGATCATCCCCCATGTCACGGGCGAGATCAAGCGGGCGATCCGAGAGGTGGCCCAGTCGACTGGGGCGGAGGTCGTGCTGGTGGAGGTCGGCGGGACGGTCGGCGACATCGAGTCGATGCCGTTCCTCGAGGCGCTCCGCGAGCTCTCCTACGAACTCGGGGAGGGACAGATGGCGTTCGTGCACACGACGCTAGTCCCGGTCGTCGGGCCGGTTGGGGAATCAAAGACCAAGCCGACCCAACATTCCGTCCGCGAGTTGCGTGCCATCGGGATCCGACCCACGATGATCGTCGCGCGAGGCCCCGCTCCGTTGAGCGCAGAGATCAAGTCGAAGATCTCTCTGTTCTGCGATGTTCCCCCCGAGGCCGTCATCTCCGTCCCGGACCAGGCCCTCATCTACGAGGTCCCCCTCGTGCTCGAGGCCCAGGGGGTCGGGGCGCACCTCACCAAGCTCCTCGGACTGACCGGCCGCGAGCCGGAGTACGGGCCCTGGAAGGAGTTCCTCGACACCCACCGCAAGGGGGAGGGGTCGGTCGAAGTCGCGGTCGTCGGCAAATACACCGAGCTTCGCGACGCGTATCTCTCTCACACGGAAGCCTTCCATCACGTCCAGGGCCGCCTCGGCTGCGCGATCCACCTTTCGTGGTACGATGCCGAAGACCTCCCGAGGGATGCGAGCGCGATGCAGCGGCTCGAAGCCTCCGACGCGATCCTCGTTCCCGGAGGGTTCGGCGCGCGCGGGGTCGAGGGCAAGGTGCAGGCGATCGAGCTCGCGCGGACCCACGGGATCCCCTTCCTCGGCGTCTGCTACGGATTCCAGATGGCGGCGGTGGAGTTCGCCCGCAATGTCCTCGCGCTGCCCAAGGCGAACACCTCCGAAGTTGACCCGCACACTCCGGATCCGGTCGTATGCCTCCTGGAGGAGCAAAAGACCGTCGGCGGACTCGGCGGTTCGATGCGGCTCGGGTCGCAGAAGGTCTCTCTCTCGGAGGAGTCGGCCGTCGCACGGGTCTACGGGCGGACGGAGATCTGGGAGCGCCATCGGCACCGCTTCGAGATCAACCCGGCGTACCTCGACCGGTTCCGGGCCCACGGCCTTCAGGTGACCGGCCGCTCCTCGGATGGCCGCGTCGAGGTCCTCGAGTTGGGAGAGCATCCCTTCTTCCTCGGGGTCCAATACCACCCTGAATTCCTTTCTCGACCAGAATCCCCGCACCCGCTCTACGTCGCGCTCGTGCGGGCCGCCCTCGCCCGGAAGGAGGTGCCTCGCCCTGACGCGCCGACGCCGTCTCTCGCGTGAGCTCGCCGAGTTGGACGGGGAGACCGTCCGGATCGGCGGCCATCTGGAGGACTACCGCTCGCTGGGTGGAGTTGCCTTCGCCCTGATCCGCGACGGGAGCGGGACGAGCCAGGTGACGCTGAAAAAGGGCGCGAGCGACCCGGCCCTCTTCGATCTCTTCGCCTCCCTGCCCCGGGAATCCGTGGTCTCGGTCGAGGGCACGGTCGCCCGTTCGACCAAGGCGAACCGCGGGGTGGAGCTGCTTCCCACCGGGGTCGAGGTGCTCAGCCGCTCGGAGACCCCGCTCCCGCTCGGGGTCGTTGACAAGGTGCCGGCGGAGCTCGATACCCGGTTCAATCATCGCGTGATCGACCTGAGGAAGCCCGAGGTCCGGGGCGTGTTCGTCCTCCGATCGGCGCTGCTCGCCGGGTTGCGACGGGCGCTCGGCGACCTCGGCTTTCTCGAGGTCGAGACCCCGAAGATCCTTCGTCAGGGGGCCGAGGGCGGGGCCACGCTGTTCGCGCTCGACTATTTCGACACCCGAGCCTTCCTCGCCCAGAGCCCGCAGCTCTACAAGCAGATGCTGATGAGCGCCGGGTTCGAGCGGGTCTTCGAGATCGCCCCGGCCTTCCGGGCCGAACCGTCGGACACGGTCCGCCACCTGACGGAGTTCACGAGCCTCGACGCCGAGATGGCCTACATCGACGGGGCGGAGACAGTTCGGGAGGTCCTCGAGACCGTCGTCCTCGCCGCCCTACGGCACGCGACGGACCATCTGGCCGTGCGGTACCCCGAACTTGCCGAACGCCTGAAACCCCCTCCCCATCCCTTTCCCCGGGTCACGTTCGCCGATTGCGAGGCGAAGCTCGGCCGACCCGGGTCGGGCCGGGACCTCGGCACCGAGGAGGAGAAACGCATCGGAGAGTGGATGCGCGAGGAGCGGGGGGCCCCTTACTACTTCATCACGGACTACCCGACCAGCGTCAAGGCGCAGACCTTCTACGCCCAGCGGAGCGATTCCGACCCTTCTCTCACCGGCTACTTCGACCTCGAGCTCGACGGCACGGAGATCGCAAGCGGCGGGCCCAGGGAACATCGGCTGGACCACCTGGACGTGAATCTCCGTTCGGCCGGGCTCGATCCGGGAGCGTTCGCCTCCTATCGGGAAGCGTTCCGATTCGGGATGCCCCCCCACGGGGGGTTCGGATTCGGGGTGGACCGGCTCGTGCAGAAGATCGCCGGCCTGCCGAACATCCGGGAGGCGCGCCTTTTTCCCCGAGACCGCTACCGGCTCGAGCCGTAGGAGGGAAGAAGGTTGGTCGTTTCGAGCCGCACCGTCCCGGCCGCTCCCGTGCTCGTCAGCCAGTGGGAGGCCGTGTTCGAGGAGGCCGGCCTCCGGCCCCGGATCCTGGAGCTCGCCGACCGATTCCCCGAGGAGCGCTCCCTCCAGGTGGCGTTCTCCGCCATCGAGGGCTCCGACACCCCGCTCGCCGACCTCCTGATCGAACGCCCGGAAGAGATCCTGGGCTCCGGCGTGCTCGCGATGCGGGAAATGATCCCCGTCGCTGGCCCGGAAACCGCGGGCCTGCGCCTTCGCATCACGGGTCTCCCGACGACCGCCCGGCGGCTGATCCGGATGATCCGCGAGGCGGACCTGAACCGCTTCGTCGCGATGGACGGCATCGTCCGAAAGGCGACGGAGGTCCGCCCTCAGATCAAGGACGCCGTCTTCGCCTGCCTCGCCTGCGGCACCCAGATTCACGAGGTCCAGGAGGACGGGGGGGTCACCTTTCGGGAGCCGGTGGAATGCCCGACCGCCCAGGGCGGATGCGGCAAGCCGGCGAGCCGGACGCGCTTCCGCCTGATGCCGGAGCGCTCGAGCTACATCGACTCGCAGCGGATCGAGATCCAGGAGAACCCCGAGACCCTGAAGGGGGGCGCCCACCCGCAGGGCCTTACGGTCCTGCTCACCGAGGACCTGACCGGGAAGGTCATCCCTGGGAACCGCGTCGTCGTCAACGGGATCCTCAAGAGCATGCAGCGGGCGACCGCCTCCCGTCAGGGGGTCATCCGGTCGACCACGTTCGACCTCGTGGTCCTGGGGAACTCGCTCGAATACAAGCAGCAGGAGTACGACGAGATCGCGATCAGCGAGGAGGAGGAAGCGCTCATCCTCTCCTTCCGCGGGGACCCCACGATCGTCGACAAGATCGTCCTGTCTCTCGCTCCGACGATCAAGGGCCTGGAGGAGGAAAAGGAGGCGATCGCCCTCCAGCTCTTCGGTGGGGTCGAGAAGAAGCACCCGGATGGGATCCGAGTCCGCGGCGACATCCACGTCCTTCTCGTCGGGGACCCGGGGGTCGCCAAGAGCCAGCTCCTTCGCAACGTTGCCGACGTGGCCCCCCGGGGGATCTACACGAGCGGCAAGGGCGCGACCGCGGCGGGCCTGACCGCGGCCGCGGTCAAGGACGAGTTTGCCGGAGGCCGCTGGACCTTGGAGGCGGGCATGCTCGTGCTCGCCGATGGGGGGATCGCCGTGGTCGACGAGCTCGACAAGATGACACCTGAGGATCGATCCGCCATGCACGAGGTCCTCGAGCAGCAGACCGTCTCCATTGCGAAAGCGGGCATCACCGCGACCCTGAACGCACGCTGCCCCGTCCTCGCCGCCGCCAACCCGAAGTGGGGGCGGTTCACCCCGGACCGGACGATCTCCGAACAGATCGACCTCCCACCGACCCTGCTCTCCCGGTTCGATGTGATCTACTCGATCCAGGACCATCCGGAGGAGACGCGGGACCGGTTCCTCGCGAACCGCATCCTCCTCTCCCACCAGGAAGGGGAGGCCCGGGAGGCCTCCTTCGGCTACACTCCCAGCGTCGCAAGCGGCGGGGCCCCGTTCTCCCCGGACATGCTGAAGAAGTTCATCGCTTACGCCCGGCGGAACATCCGTCCGGTCCTGTCGAACGACGCGCTGCGAACGCTCGAGGACTTCTATGTGCGCGTCCGCAAACAGGGCGAGGAGCCCGACGCCCCCGTCCCCATCACCGCCCGTCAGCTCGAGGCCCTGGTGCGGCTGAGCGAGGCGGCCGCCAAGGCGCGCCTCTCTCCCGTCGTGAGCGCCGAGGACGCCGAACGGGCGATCCGGATCGTCGAGGGATTCCTCAAGCGGGTCTCCACCACCGACGGCAAGCTCGATATCGACCTACTGTCGACCGGCGTCTCGCACAGCCAGCGCGAACGTGTCGAGCTCCTCCACGGTATCATGCGCGGCCTCCAGGAGAAGGAGGAGACGTTCACCCTCGAGGCGCTCAAGGCCGAGGCCGAACGCCAGGGGGTGCCTCCCGCGAAGACCGACGCGCTGTTCCACTCCCTGCGCAATCAGGGCGAGGTCATGGAGACCCGCCCCGGGCGATGGCAACTCGTCCGGTTCTGAGGCCCGAAGCCGGACCCGACTCATTTTATCCGCCCGCCGGCCGGTACGGAGCCGGAGCATGAACGGGGGCATCGTGATGCGGGTCCATCAGGTCCGCTCGGAGTTCGTGGTCGCGGCCTGCGACGCCGAGCTCATCGGGCGAGACCTCCCCGTCGGAACCGCGGGCCGGACGGTGAAGATCTCGAGCCATTTCTACGGGGAGCGGACCGTCACGCCCGAAGAGCTCTCGTGGGCACTGAAGCGAGCCACGATCGCGAACCTGCTCGGCGAACGGACGCTCGCCGTCGCCACGTCGGAGGGATTCCTCGCACCGGGGTCGGCCGGACTCCTCGGCGGCGTTCCGCACGCCGAGATCTTCGCCCTGCGGGGCTAGGGAGTGCGATGCCGGAGGAGTTCTGCGTCGTCTGCGGGCGCACGGACGTTTCGACCGAGGCGGGGGTGTGCGCCGACTGCTACGCCGGTCGGCAGGCGCTCGTCAAGGTGCCCGAGCGGCCCAAGGTCGTCTTGTGCCCGACCTGCGGCGCCCGGATGTTGGGGGCCCATTGGGAAGGACGGGGTCGGTCCCCGACCCTCCTCGGGGCGGAGGACCTCTACGCGTTCCTGAACCCCGACCCAGAGGTCGCGATCCGGACCGTCGAGTGGACCGAGGATAGCCGCCACCCTCTCCTCCGAGAGGTGGAGGGCACGGTCCACCTACGCTTCCGCGGGACGGAGCGGACGCAACGGGTGGCGATGACGGTCAAGATCGAGCACCGGACGTGCGAGGATTGCAGCCGCCGGTCGGGTCATTATTTCACGGCGACGATCCAGCTCCGGGGGATGGAGGACCGCCTGCGGGAGAAATCGCCCCAACTCCGGGAACGCCTGATGCGGGCCTGGGAGTCGGCCCTCCCCGAGGCGCGCCCCGAGTGGCAACGGGCCCTCTCCTGGTTCGAGGAGCGCCCGGAGGGGTACGACTTCTACCTGACCGACACGCTCTCGGCCCGTTCCCTCGCGCGCCTGATGAAATCTCGACTATCGGCCCGGCTGAAGGAGTCGGCCACCCTGTGGGGCCGCAAGAATGGCCAGGACGTCTACCGGGTCACCCTGTGCCTTCGGGTCCCGCCGGCGCTTCCGATGCCGTCGGCCGCGTCCGGACCGTCGACCGGTCGCTCTCGGCGCGCGAGTCGAACGGCAGCCTTATGAACTGAGAACACTGCGAAACGGTTGACGCTCTGCGTCCGAAGACCCATGCTGAAGAAGAGCTCGATCCTCAGGCGGCACCACGGGACGGACAACCTCGAAGAAGGAACCTTCCTCGACCTCGGCACGATGGGGTTCGACGAGGAAGAGTCGCTGGCGGGCGCGAAGGCGATCCGCACGGCCGAACTCCTGCGGTTCGACGACCTGCACAACGTCTCCAAGCTCGCCTATCAGGGCGATGTCGTCCTCATCGACTACACCTCGATCGCGAACGACCCGAACTCGGTCCGCCGCATGAGCATCGACCTGAAGAACGTCGCAAAGGATGTCGGCGGGGACGTTGCGGGGATCGCGAAGAACCTGGTCTGCCTGACGCCGGCAGGGTTCCGGATCGACCGGACCCGCATCCGTACCTCGCTGTAGAAGCGCTTCCCCGATCGCGAGGCACGACCGCGCCGTCCCGTAACCGGAGTCCCTGCGGGTTGGGACCACCGCCACGGAAGGTCCCAACGGCTCGTCGCATCGGCCCGTCCGGAAGGCCTATCTGGTCGACCCTCTCCCCTTGGCGTGGGCCCGATCGGGCCCTCGAGCGAGCTCGATGAAGATCTCAATTGACCGGCGGGACGCGACCGAGGCGAACGTCGACGTATCGGTCAGCGGGCTCCCCGAGCGCGCCGAGAAGGAGGAAGGACTGCCGCGAACCCTGGCCCGGGAGGAGGCGGTCACCGCCGGCCTGGTCGGGATAGCGTGGAAGAACCGGGAGATCCGCGGTCGGCGCAAGGAGGTCACCGTGTTCCATCGACCGGACGGGAAGGGACGGGTCGGTCTCGTCGGGCTCGGCCCGCGGGACTCGGTCGATGTCGAGTCGATCCGGCGGGCCGCAGCGGAAGCGGTTCGGGCGCTGCGGGGCCACAGCGTGCAGAGCATCGGATTGCGCCTGGCGTCGTTCGCGATCGGCAGCGTCGCCCCGGAGGACGCGGCGGCCGCGCTCGCCGAGGGCGCCGTCCTCGGCGGATATGAGTTCACCCGCTACCGGGCCCCCCGCGACGCGCCCATCGAGGAAGCGACCGTCTTTCTCGGGAGCGAGCACGGACGCCTCGAGAGCGCCATCCGAAAGGCGGTCGAACGGACCCGGTCGGTCGCCGAGGTGGTCCTGTGGACCCGCGACCTGTCGAACCTGCCGGCCGACACCGCCACCCCGGAGCGACTGGCCGAGGAGGCGCGCGCCCTGGGTAAGGAGTTCGACCTCAAGGTCACGGTCTTCAACGAAGCGAAACTGGCAGAGATGCACTGCGGCGGGCTGCTCGCCGTCGGGGGAGGTTCGAGCCATCCGCCCCGGCTCATCGTGCTGGAGTACGCGGGCGGCAACCGCTCCGGAAAGACGGTCGCCGTCGTCGGCAAGGGGATCACCTTCGACTCGGGCGGGATCTCGATCAAGCCCGCCCTCCACATGGCCGATATGAAGTTCGACAAGTCCGGGGCCGTGGCGGTCCTCGGGATCCTGCGTGCCGCCGCGACCCTCAAGCTACCGCCGAAGGTCATCGGCGTCCTCGCGTGCGCCGAGAACCTCCCGGGAGGCGGCGCCTATCGACCCGGCGACGTCGTCACGACCTACAACGGCAAGACGATCGAGATCCTGAACACGGACGCCGAGGGCCGGGTCGTCCTGTCGGACGCGCTCGCGTTCGCCGTGGACCGCTACCACCCGGACGTCGTCATCGACCTCGCCACCCTCACCGGCGCCTGCGTGACGGCGCTCGGCGACGACACCGCCGGCCTCATCTCGACGAACGACGCCCTCGCGCTCGCCCTCCTCGACGCCTCGGCGCGCACGGGGGAGCCGATCTGGCGCCTGCCCCTCACGGACGTCCATCGGGAGCTCGTCAAGAGCGAGGTCGCCGACGTCCGCAACTCGACCGAGATCCCTCCGGCCGGGGCGCTGACCGCTGCGGCGTTCCTCGAGACGTTCGTCGGGACCACGACCGCCTGGGCCCACCTCGACATCGCCGGACCGGCCTGGACGAACTCTTCGACCCGCAAGTATCAACCCGCCTACCTGCCGGTGGGCGCCACCGCGTTCGGAGTGCGTCTGGTCACCCGCTACCTCGAGGACGGCGCCCGCTAGACGGCTCCCGGACGCTCCGGCCTCCCCGCCGCGGGCCCCTCCGGGCGCGTCGCTAGTTGCCCACGATCCGGACGGATTCGCCGCCGTGCCGGGTGGCCCGTGGACGGACCTCGCAGAACAACGGGGTGTGGTAGCCTCCGCCGGTGACGAGCGCGACGCCCACCGGCAGGGATTGGATCATCTCGGTCATGCCGGGCGTGAGGCCCTCGATCGACTGGGCGATCGCCCTCACGTCGAGCGGGTTCGTGACCTGCAGGATCAGCTGGGTGTTGCACTGGGAGAGGACCGACTTGTCGATCCGGGCGGCCCGCTGGGTGACCACGCACAGGCCGAGCCCGAACTTCCGACCCTCGCTCGCGATGTTCTTCAGGATCCTGGAGCAGGTCGCGGTCCCCTGTTGGGGGGCGAAGTTGTGGGCCTCTTCGATCACCAAGAAGAGCGGCGGGATCTTGTCCTTCTTGCGGTTGTCGAACAGGTTCGACGCGATCCGGGCGACGACAAGCTCCTGGACGTCGGGGGCGACCCCGCGCAGGTTGATCAACGTCGCGACCCCCTTGACAACGAGCTCGCTCAGGCTCGTTCCCTTCGGCCCGAGGATCTTCGTCTGCTCGAGGTATTCCAGCCGCTCGTGAAGGGTCTCGGCCACCGCGCCTTCGCCGTGCTCCGCGGCCCGGACGAGGTCCTTGACCCCGTAATCCGCGTTCGTCTGGGCGACCGCGTCGACGATCTCCTTCAGCGGGGCGAGGTAGCT
Organism: Thermoplasmata archaeon; assembly: GCA_022750055.1. Taxonomy (GTDB): domain Archaea; phylum Thermoplasmatota; class Thermoplasmata; order Lutacidiplasmatales; family UBA184; genus Lutacidiplasma. Next base: position 413,261 of record JAKIWL010000001.1, read on the forward strand.
CTTGACATTGGTCAGGCCCATGAAGACGAGCAGGTCCCGCGGGTCGATGTGTCTCAGGGAGAAGGTGAGCGGTTTCGCCGACGGGTTCAGCGCCACATCGGGGGAGAACTCCTGGACCTGCTTTGCGAACCCCTGGGCCTCCACGGCGAATCGGGCGCTCGCCCCGTTCTTCTCCGCCGGGTTTCGGAGGGATCCGTACTCGCCGTGGGGGTCGATGATCACGCACGTCACCTTGTGGCGCAAGAGCTCCTCGATGAGGACCCCGAGGAGGTAGCTCTTGCCGCCGCCGGTCTTCGCAAGGACCGAGACGTGACGTTGGACGAGCTGGTTGATGTCGAGCTCGATCCGCAGGTCGTGGTTGCGCAGGAGGCCGACGTAAGCGCCGGTGTTCCCTCGATGCTTGAGTCCGAGGACCTCGGCGATGAGCGGCTCCTCGGCGCGATAGACCTTGGCACCGGGACGGAAGGGGATCGTCGGGATCTTGACGATGCCCTGCCCGTCCCGGAACCCGATGATCGTCGCGACCCCGAGCAGGCGCTCGTGGATGGGGGTGGAGATCTCGCCCCGCCCGATCTCATCGGCGCGCTCCAAATTGAGGTCGCTCGTGCGGTGAAGGTCATCGAGCTGGCAGAGGACCCGACCGTGGGACTCGTCCTCGATGGTGAGGTAGTCCCCTCGCTCGATCGGGTGCGAGAGGCTGATCTGGAAGTGCCCGAGGCCGACGTCGCCGAAGATGACCCCGACGTCTTCCACGGCGTTTCATCGAAGGGGGCGGTTATTAGCGTGACGCGGGACGAGAAGCGACGCAACGCGTCGCGGACCCAGAGCGCCCGGAGGGCAGGTCGTACCGATCGCGAGGGGGCCTCCAAGGACCGCTTCGGGTCCGTCCGCACCGTGGCCGGCCGGGTCGCTCGACCCGTCGCGGGGCCCTCGCCCCGAACCCTTATATCTGCGTCCCGGTCAAACCGACCACATCCCATCGCCCTCGATGGGTGGTGCCCGTTTGACCGACGCCTCCGAGGACCTCGAACGTAAGCGAGCCGAGTCGAATTCCCGGGCGGACGAGTTCCGCGCCCTGCGAGACCGGCTGAACAGCGAGTCGCGCGCGCGGGCGGAGGAGCGGGCTCAGCACGTCGATGAACTGAGGGCGAAGAGCGCCGAGGCCCAGGACCATCGGCGACACCGCGACGAGCTCAATGAGGAGGTCCGGGAGGCCAAGCGCCTTCGGGAGGAATGGAACCGCAAGCTCCAGGAGACCTCCGACCGGGCGGCCGAGCTCAAGCGACTGCGCACCCCGCGCGCTGGCGCGATCCCCGTCTGGCGCCTGCGCAAGGAGCTCAAAGAGCTCGAGTTCCGTCACATGACGAGCGCCCTCACGGGGGATCAGGAAAAGCGCCTGATCGAGGAGATGAAGCGATTGCAGGGCGCGATACGGTCCCAGGAGGAGGAGCTCCGGCAGGACCCGGAGATCGAGAAGGCGACGGTCCTCCTCGAGGAGGCGAGGACCGAGGCCGAGAAGCACCACGCGGCCGTCGGTCGGCTGGCCGAGGAGGCCCAGCGCGAGCACGAGAGCATGGTCCGCCTCTACGAGGAGGTCGACGAGCTCCGTCGGAAGGCCGACGAGGTCCAGACCCGGCTGATCGAGGTGAAGACCCAAGCGGATGACGCCCACCGATCCCACATCGCTTCGATCGAGGAGGTCCGCGACATCGAGAAGCTGCTCTACGCGGCCCGGGGCGGGAACGCTCCGGCCTCGTGGGCCGATGCCGAGCCCCCTCGCGAAGAGGATTTCCTGGCGAGGCTAAAGAAGGGCGAGAAGGTATCGACGGAGGACCTCCTCGAACTCCAAAAGTCCGGACGGGCCTGAACGGAGCGAGTTGGCCCACCCGGCGGGGGAAGCCCGCGCGGTCGTCTTCGACCTCGATGAAACGCTCGTCGCCGTCCACACGCTCGCCCGGTGGCAGTGGGCCTGGCGGCCGAACGGTCCCGCTCTCTCGGAGAGACACGTGCGGGCCGCCCTGCATCGGGAGCTGCACGCCTGGGACCGGCGCCGTTGGCGCGGCCTCGTCGGGGCCGAACCTCCCGCCGGACCGGCCGACTACCTCGACCACCTGAGGCGAACGCTGCTTGCGGTGGCCGACCGCCCCCTCCCGGAGGTCGAGGTGGCGGCGGTCCTCGAGCGATTCCTAAAGCCCGTCGGTCCGTTCGAGACCCTGATGGACGTCGCGCCGGCACTGGGCGTGCTCGAGGAACGCTCGGTCGAGTTCGCGGTCCTGACCCCGATGCCCGACGACGCCGCCCGCGGTTTGCTGCGGCGCTCCGGGATCCCCGAAGACCGCCTCCTCCCCTCTTCCGGGGGGAATCCCCCACCTCCGGACAAGGCCGCCTTCCGAAGGGCATCGAGCGCGTTGAAGGTGCGGCCGTCCCAGGCGCTGTTCATCGGCGACCTGTATTGGAGCGATGTTCGAGCGGCGGCCCGGGCCGGCCTGACGGCCCTGCTCCTGGACCGGGAAGATCGCAGCACCCCGGCCACCGGGGTCCGCATTCACTCGCTGACCGAACTCCGAGCCCTCTTGGACCGCTCGGAGACGGCACCAACGGCGTCCGAGACCCGCCCCTCCGAGCCCGATTCCGACGCGGGGCCACCCCCGCCGCCCTAGGTGCGGCGGCCTCAATCCGCGATGCTCCCCGATCCGCTGGCTTCGGCAAGGGCCCGGGGCGAGCGCGCGGTCCTGACCGGCCGGCTGGGTCCCAGGATTCCATCGTCCTTCGCCGGGACGGGTCGTCTCCATCCGAAGGGCGGGGAGTGCCCCGGGCCCGATGGGCAACGAGTGTTTTATACCGCCCCCCTCAGTGGGCAGGTCCGTCGATGCGCTACGTCAAGCTCAATCAGGACGACCTCCGCAAGGTCATGGAGCTCTACGAGGGGGTCATGTCGCACGCTTGCCACGGCCTGTTCTTCAAGGAGGGTTCGGTGCTCGGCTCGGAGCTCGCCACAGAGGCTCTCAAGGACCGGGCCCACTACTTCGAGCGGGCCAGCCAGATACTCAAAGAGCGCGGCTGGATCGAGGGGGCGACGTTCAAAGATGGCGAGGTCGTGGTGCACGGTTCGATCGAGGTGGTCTCGAGCGACATACCCACCTGCCACCGCCTTCGGGGCATTCTCCGCGAGTTCTACGAACGCTTTAAGGGGTCGCGCGTCAAGTGTACCGAGGAGACATGCGCCAGCGTGGGACAGACGGAGTGCCGATTCCGAATTGAGGACGCCTAGGAAACACCGGGAATGATGGCAACAGGGAACGTAGGTACCGTCGTCAAGGAGCTGAAGACCCGAATTTCGGGGCTCGCCGCGGCGCTCGTGTCGCGCGATGGGCTCGTCCTGTACGCGGACGTACCGAGCGGGGTGTACACCGAGACCTTCGCGATCATGTGTGCGACGATCCTGGGCGCCGCCGCGACCGCCAACACCGAGCTCAACCGGGCCTCTCCAGAGCGGATCCTCGTCGAGGGGAACGACTCCAAGACGCTCATCGTTGGATGCGGGAAGAAGGCGCTCCTCGTGGCCGTCGTCGACCAGTCGGCGGATGTGCCCAAGGTCTTCGCCGAGGTCACGAAGGTCGCCGACCTCCTGAAGGTCCAGTAGCGAACCCACTCGAGCGCTCCGCGTCGGCGGATCGGTCGGGGTTCCGGGGGCGCGGTACGCTCAGGCGGAGGCCGCGTCGAACTCCGGTGCGGGAGCCGGAGCCGAATCGAGCCGTCGACCAAACCCCGTGAACACCCGTACCCCGTAGCCGAGCAGCGCTCCGACGAGGCGGAACCAGGCGGTCAGGGTGCGCTGGTTCGTGACGAGCCGACGAAGCCGGTAGTGGCCCCAGAGGGCGCCGTGCTTCTCGGTGAGCTGCTTTCGACCGTACCCGTTCCAGAACGCCTGGTACAGGAACCGGACCAGGTTCGCCCGGACCTGGTGGTAGACCCGGGCGTCGGGCTCGTAGCGGATCGAGACCCCCGTCTCGACCGCGCGCAGGTTGAGGTCGATGTCCTCGGCGGTGATGAAGCGGGGGTCGAACCCGCCCAAGCGCAGGAACAACCCGCGCCGATACCCGAGGTTGCAGCTCGGGTACGTGACGTCGTTCCCACGCTGGAACAGTTCGACACGCTCGAGCAGACCGTACTGCGCGGAGCCGACGGCGACCGTCCGTCCCGCGACGACGTCGCTGTGTTCAAAGCCGGCCCGGATCGCATCGAGCCATCCGGAATCGGCGAAACAATCCCCGTCGGTGAAGGCGATGAGCTCGGCGCGCGCCAGGGCGACCCCGAGGTTCCGGCCGATCCCACGCGAGCCCCGCCGCTGGACCCCCCGATAGATCAGGGGATGGGCGTGCTCGAACTGCTGGGAGATCGCCCAGGTACGGTCCCGGGAGTGCGCGTCGACCAGGACGATCTCGAAGGGAGGGGTCTGCGAAAGGAGGCTTTCCAGGAGCCGCTCGAGGTGGGCCTGTTCGTCGCGAACCGTTAGGACGATGGAAACAAAGGCCGGAGGGGCGCCACTACTTCCCAATTTCCATCACGACGACGTCTTTGACCGCTCGCATGCTCTTGAAGGGGAGCACGAGCCGGCCGGACGCGTCGGTCTGGAAGAGGCGCTGTTCGATGTCGTCGTTGGGTTGGACGAGAACGTGGGCGATCGCGCCGTTCTGGGTGTCGACAACGAAGTTCTCGATCAGACCGAGGATCTGCCCGTCGTTGGTCATCACCGTCTTTCCTCGGAGCTCGGTCAGGAACTTGCGCATGTCGTCCTCGGTCCGCATGGGAAGCCTACGATATTTAACCGTTCTACCGAACAGGAAGCGCTCCGGTCGAATCCGGGGATCGCGCGCGCTCCGAACGAGTCGGGCCAAGACCCGACAATCTCCCTCGAGCGGGCCCGACCGAACTCAGCTCCGGTAACGCTTATATCGGCCACCCGGGTCGAGGGCGACCCGACCCATGCTCCGTACTATCGCCAAGCAAAATCCCGAGCTCCGCCGCACGCTCATCGACCTGCGGAAGGCCGCTCGAGTTCACCAGGCCCCCATCTGGGCAGCGGTGGCGGAGCGGCTCGCGCGGGCCCGCCACCAGGTCCGCCCCGTGAACGTGGGTCACCTACAGCGACTGGCGGAGGCGCAGGCGACCGTCGTGATTCCGGGGAAGTTGCTCGCGGAGGGAGGGCTGACGAAACCGCTCACCGTGGCTGTTTTCCATGCCTCTTCCGCCGCACGTCTGAAGGTCCATGAAGCCGGCGGCACGGTCGTGACCATTCGTGATCTCGTCAAGAGCCGACCCGACGGTTCGGGAGTCCGCCTCCTTGGCTGAGGAGAAAGGCTCCGAGAGCCCACCCGCTCCCGCCGCGAAGGCAACGCCGGCCCGACGAGGCGCCAAGGCGCGCGCTTCGACCTCGACTGCGGCCCGCCCGTCGAGCTCCTCCGCTGGGGCGGCGCGCTCCACCCCGTCGATTCGGACGCCCGAAACCCGAGCGCCGCCCCCTCCCAAGTCATCGCCTTCCCCGACCCCACCGAGCGGCACGGTCGTCGACGCGACGGGCCTCGTCCTGGGCCGCGCGGCGAGCAAGATCGCCAAGCGTCTGCTGCAAGGCGAATCGATCATCGTGGTCAACGCCGAGAAGAGCGTCGTCACCGGGTCGCGGACAAATGTGCTCGCCTTCTACGTCGCGAATCGGGCGCGTGGGTCCAAGCGCACGGGCCCGCACTATCCGCGCTATCCGGACCGCATCTTCCGCCGGACCGTCCGGGGGATGCTCCCCCACCTGAAGACCCGCGGCAAGGAGGCCCTCGACCGGCTCGAGGTCTACATGGGCGTCCCGACCGAGCTCGGGGGGGTGGCCCGCCAATCGATCGATGAGGCGCATCCGACCCCGGCCTTGCGGGCCCCGATGACCCTCGAAGAGATCACCCGGCTCTTGGGGGCCCGCCTATGAAGGGACCCGTCGTCGTCCAATCCACGGGGAAGCGGAAGACGGCGATCGCACGGGCCACCATCCGAAAAGGGGTCGGCCAGGTCCGCATCAACCGCCAACCGCTCGAGGTCCTCGAACCGGAATTGGTCCGCCAGAAGATCCAGGAGCCTCTCCTCATGGTCGGCGCCCGTTCGAAGACCCTCAACATCGACGTCGCCGTCTCCGGCGGTGGGATCATGGGCCAGGCCTCGGCCGCGCGCACCGCGGTCGCGCGGGGCCTCCTCTCCTGGCTCAAGGACCCGGCCCTCAACGACATGTTCAAGCGGTACGACCGTTCGCTGATCGTCAACGACCCGCGCCGCAAGCTTCCGAAGCGGCCGGGCGGCCGCGGGGCCAGAAAGCGCCGCCAGAAGTCCTACCGGTAGGGGAGGGTCCGAACGATCCATGACGATGATGGTGCCGGTCCGCTGCTTCACCTGCGGGACCGTGGTCGGCCAGTACTGGGACGACTTCCGAGAGAGGACGAGCCGCGGGGAACCCGCCGGGCAGGTGCTCACCCACCTGGGCCTGAGCCGCTACTGCTGCCGGCGCATGCTCATGACCCACGTCGACCTGTTGGACGAAGTCGGGCCGTACGGATAGCACGCCGGATCGCCGACGATCTGCAAGCTAAGGGCTCTGCAGGATCGATCGAGCTTGCGCCCTAGCGAGCCGCCGCGGCTCGGGAACGAGGGGGACCCGAAGTCCCTCGCTACTCTTCGTCGTCCCCGTCTTTCTTGCCAGATCCGCGCTCGAGCTTGCCGCTGCCCCCGCTCGAGCCCTTCGGCGTGGAGGCCTTCGGGGCCCGCCGGCGCCGCAGCCACAGGTAGATCACCACGACCGCCAGGACGACGGCTCCGGCGATCGCAGCGTACTCCTCGTCGGCGATGATGGGGTTCTGGTTGAGGGTCACCTGGAGGTGGGCCTGGTTCTCCCCGCTCTTGTAGTCCGGTGGAAACTCGTTCGAGGCGGTCGCATTGACCCACAGGTCCCAGGTCCCGGTCTTCGCAGGAGTGAACTGGATCTCGGCCCGATAGGTATGATTGTAGGCGATCGAGCCAGCGGTCCCGCTAAAGTTCGCGTTCGTAGCGAGGGTCGTGTGGCCCGTCCAGGCGTAGAACTTTACCGAGCCCGGCGAGTCGCCGATCGAGGTCGGCGAGCCGCTCCCCGAGGGCGGAAGCAGGTAGAAGTGGACCGAAACGTTCTGGGCGGTGGAGAGATTGCCGCCCAAGTTCGTCACGTTGACCCAGATCGAATAGCTCGACCCGTCGGTCATCGTGGCGGGAGCGGTCAAGTTCGAGACCGACAGGATCGGCCGGTTCTTCAAGTTCGGCGAGATCGTCAACGGGGTGGTAACGAACGCCGTGTTGTTGGCCCGGTCGGTCACCGTTAGGTTCACCGTGTAGGCGCCGTTCTGGGGCGGGAGCCAGAGGCTGATCCCACCGGGGATCGGGAAGTTCGGCGCGGCGCTCGTGCGCGTGAACGTGAGGTGGACCGAACCGTTCTTCGAGTCGGTCAGGTTCCAGAAGTACTTCACGATCGAGCCGTTCCCGGGGTCGGAGGAGTTCGTAGCCCAGAGCACGACGTTGCTAGTGTGGTTGGCAGCCTCGACGAGGCCAGTCGGCGCGATCACGAGGCCCGCGCCGTTCTTCAGGGCGATGACGGGGACCGGCTTCTGGGTGTCCTTGACGAGGACGACCAGGTGGGTCGTCGCGTTGCGACCGCCGTAGTCCCAGACCGTCAGGCTGACATTGAACTGCCAGCCGAAGAACGAACCGGGGATCGGGGTACCGTTCGCGGTCCCCTGGCTCACGTAGCGACCCTGGTTGGCAAACACCGTCGTGATGTTGGACAGGGCGTTATTCACTCCATGGCTCCCGCCGTTGGCGTTGGTCAGATTGTAGGTCTGGGATTTCGTGTTCGTGATGTTCCAGAAGGCGACGCTGATGACCCCCGCCGGTGACCCGGCCCCAGCATTGATCGGGGAGCTGCTCTTGGAGGCGTTAAAGTGGAGCCCCGTCGACCAGTTGACGATCAAATACGGGATCCCGTTCGAGGAGGTCAGGATCTTCGTATCGTTGACGGAGATGACCGCCTGGGGCGCCGTCGAGCCCACGTAGATCGTGAACGGCACGCTGCTCTTGCCGCCACCCGACGACGTCAGGACCAGCGTTCCGACGAACTTGCCCGCGGCCTTGTACGTGTGGTTCGTGGTCGCATTGCTCGAGATGTTGGTCGTCCCGTCCCCGAACGTCCAGTTGAACTTGGTCGCGTTCGTCCCGGCCTGGAAGGTCGAGTTAAGGCCCGAAAACGTGAGGTTCTCTCCGACCCCCGCGATCGCGGTGTAGTTGCCCCGGCTCGTGTTGAGGACGTTCTTGTTCGACCAGGTGAACTCCTTCGCGCTGACGTTGACCGACGCGCTCACGGTGCCGTTCTTGACGGCCATGAAGGAGAACGTGCCGCCCAACGAGGACGAGGGCTTGCTGACGAGGGTGAACGCTGTCCAGGTCCCGCCGGGCCCGGCCGCCACGAGCGAGTCCGGTTTCTGGACCTTGGCGCCCGCCGCGAGGACGTAGCCCTTCGGCAGCATCACGGTGTAGTTGAACGCCTGGTAGTGGGTCGGGTGTTTGTACTGGAAGGAGACCGGGTAGCTCTTCTGGTTCGCCGCGACCTTGGCCGTCAGGTTGTAGTTCTGGGTCCAGAGGAACCGCAGGTTGGCCGCGCTCGACAGGCCGCAGAACGAGACGCACGACGAGCTCGGGTTGAGCGTGAAGTTCGTCGGTTGACCATAGCCGGTGCCGTTGATGGTCGCCGCGGACTGTCCCGCCGGGAAGAACGGTCCCTGCGAGCGAAGCCAAGTGGCAACGTTGGCGAAGTTCGCCTCATTGAAGGTCAGGTTGTGCTGCCAGTCGAGGGCCAGCTGACCCCAGAGCTGTCCGACGGAGGCGTTCGCGAGCTGCGGAAACGTCGAGTCGTTCCCGAGCAGGGCGTGGGTGGTCACATTGAGCTTGCCAAATCCGCTCGACCAATTGAGGACCGTCGAGTAGTTCGCCGGCGGACCCTGGGGCACCACGGCCACGTTGCGAGGCGTGCCCCCCGATGGGTTCAAGGCCGAGACCGTGAGCGAGTAGCAGACGGTTTGCTCGTTGATCGTGGCCAGGCAGACCACGTAGGTTCCCGGACCGTTGGTGCCGATCGAGTAGTACCCGCCTGCGATGACCGGACCGGTCGTGATGTTCTTCGGCCCGATCAGGGTGACATTGCCCCCATTCGGGTCCCGTCCCGTCTGGGGTGGGGCCAGGTTGACGTACCCCCAGGTGGTATAGCTCGACCCGGAGGTGACCGCTGGGTTCACGGTGAGGTTCTGCACGGGCGCGGTGCCCTTGTCGATGACCACCGGGATGAGGCTATAGTAGTTCGGCGACCCCGGGATCGTCGTCGAGAGAACCCAACTTCCCCAGGGCACGGTCACGGAGAAATATCCCGTGTGTAGGTTCTGAGTCTTGTTGTTGATGTTGGTGGTGGTGTTGGTGGCGAGGCTGAACCCGTTATAGGAGGGGACGAGGACCTGCACCTGGGCCCCGGCGTAGGCCTTTCCCTGGAACGTAACCGTCCCGTTGATCGTCACATTCTCCTGCGCGATGGTCACGTCGTGGATCGTCTGGGGAACGGAGGTCGTCAGGTTCGTCGACGTCAAGAAGGTGTACTGGGCGCTCTGATTGAGCGGAAGGACCGCGTACTGCCCGGGGAGCGGCTGGCCGCTCGAGCCTTCGAGCGTCGCGTGCGTCTGAGGCGGGACGGAGAGGCCCCACCAGCCCGGCTGCAGGGTCGGGGCGTTTCCGGTCGAGCTGAAGCTGAACTGTCCGCTCGAGAGGGAGGTGAGGGTCGAGTAGTTCTGGCCGGTCGCCGAAGAGGTCAAGACCACGGTGACGCCCGCGGGGACGGGCGGAGCGGATGCTCCCCCCGGCCCTTCCACGTACCCCAGTAGGGTATAGGTCGGCGTCGGACCTGCGCGCGCCGAGCCGACCGCGGCTAGCGAACTCGCTAGCAGCAGGACGACCATGGCCAACAGCGCGGCCCGTGGTACCCCCTTTCCCATGGTTGTTCACGACTCCCTATTCACGGCTCCCCTCGAGGGAAGCTCGGCGGCGAACTTGGCCTCAGTACTTAATGCTTGCCCGGATTGAACGTCCGGCCCTATCGGTAGATGACCTGGGCAGCCTCTTCCCGCCGGCGGCCCAGGCGTTCCCGGAGCATCAGCCGGGCGAAGTCCTCGTAGAACTTCAGCGACTCGGCGTCCGTAGATGGGTGGGTGAGCCGGAGGGCCTCCTCGAAGTGGGCCATCGTGACCTTCTGGGCCTTCACGTTCTCCCGGATGGCGACGAGGCCGGCCTCGCGACAGAGCGCGGCCAGGTCGCTGCCCACGTAGCCCTCGGTGCGCACCGCGACGTCATCGAGCCGCACGTCCTCGAGCGGCATCTTGTGGGTGTGGACCTTCAGGATCTCTAACCGCCCGCTCGCGTTCGGTGGGGTCACGTAGATCAGGCGGTCGAACCGCCCGGTCCGAAGGAGCGCTTCGTCCAGGATATCGGGGCGGTTGGTGGCCGCGAGGACGACGACCCGCTCGAGGGCCTCCAGGCCATCGATCGAGGTCAGCAACTGGTTGACGATCCGCTCCGTCACACCGCTCGAGGTCTGGAGTCCGCGCTTCGGGGCGATGGAGTCGATCTCGTCGATGAACACGATCGCGGGGGAGGCCTGACGGGCCTTCTTGAAGATCATCCGGATCGCCTTCTCGGAGTCGCCGACCCACTTGCTCATGATCTCGGGGCCCTTGATCGAAATGAAGTTCGCCTGGCTCTCGGTCGCGGCAGCCTTCGCGAGCAGCGTCTTCCCGACGCCCGGGGGCCCGTAGAAGAGGATCCCACGGGGCGGCTCGATCCCCATGTTCCGATACACCGTAGGATTCCTGAACGGGAGCTCGACCGCCTCCCGGAGGGCCTGCTTGACGCTCTCGAGGCCTCCGACCTCCTCCCACTTCGTGGACGGGATCTCGATCGCGACGTCGCGCAGGCTCGACGGCTCGATCTGCTTGAGGGCCTCCTTGAAGTCGCGGTCGGTGACCTTCATGCGCTCGAGCAGGGTGAGCGGGATCGGCTTGTCGAAATCGATCTCCGGGAGGTAGCGCCGCAAGGCCCGCATCGCGGCCTCGCGGGCGAGGGCGGAGAGGTCGGCCCCGACGAAGCCGTGGCTCAAGGCGGCGAGTTCCTTGAGGATGCGTTCGCGCTCCTTGTCCGACGCTTCGATCGGCATCCCCCGGGTGTGGATCTGAAGGATCTCGAGGCGGCCAGCGAGGGTCGGGACACCGATCTCGATCTCCCGGTCGAATCGGCCCGGGCGTCGCAGGGCCGGGTCGATCGCCTCCTCGCGGTTCGTGGCCGCGATGACGATGACGTTTCCGCGTCCGGACAGGCCGTCCATGAGCGTCAGGAGCTGGGCCACGACCCGCCGCTCGACCTCGCCAACGACCTCGTCGCGTCGCGGCGCGATCGAGTCGAGCTCGTCGATGAAGATCACCGAGGGCGCGTTCTTCTCTGCTTCCTCGAACTTCTCGCGGAGCTCCTTTTCGCTCTCTCCGTAGTACTTCGAGATGATCTCGGGACCCTGGATCCCGATGAAGTGCGCTCCGGCCTCGTTCGCGACGGCCTTCGCGATCAGGGTCTTCCCTGTTCCCGGGGGACCGTAGAGCAAGACCCCCTTCGGCGGGGAGATCGCGAGCCGGTCGAACAACTCCGGATGCTTGAGCGGGAGCTCGATCATCTCGCGGACGCGGCCGAGCTTTTCCTTCAGGCCGCCGATGTCCTCGTAGGAGACGCGCGGGGCCGTGACCTCGGTCTCGGTGACGGTCTCGTCCTTGATCGTGATCAGGGTCGTGGGGCCGACCTGGACGGTGCCCTTGGGGTTCGTGGAGACGACCATGAACGGCAACGATCCCCCCATGAGGAACACGCCGGGGATGACGAACACGTCCCCTCGGACGAACGGGCGGCGGGAGAGTGCCTTCGAGACGAACGCCTCGAGTCCGGGCCCGAGGTCCATCTTGGCCGAGCCTGAGTAGATCGGGGCGATCGTGACGGCCTCGGCGATCGGGCAATCGATTCGCTGAACGACGACCCGGTCCCCGATGCTGACCCCGGCGTTGCGTCGGACCACGGCCTCGACGCGGACGAGGCTCTTGCCCTCGTCCTCCTGTTGGGCACGGTTCACGACGGCGGCCGTCACCTTACGGCCCTTGATCTCGACGATATCGCCGACCCCCACCTTCAGTCGCTGGCGGGTTCCGACGTCCAGGCGAGCGGTCCCTAGGCCGATGTCCTGCTGGAATGCCTCGGCCACCCGTAGGGTGATCGCTTCCCCCATCGACGGAGCTCGTTCACCCCGGGCCGACTTAAAGTAGATGGAGGACCGGAACTCCTCCGGCGGCGGGACGGCGAAGCATCGGCCGCTCCCCTCCCGTCGTCGGGCCGCTGCGGCCGGCGCTTCTCGATAGTCAGATATCCCCGACCTTCCTCGCGCCGAAGGATGGAGGGTCCCGACCCGGCCGCACCGGTCCTACGTCGTCTCCTCGAGGCGGCCGGGTACCGCTTAGAGGACCGCCGCTCGGGCCTTCTCGCCGTCCGAGCCGCGGACCGACGCGTGGTGTTCCTGGTCCAGGGACGGCGCTCTCCGACCGAGGTCGAGGAAGAACTACCCTCGGACATGGTTCACCGCAGCCTGGTCTACGACGAGGACCCGGGGTCGATCGCCCGGGAGATCGCGTCGAACCGGGGGATCGAGATCCTGGATGCCTGCTCGCTCGGACCGGCCCTCGGCGAGCTCCTCCTGCCCGGTCCGGGACCGGCCGTCGACGACCCTCGGCTGTCGGCGGACCGGCCCCTCGAGGCACCGGCGCAGATTCTACCGGAAGGGGAGCTGTCGCTTCGACCTCGACTCGGTCGACCGGATGCGGAGGCGATGAGCGGCGTGGACGGCCTCCGCTACACCCTTCGGTTCGTTCCGTTCTTCGTAGCACCCTACCGGGTCCGGGTCGCGACCCCCCAGGGAAATCCGGGGTTGCCCAGTGACCATCTCGTTGCGGTAAACGCGTTGTCGGGACGCGTCGAGGTCTGGGAGGCGGCCGACCGAGAGCTGTCAACGGACGCCCTCGGGCCGATCGAGAAGCTCGTCCCGGTCATCACCGAGTCCATGGCGGCGACGTCGGCCCAGGAGGCCCTCCGGAAACGTCACACCGTGAGCGTCGACCACACCGAGCAACACGGGGGGGCGATCATCATCGAACGACGTCGGGTCGCACCGGGAGGGTCCGATCTACGGATCGGGACCCCGGTCCTCGTGTACGTCCCGTACTGGTATGGGGAGGGGAGCGAAGGTCGGATCGTCCTCGACGCGGTGACCGGGGCGCGTAGGCTCCCGGGTGAGAGCGAGCTCATCGACGTCTGACGCGGCTCGTCAAATAGGCTGCCCGCCTCGCGCGCGCGCGCATGTTCCTGAAGCAGTACGAGGTCGGCCCGTACCAGAACTTCACCTACCTAGTGGCCGAGTCCGAAGGTGGGGAGGGGGTGGTGATCGACCCCTCCTACGGGATCGAGCCGGTCCTGCGCGGGATCGACGAGAGCCGGGTCAAGGTCCGTCTCATCCTCAACACGCACAGTCATCCGGACCATGTCGCGGGGAACGAGGCGGTCCGGGCGCAGACCGGGGCTAAGGTGGTCGCCCATCGGTCGGCCCCCCTCGGACAGGACCGGTCGGTCGCCGACGGCGATGCGATCGACGCCGGCCGACTGAAGATCGAGGTCCACCACACCCCGGGCCACACGCCGGACTCGGTCCTCTACGTGTTCGAGGGCAACGTCGCTACCGGGGACACCCTCTTCGTGGGAGAGTGCGGTCGCACCGACCTTCCCGGTGGGGACCCTTCCCAGATGTACGATTCCCTGTTCGAGCGGGTCGTCCGTCTCGACGACGGCCTCGTGGTCCTGCCCGGTCACAATTACGGATCGACCCCCACGTCCACGATCGGCCGCGAGAAGCGTGAGAACTACGTGCTGAAGCCCCGGACCCGAGAGGAGTTCGTGCGCTTCCTGAAGGAATGAGCCGATGACCCCGATCCCCACCGCGCAGAGCCTGCCGATCTGGGCGGTCGGGGCCCGACGGGTGACGCCGGGATCGCCCACCTCGGCGGAGTTGGTCTCGCTCGTTCGTGACGCGTCCCGATCCGACGGCACCTTGCTCGCGCTGCTCGATGCGCGGGGCGTCTTGGGACTACGCCACCTTCTGTCGGCGTGGGCTCACTTGGGGCGCGCCCGCGAGCGAGGTCAGGCCCGGCTCCGGGACCGGGGCGCAGAGTTTCTCCTGTTCGTGGCCGGCGACGATCAACTCCCCAGGGCACTTGCGAAGGTGGGGATCCGATCGGACACGGAGGAGTTCGTGTTGGTGGGCGAAAAGCCCCGAACCCCCGGCCCCCTGCTATCGGAATGGCGGCTCACCGAGGCCACGGACGTGTATCCGAGGGCGGCCTCCCCGTCCGTTCTCGACCGGCTCGGGATCACCGAGGCGGAGCGGGCTCTCGTTCCCCAAGCTCAATGGGAGGGACTGGTCCTCGAGCGGGTCGCCCTGCTCGAGATGAGCGTCCCGCACCCGAGTGACCGTGCCTCCGGGGCCCGTTCTTCGGGGGCCCGCGAACGCCCGGACCCGGCCAAAACTTCATAGGGCGTGGCCCGCCTGTCACGGCCGCCCTAGACCGACGGATGCAGGTGTAATCTAGCGGTAGGATGTCAGCCTTCCAAGCTGACCACCCGGGTTCGAAACACCGGCAGGGCCGACCTGCGGGCGGAACTCCCGGCGCCTGCATCCCACTCCCCCAACCGCGGCGACCGACGGATTTACAGGCGGGACGCCCCTTTGGACTCCGCATGCTGAGGTAGCCTAGCCCGGAAAGGCGCCAGCCTTGAAAGCTGGTGGCGGTAACGCCACGGGAGTTCAAATCTCCCCCTCAGCGATTTCCCGTGGTCCCGCGGGTCCCGGAACTGCGACGGCGCGCCTGGGGCGTGGACCGAAGCGCTCGGCCCTTCGTTCACCGGACCCCTTAATATCCGCAGCTCGCTCGCACGGGCTCCCATGACGGATTCGCCCGCCACGACGCCTCTGATGGAGCAGTATGAGGGCGTCAAGGCGCAATATCCCGGCCACTTGGTCCTGTTCCGGGTCGGCGACTTCTTCGAGACCTTCGGCGACGACGCGCGCCTCGTGGCCAAGGAGCTCGACGTCGTCCTGACCGCGCGCTCCGCCGACGCTCGCGGGGTCCGCATCCCGATGGCGGGGGTCCCGCACCACGCGGTGGAAACCTACCTCGGGCGGCTCGTCGAGAAGGGGTACAAGGTGGCCCTGTGCGACCAGGTCGAGGACGCACGGCTCGCCAAGGGCCTCGTCCGCCGAGAAGTGACCCGGGTCGTGACCCCCGGCACGGTGGTGGAGGAGCGGATCCTTCCCGGACCTGAGAGCAATTTCCTTGCGAGCCTGGTCCTCCGGGCGGCCGGCCCCGCTCTGTTCGCCGCCGTGGACGTCACCACGGGCGAGTGGTACCGCGGTCGGGCCCGTTCGGAAGGGATCGAGGGGGCGGTCGCGGCCCTCGCCCCCTTCACCCCTCGCGAGACCCTGCTCGCGACCGAGGGCAGCGCCCCGAGCGCGGAGGCGCTCGCCCGCGCGCTCCGCCGAGAATTCCCGAGGATCCGTGTCGAGACCGCTCCCCCGGCGTCCGAACGGTCGGCGCTGCCGGCCGGCCTTCAGGGTCCCGGCCCGGACCCGGATTGGGAGGCGGACCTCCGCCTCGCCCAGTACGTCCGGTCGACCCAGCCGCGCCTGCTCCCGTACCTCGAGATCGCCGACGCGGCCTCGTCGGTGGAGCGGCTCGTCCTCGATGCGAAGACGTTGCGGCATCTCGAGATCTTCCGGCCGATGAATCCGGAGGACCCGACCGGGGCGACGCTGATCCGGACCTGGGACGCCACGGTCACCCCGTCGGGGCGACGCACGCTTACCCTTTGGTTGAAGAATCCGCTCGCCGCCGTGGTCCCGATCCAGGCTCGTCAGGATGCGGTCGAATGGCTCGTCGGGAGGGGAGCCGAGCTGATCGCATGGCGACGGGACCTCGGGACGGTCGCCGACGTCGCCCGGATCTCCGCCCGCCTCGCGAGCCGGCGGCTCCGGCCGACCGAGCTCTTCTCGCTGCGCGATAGCCTCGCGGGGGTCGCCACCGTGGCCGTCCACCTGGCGAAGGCCGGCGGGCTTCCCAAGATGCTTGGGGACCTGAGGAGCCGCCTCGATCCACTGCCGAAGCTTTCGGAGCTCCTCGGAGCGGCCCTGCCGGCCTCCCTGCCAGCCGATGGGTCCGACCCCGGCCGCTTCCGAATCGGATTTTCGGCCGAGCTGGATGCCCTGCGCGGCCAGGAGCAGCTCGCTCTATCGGAACTCGAGCAGCTCGAGCGACGCGAGCAGACGTCGAGCGGGATCCGCAGCCTGAAAGTAGGATTCAACCAGGTCTTCGGCTTCTACTTCGAGATCTCCCGGCCCAATCTGTCGAAGGCCCCCGGCCACCTGAGGCGCAAGCAGACCCTCTCGGGAGGGGAGCGCTTCACCTCCGACGAACTCGAGGGGATCGAGGCCCGCATCCTGAACGCCCGGGAGGCGCTCCGGCGGGTGGAGTCCGAGGCCTGGGAGGCGTTCCTCGGCCGCGTGGAGCAATTCGTTCCGGCGCTGTACCGGCTTTCGCGCGCCGTCGGGGAGCTCGACACGTTGCTCTCCTTCGCGTGGATCGCCCAGGAGCGGGGGCACACCCGGCCGATCGTCGACGAGTCCCGCGAGCTCGCGGTACGGAATGGGCGGCATCCGGTGCTGGACCGCTCCCTTTCCGGGCAGTTCGTCCCGAACGATACGGAGCTCGACGCGGAGAGCGCGCGGCTGCTCGTCCTGACCGGCCCGAACATGTCCGGGAAGTCCACCTACATGCGCCAGGTGGGACTCCTCGTCGTCCTCGCCCAGGCCGGCGCCTTCGTTCCCGCGAAGTTCTGCCGGGTCGGCCTGGTCTCGAGCCTGTTCACCCGGATGGGGTTCACCGACGAGATCGGCCGCGGCAAATCGAGCTTCATGGTCGAGATGAGCGAGGTGGCCGAGATCCTGGAGGGGGCGGACGACCGATCCCTGGTTCTCCTAGATGAGGTGGGACGGGGCACGAGCACCTTCGACGGACTCGCGCTCGCGTGGGCCACCCTCCAGTACCTGCACGACTCGATCCGGTGCCGGACCGTGCTCGCGACGCACTACCACCAGCTGACCGAGCTCATCGAGCGACTGCCGGCGGCTCGGAACGCGCACCTCGCGGTGCGGGACACCGATGGCGAAGTCGTCTTCCTTCACCGGCTCGTCCCGGGCAGCACCGACCGCAGCTACGGGATCCACGTGGCGCGCCTCGCGGGGCTGCCCGGTCCCCTCCTCGACGAGGCCGCGCGACTTCTCAAGCGCCTGGAGGAGGAAGGACCCGCTCTCGCCGCCCCTGGCCGGGCGCGCCGGGGCGGCCCCAGGTACACCCAAGCGATCCTCCTCGCCGACCCGGCCGTCCCTTCCGAAAGCGGGCTGGATTCCGAGATCCGCGGCCTCGACCTCGATCGCATGACCCCGGTCGATGCGCTCCGATGGGTCGCGGAGGCGAGGCGGAAGCTCGGGGTCTTACCACCGCCGGATCCTGCCGCATGAGCCGGTCCGATCGGCGTCCGATCCACCGCCTGAAGCCGGCGACGGTGGCACGGATCGCTGCCGGAGAGGTCGTGGAGAGCACAGCCTCCGTGGTCAAGGAGCTCGTTGAGAACGCCTACGACGCCGGGGGCAGCGAAGTCCGCGTCGAGATCTGGGGCGGGGGAACGGAGCGCATCCGCGTGTCCGACAACGGCTCGGGCATCCTTCCCGAAGAGCTCGCCCTCGCAGTCGAACGGCACGCGACGAGCAAGCTTTCCGACTCCGAGGATCTCGATACGGTCGCGACGCTCGGATTCCGCGGCGAGGCGCTCGCGTCGATCGGGGCCGTGAGCCACCTGTCGATCCGCTCGAGGACGGCGCTCTCGGATTCTGCCCACGGCATCCGCGTCGACGGTGGGGAGGTCTCCGGGGAGTACGAGGAAGGCGGCCCGCCGGGGACCACCGTCGACGTCCGTGACCTATTCTACAACACTCCGGCGCGGCGGAAGTTCCTTCGAAGCCCGGCCGCCGAGCAGGTCGAGGTCACCCGCGTCGTCGGCGCGCTCTACCTCGCCCGCCCGGGCATCGCCCTTTCCCTCTCCTCGGAAGGTCAGGAGATCGCCCGCTACCCGGCCACGGGGTCGCTGTCGGACGCCGTGGTGAGGGTTCTCGGGGAGGAGCTCCTCGGACAGACCCTCGAGGTGCGCGCGGACCCGCTCGGCGAGGAGGGCCTGGCCGTGACCGCGGTCTTGGCTCGACCGACGGTCTCCCGAGGCACCTCCTCGGCGCTGTATCTGTCCGTGAATGGACGCATCGTAGCGTCCCGGACCCTCCAGGTGGCCGTTCGCCTCGCCTACGAGGACTACCTACCGAAGAACCGGTTCCCCCTCGGTACCGTGCATCTGGTCGTCGACCCAAGCCGGCTGGACGTCAACGTGCATCCGACGAAACGGGAGGTGCGGATCGCCCGGGAGCGGGAGGTGGCCGAGGCGCTGCGACGCGCGGTCCGAGGGTCCCTCCAAGGGACCGCCGCGGTGTCCGACCCGGTCTCTGCTGCGCCCCGACCGTACTTTCCTTCCGTCGGGACCGGAGGTCCTCGTCCGACGGAACCCCCCCGGGTCGCGCTCGCCGGGTCGCTCGGGGGGGGATCGGGCGGCGGGGCCACTTCGCAGGCCCGGCTCGAGCCGGCCGCCCCCCCGCGGGCGGTGGACCCATCGGGGGGCCACCCGCGCCTCCGCCTCCTCGGCTCGCTCTTCCACCTCTACTGGGTCGCGGAGTCGGAGGCGTCGCTCGTCCTCATCGACCAGCACGCGGCAAGCGAACGGGTCGTGTACGACTCCCTGAGGGCGGACGGGCGGCTCGCCCGCCAGGAGCTCGTTTCGCCGGTGACGCTCACCTTGAGTGCCCGGCAGTCGGCCGCGTGGGCCGCGAACCGGGAGGAGATCGACGCCGCCGGCTTCGAGGTAGAGTCCTTCGGAGGGTCGTCCTTCCGGGTCGCGAGCACCCCGGTCTTCCGGGGTCGCCTCGCGCGCGCCGAGACCCTTCCCGAACTGCTCGACGAACTCGCTGACGGGGGTCGCAGCTCCGCGCCGAACGACTGGGTGGAACGACGCGCCGCGTCGCTCGCGTGTCACGCGGCGGTCCGGGGCGGCGATGCGATCTCCGCCGAGGAGATGGGCCGCATCCTCGAGGCGCTCTACCGGCTCCCGGGCGCCTCCTACGCCTGCCCGCACGGCCGACCGATCCTCGTGCGCCTCGACCGGCGACGGCTCGACCAGTGGTTCCTGCGGAGCACGCCGTGACGGCCCACCGCAGTGGCCCGCGGCGAGAGTGCGAGCTCGCTCCGGCCGTACAGGCCCACCTCGAAGCGCTCGGGTATCGGGTCTGGATCGACCCGGACGGGACCGACTACTACGACGTCGTCGCGCGCAAGGACCGTTCGATCGCGCTCGTCGAGCTCAAGCTCGCCGACGGGAAGGCGGTCCTGGGCCAAGCGATCCGGCGTCGGGGATGGGCCGAATGGGTGGCGGTCGCGGTCCCCACCGAGGCGCTCGCCCGCCGGATCGCACAGCGTCCTGTGGCCGAGCGGGGCCGCCGGGTCGGGGTGTGGTGGGTCGACGGGAGTTCGGTCCGAGTCGTGCGGCCGGCCCTGGCCCTCGTCCGGGAGGGGGAGGTCGACCCGTTCGGCCCGCTCAAGGAGCAGATGAACGAACGGCTCGACCTCGTCGAAGCGGGCCACCTTCCGCTCGGGATCGCGTGGAACCTTCTGGCGGCCTCCCGCAGCGCCCTACCGGGCCGGCGGAGCACCCGCGACTGGCGGATCGAGGAGTTCTCGGAGGCGGAAGCTCCCTCGGCGGAGGCGCGGGCGTCGGACGCTACGGAAGGACGGACGCGACCGCCCGCTCGAACAGGTCCGCCATCGTCGCATAACTGAAGCGGTCGGCGTAGGCCCGGCCGGCCTCGCCCACCGAGCGTCGCAGCCTCGGGTCGGCGAAGAGCTCGGCGAGCTCGCTCGCATAGTCGGCCGGGTCGTCCGTGGCCACGACCCGCACGGCCTGGCGCGGGTCGGCACCCTCTAAGGGGACGTGCCGGCTCACGACCGTCGCGACCCCGTAGCGCATCGCCTCGCGGGGCGCGAGTCCGAACCCTTCGTACCTCGCCGGAAACAGGAACACGTCGCTCGCTCGGAGGACGCGCGCCTTCGTGAGGTCGTCGACCACGCCGAGCGCCGTCACTCCGGGCTCGGAGACGGTCGCGGGGCCGACGACGAGGAAGCGGGCTCCGGGGAAGAAGACCCGAACGCGCTGGAACGCCGAAACCGCCGAGGCGAGTCCTTGGCGCTCGGGGGTGCGGCCGATGAACGAGACGACCGGGACGTCCGAGGGTACCTTGAGGGCGAGGCGGGCTTCCTCTCGGGTCCCCGCGTCGATCGGGTCGGCGACGCCGTTCGGCATCAGGCGGACGCGGTCCTCCCCGATGCCGTAGTGTCGGTTCAACAGGTCGCGGTTCAGCTCTGACGGAACGAGGACGACCCGCGCCCGGGATAGCGCATTGCCCTCGAGCCGCTTGAGGGTCCGGCGATCGAACCAGTGGCCGAGCTTCTCGCGGAACCCCGTCGGGGCCTCGCTGGGGTGACGGGTCTCCAGGCTCTGGAGGGCGACGTCGTGCACGATCATCGCGAAGACCGGGCGTCCGTTCGCCCGGTGGACCCACTCGAGGGCCCCCGCCTTCTCATCGTTCCCGACGATCAGGTCGACCTCGGGGTCGAGCAGGTCGGAGGCGTTCCGCCCGATCGCGATGTCCCGTCCGTACGGCCGCCGCCCGGGCCCGGGGTCCGGGACGGGGATCGACGTGACCCCCTTGACGTCGGGACGGGCCTGCAAATTCGAGGAGGGGAACAGGACGCGGACCGCATGGCCCCGCGCGACCAGGGCGGCCCCGAGCTCCCAGAGGGTCCGGCTCGGCCCGGAGGTCGAGTCCTGGGGCGGTGCGGTGGCCAGAAAATCGATCCGCCAGCCCATCGCGTTGGCTACGGGAGGCGGTACAAAGGGTTTCCCCGAAAGGGTTCACGACGGGACGGTCGGAGCGGGTGTCGAGAACGCCGGGCCGAAGGAGTGCCCAGCCATCGCGGGCGGCGTCGGGTATCCCATCGTCTCGAGGACCGTGGGGGCGACGTCGAGCAGAGAGAACGGGCCGCCCCGCTGTCCCGGCGCGACCCCGTCGCCGGCGACGATGAGGATGCCGTCCATCCGGTGGACCCCGCTTCCGTAGAAGTAGCTCGGCCGGTCGAGGAGCATCGGGTCCGGGTAGCTGAAGTCCATCCGAGGTTCGGTCGCGAGGCCGTCGATCCGTAGCAGGAGCGCGGGGGCCTGGGCGAGGTTCTTGCCCTGGTAGATCTCGCTCGGCTCGAACACCTCGATCCGCGCCTCCTGGATGGCCTCGAGCTTCTGTCGAATCTCGGCGATCGCCTTCGCGGCCGCGTCCTCGCTCAGGTCCGGGTGGTAGCGGTTGATGTAGATCCCTTCGGGGATGGGATAGGAGAAAGCGACGGTCCGGTCCCAGTCGATGTTCTCGGCCATCGATTCGAAGCTCCCTTCGCCGGCGACGACCTTGCCGACCCAGGCCCGGCCCCGTCCGCCTCGAAGTCGGTCGGCGGCCGCGCGGACCAGGCGGCGGGTCACCCGGTATCGCTCCGAGGCGAGCAGCGCCCGGGCCGCGGCCCGCCGGTGCCAGCCGGCCTTCGGTCGCTTGAAGCGGAGGTAGCCTTCCTGGGCGAGCCAGCGGTTGGTGAAGAAGTCCGAGCGCGCGAGGCCGTGACCGTGGTCGCTGATGACGAACGTGAGCTCGGGTCCGCCGATCGACCGGAACGCCTTTTCGATCTGCTCGCAGGTCCGGTCGACGGTCCTCCAGAACCGCTTGAGGTCCTCCCCGATCTCCTCGAACGGCCGCATCAGCTCGGCCCAGTGCTGGTGCTCGACCCGGTCGGTCTCGCGGAGCAGCGTGAACAGGAGCGACGGCCGGAAGCGATCGCACAGGATCTCCGCGTACCGCCCGTACTGCTCGATCGCCCGGGTGGCGAGGCCGATCCAGCGCTCTCGGTCGGAGTCCCGGTACGGCGGGAGCTCCGGGACGTGCGGTTCGTTGGTGAGGGTCTCGAGCTCGCCCCGCAGGTTCGCCGGGAAGGTAGGAGGTGAGTCCGAGAGCATGCCGGGGACGACGAACCCGTTGATCGCGTATCCGGCACGCACCGGGAAGTTGAGCACGCCCACGGTGACGCCGTATCGGGAGAGCCGGTCCCACAGGGCCTCGGCGGGCCGGAACGTCTGCACGATACGGCTCTTTCCGGGACCGCCGTTCGGCTCGGTGAACCCGAAGACGCCCAGGGACCCGGGGTCCTGGCCGGTGGCGAAGCAGTACCAGGCCGGGATGGTCTTCGCCGGGTAGACGGAAACGAGAGGGGATCGGAAGCCGCGTTCGGCCAGGCCCCGGAGGAACGGGAGTTCGCCCGCCTTGAACCACGGGTCGAGCAGGTCGAACGTCCCCCCGTCGAGACCCAGGATGAGAACGCGTCGGGAGGGGGTTGCCATGAGCGAGATCTCCCCTACCTCGACGGGGATTTTACCGGGGGCCCACTATAAATCGTACGGTCCAAGCCTGCCGCCCCGGATCCTTCGGCGCGAACGGGCGTGGGCCGAGGCTCCCCTCGGGTCTGCATCATACGAGCCGAATCGCCTCGAGGTTATACGGGACGCGCGACTCCAAATTGAACCGCTTGTGGAGCCCGGTGGCGAGGTCGAGAGCCTTCGACTCCTCCCCGTGGTTCAGCACGACGCGCTGGGGTCGCGGGTCGAGCGTCGCGATGTAGTTCATCAGTTGGGCGCGGTCGGAATGGCCCGAGAACCCCTCGATCGTCGCGACCTCGAGCCGTACGGGGAAGGCGCCGTTGCGCCCGTTGTCGAGGAACGTCGCCTCGCTCAGCCCCCGCTGAAGACGCCGACCGAACGTGCCCTCGGCCTGGTAGCCCACGAACAGGATCCCGTTCTTCTCCTCCGGGGCCCAGGCCTTGAAGTACTCCATCACGGGGCCGCCGCTCATCATGCCCGACGTCGCGAGGATGATGCACGGTTCCTTGCTGTCGAGGACGCTGTAGCGCATCTGGGCCGAATCGACCCGATGGAAGATGTCCGATAGGAACGGATTGTCCCCTTGCTGGAAGATCTGGGTCCGCAGCTGGCTGTTGAGATACTCCGGATAGGCGGTGTGGATCGCCGTCGCCTCGAAGATCATGCCGTCGAGGTAGACGGGGACCTTCGGGATCGCGCCCTGGCGGATCCGCTCCTCGAGGACGAGCATGACCTCCTGGGACCGACCGACGGCGAAGACCGGTACGATGAGCTTCCCGCCCCGCT
This sequence comes from Thermoplasmata archaeon, assembly GCA_022750055.1. GTDB lineage: Archaea > Thermoplasmatota > Thermoplasmata > Lutacidiplasmatales > UBA184 > Lutacidiplasma. The sequence continues at coordinate 436,949 of JAKIWL010000001.1, forward strand.
CTAGGACTTTCGAGGCGAGGTGGGTGAAGTCCTCCGTCGCCTGCTGGCGGCTCGGCTGGATGTCCCGGTAGCCCCCGTAGGTCGACTCGAGGATCAGAGTCTCGAGCCTGGGGAAGCGGTTGGCCGCGGGATTGAACAGCCAGCTTCGCTCGAACTTGATGTCCCCGGAATAGGCGAGGTTGTAGTCCCCGTCCCCGAGGTGGAAGTGGCAGATCGACGAGCCGAGGATGTGGCCGGCGTTGTGCATCGTCAGGCGCATGTCCGGGGCGATGTCCGTCGTCTCGCCCCATCGCAGCGGGATCGTCCGGGCCACGAGCTGGCGGACGTGGGAGGAATCGTACAGGCCCTTGCGGGCCTCTTGGTTCGTGACCTTGATCGCGTCCAGAAGCATGAGGGCCATCAGGTCGCGCGTCGGAGCGGTCGCGTAGATCGGCCCCGAGTAGCCGTACTTGAGCAGGACCGGGATGAGCCCGCAGTGGTCGAGGTGGGCGTGGGTCACCACCACCGCGTCGAGGGAATCGAGAGGCAGGAGTTCCGGTGCGTTGAAGAACGGCGTCCGATCCGAGCCGGGGTCGATGCCGCAGTCGATCAACACCTTCGAGTTCTGCGTCGCCAGGAGGTGGGCGCTCCGTCCGACCTCGCGGTACCCTCCGAGGGCGGTGTTGCGGGCCCAGATCTTCTCGGGCAGCCGATCTCGGGCGATCTTGATCCCGACCTTCTTCAGGAAAGCGCGTCGGTCGTCGTTGACGTTGCGGAGATGGATGCGGACCTCCTCGACGGTCTTCGACGGGATCGGGGGGGTCCGGACGACCGTCGGCACCCAACCGATCCGCCGCTTGAGCTCGTTCAACACCGACCCTTGGCGGCCGATGGCCGCGCCGGGGTTGGCCGCCTCGATCGTGACCTCCCCGGTCTCTGGCTCGAAGAACAACGCCGAGATCTCCGCCTCCCGGGGGATCAGCTCCCGGATCGCGGCCTCGGCCTCCTTCGGGTCGATGAGGCTCGCCGGGTCCGTGCGCACCAGCACCCGGCGCCGAAGCCGCTGGGCGATCTGCCGGAGCAGGTCGCCCCCGGACAGGAACGCCTCGAGCTGCTTCGTGTAGAGGACGATGTGCGGACCCTCGAGCTCGATGTCGGTGACCTCGACGGTGTCCGGCAGTACCTCTCGGAGAGCCTGCCGTGTTTGCTCGACGAGCGAATCGAAACTCATTCTGGGTTCGTATGGAACCGGTTGGCGAAGGAAGGGGTTGTCCCGGAGGACAGGGAGGGGACTAGGCGAGCACGGGCGGCAGAGGGATCTTGAGGGCCTTCAGACGCTTGTTGATCTCCTCTTCGGAGAACTCACGGTATTCGCGGGAGGTGATCGTGTGGATCGTGTAGCCGTCGCCGCTCGCGCTGTCGCGTTTCATCGCAACGGTCAGGCCCCGGATCGCGAGGTCGACGCCGTCGGAGACGTTCAGGTCGCGCGAGTAGCCCTCTTCGAGGAGGCCGTAGGCGAAGGTCGAGCCGCTGCCCACCGAGACGTATCGGTCCTCGATCGAGCCGCCCGCCGGATCGACGGAGAAGACGTGGCCGCCCGCCGAGTCGACGCCGCCCAGGATCAACCAGGCGTAGTACGGGAACATCCGGTTCCCGCTCAAGATGTTCGCGAGGAGGGTGGCGGCGCCTTCGGCCGAGAGCGGGGCGCTGCGGCGGAGCCGGTAGAGCGAGACCTCCGCGCGCAGGTAGCGGGCGAGGAGTTGCGCGTCGCCGACGAGGCCGGCGACGGTCATCCCGATGTTCTGGTCGATCTTGAACAGCTTCTGGGTCGACTTGTTCGCGATGAGGTTGCCCGCGGTCGCACGCCGCTCGGTCGCGAGGACCACCCCGTCCTTCAGGACCATGCCGATCGTGGTCGTTCCCTTCAGGAGCTTCTCTTCGCTAAAGGCGGGGTTGGATTGCATCAGTGCCACCGACCGGCTTCGGAAAACCGAGGCTCCCGACTTGGCCTGGCTATATAACTCCTGTCCGGAGCAGTTACCGACGATTCAGCAGAAGGGCTCCGAAGGGGTCCCATCGACGCGAAACCGCCCTGCGGAAGCGCTCGGACCAGCCCACCAGACCGAACCGCTTAAACTTGGGCCGGCCTCGTTCGCGGCCGGACCATGGAACGTCATGACGTCCTAGTGGTGGGGGCCGGGCTCGCGGGACAGCGTGCCGCGCTCGCCGCGATCCAGGCGGGTCGGGACGTGGCCATCCTGTCGAAGCTCCACCCGCTGCGTTCCCACTCCGGCGCCGCGCAGGGCGGGATCAACGCCGCCCTGGGCGCCGAGGACTCCGTCGACACCCACATCTACGATACGGTGAAGGGCTCCGACTATCTCGGGGACCAGGACGCGATCGAGTTCTTCTGCAAGGAGGCCGGCCCGACGGTCGTCGAGATGGAGCATTTCGGCACGATCTTCAGTCGGGGCGACGACGGGAGCCTCGCCCGGCGGGCGTTCGGCGGGGCGGGGTTTCCCCGGACGATCTACGCGGCGGACCGGACCGGGCTTGCGCTTCTTCAGGCCCTGTACGAACGGATCGGGACGGAGTCGTTCACGCTCTATGAGGAATGGGACCTCACCTCGATCGTGGTTCGGGAGGGCCGCTGCCAGGGCGTCATCGCGTTCAACCGACTCTCCGGCTCCTTCGAGCCGATCGCCGCCAAGTCGGTCGTGATCGCGACCGGTCCGGCCGGGCGCGTCTACGGGCGGACGACCAACGCCCACACGTGTACGGGGGATGGCATCGCCGCCGCGTACCGCGCCGGAGCCGCCCTGAAGGACATGGAGTTCGTGCAGTTCCACCCGACGGCTCTGCTCGAATCGTCGATCCTGATCACCGAGGGCGCGCGGGGAGAGGGCGGGATCCTCAAGAATGGCAAGGGGGAGCGGTTCATGAGCCGCTACGCTCCCCACGTCCTCGACCTCGCCTCGCGCGATGTGGTCAGCCGGGCGATCTGGACCGAGGTCGAGGAGGGTCGGGGCTTTCCGGGCGGGTACGTTCACCTGGAGCTGATGCACCTCGGCCAGGAGAAGATCGAGACGCGGCTCGAGGAGATCTGCGATTTCTCCCGGAAGTTCGCCGGGGTCGACCCGGTCACGGAGCCGATCCCCGTCATGCCGGCCCAGCACTACATAATGGGCGGAATCGGCACCAATCTCCGCGGGGAGACCAACATCAAGGGCCTCTTCGCCGCGGGGGAGGCGGCGTGCGTCTCGATCCACGGGGCGAACCGCCTGGGCGGGAACTCGCTCCTGGAGACGCTCGTCTTCGGCAAGCAGGCCGGGATCGCTGCCGCGGAGTACGCGAAGGTCGCCCCGGCCTCTACCTTGAGGGAGTCGGAGGCCGAGCCCGACGCAGCGAGGGTGAAGGCGATGTCGAACCGGGCGGAGGGGGAGGAACCCCAGCGCCTTCGGATGGAGATGCAGAACGTCATGGACACCCAGGTCGGGATCTACCGGGCCTTTTCCGCCCTAGCGAATGCGCTCCGCGCCATCCGAGCGCTCCAGGCCCGCTTCGAGAAGGTCCGGATCGTGGACCCGTCGAGCACCTTCAACCTCAACCTGACCGACGCCCTGGAGACCGGCCACATGCTCGACCTCGCGGAGACGATCATCGTCGGGGCGATCGCCCGGACGGAGAGCCGGGGCGCGCACGCTCGAACGGACTATCCGAAGCGGGACGACGCCCACTGGATGCGCCACACGCTAGCGACCTACTCCCATGAGGGGCCGAAGCTCTCCTACGCTCCCGTGGCCTACACCCGCTGGGAGCCGAAGGAACGGGTGTACTGATGGCGGCTGCCACGATCGACGCCCCGTTCGAGGTCTATCGGTTCGACCCGGCGAAGGATCCCAGCCCCCGCTACCAGCGCTACTCGCTCTCGCTTCCGCCGCATACGCCGGTGCTCACGGCGCTGTTGAAGATCCGAGCGGAGCTCGACCCGTCGCTCACCCTGCGCTACTCCTGCCGGAGCGCGATCTGCGGGTCGTGCGCCATGCTCGTCAACTCCAAGAGCCGGCTCGCCTGCCAGACCCAGATCGGCCCCGAGATCGCCCGGCACGGCCGGATCGTCGTGGACCCGATGCGTAACCTCCCCGTCCTGCGCGACCTCGTCACGGAGATGCGGCCGTTCTGGTCGAACTACCGACGGATCGAACCGCACCTGATCGTCGACCCCGAGCGCCCGATGCCGGTCGATAAACCCACGACGATGACGCCAGAGCAGGTCGCGCGGTTCGAAGAGACCCCGCGCTGTATCGCGTGCGCCGCGTGCTACTCCGCGTGCCCCGCCGTCGAGGCCGACCCGGCGTTCCCCGGGCCTATGGCGCTCGCCAAGCTCTACCGGTTCGTCGTGGACCCGCGGGACGCCGCGACGAAGCAACGTCTCGTGAAGATCCAGCCGGGGGGCCTGTGGCTCTGCCTGCGCTGCCACCTCTGCACGGAGGCCTGCCCGAAAGGGGTCCGCCCTTCGGAGCGGATCATGGACCTGAAGGAGCTCGCCCTCCAGGCCCAGGGTGCGACCGAGGCCGGCTCCCGCCACGCGCTCGCCTTTAAGGACAACATCCGGGAGCGGGGGATCCTCAACGAGCTGCGCCTCGTCCGACAGACCTCCGGGTACGGCGGGATCCTCGCCCAGCTCCCGCAAGGGATCCGCCTGGTCCGCAAGAAGCCCGAGATCCGAAAGACGCCGAAGGAGATCCAGGGCCGGGAGGAGGTCGAGAAGCTCTACGAGATCCTCGACCCCGAGGAGCACTCGTGAGGCTCGCCTACTACCCCGGATGCGTCGCCCAGGAGTCCGGCAAGGAGCTCGACCTCGCGACCCGCTGGGTGGCGAAGAAGGTCGGGATCGAGCTCGTGGAGTTCCCTAATTTCTCCTGCTGCGGTTCCGGGTTCATCGACGAGGCGAATCCGACGCTCAACGTCGCGCTCAACGCCCGCAACCTCGCCATCGCCGAGAAGGCGGGCCTCGACGTCCTCACGGTCTGCTCGACCTGCCAGGGCATGCTCGCGCTGGCCAATTCTCGGTACACCGAGCCGAAGATCCGCGAGCGGGTCGAGGGGGCCCTCGCCCAGATCGGAATGACCTACTCGGGCCGGACCCACGTCACGCACCTTCTCCAGGTCCTGACCGACGAGATCGGCGCCGAGGCGATCCGTCGCCAGGTCGTGCGGCCGCTCACCGGCCTGAAGGTCGGGGCGTTCTACGGCTGCCATCTGTTGAGACCGGCCGATCGGCTGCGCTCGGAGAGCGCCGAGGAGCCCCACAGCTTCGAGGACCTCATCAGCGCGCTCGGCGCGACCCCCGTGTTCTATCGCGGGCGGGTGATGTGCTGCGGGTTCCCGATCCTCTTCGTCAAGGAGCCGACCGCCAACCGCATCGCGGCCCGCCAGATCGAGGACGCGAAATCCCACGGGGCGGACGCGATGGCCACCCCCTGCCCGCTGTGCCACATCTCCCTCGACGCCTATCAGAACAAGGCCGAGCACGAGCTCGGCCACGCCCTCGACATGCCGGTCTTTCACCTCCCCCAGCTCGTTGGCCTGGCGCTCGGCGCGACCGCCGAGGAGCTCGGACTGCCGAGGCATCTCGTCTCCACCGACTCGGCGCTCCGCAAGATCGGTGGCGTCGCGGTGCCCGCCTGACGATCCCGCCGCGTGCGACCGCAGCGGCGCGCTCCGTCTTCGGGCGCGCGGTCCAGGATCGATCCGGGCTCTCCGGGACCCGGGGTCTAGCGCTCGGACCGAGGGCCCGTGAGGATTCGAGCTCCCTCGCCCTGGGTCACGTAGACGTGCAGCCGGTCGCAGACGCCGCGGAAGTACGCCGGGCCGGTCCCGGGATGGGCGCCAGGCAGGGCCTCGATGAGCTGTGCGTCGGAGAGAGCGGGGTCGACCTTCGGCGTGAACATGCAACGGAAGACGAGGAATCGCGATCCTTCGACATCGATGCGGTCGGTGAGCGCCGCGCCGCAGAACGGACAGGAGAGCGTCGGGTTGGCCGGGTCGGACATGGGCGACCCGTCAGTCGATGTAGCCGAGGGAACGCAGTCGATCGCGGATCCGCTGCTCGTCCTCCTCGCTGAAGGGGACGTCGGAGGGCCGCTCGAGCAGGCGCGCAAGAACGTAGCCCACGAACGCGTCGACCGACGCAAACCCGCTCCCCTGGATGCGCCGCTCGATATCGGCCGCCACTTCCTCGGGGATGTGCAGCGGCCGTTCCGAGGGGGCGGGAGTGGTCATGGGCCGAACGGGACCGGCGGCCTGATAGGTTCTTCGGCCGCGGTCTCACTCCCACTCGATCGTCGCGGGCGGCTTGTCGGTGACGTCGTAGAGCACGCGCGGTACGGTCCCGGAGAGCTCGCGCGTGATCCGCTCGGCGATCCTTCGGAGCAGTTCGGCCGGGGGAGCGACCGCCGTCGCGGTCATGGCGTCGATCGACTCGACGATGCGCACGCTCACGGCCTCCCCCCACACTCGGTTGTCCCCGAGGACGCCGACGGTGCGCACCGGCAGGAGCACGGCGAAGTACTGCCACGGTCGGGCGAGGGTCCCCGCGTCGACCGCCCGGTCGACCTCCTCCTCGACGATCGCGTTCGCGCGGCGCGCGCTCCGCACCCGGGCCTCGGTGACGGGTCCGATCACCCGGACCGCGAGTCCGGGGCCGGGGAACGGCTGCCGGTGCGCTTCGGGGATCCCGAGGTGGACGGCGAGCGCCCTCACCTCGTCCTTGTAGAGGTCTCGCAGCGGTTCGACGAGCGTGAGCGTCGAGTCCTTCGGGACCCCGCCCACGTTGTGGTGCGTCTTGATCGTGTCGCGAAGCTGGCCCCCGCTCTCGATCCAGTCCGGGGCGATCGTTCCCTGCACCAGGCGGTCGGCAGCGGTCTGTTTCGCCTCCCGCTCGAACAGGCGGATGAAGGCCGCGCCGATCCGACGGCGTTTCTCTTCGGGGTCCGTGACCCCGTCGAGGGCCGCAAAGAAGGTCTCCGCCGCGGGCACGACCTCGATATCGAGTTTCAACGCCTCCGAGATCCGACGGACCCGGTCGGTCTCCCCTTCCCGGAGCAGGCCCGTGTCGACGAAGAGCGCCCGCGCCCGCGGACCGAGCGCCTGCTTGGCGAGGACGGCAGCGGCCGTGCTGTCGATGCCGCCGCTCGCGGCGACGAGGGCCTGACCGGGGACGGCCGCGCGGAGGCGTTCGACCGCCTCCGTCCGGAACGATTCGGGGTCCCTCACGGCACGGGGTTGGGCCCCAAGGGGGCCGCCTCCTCGCGCCACTTCGCCCGATAGGCGACCAGACTCGGCTCGAGGCTCGGATATTTGAGCGCAAGGATCGAGACCGCGAGCAGCGCGGCGTTCTCCGATGCGTCCAGTCCGACCGCCGCGACCGGTACGCCCGGCGGCATCTGGACGACCGAGAGCAGGCTATCGAGGCCGAGGCCCCGGTGCAGCGGGACGCCGATGACCGGCTTCAGGGTCCGCGCCGCGATCGTCCCCGGGAGTGCGGCCGAGAGCCCGGCCATCGCGATGAATACGTCGACCTCGGGATCGGCCGCGAGACGGTCGACGCGCTCCGGGGTCCGATGCGCGGAGGCCACGTGGACGTCGGCGGGAACCCCGAAGGATTCGAGCCGGGCCCGCACCTTCTCGGCGTGCTCGAGGTCCGAGCGACTCCCGACGACGATCGTGACCTTCATGCGGGCTCCGAACGCGGCGACAAAAGAAAAGCCTTGGGCAGGGGCGTGGCGAAAGAGCTTAGTCCGAGCCCACGCGAAAGGGATCGTGCGATTGCACCGAGAGGGCCGCTTCCGCGGTTGGCTGGGGCGCCGGTTCGGGGGAGACCTCTCGCTCGGGGAACGCATTTGGCGACGTTGCCTGCACCTCTTCGGCGCGCTCGTCCTACTGTACTACCTAGTACCCTCGGGCTTCTTTCGCGTCCTCCCGAATCCCGCGGTGCTGCTCCTCGCGCTCGCCGTGATCCTGCTCGTCGAGCTCCTGCGTTGGAAGGCCGGACTCGAACTCCCGACGATCCGGCCGTTCGAGGTGGGTCGGATCGCGAGCTTCGCCTACTTCGCCGTCGCGGTCGTGGCCGCCGTCCTGTTCTTTCCGAAACCGGTGGCCGTCGCGGTGGTCCTCGGGACGGCCCTCATCGACCCGCTCATCGGAGAGCTTCGGCTGATCCGGAGCAAGCCGACCGCCTACCCGGCCGCCCCGCTGGTCGCGTACGCGCTGATCGCCTTCCTCGCCTTGCGCTGGGTAGGGAACTGGACCGTCCTCTCGGCGGTGCTCGCCGCCGGCCTTGCGGCCCTCCTCGCCGTCGGAGTGGAGCGAGTCCGATACCGACACCTCGACGACGACCTGACCATGACCCTCGTCCCAGGGATCGCCCTGACGATCCTCCTGCTCGTCACCCCCGGCGCGGCGGTGCTCGGGGGATGACGGTGCGCCCGGCCTACACGATCGGGGTCAGACGGGCGTGCGGCGCGCCCAGCTCCGGGTCGGTCGAGATCGAGTAGATCGTCGTCCTCGGTCGGATCCCGTAGATGCACGGGGCGTTGTCGATGTTGATGATCCGGAAGTACGTGTCCATCATGTTGAGGATCTCGCTCGAGACGAGGAGACCGGGCTTCAACAGGCCGATGCCGAGGTTTCCGACGAGCTTGGTCCGGCGCACCCCGTGGAAGTACATCCGGATCGCGACCTGGTCGCCCATCAGGCTCTCGAGCGTATCGAAGCTCGTGTACTCTAGGAAGGGTCGCTGCTGGGGTCCGCGCGCGGCCTTCTCGGCGACGACCATCGCCTGCATCGCCTCGTCGCGGCCATAGTGGGCCATCGGGACGATGTAGGTCTCTTCGGTCTCGCTCGCCGTGTAGTCGACGATCCGGACCCGTTGGTCGAACACGTTGGGCGGGGTGTGGCGGACGAGCGTGTCGCGCAGCTTCTCGTACGATTCCCCCGCGGCGAGAACCGCGATGATCCCGCGGGATTGGGACAAGAAATTCAAGAACGTCGGCGTGAAGAGCATGTAGTAGTCGTCGATCCCCACGTTCACGTCGATCTCGAACGCGTTGAAGCTGCCGCGCCGGAACCCGCCGTCGAGTAGGCGGTCGAAGTCGGGGATCCCCGTCGAGTAGTAGCGCTCCGGGTCGGCCTCGGGTCGCCAGATCGTCGGGGAGGAGGCCCCGTCGTTCACCGGGACGCCCAGGGCGGCGAACCGACCGTCAGCGAGCGTGACCGCGTAGCGGGGTCGGCCGATGTTCGTCGCACGAAGCTTCTCGATCCGCAGATGGCGGACCCGCCGTTCGTCGAGCTCTTCGCGCTGGATGGAGAGCAGCCCATCGACGAGGTACTCGATCCCGCCGGCCTCGGGTTTCTCCAGGATCATCACGACGTCGGTGTTGGACCCTTCCACCAGGTCCTTTTGCAGGGCCATGACGAATTCTTCCATCTCGAGACCGTACTTGTGGGTCACACCCTCGAGCGAATCGATCACGAGGAGCGACTTCTCCGGGAGCGCCCGCTCGATGCGGTCGTAGATGCTCTCGATCTCGGGCATCGGGTTGCGCTTGGCGAGCGCCGTCAGGTGGGTCCGGTCGACCCGGGTGGGGGAACCCGGTTCTTCCGAGAGGCTCCGCATCATCGCCCGCGCGGCCCGGATCTTTCGCTTCTCCGCCTCGGGGAGTTCCTTGACCGAGCTCTTCGGCGTCTCGTTGACGGCGTCCAGGAACAGTTTGCCTGCGTCGAGGATGCGCGAGCGCATCTCGGTGGACTTCAGCCACGGGAACTGGCGGTACAGCGCCTCGTCGCCGACCCGGGTGGACAGGTAGAAGGAGTGGTCCGGCTTGCCGATCCGCTCGAGGAGCTCGAGGCCGAAGGTCGTCTTGCCGGTGCCGGCTCCGCCCTTGACGATGAGCGAGCGACCCCCCTTCCCCTGGAGGAAGGTGAGGACCTCGGCCGGGACCCCGGCCACGAGGGGCTTTCCGCTGCGCGATTCGGCGGTCGCCTGGGCCATCAGGGTCCCCCGAGGGGTCCGGAGGACAGCATTCGGTCGAACGGCATTCGTCTAGCGCCTCTTCCGATGGGTGTTCAACCGCGTGGAAGGTAAAGCTTTCCTAGGAGAGGGCCGGGCTTGAACCGGGTCCGAGGACGCGTTCCGGGCCCCCGAGGGAGGCCGGGTCCGGGCCGGGCGGGCCCATTGGGGTCCGGCCATCAGGAGGACGACCGGTCCGTCGTCTTCATCGCGAGGAGATGGGCGGCCTCCATCGCCTGATCGAGCGGAGCCCCAGGCTCCCCTACCGCGGTCGCCGCCGAAGGGTTCCCTCCTCCGCGGCCCCCGAACGCCGACCGAGCCGCCGCGACGAGCGAATCCGCGGGCGCGCTGGGGGCGCTCGAACCGACGAACAGGATGCCCCGTCCTTGCTCCTCCCCGGCCAGGATCGCCACCCGACCCGGTTCCTGGGTCAACTTCCGGGACAGTTCCATGAGCCCGGCCCGGTCTAGGTCCACGCGGGCCCGGGTGATCCGGATCCCGTTCGATTCGCGGGTCGATGCCGGGTCGAGGAGAAGGGACTCGGCCCGGGCGGCGAGGTCCCTCTTGACCTCGGAGCGGTCCTTCCTTCGACCGGACTCGAGCTCGGCCTGCAAGCGCTCGATCCCCTCGAGCAGGCGTTCCGGTGGGACCGAGAGCGACCGGGACGCCTTCTCGAGCAACTCGCCTCGGGCCTCGATCAGATCGAGGGCGCGTTCCCCGGCGGCGTAGGTCAGTCGCACGACCCCGTCCTGGATCCGCTCGGTCCCGAGGAGGGTGACGAGCCCGACCTCGCTCGTATGGGTGCAGTGCGTTCCCCCGCACGCCTCCACGTCGAACCCCTCGACCTCGACGATCCGAAGTTCCTTGCCCGGCACCGCGCCGCCCTGGTAGAGCGTGAAGCCGAAGCGCCGCTCCGCCTCGTTCCTGGATTCGAAGTAGCTCTTGACGGGCCGGTCCTCCCGGACGATCCGGTTCACGAGCCGCTCGACCGCGCGGGTCTCTTCGCGGGTGAGCGCGCGGAAGTGCGTGATGTCGATCCTCGCCGAGTCGACGGCCTTGTGCGCTCCGGCCTGCCAGACATGGGGTCCCAGAATCGTACGCAGGGCTCCGTTGAGGAGGTGGGTCGCCGTGTGGTGCTGCATCAGCTGGGTGCGTCGGGGGGCGTCGATGCGGCCCCGGACCCGCTCGGCCGGTCCGAATGGACTCGGGCGGTCGAGGCGGTGCACGACCCACGGCCCGCGGCGCACGACCTCGACCACGGGAATCTCCCCGAGGTGGCCGGTATCGGTGACCTGCCCGCCGCCGGTCGGATAGAAGTACGTTCGGTCGAGCACGACCTCGGCGTCCTGGCTGAACACGACGTGGGCTTCGAAATCGAGGGTGTACGGGTCGAGGTAGTAGCGGACCTCCGTCGCTGGGACGTCCGCTGGGATCGCGATCGATCGAGACGGGGCCTCGGAGTAGTCGGTCGTGCGCGCCTCGGTCTCGTGGCGGCGCGCCACCTGCGCGTAGAAGTCCTCCGGGATCGGGACCGGGGAGGCGAGCTCCGCGACCGCGACCTCCGGGGTCACTCCGAGCGAGTCGTACCAGACGAGGAGGTCGTCGACCGTGACGGCCCGCCGCTCCTCAATGCGACGGGCCTCGAACCGGCGGATCTGGTCGCGAGCGCGATCGAGCGCTTCCCCGTAGCGCTCTACCTCGGCCTGCACGACCGTCAGCAGGTCGTCGCGGTGCTCGCCGACCTCGGGGAAGTCGCGGGCGACGTCCCGACCGACCCGCTCGAGGATGCTGCCGATCTCGGGGCCGTCGGCCCGGCCGGCGAGCAACCTCAGCATCCGGCGGATCAGCAGGCGCGAGAAATACCCCTCCTTCGCGTTCGAGGGGACCACTCCGTCCGTCAGCAGGAAGTTCAGGGCCCGAGCGTGGTCGATCAGGATCGCCGTCTCGCGCGGTGGGAAGCTTTGCCTCAGCTCCTCGTAGGACCCAGCGAACGCCGCCTCGTAGGCGTTCTTGGTGCCCTGGGATAGCCAGGTCAGCCGTTCGAGCCCGTAGCCGGTATCGACGACGGTGAGCGGCATCGGTCGCAGCGCAGAGCCGTCTCGGACGTACTCCATAAAGACGAGCGTCGCGACTTCGAGCCCGGCGAGGCCGACCGAGAGGGAGGGGCCGAGGTTGCCTCCCCCCTCCCATTCCTCCTCCTTGTACGTGATCGCGCCCGATTGCGCGCCGAGCTCGGAGGTGAGGAACTCGTGGCAAAGCTCGACACATCGGTCCTTGAAGTAGACGAGATGGTCCGGCCGGTTGAAGGCGTGGTGGGCCATCATCTCGAACAGCGTGAAATGCCGGCCGCTCCGTCCGACCTCGTCGAGGTCGAGGAACCGCAGGCAGGGCTGGCTGATCGCGAGCGGGTTCGCCGGGGGCGGAAGTTCCCCGCTCGTGACCCACGGCTGGAAATCGTAGATCGACGCCTGGGTGAAGAAGACGTCGTTCCGCCATCGGGCGACGACCGGGTAGCGGCGGATCCGGGAGTGGCCGCGTCGCTCGAAGAATCCGAGGAAGCGCTCCCGCATCGCCGAGAGGCCTAGCGGGCTTGCGAACCCGGGTTTACCGATGAATCCGTACGGGGTGCAGGGGGCCTCCTGGCAGCGTTCATGCCGACCCGAGCTCCAGAAGGCATGGCCACAGGATGGGCAGGCGCGTCGGTGCATCCCGGCCTTCTCGAAGAAATCGATCCGGTATTCTGCCTCGTCCATCGATGGCCGGGCGAAGGAGGTCGAGGGAAAAGCGTTACCGGCCGCGTGCGGGCCGGCCCGGACCGCGTCGGCGCGCGACGGCCGGACGTCGGCGAGCCGGTGCATCGGCCGGCCTCGGCGGTCGGCGACCCTCGCGGAGCGCGATCCCCGTGGCGCAGAATTCGACGATCGGGCACTCGGGGCACTTTGGGTGGATCGGTCGGCATAGGTTCTGGCCGTGCTGGACCAGGACCGGATTGAGCGGGAGCCAGAACCGTTCGGGGACGATCCGCCGAAGGGCGACCTCCGTCTCTTCGGGCGTGTCGGTCCGCACCACGCCCAGCCGGTTCGCGATCCGGTGCACGTGGGTGTCGACTGGCATCCCGGGCAGCCCGTACCCGAACACGACGACGCAGTTGGCGGTCTTGGGGCCGACCCCCGGCAGCGTCATCAGTCGTCCGAGGTCGTTCGGCACCTCACCGGCGAACCGCTCGAGGATCGCCCGGGCGCATTTCGGCAGCACGCGCGCCTTCGTATGGTAGAATCCGGTCCCGCGGATCAGGGGTTCGAGCTCGGAAGGGCTCGCGATAGCGAGGCTCCCAGCGTCCGGATAGCGGGCGAAGAGACGGGCCGACGCGACGTCGGTCGCCTCGTCCCGGGTGCGCTGCGATAGGATCGTGCCGATGAGGACCTGGAACGGGTCCTCCGCATGGGTACGGAGGTACGGCACCCTCCAGTCGCCCCGCCCGTAGGTCCGGCTCAGCCGGTCCATGACCTTCGGCCACGGGTACGCCTTGGGGTCGGTCACGCCACCCCGTCCCGGGCCCGCCGTCCCGGGGTCGCCCCAGCGGCGATCGGAGGTTCGCTCGCGGCCCGACCAGGGTCGGACAGGTCCGGTTCGTCCTCGGGTCTTCCTTCGAGTCCCTCCAGCACCTCGCCGACGAGATAGTCGCTTCCGACGACGAGCAGGATCCCCTCGGGCCCGACCGAAGCCTTCGCGAGAGCGAACCCCGAGCTGACGTCAGAGGCCTGGACGACCCGTCGGAAAGATCCGATGGCACGCCGGCGGAGCTCGTTGGGGTCCGCGCTGCGTTCCGATCGGATGGGGGTCACCACGACGGTCTGGGCGATCGGACTCAGGGCCTCGAGCAACCGGTCCGACCGCTTGTCGGAGAGGCACCCGAATAGGATGACGCTCTCGGCCGGGTCGACGAACGGGTGGATCTCGGCGAGGCTCTCGGTCACCGCCCGCGCGCTGTCGGGCGTGTGGGCCACATCGAGATAGGTCCACGGCCGCCGCCGGACGGCCTCGAGCCTCCCCCTCCAATGGACCGCCGCCAGGCCCGATCGAACCGACGCTTCCGCGAGCGTTCGCCCGAGTGCGCGCTGGTAGAGTTGGACTGCAGCGACAGCGATCGCGGCGTTCCCGGCCTGGAAGCGTCCGTGCAGGGGGATCTCGACCCCCGGATACGACGTGGCCGGCATGGCGATCGCGAACCGTTGGCCGGACTCCGAGATCGTCCGTTCGCCGGTCCGCACCTCCTCGTCGAGGTGCCAGACCGGCACTCCGAGAGAATCGGCGGTCCGGTCGACGACCGTTCGGGCCTCCGGGGGGAGCGCTCCGACCACCGAACGCATCCCGCGATGCAGGATCCCCGCTTTCTCGCGGGCGATGTCTGAAAGCGTCGGGCCGAGCACGTCGGTGTGCTCTAGCTCGATGGTGGTGATCACGCCCACGGGGGCGTCGAGCACGTTGGTGGCGTCGAGGCGTCCGCCGATCCCAACCTCGATGACCGCATCTTCGACGTGGCGTTGTCGGAACCAATCCAAAGCGAGAGCGGTCGTCACCTCGAAGAACGTGGCGGGTCGGTCCGAGCGTCCCTCCGCGACGAGGCGGCGGGACGCCACCTGGACCCGGGCGACCCCCTCGGTCACCGCCCGGCGGGGGATCGGACGGCCGTTGACCCGGATCCGTTCTCGGTAGCTTACCAGGTGGGGGGAGGTGTAGAGCCCGACCGTCCGGCCGGAGGCCTGGAGGATCTGCGCGGCCATCGCCGAGACGGATCCCTTCCCCTTGCTGCCGGCGACATGGATCGCCCGGAAGGAGCGTTCAGGGTGTCCGAGTCCTTCGAGGAGGGCCCGGATCCCCTCGAGGCCCGGACGCATCCCGAACCGGCGGAGCGAATAGAGCTCGTCCAAGGCGGCGCGGTAGGATCCAGAGTCGGAGGGCGCGGAACGGGAGGGGTCGAGCGTCGTCACAGCGAAGTTGCCGGTCAGTACATCGACCGTTCCCGGTAGCTGCCGAACACCCCTTGGAACGCCCGGACGATCTCCCCCAGGGTCGCCTTCGCCCTCAGCGCGTCCATCACGGCCGGCATGGTGTTGGCGTCCTCCTGCTCGGCGACCTTCCCGATCGCGGCGAGCGCATCCGCGTGCCGACGACGGTTACGGTTCGAGCGGAGCGTGCGAAGCCTCGTCGACTGGTGGCGGCGCGCGTCTTCGGAGATCTTGAGCCGAGGGACCTTCACCGGCGTATCGAGAGCGTAGACGTTGACCCCCACCACCTTTTGGACGCCCGACTCGACCTCGCGCTGGTATCGGAACGATGCCTCTTGGATCTCGCGCTGGAAGAACCCGCGCTCGATTCCGGCGACCACCCCGCCCATCGCCTCGATCCGCTCGAAGTAGCGTCGCGCCTCCTCCGCCATCCGGTCGGTCAGCCATTCGAGGTAGTAGCTCCCGCCGAACGGGTCGACCGTCTCGGTGACGCCGCTCTCGTGGGCGATGATCTGCTGGGTCCTCAGGGCGATGCGGACCGCGTCTTCGGAAGGAAGCTGGATCGCTTCGTCGTAGGAGTTCGTGTGAAGGCTCTGGGTCCCCCCGAGCACGCCCGCGAGCGCCTGCACCGTGGTCCGCACGATGTTGAGCTCGGGCTGCTGGGCGGTGCACGAGCATCCGGCGGTCTGGGTGTGGAAGCGCATCCACCAGGACCTCGGCTTCTTTGCTTGGAACCGGTCGCGCATCGTCTCGGCCCACAGGCGGCGCGCCGCGCGAAACTTCGCGATCTCCTCGAAGAAGTCGTTGTGCGAGTTGAAGAAGAAGGAGAGCCGCGGGGCGAACTCATCGACCGGCACGCCGCGCCGGATCGCCTCCTCGACGTAGGTAATTCCGTCGGCGAGGGTGAAGGCGAGCTCCTGGACCGCCGTGGACCCCGCTTCGCGGATGTGGTAGCCGGAGATCGAAACCGGATTCCATCGAGCGGTCTCCTTCGTCGCGAACTCGATCGTGTCCGTCACCAGGCGCAGCGCCGGCTTGGGCGGGTAGAGGAACTCCTTCTGGGCAATGTACTCCTTCAGGATGTCGTTCTGGGTCGTCCCGCCGAGGTCGCTCCGCCGGGTTCCCCCGGCTTCCGCGGCCTGGAGGTACATCCCCCAAACGATGTTGGCGGGCCCGTTGATCGTCATGCTCGTGGTGACCCGCTCGAGGGGGATGCCGGCCAGCAACCTCGCCATGTCCGGCAGGGAGGAGACGTTCACCCCGCACTTTCCGACCTCGCCCAGGGCTTCCGGGTCGTCCGCATCGATGCCGTAGAGGGTCGGGTCGTCGAACGCGATCGACAGCCCGGACTCGCCGTGCTGAAGCAGGTAGCGAAAGCGGGCGTTCGTATCCTCCGGGGTCCCGAACCCGGAGAACATCCGCATCGACCAGAGCCTCCCCCGGTACATGGTCGGGTGGATCCCGCGCGTGAACGGGAACTGACCTGGATAGGCGAGTTCGGGTTCCGCCCCGCCCCTCGGGGCATAGAGCCGGTCGACCGGGATCCCTCCGAGGGTCTCGAAATGGTCTTTTCGCTCGGGCGAACGGGCGAGGGCCGGCGCTTCCACTTCGGCCTCCCAGCGCTTGCGCGCTTCGGCGACCGGGCCCCCTCGGGTCCGGGGTCGGGCCCGGGCGTTCGCTCGGCTCGGAACCGTGCGGCTCGCCGCCATCGTCGAGGGAAACGAGACCGCGGTTAAAAGTCCCTCGCCGCGCGACGCCGGGCCGTCGGCCGGGCGGGCTTGGGTCGGGCCGGACGAACCGTTGCGGCAGCACGGGCCCGGGCCGGGCGCGGTG
The DNA here is from genome assembly GCA_022750055.1 of Thermoplasmata archaeon. Lineage (GTDB taxonomy): Archaea > Thermoplasmatota > Thermoplasmata > Lutacidiplasmatales > UBA184 > Lutacidiplasma. The sequence goes on from JAKIWL010000001.1 coordinate 453,842, forward strand.
CCGGTAACGGCGGCATGCGCCCCCGGGCGGGAACCCGAAGTCCGACGAGGTCGCTCCCCGATCTCCGATGGATTTCGGCCCCCAGGGACCGCGCGAACCGGTCGAACGCCTTGCCGGTCCACTGGGTGTTGTCGGCGAGCACGACCGACCCCTCGTGAAGCTTCGGGCGGATCGCTTCGAGCTCGAACGTCAGGTGGGTCGGCGTATGAAGGTCATCGTGGAGGAAGAGGTCGACGGCGGGAAGCGACTCGACGAGCCCCGGCAAGAGCGATTCGCTCGGGCCGATGCGAAGGTCCCAGCTCAGCGTGAGCTCCGGGGGAACGGCCCAGCCGGTGTCCCGTTGGGGCGGGAGGCTCACGGGGGACTCGCCCTTCCCTAGGGTGGGGCCTTTCTGGACCGTCGGGAGGTCGATCGAGTGGAGGGCGCCGACCCCGTTGTCCAGCAGCCCGAGGAGGAAGAGAGCCGAGGAGACCCCGGAGGAGACCCCGGCCTCGAGCACATGGGTCGGTCGGAGGAGCCGGGTCAGGGCGTAGAGCTCGAACGGAGCGCGGATCTGGGCATAGAAATCTCGTCCGCCGCCCAGGTGGGCGGAATGGATCGACGCGACGTCCTCGAGGTGGCGGCCCAGTTCCAGGATCGTGTTGCGGACCTTCGGCGGATCGGACCCGGAGAGGCGGCTCACCCACTCGAGGTCCGGGTCCGCCCGGTCGTCCCCGATCGCGCGAACGAGCGCCTCGAGAGGGGGGAGGGCAGTCCGAACGCCGGCCATGGCGCTCGACCGGGCCCGAAGATATTGCCTTTTCAGTTCTTCCGCGCGCGCGCTCGGGGTCCCGGGGGTTTGGGGAGGAGGTGCGCCCGCGCGATGTCGAGACGGGACGCGAGGCCCCGGGTGACCGTCCGTTGCTCGTCGAGCTCGAGCCGTTGGCAAAAGAACGGCGCGTCCACCACGAGGCTCTCGTACTCGCCGCCCTCACCGGCCGGATGGACGGCCCGCTGGGTTCGACCGAGCCGTTCGATCTCCGACAGGAGGGCGAGGTCGAGGCGACGGCCCAGGAGTTCCGCTCCGAGCGGCTCCGCCGCCACCTGGACCAGTCGAATGTCGAGGCCGCCGGCGATCTCCTCCCGGACCACCAAGGAAGGGTCCTTCCCCCAGAGCGGCGCGTAGAGGGGCCTACCCAGCTTTGTTGTGATCCGGTTCAGTCGAGCCCATTGGTAGGACGATGCGATCGCTCCCGCGATGACCGCGCCGTTCCCCTCGGCAAGCGCCATGGCGATCGCGTTCGCCTCGAGGGCCTCTCCCTGGCCGTGGATCGGCACGGTGCGGACCCGCTTCCCCCAGGCCGTTCCCTGCAGCTCGACGAGAGCGAGATTGGGGGTATGCAGGAGGAAGGAGTCGACATCCTCCGGAACGAGAACGAGGAGTTCGTCGACCGACCAACCCTGCGTATCGGCGAGGTACGCGGAGTAGATCGAGTCCTTGCCCCCCGACACGAGCGCCGTCGACACGGAATCCCTATCGGTCGAGGCCGGCCCGCCACCGTTCGTACAACGACGCCACGTCGACCCGCCCGACCCGTCGTCCCTTCCAGGTGAGCATTCCGGGCCCCTCGGTCACCTCTCCCAAACGCGCGATCGGGAGCCCCCGGAACGTCCGTTCGAACGCCGTGTCCGACCCTTGGCGTACCTCGACCATCCACCGGGACGACCCCTCGGCGACGAGCGAGACCCCCGGGCCCGAGAGTCCCGTCCCCGAAAGCTCGACGGAGAACCCAAGACCCCCTCCCGCCGCCATCTCGAAGAGGGTCACGGCAAGACCGCCGTCGGAGATATCGTGAGCCGCCCGGAGGGTGCCCCGGACCGCTGAGGTGACGAGCGCCTCTCCCAACCGCCGGACCCGAGTCGGTCCGGTCGCGGGCAACGACCCCGCAGCGAGGCCGAGGCGCCGTTCGTACAACGAGCCGCCGAGCGCGGGGTCGCTCCTCCCGACGAGATAGATCGAGTCGCCCGATTCCTTGAGGTCGGACGTCACGGCCGAGCGGTAATCCGCTAGGATGCCGGTCGCCATCAGGACGGGGGTCGGGGGTATCCCGCCACCGGGGCCACTGTTGTAGAAGCTCACGTTCCCGGAGGGAACCGCAAAGCCGAGCCCCCGGGCCCCCTGGGCGAGGCCCGCGATGGTCTCGACGAAGTCGCCGAGTACCCGCGGGTCTTGCGGATTCCCAAAGTTAAGGCAGTCGGTAAAGGCGTCGGGTCGAGCCCCGACCGAATAGAGGTTGCGGGCCGCCTCCTCCACGGTCCAGATCGCCCCGGCTCGGGGGGAGGAGCGGCAGGCCCAGGGTTGGCTCGCGACGGTGACCGCGATCGCCCGAGTGCTTTCTGACCGGGGACGAAGCACGGCGGCGTCGCCGTGGGAGGGCGACTCCGGTCGACCGTGGAGAGGCTTGATCACCGTTTGGCCCTGGACCTCGTGGTCATAGACCCGAATGACCGATTCACGCGACCGGCAGTCGTTGGAGAGCACCTGAGCCAAGAGGAGGGAGTTCAGGTGGTCGTCTGGAACGGCCGGGGAGCGACCCCGCTTCGGCGCGCGGGCATGTCGCGCTCGCGTCAAGAGCCGCGGCTCCACGCGGAAGGGAAGGGAGAGCTGTCCGGCGGGGCGGCCCCGGTAAACGAGACGTTCGTCCTCGCCGGGAACGAACTGCCCGACCTCGGTCGCCGGAACGTCGTAACGTCGAAAGATATCGAAGACCGACCTAAGGTCGCCCGGACGTACCTCGAGGAGCATCCGTTCCTGGGATTCCGAGATCCAGATCTCCCACGGGCGCAAGTCCGGCTCTCGCAGCGGCACGCGGTCGAGGTGGACGACCAGGCCGAGGTGGCCCGCATGGGCGAGCTCTCCCGACGCGGTCGCAAGTCCTCCCCCGCCCAGGTCCTTCACCCCCTGAACGAGCCCCCGTCCGAAGGCTTCCAGACAGGCGTGGATGAGCGGTTCCTTCATGATCGGGTCCCCGAGCTGCACGTGGCCGCGCTCCGATTCCGTGCTGCGCTCGGTCAGTTCTCGGGAGGCGAAGGCGACCCCTCCGATGCCGTCGCGTCCGGTCAGCCCCCCGGCGAGGACCACCCGATTGCCGGCGCGTTGCGCCCGATTCGGACGAAGTTGCGACCGGGGCAGGAACCCGACGCACCCGACGTTCACGAGCGGGTTGGTCGTGTAGGCCGGGTCGAACCCGATCGAACCCGAGACCGTCGGAACTCCGACGCGGTTGCCGTAGTCCCGGATCCCGGCGACGACCTGGTCGAGCAGGTATCGGGGAGCGTGGACCCCGTTCGGCAGGTCGCCGATCGGGGTGCCGAGGGGTCCGAAGAAGAGCGGGTCCGCAAGCGCGATCGGTTTTGCTCCGACGGCGAGCACGTCGCGAAGGATCCCTCCGATCCCGGTCGCCGCTCCTCCGTAAGGCTCGACCGCCGAGGGATGATTGTGGGACTCGATTCGCAAGGCATACGCGAACCCATCCTCGAACGCCATGACGCCGGCATCGCCGGTCCCGAGGACGCGCGGCCGCGCCGCGAGGCCCCGAAAGCCTCGTTGCAACCAGCGTTTCGAGCTCTTGTAACTGCAATGCTCACTCCAGCTCTGGGAGAGCCCGGCAAGCTCCACGTCGGTCGGGTCGCGCCCAAGGCCCCGATAGTGGGCCCGGATCCGCGCGAGCTCCGACGAGCTGAGCCCTAGCCCGTGGCTCGATGAGAAGGCCCGGAGGTCCAGCGCCGCCCGGAGCGGAAGGACTTCGACCCCTGGGGCCCAGGGGCTCGCGGGGCTCCGACCCACTCCTCCCATGACGTCAGGCTCTGGCCGGGCCGACGACCACCCGATGGACCACCGGATTCGCGAGGAGTCGGTCGACCGCGCGCGCCGCGAGCCGCTCGGCCTCCGTCGGGTCGATCCCGTCGAACTCCAATCGATAGACGCGACCGGTCGTCACCTCCGTCAAGTGGGCGATCCCGAGCAGACGCAAGGCCTTCAGGACGCCGTCTCCCTCGGCATCGAACACCCCCGGCTTCAGCTCGACCCGCACCTCGACCGTCGTACGGCCGTCGGAGGTATCCACGGGGTTGCTCCGGGGAATTCGAACGGCGCCGGATTGATAAGAGTGGTGGGGAGAGCGGATCGGGGTCGCCAAAGACAGCTCGATGCCATCCCGTCGGAGACGGCGAAGTGTGGTAACGGGTCCGCCCCAACCCAACAGGGAACGGCGGGACCGGATCGGCGATCCGCGCGGAACGCGGCTAGTGAGTCGTGCCCCGCTGCATCAAGATGAAGTCCAGGCGCGAGAAGAACCCGTCGAGGAGTTCGTTGAACGATTCCGCCTGGGACCGGTTCACGAGATGATCCGCCCCCGCCACGACCGAGTGCTGGGCGATCGGGAGTCGATCGATCAGAAGGTTCGCAATCCCCACGAACCCGGGAAAGTCGAGTTCGCCGGTAACGACCAGGGTCGGGCACCGGATCGCCCCGAGCCGGTCGATGGTCCTCGGGCTCAGCTTCTGGCGGAACGGATTGGGCTCGCGCAGGGCCCGGGCGCGGTTCTCCAGAGCAATGGTGAGCAGCTCGCCCCGGGTTCGTTCGTCGACCGCGTGCGCCCACAGGTCGACCCGCGCTTGCAAGGCGCGCTCCGGACCGTCGGTCCGCGCGAGCGCCTCGATCGCGTCCTCTTTCCGGTCGAGCTCCTCCCAGAGCGCCTCCTCCTCGGGCGTGGCGGGCTGGTACCCTTCGATCGTCGGGGCGACCGCGACGAGGCCGTCCACCCGCGTCGGGAACGCGGCGGCGAAATCGAGCGCGATCCTCGCTCCGGTCGCGAGTCCCACGAAGTACGCACTCGCGATACCGAGGTCGTCGAGCAGGTGTCGCAGGTCGAACGACTCGGCATACTCTGTGGTGGGCCGGTCCGAACGGCCGTATCCACGCTGATCGTAGCGCAGAAGGTCGTAGCGAACGGAGAACCGGGGGAACTGAGGGTCCCACAGTCGGCGATCGAGGAAGCCTCCGTGGAGCCAGACGATCGGATTGCCCGAGCCTTCCCGTTCGTAGTACAACTCGCCCCCTTCTACGGGAGCGAGTCCACTCGAGGTCGGCATCAGGAGCACGAAGGAGGCATTCTATTAGGCTTCGGGAGACCGCACTTCGGTCCCTCAGGGGATCCCCGTCCGCCGCTCCCTCGGATGGGGAGCGACCCACGCAAATCCGGACCGCTCCGGCGCCTCGGATCCGGGTCCGGGCGCCCTCCAAGGACCGCCTTCGCCAAACCATAAATAGGTGACCTTTTTCGGACCCGCGGCGCGGTGGGGGCCCGAGCCATCATGGAAGAGCTCATTTGCAGCGTGGAGTTTCTACGCGGTACCGCCGAGATCGTCGCCCGGGTGTCGAGCGAAGCGGGCGGGGTCCGGGAGTACCGGGGTAGCAACTCCACGACCGTCATCGACCAAGTGATCAACGACCTTCAAGAGGAGTTCGAGTCGGCGCCCGCGAGCTAGTTCGGCTCGAGCTCTGGGCAACAGCGAAGTCGGGTACAGGTAACGCACGTCGCCGGTGGTATCGCATGGATAAGGGGTCGGAGGGCCAGGGACCGGTGAGCCGCGCCGTCGAAAATGCCTTCACGAAGGTCTACGGGGAGGATGCGGTGACGGCCTTGATCGCGCTGAAGGTGGAGACCTCCGAGGCGGACAACGTCGCCTCCGAGGTCAGCCGATTCCCCGAGGTGCAGGATGTCTTCCTCGTCACCGGCGATACCGACATCTTCCTGAAGGTGCGTTTCCCTCAGTACGACGAGCTGAAGGAGTTCGTCCTTCACCGACTTCCCGGCGTGCGGGGCATTCGAGAATCGAAGACGCTCCTGGTCGTCACCGCCTACAAGGAAGGCGGCGAGGCGCACCGTTCGTGAGTGATGTCCCTCCGGCCTCCCCGGCATCGAGCGCCTCGAGCCCGACTCCGGAGGATTCGCTTCGTGACCCATCGAGGTGGGTGGGAGCCATGTTGACCTCCCTGGGGGAGCTCTCCGAAGACCCGAGCCTCCCGAGGAACATTCGGCGCGGAGCCCTGGCCGCGAAGGAGGAGTTGGGACGACGGGGGACCGCCGTCGACCTGCGGATCGCTGGCGCCGTCTATCGTCTCGACGAACTGGCGAACGACCCGAACCTTCCGACGCACGGTCGGACCGCGATCTGGTCGATCATCTCGCGATTGGAGAGCCTGCATTGAACCGTTCGGTGCGAAACCTGAAATACGCTGCCCTCGTCGGAGCGCACGGGAACTGGGGCGGGCCCGTAGCTCAGGTAGGTTGGCCGGTCGGTCCCACCGCTGGCCCTACAAAGAGCATCTGGCTTTTAACCAGGTGGTCGGGGGTTCGAACGGGAGGCGCCCGCATCGGGCACCTTCCCAGAAATTCCCCCCGGGCCCGTTCGGTTTCCGAGGTGTCAGGATGAGTCCCCGTAAGGTCACCCCGAAGAGGCCGTCGAAGAAGGCCAAGGCCGAGGCGGTCGCCGCGGCCCGCGCCGCTCGTCCGTTCACGGCCCATCTCCTGGTCCCGCCCCATGAACTGTTGAGCGAGGCCGAGACGCTCGCCACCATCCAGACCCTCGGCGCGACCATCGAGCGGCTCCCGAAGATCGTCATCGGAGACCCCGGCCTGAAGACCGACCCGAAGTACCTCGCGGCCCGCGAGGCGAAAGAACCTCTCGCCGGCCGCCTCGTGCGAGTCCGCCGGCCTAGCGCAACGGCCGGGGAGGCGATCGCCTACCGGGTGCTCGTCTCGACCTACGGGGAGTGAGATCCGATGCGCGAGATCGTCGACGCTTTCTTCCGGGAGCGGTCCATCGTCAACCATCACCTAGCGAGTTTCAACGACTTCCTCCCGACCAACGACAACCCGAATTCGCGGATGCAGCGGATCGTGGACGAGTCCCGCGTGAGCGAGGACTCGACCGAACGGGGCATCATCCGCCTCGACGTCCAGAAGACGAAGAGCTCGATCTTCGTGCGCGTCGGCCGACGCCGAGACCCGCGCACGGGTCAGGTCTCCTCGACGGCCGAGCCGACGATCTTTGTCGGCCAGCCGTTCGTGAAGGAACCGGTCGGCTCCAAACCCACGCTCACCCCGATGGAGGCGCGGCTCCGCAACCTGACCTACCAGGCACCGATCTACCTGCGCGTCACCGTAGTGGAGAACGGCGTCGAGCGGGCTCCGGAGGAGGTCCACATCGGCGACCTCCCGATCATGGTCAAGAGTCGGCAGTGCAACCTCGCGCAGGCGAACATCGAGCGCGATAGCGGCGTGCCCCTCTCCCCCGAAGAGTACCGCGCGAAGCTCGTCGAGTACCTGGAGGACCCGCTCGACCCAGGCGGCTACGCGATCATCGGCGGGACCGAACGGGTGATGATGAGCCTAGAGGACCTCGCGCCGAACCGGATCTTCGCCGAGTTCAACGAGCGCTACGGGACCCCGGTTGAGAGCGCGAAGGTGTTCAGCCAGCGCGGCGGGTACCGTTCGCTCACCGTCGTCGAGAAGAAGAAGGACGGGATCCTGCAGGTGTCCGTCCCCACTGCCTCCGGTCAGATCCCCCTTTCCATCCTGATGAAGGCCCTCGGGATGAAGAACGATGAGGAGATCTTCCAGGCCGTCCTGGGCGAGCTCCTCCCGCTGGACGAGCCGTTCGTCCAGACGATGAAGCACCTCTTGAACGTCAACCTAGAGGAGTGCGTCTCGAAGAAGCTCTACCCGCCGGAAGGGATCCTGACGACCGAGGACGCGCTCCTCCACCTCGAGAAGAAGTTCGCGACCGGCCAGGCGAAGGAGTACCGCCAGCGAAAGGTCGACGGGATCTTGGACCGATCCCTGCTCCCTCACCTGGGCGACACGAAGGGGGACCGACTGAAGAAGGCCCTGTACCTCGCGCGCATGGCCCGTACTGTCCTCGAGCTGCATCTGAAGGTTCGGGGCGAGGACGACAAGGACCACTACGCGAACAAGCGGCTCAAGCTCGCCGGCGACCTCATGGAGGACCTCTTCCGGGTCGCGTTCACGCTCCTTCTCAAGGACCTGAAGTATCAACTCGAGCGCTCGTTCGCCCGGAAGAAGGACCTTCGGATCGCGAGCGCGATCCGACCGGATCTGCTGACGCAGCGACTCGTACACGCGCTCGCCACGGGCAACTGGGTCGGGGGCCGGGCCGGCGTGAGCCAGGTGCTCGACCGGACCAGCCACATGTCGGCGATCTCCCACCTCCGGCGCGTTACGAGCCCGCTCACCCGCAGTCAGCCGCACTTCGAAGCCCGCGATCTGCACCCGACCCAGTGGGGTCGACTGTGCCCCAACGAGACGCCCGAAGGGCAGAACTGCGGCCTCGTCAAGAACTACGCCCTGTGCGTCGACGTCTCGGAAGGGGCCGACGAGGAGGAGGTCACCCTGATCCTCCGTGACCTGAACACCCGGGAGATCGGCCCGGAGGTCTTCCAGGAAGGGAACCAGCCCAGGGGCAAGCGCGCCGCTCGAGTCTACGTCAACGGCAACCTGATCGGACTCCACTCCTCCCCCCTCGAGCTCGTCAAGGAGATCCGGGAGCGGCGCCGCTCCGGCACCCTGTCGCCGTCGCTGGGCGAGCGGACCTACGAGCTCAATGTCCGCTACGACGGCGAGATGAACGAGGTCATCGTCCACTGTGACCCGGGCCGCCTGAGGCGCCCGCTCATCGTCGTGAAGGACGGGGTCTCCCGAGTGAGCCGGGCCGACCTCGACGACCTCGGCCAGGGGACACTGTCGTTCTCCGACCTCATCCACGCCGGCAAGGTCGAGTGGCTCGACGCCGAAGAGGAGGAGGACTCGCTCATCGCCGTCGACGCCTTTGAGCAGCCCGAACGCTGCCCGAAGTGTGAGCGCGCGCTCTCCCGCGGCGACGTCCGCTGGGTCTCGGCCGGCGAGAAGCGGGAGGTCGCGCAGCTCAAGTGCGGTCGCTGCAGCGAGGAGTTCCCTGCGAAGCTCCTGCTCGGCCCGAAGGACACCCACCTCGAGATCGACACGAACCTCATGCTGGGCGTCTGCACCGGCCTCATCCCGTATCCGGAACACAATTCGACGCCCCGCAACACGATGGGTTCCGGGATGGCCAAGCAGGCGCTCGGCGTCGAATCGGTGAACTACCGGCGCCGCCCCGATACCCGTAGCCACCTGCTACACTACCCCCAGGCGCCGCTCCTGCGGACGCAGACGATGCGCTATGTCCACTTCACCGAACGCCCCGCCGGCCAGAACTTCGTCGTCGCGGTCCTCTCCTACGAGGGCTACAACATGCAAGATGCCCTCGTCTTCTCGAAAGCCGCGATCGACCGCGGCCTCGGCCGCTCCTCGTTCTTCCGAACGTACCGGGGCGAAGAGCGAAAGTATCCGGGGGGCCAGGAGGACAAGTTCGAGATCCCCCGACCGGACGTGGCCGGTGCCCGCGTCGACACCTCCTACCGCAACCTCGGCGAAGATGGGCTCATCTTCCCCGAGCTCGAGGTCGTCGAAGGCGACGTGCTGATCGGGAAGACCAGCCCCCCGAGGTTCCTCGAAGAGAAGACCGACCTCTTGACGCCCCAGAAGCGCCGCGAGACCTCGGTCACGGTGCGCTTCGGCGAGTCCGGCTGGGTCGACGGGGTGATCCTGACCGAAGGGGAGAATATCTCCAAGCTCGTCAAGGTCAAGGTTCGCAACCAGCGGGTCCCGGAGCTGGGGGACAAGTTCGCCTCCCGGCACGGCCAGAAGGGCGTCATCGGGCTCATCGTCCCGCAGGAGAACCTGCCGTTCACCCGCGACGGCGTCACCCCGGACCTGCTGATCAATCCGCACGCCATCCCCTCGAGGATGACGGTCGCCCACGTGCTCGAGATGCTCGGCGGCAAGGTCGGCTCGCTCGAGGGCCGGACGATCGACGGGACGGCGTTCTCCGGGGAACGCGAGGAGGCGCTTAGGGAGTCGCTCAAGGCGCTCGGTTTCCACCCGTCGGGGCGCGAGACCCTCTACGACGGGATGACCGGCCGCCGCCTCGAGGCGGAGATCTTCATCGGAGTGATCTACTACCAGAAGCTCCACCACATGGTCGCGGGCAAGATGCACATGCGCTCGCGCGGGCCGGTCCAGATCCTGACCCGTCAGCCCACGGAGGGACGCTCCCGGCAGGGCGGCCTTCGGTTCGGGGAGATGGAGCGCGACACCCTGATCGGCCACGGGGTGGCCATGGTCATCAAGGACCGGCTGCTCGACGAGTCGGACGGGACGGTCCAGTACGTCTGCGGGAACCCGGAGTGCGGGCACATCGCGATCCCGGATACCCGGGCCGGGTCGCTGCGCTGCCCGTCCTGCGGGAACACCTCCTCGATCTATCCGGTCGAGATGAGCTACTCGTTCAAGCTCCTCCTCGAGGAGCTGATCAGCCTGGGCGTGATCATGCGGCTCCAGCTCGAAGAGATGCGGTAGGCGGACGGAGAAGGGACGATGACGCAGGGACTTTCGAAGAAGATCAAGAGCCTGCAGTTCGCCTTCCTGTCACCGGACGAGGTGCGCCGGATGAGCGGCGTGAAGATCATCACCGCCGACACCTACGACGACGACGGCTATCCGATCGAGATGGGCCTGATGGACCTGCACCTGGGCGTCATCGAGCCCAACCTGCGATGCCGCACGTGCGGGGGCCGCGTGAACGAATGCCCCGGTCACTTCGGCATCATCGAGCTCGCGATGCCCGTCATCCACGTGGGGTACGCGAAGGAGATCAAGCGACTGCTCCAGGGGACGTGCCGGGCCTGCGGGCGGATCCTCCCTGACGCCCCCTCGAGCCGGTCCGAGGCCGCCTCCGACTCCGACGAGCCGACGGTGCGCACCCGAGAACCGAAGGAGGAGCGCGTCTGCCCGCACTGCCACGAAGTCCAGCAGAAGATCATCCTGGACAAGCCCACGACGTTCCGAGAGAACGGTCACAAGATCACCCCGAAGGAGGTCCGGGCGCGGCTCGAGCGGATCCCCGACGACGACGTCCGCGCGATGGCCCTCAACCCCAAGTTCGGACGGCCCGAATGGATGGTCTTGGTCGTCCTGCCGGTCCCGCCGGTCCAGGTCCGCCCCTCGATCACGCTCGAGTCAGGCGAGCGCAGCGAGGACGACCTCACCCACAAGCTTGTCGACGTCCTGCGGATCAATCAGCGCCTCCGCGAGAACCGCGACATGGGCGCGCCCCAGCTCGTCGTCGAGGACCTCTGGGAACTTTTGCAGTACCACGTCACGACGTACTTCGACAACCAGACGAGCGGGATCCCTCCGGCCCGCCACCGGTCCGGCCGACCCTTGAAGACCCTCTCCCAACGATTGAAGGGCAAGGACGGCCGGTTCCGGTCGAACCTGTCCGGCAAGCGCGTGAACTTCTCGGCGCGGACCGTGATCTCGCCGGATCCGCTCCTCTCGATCAACGAGGTCGGGATCCCGGCCGAGGTCGCCCGCGCCCTCACGGTCCCGCTCGCCGTCACCCCGCACAACCAGGAGGTCGCGAAAGAGCTCGTTCGACGGGGTCCGACGCCTCCGGCGAACCCCGGCTACGTCTGTGGCGTCAACTACCTGATCCGCGAGGACGGCCAGCGGATCAAGGTCATGGAGAAGAACGCCGAGGCGTGCGGCGAGCTCGTCCAGCCCGGTTGCGTGGTCGAGCGCCAACTCCTCGACGGGGACATCGTGCTGTTCAACCGGCAGCCCTCGCTCCACCGGATGAGCATGATGGCCCACTTCGTGCGCATCCTCCCGCACAAGACGTTCCGCTTCAACCTGTGCGACTGCCCTCCGTACAACGCCGACTTCGACGGCGACGAGATGAACCTGCACGTCCTGCAAAGCCAGGAGGCGAGGGCCGAGGCAAAGGTCCTGATGAAGGTCGAGGAGCACATCCTCTCCCCCCGATACGGCGGCCCGATCATCGGGATGCTCCACGACCACATCACCGCCGCCTTCCTGCTCACGTACCAGAACCCATCGTTCCGGCGCGCCCAGGTCACCTACCTCCTCTCGAAGCTGCGGATCCCCATCCCCCCGCCCGCCGGTACGGACCGGGACGGGCAGGAGTACTGGCTCGGCAAGCAGCTCTTCTCGCTCGTGATCCCGAAGGACCTCACGATCGAGTTCCGCTCGAACATTTGGAACCGCTGCGACTGCTCCCCGATGAGCTGCACCCACGACGCCTTCGTGGTCATCGACAAGGGCATCCTGAAGGCCGGGACCATCGACGCGAAGGCGATCGCCTTCGGGAAGGGGGCGATCCTCGACGCGATCGCCCGGAACAACGGCCCCGCCCGGGCGCGTCAGTTCTTAGACGAGATGAGCCGGCTCGCGATCACCGCGATCGGGCTCAACGGTCTCTCCACCGGCATCGATGACGAGGATGTCCCGGAGAACGCGCGCAAGGAGATCAGCAAGGCGCTGAGCGAGGCCCGCCTGAAGGTCAACGAGCTCGTCGAGCAGTACCGCAAGGGCAAGCTCGAGCAGATGGCCGGGCGCTCGCTCGAGGAGACGCTCGAGGTCCAGGTCCGCAGGGAGCTCGGTCAGGCACGCGACACCGCCGGCGACATCGCCGGACGCTACCTCGGACTGGAGAACCCCGCCGTGATCCTCGCCAAGTCCGGGGCCCGCGGCTCGATGCTCAACCTCACCCAGATGGCCGGCGCCGTCGGCCAGCAGAGCGTCCGCGGGGAACGCCTCCTGCGCGGCTACTACAACCGGACCCTCCCGCACTTCGAGCGGGGCGACCTGGGGGCCGACGCGCGGGGGTTCGTCTCCTCCAACTACAAGCAGGGCCTGCGTCCGACCGAGTACTTCTTCCACTCGATGGGCGGGCGCGAGGGCCTGGTCGACACGGCGGTCCGGACGAGCCGCTCGGGCTACATGCAACGACGCCTGATCAACGCCCTCGAGGACCTGAACGTGGCCGAGGACGAGACGGTCCGCAATACGGCCGGCACGATCATCGAGTACCGCTACGGGGAGGACGGGATCGACCCGTCCCGTTCGTTCCAAGGTGCGGCGGTGCCGCTCGACGAGATCCTCTCGACGGTCCTGGGACGCCGCGTCAAGCCCAACGTCGACTCCAAGGGCGAGCCGATCGCCGGGGCGCCGCCGGTGGGTGAAGAAGAGCTCGACCTCCTCGCCGAGGCGCAGCTCGAAGAGGAAGGCGAGGAAGAGGAGACCGAAGAGTTCGGCGCGTCGGAAGAGGGGCCGGACCTCGGGGGCGAGTGACGATGCCCGTTGAGAAGAGGCCCCGGGACGAACTCCCGGCCCGGATCCGCGAGGTCGCGCGCGAGCAGGGCGCCGAGCTCCCGCCCTTGCTCGTGGGCGAGCTCGGTCGCAAGCTGAAGGGACTCAAGATCTCCCCCGCCGAGACGACCAAGGTCATCCGCGAGGTCGCGACGCGATACCGTCGCGCCGAGGTCGACGCCCACGAATCGGTGGGGATCATCGCGGCGCAGTCGATCGGCGAACCGGGGACGCAGATGACGTTGCGAACCTTCCACTACGCCGGGGTCGCGGAGATGAACGTCACGCTCGGTCTGCCGAGGCTGATCGAGCTCGTGGACGCCCGCCGGATCCCCTCCACCCCGATGATGACGGTCTACGTCGAGAAGAAGACCCGCGCCGACCGGGAGGCGGTCGAGAAGATCGCCCTGCAGATCGAGGTCACGAACGTCCCGGACATCGCCTCGATCGGGACCGTCGTCGAGGACCTGAAGGTCATCGTCTCGCCCCAGGTCGAGCTCATGCAGGCCCGGGGCGTCAAGCGCGCTGACCTAGAGCGGGCGCTCGCGGAGAACATCGACCCGAAGCAGTTCCTCGTCAAGGACGCGAGCGGGTCCGGGGAGAGCCGACCGTTCGAGATCCACATCGCCGAGGCAGCGCCCTCGAAGAAGACCGAGGAGGCCGAGGAACGGCCCTTCAAGCGCCTGCTCGAGGCGAGCGAGGAGGCCAAGGCGATCCGCATCAAGGGGACCTCCGGGATCAAGCGCGCCCTCATCAAGAAGGAGAAGGAGGAGTACGTGATCTACACGGAAGGCTCCAACCTCGAGGGCGTCCTCGACATCGCCGGGGTCGACGCGGGCCGGACCACCACGAACTCCGTCTTCGAGATCTACAAGGTCTACGGGATCGAGGCGGCGCGCGCCGCGCTCGTCTTGGAGGCCTCCCGGACCCTGAGCGAGCAGGGACTGGGGGTCGACATCCGCCACCTGATGCTCGTGGCCGACGTGATGACGAACGAGGGGGATATCCGGGCGATCGGGCGGCACGGCATCTCCGGGAAGAAGTCGAGCGTCCTCGCGCGGGCCGCCTTCGAGATCACGGCGGCCCATCTCCTTCGCGCCGCGATCACCGGCGAGGTCGACGAGCTGAAGGGCGTCGCCGAGAACATCATCGTCGGCCAGCCGATCACCCTCGGAACGGGGGCGGTGAACCTGGTCTACCGACCGTCGGTCGCGCCGCTGACTACCGTGGCCGAGGCGACCCCGCCTCCCTCTCCGGAGGCCTAGGATGGACCTCGCCCACGCCCTGAAGGTCGCCCTGCAGACCGGGAAGGTCAAGATCGGGGTGAACGAGACGCTGGAGAGCGCCCACGCCGGCAAGGCCCGCATCGTCATCGTGGCACGCACCTGTCCGGCCGAGTCGCTCCAGAAGGGGTCGAAGGTCGGCAAGGTCCCCCTCTACCATTTCGACGGGACCGCCGTCGAGCTCGGGGCCGCGTGCGGACGGCCCTACCCCATCAGCGCCCTCGCGATCCTGGACCCGGGCTCCTCGGCGATCCTCTCGCTCGAGACCGGCGCCTGACCGACCTCGGATCCCCGAGCGTCTCCCCAGTCCGAGGCCGAATGTGACGGAACTCTCCTTCGACACGGAGACGCTCGGCTACATCCGGCTGTTCGAGGAGAGGACCGGGGCGCGCGTCAAGGACTGCTTCGAGGCCGAGGACAAGCTCATCTACCTCGTCCAGCCGGGGGAGATCCACAAGGCGGTCGGGCCCGGCGGCGTGGTGGTCGACCGGTTCAAGGGGATGCTGAAGAAGGAGATCCAGGTCATCGAGTACTCCGACGCGGAGGAGACGCTCGTGCGCAACATCTTCTTCGCGTTCAGCCCGCGCTCCGTGGAGATCGCACCCAAGGGAAAGGGCCGGCACGCGACCGTCACGGTCGACCCGGCCTGGAAGGCACGCGCGATCGGGAAGGCCGGAAAGAACCTGAAGATCGCCCGGGCGATCCTCCTGCGCCACACCGCGGTGGATTCCATCAGCGTCGCCTGAGCCGGCCGATCCGCATCGGGACCGCGAGCGAGGATAAGAACGGGGAGCGCTTCGCCGGGGACATGCCGACGGGCGAGGTGCCTTCCCGACCGCGCTTCAAGGCCGTCCTGTTCGACGTCGGGGGCACCCTCGTCGAGGACCGGGACTTCAGCGAGTACGCCGAGATCGCCGAGCACCTTCAGATCCCCGCCCACCCGGAGGCGATCGGCGAGGCGGTACGATGGGCCGACCAGACGCTCGACCGGTCCGACCCGAGGCCGACGACGGACGAGTACTGGCGCCAGGTGCTCGAACGCGCCTCGGGTCGGGAGCTCCCCACTACGGTCGCCCAGCGCTTCGTCGAGCGGCTGGAACGGCTGCCTCGGGTCGCGCACCTGTTTTCCGACGTCCGTCGTACGCTAGAGCGATTGCGCTCGGAGGGCCGGCGCCTCGGCATCATCTCGAACTCGCGCTCGGAATGGGCCCTGCGGGAGATGCTCGAGTCGGTCGGGATCCTCGGCTACTTCCAAGCGGTCGTCTCCTCCGGGAGCGAAGGGGTGGAAAAGCCGGACCCGGAGATCTTCCGACGGGCCGTGTTGCGCCTGGGCGTCGGCGTCGACGAGGCCTTCTACGTCGGGGACCTCGCCTACACCGACGCGAGAGCCGCCGAACGCGCGGGCCTCGCCGCCGTCTGGTTGAACCGGGACGGGACCGGATTCGGCACCGACCCGCCCGAGATCACGAGCCTGTCGGAGCTTCCACGCTGGGTCGCGCGACTCGAAGGCGCTTTCGTTAAATAGAGTGGACCGCTCTCAACCCGCACCGCCCACCGGGCCCCTTGGGGAACGGTGGAACGGGGCGCCGCCACGGCGAGCCGGGGATGCGTGAACCGGCCCATTCCAAGGCAGCGCCACAGATGGCCCGATGGGGCGTGGAGCCCCGAGAACCCCTCCCCGGAGACGGGGAGTGACCTCTCGGGACTGACGTGGGAGAGAGAGATAGACGCGAATTGAGCTCATGTCCAAAAATGCAAGAGCACGAAAGTTCCGCCAGTCAGCGAGGATCGGTCACGACCCGTATTGTCAACCCATTCAGGATCGTGTGTAGAAAATCCGGTTGATCCTGCCGGCGGGCACCGCTATTGGAGTTCGCTTAAGCCATGCGAGTCGAGAGGGGTAAGCCCTCGGCGCACTGCTCAGTAACACGCGGACAATCTACCCTCGAGACGGGGATACCCCCGGGAAACTGGGAATAATACCCGATAGGCCTGGAATGATGGAAGGCTTTCAGGTTCAAATCCTGCGGGGCTCGAGGATGGGTCTGCGGCCTATCAGGTCGTAGGGGGTTTCACGGACCCCCTAGCCGAAGACGGGTACGGGCTTTGGGAGAAGTCGCCCGGAGATGGATTCTGAGACACGAATCCAGGTCCTACGGGACGCAGCAGGCGCGAAACCTCCACACTGTGGGAAACCACGATGGGGGAACTCCAAGTGCCTACACTATGTGTAGGCTGTTCTCGAGCCTAAAAAGCTCGAGAAGTAAGGGCCGGGTAAGACGGGTGCCAGCCGCCGCGGTAATACCCGCGGCCCGAGTGGTGCTCATTATTATTGAGCCTAAAGCGTCCGTAGCTGGCCGGGTAAATCTCCGGGTAAATCGGGCGGCTCAACCGTCCGAATTCCGGAGACACTTCCTGGCTTGAGATCGGGAGAGGGAGAAGGTACTCCCGGGGTAGGGGTAAAATCCTGTAATCCGGGGGGGACCACCAGTGGCGAAGGCGTTCTCCTAGAACGAATCTGACAGTGAGGGACGAAGCCCTAGGGCGCAAACGGGATTAGATACCCCGGTAGTCTAGGGTGTAAACGCTGCAGACTTGGTGTTGGGGGTCCTGCGTGGGCTCCCAGTGCCGGAGCGAAGGTGTTAAGTCTGCCGCTTGGGGAGTACGGTCGCAAGACTGAAACTTAAAGGAATTGGCGGGAGAGCACCGCAACGGGAGGAGCGTGCGGTTCAATTGGATTCAACGCCGGAAAACTCACCGGAGGCGACGGAGGGATGAAAGCCAGGCTGAAGACCTTGCCCGATTCTCCGAGAGGTGGTGCATGGCCGTCGTCAGTTCGTACCGTAAGGCGTTCTGTTAAGTCAGATAACGAACGAGACCCTCGCCTTCAGTCGCAACCCCGAGCGCGAGTTCGGGGGCACACTGAAGGGATCGCTGCCGCTAAGGCAGAGGAAGGAGAGGTCTACGGTAGGTCCGTATGCCCCGAATCTTCCGGGCAACACGCGCGCTACAAAGGTCGGGACAATGGGATCCGACCCCGAAAGGGGAAGGCAATCCTGAAACCCGATCGTAGTCTGGATCGAGGGCTGTAACTCGCCCTCGTGAAAATGGATTCCGTAGTAATCGCGGGTCAACATCCCGCGGTGAATGTGCCCCTGCTCTTTGCACACACCGCCCGTCAAGTCATCCGAGTTGGGTCGGAGTGAGGGTGCCTCATCAGGGGCGCTCGAACTTCGGTTCAGCAAGGGGGACTAAGTCGTAACAAGGTATCTGTAGGGGAACCTGCAGATGGATCACCTCCTAAGAGCGCCTCCGAAAGGGGGCCTCAGGGGTCGAGACCAACCTCGCTGAATCTCTCTCTCCTTCCCACCGGGCCATCAACCCTTTCTTGAGTAGCTACCACTTCTTTATCACCGCCCGTCCGCTCGGAGCGTACCGATGATGCCGCTCCCCCGGTCGGTCGAGCTTCCCGGCGAACTCGCCGAGGCAGCGCGCGCCCTCGGGCGAGGCGAGCCGGTCCTGATCTACGACGCGGCCGACCGGGAGGGGGAGACAGACTTGGTGGTCCTGTCGAACCTCGCGACCCCCGGTCTCGTGCGGCTGCTTCGTCAGGATGCTGGGGGCCTGCTGTGCACCGCGCTCTCCTTCGAGCTCAAGGAGCGGCTCGGCCTCCCGTTCCTGTCCGAGCTCCTCGAGCTGGGCACATCCCAGTTCCCGATCCTTGAGGAGGTCGCTCGCCGGCCGCCTCGATACGACCTAAGGAGCGCCTTCGGGATCACGGTGAACCACCGGACGAACTACACCGGCATCCCCGACAACGACCGCGCGGCGACGATCCGCGCCCTCGGCGAGCTCGCCCGCGACGCGGACTCATCGACCGACGGGGCGCTAAAGGCCCGGTTCGCCTCGGAGTTCAGCTCCCCCGGGCACGTCCCTCTCCTGTACGGGGCGCCGCGGCTCCTGAAGGAACGAAAAGGCCATACGGAACTCGCCATCTCGCTCCTTCGGATGGGTTCCCTGCCCGAATCGGCGACCGTTTGCGAGATGCTCGGGGATTCGGGAGGTCCGCGCTCCGTCGAGGCCGCCCGGCGATACGCCCGCAGCCACGGCTGGTCGTTCCTCGAGGGGGCCTTCATCACCGAGGCGTTCGACCGATGGTCCGCGTGATGGCCACGGGGGTCTTTGACCTCCTGCACCCGGGGCATCTGTTCTTCCTGAACGAGGCCCGCAAGCTCGGCGACGAGCTCGTGGTCGTCGTCGCGCGCGACCAGACCGCCCGCCGGCTCAAACACGAGCCGTACGTTCCCGAACACATCCGACGCGAGATGGTCGAGGCTCTCAAGCCGGTGGACCGGGCGGTGCTCGGGTCGACGACCGATATCTACCAGACGGTGGTCGAGGAGCGGCCCGACGTCATCGCCCTCGGATACGACCAGCGCTTCGATGAGAAGGAGGTCGAGCGGGAGTGCGAACGAAGGGGGGTCCGGGTCCGGGTCGTGCGGCTCGGCCCGCTCACCCACGACGAGCTCGCCACCCGCCGTATCGTCGAGCACATCCTTCAACGGGCCCGGGCCGGCCCCGGCGAGGGGGCCGGATGAAGCGGATCGGCCTCGTCGACACGACGTTCGCGCGGGTCGACATGGCGCGCTACGCCCGGGCGCGCCTCGCGGAGCGAGGGACGGGCTTTCGGACCGAGCGGCGGACCGTGCCCGGGATCAAGGACCTTCCCGTCGCCGTCCGAACCCTCTTCCGCGAGAAGGGGGTCGATCTGTGCCTCGCGTTCGGGATGCCCGGCAAGGCCGAGTACGACAAGACGTGCGCCCACGAGGCGTCGCTCGGGTTGATCTACGCTGGGGTCCTCGAGTCGAAACCGGTGGTCGAGTGCTTCGTCTTCGAGGGGGAAGCTCAGGACGACCGGGAGCTTTCCGAACTCGCCCGGCACCGCGCCGAGGAGCACGCGGAGAACGCCTACGATCTCCTGTTCCGGCCGGAGGCGCTCACTCGGCGGGCGGCTTCGGGGGCCCGGCAGGGGTTTGCGGACGCGGGTCCGGCCCGCCGGGACCGGTGAATCGGACCGGCGACCATTAAAGTCCACACGGAAGGAAACCACGATGGCGAAAACGAAGAGCATGGAGGGCGTGACGGTGGCGCTGGTGGCGAGCGAGTTCAACTACGACGTGACCTACTTGATGGTCGAGCGCGCCCGCGAAGAGATCGAATTCCTGGGGGCCCGGCTGGGCCCGCTGGTGAAGACCCCGGGGGTCTTCGACATGCCGCTCGCGGTCGACGCACTCCTCGCCCGCCCGGGGGTCGACGCGGTCGTGACCCTGGGCGCGGTGATCGAAGGGGAGACCGACCACGACGAGGTCGTCATGGGACAGGCGGCGCGCAAGCTCGCCGACCTGGCGGTCCAGTACCATAAGCCGGTCGGCCTCGGGATCTCGGGACCCGGGGAGACTCGGCTTCAGGCCCAGGACCGGATCGAGAACGCGGCGAACGCCGTGCGCGCGGTCGTCAAGATGGTCCGGCGCCTCCGGGACCTAGGCTCGTCGTAACGCGACCTACAGGCCCACCCGGCTCCGCAGGAACTCGAAGGCGCGGCGTCCCTTCTCCGTGTGCGGGGTGACCTTCAACGGGCCGGGAGGCACCTGGGTGCGGTCGCGAGTGCGCAGCGCCGCGTCGAGGCGCGCGAAGGTGGTCTCGATGGTGACGTCCGGGGTGGCGACCGCTCCGTCCTCGGCCGAGACCCGGCCCTCGGCGGTCACGATCAGGCTGGCCGTCGACTTCTCTGTTACGAAGACCCACCGCTGGGGAAGATGGGCGCGCAGGATCATGCCTGTGAAGCCGTCGAGCGAACCCGACAGTCGTTTCTGTAGGTCGGGGACGAGGGCGTCGAGGGCCGGTCGGAGGGAGGAAGGCTCGGGGGTCGGACGCGCGGGCACGGGGTCGGCGGCCACCGCAAGCCGTTAAGGATTGCCGGGCGTCCTCCCCCGGGACGTCGATGTCGTCCGCCCCGAGCCTCCCGAGTGGGGTCGCGTTCGCGCCCCCTCCCCCCGGTCCCTGGTACGGCGTGCCGCCGGGCGGGCCGCCCCCGCCGGGATACCCCATCTATCCGGCCTGGGTCCCCGCGCCCCAGTCCCCTCCGGGGGACCGCACCCGCCGGGCCGTAGAGGCCCTGAAGAATTCGATCGATTGGTACCTGACCTATCTGGCTCTCACCGTCCTGACCGCTCTGGCGGCGGCCGCGCTCCTCAGCGAGGCGACCTTCTCGTCGGCCGGACCGCTCTCGGGGGCCTTCCGATCCGTGGGCAGGCAAGGGCCGACCTATTCGTTGGGTTACCTCCTCGCAGTCGGCGCCTTGGTCGGGTTGATCGAGGTCGTCGGGATCATCGTGCTCGTCGTCGCTTGGGTGAAATGGCGTACCGGGGCGGACCGCCTTTCTTCGTCGGCCGGGGAGTTCGGGGTCGCCGCCGGTGAAGCGGCCCGAGGGGCCGTGCGCTCCTGGACCTATGCGACCGTCCTTTACATCCTCGGGATCGTCGCGACGCTGATCGTGGCCCTCGCCCTCGTCGCCGCCTCCATCAGCTCGGTCCTAGGTCAGGGCGCCACCAACCGTTCGATGGCCATCAGCCAGGCGGTCACCGCCTCCCTAGCAGAGATCGTCGTGGTCGTCGGGGTCGTGAGCTTCGTCTTCACGTTCCTGACGTACTGGTTCGCGACCGGAGGGCTCGTAGCCGGGCTCGTGCCTATCGCGCCGGGGGCCCTGCGCGAAAAGGCCCAGGGCGCCCGAATCGTCATCCTCCTTGGCGCGGCCCTGACGGTCTTGGGGGTCGCCGGCTTACTCGTTCCGTTCGGGGGCCTCCTCGGGGTCGTCTCCCCCCTCGTGATCCTGTACGGGTTCTGGAAGCTGCGGGGCGCCTACCAGTCCTGGCTCTCCGCCCCACCCCAACCGGGTATCGTCGCCCCCGCCTAGTCGGGCGAGGCCGAATTCGCTCCTCCCGTTCCATCGGCCTCGGTCCGCAGCGGGCGAATCGGGGTCCAAAGGAACTAAACCTCCCCCCGGTTCCCGAACCTCGGGGGCCGATCGTGGGTAACCGTCTCGAGTTCGACGAGATCCGTTCGACCCAGGACGAAGCGATCCGGCGGGTCCGCGAGGGGGCCGGGGCCGGACTCACGGTCGTCGCGCGCCGCCAGCAACGCGGCCGCGGACGTCTCGAACACACCTGGTCCTCGCCGCTGGGCGGGCTCTATCTGTCGATGGCGGTCCCGGAACCGAAGCTCGAGTCCAGCCTCGTTCCGGTCGCCATCGGTGCTCTACTTTCCGAGGCCCTCGGGGAACGGTACGGCCTCGACACCCTGGTCAAGTGGCCGAACGACGTCCTGGTCCGGACGCCCGGGCGCCCGTTGCGAAAGCTCGCCGGGATCCTCGTCGACCGGGTCCCGTTGCCCGGGGTGGGATCAGTGCTCGTGGTCGGGATCGGCGTGAACGCGGCCACCGTTCGACCCGAACTCCCCGCACCGCTCTCCGAGCGGGTCGCGATCCTCTCCGAGCTCGCCGGTCGAACGGTCGAGCCGGCGGAGGTCGAACCCCTCGCGACCGGGGCGATCGCCGAGGTCCTGAGACTCCTCGACTCCCCCGAGGGCCGACGAACGCTCTGGGAACGCTGCCGCGCCGCGCTCTATGGAGTGGGCCGCCCGGTTCGCGTCGACGGCCGGGACGCCGGCGTGATCCGGGACCTGGCGGAGGACGGCGCACTTCTGGTCGGCCGGGGCGCCGAGATCGAGACGATCCGCTCCGGCGAGGTCGAGGTCGAGGGAACGCCATGAGCGACCCCTACGAGGTCTGGCGCGAGCGGATCGCACGTTCCCGAGAGGGCGGAGGGGCCGAACGCAACCGCAAGCAGGCCGAGGCGGGAAAGCTCGGCGCTCGGGCTCGGTTGGAGGCGCTCTTCGATCCAGGATCGTTCACGGAGCTCGGCGAGCTGGTCACCCATCGCGCGACCGCCTTCGGGGTCGGGGAGCGGCGGATCCCGGGGGACGGGGTGGTCGTCGGATTCGGCGAGGTGGACGGTCGGCGAGTCGCCGCGTTCGCCCAGGATGCGACGGCGTTCGGGGGGGCGCTCGGAGAGGCGCACGCCGAGAAGATCGTCCGCGTGATGCAGCTGGCCCACCGCTCTGGCATCCCGATCGTGGGCCTCAACGACTCCGGGGGCGCCCGGATCCAGGAGGGCGTGATGAGCCTCGCCGGATACGGGGAGGTCTTCTTCGAGAACGTGACGCTCTCGGGGGTGGTCCCGCAGCTCTCGGTCATCCTCGGCGCGTGCGCGGGCGGCGCGGTCTACTCCCCGGCGATCACCGACTTCGTGATCATGCGTCGCGGGACGGGAGAGATGTACATCACCGGACCGGACGTCATCCGGGCGGTCACCGGCGAACAGGTCAGCGCCGAGGAGCTCGGCGGGGCCGACACGCACGCGACGAAGAGCGGGGTCTCCCATTTTACCGCCGACACCGACGAGGAGGCGATCCGTCTCGCCCGGCGCCTCCTGTCCTACCTACCGCTCAACAACCTCGACGACCCCCCCGCGGCACCCCCCATCGAACCTTCCCCTTCCCAGGGTCTCCAGGGCCTCTCCAACGTCGTCCCGGTCGACGCGAACGCTCCCTACGACGTCCACGATGTCATCGACCGGGTCGTCGACGCCGACAGCGTGCTGGAGGTCCAGGCCTCGTACGCCCCGAACATCGTGACCGAGTTCGCTCGAGTGAACGGCGAGGCGGTCGGGGTCGTGGCGAACCAACCCACCCACCTCGCGGGTTGCCTCGACATCGCGGCCTCCTCCAAGGCGGCCCGGTTCGTCCGCTTCCTCGACGCGTTCAACTTCCCCATCGTCACGTTCGTCGACGTGCCGGGCTTCTTGCCCGGGACCCAGGAGGAGCACGGCGGGATCATCCGGCACGGCGCGAAGCTACTGTATGCCTACGCGGAGGCGACCGTCCCCAAGCTCACGGTGATCCTGAGGAAGGCCTACGGGGGAGCGTACGTCGTCATGTGCTCCAAGCACCTGGGCGGCGACCTCAACTACGCCTGGCCGACCGCCGAGATCGCGGTCATGGGGGCCGAGGGAGCGGTCAGCATCCTGTTCCGACGGGAGCTCGGGAAAGCGGAGGGGGCCGAGCGAGGGGCCCTCCAGGCGAGGCTCGTCGGGGAGTACCGCTCCGAGTTCCTGAACCCCTACCTCGCGGCCGAGCGCGGCTACGTCGACTCGGTCATCGACCCGGCCGAAACCCGGGCCCGCCTCGTCGAGGGTCTGCGCACGCTCCGCCCGAAACGCGAGGACCGCCCGCCCCGCAAGCACGGGAATCTACCCCTCTAACGGAGGGGGACGACGGGACGGGCCTCGATGGTCGGCATCACCGAGACGATCCTACGGGACGGACACCAGTCGCTCATCGCGACGCGCATGCGCACCCGCCACATGCTGCCGGCCGCCGAGCGGCTCGACGCGATCGGGTACCGTTCGCTCGAGGTCTGGGGCGGAGCGACGTTCGACGTATGCCTTCGCTACCTGAAGGAGGACCCGTGGGAGCGATTGCGCCTGCTGAAAAAGGCGATGCCGAAGACGCCCCTCCAGATGCTGCTGCGGGGCCAGAACCTCGTCGGGTACCGCCCGTATGCGGACGACCTGGTCGATGCGTTCGTCGAACGTGCGGCGCGCGGCGGGATCGATGTGTTCCGGGTCTTCGACGCGCTCAACGACCCGAACAACATGGAGAGCGCGCTTCGCGCCGTCCAGCGCCACGGGGCTCGGGCCCAAGGGACGATCTGCTACACACGCTCCCCCGTCCACACCCTCGAAGCGTTCGTCTCCCTCGGTCATCGGCTCGCCGAGCTCGGAGCCGACGAGATCTGCATCAAGGACATGGCCGGGTTTCTCCCTCCGAACGACGCCACCGCGCTCACCAGGGCGCTCCTTCGCGAGGTCGGCCTGCCCGTCGTGGTCCACACGCATTCCTCTAGCGGCATGGCGACCTTGAGCTGCCTGGCCGCGGCCGAAGCGGGGGCGAGCAGCGTCGACGCAGCGCTCTCGCCGTTCTCGGGGGGCACGAGCCAGCCCCCGACCGAGACCCTCGTGGGGGCGATGCAGTCCACCTCGCTCGACCCCCGGCTCGACCTGGGCGCACTCGCGGACCTCGCCGGATACTTCTCCGAGGTCCTCGAACATTACCGACCGCTCCTCAACCCTCGATCTCTTCAGACCGACCCCGGCATCCTCGTCCACCAGGTGCCGGGCGGCATGCTATCGAACCTCCTCTCCCAGCTGAAGGATCAGGACTCCCTCGGTCGCCTCACCGAGGTCCTCGCGGAGATCCCCCGCGTCCGGGCCGACCTCGGGTACCCTCCTCTCGTCACACCGACGAGCCAGATCGTCGGGATCCAGGCGGTGCTCAACGTCCTCGCCGGGAGCCGATACCGCGACGTAACCCGGGAGGTCCGCGACTACGTCAGGGGCGTCTACGGGGCCGCGCCCGGTCCCATCGACCCGGCACTCTCCCAACGGATCCTCGCCGCACAGCCCGCCGTCACGGGCCGACCGGCCGACCGGCTGCCGCCGGAGCTCGCGAAGGCCCTCGAGGAGGTCCGGTCGGTCGTTCCGGCCGCGGACCTCGCGGAGGCCCTGTCGTATGCGCTCTTCCCGATGATCTTCCGGTCCTTTGTCGCGTCGCGTTCGCGGGGGCTCAGCTGGGAGATCCTGACGAGCGCCGGACTCGGCGTGGTGGGCGCCCTGCGGTCCGCGCCCGCCTCCAGGCCGACGGGAGCGCCGGCGCGCTTGCCCCCGGCCCGCTCGGCCTGGGCCCTCGAGGGACGAAGCCGATCGCACGCTCCGGGAGGTTGGGTCCGTGAAGGTCACGGTCGTAATCGACGGTGAGACGCGGGAGGTCGACGTGGACCTCGCTACCGGGACGGTCCGGGTCGGGGAGCGGACCTTCCCGATGACGGTCGTTTCGCGCTCGCTCGATGGGGCCGAACTCGACCTCGCCGGGGAGCACGTCACCGTCCGTGACTGGCCGGCCGATCAGCCGACCCCCGAGAACTCGGTCACGGTCGACGGCGAACGGTTTGCCGTGAGCGTACGCACCGAGGGAGAACGGGCCTCCGGGCGGCCGCCCCCGGCCTACGGTCCGGGTCCCAGCCCGAACCGGGCTGCGGTCGGGCCCGTGTCCTTCGATGCGATCGTGCCGCCGATGCCCGGCCGGGTGATCGAGCTCCGCGTCCGAGACGGGCAGCGGGTCGAGGCGGGCGAGGTGCTCTTGGTGCTCGAGGCGATGAAGATGCGCAACGAGATCCAATCCCCCAGGGCGGGCGTGGTCCGGGACGTGCGGGTCTCGGCCGGGGACTCGGTGAAGGGACGCGAGGCGATGCTCCGCGTGGTCGCCGAACCGTAGGACCGAACCGCCCCCGGCGCTAGAACGTCTGGACCGCGTGGCCGCACGCGGGACATCGTAGCGCGCCGCGGGAGAGCGAGGTTCCGCAGAACGCGCAGAATTCGAGCGCGACCGCGGGCCCCGAGGTCAGGGGCGGGCCATTCGCGAGCGCGTTGGGAGGCGGGCGGGGCGGGGAAGGGTGGCGGCTTCCGGGAACCGGGCGGCCCATCCCGGGCAGGCGAAAGACGAAGAAGCTCGCGACGAGCCAGAACAACAGGCCGTAGAACACGTAGACCCCAAGGGCAGGGAGGAGGAACTGGACGACCAGGGCGGCGACGAGCACGACGGCGTAGACCGCGAGGACCGCCGTGCGAACGATCATGGGCAGCGGGGCGATCGGACCCGCGCCCGCGTATTAAGCCGCCGCTCGTCGCGGTCTCAATTCAACTCTCTCCAGCTCGTTTTGGTCCATCGATGTAATCGTTCTTTGTCGTGGATGGCCCTGCCGCCACTTCCCGCCCTCGTGAAACAGTTGGAACGCTTTCATGTGGGTCCGACGATTCCGAGCGCCCTCTGCTAGCGGGTTGGAGCTACCCTTTCCGCCTGGACCCAGGGGGCGTTCCAGCGGATCGCGTCGTACAGGGCACCCACCCGCGTCGTACATGTGAACCCTCGGGGGACTTCTTCGGAATCTCCCCGATGCGGAGGCCGGCTCGGCCACCCGGACTGGCGAAGGTCGGTGTGGGGTGGCTGACAGGGGGACTTTCATCGAGACCGGGCGGCGGCGACTTCGATCGTGGCTCGGGGAGAGGTCTTCCTACGGGGAACGGC
This sequence comes from Thermoplasmata archaeon, assembly GCA_022750055.1. Lineage (GTDB taxonomy): Archaea > Thermoplasmatota > Thermoplasmata > Lutacidiplasmatales > UBA184 > Lutacidiplasma. The sequence continues at coordinate 480,699 of JAKIWL010000001.1, forward strand.
TCTTTCCACGGGAAGGCTCAACGCGCTTCTAGAGGCGGCTCGATGGAGTTCCGAACGGGATTCGGCGGGCGGCTGGTGAAAGGAGACGAAGCGAAGTTCACCAAGTAGTCATCGAGGTTCGGTGAAAGAGGAGTAATAGCTCGGCACGTTGGCGCGCGGCGTGCTCCAACGGCCCTCGCTCCAGCGGATCGACGAATTCACCTACGAGATCCCCCGCTCGGAAGCGGAGGGGATGCGCGTGGCCGGTCGGCTCTACACGAGCGAGCGATTGCTTGCGGCCGCCGAGGGGGACCCGTCGCTCCAGCAGCTGAAGAACGTCGCCACCCTTCCCGGGATCTGCGGCCGCGCCTACGCCATGCCTGACATCCACTTCGGCTACGGGTTCCCGGTGGGTGGGGTCGCCGCGTTCGACCTGTCGGAGGGGGTCGTCTCCCCCGGTGGGATCGGCTACGACATCAACTGCGGGGTCCGCCTCCTGAAGACCCCGTTCCGCGTCGACGAGGTCAACGCGAGGCTGCGGCCCCTCGTGGACGCGCTCTACCGGGAGGTCCCGACCGGCGTGGGGTCGAAGGGCGGCGTCACCCTGACTCATGCCGATATGGAGGAGGTGCTCGCGGGCGGGTCGCGCTGGGCGGTCAGCCAGGGCCACGGCCGCCCCTCCGACCTGCCGGTCCAGGAGGAGGAGGGCCGCTTCGAGCGGGCCGACCCGTCGGCAGTGAGCGACGTCGCCAAGAAGCGGGGTCTGCGCCAGCTCGGCACGCTCGGTTCGGGCAACCACTTCCTCGAGGTCCAGGCGGTCGACGAGCTGTTCTACCCGGAGTTCGCCGACGCGCTCGGCTTGCGTCCGGGCCTCGCCGTCGTGATGCTGCATACCGGATCGCGCGGCCTGGGCCACCAGGTCGCGACCGACTACATCCACGAGATGGACCGCTACCTGCTCAGCACGGGGGTCGAGCTCGTCGACCGCCAGCTCTCCTGCGCGCCCGTCGGCTCGGAGTCGGGCCAGCGTTACCTCTCGGCCATGGCGGCCGGGGCGAACTTCGCCTGGGCGAACCGCCAGCTCATCACGGAGGGGGTCCGGCGCGCGTTCGCTTCCGTGCTCGGTTCCGGGTCGGAGGAGATCGAGGTCGTCTACGACATCGCCCATAACATCGCCAAGCTCGAGGAGCACCGGGTCGACGGAGCCCCACGCCGGGTCCTCGTCCACCGCAAAGGGGCCACGCGGGCCTTCCCCGCCGGTCGGGAGGAGGTCCCGGAGGCGTACCGACGGTTCGGCCAACCCGTGCTGATCCCCGGAGACATGGGCACGGCGAGCTACGTGCTCGTCGGCCTGCCGACCTCGCTAGATCGGTCGTTCGGGTCGTCCTGCCACGGGGCGGGCCGGCTGCTCTCGCGTCACGCGGCGGTGCGAAAGTTCCGCTACGAGGAGGTGACCCGCCACCTCGAGGGAAAGGGGATCGTCGTGCGCGCCGCCTCCCGGGAAGGCGTTACGGAGGAGGCGCCCGGGGCCTACAAGGACGTCGAGGAGGTGGTCCGCGTCGCCGAGGGCGCCGGACTCACCCGCCGCGTCGCGCGCCTTCGTCCGCTCGGGGTCGTGAAGGGGTGACGGGCGCTCGGCCCTTCGGACGGGGTCGGACCGGGCGCCTTCCCCGCCAGGACACGACGGCGAGGACGACGGCGATACCGGCTGCGAGGATCGTGAGGGCGGTGGCGAGCTCGAGCGGGCCGGCGTCCATTCCCGCCGGTTGCCTCACCATTCGGGCCCAGACGCTGAAGTTCGCGCTCGCGTTCCCGTAGAACCCCCGGGAGACCGACCACACATAGACCGTGTAGGGTCCGGCCTGCGTGGGGGCGGTGAGGCTGAAGTTCGCGTAGCCGACCGGATCCGGCGTGACGGCGAGGAGCGGGGCCGTCGCGTTGGTCGGAGGCGGGGCGGAGGCTTTCAGAACGATCAAGCGAACGGAGGAGTGGGTCAACGAACAGTTCGGAACGGCGAAGACGCCGCAGGCGGCTCCCTCCCACACCGAGAGGGGGAAGGTCGAGCCGGCGATCGCCGTCGTCGGGAGGCCGGAGATCGCAAGGGTCAGGGCGGTGGTGGCGTAGACGAGGACCGCGAACGAGAGGATGGCCGGGTCCCCCAATCGATCGGTCGCGGTCACGTTCGCGAGGTAGGAGCCCGGCGTCGGGTAGGTGTGGTTCACCGCGCTTCCGTACCCGGTCAGGCCGTCCCCGAAGGTCCAGGCATACTGGTACGGCGCTCCGGCGCCACCCCCGGCATTGGCGGTGAAGCGTACCGATAGCGGCCCCACCCCGCTCGTCCGGTTCGCGTTGCCGACGACGAATGGGGAGTAGCGTTGGATCCCCGAGACGACGAGCGCCCGCGTCTGCACGAGGCGGTCGCCGTACGGATCGGAGGCGCGGACGGTCACCGTGTAGTTTCCCGGGGTGAGGTAGGTGTGGTTCCCATACGGCCCGACCGCACTCGCTCCGTCCCCGAACGCCCAGCTGATCGAGGGGGAGGGCATCCCCGAGGCGAGGGCGCTCCCCCGCAGCGGGAAGGGCGTGACGCCGGCCACGCCGACCCCCGAGACCACGAGGCTCAGCGCGGTAGCGTTCCCTTCCTGGGGGGGATCGAGCGGGATCGTCAGGTTGAGCCATCGGCCCGTCGCGTCCTCGGCCTCCAGGCCGATCGACCGGGGACAGGTGGACGGGCTCCCGCAGCCGTCGTAGGGGTAGGTCTCGTTCACGGGTGAGCCGAACGCCGAGGCGTTGTTGCCGAGGCTCCAGTGGATCCGATAGGGCGAAAGGGCGCCGCTCGCCTGGGCCGTGAACGTGGTCGCGACGCCGACCGGGACGTCGAGCGCCGGCGTGATCGTCGCGGTCAGCATCGTCGAGGGAGGAGGGCCCGAAGGGTACGCGTCGATGAGGAACGCGCTCGAGGCGTGCCCTCCAAAACCGTCGGAAGCGAGCGCGGTCGCGACGTAGAAACCCGGATTCGGATAGGTGTGGGCGCTGACCGCCCCGGTCGCGTTCGTTCCGTCCCCGAACTCCCAGTGCGTCAGCGTAGCGTTCGCGAGGTGGCCCCCCGTCAGCGCGGCGGAGAAGTTCACGAGGAGCGGGGCGGTCCCCGATCCCACCGAAGCACGGAACGTACCGCTCAGGGCCGGGTACAGGGTGACGTTGGTCGAGGCCGTGGCGGTGGCGTCGAGGCTATCGGAGACGGTCGCGTTCACGGTGTGGTTGCCGGCCGTCGAGAATATCGGGCACCGGCAGGCCGCCGAGTACGGGTCGTTCGCTGTGTACGTGACGCTGTAGGGGGGGAGCCCGCCCGATGGGACTGGCCGGAACACGAACCCCCCAGGGAGGTCAAGTCCGGGCTGGGCGACGGACAGGTTCGTGGTCAGGGGAGGCGAGAGGAGGCATTGGGGGGTCAGCGCGGTTCCGACCCGCACGGCGACGGCGCTCGATTCCCCGCCGTCCGGTGGAGTAAGCGCATCGGAGGCGACGACGACCGGGCAGAAGCCGGAGGAATACGGGTAGGCGTGCAGCACTGTCGAGCGATTGGAACCATCGAGGAAGGTGCCGTCGCCGAACAGGAAGGTGTACGAATACGGGGCGGTTCCGCCGGTGGCATTGGCGACGAGCGTGACCGGCGCCCCGACCGCCGGGTGGACCGGCGAGACGTTCAGGGAGACGGTCAGCGGCCTCCCGCCCCCCACCACGATCGTCACCGGCTGGGACAGGCTTGAGTTCCCGGCCGAATTGAAGGCTGTGGCGGTCGCAGCAAACACGCCGGGCTGGGTGAAGGAGTAGGAAGCGTTCCCGTTCACGGTCACGGTCGAGTTCCCGTCCCCGAACCCGACGTCGTAGAAGCCCGACGGCCCCAGCCCCGAGCTCGAGTTCGCGTGGAAGCGGACCGTGAGCGGGGCGGCCCCGAATCGCGGGCTCGCGGTCAGATCGACCGAGACGGAGGGCGGGACGAACGAGGTGGTTCCGAGCAGCGGGATCAGCACGAACGCGTTCGGGGTCCCCACCCCGGTGATCGGATCCCACCCCGTGCCGGCCTTGTAGCCGTTGAACCCCGTGGTCACGTCGTGGAAGGCCGTGGACGCCGAGCTCGAGCGTGCGATCGAATAGAGCGACGGGTTCAGGAAACCGAGGGAGCTGGAGAAATAGGTGTCGGCGTCGGCGGCGATCCCCGCCCACATCGGCGACGAGAGGCTCGTCCCGGCCTCGACGGTCAACGATCCGGAGATGACGACCTCTGCGCCCGGGCTCGCACCAAGGATCGAGACGTCCGGAACGCCGCGCAGCTTCGGCGAGGCCGGGAGACCGGGCCCCGTCTGCCAGTACGGTCGCGGGAAGGGCGAGTACCCGCCGCCGGACCCACCCTGGTTCTGGCACCCGGGCGAACTCGTCCCGGAACTGTTGCCAGCCCATCCTCCCTCGGTGACGTAGCCCCCGCTTGACGTGGTCGTGAGGTCGGTTCCGCCCACGCCGGTCACGTACGGGTCCGAGGCCGGATAGTTCGTCGACACGCCGTTCGTACCGTCGGCGGCCCCGCAATCCCCGGAGGCCGAGAACACGCTGATCCCCTCCGCCGCGGCGGCCTCGAGGACGGGGTGCAGGCTCTGGTAGGAGCCGTCGGCGCTCGCGTTGCACGCGGCGTGGCAGGGGGTTGCGAAGGAATTGAACACGCCCACATCGTTCTCTCCCCAGCTCATCGTGATCGCGTTCACCGCGTCGTGCGCGACCAACCAATCGACCGACTGGTACAGGCCGGCGTTCGAGTTCGGCGCGAGGGTCATGTCGATCGCCGCGCCGGGGGCCATCGCCCTCGTCCACTCGATGTCGAGCGCCTCCTCGGCGCCCCACCCCGTGTAGGTCGTGTTGAGGTTCCCACCGGTCGGGACCGGGTAAACGTAGGAGACATTCCCGTGGGGGAGGGAGAACGTCGTGGTGAAAGAGGAGTAGTCGCTCGCCAGCTGGGTCTGCGTCTCGGCGGCGTCGTAGGTATCTACGACCCCCACGCGCGTCCCTGTTCCGTTGTCCCCAGCGTTGAGAAGGGTGGTGAGGTTGTAGGCGGTATGGGCCAGGCAGGGCGTGATCCAGGAGCTCGACGGGCAACTCGAGGCCGACGGGATGCGGACGGCGGCGCCGGACGGCTTGAGGGGGCCCACCGAGGGGTGGATCTGGGTCTGGTCACCAAGTCCCACCACCCCCTGCCACGGGATCCCGGAGGGCAACCGGGCCGGCGTCGGGTGGCTGTAGAAGGTGTGGCCCCCCGCGCGGTACGACTCGAAGCTTGTATCGAAGGCGCGGGCCGTCTCGGCCGACGGACCCTGGACGAACAGCATCGTCCGGTCGGGGCTCGTGCTCACGCCGAGGCCGAAGGACCGGAAGTACGCGACCGCCGAATCGTAGGCGCCCTGGGTCGGCCCGTACCGGTCGGCGATCTCACTCGGGGTTAGGAAGTGATGGTAAGCCGGGCTCCCGGGGGCGTACTCGAGGGCGATCGCGTTGGCGAGGCCGCTTGGGTCGGAAAGCGAGAGGCCGACCGAGAGAGCGATGGAGGCGGACGCAGGGAGCGGCCCGAGGCGCTGGACGGTACTGGTCGCAACAAAGGCTGGCGACACGACCTCTCCCGTGGGGTCAGGTCCCGCGCCCGGCCACTGTGGGGCCACAGGAGGCGGGGCCCGGTACGATAGGACCGAACCGGGGAGCAGGAGCGCGAGGGAGACGCCGACCAACAGGAGGGCGATCCGAAGCGGCGACCCCGGTTGGACGGATCTTCGCATCGGGCCGGCTCCCTGCCCTACGATGGTCCATGCTAGTAGATGACGTTCCGGGCCGTTTCACGCTGGGTCTCCCGTGCATGGACGTATTATCCCGGCCCGGTTGGAGGCGGTCGGATCGCGATGCTCACCGCCCTGGATGGTTATCTGATCGCCCTGGCCGCCGTGGCGGCCTACGGGGCGGTACTCTACGGGCTCTACCGGCAAGGACGACTCGGGCCGGACAGGGCCCTGAGCCTGTTCGGTCCGGCCCTGATGATGAAAACCCAACGCGGGAACGCGTTGCTCGAACGCCTGGGTCGGTTCCGCCGGTTCTGGACCGTCGCGTCGGACCTCGGACTCCTGCTCGCCGGCGTCGCGATGGTCCTGATCCTCGTGGTGCTCGCCATCGACGCGATCCTCGTCGCGCGCGTCCCGGCGAGCTCCGCGCCGCAGGTTTCCGAGGCGCTCGGGATCCCCGGGATCAATCCGATCATCCCACTCGGGTACGGCATCGTCGCCCTCGTCGTCGGGATCGTCCTTCATGAGCTGATGCACGGGGTGATCGCTCGGTCCCAACGGATCGGCGTCAAGAGCGTCGGCGTGCTGTGGTTCGTCGTCCCGATCGGAGCGTTCGTCGAACAGGACGACGACTCGATGCAAAAGGCGAACCGCCGGGCCCGGGGGCGCGTCGCCGCGGCGGGAGTCCTCGCGAACTTCGCCCTGACGGCCTTGTTCTTCGTCCTGCTCTCCGCCGTCGTGAGCTCCTCCGTGGTACCCAATGCCACGGGGGTCGGCGTCGGCTACGTCGTTCCCGGGTTCCCGGCGAGCAACGCTTCGCTCTCGGCGGGCGACATCATCACGTCGGTCAACGGGACCCCCGTCTCGACCTCCAACGCCCTGTTCGCGGCCCTCGCGAATACGTCGGCGAACGAGACGATCCCGCTTTCCTTCTACTCTCATTCCGCCGGCCGAGTCCTTACCGAGGCGGTCACGCTCACTTCGGCCCGGTCCTATACCCACAGTCCGGCCGACGCCAAGCGGGCGTTCCTCGGCGTGTCGCCGAGCTTCCTGACACCGAGCCAACTGAAGGGCGAGCTCGCCAATCCCTCGGGAAGCCGGTACGGCCCCGTCGTCGGGATCAGCTACTGGGTGGTCCTCCCCCTCGCTAGCCTCGAGCCCGTACAGGGATCGACGACGAACTTCTTCCACCTCTCCGGTCCCCTCGCCGGCCTGGGCACCTCGGGGTTCTGGGTGCTCGCAAACCTCCTGTTCTGGCTCGCCTGGATGAACCTGCTCCTCGGGCTATCGAACGCACTGCCGCTCGTCCCGCTCGATGGCGGCCTGCTCTTCCGCGATTTCACCGGCTGGGTCGCCTCGCGCGTCAAGCGCGGGTGGGACGCGGCGAAGATCGACAGGTTCAGCTCCCGCGCCGTCGCCGTCTCCTCGATCCTCGTCATCTTCCTGATCGTATGGCAGTTCATCGCGCCGCGCCTGTAATCGAACGGGAGCTCTTCGCCGAGTACCCGTTCCTCCCCGGGGCGGAGGCCCTGATCGAGGAGCTCGCCCCCTCCGTCGGAGCGCTCTTCCGGGACGCCTCATTCGACCCGGCCCGAGCCGCCGGACGCGCACGCATCCGGGCTGCGATCGACGACCCGGCCGCCGGGAGGGAACTCGCCGAGCTCGCGGCTCTGCGACCGGACGAGCGCTTCCTGTCCTTCCAGTTCGCCCGCCTGGTCCTGTCGGCGGCCCCCGGTCGGGCCCCGATCCGACGCTGGTCGGTCTGGGAGGCGAAGTCGCTCGAACGCAGACTCCTCCGAGCCCCGGACGAGGTAATACGGTCCGTTGCTGAACGCCTGGGCTACGAGTTCGACCTCCGGGACGGCGATGTCTCGGTCGACCTCCCAGAGTACCTCCGGCTCGCCACGCCGATCCGGGAGGCCGAATTCCGCCTCGCCCGCCAGGCCCTCACCTTGGGCCGGGTGACGGTCGGCAAGGAGCGGGCCGTCCGCCTGCTCGAAGAGGCAGTTCGCCTCACGCTCACCGAACCGGTCCCGATCTCGCCCGGGACCCGAAGCGCGATCGAGGAGCGCGAGCGAGAGTTCCTCTCGGAGGTCGCCAACCGGCTCCCGAACCCATCCCCCACCGGTCGGCCCGGTCTCGGTCGATTGCGCCCGGAGCTGTTCCCGCCGTGCATCCGACTGATGCGGCGCACGCTCGAGGATGGCGAGAACCTCTCCCACTCCGGCCGCTTCGCTCTCGCCGCCTTCCTGTACAAGGCGGGGGCCGACCTGGAGGCGATCGTCGATTCGTACCGCGGCGCGCCCGATTTCGACGAGTCGGTGACCCGCTATCAGGTCGACCACATCACGCGCAAGGACGGCGGGGCCGGATACGAGCCCCCCGACTGTGCGACGTTGCGGACCCACGGGCTGTGCGCCAGGGAAGGCGACCCGAAGGCGAGGGACACGGCTTGGAGGGCGAGAGACCCGCTCTGTTTCGAAGAGTGGTTACGCCACCCACTCCAGTACTACCGAACGCGAGGGGAGCGCTCGCCCTCGCAGACGGGGTCGACCGTCACGACGGCGGGTCCGCCAGGGACCGATACGAAACGAGCGCCCGGTGAAGCGCGGTCCACTGACCGGCGATGACGAACCATGCCATCGTCACGTCGAGAACGGTGAACGAGACCCCGTAGGCGGAGAGTCGGACGAACGGGGCACTCGGGGCCCAAGGCCAAGGCAGGGCGAGGTCGCCGATCAGGAACGTCGCGAACGTAAGCAGGATCAGCCGGTCGGCGCGGGCAAGAAGCCCCCGGTACATTCGACCGATCCCGACCGCCTGGGCTTGGGTGCCCATGTAGCTGGTCAGCAACAGGCTCGCCAGCGCGAGGAGGGCGAGGGGGGGGTAGGCGTAGCCACTGAGGGCGATCCCGAGCAGGATGAAGAGGTCGGAGTATCGGTCGAGGACGTGGTCAAGGAAATCCCCCTTCGGGCCGGCCCTCCCCGTCCGCCGGGCGACCTCGCCGTCCAGGACGTCGAAGACCCCGCCGGAGAAGATGAGCACCGAGACCCCGAGAAAGACGACCGCGCTCGCCCATCGGGCGCCGATCGAAAGTAGGGCGGCTCCAGCGCTCAAGCCGAGGGCGAGCCAGCTCAACCGCGTCGCTCCGCCGGCGAGGAAGGGGCGGACCATCCGGTCCAGATAGGGGGCGGCCCAGCCCCGGTACCCCTCGAGGACCATGGGCGGCCCTAGCTGGGGTCCCGCAAAAGGAAGTCGGTCACGCGAGGGTCTGCGAGCCAATCGACGCTCCCGTAGCGCGCCTGCCAGCGAGTGCGGGCGAGCCCGCCCACTTCGCGGGCGACCGAACGGACGCTGCGGCCCGTTGTATCCACTTCGCGAACCGAACGGCCAAGCTCCAGGCACTCGAGGAGAACCCCGTCGAGGGCCTCCGAGGAGGCGTTTTCGCGACGGGCCCGGCCGTTCCCACGGCGAGCCCTTTGGAGCCTTCGGTACAGTTCGATCGGATGGCAGCGGAGCAGGATGACTTCCCGTACGGGAAGCAGGTGGGAAAGGTGTCCGACGATGAGGGTGGTCCGTGCAGGCGGCGGCTGACGCGAAAGCCAACGCCCAAGGCGGCCGAGGTCGACCTCGACGCCAGTGGCGACGGAGCGCCCGAGACGGGTGCGGAGGGCGAGCGTGGCGACCTCCACTACCGGGACCAGAGGCGGGAGAGAGCCCGCACAGCGGGATTTTCCGGTTCCCGGGGTGCCCGAGAGGGCGACGTAGCGTGCGGGGGACCGGAGACGGTTTTGGCCCCGAGATGCGGGCACGGAAAGTGCTGGAACCTAGCGAAGGTATTTGAAGGGTCGTCGGTATGAGCGCGCTAGCCCCCGGCCCGCCGGAGGCAATCCGACGCGCCCGGAGAAACAGAATGAGCCAAATCGAGCCATCTAGAGCTGAGCCACAGGCCGCACCCTACGCATCCACCCGGAAGGGGCTGTTCCTGCCCATCCTAGCCGTGTTGATCATGGTCCTGAGCGGCGGCGCGATGCTCGGCGTACCTAGCGGGCACCCAGGTGCGACGCCCGTCGCCCCACGAGGTGGAGCCGCCTTCCTTTCCCCCATGACCCTTCAGTCGGGCGCACAGCTTCAATCCGACCCGGTTCAAGCGATCGCCGGCGCCCCCCTTTCGAACCTCCCGAACGCGACCGTCCTAGGCCCGGCCCCCCAGAACCAGCAGGTCTGGTTCACCATTGGCTTCCCCCTCCGGAATCAAGGGGAACTTGAACAGATCATCAGTGAGCAGCAGCTCCCTGGTTCTCCCCTTTACCATCACTGGCTCACGACCGCCCAGGAACAGGTCATGTTCGGCCCACCGTCTGCCGAGGTCCAGGACACGGTGAATTACTTCACCTCCCTCGGGATGCAGGTCGGAACCTACGGTCCCCTTTCCGTCTCCTTCCACGCGCCCACGAGCCTGGTTTCCACTGCGTTCCACACGACCCTGAGCATGGTGCGTTACCACAACACCACCCAATCCAAAACGACGATCGCGAATTCGGCGCCCCTGTCCCTGCCCCGCCCCATCGCCTCCGGGATCAGCTCGATCGACGGCCTCAGCGGCCCGGGCAACTACCGGTACTACCACTCCATCGACCCGTCGCTCGCCCAGTCGATCTATCAGGCGGAGGCGGCCCAGGCCGGGGTGCAGCCTGCCTCCGGCCCCGGGATCGCCCCCATCGTCTACAACGCGACGATGGCGGAACTGTACAATTACACGGACCAGGCTTTCGCCTGGTTCAGCTTCCAGCGCCCTTACCACACCCAGGTCCTGACCTCTCGATACCAGTCGATCTCGGCCGCCACGTTCAACCAGCTGTTCCAGGCGAACCCCCTCCTCGCGCAGGGATACAACGGCAACTCGACGGGTAAGCCGATCACGATCGCGATCGTGATGGAGGGCGGGATCAATCCGGGGGACCTCCAAGCGTACTCCCAACTCGTCTACAACAACCCGAACCAGATCGTCAACCGCGTCACACCAGACCCGATCGACGGGGCGTACACGTGGAACGGGACGCTGTACTATACCGACGGCGGCTCGGGCGAGATGGCGCTCGACATCGAGTTCTCCAGCACGATGGCGCCCGGTGCCCACATCATCCCGGTCTACTCCCAGGGATTCTTTGGCAACATGCTCGACGACCAGTACGCGGCCCTTGCAACCATGAGCCCGACGCCCAACATCATCTCGAACTCCTGGGGGGGTCCCGAGGACGAGGCAGGCACCCTCTACACCCCAGGCATCGGCAGCGACCTGTTGATGCACACCTACTTCATGCTCCTCGACGCGAAGGGCGCCTCGATCCTCGCCTCGAGCGGGGATGGGGGAGGGTTCGACCCGACGACGGGGATCCTGTCGGGATCGTTCCCCGCGACCGACCCGTACGTGCTGTCGGTCGATGGGCTGCGCTCGAACGCCCAGGACGGTTACGGCAAGGTCTTCCCGGGCCAGAACCTGACCTACGGCCACCTCCAGACGTTCATCCCGCTCCTCAATAATTTCAAGCCTGGCCTCGGGGTCAACGTCGACTTCCGGGTGACCAAGGCGCAGGGGCTGCACAACCAGTCGTTCTGGTACCACCCGATCTCCAACCTGACGCTTTACTCAGGGCCGCCGACCAGCTCGGGCGGGTTCGGCCTGAGCTACTGGTACCAACAGCCTTGGTACGAACACGGGATCGGCGTCCCGAACACCGGGCGTTCCCTCGGCAGCGCCGTCGCGGCCGAGGCCGACTTCAACATGTCGATCTTCTTCGATGGGGTACCGAACTTCCTCTACGGCGGGACGAGCTTCGCCTGCCCGACCGTCGCGGGCGAGTTCGCCGACGTCGCCGACTTCCTGCGAGCCCCGGGTAACGGCCACAGCTCCTACCTCGGCAACCTCAACGTCCCGGTCTACGAGATCGGCAACATGTGGGCGAACGGGAACCTCACCCTCCCACCCTATTACGACATCAACAACAACGGGTCGAGCTATTGGGGCAGCTTCGGGGCGAGCCAACAGTATGCCTGGCCCCCGGGCCAGAACTTCCCAGTCGGCCCGAACGGTAAATCGGACTACGGCACCACCCTCCCCGGATGGGACTTCCCGACCGGCTGGGGTTCGATCAACGTCTACAACTTCGCCCAGGACATGAACGTCCTAGAGAACACGAAGGGGTTCAGCACGGTCAACTCGACGAGCTTTGCCGCCGCGCCGAAGCTCTGGTTCAACATGACCCTGAACCAGACCTACACGATCGACGTGAACACGACCGCGTCAATCGCTGCGTCGAGTCCTGTGGTCTGGGTCGAGTACTTCCCGCAAGGGCTCCCCGAGCAGAAGATCAAGTTCAGCGGTGGGCAGCTTACACTAGTGGCTAGCCCCTCCCTCGGACTCCGCTTCACCCTGAACACAGGCGGAGCCCCGTTCGCCCCGAGCTACTCTCCCGGTCTGCTCATCTTCACCTTGGGCAACGCGAGCGACAAGAGCATCGGCTTCGCGTACGACTGGCTCAACCCGGCGATCCCTCCGGGCGCCCTCACCGTGACCGTCCTCAACCCCGGTTCCGGTTCGATCACCGGCGGATGCGCGAGCGCGAACCTGGACAACCCCCTTGGCGCATTGATCCCTCCGCTCGTCCAGTCGGGCCTGTCCTGCTCGGCGTTCTCCCAGTGGACCGGGGGCCAGTCGAACGTCGGAGTCCTCTATGAGAACACCTTCGCGGTCAAGGTCACAAGTGCGGCGGGGGTCCCGGTCTATAACGCCGTCGTGACGGCAACCGTTCCTCAGCTCACCGACCTCGCCTGGGTCGGCTCCCACGCGGAGCTTGAGTCGAGCTATTACGGGCGGAGCGCCGATCAACCGACTCGCGTCATCTCGGTCACCTTCACGAACGTCTCCGGGGTCGCGCTGGTCCAGACCTGGAACATGGCCTTTGCCGCGCCGTACTTCGTCAACGCTACGTATGGACCCGAGACGGGTGGCACGATCTACACGGTCGTTCCCGCCCCGAGCGTGACGCCGATCGGCGTGGACAACGGAAAGTACGCCGAATTCAACGCCCTCGACCTCGAACTATACGTATATCGGGCCTCGTACAACGCGGCGACCCAGAACATCTGGATCCAGAACTACGTCAACACCTCGAGCCTGTACAATACCCTCTACGCTTGGCAGGGCCAGGTCATGAGCTTCCACGTCAACAACTGGACGGGATCGTCGGTGCCCTTCCGGCAGGTTTGGCTGGGGCGCTACGACACCGGCCAGGAGTACAAGTTCGCTCGGTACCAGCCGACCGGCGGGGTCCTCGGCGTCACCAACAGCACCGGGACCACCGGGATGACCGATGCGAACGGCAACGTCACGCTGACGGTACCGGACAACATGAGCGATACGAACTACTTCGACCACATCATCCCGGCCCCGCTCGGTCTGGGAGCCATCGCCGTCGACCTCCCGGGGGTCAGCAACCAGAGCTTCAACTACGTCGAGCCGTGCGCGCCGATCAACCGTTCGAACCCGAACCTGATCATCCACTGCGAGTACAACAACTCCTACATGCGCAACTACACGGCGACCCCGATGTGGATCCTGCCGAACCCGGTCAACCTCACGACGATGACCCCGAACCGGGTGCCGCGCGACTTCTTCGGGAGCGGGACGCCGGTCTCCTTCCTCGTGAACGTCTCGCTGCCGAACGCCGACCCGCTGAGCCTGTTCTACTTCGTGCCGAACGGATACAACGGAAACCCCATCCAGTGGTCGAGCACGCTCGAGCACATCACCGGGGTGAACGCCTTCGTCGACGGACACTTCGCGGCGAACATCACTCCGGAAGAGCCGCCGATGATCCAGCTATGGGCCTCGTTCATCAACCTGACCGCGAACTACACGCCGGGGATCCACTACCTGACCGTCTACGTCAACACGAGCATGGGCCAGACGTTCAGCTTCACGCACGAGTTCGTCATCGGGTCGATCACGAACGAGAACCTGAACCAGAACGACCTCTACACCCCGATCCCATACAACCTGAACTGGTCGATCGACCTGGGGACCGCGGGCGGGCAGAGGATCAGCAACCTGACGTTCAACTCGTCGCTCGAGGTCACGTACCTCGGCACCGGCTGCCCCTCCGCCGGCTGCGTCGTGGTGAACTACTCGGTCAAGGTCCACCCGGGCCAGGTGAACTACCACCAGTCGATCAACATGACCTTCCTCGAGCAGAAGGGGTTCTATGCGGACGCGCCGGAGTTACCGACCCAATCGAACTACGCGGTCACGATCTGGTTCAGCGCGAACCATTCCGGCTCGTTACGACAAGGGGTGACGACGAACTTCATCTTCGACCCGTTAGGGGCGAACATCACCGGCCCGGCCTCGAGCGCGTCGGTGCCGTTAGGGAACGTCACGATCGCGTACACCTACCAGGGCGACTACCTGAACACAGCGACGCTGCTCGTCTACCAGAACCAATCGGACGGCACGCCGTCCGTGCTGGTGTATAGTCAGCTCGCTTTCGTTCCGGCCCAAGGGGGCCAGTCCCGAAGCGGGAGCGCCACGTGGGCCGCGGTGACCTCCGGGAACTATTGGATCGAACTCGTGATCGGGAATCCGTTCAGTTCCCTAAAGAGGGGCGAACCGGTGGTGGTGCCCCCCAGCCAGACTACGATCATCAAGAGCCACAGCGGGGCGAACCCGCTCTTTGGCAACGCGCTCGCGGACGCGACCGCCCTCGTGCTAATCGCCGCCATCGTCGGGATCCTGCTCGGCCTGTGGGTCGCCCCGTCCCTCCGACGCGAGACGCCCGTCGGTCCGGGGGCCGCCGGTCCGGCCAAGCCTTGGGAAGAGGGCAAGGAGGATACGAAGAGCGCGGTCGCGTCGAAGAACGAGTGCTCCATCTGCCACGAGCGATTCGAGACCGCGACGGGACTCCAACAGCACCAGCGGGTCGTCCACGGGGTCGAGGAGTAATCGCCCTTTCCCGTCGACCGGACCGCTCCGATTTGGGTCAGGGGAACCCCTTCCCCCCACCCGCAACCCATTCCCTTTGAGTGTCGCGAACGCCGCGACGTTTCCATGGAAAGAACCTACCAGTTTAAGTGACGGTGGTACTACGGTATTCTATGGACTCGACCATAGGCCGTACCGGACCCAAGCGAGTCGCTGCAACCGTGGCCATCGTCATCCTCCTTGCGGGGTTGGGTGGCGTCAGCCTCATCGGACTAGGGAACGCCCCGAGTTCGGGCTGGGTCAGCTCGAGTCCGGTCGCCCACCTCGAGAGGACGCCGACCGCTCCCGTCGAGCGGGCCTTCGCGACCTCGACCTCCACCCATCCGTTCCCCGCCGTCCCGAAGGTCACGCTCACTCCCGCGAACGGCTTCGTCGGCGATGCGGTCGTCATCAACGGAACCGGATTCCTCGCTAGCGTCAACGCCACCGTGAACACGGTGACGGTCAGCTGGGCCCCGGGCGGCTGGGTCCTCTGTAACGTAGAGACCAACGCGACCGGCGGTTTCGTCTGTGGATTCGTCGTCCCGGACGGCGTCACCGGCGCGCACGCGATCAAGGCAGTGGACACGGTCCCCAACACGGCCTCCGCCACGTTCACGGTCAAGCCCGAGATCATCCTGACCCCGACCTCTGGACTCGCGGGCACTTCGGCGTCCGTCACGGCCACCGGGTTCGCCGGCAACTCCAACACGACGTTCGTGTGGGCACCGACCGCCTCCCAGCTCTGCAAGCTCAACACCTCCTACCAAGGCGGGCTCACCTGCCAATACATCGTCCCTGTTGCGGGCGTGGTCGGTGTCCATTTGATCACCGCCACCGACTCCGCCGCCAATAGCGCGAGCGGCAACTTCACCGTCGCGCCGGCGCCCCCTACCGTCTCGGTCGTCCTCACCTCGGCGCTGCACCTCTACTCGGCGACGCCGCTCACCCTCAACTGGACCATCACGGCGAGTGTGCCGATCAACGTCGACACGACTCGCATGTGGGTCCTCGTCCAGGACTTGGGTAGCGCCGCGTGTCCCTACGTCATCTTCAACGGCCTAGGCCAGGGTGTGGCCGTTCAGAACCCCCCGTGCACCGTGGCGAACCTCTCGCTCAGCTGGCTCCTCGTCGACGGGACCAACTCCTACACGTTCACGCTGACGAACCTGAACCTGACGAGCCAGAACTACCACGGCGGGACCCTGCCGTTCGCGACGGAGTACTCCATCGGTGTGTTCGTCAGCATCAGCTCCTCGCCCTACGTCAACGGAATCACGGCGGGATCGGTCGGGATCGGAGGCGCGACTCAGAACAACTACCTGCAGACGTACCTGCCGAGCGGTCTCCTCGTCTCCCCGAACCCGGGCGGTGGCATCTCCACCGGGAACACTTCGGTCATCGTGAGCTATTCCGGCGACTTCGTCAGCGGCGCCGTCGTCAACATCTACAATAGCGGCACCGGTCTGCTCGTCTATTCGGCGGGGGTCGCTGTGGCCGGACCCGGTCCGCATGTCGGAACGGCTGGGGCCCAGTGGCGTCCGACCCAACCGGGCAAGTACACGGCCACGCTCAACCTATCCGGAGCCTTCGGATACACCCTGACCAGCTTCCCCCTCACCGTCGTGCCGGCCGGGACGACCGTTTACGTGAACTCGACGACCTACCACAACGCGTCGTTGCTGAAGGGGCTTAACCAAGGCACGACGGCCGCCCTGCTCCTGCTGATCGGGCTCATTATCGGGTTGGTTGTCGCGCTCCTGCTCGGCCGAATGGTGTGGGGCGGATCGACGTCCAAGCCACCCACGCCCTGGTCGTCGAAGCCGGCGGACTCCGGACCCGGTGGCGCGTCGAGCCTGAAGCCGAACGAGTGCCCGGTTTGTCACCAGCAGTTCGCCTCCGCGATGGAGCTTTCCGATCACCAGAAGAAGGCCCACGGAACGAACCCGTAGGGGGTCCCTCGGCGGTCCCGTCGGGGGACGGACCGGCGGCCGTTCCCGGCCTGGGCCTGCCCCAACGGCTAGGGGTGGGAGTCCGAACGCGCTTACGTGAACGCGAGGGTACGGTAGGTCCGCCGCCATCGTAGGACCTCGCTCGCCACGCGCTCGTTTCGCAGACCCGCTCGTACGAGCAGCTCCGCGAGCTTCGGCATGTCCGACGGCGTGAGGCCCAGTCGCGCGACCTCCGCAGTGCCCAACCTTCCGATGAGGTCGGTGATGAGTCTCGATCGCTCCCACCGTCGGGCGAGCGTCGATGGAAGGAGCTGTCGATCGTGGGCGAGGGCGGCTCGCTCCACGTGCACCTGGTGCGATCGCGTGAACCCCGACCCGGCAGCGACCATGCGAAGCCCCCGTTCCTCGAGCGCCCCACCTAGCGCCTGGGCGTTCTCGACCACGGTCCGCGCGTAGGCGGGCCCGAAGCGCTCGAGCTCGAGCAGCGTCTGGGCGAGCGCCGCGATCCGGTTCCAATGGGCGTTATCGAAGACCCGCCACGTCAACGCGGGGTCGATCTGTCGGAAGAGGTCCTCCCGGTCGGTGACGAGCAGGCCGCCCTGCGGGCCGGGGAAGGACTTGTGGGTGCTCCCGAAGAGGACGTCCGCCCCCTCCCGGAGCGGGTCTTGGAACTGGCCTCCAGCGATCAGCCCGAGCACGTGGGAGGCGTCGTAGAGGACCAAGGAGCCGCGGGCGTGCGCCTCCTCGGCGATCTCCCGGAGCGGGTAGGGGAACAGGAACAGGCTCTGCCCGAGCAGGACCGCGCTCGGGCGCTCCTTTCGGATCTCCTCGATCGCCGCGACGGCGTCGACCGACCCCCCGGGTCCTTCGGCGGGCAACGGACGGACCACCCACCCGAACATCGCCGGAAGGTAGCCCGGTGCGTAGCCGTCGTAGCCCCCGCGCTGCGGAGGGATCGCGAGGATCTTGGCACCCCGGGGCAGGAGCGGAACGAGCGCGGACATTGCGGCGAGGTGGCCGGAGAGCGGGCGGGTCGTCGCGTAGCGGCCGTGGAAAAGCCGGGCCGCCGCCTCGTTGCCGACCCGTTCGATCGCGTCGGTGAAGCGGGTGCCTCCGTAGTCGTTCGTCGACCCGGGTTCTCCCTCGGGCGCAGCGTGCGGCAGGGTGTAGCGGCCCGCGAGGTCGCTCCCGAGATACTTGCGGGCGGTCGGCGAGAGGGCGTTTTCGCTGGGAAGCAGGTTGAAGACGCTCTTTGCCCGCCAGCGTTCGTGCGAACGGACGAGCCGGGCGAGCTCGCCTTCCCTATCGGGGTTCGCCATCGGCCGGGCCGGTGGAGGTCGCGGGAACGAACGCCTGGCCGTACTCGGCGGCGGTCTTCCGGCGCTCTCGGTGACCGCAGCGCGGACATTCGAGCTCGGCGCCGTGCTTCGCCAGGAGCGCGTGGCAGACCTGGCAGCGGGCGGCCACGACACCCAGGTAGGCGGGAGCGGTGGTGAGCTTGACCGTCGGATGGCTCTGGATGACTCGGGCGAGCACGACGTCGCCGGGTGCGAACTCATCGGCAAGGGTCTCGGTGTAGCCATCCTTCGCCTTGGAGATGTGGATCGTTCCCTCTGGGCTGCCCGGGACCCCGCGCCCCGTGGAGGCGGCCGAAACGATCGTGACGATCGCCATCGCGGTCTTGATCTCGTCGACCCGGCCGTAGACGGTGTCGTTCTCCGAGAGCCGCGGGATCGCATTGAGCGCATCCACACGGATCGCGCGGTCCGACGGGTCGATCTTCGGGTGGCCGAGCAGGGCCGCGAAGATCCGCCCGCTATCCTCGTACGTCCCGCGACCGGGGACGAACTCCTCGGCGGTGCCGAGCAGTTCGCCGGGGAGGACGAGTCGATCGGGTCCGGGTTCGCTCATGGTTCGCGTTCTCCCATCCGAAGGACCCACAGGTCCACCGAGAGGTCGACCGCGTGTCGCCGATGATGGGCGAACGTCGCGGGAAGGCTCCAGGGGACCGGTCGAATCGTTTCGATCCGGGCGTTGCGCTCGACCGCTCGGCCCTCTATAAAGGTTCGGGACTCCGGGAGCGCGAAGGCGTAGACGGTCCTAACCCCGGGACGCAGCGCCTTGTCCCAGAAGGGACGGTCGGCGCGACGCCGCTGCGCCCCGAACGGCGGGTTCATCACCACCGTGCCCTGCGGCACGTCGACCTGGGCCACGTCGCCCTCGATGTACGAGACCGCGAGGCCGAGGGCCCGGGTCGCCTCGCGCGCCTGCTCGAGAGCCGAGACGGACAGGTCGATCCCGAGGACCGGCCCGGCACCGAGGAGCGCCGCCCCGATGGCGAGTCGTCCGGTCCCGCATCCCAGGTCGACGACCGGCTGCCCGTCGAGGTCCCCGCGCGCCTGCGCCTCGAACAGGAGGTCAGCCGCTCGCTCGGCGGGCGTGACCACCTGCTCGAGCCGTGCTGAGGGGTCGACGAAATCCGGGACGCGGCTCAGGAACCGGACGAGCTGGGTCCGACGAATGGGCGGAAGTGAACCGGTGGGTCCCGTGGGACGGGGTGGGGCCCTGCGCCCCGCCCTCCGCCGTGGTACGGTTCCGGCCAAGGCGATGTCCGATATCTTGCCGACGGGTGCCTAGCGCTTCGGCTTGTCCTTTCCAGCGGTCAGCGCCATCGACTCGGGCGACTCCGACGGCTGGTTGAGGGCCGATTCGAAGTCCGCTTCCTCCCGAGAGACGTAGGGCTTGGCTGGGTTCGTCGACCGCTGATTGAGCAACGTGGCGAGGTAGGCCGAAAACAGCCCCGCCGCGCCGCTCGCATCGCCGGCCCCGGAGGTGAGAAGTGTGTCGGGGGTGATCTTGACCTTTCCTTCCGCGACCTGCTCCATCACCCTCACGAGCGCGACCCGTTCGGAGCCGATCACATCGGCCTGGGCGTGGTAGGCATCGGCTTGGGCTTCCCCCACCCGCCGGATCGCGGCCGCGTCGCCGTCGGCCTTGATCTTGGTCGAGTCCCGGACTCCCTCGGCCTGCTTGACCGCCGCCTTCGCAGTGTTCTCGTTGATCTCGACCTGGAGGGCCGCCTTCACGACCTCCGGCTGCATGTTCGCGCGGGCTGTCTTTTCCTGCACCGCGATGCGCTGTTCTTCGGCGCGGGCCTGTTCCTGGTACTGGGCCTGCTCCTGCATGGCGATCTCCTTCTGGGTCTGGGTCGCGAGGAGGGTCGGGTCGACCGCGATGTACGAGATCAGCAGGTTCTGCGCTTCGACGTAGTAGAAGGCGAACTCCTTACGCGCCTTCTCCAGGGCCTCCTGCTGGAGTTGCGTGCGGCTTTGGACGAATTCGAGGGCCTTCTTTTCTCCGGCGTTGTTGCGGAAGGACGAGTCGATGAGGGGGTGGACGATCTGCTGGATCAGGTTGAACACCGATCCGAACCGGGCGATGATGAAGGCGGCGTTCTCCGGGAGGATCCGGATGACCATCCGGACGTCGACCTCGAGCTGGAACCCGTCCTTGGAGGTGACCTTCAGCTGGCCGAACCGGAAGAACTGCGCGCCCGCCGCGGTCGGGTCGGTCAGGTAGGGGTAGTCGGACCGATCCTTGGACGGAGTGGCCGACGGGCGCGACATCTCCGGGGCACTCGGGTGCTCCGAACTCGCCCAGTCGACCATGATCGCGCTCGTCGGGACGAGGTAGGCCGTGAACGCGACTCGGTTCAGGTTGTACTTGCCCGGGGCGATCGGGTTCCGCCAGATCCCGCGCTTGTTCCGGTCCGAGGTGAGCAGCGTCTCGACGGCGCTGTGGACGGTCTGGTCGAAATCGGGGGTATCGGAGATCGGGGTCGGATGGATATCCGACCGTTCGAGCTCCTCGCCGAGGTTCGAGCGCAGGACCGCGACGAATCCGGGAGGCACTTCCATGACGTCGCCCACCGTAACGTCGAACAGGAGGGGGTTGACGTAGTACGTTCCCGGCTGCAGGGTGTCCTGCTGCGGGCCCCGATACCCGCCGCTGTCGAGGAAGGCCTGTCCGTCCTGGAAGTAGTTGTGGCTCCGCGCGCGCGGATGTGGTTCGGAGGGGGCCACCGGAGGGGGGGGCGCGACGATAAGCTTCGAGGGAAGCGGATGGCCATCCTGGGCGGTGACGGTCCCCACCTTCTGGGCCTCGATCCAGGTGGCGTTCTTGATCGCGAGCACGAAGGCAAGCGTGTTGATCCGGTACTTGCCCGGGCGCAGGATGCCCACCTGAGGTCCCTTCACCCCGCCGCCGTCGAGGAAGCGCTCGGCGTCCTGGAACTGATTGCTGTCGACCTCGTCACCGAGCAGTCGGCCGCTCGGCAATGCCCGGCCATCGATCGACTCGACCGTCGCGATGTGGTACTCCGGAACCTCGACGATCGGGACCTTGGCGATCGTCCAGACGACCGGCATCCGCCAGTACAGCCCCGGAACGAGCGTCGCTGCTTGGACGCCGATCTGACCGTGACGGGCGATGACCTGGCCGGCGGGCATTCGACGACCCCCCATCTTCTTCGTGAGGATGCCCACCTGATTCTCGTGGATCAGGAACAGGCCGTCGGCGAGGAAGATGACGAGAACGAGGATGGCGATGACGATCAGGAATAGCGTGACCGGGTCGACCAGCGACCGCACCTTCGGTCGAGATTAGGCACGCGGGTTCATTACAGCGTGCCGGGGGGGAGGAAGGACCCTACGGCATAGGGCGATCCAAGGTGGCCTCGACGGTTCGTCGGACGGACCCCCGACGGAACCCCTGCGTAGATCGAGCCGCAGACCTCCGGAGGCGACCCTCCTCCGTTCGGACGACTCGTGTTCCCAGTACGGAATGGAGTCGCAGGCTTACTGCCCTGTGATATCGCCCGACTCGTCCCCCGAGTCCGTGTTGGGGAGCTTCTTGGGCGCCTTTCGGGTGATATCGATTCCAACCTGTTCCAGCTCCTGGATCAAGGAGAACAGGTCCGGCTGGGCCTCGGCCGATGCCGCGGCGGCCGCCGGCACGACGGCCGGCGCAGGCGTCGCCCCGCGCCTCACGGCGCTGACGGCCGCGATGCGCTCGGGCGGTTCCGACTGGGGCGGGGCCACCTCGGGTCCGACGGCTCCCTTTTCGCTCGGACCCCGGCGAGCCGAGAAGCTCGTGGGTCTGCCCTCGCGTTCCATCCGGGGCGCACGACGCGGCAGAATGCGTCCGCGGCGCAGGACAAGGAGCCCGATGAGGATCGCGGCCACGATCGCAGCGATCGCGATGCCGATGTAGAGGGAGGTCGACGAGGAGCTGGACGGGGCCGTCACTTTCACGGTGGGGGACCCCATGGAGGTTTGTGTTTCGGTCGAGGTCGCGCTGTCGGTCAGGCTAAGCTCGAACGAGTACGAGGCACCCGAGGTCAGCGTGCCCGCTGCGATGGCACACATCTCGGTGGTACCTCCGCTCGCACCCGTGCCGCTGTTCACGGCGCACAGGGTCGTTGCCGCGTAGCTCCCTCCATTGACCGAGATCAGCCACTGCCAGGAGTAGGTCGAGGTGCCCGTCGTCGGGATCGTTCCCGTGACGGTCAGGGCCTGGTTGAGGACCAACGCCGTGGCGCTCGGGGTCGGCGCAGGCGGCGCGGTCAAGGTCGAACTCACCTTCACCGTCGGGGAAGGCGGCGAGGTCTGGGTCTCGGCCGACGTCGCATTGTCCGTCACGCTCAGTTCGAATACATACGAGTCGCCCACCGTCAGCATGCTTGCCGCGATGATGCACGTCTCCGTGGTTCCTCCGGTCGCACCGGTACCGCTGTTCACGGCGCACTGGGTCGATGCTGCGTAGCTCCCGCCGTCGATCGAGATCAACCATTGCCAGGCCATGGGGAGGGTGCCGGCGGATGGGAGAAGGCCCGTTACCGTCAGCGCCTGATTGGCCTCCAACGCCGTCGCGCTCACCGACGGTGCGGCGGGTGCGATCAACGCCGGGTCGACCGTCAGGGTCGATGAGGCGCCCGAGGTCGCCGTCTCGGGCGTCGTCGCGCCATCCGTAAGCTTCAGCTCGAATGCGTAGGTATCGCCCACGGTCAGCGTTCCGCTCGCGACCGAGCACGTCTCCGTCGCTCCCCCCGCCGCCCCACTGCCGCTGTTCGCCGCGCACTGGGTCGCCACCGCGTAACTCCCGCCATTGATCGAGATCAGCCACTGCCACGAGTACGGAGACGCCCCCGTCGATGGGATCGTTCCGGTCACCGTCAGGGCCTGGTCCACGTCCAACGCC
>JAKIWL010000002.1 GCA_022750055.1 Thermoplasmata archaeon
CCGCCAACGACATTGCACTACCAGCTCTCGGTGACGGAGACGGGGTTGCCGACGAGCGCGTCGTGGAACGCGACGGTCGGAGTGACGGGGGCGTCCGGGACGGTCGGGACGCTGACGTTGTCCGGGCTATCGAACGGGACGTACACGCTGAGCGTGCCGACGGTCTACGGGTCGACGGGGACGCGCTACGTGCCGAACCAACAGACGGTGGCATACACGTCAACGCAGACGGTGGATGGGTCGAACCTGACGGCGACGGTCACGTTCACGACGCAGTATCTCCTCACGGTGGAGGTCTCCGGGAACGGGACGGTCTCGCCCGGAACGGGATGGATCAACTCGGGGACGGCGGTGACGCTGACGGCGACGCCGAACGGAACGCTGCCGGGACAGACACCGTGGAAGTTCGCGAACTGGACGACAACGACGCCCGGAGTGGCGAACGAGACGACGGCGAGCTATAGCGGCCTAACGATGAGCGGCGCGGTCACGCTGACGGCCTCGTTCGTGCCGGCGTACGTCAAGAAGACGACCTCGAACGCCTTCACGGGTGCTCCGGTGGCGTTTGGCCTGCTCGCGCTGTTGCTCGTGGTCGGCCTTGTGATCGCCTACGTAGCCACCCGGCGCCGTGCCTCGACGAGTGGGGCGCCTGCGGAGCCGGAGGCCGCCGCGACCCCCGAAGAGGGTCCGCCGCCTCCTCCACAGAATGGAGAGGAACCCGCCGCCCTGGGCGAGGACCAGGCGGAGTGGGCGGAACCGGAGCTGCCTCCCGCCGTCGACATGAACCAGGACGGCCGATCGGACTAGTGGCGTAGGATCAGGGCGGCGACCCGGCGTGCTCTACCGGGCCGCCTCGGCGCCGCCGGGTTTCCGCCCATCGATGGGTTCGGTTTGCGGATCGGCACGCCCTAGCCGTCCCCTAGCCCGAAGGATCGACCTGTCCGATCCTCGAACGACGTTCTGGCGAAGCGCTCGGCCCTGACCTCGTAGCGCACGAGGGATTCGAGCTCGAGGCGATTCGCTGATCTGGGCCCGTTCGGCCGAGGCCCGCCCTCGCGGGCGTTACGGGCTGGTCGTTGGCGGGGTCGGAGCGACCTCGCGCTCGAAGGCCGGGTCGAGCAGGGGCCGGTAGACCCAGGAGTGCAGGGCGAGCAGGGTCGTCGCGTCGGCAAGCTTGCTAGCCTCTGGATGTTTGTCCGCTTCCGAGGCGAACGTCGCCCTGGGGAGACCCTCCACCAGGGCGATCCCGAGGGCTAGGAACTCGTCCGGCTGACTCGCTAGCTGGCATCGCGCGGCCGCCTCCGCCGCCTTCAGGACCCAGTCCACGAGCTCGGCCGGTGAAAGGGGATGTTCGGCCGTCAGCAGGGAGGCGGTCAGGAGCGGGCGGCGAGTCCGTGGGGCGAGCAATCGGGCGGTCTCGAGGACCCGGTCGATGCCTTCCGAGGGGTCCACGGATTGGCTCGCCAGATAGAGGGCGGCGGACGTCCGCCCACCCATCGGCTGGTTTGCGAGCAACCGTCGGAACTCCTCGAAGGCTCGAAGCTGTTCCGGCTTACCCATGATCGTGGCAAGAAGCGCTGCCGCCTCGTCGTTGGGCACGATAGCCCGAGCGCTCTGCCACCGCTCGAGCGCCGCCGGCTCGACCCCCGGTGATTCGAGGTGAAGGATGGCCGCTGAGGAGACGGCCCGGGAGGCGCCCAGGCTGCGCAACGACTCGACGGTCGTCATCATGGGCGCGTAGAGCTGGCTCATCGAAGCCGCGGACGCGATGAGCAACTCCGCCCCGACCAACCGGTCCCGCGAGTCGCCTCCCATCACCTCGACCATCCCCCAGACCTGGCGAAACCGTTCGGCGAGGTCCTCCGGCGTCTCTCGCCGGTTCGCGAGTCCCACGCTCACGATGCGCAAGTAAGGTACAGCCTCCGCCGGGGTGATGGGCCCGAGGTCGGACAGGAAGTATTGGGCGTTCTTCGCGGTCCCTTCGACCTCGGATAGCACCCGGGTCAGTTCATCGGCCAGGCGGTCGAGCGGCCACGAGTCGGTCCGATAGGCCCGAGTCTCGAGTTCGGCGAGGACGTGCCGGCCGATCGCCGTGATCGCGGGTTGCGCCGGGGTGCCCTCAACCGCTCCACGCTTCAGGAGCTCGGTCCAGGCGTCGGAAGATGAGACGGGCGTGCCGTTCGCACTGGCGGTCAGCACGCCGCGAGCCTCTTGGCACGTGATGGGAGACAAGGTTTGGGCGCCCCGGGCCACGGTAGGAGGAGCCGGTACATAGAAGCTTCATCGAGCTCGCCCTTCGCAGTCGGCCGTCAGGCATCGAATCGACCCATCGAACCCCACCCGGGCCCAGGTCGGCGACGAGCCGACATGCTTGGTTGCCCTGAGCGAAGACCGATACCCCTCTCAAGATCGTGGCCTAGCTCAGTAGCGTTTGGTTCGTTCCGTCGCACCCACCGAAGTACGATAGAGATCGGCTTGGCGGTTCTGTACCCACGTAGTCAATGCGATCCGACGTTGCGCGCCCCAGTGGATGACCTCGATCGGGTTCGCTACGGCGACTCGGGACCGCTAAGTGACAAGGGGGCGCTTTCAGGCGCCGACGCCCTTCTTCGGCTTGCCGCCCTCGTCCGAGGTTCCCATGCCGCCCTTGCGCGATTCGGCCATCTTATCGGCGGCGAGCGAGAAGACGACTAGGAAGATGATGAGGAGGATCAAGGCGACAGCGATGACGGCGCTCGTCGTGCTTGCCGTAGCGGCGACGTTCTGAGAATAGCTGAACCCGTTGCCCACGAACGGGATGGGACCTTTGGGCCCGACGAAGACGAAGATTCCCCACGTGATGCCGATGAAGATCGACGTGATCGCGACGTCGGCCGAGGAGTGAGGATAGTTCTCGGCCACGTTCCCGTATCTCAACGTCAGGAACAGGAACATGACGATCAGCGTGATCAGGATCGCCCAGATCAGAAAGGCCGTGAGCGCGAGATACAGGACGGCGAAGACCGCAAGCCCGACGGCGTACAACGGGACGTCCATGAATCCTTACTAGCTCGGCGCAATCGGCTCCTTCATATAAACCTCCTACCCACCGAATGATCCGGCCAAACCTCTCGGACCGGAGGTACCGATCAGTCGATCGGCGGTGTGAAACTTGGACACGGATCGAATCCGTCCTCCGCGGACCGGATTGGAATCGAAGAGTGGTTCCCGCACGACCAACGCCTCGTTCCTTCTCCGAGCGGAGCCGAGTTTCCAGTCACGTCCGACCCTTCGGTTCTGCGCGGGACTTGGACCGATTCCTACAAGCCGATACGGCTAGGCCCTAGCGGCTTTCTCGTCAGTAACGGCCCGAGAGGTTTAAGTGGGGTACCCCCAATGGGGCGACAGTGAGGCCCACCAAGGACCTCCCAAAATCGATGCCTGAAATGGGGGCGGCGAGAATGGGAGGAGGGGTGTCCCGACCGAGCCGAATGAATCGACAAGCACTTTGGGCTGCCGTGGGCGCAATCGTTATTGTAGCGCTCTTTGCGTTTCCAGGGTCCACCTCGCTACTCGCGGGGGCCCGTAGCACGGTCGGCGCTCCATCCGGCGGGGCCGCGCCGCATTCAGCCGGGCTCGCCTTTTCGGCATCCAATTCGGGGGTTCCCGCGATCGCATCGCCTCAATGGATCGGCTCCTCTTCCGTCCCTCCGATTTTCCAACCCGTTACTCAGATACTGAATCCCACAAGCCCTTCAGTGGCCGGCGCTTCGACCGCAACCACCCACCCCAATGCTCCGGCAGTGCCGGCCGCCAACACCTACCGGACTGCGATCTTCAAGGGGTTCGTCCACGACGCCCGAAGCGGCGCCGTGATCGATGGCGCGAATGTGCAGCCTGAGAGTCAGGGCGGGATCTGCCCGAACTCTCCCGGCAACTGCACCTCTGATTTCTCTAGGGGGACGACGGGGAACTTCACAGTCCGGGGCCCGGCCCCGCAGACGACCCTCTTTGTTAGCGAAAACGGCTACCTGGACAATTTCACCACCGTCTCGAACGTCACCCCCGGCATGACGTACAACGTCGGGATCATCAACCTCAGCAAGGAGGGCAGGGTTTCGGGCCTCATCCAAGGGTCGGACCCCACGCACGAGCTAGTCACGTGCACGGTCCTCGTCTCGGTCGTCTCCCGCAGCGCCCTCACGTTGGGTTCGAACGAGACCGTCAGCAACGGCAAGTTCAACGTCGCCGTTCCGCCCTTCCCATCGATCATCAGTTTTGACCCGAAGTGCCCGCAGTATCTGGGCAACCAGTACTGGGTCAACGTCTCCGCGTACTCCCAGGTCAATTTCGGTGCGGCCTATCTGCCGGTCAACGTCGTCGTGCAGGCGAACATTTACGATGCGGTGACCAAGCGTTCCTTGAACGGGCAGCTCTCGGAGATCCAGATCTGTTCGTATACGAGCTCCGGCAACTGCGGCCCCAAGGGCAAGACCGTGACCAGCGGCAGTCCCAAGGCCTGGGGCCCCCCCGGGTACGACGTGATCACGGCGTGGGCCATCGCCGGGAACGGCGAACCGGGGATGCTCAACGTCAGCATGATCGGCTACGTGCCCGCACTCGCCCCCGGTCATGTGTTCCGGGCGCCGAACATTTACGTCGGGGACCTTGGGATGATGTACATCGGGGTGGGCCTCACCTTTGACCGCCAACTGATCGCCCAGAAAGTGCTCTCCAAATGGGGGGTCGGCATGGCCGTGATCACACCCACGACTCTCGACGGCTACACGAGCTGGTCGTTCTACAACCCTATGACCGGTAACTTCTCGACCGGCGGGCCCCCTTCTACTTGTGTCAACATCGGCGCGCTGGGCCTGATCTTCGTTCCCCCGCTGCGTTCCCAGATCTCCATCGCTCCGGACACGGCTGCCTCGTGCTTCCCACCGGTTCCCACATGGCCGGTGCCGACGGGATTGCCGGCCTGGGGGAATCGGACGTTGGTCAACGCGACTCCCGACAACCGGTACTACACCCCGGTCGGGTGGGTCAACCTGACCCCAGGCACGTACGTCGAGGGGGCCATCTACGGGAACTCGGCGCTCCCCGTGGGCGGCCAGTCGCTCATCTCGATCGCGGCCGCGACGACCGACCAGACTGCGGACGCCCAGGCCACGACGAGCTACACAACCTACGTGTCGGCCCAACCTGCTCCGCCCAACCACCCCGGGTTCTCTGTGGCCGGCTGCCCTGCGGGCTCATGGGTCGTGTTCTGCGCGCCGGTCCCGTTCGGACCGTCCAAGATGACCTTCACCAGTCCCACGGTCATCAATTCCACTTGGATCGACGTCACGCCCGGGTACTATACCAGCACCGGCCCGTTGCTGATCCAAACGGTCGACACCGCCCCGCTCGTACACGTGTCGTTGAACGGGGTCGTGGTGTCGACCGGAGGCGTCGGCGCGGCTGCCTTCAACAACGCCTCGATCAGCGGTAGGCTGGTCGAGCAGGGTTCCGGCATAGTGCCGTACGGCCTCGTGAACGTGGTCGTCAAGCTCGCGGGAACCTCTCCAGCCCAGGAGTCCCAATCCACCTGCAGTGCTGACCCCCTGAACGGGCTCTTCACTTGCTCTGCCAATCCCGGATGGAACGTCGTCACCGCCTCAAGCCCGCTCTACTTGACGAACTCCACCTGGGTGGACGTGGTGGGGGCCACCGCCCAGGCGCACGCGGGAACGATCGACCTGACCCCGCTCACGACCATCCAAGGGCAGGTCGTGACCGGCAATGGCGCGGGAATCCTGCAGGCCTCGGCCCAGTACTGCCCGATCGCGTCCGGGACCTCGGCGTCGTGCTCGAGCCTAGGGACGACCGGGACCACCAATTCGTTCGGCCAATACTCTGGCATGGTCGCACCATACCCGCTTCCCCGGGGAGCCTACAAGCTCATCTTCGCGGCGACCGGATTCACCTCGAACTGGACCTGGGTGAACGCCACCATTCCCGGAGGGATCATCAACGCGTCCACCATCACGCTCTACTCCCAGAGCTCGCCCTCCGCCGTTCAAGCGACCGCTCGTGCCGCGGCTGGACCGACGCCGATCGCGGCGGAGTGGGCCGTGGGGAACGTCGTCGACAATGCGACGGGCCTGCCGGTGCAAGGGCTCACCATGCAATGGCAGAACCCAGGGGGGCCCGCCTTGCAGGTCGGCGGGACGGATATCAATGCCCTCGACGACTTCAACACATCGATCACCACGGGAATCGTTTACGTTAACTTCACCGCGATCGGGTATCTACCGGCCTCGCTGTACATCAATGTCACCGGGCTGGACCAGTCCGCCGTCGACTACCTGCCGACGGTCACCATGCAGCCGGAGACGTTCTTCACGGGCCGTGTCGAGATCGGGCCGGGCAACTGGTCGGTCCTCTCCACCAGCCTGGGTCTCGGGCCGGGGGCGACCAGCGTCACCGGGTGCACTCGGACCCTGATCTGCGGATCAGCGGAAACGATCAATGAAGGCGGCTTCTTCAACGTGAGCGCGCCGACCGCCCCGAACCAATACGAGATCCTGAAGATCCAACCGCAAGGAAAGCCGGTTGGCTCGGCCTCAGGGGAGTTCCTCAGCACGGTGATGTACGCGAACTTCTCCGGAACGCCGACCGTGGTGGAGGCGGCTGTACCCGGCTTCTGCAACATCTTTGGGGTCGTCCTCGCCCAGGTTCACGACGCGTCCACGAACAACTCGACCCCGGTACGATGGCCCACCGCCACCCTGCAAAACGGCGTGGGGACGGTCAACATCACCACGATGATCGCCGGCAGCGGCGGCGCCCTCTACGCGATCACGCAATCGAGCTACGGGAAGAACTCCATCTCCGTTACGGCGGCTGCCACGGCCTACACCCAGAATCGGGTCAAGAACGGCACGGTCGATTGGGGCCAGACGGACTTCATCGGCAACCTCTCGCTGAACCACTTCGGCTGGGTCGCCGGAGCGGTGTTCAGCACGGTCGGGCACAACGTCTCAGTTCCCTGGGCGACGGCGATGGTTTCGACCTGGTCGGGGACCCCGCCCCTCAACCTCAGCACGAGCGGGTCGGCGAACGGTGCCGGCTACCTCAACCTGTCGGTCTCTCCCGGCAACAAGGGGACCATCATCGTCACCGCGCCCGATTACAACTCGACCAATGCCTCGGGGTTCACGGTCAACCAGAGCATGACGGACACCGTCTCGGTGCTCCTCAAGAATCACCAGGGTGGCCTCACGCCCTGGGGGTGGGTACGGGGGTCGGTGAACGACACGGCCTTCCATTTCCCGCTCACGCTCGCGCAGGTTGACATCACGAGTCGGTACGGCGCCGTCGGGACCCAGGTCGATACGAACGGTATGGGCCTGTACTTCATCGACGCCCCTCCGGGACCGGCCGCCAACGTAAGTATCAACCTGACCGACTATACCGGTAACTTCACCCGAGTCTCCGTCCCCGCGGGCGCGGTCTCCACGGCACGTTCCGTCAACCTGACGGGAGACGGGATCGTCGCGGGCTACGTTCAGTCCTATCCGCAGGGCCTGCCGGTCGCCTTCGCCAATGTGAGCCTGTGCAGCCAGGCGCGCCCGCTGTGCAGCAACACCGTCGTCGCGAACGGTTCTGGCTTCTTCTGGATCGCCGGACCCCCGGGGTTCGATAATCTCACCGTGAGCTACAACAATTTCGTGACGACCTTCCGGCCGGTGAACGTGACGTCGGACACCTGGATCTGGGTCGGCACCGTGAAGCTCGACGAGTACGCGTTCCTCTCGGGGACCGTGATCGGCCTTCCGTCCGGGATCCCGGTCGAGGGGGCGAACGTCTCGGCGTGCTCCCCGCTCGCCTTCTCCGAAGGGGCGGTCATCTGCGCCTACGCGACCCAGACGTCGGCCACGGGCCAGTTCTTCATGGCCGTCCCGGCGGACAACTACATCATCCAGGTGAACGCGACGCTGTACAACACGACCTTCCTGCCGCTCCAGCTCCTGCCCGGCGAGACCGTTTCGATGGGCCTCATCGAGCTCGAGCAGTACGGGATCGCGGTCGGGTTCGTGTTCGGGCAGGACACCCAGGGCCCGCTCGCCGGGGCCTTGGTCACCGCGTGTCCGACCTGGCAGGTCGGCAACTGCACCTCGGTCAGCACGAACCGCGTATCGGGCCAGTATCTCTTCGAGGGCCCTCCGGGTCCGTATGCCGTCACGGCGGGCGCGCCCAACTACGACAAGGCCGGGGAGACGGTCCTGCTCGTGAGCGGATCCTTGGTGCATGCGCCGACGATCTACCTCGAACCGATCGGTCCGGCCTACCGGTTCTCGATCCAAGGGACGGTTCTGGCCCAGTCGACCGCCCCGGGTGGGGCGCTCTTCCCGTTTGCGGGGGCCGTCGTGGCCGACAATGTTGGCGACGCGGCCACGACCGACACCCAGGGTGTCTTCCACCTCTCGGTTCTGTGGGGCGATCTCGTGATCACCGTCACAGCGAATGGGTATCAGGCTGCGCAGCTTCACGAGCAGGTCCGCGGCAACATCACTGGAGTTTCTATCACGCTCGTGCCGATGACCTACCGGTGGACCGGCTTCGTGACGGATGGGATCAACCGGCAAGCCTTGAACGGGGTCGTGCTCACGCTCGGGCTGGGAGGCATCACGGTCGCCACCACCGACCCGACCGGTCTCTACACGGTGTCGCTACCGAACGGTACCTACGACCTCGATGCCGGATTTGCGATCGGGTCGACGCTCGCTGCGGCGTATCCGACGATCCCCTTCGTCCTGTCCGTCAACGGCGCCGGAGGGACCAGAGAGATCTCGATGTTCCCACCGGCCCGGACCCTCGATATCCAGGTCGTGAGCCGCGCCTCAGGAGTCTCGATCGCGAACGCCGCCGTTGATGTTTCGGGAGTTACCCGGCCGGAGAACGTCGGTCAGCTGGTGACCGGCGCCACGAACGTGAACGGCTCGGTGGCGATCGGAGTCTTCACGGGCATCTACAATGTGACCGCGACCGCGACGGGGTACCTCTCCGGCACGGTCGCCACGGACACCAGCCTGACGAATGCGACGGTCGGATTGACCGTCGAGCTCGCCCCGATCGCCGCCGCAGGTGCGACGGGCAGCACGTCCGTCATCTCTCCCGCCGTCGGCGCGGCCCTCGCGGGTGGGGTCGTGGCGCTCGCGGCCGGGGTCTATCTCATCACGCGGAGATTGAGCGCCGCCCCCAAAGGTGGGCGGGCAGGCTCGACACCGACGGTCGGGGCCGGTTAGCGCGGGGGTCGGAACGGAACATGCAGGGAAGGGAAGAGGACGGGGCGAAGAGCCGCAACGTTGAACGAACGCGGGGAACGGTTGGCAAGGTCGCGCTGGGTCTCGCGATCGGCTTGACGGTCCTCGTATCGATACTAGCCGTCTCGGGTCAGGGCCTCACCGCGACCTCCGGGCGCGCCGTGCCCTGGAGCGTCGCGTCGGGGGTTGCCCATGGGGGAGGCCACGTCCTCGCGTCGCCGAGTCTCTCTACCCAGACCTACACGCCCCTCACCCTGAGCATTGGCGCGGTTCCCCACTCGATCTGCGTTGACAACTCCCCCTTGTGCGCGGCCCAACAGGGCGAAAGCGTGGTCACGATGACCGCCGCTGCACCCAACACCGGCCTCGCGACGTGGCCGTCCGTCCAAGTGGCGTTCGTCATTGAGACGGCCGCGTACGACGGCGTCTACGACCCCAGCGC
This sequence comes from Thermoplasmata archaeon, assembly GCA_022750055.1. Taxonomy (GTDB): domain Archaea; phylum Thermoplasmatota; class Thermoplasmata; order Lutacidiplasmatales; family UBA184; genus Lutacidiplasma. The sequence continues at coordinate 9,733 of JAKIWL010000002.1, forward strand.
CGGCGACCCGGGGCAGGACCACTGCGCCATCCGGGGCACCACCCTCTGCGAGGAATCGAACGGCGTTCCGTTCTTCATCGCTCACTCTCAGCAGATCGCGAACGCGATCGCCGCGGCGAACCCGCACTCGAACGTGAGCTTCGCCCTGGTCGACTACTTCGCCTCCCTCGACAACCACGACGACGGGGACGGGCAGGAGTACCACGTCGACATCCCGCAGTTCGTCACCTCCGGCTCCTTCGGCGGACAGGTCCAATCCTCCTTCCAGGCCGGGGTCTTGGGAGGCGGCTACATCTACGGGGACAACGACATGTCCGACAACATTCTGCACTCCTCGGTGATCACCGCAATGTTCGGCGCTATCATCGGCAGCGGTCTCGACTGGTCCCCTGCGACCCACCACGTGATCGTGTGGATGGGGTCGACGGCTCCGCGGGACCCCAACTACATCGAAAACTACGCGGTCTCGACGTCCGATTACCAAGCCGGAGAGAGCGCGACCTGCGAGCCGTCGTTCTCATTCGGTGCCGTCACCGAACCGAACTGTGAGGGTTGGGTCCGCTCCCAGGACGGAAACGGGACCCACTCGATCGCAGGCCTCGCGAAGAGCTCCCCGTCCTGCATCGACTCGATCGGCGGTGTCTGTACGGTCGACGCGATCGACCTCTACGCGACACCCACGGACCCGACCTCGACGGGGTGGCCCTGCCCAGGTGGGCCAAACGGCGCGATGGCAAAGGCCGGCGGGTGCCCGAACGGTGCCGCGGTCCGCTCGAACGTGGCCCACGTGCTCCTCGCCGGCTGCGACATCGCGGCGGCCACCGGGGGCACCTGGGACGGTCCGGACTTCTTCAGCTGCCCGAACGGTCAGTACGGCCACCTCCAACCGTCCTTCGTGGGGGCGAACGCATTCTCCCCGAACCTCAACAACCCCAGTCTGTTCAGTGCGTTCCGGCAGGTGGGATTCGGGCCGGTCATCGGCACCCAGGTCGCCAACGGCACGGGCCATCCCATCTTCCAGTACGTCCCGTACGGGTCGATCCAGCTCGTCCCGAACCAGACGTTCCAGCCGGCCCAGTGTCTGCTACCCTCGGGTCAGCCGTTCCGACAGTGCGACCGGGTCCCTCAGCTCTTGAACTATTCGGGCCATGAGGCGCTCGGTTGGAACTGGAGCACCAAGGCGAGCTCGAACCAGATGTACCTCGGGGACGTTTGGACCGCTTCGTTCCTGGTCTACGCGACCGGTCCCCCGCTGGCCACCGTGCCGGCGGATTCCTGCGTGACCGCGTTTTGCAAGGCCGGAGGTAGCCGGGCGCTCAACGGCCAGTTCACCTGGGCCACGTACATTCCATCCTCGAACAATACGGTCGTAACGCAGTCCTTCCCGTTAGCCCAGATCGATGTGGAAGGGCTCCCCGGCGTCCCTGCCCCACCCACACCTCCGCCACCCCCGCCACCGGTCCCGCCGCCGTTCGCCATCCCGGCGCCGACCGCGGTCCCGGTCCTGACCGCACTCGGGATCTCGGCGCAGGTTGGTGTGGCGTCCATTTCCCTGCAGGCGGCGATGGCCGGGTTCCTGGGGGCCGGCTTCATCCGCATGGCGACCCGCAACAAGCCGATCGCGAACCCAGTCCTGGCGGGTAAGCAAAAGAAAGGCGGCTCCGTTTTCGACACCCAATCGAGCGGACGGGCGGGCGTAGGGAAGTTCGAGTAACGTCCGCGGCTCGCTCGCGCTTGACCCGTTCCTAGGCAAGATCCCTCGGCGGGGGTCCTCTTGGGACCCCGATTCGATCAGCTGGGGTCGTCTCTTGGCAGGCTCTAGGGTAAACTCGGGCCGTAGCCGCCATGATCTGCGACGGCGACTCCAGGGGCGTATCCGCCTTCGACCGGGCCGAGCCGATCACAAGGGACTCGGCGAGTGAACGCATATCGCGGCGGGCACCCTTCGATGGTCCTGATCCCAAGAGCCCACCACCCACGGTTCGCTCGTATCTTCTTTGCCGTCTGCGTCGGGGGTCTCGGACCCTTCGGCCCGGCTGCGGGACGCGAAACAGGATCCGGGACGCGGTTGAAGGGAGCCGTCGCCACCGGTCGGCCGCCGCGAGCAGGCGGCGGTTCGGCTCCGGCTCGGCGGGAAGGCAAAACTCTAGAGGTTTATATGCGGCGAGGCTACGGTGTCTCCGTTCCCGTCTCGGGGTTGTCGAGTTGACGTATCCGAAACAAAGTGGCGATTGGTCTATGTCCGACCAAAAAGGGAACACCCCGCGGGGCGAGATGCGTCGAGGGAGGACACGATCGGTGCTCGGGGCCCTCCTCATCGGCCTCTCGACGGCCGTGATACTTTTCCTCCTGTCGACCTCGATGATGGGGATCTCGCCAGGAACGGCCCACGCCGCTGCTCCCGCTGCGTGGTCGCCGATGGGGCCCGCCCAGAGCGCGCCGAGTGAGGACCTCCATGCCACCTCTTCGACGCATTCTGCCCCGGTCGCCTCGGACCGGTCGAACGCCGTCACCACCTTCAACCCACGCTGTTTCGGGATCACCAAGTCGACCTGCGTGCGGATCTGCACGCCCACCACGCCCAACGTGGTGCCGACGGGGGTCAACCACTCCTCCGCCGTCCAGCCGACCTACACTCAGAACATCTATCTGTGCGTCATGTCCACGAAGACGCTCATCTACGCGCCGACGAACGTTCCGACGAGCGGCCCGCGATCCCCGCTCGCGCTCAACGTCACCGGAGTCCAATGGAATGGCGACCCGTACATGTGCACCTGCGACGGCTCGACCTACCACTCCGACACGACCACCTGGTGGACGGTCGATACGGGCCTCTCCGGTACGAACGCAACGTACCCGTACGTGTACGACGTGACGGTCTGGAACCGCTCGAACGGTAGCTCCGGCACGCAGAACTTCTATCCGGGCGAGACCGTGACCTGGTGGATCTACATCGTCAACTACACGAACACGTCGGGATACACCCACAACTCGAGCGTCCAATTCCACTACCGCGTAGCGGGGGCGTGGGCGTTCTCCCCCTGGCTCGGCTCCGGACAATACGCCGGCCCGAACGCGAGCACAGGAGATCTGCGATTGAAGTGGTCGCCGCGTACTCCGAATTGGAATGATACCGTCAACGTCTCGCTGGCGGTGACCCCCGCCGACGTCACGAATCGGACCGCCATCGGGAGCGCGACGCTCATCATCGAACAGTTCGCCGGGACGCAGCTGGTCGCGAACGCCACCCATCGGGGATTCGTCATCGGTTCGTTCACCAACTCCTCCGGTGTCACGATCAAGGGAAATGATACCGCCAATACGACCATCTCCCCCACGTTCACTCAGCAGCCCGGTGACACGATCGTCTTCTGGGTCGTCGCCCAGGACAACGCCTTGGGAGCGAACGACACCATCGTCTACCCGTCCCAGAGCTTCATCGTCAACGGGAACGGATCGTTCAGCTCCGGCGTGTTCAGCGACGACGTTTCGGTGGCCTCTTCCCCCCCGCAGGTCGCCCAGCCGGTCATCAATGCCTCGACGCTCCAGATCGTGCCTTCGGTCGTGAACCCGGGACAGAACGTCTCGGTCACCATCCAGAGCCGGAGCTCCACCACCTCGCTGTTCAACGCGCTCGTCGTCTACAGCCTGACCTATGCTCCCTTGTCCGAGCGCTCGAGTGCGGTCCTGAGTCTCAACCGAGTGAATTCGACGACCTTCCGGGGGACGATCCCGGGCATGCCCCTGAACTCGTCGGTGAACTTCACCGTCCTCGCCTTTGACTACACCCACCACCTCGACGTGTCGGCGGCGTACTCCTACTCGATCCCCTCGCTTTCGACCTACGTCGCGGTCCTCCCGACGAATGACACGTTCTTCTACATCTATGTCTACGACAACGGCTCCTCGAAGTACGTGAGCGGCGCCCTGGTGCAGATCCGCGGCCCGACCCCGGCGTTCAACACGGTTTCCTCGACGCGCTTCGGGATCGCCTATCCGAACGGCACCGGGAACAACTTCCTGCCGCTGCTGCTCGCCGCGAACGTGACCTATAACATCTCCGTCACCACCCAGCAGATCACGACCACCAACGGCGGGCACGAGCTGTCAGTCCACGTATTCGGGACCAACCCGATGACGATCCATTCGACGCTCGCCAAGGGGGAGGACTACTTCGTAGTCCAGGAGGGGGACTCGCTCTACTTCTGGGTGAACGGCACGGTGCCCGCGATCATCTTCTCGCCGAACGCCGGCGCTGCCGGGGGCGGGATCCAGCTGGCTGCCCTGCTCGCGCTGGCAGGAACCGCGGTAATGGCGTTCGTACTCTACCGCTGGTTTGACCAGATTCAAAAGCGCCGTAAGGCCGAGGAACGGAGGGTGACCCTTTGAGGCACGTCGGGCTCATCGGAACGGCCGCCTTGACCCTCGTCCTCGCGATGATGGTCCTCTCCAATCTGCCCGCCCTCTCCGGTGCGCATGCGGCCTTGGGGGCGGCGGCCCCGTTCGGCTCCGCGACGATGCGAGCACCAAACCACCCGGCCCCTTCCCACGTCCAATACGCGTCGGGGACCATCCGACCCGAGCGGGTCTCCGTTTCTCCAAACCCGAATTCGGTGAGACCCTCCGACGTCTGCACGAACACGCCGAACTGGGTCTCGGGGTCGACGAATTTCTTCACCGACGTGGATGTCTGCTTCTCGAACCTGTACGGCGGTTCGTTGAACTTCCCGACGGTGCCCCTGCAGGGAAACCTCTCGCAGTGGGCCCTCGGCTTCTGGGTCAATATCTCTTCCAACGTGAAGATCTTCGCGGCGAACCTCTGCCTGTGGGCCACCAGCTGGCCCACGACGGGCCTGGGGCCCCAGCCGGTCGCGGGATACGACCCGTCGCAGTGGAACTCCGCGGACTGCAAGTCGATGATCGTGGGAACGTCGAGCGGCCAGAACCCCGATACGGCGTCCTACTTCGTCGACTGTTACAAGTACTTCTACCCCGGGACGAACCTCTCCTTCATGATCAAGGTGACGAGCGGCGTGGGGCAGATCTATTCGTACAAGACCCTCAACGAGACCGAATCCTATAGTTCCGGATATACGACGTATCCCACTTGGACGGTCTACGTCCAGGCCCCGTTCGCGTCGTACAATTTCACCAACGACTTCCGCGTCACGACGACCCCCTCGGTCCTGACCCACCCGTCCTATCCGCCGAACCCCACCCAGAACGTCCAGGTCACGCTCTCTTCTTTCAACGAAAGCGGCGGGCCCCCGGAACCGATCCCGGCTGCCTATGCCGTCTACAGCGTGATCACCCCAGGGAAAGGAGGGTACTCGACCGCCTACTCCGTGAGCTTCGGCCCGTCGAACGACACGGTGATGACGCTCAATTCCCCCATTCAGCACCAACCCGCCGGGACCCTCGTCTCGTTCAACATCACCGCGTTCCGATACTGGGACGGCGCGTCCCACATCGACCAGGTCACGAGCCAACCGTTCAACTTCACCTTCTCCTCGGGAGGGATCCTTCCCCAACCGAACGCGCCGCTCGAAGTCAACGCGATCCTGAGCTCCACTCCCTCGGTGTTCGTGCCGGGTGTTACGAGCCTCCCTACGGGGACGTCTGTCAACGTGAGCGTCCACGAGCCGCTGGAGAACGTGACGTTCACCAGCGCCGAGGTCGACTTCAAGTTCACCGACCACGGGGCGACGACCATCGGCTCCATCCCGATGACCGCCGCGAATGCGAACACCAGCTTCGCCGCCCTACCCGGTCTCCCCAGCAACACCTCCCTCGCGTTCTCCGTGGTCGTCAAGGACATCGCCGGTGACGCTGACAGTTCCGGGGTCTACACGTTCGCCGAAACCGGATCCCCCGTCCCGGCCCTGCCATCCGGCCAAGGGTTCTTCTTCGTCGAGGTCTACGACGTAGCGACGAATCATCTCGTGGCCGGGGCCAACTTCACGGTGGAGAACCTGACCTGGTTCCAGGATGCCCAGATCAGCCCCCTGGGGTTTGGCGACCTCCTCACCAACGCGGGGACCCAACCGGACTACCTGTCCTTCGGGACGTACTACCTAACGGTACACGCCTTCGGGGCGACGGTGCAGCGGCCCATCACCCTCTCCGGGACGAACCCGGAGTTCACGATCACGTTCTATGTCGCCTCGAGCCCCGTGACCCTGAAGACCTCCGCGCCCTCCCCCGTCCTCTATACCATGGGTGGCCTGGTCGGGATCCTTGCCGCTGGGGTCACGATCATCCCGATCCGCCGATGGTTCCAGGAGCGCCGAGCCAAGGCCGAAGCCGAGCAACGCCGAGTGACCCTGTAAGGGCCAAAGAACGATGAACGCATCAATGCCGACCAAGAGCCCACCGAAGCCGACCGCCCCCGTGAGCCCACCCCGACCCGGTGGGTCGCCCGTGCCGGCCGCACCCCGCCCGGCGGCTGCGCCCCCGCCCCGTCCGGCCGCTCGACCCGCCGCGGCCCCGGCCGCGTCCACGTCGATCCGGCCCGCGACCCAAACGAGCGTGCCCGCCCGCCGGCCCCCGGCCCCTCCGACCCGCGTCGCCCCACCCGCTGCCCCCCCGAGGGCGCGTCGCAAGGGACGCATGTGGTGGGTCCTCTTCCTGGTCGGGATCCTTCTGATCGGCTCGGGCGCGGGCCTGTTCGCGGCCTACGACCCGATCGGCTCTACCGGGGGATTGATCAACAGCCAGACCGCGAGTTCCTTCCTCACCCACGCTGGGGTCCGCCCCCTCGCAAACGACCCCGCGGTGTCGGTCGAGCAGATCACCCTGAACTACGCCGCGGGCGACTCGGTCTCGATCAAGGACACGGTCACGGCCGTCCAGTTCAACAGCACTACCGACACCACGGTCCTGACCTTCAGCTCGATCGCGGGCCAGCCATCCAACGAACGCTCCCAACTGTCCCGGTCGGCGAACGGCCTCTTCGCGACGATCGCGGGCTCGATCCCGTGGATCAAGTCCGGCCAGTTGATCCTGATGAGCTTCACCGTCGTTCAGGCGAAGCTTCCAGGCGGCCCCTATGGGACCCAGAGCTACCTCACACTCGACGCCGCGGCGGACGCGACGTTCAACTCCATCAACAACCCCGGACCTGCGGTCCGGGCCGTCGCGATCGGTCCGCAGTACCTGCAACCCGACACGCCCTCCACCCTCGGTACCGTGACGTTCAACGGCCTCTTCCTGTTCATGATGGTCCTCGGCGTGCTATCGCTCGCCGGCGCCATCCTTTGGTCTGACAAGGTCGAGCACTGGATCGTCCGACAGACCAAGGATCCCAAGCACCTCATCGTGGGCCTGACGGGCGGGATGGCGCTCCTCGCCGGTGTTTTCATGCCGTTCTACCCGTGGTGGATCGTCATCTTCTTCGCCGGGGTCGTCATGCTGGTCGCCTGGCGGTTCCCTCAACTCGCCCTGCTCGTCCTCGTCCTGGTGACCGCCCCCGAGGTGGCGTACCAATCCGGGGCCCTCGGGCTCGTCTTCCTGTTCGCAACGATACCCATCCTGTACGCCGGACTCATCGACTGGCGGTTCGCGTACGGGGCGCTTCTGACGCTGTTCCTCGCCCCGATCGGGCTGTCGTTCATCGCGCCGATCTTCTTCGCGATGATCTTCACGCTCTACCTCGGCATCGCCGTGGCCGTGGCCGGGGGCGCGTTGATCGCCCTGATGGTCTCGCTCGGGAATCTCCCCGTCCTCGGGTACCTCGCGGGGAACTCGGCGACGAACACGCTCGTGGCCGGCCACTCGGCGGCGCTGCAACCGGGCCTACCGTCTTCGTTCTTCTCGCTCAACTCGATCGGGGCGGCCTACATCAACATGCTGAGCCCGAACTTCAACGCCCTCGTTCAGGGGTCGAGCGGGGCCGGCGCTCTGGTGGTTCCGCTCGCGGAGGTCGGTGCCTGGTGTCTGGCGGCCTGGATCGTCGCCACCGCCCTGAAGGAGCGGGAAGCCCAGACCGTCGACAACGTGACCCGGACCGGGGTCACGGGAGGCGCCATCGTCGCCGTGGCGACGGTCGGGGGGCTGTGGACGACGGGGAACCTTTCCTGGTACGATATCGCGCTCCTCGCGATGCCCGTCGCCGCGGTCGCTGCGGCCGCCGGCTCCCTCGTGATCCGGGACGCCTTCGAGGCGTACTTCACGAGCCGACTGGGCGCGAGCTCGGTGGGAACGCGGGTCGCCGAGATGAAGGGGCTTTCGAAGATCACGTTCGAGATGGTCGGGGGCCTGCACGACGTCAAGGCCGACATCAAGGAATCGATGATCATCCCGTTGATGCGCAAGGACGTCACCACCCGGTTCAAGCTCGAACCCCCGAAGGGGATCCTCCTGTTCGGACCCCCCGGCTGCGGGAAGACCATGCTGATGAAGGCCCTCGCGAGCGAGCTCGGCGTCGAGATGATCTCGATCAAGTGCTCCGACCTGATGAGCAAATGGTACGGGGAGAGCGAGAACCGTGTCGCGGACCTGTTGCGGACGGCCCGGGAGCGGGCGCCGTGCATCCTGTTCATGGACGAGATCGACGCGGTCGCGAAGCGCCGGGACATGTACACGGCCGACGACGTCACGCCTCGCCTGCTCTCGATCCTGCTGTCCGAGATGGACGGGATCGACAAGTCCGCCGGAGTCATCGTCGTCGGGTCGACGAACAAGCCCGACCTCATCGACCCGGCGATGATGCGCCCGGGGCGGCTCGACAAGATCATCTACGTGCCCCCGCCCGACTTCAACGAGCGGATGGAGATCGTCCACGTCCACCTTGTCGGCCGGCCGGTCCAGAAGGATGTCGATCTCGCCGAGATCGCGAAGAAGACCGAGCGGTTCAGCGGCGCGGACCTTGCGAACCTGGTGCGGGAGGCAGCGACCATCGCGGTTCGACGCGAGATGATGAGCGGCGGGGCGGCGATGATCGCGATGGACGACTTCCGCCAGGTGCTTCCGAGGATCAAGCCGTCGATCTCGCTGCGGATGATCTCCGACTACGAGACGATGAAGATGGACTACGAGCGCAAGATGCACCAGGTCCAACGCACGGAGCGGAAGATCACGGTCCGGTGGGACGATGTCGGTGGCCTGCAGGACATCAAGGGCGCCATCCGGGAGTACGTCGAGCTCCCCCTCACCCGTCCAGAGCTGATGGAGAGCTACAAGATCAAGACCGGGCGTGGGATCCTGCTCTTCGGCCCGCCCGGGTGCGGAAAGACTCACGTCATGCGGGCCGCGGCGAACGAGTTGAACGTCCCGATGCAGATCGTCAACGGCCCGGAGCTGGTGAGCGCGCTCGCCGGACAGTCCGAGGCGGCGGTTCGGGATATCCTGTACCGCGCCCGAGAGAACGCCCCGTCGATCGTCTTCTTCGACGAGATCGATGCCCTCGCCTCGAAGGATTCGATGAAGACCCCGGAGGTCTCGCGGGCGGTGAGCCAGTTCCTGACCGAGATGGACGGGCTGCGCCCGAAGGACAAGGTGATCATCATCGCGACCACGAACCGGCCCCAGACGCTCGATCCGGCGCTCCTGCGACCCGGCCGTTTCGACAAGATCTTCTACGTGCCGCCGCCCGACCTCGCGGCCCGCCAAGACATCTTCCGGATCCACCTGAAGGGCGTGCCGACGGAGACCGCGATCGACTTCGGCGAGCTCGCCAAGCGGACCGAGGGCTACTCGGGCGCGGATATCGCGAGCACGGTCGACGAGGCGAAGCTCATCGCTCTGCGCGAGCAGCTCGTCACGGAGACGGGCCGATCGAGCGTGGCCGGTTCGGGCCTGTTCGCGACCGCGGCGGCCCCCACGGCCGTCAGTCCGACCGGGATCGAACCCGCCGGCCGCGTCGTCGGGATCCGCATGGAGAACCTCCTCTCGGCGGTCGAGAAGACCAAGTCGAGCATCACGCCCGAGACCCTTGCCTGGGCCCAGGAGTTCATCCGGTCGTATGGAACGAGAGGGTAGGCCGACCGGCCCACCCTCCGAACCCGGGGCCCGGACGGAGTTCGACGGCGACCGGCACGGGGCCGGAGGGCAAGCTTGGAGGACCGGTGAGGCTGCCCTGTGGAGGATGAACCGGGGGGAGCGAGCTCCGAATCCCGACCCCCGGTCGGCTTTCGGCGAGCGACCGACTGGATCGCAGTGGCGATCGTCGGCGCCCTGCTCTTGGCGATCGGGATCTACAAGCCTGCCACACGCTGGATCCGGGTGCCCGAATACTACGGCACGGACTGGGTCGCGGTCGGGATCGCCCTGGTTGGGGGGGTCCTGTTCGGGATCGGCCTCGTCAAGTGGTATGACAATCGTCCGACCGGCCCCGCCTCCAGGAGGCGTCCCCCCACCCGCGTGGACACGACCCGGGCCACGAACCTATCGAGTTTCCAGGTCTATCGGCCCCCGGAGGACGATGCTGCGGGCAGTAACAAGACCAAGGTCTAAAGAGGCGTGGGCCGGTACGAGGCGGGGCGGATGAAGAGACGAGCCTCGGGCCACGACCGCCTCCACCCCCCTGTCCTGTGGGTCGCCCTCGCGCTCCTGTCGACCGTGCTCGGCGGCCTGGTCTCGGGGGTCGGCCCCATCCCTTGGGCCTCGGCCCCGCATTTGGCCCAGGGAGGGGTCGCTTCGTTCGCTCCCGGCCCGCCTGGGACTCATTCCGGGTCCCCCGCGCTGGGTTCGGCCCTTTCACCACGTAGCCTTGCCGCTCCGACCTGTTCCGACCCCAACTTGGGGGTGGACTTCTACTCCGGCTATGTCGGGGCGAACTCTCTCAACTTCTGGCCCTTCTACCCGTATGCCGGCGGCTACCCGTGCCCGCTCACCTCGCAGGACCCCAACAACCCGACGCCCTTCAACGACGAGCTTCACGCGACCTTCTCCTCCCCCAACGCGACCTCCGCGGTCCGCTGGAGCGTGCCGATCCGCCTCCCGAACAATGGATCCTATAGCGAACTAGCCGCCATCCACGACTTCTACGTCGGCATGGTCGTGACCGGGAACTCCTCCTCGGTCTACAACCAGTCGTTTCTCCAGGTCACCTTCACGCCGATCGTCTCGGGAAGTGGGAGCGCGTTCTACGTTACGCTGAAGGTGATCGCCCTCTTCGACAATGGGTACTGCACTTCCGCCGCGGGCTTGAGCCTCACGTGGGTGAGCCTTCCCGCGTGCGAGATCGACCTGTTGAACCGGGGTCAAGGCTACTCGCTGACGGGGCCCATCCCGGGAGGTGAGTACCTCCGCGTCACCTTCAACGGGGCGAACTCGAACGGGATCACCGTCTATGTGAACGATTCGACCCAGTCCAAATACTCGGCCTCGTACACGCTCTCGCCCTCCCTGGTGACGAACCAAACGACTTTCACGCCGTACTATCGGTCGAGCTGCGTCGACCTGTGCTACCTCAACTGGTCCATGCCGTTCGGACAGGGGTTTGGGGTCGACCTAGGGGCCGACGCCAGCACGCAATCGTTCAATAACTCCATCCAAACAGGGACCGGACCCATCTGGGTCGGCAGTCCCGAGTACTTCAACGGCTCCGGATATGGGGGGGACTTCTCTGACCTGGCCCTCGAATCCGCCTCGGGGGGTTGCAGTAACACGGGCACCACCAACGCATGCCCTCCCATCGGGTCGAACTGGGGCTATCCGTACTTCCAGTTCAACGGGACGCGCCTATTGTTCGGGTCGAGCTCGGACTACAACTGGACGACCCGTGACTTCGGCCAAGTGCTCGGGGAGTTCAGCACCGCCGGTCAGCCGAGCGATTTCGACCCGATGCAGATCGATGAGGTGCGAAACTCGAGCCAGGTGGGGTATATCGCCTCCGGGAACCCCCTGATGGTCTCCGTTCGGGCCCAGGACCTGGGCTCGGTGTCGACCGTCAACCTGTCGTATACCCTTCCGGACGGGACGGTCGGGACCGCCTCGATGTCTCGCACGGCGGGGAACGCCTCGTTCGGTGTGTACAACGCCTCCATCCCTACCACCGGCGGTGACGGCACGATCGTCTACTCGATTCTCGCGCGAAGCCATGCCGGGACCTCCGAACGGCTCCCGATCACGCCCCGAACGTATTTCTCCGTCGTGCGAGGTCCGATCCCGCAATTCACGATCACGTTCTCGACGAACCCCTCCTCGTGCGGTACGATCGACTTCAATGGCCTCAACTACACGACCTTCCAGTCGGTGACCCTGCCGGCCGCCCCCTACACCGCCAAGGCGCACCCGTGCTACCCCTACGTCTTCTCCTCGTGGAGCGCCCAGGGGATCGCCCTCGGCCCGGTGCTTCGGACCCAGCAGTCCCTCAAGGTCAACCTCACAGCGAACTCGACGTTGACCGCGAACTGGCGGTACATCCGGCCGTTCGACACGATCCACCTCGCCATCGACACGAACCACTGCGGGTCGATCTCGCTGAATAAGACCGTCTACAATGTCAACGCCACGGTCCGCCTGCTCGATGGATACACCTACGCGCTGTCGTACTCCCAGTGTGCCCTCAACGATTTCTCGGGCTGGGTCCCCTCCGACCCCGTCAACCTTTCGATCCTGGGCGGGGCCCCGAGCTCGAGTCTGACCCTTCACGGGAACGGGACGCTCGAGCTCACCTACCTCCCGCTCTCCTCGAATCCGCTCTCCCTCATCTTCGAGGTCCGCCCGGCGGCCTGCGGTGGGATTCTCTTCCGCGGGGCCGGCTACGTGAACGGGACCGCGGTCGCGGTCGCCTCCGGCGTCCAATACCCGATCGCGGCGGACCCGTGCAAGGGTTGGGGGCTCGACCACTGGAACGCGAGCGCCGGTCTCACGATCTCGGGGAACTACGTTACGGCCCTATCCACTGGGATCCTCACCGCGTACTACTACGAGGAGACGATCGTCACGATCGAGACCTACCCGAGCGGATGCGGGTACATGACGATCGACAACGTCGCGTATTATAACGGAAGCCAGGTCGTCGTGACCAACGGCTCGGTGTTCATCATCGCCGGATTCCCCTGCGCGGGGTACTACTTTTCCGGTTGGTACACCACGGGCGGGGTCTTCGTTTCTGGCGACAGCATGACCGTCTACGGCTCCGGCATCATCGAGGCGGTGTTCCAACGCGGTACGAGGACCGATTTCGTCGCCTTCATCACGGCTCCGACGACCTGCGGCACGATCTCCTACAACGGGGTCAATCACTCTGGGAGCCAGTACATCGAGGTCCCGCCGCAGAGCATCGCCAAACTGGCGGCCAATGCCTGCGTCGGCTACGGATTCGTCAGTTGGTCGGTCGGCGGGGCCGGCATCACGATCGTGGGCAACACGGCCTATGTAAACGGGTCGGGTTCGATCACGGCGAACTTCCACCCGTTGGCCGCCGTCACGCTCCTGACCGCTCCCGCCGCGTGTGGGACGATCGCCATCAACGGCGCCGCCTATCCGTCGGGGACCGTCGTCGAACTTCCGGCCCCGGACACCTTCCGCATCGCGGCGCAGCCGTGCGCCCACTATCGGCTCGCCTTCTGGACCTGGACCGTGGGCGCGAACATCGCGACCTCGAACGGCACCTTGTCGCTGTTCTCCACCTCCATCCTGCAGGCCCATTTCCAGCTGCAGGTCTATACGGTCGTCGTCGACATCGTCCCGTACAACTGCGGAGGCCTCGACCTATCGAACGGGGGGGCCCACAACGACTACACGAACAACACGACCGTCTCCACCGCCTTCGGCTACTACAACGTCACCGCCAAACCGTGCGCCGGCTTCCACCTCTTCCGTTGGTCGGTCGCGGGGGGTCTCACGCTGGTCTCCAACACCTCGAACACCACCGAGCTCCTCGTCGCGTCGTCCGGGAACCTGACGGCCCTGTATCAGGCGGTCTCCCCGATCCTGCACATCGCGGTCCCCTCCTCCGCCTACGCCGGGACGACCGTGACGCTAACCGGGAACGTCACGACCCCGGTGCCCCCGTACACCTACACCTACGAATGGCTGTTCGGGGACGGCTCGAACGTGACGACCCGCGACGGGTTCACGACCCACACGTACGCCCTCCGAGGGACCTACATCATCCACGTCAAGGTCATCGACCCGTATCATCGGACCTCGAACGCGACCGCCACGATCTCCGTGGTGGGCCAGAGCACCTCCGCGATCGCCGGGATCGGGGTCGCCGGCTACCTCGCCATCGCCATCGCCGTCGTCGCGGTGGGGGTCGCCCTCTATCTGGGACGTCGCCGTCCGGGCGAATCCTCCCCCTCGGAAGGGGGGGTGTCAACCCCCAAGCCTTCAAGTCCTCCTCCGGATATCCTCCCGTCCGAAGGCAGTCCCGGAGCGGTCAAACCATGAGAAACGCGAACCCAGGAATGGCGCAGAGCCCCTCGACGAACCCTGCGGTCTCGGCCCCGGATCGGGTGCCGCGGCACGGTCTCGCGGGCGCCGTCCTGCTCGTCGTGCTGGTGGGACTGTTCGTCGGTTCGAACTTCTCCGGTTTCCTTACCCCGGGGTCCACTTCCGCGGGGGTCCCTCTTTCCCATCCCGGTCTTCAACGGTTCACCGCTGGGTCCCCTCTCAACCCGACGACGGGCACGGCCGTGGTCACGGCTGGGCCCTCGGCCGGCCCGCACTCCTCTGGATTGGCGAGACTCGTCATCCCTAGCCGGACCGCCCAATTGGAACGGTTGCTTCCTGCCCCCCTCGGCGGGAGCCAACTGAATGCCCCGCCGGTTCGTCCCTCCGGTGCGTCGACCGCCTCGAACTGGTACTTGAACAGCTACGCCCAACCCGGGACTACGATCCAAGTGGGTCCCTCGAATCGGTCGCTCGCGAACGCGGCTTTCGATTCCGCCGACCTACTGAACATCAGTACCGGTTCGACCTTCTACACGACGCATGGATTCGTCGGGGTCTCGGTGAGCTCCAACGGGGGCGCCACTTGGACCACGAACTGGCCCGGCCAGAACGCTGCTTGGTCGACGACGGGCAACGTGAACTACGGCGACGTCCTGGGCGGTCCTGTGCTCAACCCGGATTACACCGGGGGGGTCGACCCGAACATCATCACGCAATTCTATGGCTTCACGCCGGTGAACCCGGCGATCGCCTCGACGCCGACCGCCTCTTCGACGGTCCTGGTCGCGCCATTCATCCCGTACTGCTTTGAGTACTTCACGAGCGCCTGCCCGGTATCGACCTACGCCACGGCCTCCGGGATCGCGGGGGTCCGGTCGGCGAACGGCGGGACGACCTGGGGTGCTCCGATCCCGATCGAGTCCCAGCCGTTCTACCATACCTACGCGGTCGCCGCCTGCGGGAACTATCCGGCGAACACCTACATCGTGCCGGACGTCCAGGTCTCGAGCCTCGGTGCGGCCATGAGCACGTACGGGGACGCCTACGCGGCCTTCAGCGTGACCGGGTTCGACTACTACGGGTCGACGTATCTGATCTGCAACACCACGGTGACCCCGAACGTACTCCAGTACAACTGGGCAGGGATCACCTTCTCCACCGAGGTCGCGGTCAGCATCAACGGCGGGACGAGCTGGGGCGCGCCGCACACCGTCGCGTTCTTCAACTGGACCGGGGCGAACCTCGCGACCGGCATCCCGTACAACCCCCTCTTCGATGGAGTGAATGTCGCGATCGGTCCCGCCCCCGCGGAGACCGCCTACGTCACCTACAGCGACCTCGTCAACGGGACCGCGTTCGGCAATACCGCGATCGGCCTGGTGACGACCTCCAACAACGGTACTTCGTGGACCGCTGCGGGAGACATCCCGGCGCTCCTCCCTAATGTGGTCCGCGCCTCGGGTTCGAACTGGCTATACAACTTCTCCACCCCTGTGATCGCCGCGGACAACTGGAGCGGATCGACCTACAAGGGCCATCTCTACCTCACCTGGGCGGATAACCGCACCACGACGCAGGTCTCCGGCTACCCGAGCATCGCATTCAGCTCGAGCTCGGGGGCAGGCTGGTCGTCGCCCACCTTCCTCTCCCCCAACACCCCCACCTCGACCCAATACGTGGACCCGTCGGTCAGCGTCGGGCCGACCGGTACGGTTTGGGTGAGCTACTACGGTTCGAATCCATCGAACGGGAACTACCACCTGTTCGGGGCCTACTCGACCGATGGCGGGGCCACCTGGTCCGATCAGTTCGTCATATCCGACACCGTGAGCGCGCCGGGCTCGACGACGACGGCGATTCCCATCTACGGGGCGACCTCCATTGCGGCGACGAGCGCGGGAGCGTACGTCAGCTGGGAGGACTGCCGGGCCGCGAACTGCGCGCTCGGGGGGAACGCAACGACGTACCTCGCACTCGTCCATCCCGTCTTGATCACCTCTAACGCCGCGGGCATCAGCGCCACCGTCTCGGTCGGCGGGGTTCAATCAGTCTACCCGCTCCCGGCCTCGACCGGCTGGGATACGAACCTCACTGTAACGGTCTCAGTGCCGAACTGGGTCGCGACCCCGAACGGTACGTACATCGAAGAGTTCGCCTCGTTCAGCGGCGCGGTGGCCTCGGCCTCGAACCCCGTGTCGTTCACCTATGCGGGCGGGGCGCTCACCGTTCACTACGTGCTGACGCCAGGCTCTTGGATCATCGGTTCGATCCGACCGATGATCCCCGGCGCTCGTCTGACGATCGTGGAGATCTCGACGAGCCAGGCCGTCGCGGCGACGCTCATGCCGGGCACGGGCCAGTTCACCTACAACGTGACGGTTCCCGGGAGCCAGAGCTACACGGTCACGGCCTCGGCCCCTAAGTACCAGACCCAGTCCCAGACGGTCGGGACGACGAACCTCAAAGAGAAGGCGGCGAACTTTACGCTCGTGAAGACGGACGGATGGATCGCGGGAGCGATCTCCTCCTCGACGGGGGCTGCCGGCCTCGCCGTCGCCGTCCTGACGGTGAACGACACGCCGGTCGCTTTCAACAAGACGACCGGACGGTTCAACGTCACGGAAGCGTGGGGCTGCTTCTACGTCAACCTGACCTCGAACCCAACGAGCCTGTACCTCGGCACGAAGCAGAACACCTGCGGAACGCAGGTGCTCCCGGGCACGACTTCGACATTAAGGCTCAGCCTGAAGGGGGCCTGGATCAACGGGACGATCACGCCGTACCCCGTGACGGTCACGATCAACGGGGTCGTCGTCGGCCTGAACGTCACGGGGAACACGGCCCAGTGGGTGGACGCTCTGGCGGGCGGCACCTACACGATCGCGGCGTCGCAGCCCGGTTACTCGTTCTTCAGCACGACGTATACGGTGCCGGCCGGGACGAGCCTCAACCTGACCGGCTCCAAGGGGATCGTCCTCACCGACCGGGGCACGATCGAAGGGATCATCGCGCCTCCGTCGAACAATGGACACGTTCCCTCGCTCACGATCAACGGGGCCACCGAGAGCATCCTGACGACAGGGTCGTACTCGGTGAGCGAGCCGGGGTCATCCAAGCTCTACGCGATGGTGGTCAAGCTGAGCGGCTATGACTCTGCCTACCGAAACGTGACGGTGAATCCGGGAAACAACACCTGGGTCAACATCACGCTCAACCTGACGATCCAAAAGGGTTGCCAGGCGACGAACAGCTGCCCACCCCCGACCTGCCAGACCAATGCCTCCCTGTGCGTCAAGACCTCCACGGCCCTCTCGCCGCTCGTGTACGTCGGGATCGGGGTCATCATCCTGCTCGTCGTGGTGATCGCGGCGGTCATGTTGATGCGGCGAGGCAAGGGCGGGTCCGGCATGCCCGCCCCCGGCGCGCCGATGATGGGGGAAGCCCCGCCTCCCCAGACACCCATGGAGCTCAGTCCCGATGGCGGGACGACGGAGCCCCCCGCCTCCCCGTAGGGTGGCCCGAGGGTCCCGGCACCGCCGGGACGGTCAACCCCCCTTCTCCGCCCGCGGCGAGGGAGCTCGAATTCGACCGCGAGGGATCACCGTGGCGACGGCCGTGGCGCTCGCGATGCTGATGGCCGTGCCGATCGCCTCCCTGACGGGCTTTGGTCCTCTTCGATCCGTCGGGTCCCACTCGTTCACCAGCGCCCAGCCCCCGACCCGCATGAGCTCGGCTTTGTCTCTTGCCTCGCCAGCCCCCCGGAGTCCCACTCCCCTCATGGCGGTCGATTGCGCGGCGCTCTCGTCCTCGTGGGGCATCCTCTACGGGTCGGGACCGGCCCCACCGGCGGTCTCCGGCTCGAACGAGTCGGGTTGCGTCCCCGGCCCGGATGAAGAAGGCGTGACCCTCGTCTCGAACCAGACCGGTTCGGCCTCCCGATTCGAGCTCTCGATCTCGCTGCCGTCGAGCGCGTCGAGCTCCCCGAGCTCCCTTTCCGAGTTTTGGATCTCGCTTTCCGTGAGCGGGTTGCCGTGCTCTCTCGACGGTCAGTCCGTCCTTCGGATCGACCTCGCTCCGCCGGGAAGCACCCTCGGGGCGCCCGGCGGGTGGGCCCTAAGGGCGCCCGTATGGGGACTCGACCCCGCCGGTTCCTGCGACCCGCGGTGCGAGAACACGACCGCCTTGTATGACCTCGGCGGCATCCCCTTCTGCCTGGACAATACCATCGTGCGAGGGATGGGGTCCTCGGGAGGACCGGTGCCGGTCTTCGCGCCGGGCGACGCCCTTCGGATCACGGTGACGAACGGCAGCGGCATGGGCCTGACGGTCTACGCGAACGACACGACCCGTCCCGTCCTCTCGACCATCTGGTCCTACCCGTTAGGCGCACTCCTCGACGGTGGACGGGTCGAGCCGTTCCGATCGGTCGCCGCGCCGAACTCGGGCTGGCTCTTCGGTGGGAGCCTCGGGTTCGGCTGGACGAACTGTCCCTGGGTGAATGCCTCCGGAGCCCCATCGTGCGACAGCTACGACGGAGCGGCGCAAGCCTCCCTGTCGTATCCGACCGTGACGAACTCGACGTTCTGGAACGCATCCGCGAACTCGTATAGGCTGCGATATTCGCTCTACGACCCCTGGTCGAGCTCGGGGGCGTGCCAAGGCAACGCCAATCTGACCGCCTGCCACGACTACCAGGGGAACGGCGGAATGGGCGTCTATCCGTCGATCCATGTGTCTGCGCTCAACGGCTCCACCTGGGTCGAATACGGGACGAACACCACCCAGCGGGTCGGTCCGCTTTCGGCGCAGCCGGCCGGATTCGCCTCGGACGGCTCGGCCCCGCCGAACGACCCTGCGATCCTCGGAGCGTTGAGCCTTTCGTCCAATGCGACCGCGATCGTCCTGAGCGCGCGCGCGACGGACCCGCGGGGCATCGGCTACGTCGAGTTCACCGGACTTTGGTGTTTCGCCGGCGGCGGGAGCACGGCCCCTACCCCCCTCGACCTCAACGGATCGAAGTCCGCAGGTTCGGCGAACGGCTCCCAGGACGCCTTCTGGACCGCCCAGTTCCCGAGGGGAAACGCCAACACGGGGGGCACCTTCTACTATTCCGCCGTCGAGCACTACACGGCTCTGGACGCGGGCACCTCGACGGTCTTCGCCAAGGCCTCCCTTCCCTCGGGGGGGTTATTCTGCAACCCGCCCCTCGCTCCGCCGGTCGTCCCGATCCGGGCGGTTGCGATCTCGCAAGGCTACCAGGTCGAGTGGTCGTACCCGACCCAGGAGGATGGCTATCTGAGGAACTATTCGATCGTGGCCACCCCGACGGGCGGACCGTCGGTCGTGGTCCCGATCCCTGTGACCCCCACCGCCTCGAGCCTCCACAACGGCCGCATCACGGGCCTGTCGACCGGGTCCTACACCCTGTTCGTGCACTCCACGCAGGTGAACGGCGTCCTAGGTCCGACGGCTCCGGGCGGTCTCGCCGGCGCCCCGACCCTGGCCCAGCTGGCCGTCAACCTCACGGCCACGGCCCGGGAGCTCGTGCAGCCGACCGACTCGGACACCTTCAACGCGACGGCGCTCGGTGGTGCGGGCCCGTATTCCTTCACCTTCTCGTTCGGGAACGGAACGACCCTGAGCTTGTTGTCGCGGCCTTCCGGCGTCTCGACCCTGCATCGCTTCCCGACCTACCTCGGAGAGGCCCGGGTCGAGCTGACCGTGAACGACTCCGTCGGGGACGTCGCCGTGGTGACCCCGCTGTACGTCGACGTACGCGCCACTCCCGATGGCGTCCCGCTCTCTCTCTCGACCGGCGATGCCCGGGTCGGGTTGGCCTGGTCCCCCCCGGTCTCGACGACCGCTGCGGTGACCCGCTACGTCGTCTTCTACTCGCAGTCGGCCCTCTCGCTTGCGGTGTTCACGGCCGCGTGGCCATCGAACAGCTCGACCGCCCAACCGGTCTTCGTCTGGAACACAACGCGGACCGGTTTCAATTTCAGCGCCTCCAACGGTGCGACCGTCTACGCGGAGGTGATCGCCTGGGATTCCTTCGGACCCGGACTCGCGCCCGTCGGGGGACCCTCCCTCGGGGTACCGACCCCCTTCGTCCTCACCGGGTTCGGACCGTCTCCCGGTACCGCCTATGGGGGGGCCCCACCGTTCACGGCGACGCTCTCCGCGTCGACGACTGAAGGGACCGCGAACCCGCTTTCGAGCGGGATCTTCACCGTCAGCGAGCTAGCGCCCGTCGCGCGCCTGCTCCCCATCTCGGTGGCAGCCACGCTCAGCGGCATCCAGAACTCGACCGTAAGCTGGGGCTGGGCGAACGGGTCGATCCTGTTCAACGCGACCGGGACCTTCCTGGTCCAGCTCCACGTGGGCGACGCGTTCTCCGACCCCGAGCTGATCCCATCGGTGGAGATCTACGTCGGGACCGGGGCACCCCCGACCGCCACGATCTCGATCTCGGCTCTGACGCCGGTCCCCTTCGCCGGGACGCCCGTTGACTTCCGCGGCACGGCGAGCGGAACGCCGGGACCGTACACCTTCAGTTGGCAGTTCGGAGACGGCAACAGCTCCCCCAACGTGGGCCCGTCGCCCTCCCACCGGTACGCGATCGCCGGGGTGTATACCACGGTGCTCACCGTTACCGACAACGAAACCGGAGGCAGTGTCGCGGTGTCCGAGTCGGTCGCCGTGAACGCGTACCCGATCGTGCGGATCTCGGCGAGCGAGGGCCGCAACGGGGCCCTCGCCTGGACGTTCCAGACGATCGAGATCGGCGGCTCGGGGCCCCCCCAGGTCGCCTGGACGTACGGGGACGGGACGAGCGGGAGCGGGCGCGAGTCCAACCACACCTACGCGAACCCGGGTGAGTACACGGTGCGCGTCACGGTCGCCGATCCGGCGGGGATCCCGACGGTGTCGAGCAACCTGACGATCTACGCGGGCCTCCCCAGGTCGACCCAATCCTTCGCCCAGTCGGCGGCCGCGATCGGCCTCATCCTCATCCTTTCGATCGGGATCCTCGTCCTCGCGGTCCTCACGGTCCTGTTCTTCCGTCGGTCCCGTCCGCCTGCTCCCTCGACGGCGACGACGATGGCCACCTACGCTAAGGAACGGAGCCCCCCGCCCAGGGATCCGGTCGAATAGCGCCCGAGCGGCGCCATCCGGACGTCCGGAACGAGGTTCGGGGGCTCGCCGGAGGATTTGGGCGGCCCCGTCGCCGTGTCGCGACAAAAGATAGATATGGCTCGGCCCCCTCGCTGACCTCGCCCGAGGCCATCGGGGCGACCGGCCGACGCCGGCGTCCCGACGGGTATGGCGGAATTCGCATGGAGACGGACCGGCTCGTCATCGCGGCCGAACCCGCAAACCCCCTCGGCGAGCGCGCGCCAGCCCCGACGGCACCGGGCCCGGGAGGCGGCGGCTCGGCCTCCGAACTCTTCGACTCGGTGATGCGCTACACGCCCGAGCTCTTCCAAGGCACCCGAGAGGCGCTGCGGGAATCCTACGTTCCAGCCCGCCTGCCGCACCGGGAGCATCAGATCCGCCAGGTAGCCGAGGTCCTCGCTCCCGCGCTCAAGGGCGACGTGCCGTCGAACCTGCTCATCTACGGCAAGATAGGGACCGGCAAGACGGCCGTCGTGGCCCAGGTCCGGTCGGACATGCTCAAGCGAACGGACCTGAAACATCGCGTCACGTTCGTGACCGTCAACTGCGCGAACGTGGATACGCCCTACAGCCTGCTGCAGACGATCGGCAACGCGCTCGCGGCGCGCGAATCCGAGCGGATCCCCACGGGCTGGTCGCTCGACCGGGTCCAGGCCGCGATGCGCTCCCTCCTCGACGCGCGGGAGGGTACGGTCCTCCTCGTTCTCGACGAGATCGACCGCCTCGTTGCCCGGTCGGGCGACGGGGTCCTGTATACGCTCTCCCAGGTCAACACCGAGCTCGCCCAGGCCCGCTTGTGCCTCGTGGGCATCTCCAATGACCTGAAGTTTACGAACCAGCTCGATGCGCGGGTGCGCAGTCGGCTGAACGAAGAGAAGATCGTCTTCCCGCCGTATGACGCCCCGCAACTCGCCGACATCCTGAAGGACCGAGCCGAGGTGGTCTTCCGGGTTGGGGTCCTCGACCAGGGGGTCATCCAGCGCTGCGCCGCGTACGCCGCCCTCGAGAACGGAGATGCGCGCCGGGCCCTCGCGCTCCTTCGGTTAGCCGCCGAGATGGCCGAGCGGGACCGAGCGAAGCGGATCACGCCGGAGCACGTCGTGAAGGCGAAGAGCCGCCTCGAGCAGGACATCATCCTCGAGTGCTGCCGGACCCTCCCGTCCCACTGCAAGGTGCTGATGTATGCGATCCTGCAGCTGTTCGAGCGGCGCCGCGAGGGTCTGCAGACCGGCGACGTCTATGCCGCCTACGCGCGGCTCGCCCAACGCCTTGGCTTGCCGCCGTTGCATGCGAGGTCGATCTCCAACTATCTGTCCGAGCTCGAGAACCTCGGCCTCATCCGCGCGACGATCGTATCCCGGGGTCGGGGTGGCCGCACCCGCGAGATCGTCGTCGACGTCCCCGTCTCCGAGACGATCCCGGCCCTCCAGGAGGACCCGCTGCTCGCCCCCCTCGGTCGTCCGCGGGGCCAAAGCCAGACGGTCCTGACGAACTTCGACAACCCGAATCGAACGGGCCCAGCCAACTAGCCCAGTCCCCCGCCGGAGACGGTCCACCGAATCAGGCCGTCGCGTCGGACGGGACTGCCACGACCTCGGGGTGGGCCGCCCGCGCCCGACGGCGGGCCTGTTCGCGCTTGAGCTCGCGCAGGTCCCGGTCGACCTCCCTCAGCGAGTCGCTCGCCCGGCGGAGGCGGACGCGGCCGATCCGTTCGAGGGTCTCGATCTCGTGGTCGAGGGCCTCATCGGTGCCCCGAAAGCCGACCATCGACTACCGCGGGTCGATCTGGGCCTTCTGGAGGCGGCCGGAGTAGTCGATGAAGACCGTCTTTACCTCAGTGAACTCCTCGATCGCTGCCGAGCCCGCCTCGCGCCCGCCGTTCCCGGTGTTCTTTACTCCGCCGAACGGAAGCTGCACTTCCGCCCCGATCGTCGGCGCGTTGACGTAGGTGATCCCGGCCTCCAGCGCGTCGACCGCCTGCAAGGCGCGGCTGATATCGCGGGTGTAGATCGACGAGGAGAGACCGTAGTCGACATCGTTGGCGACGCGGATTGCCTCGGCGAAGTCCGGGACCTTCACGACGGACAGCACCGGTCCGAAGATCTCCTCCTTGGACAGGCGCGAGCCATGGACCACCTCGAAGACAGTCGGCGCGACGAAGAAGCCGCGGTCGTACCGGGGCCCTGCGAGCTTGGAGCCGCCGGCGGCGAGACGCCCCCCCTCCTCGAGCCCGGTCTTGACGTAGCCGAGGACCTTGGTCTCCTGGTCCCGGGAGGCCACCGGCCCCATGTCGGTCGATTCGTCGAGCGGGTCGCCGACCTTGAGCGCGCGGACGCGCTCGAGGAGTCGGCCAAGGAACTCGTCGTAAATGCGTTCGTGAAGGATCACCCGACTGGTCGCGGTGCAGCGCTGCCCGGCGGTCCCGAACGCTCCGAACAGGAGGCCGTCGAGGGCGAGGTCGAGGTTGGCGTCCTCGAGCACGATCTGTGGGTTCTTCCCACCCAGCTCGAGGTGGACCATCTTGAGGCCCTTCGCTCCTCGGACGTAGACCTCCCGGCCCGTCTCCACCCCTCCCGTGAACGAGACGGCGCGCACGCGCGGGTCGGAGACGAGGGCATTCCCGACGACGCCACCGGACCCGGTCACGAAGTTCAGGACGCCCGGCGGAAGCCCCGCCTCCTCGTAGACCTCCACGATGCGCGCGGCGCTCAGGGCGGTGGTAGACGCGGGCTTGAAGACGACGGTGTTGCCGCATATGATCGCGGCCGCTATCTTCCAGTTCGGGATGGAGGTGGGGAAGTTCCAGGGTGTGATGCACGCCACGACGCCTTTCGGCTGGCGGATCGTCAGGCAGAACTTCGCGCGGAGTTCCGAGGGCACGGTCTCCCCGTAGAGACGGCGGCCCTCCCCGGCCATGAATTCGATGAAGTCGATCGACTCCTGGACATCCCCGCGCCCTTCCGCGATGACCTTGCCCATTTCGCGGGTGACCGTGCGGGCTATCTCCTCCTTCCGGCGTCGGAGGATCGCGGCTGCCGCGAGCAGGATCTCCCCGCGTTTCGGGGCCGGGGTGTCTTTCCAAGCAGCCGCGGCGGCCCGAGCCGACGCGATCGCCGCCCCGACATCCTCGGCCGTTCCGGATACGAATTCGCCGACGGTCTCTCCGGTGGCCGGATTGATCGTGGTGAACTTGGTGGCGCCGGTGGGGTCGGTCCAGCGTCCGCCGATGAAGAGCCCTTTGGCTACGGATGGGACCGAACTCGCCATCTCCGCCTCGCTCCGACCCTCGCTGCTTAGAAAAGCCTGTCGTGGTCGAGTATCTTGACGTCGAACCAGCCTGGACCGACGGGCGATCCTGGGTGAGCACGGGGGTCGCCCGGCCCCAAAGGCCGTCGGCCCCGACTCGCGCACACGACACATTTTGTAGTTCCATCGGGTGTCCCGCCCTCATGGAGAACGTTCTGGAGGCCGAGCTCACCCTCAGCTCGTCCAGCCTCGAGCGGGGGCTTCTCGAACCGCTCGTGGACCGGGTGGCCTCGGAGGCTCTCCAACGTTCCCTCGGCGCGCGCGGTACAGGGTCGTTGTCCAGCTGGGCCGTGAACGGGGACCGGATCACCCTCACTCTGGAGTCCGAGGGGGGTCGACCCCACCAGGCTCTCCTCGCCATGGTCCGTCGGCTCAGTGAGGAGCTCGGGCGTTCACAGAAGATAGGGGTCCGAGCCGTTCGGGCGCTGCGGTATCGGGTCCGATTCGCCGCCGGAGGCGCGCCGCAGAAGCCGATCTCGCTCCCGCTCCCCCACACCCTCGCTTTCGAGGGCGAAACCGCGACGCTGGAGTTCACCGACCTCCCTGAGGAAGCGCTCCGCGACAACTGGGTGGACCGAGCGGTCCAGCTCGTTGTCGAGAAAGTGAAGCGCCAGGGTTACGCGGGGAAAGAGCAGTACTGGTCGCTCTTGCACCCGGCTTCGCGAAAGGAGCACGTCGGAACCCACGACCCGACCGAAGAGATGCTCAAGCGGTCCTGGGTCCGCAACGGGCCGACGAAGGGCAAGTGGTTCCTCGGCCCGACCGCGGCGCACCTGTTCCGGACGATGGAACGCATCGCGCGGCGCGAGGTGCTCGAACCGCTCGGATTCTGGGAGGTGGTCCAGCCGCACCTCGATTCGTTCGAGATCTTGCAGAAGACCGGCCACCTCGAGGGGCTTCCCGGCGAGTTCTACTACGCCGCCGAGCCCACGACTCGAGACCCGGCGCAGTGGGAGACGTTCACGGACCTGGTCAAGATCACGCACCGCGTTCCGATGGAGGAGCTCAAGCGCCTCGTCGGTCCCCCGTCGTCCGTCCTTTGCTACGCCCAGTGCCCGACGATCTATTGGTGGTTGTCGGGTCGGACCCTCTCCGCCGACTCCCTCCCCCTCAAGATCTACGACCGGACGGCCGTCTCCAACCGGTACGAGAGCGGAGGCCGACATGGTCTGGAACGGGTCGACGAGTTCCACCGATTGGAGCCGGTCTACCTCGGCACCCCCGAGCAGCTCCTCGCCCTTCGGGAGGCGCTGTTGAAACGCTACGCCCACGTGTTCGACACGGTCCTCGACCTCGAGTGGCGGACGGCCTGGGTGACCCCGTTCTACCTGCAGCAGTCCGGCGGGGTCGGCGTGGAGGATGTGAAGGAGCGCGTGAAAGGCACGATCGATTACGAGGCCTACCTGCCCTACCGGGGCGATCGGGAACACTCTGAGTGGCTCGAGTTCCAGAACCTATCGATCGTCGGGGACAAGTACACGAAGGCGTTCACGATCCGAGCGCAGAAAGGCGAGCTCTGGTCAGGCTGTTCCGGGATCGGCCTCGAGCGCTGGCTCACGACGTTCCTCGCCCAGAAAGGGTTCAACCCGGCCGACTGGCCGTCGAAGTTCCGGGAGTACTGCGGCGAGCTCCCGACGGATGTCGAGTTCCTCTGAGCCCGTCCGTTCGGGGGAGGCCCGACGGGCCGGGCGTGTAGCGACTCGGTCCCCCCCGAGTCCCCAGCGTCGACTCGAGGAGTTCGGGGAAGGGCCGGCACCTCCACTCGCGCCGGTCGGACGACCGAGGCCTCCGGGGATCCCTGAGGTGTGGAGGGCCGTCGATGGGAGCGTCGAGCACCCGCTCCTGCTCCCCGGCGCGCTCCGGGCGATCCCGTTCCAGCTGGACTTCGCCCGCATTGGGATCTCCGAGGACCTGCTCGTCGTACTCCCCACCGGGCTTGGCAAGACCGCCATCGCCGCCCTCGTGGCCGCCGAGGTGCTTCGCCGCGAGCCCGGGAAGCTACTGTTCCTCGCCCCCACCCGCCCGCTCGTCCGGCAGCACGCCGATTGGTTCGCCCGTTCGTTCCGCGCCTTGCGGATCGCGCGCTTCACGGGGACGGTCTCCCGGCCGGTCCGGTCGGGAGGATGGGAGGCGGCCGACGCGGTCTTCGCGACCCCCGAGCTCGTCGCGAACGACCTCGCCGAAGGCCGGTACGACCTGACCTCCGTTTCGCTCCTGGTGTTCGACGAGGCCCATCACGCCGTCGGCAAGTACGCCTACGTCCCCATCGCCGAACGGTTCCGTTCGGACCGCCCGCCCGGTTCCCGTCTCCTCGCCCTCACCGCCTCCCCGGGCGGGAAGGACGAACGGATCGACGAGGTCGTCGGGGCGCTCGGTGTGCAACGGATAGAGGCCCGTTCGCGAGAGGATGAGGGAGTCCGGGAACACGTTCAGCCGGTCACGATCGAACATCGGTGGGTCGAGCTCCCCCCGGAGCTCGCGCGCCTCCAGGCCACCCTTCAGGAGGCCGAGCGCGAGGTCGCGCGCAAGCTTCAGCGGATGGGGTACCTTCGGAAGAAGCCGATCGGATCGCTCTCGATCAAGGACCTGATCTCGCTGCGCTCGGAGATCTTCGCGCGACCCGGGCCGATGACCCGAAAGTTCGGCCCACTTTTCCACCAGCTCATCCTCCTGCACCTGCATCACTCGCTCGAAAGGCTCGAGACGCAGGGGGTGGCTCCGTTCCTCCAATACGTCGATCGGGTCGAGCGCAAGGAGAAGCCCTCCCGGGGGGACCGGGCGTTTCTCGCCGTCTCGGGCCTCGTCGAGGCGCGTCGGGACGCCTCCGCGCTCCTCACCCAGACCCGGGTCGCCTCGCACCCGAAGCTCGACGCGCTGCGCGATCTCGTTGAAGAGGCGTACCGGGAGGAGCGGGGCCGCCCTCCACGGATCCTGATCTTCGCCCAGTTCCGTGACACGATCCAAGGGATCCGGGAGGCCCTGGAGGCGCAGGGTTTCCACGTCGAACGGTTCGTCGGCCAGGCGACCCGGGACAAGGACGACCCGGGGATGAACCAGAAGGAGCAGGCGCGCATCCTCGATGAGTTCCGGGCCGGTCGCTTCCCGATCCTGGTGGCGAGCAGCGTCGCGGAGGAGGGCCTGGACGTCCCGGATGTGGACATCGTCGTGTTCTTCGAGTCGATCCCGAGCGAGATACGCGCCATCCAACGGCGGGGCCGGACCGGGCGCTCCAGCCTCGGCCGGGTCGTGCTCCTGATGACGACCGCCACCCGGGAGGTCAGCTACCAGAAGGCGGAGACCCGCCGGGAAAAGGCGATGGGGCGGATCGTTCGCCGCCTCTCGACCGAGTCGCGGGCCCGGTCGCGACGTCGCCGGGAGAGTTCAGCGACCGGGG
Organism: Thermoplasmata archaeon; assembly: GCA_022750055.1. Classification (GTDB taxonomy): domain Archaea; phylum Thermoplasmatota; class Thermoplasmata; order Lutacidiplasmatales; family UBA184; genus Lutacidiplasma. Next base: position 37,952 of record JAKIWL010000002.1, read on the forward strand.
AGTCGACCGTCTCCCCCACGGCCGATCCTCCTCCCTCGTAGACGGCCAACGCGGTCAGGTCGTCCCGACGTTTCTCGGCTCGGGGCGAGCTTATTACCCGAACCTTCGATGGCCGGCCGATGGACGTACTCGGGTTCTTCGTCTCGCATCTTGGGGTCGTCCTGTTCAGCGGGATCACGATCGTCCTCATCCTCTACCTCATCCGGACGATGCTCCATCCGGAGAGCTACTAGGGTAGTCCTCGTGAACGGGAGGCGGTCCGGTGACTCGGAGCATCGCCGACCCCACTCCCTGGTTCGATGCCGGACCCGCTGCTCCGATGGCTCCAGGGCGATGAGGAGCCGCTAGCAAGGAATCGATGTACCGCCGCCTGCTCCTCCCGGTCAGCGAGCCCTCCCTCGTGGAGCCCCTGATCCGGTTCAGCTCGGCCCTCCTCGATTCGGACGGAGAGATCCGGGTCCTGCACGTCATCCCGACCAAGACCCTTCCCGAACTGACCCGTCAATGGAGGGCCTCGGTCAACCTTGTCGTGCCGGCCCATGAGGCGGGGGCGGCCCTGGGAGTCCGGGTCGATCCCGAAGTGCGCGCGAGCACCGATGTCGCCGGCGAGATCCTGGAGAGCGCGGAGACCCACGGCACCGAGGGGATCGTCATGACCCTGCGTGGGGACCGCAGGAGCCACAGTCCGATCTTCGGCCACATCGCCTCCTCGATCCTGCACCACGCCCCGTGCGACGTCATCGTCGTGAACCGGCTCGCCCTCACCGGCGATCCCTCTCCCCGGATCCTCCTCCCTAGCTTCAGCGATCCCGCCCCCCCGAAGCTTCTGCGCCTGGCCGAGGAACTCGCCGTCGCGAACCGGGGCGTCCCGATCATCACCCTGACGCTGGCGACCCGCGGACAGGGGGCCCGGGGCAGCTCCGCGACCCGCACACCGCGCGGGATTCCCCTCGAGCACCGGCACTCGTTCTTTTCCCAATCGCTCCTCGGAAGCCATCGGCGGCTGCCGGAACTGCTCGTTCACGAGGCGAGCCGCGAGCGCTTCGGCTTCCTGCTCATCGGGGAGGAGGCCCTCCATCCGGAGGGGCCGATCCTCACCCGGCGGGTACTCGAGGACCTCTTCCGACGCGCCCCCTGCCCCGTGATGGCGGTCAAGGGGTAGGGTCGCGATGGGCGAGCTCTGGTTCATCGGAGCGGGTCTCTCGGACGAGCGTGACCTATCGAGGCGCGCTCTCGATGCGCTTCGCTCCTGCTCGGCGGTGTTTGCCGAGTCGTACACGAGCGTCCTGAGCCCGGGGTCGTTCGATCGCCTCGCCGCGGAGATCGGCCGGCCGATCGTCGTCCTAACGCGCACCGAGCTCGAGTCCGAGACCCAGATCCTCGCGGCGCTGGACAGCTCACCGAGGGTCGCCCTGCTCGTCCCCGGGGACCCGTTCGCGGCGACGACCCATGTTTCCCTCCGGGAGAGCGCGGAGAAGGCCGGCCACGCCTGGCGATACCTCCCGAACGCCTCGATCGCCACCGCCGCGGCAGGGTTCCTCGGTCTGATGTCCTATCGGTTCGGTAGGATCACGTCGCTCCCGTTCCCCGAACCTGGATTCGCGCCGACCTCCCCCTTGGAGGCGATCCGGTCGAATCGCTCGGTCGGGCTCCACAGCCTCGTTCTCCTCGACCTGAGGCCGGCGGAACAGAAGTTCCTGACCGCGGGGGAGGGTCTGCGGCTGCTCGGCGAACGCGAGGAGCCGGGCACCCTGCCGGCGGGCGGGGGACCGGTCGCGGTCGTGGCCCGGATCGGGTCGGAGAGCGCGCGCGCCTGGTACGGCCCCCGTCGGGAACTCGAGGGCTTGGAGTTCGGTCCTCCGCTACACGCGATCGTGATCCCCGCCCCAGACCTGCACTTCGAGGAGCGTAGCGCCCTCGAGCGGTTCCGCACGCGGGGACCCGAACGCCACTCCGGCTAGAGAGGGGTCCCCCACTCCGCCACGCCGGCCGCTCCGAGGACCCGGTCGAGGGCCGCATGGTACTCTTCGGGCGGAGCTTTTAGGACCGGCCCGATCCATGGGACGAGGCTCCGCCCGAAGTTCTGCTCGGTATCGGTGAACTGCCACAGGTGGGCCGATTCCTTTCCGAGCACGACAAGGAGGCCGAAAGCGATTCCGCGCTGCTTTCCCTCGCGAGGAAGGCGGTCCAACAGGAGCTTTTCGGAAGCACGCGCCCCTTGGGACCGATAGGCGCGCGCGATCGAATCCAGGAAGGTCGCCTCCGGAACGAGGCCGTGGTACTGCGGGAGCGCATCGAGCGCCTCCCGTTCTCGTGTCGCCCGCGCGGCGCGATGCAACAGTTCGCTCACCCGCCCGGGGGCACTGCGGGCCTCCTTGACCAAACGACTCGCCCGTTCCGGATCCGGCACGATCGCCTGAACGATCGTCTCCGCGTGGTCGGGCCACAGCTTCTCGAGGGCTCGACTCGCGGTGGCCTCTTCCACCTCGAACAGCCCCTGGACCTCGGGCAGGACGCGCTCGAGGGCCGCCTGCTCTTCGGGGGTCGGTTCGAGCGAATCGATGAATCGCTTGCGGTCCGGCCCGAAGCAGTTCCCTTCCGAGACGAAGATGGGAGACCGCGACCGTTCGAACAGAGGGAGCACCCCGGCGACGTACTCGTCCAAAACCTCTCGGTCGGAGAGCTTTCCGAAATGGTAGCGCTTGGTGACTCCCCTCGATAGGCCCGGGAGGTGTCGGTGAGGACAATCCGGGGCGCTGTCGCACTGGGCGTTCAGGGACACGGTCACGCGGAAGGCCGACTCCGGGTCCGGGATCGCCGCGTTCGAGCTCAGATCGGCGAGCAGATGGCGGTCGCTTTTCGCGCAGCGTCGGCACAGTCGGACCCGGGTCTGCGCCCCCGTCCAATCGACCTCGAGGAACGGGACGTGGCTACCGGGGGCGAGGTGGGGACAATCGAGGGCCCGCCCCTCGGGGGCCGTTTGCAGGCGGTACGGGAGATGGGCAAGCTGCCGGGTCCGAAATTCCTCCGGGGGAGCGGGGTCGGACCCGGTGCAATACAGGACGTCGTCGGTGGCGAAGAAATGGAACCCCTTGCGCGCCCAATCGAGATACCCGAGGAGCAGTCGGGTCGGGTCGTCGGAGTTCTGGACTGCGACCTCGGCCTCCCGGCTGGCTTTGGACAGCGGCGCGTAGGAGATCTCCCCAGCGGGATATCGGGCCACGATGAGCGCGGGAAGCTCGGGCTCGAGGTAGAACCTCAACAGCCCGGCGTAGGCGCGTGGGATCGGCTCCCCCCATCGACGCATCCGGTCGAGGCGGTGTTGATCGTCCCGGGCCTCCCGGACCTCCTCCAGATCGCGCCGGAGTCGATCGAATCGTTCCGGCGGGCAATCCCGGGCGAGCTTCGGCACTAGGGGTTCGACGCTGTCCCGAAGGCGAGAAGCCCGGCGCACGAGCTCCCCCTCCCGGCCCCCTGACGCCCGACGGACCCGCACCGGATCGATCGCCTCCGTCGTTCTATCGGCGGACCCTACATGAGCGCTTCACCACCGAAGCTAGTGTCGGACCGCCGTGAGGAAGTTTTGAAACATCCGGCGGCCGTGCTCGGTGTGCTCGACCTCCGGGTGGAACTGGACTCCCCAGATCGGACGAGTTGGGTGGGCCATCGCCTCCACGGGACACGCCTCGGAATGGGCGAGAGCCGACCAGCCCTCGGGCACTTGGGTCACCTGGTCGTTGTGGCTCGCCCAGACGGTGATCTGGTCCGGTATCCCTGTGAACAGGGGATCGCTCGGCCGGTCGACGGCCAGCCGGACGCGACCGAACTCCGGAGCGTCCGAGCGTCCCACCGACCCGCCGAAGTGTCGGGCCAGGAACTGGTGACCGACGCAGATCGCCAGGACGGGGACCTCGACCCGATCGATCCAATCCCCCACTGCTCCGAGTGGGTCGTTGCGCCCTTCGAGGCTGAGGGCTCCACCCGATAGGACGACGGCGTCCGCGTCGAGGGATTCGAAGGGGGTCGAGTTCGGGATGATGCGGCTGTCGACCCCGAGGTCCCGCAGCACCCGGTACTCACGATGCGTCCACTGTCCGCCGTTGTCGACGACCGGGACCCTCAACGTGCCTCCCGGCGAGTGGGATCGTCCTCGGTGGGGCCCGACGTCGCCTCGAGCGACTGGCGTAGCTCGGCCACGTCCTCCCGAAGCTTTTGGACGTCGGAGCGCATGCGAAGCATCTCCTCTTCGAACACCGTGAACCCACCGGCGGACTGCATCCGTTGGGAGATGTAGATGCCGATGAAGACGGCCCCCACGAGCGCGAGGATCGTGGTGAACACGAGTGCGAAGATGAAGGAGATGAGGTTGCCGAGGGCCGACAGAAGAGGCAACGTGAAAAGGCGGGTCAGCTCGGCGATCTCGATCAGGAACAGGAACCCTACCACCGCCGCCCAGAATGCGATGACGCGGCGCGGGGTCATGGGAAGCTCCCTACGGGGACCGATTCGAGCAGGAACGTGAGTGGGAGGGTGCCGATCGGGGTCGTGGTCGAGGAAGCGGGACTCGGGAAGTAGGACTCCGAAAGCACGGTCGTGCTCGTGAGGTTGAACTCGAAGACGCCGACGAAAAAGGCCGAGGCGCCGCTGGGGTCGATGTAGAGGGCGCTCACGTTCACGGCGACCGGGTTCCAAGCGGTCGTCTCCTCCGCAACGATGGATTGGTTCCAAACCGACCGATTCGAGAAGGAGAACGTCGGGGAGGACGGAGGGCCCCCGGGGGGCGGGTGGGCAAAGGAGAGCGTGATGGCCGCATACCGGACCGTTCCGATGCCTTCCACGTAGAAGTGAGTAAAGTTCTGGTCGGGGGATCGGTCGATGATGAGTTCGGCCTCCGTCTCGAGGCTGCCGGCCGTCGGGCGTCCCAGCGACAGGAAGTTGGGGGTCAAGGCGATCAACACCAGGAGGAGGACGACGACCGCCACGAACGGCAGGGGCAAGAGCTCGCGCAGGCGCTCGGAGGCCGCGGTCACTGGGTTCCTCCCCCCCAGGGGCGGTAGAGCGAGTGCGCGACCCCGAGATGATCGAGAACCTTTCCGGCCAGATACGCGGTCTGGTCGTCGACCGTCGTCGGGTGGAGATAGTACGGAGCGGACGCCATTAGGATCACGACCCCGAGCTCGGCGAGGCGGGTCATGTGGGCAAGGGAGATCGCATCGAGAGGGGTTTCCCTCGGGACGAGGATGAGCGGCCGTTGTTCCTTGAGATGCACATGGGCAGCCCGCCCGATCAGGGTGTCCGATAGCCCGGTCGCGATCCGAGCGAGCTGGTTCATGGAACACGGCACGACCGCCATCCCTGAGGTGCGGACTGTACCGCTCGCGATGGGGGCCGCGAGGTCGGAGTCCGAGTAGAGGTGGGCCGCCTTCCGACCGATCTCCTCGGGGGTGAGCCCGGTCTCCTCCTTCAGCACCGCCCGGCCCCCGCCACTGACCACGAGGTCAAACGGAGTCCCCGCGGCGGAGAGCGCATCCGCGACTCGGAGCGCGATGGGCGCGCCGCTGGCTCCGGTGATGCCGAGCACGATCGGCGCCAGTTCGTTCAAGGGCTCATCCTCGGCGGGGCCACGGGGTTATCTCCTTCAACGGTTCCAGCGTAAATACGGTTCGGGAGCCTCGGGTGACGCATCGGAGGGCCGCAGTCATCGGAGCCGGCCACACCCGATTCGGTGTGCTGCCGGAGGGCCCCCGCTCGCTGCTGCGGGCTTCGGTCGATGGGGCCCTGACGAGCGTCGATCGAGGGCTGGACCGCCGGGAGATCGGGGAGGCCTTCCTCGGGACGTTGGGCTTTTCCGGCTGGCAACTGGGCAACGCCTCGGCGATCCTCGCGGAGGAAGCGCGAACGCCGGGCATTCCGGTGACTCGGGTCGAGAATGCTTGCGCATCCAGCGGATTCGCCCTCCGGGCGGGGATCCGCGCGATCGAGAGCGGAGCCCGGGACGTAGTCCTGGTCTGCGGCCTCGAGAAGATGACCGATTCCCCTTCGTCACGACGGCGCTACTGGCTCGGCGTTTCGGGCGACACCGAGTGGGAACGCATGGCGGGCCTCACTTTTGCCGGGGTCTACGGTCTCATGGCGAGCGCGCATATCCGGGAGCACGGGACCCCGCTCGAAGCGCTCGCGGAGGTAGCCGTCAAGAATCACGAGAATGCTCTCAAGAATCCCAACGCGCACTTCCACAAGCGCATCACGAGAGAGGAGGCGCTCGCCGCGCCCCTCGTCGCGGACCCGCTCAGGCTCTTCGATTGCTGTCCCGTCAGCGACGGGGCGGCTTCGGTCCTGCTGGCCGGTGAGGAACTCGCTCGACGATTCACCGATACCCCCGTGACCGTGATCGGCGACGGAGCCGCCTCGGATACCCTCGCCCTCCAGAACCGTGCCTCCCTGACGCGTCTCGCCGCGACTCGGCGCGCGGCGGAGGAAGCGTTCCAGCGTGCAGGCACGGACCGAAACACCGTCGACTTTCTCGAAGTCCATGATTGTTTCACGATCGCCGAGCTCTTGGCGCTCGAGGACCTCGGATTCGCCGACCCCGGCGGCGCGGCGCAGCTCGAGCTCTCCGGCGTCACCCGGCTGGGCGGCGACCTCCCCGTGAACCCGGACGGGGGACTGAAGGCGAAGGGTCATCCGATCGGGGCGACGGGGGCGAGCCAAGCCTACGAGGCGTTCCTCCAACTCCGTAACGCGGCGGGAGACCGACAGGTCAAGGGAGCGGTAACGGCCCTCACGCACAACGTAGGCGGATCCGGAGCGAGCGCGACGGTGACCTTGTTCTCGGTGAGGTAGCTTCGTGGACCGCGAGATCGTCGCCGCATCGTTTTCGGAGGCCCGGGGACGGTTGGGTGGCTCGCCGGTCGAAGGACCGGACGAGGACGCCTTCACGCTGGCCTGCGAGGCGTTCGACGAGCTACCCTGGGCGGCCGGTGATGCTCCGCGCGTCCGGGCGCATGTCGTCGGGGAGCTTCCCGAAGGAGCGCCCGATGACCTGGCGGAGGGCCTCGGAGTTCCGGGTCTCCAACGCGTGGACTGGCCCGGGACGACGGCGGGGCTTTGGGATGCGCTCGCGGCCGCCTCGCAGGCGACCGGGGCCGGTACTGAAGCGGTCGTCCTGTTCGAGTCGGGGCCACCGCAGGATTCGATCTCCCAACGACCGCTCGCCGGGGCGTTGGCCCTTGGCCTAAGCCGGCGGGACGGGATTCGATACGTTGGGCACACTCCAGTCGACTCGTCCGACAGAAACACCCCGTCCTTCCGGTCGGGGACCGATCTCCTGTTCGGAGATCGAGACGCGGGCGACCCGCTCCCTCCCCTCATTCGCTACTTGGAGGCGGAGCCGGCGAGCCCGTCGATAGAACGGTCGAGTGGGTCAAGTATCCCGGCCAACCGGTCGCGCTTGGAGGACGGTCGGGACCCCGGATCGATCCACTCGATCCTGGAGCTCTGGCAGGCGGTTTGGTCGGTTGACGGTCCGAGAGTGGCGATAGGTATCGAGGGCCCCAATGGATCGTCCTTGGTCGCGTTGGAACGGCACGCCCCCATCGCGAGCGTGGTGCGCCGGTCGGCGTCCTCCAACGGGACCACTCGCGAGGCGAGAACCTCTTCGACCCGCCCCTCGGCTCTCCCGGCGAATCTCTCTGAAGGCGCCTATGTCCCCAGAGCCACCTACCGGTCCGAACGGGCCCATCGCTGGCGGTTGGCGGCGGATCGATGCTCCCGCTGCGGCGAGATCACCTTCCCCTCGCACGGCCGCTGTGCATCGTGCGGCAGCACCGACACCCTGACTCGGTTCGAACTTCCCCGCCGTGACCTCCGAGTGGAAGCCTCGACGATCATCCACGCGGGTGCGCAACCCACCGAATTCGACCGGCAGGTCGAGGGGGCTGGCCCCTACGAGGTGGTGATCGCCTCGGTGTGCCCCGGGGTCCGGATCACCCTTCAAGTCAGCGACACTCCGGTCGGGAGCATCGGGGTCGGGGACCGAATCGATGCAAAGCTTCGAAGGCTCATCCCAATGGAAGGGGAGTGGCGATACGGACTCAAGGCGGTCCCTGCCGTTGGGCAGGCGATGCCGGAGAGATCCTCGAGAAGTCCAAGTCCGACGGATGACCCCCATGCCTGAGCGGTGAACCCCCCTCGCCGAAGCTGACGGTTGGCGTGCCCCGAGGCGGGGCCGCTCTTTCCATCGGGCCCGCCAGATTGCTCCGAACGCGACCTGCAAGCCCTTAAATACCCCCTATATAAGTGGCCGAGCGAGAGAGTCCCATGGTCAAGATCCGGATCGAAAACGTCGTCGCGTCGACCTCCCTCGGGGACGAACTCGACCTGCAGTCGATCGCCCTCGGCCTCGAAGGCGCCGAATACGAGCCGGAGCAGTTTCCCGGTCTCATCTACCGGCTGAAGGAGCCGAAGACGGCGATCTTGCTGTTCCGGTCCGGGAAGGTCGTCTGCACCGGGGCGAAGAGCATGAAGGAGGTCGAGAACTCGATCGCGACGGTATCGGCCCAGATCCGCAAGGGCGGCCAGAAGATCCTCATGCACCCGAAGATCCAGGTGCAGAACATCGTCGCGAGCTCCGACCTCGAGTCGGAGATCAACCTGAACGCGATCGCGGTCACGCTGGGCCTCGACCGGGTCGAGTACGAACCGGAGCAGTTCCCCGGCCTGGTTTGCCGGATCGACGATCCGAAGGTCGTCGTCCTGCTGTTCGGAAGCGGCAAGCTCGTCTGCACGGGCGCTCGGAAACCTTCGGACGTCGAGGTCGCGGTCAAGAAGATCACGAAGGAACTCCGAGGCGCGAGCCTCCTGCGGTAAAGGGCACCGCGCACTCGTGGCGCTCCCCCACGACCTGCCCGTCGTCGACCACCACTGCCACCTGTCCCCGACCGGGGATGGGATCGAGGCGGCCCGTCGGTTCGAGAAGGCCGGAGGGACCCATCTCTTTCTCGCGACCCAGCAGTACGGCGAGCATCCACCCAGCTCGGTGGGCGAGTACGAAGGCCAGTTCGAGGCGACCGACGCGATCGCGCGCGGGGTGGAACAGGCGACCGGAGTCCGCGTCTATCGGGTGGTGGCGCCCTACCCCGTAGACCTGATCACCCTCGCCCCTCGACTCGGTCTCGCCGAGGCACGTCGCGTGATCGAAGGCGCCCTCGAGCTCGCGGGTCGCTGGGTCCGGGAAGGGCGGGCCGTCGCGCTCGGCGAGGTCGGTCGGCCCCACTTCGCCATGGAGCAAGCGCTCCGCGACGCCTCGGAGGAGCTCTTCCGACGAGCTCTCGAGGTGGCGACCGATGTGGGGTGTCCGGCGGTCGTCCACTGCGAGGACCTCGATGCAGCCGGCTACCAGGCCATGGCGGACCTGGCCTCGCGCGTCGGGTTTCCGGTCCATCGACTCGTGAAGCACTACGCACGATCCTGGATCCCCCCTGAAGAGCGCGCTGGGATCGTCCCGTCCTTCCTCGCGAGCCGGGACTTGAGCGCCCGGGTCCTGCTGGACAACGGGCCTTGGTTGTGGGAGACCGACTACCTCGATGACCCGAAGCGGCCCGGGGCGGTGCTCGACCTCGCCACGATCCCACGCCGCGCGGCCCAGGTCGCCGCCTCCGGGAGCGCTGCACTCGAGGCCCTTCGGATCCCGTTCGAGACCGCGATCCGTTCGGTCTACGGGTTCACTCCGGCCGTCGATGACCGGCGCCGTCCTTCGGGGCGTCCGTGACCCGACCCCATCGGTGAGGGCACCGCTCGCGGTCTGCGTCCGTGCGCCCCTTCTCGATGGGGGGACGCTCTTTTACCCGCACCGACCTCCGAGGCTCGAGGGTTCCGATGAGCTCCATTCTGGTGGCCGAAGAGACCCTCGACCCCAACTTCGTCCCGCCGCGACTGGTTCGCCGGGACGCGGAGCTGGCCCTCATCGTCGGCCGATATCGGAGCGCGCTGTCCAAGGGTCTGACCTACCACCAGTTCCTCACCGGGGGGATCGGGAGCGGGAAGACCGCGCTCGCCCGGAAGGTAGCCCAAGAACTCGCTCGGATCGGCCCCCTGAACCGCCGTCCGATCTTGACGCACTACGTCAATTGTTGGAGGCGATCGAACGACCGGCTGGTCCTACTCGAACTCCTCCGCGCGGTCGGGGTATACCTGCCTGACAAGGGCTACGGAGTGCCGGACATGCTCGACACCCTCGAACAGGGCTTGCGAAAGACCCCGGCTCACCGCATCGTTCTTCTCGATGAAGTCGGAGCCCTCGTCCGGCAGGAGACCCGGCTCATCTACCTGCTCACCCGCTCCGGAGAGGTCGGGCTCGGATCGATCTCCCTCCTGATGGTGTCCCCGGAGGACGTCCTGCCGTACCTCGACGCCGCGAGCCGGTCGAGTTTCGGTTCGACCCATCGGCTCGCCTTGCCGAGGTACGAGGCCGAGGACCTCGTCGAGATCCTCTCCTACCGTGCGGGGCTCGCCCTGCGCCCGGGCAGCTACTCCCCGGACGTGATCGAGCAGATCGCCTCCCTGGCGGCGCCGACGGGCGACGCCCGATTTGCCCTCGAGCTGTTGCAAGGCGCCGCCCGATACGCCGAAGAGTCCGGGTCAGCCGAGGTGGAGCCGGAGCATGTCCGTTCCTCCAAGGGGTCGATGATGCCGACCCTGAGCGAGGCGAAGCTCGAGGCCCTCGGGGATGCGGACCTCCTCATCCTGCTTGCGCTCTCCCGCTCCCTGCGGGGGCCCCGGACCCGGACCCCGACGGGTCGAGTCCGGCAATCCTATGCCTCGGTCGCCGAAGAATACGGCCGAGCCCCCGTGAGCCGGGTCACCTTCTGGCGTGCGGTTCGTTCGTTGGAACTGGAGGGCGTCATTCAGGTCGAACCCTCGACCCCCGGCCGCCCCTCCCGCCTCGGCATGGACGAGGTCCCGGCCGGCCTCCTGACGACGTTGATCGAGGAGCGGTTCTCCGCCCGACGACGGCGGAAGTCCTAATGCCCCCCACCGGCTCGCGCGACCTTGTGTCATCCGGTCTGGAGAGCGGAGCGGCCGGGTACCGGCAGCGGCTTCCGATGTGGATCCGTACTCGTCCCCCGACGGGGGAGCAGTACCCTCAGGTTCGTTCCATCCTTTCAGAACTGAAGCTCGGCACCGTCTGCCGGGAGGCCCGATGCCCGAACCTTTCGGAGTGCTGGTCCGCGGGGACCGCCACCCTCATGCTGCTCGGGACCGATTGCACGAGGCGGTGCACCTTCTGTGCCGTTACGACCCGCTCCCCTCATGGAGTGGTCGATGCGACCGAGCCCGATAGGGTCGCCGAGGCGGTGGCCCGATGGGGCCTGCGTTACGTCGTCCTGACCCAGGTCTGCCGGGACGACCTTTCGGATGGGGGAGCCGGTCATCTCGCCAAGACCGTTGGGGCGATCCGAGCGCGGACCCCGGGTACACGGGTCGAGCTCCTGATCGGCGACCTCGCCGGCCACGCCCGCTCGCTCGAGACGGTCTTGGCCGCGCGACCGGACGTCCTAGCGCACAACATCGAGACGGTGGAACGACTCTCCGCCGAGGTCCGGGACCGGCGCGCGGGCTACTCCCGATCCTTGGATCTGCTCGCCCGTGCGAAGACCGGCCCGTCCTCGGCCCCCGTTACCAAGAGCTCGGTCATGCTCGGACTGGGCGAGACCGAGGAGGAGCTGATCGAGACGTTCAAGGCCCTCCGGGGCGTGGGCGTCGACCTCCTGACCCTCGGACAGTACCTCCGTCCGAGCCCGGCACATCGCCCGGTGGACCGATTCGTGACTCCGGAGGAGTTCGCTCGATACCGAGTGGAGGCGCTCGACGCCGGATTCTCCGGGGTCGAGTCGGGCCCGCTGGTCCGTAGCTCCTACCACGCCTCGGACCTCTTTGAAGCGGCCGCGGGTAGAGCGGAGACCTGAGCATGGCCAAGAAGGCGCGACGAAAGCTCGAAGAAGAGGAGGCGCACGAGGCGTTCCGGTTCCCAGACTTCGATGAGCGTGCGTTCCTGGCTCACGAATACGAACAAACCATCGCGACCGTGCTCGCGGTCCTGTTCGCCGTGGGTTTGGCCGCGATGGGCTGGGCGCTCGACCACACCGGGTTGACCGCGGCGGTCCCCTGGATCCTCGGGTTCGCCGGGGTATTCGCAACCCCGTTCGTCATCCGCACCGTCCGCCCCCGGTCGGAGGAGTACACCAAGGGCGACTGGGCGTGGATCATCTTGACGACGTTCTTCGGATGGCTCGGGATCTGGTTCCTGCTCCTGAACCTGTTCCCTTCCTAGTCCGGTGGAGCGCGAAGCCACGGCAGACGCCGGTCGAGCAGGTCGCCGAGTGCCGCGAGCAGTTCGGGACTGCTAGAAACGTCGGACAGGGGCCGGAGGGCGGTCGAGGGTCCGACTCCGTCCTTCAGGTCCTTTCCGATCGGGAGCCGGGAGAGTTCGGCCGTCAGTAAGGGCTCGATCCCGCGTTCGGCCCGCCGGGTGTCGACGGCCAGCTTTCCCGCCTCCGTGAGGTACGGGCCCTGAAGGACTGGGGCCGCTGGCGCGGTCCATTTCGCGAGGAACTCTGAACCCCGGTCGATGCCGGCCGGAGGACCCTCGTGAACTCGCACCTTCGGCAACTCGGCGTGGTCCACCTCGACCAGTACGACCAGATGGGAGGGGCCGGCCCCCGACGCGCTGCCCAGGACGGTGTAGCCGAGCCGCGCCGAGGCTTCCGAAAGGGTCCGTTCGGCCTTGCGGAGCTGGGGATAGAGGATGTCATCGACGAGCTTGGGGCGCGGGAGCGTGAGGACGGTGACGTGGGTCCCGCGTTCCGCGAGCCGCTGACGCGAGCTCGCCAGCGTCAGGACCCGGCTCGGATGGACCTCGAAGAAGCGGGGGTCGGGTTCGGCCAGGTAGGCGGCCGACCCGAGGATGAGCAGTCCGAGGTTGCGCCAGGACAGCGCGGTCGCGACATTGCGGTTCGGGTCGACCGGATCGTCCAGGATGAGCGCCACGTCCGCGGGAACCCGAGGCCGAGCGGCCGGGTCGGTCGGCAGATGGACCGGGATCCGCCAGTGCTCGGCTTGACGAAGCAGGGCTCGCAGCGACCCGAATCGTACCACGAGCAGCTCAACGAGGTATCCGGAGAACCCGCCGGTTCGGGCCTCCGAGCCGTAGGCACCGAGAGCCCGCAGGAACTGCTTGGCGAGCCGTATCTCCCCGACGAGAGCCGGGGTGGAGCGGGCTTGGAGGTACCGTTGGTGGAACGGGGTCCGGTCGACCGCGCTCAACGGGTGAGATGGGTCGTCGATCGCGTACCCGGGAACCGCGTCGACGGCGAACCTCTCGAAGGTGCCTCGCAGGTAGGGATGCTCGGCGTAGCGAGTCTCTGGCGCTTCCAACAGCTCCCTGGCGATCGCCATCCCCTCGCGCTCGAGCCCTTCCCGGTCGAGCGACGGTGGGAACAGCATGAAAAAATCGATGTCCAACCGATCGACGAGGAAGGTTCCCCGGGCCGCGCTTCCGGCCACGAGGCAACGCACCATCGGCGAGTGCCGTCTGCCGGCCGCCTCCGAGGCTCGCGCGACAAGATCGGCGCCCGCCTTGGAGACCCGAGCGAGGAGGGCAGGGTCGGGGGAGATACGGGCGAGGGCCGCCCGTTCGATCGGTTCGGCCTTCCGGTCGCCGTCGACGGAGTCGTCGGAGCCCGTCATCGAGTTCCGGACGGCGGCTAGGAATTGAAACCTTCCCTGGGGAGAGAGGACCCCCTGCGGAACTGCCCGAGGCCGCCGGCGAGGAGTTATGCTCGGCGGCTCGCTAACGGTATCGGGGTAGGTAGATCGATGGAAGCGGCCCATCATCCGGCCATCCTCGGGGAGTCGGTCGGGGGCGGCAAGGTGCGCTGCACGGCGTGCGCGCGCTACTGCGTCATCCCGTTGGGGTCCCACGGATTCTGTTTCGTCAGGAAGAACGAGGCCGGACAGTTGGTCCTGTTGACCTACGGCCGGGCCGCCGCGACCCAGGTCGACCCGGTAGAGAAGAAGCCGCTTTCTCACTTCCACCCGGGCTCTCGGGTCCTGTCGATCGGGACGGTGGGATGCAACTGGCGATGCCAGTACTGCCAGAACGCCGAGATCTCCCAGGAGCACGTCGTGAGGGGTCGCGCGCTCTCCCCGGTCGATGCGGTCCGGATGGCCGAACGATTCGATTGCCAAGGGATGACGTTCACGTACAACGAGCCGACGATCTTCATCGAATACGCGCTCGACGTGATCCGACAGGCCCACGAGCACGGGCTCTTCGCGAATTTCGTCACGAACGGTTACATGACGCCGGAAGCCGTCTCGTTGATCGGGAGCGAGCTGGACGCCGTGAGCGTCGATTTCAAGGGGAGCGGGGAGGAGTCGTTCATGCGGAAGTACATCTCCGCGAAGGGTCCCGCTCCGATCCTCGAGACGATGGAGGGCTTGCAAGCGCGGGGGGCCCATGTCGAGGTGACGGACCTGATCGTCCCGGAGGTGGGGGACGACCCGGAGGCGCTGCGCCGCTTGGTCCGCGTGGTCCGGGACCGGCTCGGGGCCGAGACCCCTTTCCACCTGTTGCGATGGCACCCGGACTACAAGATGATGGACCTGCCCGAAACCCCGATCCCGACGCTGGAACGGCTGCACGCGATCGCCAAGGCCGAGGGGCTACGGTACGTCTACCTCGGGAACGTCTGGGGTCACCCCCTGGAGCACACGTACTGTCCCGAGTGTGGTGCAAGGGCGGTGGAGCGATTCGGTTTCACGATCCAGAGATGGAACCTCGACTCAGACAACCGGTGCCGCGCCTGCGGAAACCGGATTCCCATCGTCGGGAGGCTGGCATCGAACTACATCCCGACGTTCGCCCAAGCGGTCGGGTGAGGAAACCACCCCCTCCGGTCCCACCCGCCGTCCCGTCACCATTATCCACATCCCGGCTACCCGACGGTTGGCATGCTCTCCTCGCACTCCGGAAGACGCGTACCTGCCGGAGCGCGCCGCCTTCGCACTCGGTTCGGGCCGGCGGTCGTCGCGCTGCTTCTTGCCATACCCGCGGGCGGGTGGCTCGTCGGTTCAATGAACCGATTGGCCGCACCCGGCTCCACCGCGCCCGTCGCCCCCTTGGGCCTGGTAGTGGGTTCCCATGGTCCTTCGCCGCATTCACTTGCGTCGCCGGTTCCGACCGGTTCCAGCGACCTGCGCTCTTCCTCCTCGACCCACCCGCTCATCCTCACCGCATCCACCGTGGACCTCGTCGGGAACCGGGTCCTGACCGGAACCTCTGCGGTACGATATGCGAATCAGGTCGACGGGATCGCCTACGATGCGTCCCAGAACTTGGTGTTCGTCGCGGGGGCCAGTTCGAATTCGGTGATCGGGGTGGACCCTTCGACGGGAGCGACCCAGACCGTGGCGGGTCCCCTGATCACCGGAAATGCGACGGCCCTGAATCCCTCACCGGCCGGCCTCGCCTATGACTCGGTCGACCACCAGCTGTTCGCTTCCGACCCGGCCCTCGACCGGGTCGAGATCTTCAACGTCTCCACCACCGGCCCTTCGTTCTCGTTCTTCCAGTCGCTGCAACTGGCCGTCGGGTCCCACCCGGAGGGACTCCTGTGGCTCTCGTCTCCCGACGCGGTGTTCGTCGCCGACGAAGGGACTGACGCGGTGACCTCCATCAGTGGGGCAACCGACACCTTCCTCGGAAACGTCACGGTCGGGGGCGGCCCGGTGTCGATGACGTACGACCCGACGCAGGGATACGTCTACGTCGCCGACTCGGCAACGGCCGACATGTCGTGGTTCCTCCCGAGCACCCTCGTAGAGGGCACGTCGACCTTCCCGGTCAAGAACAACCCAACCCAGATCGCCCTCGACCCATCCGATGACACGATCTGGGTGGCGACGGCGTCGTATATCACGGTCATCAACAGCGCGACCCGGGCCTCCTCCTTCAACTTGACGTTCCCCGCATCGACGCGGATCTCTGGTCTCCTCTGGGATCCCCTCCTTGGAGAGATCGTGGCGGCCAACGTACCGGCCAACACGCTCTCGTTTTTCAACAACTCCGGAGGGATCACGGGTAACGTCAGCACCGGTGGCGCCCCGTCGGCGATGGTGGAGAACTCGGTGCTCCAAGAGGTCGACCTGATCGACCCTGCGTCCAACAACCTGATCCGGGTCTCGGACCTCTCCGAGACCGTCGTCGGGACCGTTCTGGTCGGCGTGTCGCCCGGTCTCTCCGCCTTCGACCCGGTGACCGACCGGCTCGTCGTGCCCGACACCACCTCGGACCGGGTCGTCGAGGTGAACGTTCGGGCGGTCGCCCCGGGGGATGCGCCCCGCGTCCGATCCCTGTTCGTGCCGGGGCACCCGGTCGCGGCCACATTCGACCCGATCGCGGCGTCGATCGTTGTCGCGCTGGTGGGAGGGACGGTCGTCGCCCTGAACTCGACCTCGGGGGCGGTGCTGCGGACGACGAACCTGGGGACCTCCTACACCCTGTACGATACCCTCTACGCGAACCACCAGGTCTTCGTGACCGGCGGCACCAATCTCTTGTGGTCCCTTGACCCGAAGACCCTGGCGGCTTCGGCCACGATTCAGATCACCTCGCTCGCCTCCTCCCCCCGACTCATGGCCTATTCACCGGCCACCCAGCTACTCTATGTCACCCTCGCCCTCACGGGCAAGGTCGCGGTTGTGAACACGTCGACCGACCTCGTGATTACCGCCTTCCCCGCGGGAGCGAATCCGTACGGGATCGCCCTCGACACCTCCAACGGGGACCTCTTCGTGGCGGACTCGGGCGCGAACGCGGTCAATGTGATCGACCCTCGGACCGGGACTTCCCTAGCCCTGCTGACCGTCGGCACGGCCCCATCGGCACTCCTGTATGTGGCCAGCGCGCAGGAGGTCTACGTGTCGGACACCCGGTCGAACACGGTCACCGTGTTGAACGCGAACTCCTACGCCGTCGTCGCCGTCGTGGCCGTCGGGGAGTATCCGACCGGCCTCGCCCTTTCGAACGTCTCCGGGGATGTGTTCGTTTCAGACGTCCCGGACTCTGCACTCTCGGTGATCCCCGCGACGACCCCCGGGGGGGTCCCATTCAGCGCGCGCCTGAGCGTGGCGCCCGTCCGGACCGACGTGGGAACAACGGTGGTCTATACGACGAGCGCCTCGTACCCCGCTTGGGACTTCTCCTACCAGTACGGCGCACTACCGGCAGGGTGCGTGAGCGCGAACGCTTCGGTCTTGCGCTGCACTACCTCCGGGTCGGCGGGAGGGGTGAACGCTACGGTCCTCCTCACGAGTGCAGGAGGAGACACGGCGAGCGCAACGACCCCGCTCACGCTGATCCCGGGCGTTTCCATCGCATCCTTCACGACGTCTCGGGCCATTGTCACCTTAGGCATCCCGATCACGTTTGCGATCGTGGCCGTCGGCGGTTCGCCCCCCTACACCTATTCCTATCCGGCTTTGCCCCCCGGCTGCCCGGCCGTCACCACCGCGCAGTTCACCTGCACGCCGAGGTCCACGGGCCAGTACACCTCAGAAGTGCTCGTGGTCGACCAGTCCCGCCTTCCGGCAACCTCCTCCGTGACCATCACGGTGAACCCCCTCTTGGTGTCGAACCCGAGCGTCTCCCCGGCGACGATCGTGCTGGGCCAAACCGCCACGATCCTGGCCAACGTCTCGCAGGGGACCACGCCGTACTTGATCTCATACTCGAACCTGCCCCCGGGTTGCCAGACGAAGAACCTGAGCTCCCTTCCATGCGAACCGACCGGCACGGGGAATTTCTCGATCACGCTGCGCATCGTCGACTCGAGCGGCGCTCCGGCGACCCGCACCGTCAACCTCCTCGTGGTTGCGCCAGCGGCGGCCTCCCACGGGCCCCCTGTGACCGTCTATGCGATCCTCGCGGCCGGTGTCGTCGTCGCAATCGTGGCGGTGGTCCTCTACCTCCTCCGTCGGTCGCCTAAGCGCTCCCTAGGACCCGAGGAGGAGGCTTCGTCCGATCCAGGGCCCGCCCCGGAGACCTATTCCACCACGTCGCGCTCCATCCCACGCCTCCCGGTCTTTCCCGCGGAGGCGCCGGGGCCCGAACCTGCGGTCGGCGCGCCGCGCTACTTCAGCCCGTCTGCCGAGGAGGCCGCGGAGGTCGCCCCACCGGCTTCCGCCCCCGCCGCGCCATCCGGCGGCCCGCGGGCCAACATCGTCTGCCGGAACTGCGGAGCGGTCAACGAGGCGTGGATCACCCACTGCCGCTCGTGCAAGCGTCCTCTCCAGTTCACGTAGTCGCACGACCGGCTGTGGGGGCCGCCCTCGAACTCGAGCCCGCCCAAGCCGGCTTCGACCCGATCGCCCCATTCACCGACCGTCCACGGTTCGCTAGCACGCGGGGGCCGGCCCCTCGCTCCCGTGAAAACGACCGCAAGAGCAAGGTTTTTGCTGTCCGTTACGTCCCCTGGAGATGGTGGTCGGGAACTTCATCACCCGGCTCGACCGGATCGTTCGGACCCGGGACTCGTTATTATGCGTCGGTCTCGACCCGGACCCCCGCCAGATGCCCGCGTCGTTGTCGGGCTCCGGGGAACCCGCCCAGTTGACGCGCTTCCTCGACGGGATCATCCGGACGACCGCGCCCCACGCGGCCGCGTTCAAGTGCCAGCTCGGCTCCTACCTCGCCTTCGGCTCAGCGGGTCTTGCGCAACTGGGACGTTTGACGAAGCGGATTGGCCCAGGTCACCTTCGGATCCTCGACCTGAAGGCGAACGATATCCCGAACACGATGCGTCTCATCCGGGACGGGGCCTTCGGGGCGCTCGGCTTCGATGCGGTCACGGTCACCCCGTGGCTCGGCTGGGAGACCCTCGAGCCGTTCGCAGAGGATCCCGAGCACGGCATCTTCGTGGTCGCCCACTCCACTAACCCAGGGGCCCCGGATTTTCAGGAGATCCCGACCCCTCGGGGTCCCCTGTGGCTCGCCGTCGTTGCCGAGGTGGGGCGGATCGCCCGGGCGCATGGCAACGCGGGCGTCGTGGTCGGGGCCACGTACTCCGAGCTCCTTCGGGCGAGTCGCGAGCGGCTCGGCGAGGCCGTTCCGATCCTCATCCCCGGAGTGGGCGCCCAGGGGGGCCGGCTCTCCACGTCGGTCCGGGAAGGGGTCGATGCGAACGGGCGCGCGCTCCTGGTGAACTCGTCGCGCTCCATCCTCTACGCCTCCACCGGTCCGGACTGGGCCGATGCGGCGGGCCTCGAGGCGCGGCGCCTGAAGGAACAGATCAACCAGCTTCGATCAGGGTTCCGTAAAGCCGAATGAGCGAGTCGACGACGGTCTGAACCCCGAAGCGTTCCTCGGCCCGGGCGCGGGCCGCCCGCCCCATGACCGCCCGCCGCGCCGGGTCGTCGAGCAGCTCTTCGATCCGGGCGGCCAACTCCCCCAGAAGCATCGGGTCCGTGAGCAATCCCTGAACGCCCGGTTCGATGACCTCGCGGACCCCCGGCATGTCCGCGACCACCACGGGGATCCCTGAGGCCATCGCCTCGGCGACCGCGAGGCCGAACCCCTCGAGCCGGTTCTGGGAGGGGAACACGAACAGGTCGGCCGCACGAAAGAACTCCGGGAGCTCGTCGTCCCCGACGGCGGGACAGAACCGGACCCGCTCTTCGACGTTGAGCCGGCGGGCGACGGCCATCAGAGAATCGAGCTTGGGCCCGCGGCCCACCACGACGAGGGCGACATCCTCCGGGAGCCGTGCGAGAGCCCGGAGGATCTGGTCGACCCCTTTGTGAGGTACGAGGCGGCCCGTGAACAGGATCACCCGCCGTCCGGTGAGGCCGAGGCGGGCCCGGATCGCCTCTCCCGAGATGTCCGGACGGAATCGGTCGAGGTCGACGGCGGAAGGGATGATGTCGACGCGCCGACCCCGTAACGGCGTCGAGGTGTCGGCGTACGTCCGCGTGTGCGCGATGATCCGCTGGGCGCGTCGCAGGGTCGAGGGAAGCAACCACCCCTCGTACAGGGCGGTGAGCAACCGACCGACGGGTCCGGGTCGGTACAGGTCGCAGTGGTAGGTGAGACAGACCGGGGTCCGACGGCCGGCGAGCCCGCGGGCCGCGTAGTACGACGTGAGCGGGGGGGGATAGTGCAGGTGCACCACGTCGGCCTCGATGGTTCGGACCAGCCGACGGGTGCCCGGGTCGATCGGGGTGTCGAGCCAGACCCCCAGGGTCCGGGCGCGAACGATGCGGTAGCCGGCGCGTTCCTCCTCGATGGGAAGGGAGCGGTCGTATCGGGAGGTAAGGACGGTCACCTCGTGGCCGCGCCGGACCAACTCCTCGGTGAGCCGGCGGACGTAGGCCTCGACCCCACCGGAATGAGGATCGTAGAATGGGGTGACCTGAAGGATCCTCACGAACCGGGCGGCCTCCTCGCGTGCCGGTCGGGCGGCTCAGGCCCGGGGGGCGGCCTTGCGAGGTTCGGGGCGGGACTCGCGGGCCTGGAGCAGTTCCGTCGCCGGGAGGCTGGCCACGTCGAGCCCCCGCATCGGCTCCCCGAGTCCCTCGGAGACCCGGGCGAGGAGAGCCCAGTCCTCCGGATGGCTGGCCGCCTCGACGATCGCCTGCGCGACCCGGCTCGGTCTCTCCGCCTTGAAAATCCCACTCCCGACGAAGACGCCGTCCACACCGAGAAGTCGACACAGGGCGGCATCGGCGGGGGTCGCGATCCCGCCCGCCGCGAAATTCACCACGGGAAGCCGATGGAGCTGCTGGACCTCGAGCACGAGTGCCTCGGGCACCGCGGCCTCCTTCGCCCAGGCGTGAAGGGTCTTTCGGTCCATGTGTCCGAGCGCTTCGATGGCTTCGTTCACCTGCCGGATGTGCCGGACCGCCTCGACCACGTTCCCGGTGCCGGCCTCTCCCTTGGTCCGGATCATCGCCGCGCCCTCGTGGATGCGTCGCAAGGCCTCGCCGAGGTCCCGGGCGCCGCAGACGAACGGGACGCGGAACTGGCTCTTGTCCACGTGCGAGAACGGGTCGGCGGGAGTGAGGACCTCCGACTCGTCGATCATGTCGACGTCCAGCGCCTCGAGGATGCGGGCCTCTGCCGTATGGCCGATCCGGCACTTGGCCATCACGGGGATGGAAACGTGTTCCTGGATCTCGCGGACCTTTCGGGGGTCCGCCATGCGGGCGACCCCGCCCGACGCTCGGATGTCGGCCGGGACCCGTTCGAGCGCCATGACCGCCACCGCCCCGGCTCCCTCGGCGATCTCGGCCTGCTCGGCGTTGGTCACGTCCATGATGACGCCGCCCTGCTGCATACGCGCGAACCCGCGCTTGACGAGTTCGCTTCCGAATCGGAGCGATTCGACCGGATCGACCATCTCGTCAGGAGCGAGGGTAAGCGGCCTTAAAATCATGCCGGCGCGGGCGCGACGAGGCTCCTGGGTCCCGTAGACGATAAGAAGGGCGACCGGTTCCCGTGGGTGCTGGGGGAGCTATGGTTCGGCTGAGAGGACGGGCGCGCTCGCTCGTCGACCCCATGAACCTGACCGGGATAATGCCCGCGCAGGGAACGCGATGGGCGTTCTGAGAGCTCCCCCCGGATTCCGGGGGAGGCATGGGGACTGACGCTCGGTCCACGGTAGGTCCGGTTCCCCTCCCCTCGCGCACTCACGCGAGGCCGGGTGTCACGGGCCGTCGGATCCTCGCCCTCGGAGTGGCCATCGGCGTGGTCCTCGCCGGACTGGGGGTCGGTTCCTACCTCGACTCTCACCACCTGTTTCCGTTCCAGAGCTCCCAACCCACCCTGACGATCTACACGTACGAGAGCCTCTGGGGGGGATGCGGTTCGGCGAATCTGACCGCCCTGCTCCACGGGTTCGAGGTCGGGCATCACGCCCAGGTCAACCTCGAGTGCGTCTCGGGCACCCTTTCGAGCCGGCTCATCTCAGAGAAGAACGCCCCGGGCGCGGACCTCGTCATCGGACTCGACGAGGTGACGGCTCCCCAGGCGGACGCGGCCGGGGTCTTGGTGCCGTACACGCCGCAGGAAGCCGCGAGCGAAGCGCCCTCGCTGCAGGCCGAGCTCGCCCCCGACCACTCGGTCACGCCGTACGAGTTCGGCTACCTGGGTATCGACTACTCTGGACCGTTCGCCCAGGCGACGCACGGTGGGGTCGCGAACTTCTCGCTCCCCGAGGTCGCGGCCAACTCGACGTGGTCGAAGAGCCTGATGATCGAGGATCCGGCGAGCGACATCGTGGGCGAGGAGTTCCTGTTGTCGGAGATCGCGTTCTATCAGCAGGTGATGCATGCGAACTGGACGACCTTCTGGAAGCAGGTGGACCCGACGGTCCGAGTGAGCGACTCGTGGACGAACGCCTACACGGCGTTCACGACGCCCCCGGACAGCCCGCCGATGGTGGTCAGCTTCAGCACCGACCCCGCCGCCGCGTCCGGCGGAGGTACGCCGTCGTTCAACTCGACCCTGTATCACTGGAACGGCACGTCGTATGGGTGGCGGACGATCTACGGGATCGGGATCGTGAAGGGGACGGCTCACCTCGCGCTCGACCAGGCATTCGAGGGTTGGTTCCTTCAAGGGGCCGTGCAATCGGAGATCCCAACGAACGAATGGGTCTATCCGGCCAACGCGACCGCCCCCCTCCCGCCCAGCTTCGCTTGGGCCGCAGACCCGACCGGCGCGGTCGTGCTCAATGGCGGACTCCCATCAAGCTCGATCCCCGGAAGCCTTCCCTATTGGCTGGACGAATGGCAGGCGATCGACAATCAGTACGGCGGGTAGGCCCCTTCGATCGCGACCTTCTCGGGGTCCTTCCGGTCCTCGGGTTCGTCGCCGCCGTCACGCTCCTCCCGGTGGCCCTCCTGTTCGCGACCGGAACCCTGGACGTTGGCGGGATGGCGGGGGTCGGCCGCATCCTGGAGGATCCGGTCAACGTGCGGGCGATCGAAAACTCGCTGACCGAGGGAGGCGCGAGCGCCCTGGCGGCCGTGGCGGTCGGCTATCCGAGCGGGGTGTTCCTAGGAAGGACACGGGTGCCGGGCCGACCCCTGTTGCTGTCGACGCTCCTGGTCCCGTTCCTGCTCCCGACGGTGGCCGTCGCGTTCGGGGTGGTCGAGATCTTCGGTCCGGGCGGGTTCGTCTCGGCGGCCGTTCCGGCGCTCGGGGTCCTCGGCTCCGGGTTCGGCGGGATCGTGTTGGCGAACGTCGTGTTCAACGCCCCGGTCGTCGTCCTGCTCACCGTGGTCGGCGTGGAATCGGCCCCCACCGACCTCGAGGAGACCGTTCGGTCCCTTGGTGGAGGTCCGGTCGAGGCGTTCCGGACGGTCTGGGGCCGACCCTCCCTCCTCGGGGCGCTCGCCGGGGGCCTCATCACGTTCCTTTTCTCGGCCCTCGCTTTCGCGGGTCCGATCCTGATCGGCGGAGCCCCCTGGTACACACTCGAAGCCCGGGTCTACTTTCTCGCTCAGACGCTCGCGGAAGGGCCCCAGGCCGCCGTCCTCGCGATGCTGACCGTCGCACTGCTCGCCCCGGCCACGATCCTGTATGTCTGGGTCGCGAGCCGGCTCCGATCCGGTGCGTCCCTACCCCGAGCCGGACCGCCCCGATTCGACCGACGGTCCCCGGCGGCTTGGGTCCTGGGCAGTTGGACTGGGTTCAGCGTCGCCGCGGTCGGCGCCCTCCTCGCTCTCGTCGTATACCGGGGGCTGGCTCCCTCCCCGCAGGGAGGCTTCGCCCAGTCCTTCGCCGAGCTCTTCACCCAGAGGGTGAGCCTCCTCCTCGGACTCTCCACGACGTCCGCGGTGGCGAACACGGTAGCGTTCGCAGCGCTCTCGAGCCTGTCCGCCCTGTTGCTCGCCCTCACGGCGGCCCACTACCTGTCTCGACGACCGCGAGCGCAACGGGCTGTCGCGGCGGTCGCCTTCGCCCCGCTACTGATCTCCCCGATCGTCCTCTCCTTCGCCCTCGCCGAATTCGTACGCCCCGCGCTCGGGGGGGAATCGGCCGCTCCGCTCCTGATCATCCTGAGCCAGGCGACCCTCGCCCTACCGTTCGCATTGCAGGCCATCGGGCTCACGCTGTCCCGGACGAGCCCAGCGCCTGGCGAGGCGGCCAGGGCCCTCGGCGCGAGTGCCTGGCAGGCGTACCTCGATGTGGAACTCCCGTCGATCCGATCCGGTCTCCGCGCAGCCGCCCTCTTTGCGTTCGCGCTCGGGCTCGGCGAGTTCACGTCGACGAACTTCCTCGCGAACGTTCCCTCGACCACCCTGTCGGTCGAGCTCTATCACCTTCAATCGGTCCGGCTCGCCGGCCCGGCCGATGCGGTGGCGGCCCTCCTCGTCCTGGTTAGCCTCGCCGTGTTCGGGGCGGTCGCCCTGTGGGGGGAGGGAAGGACCGATGTCCTCTGAACCTCGGCTCGAGGTCCGATCCCTATCGGCCGCCTGGGGGTCTAACGAGGTCCTGACGGACGTGAGTCTCTCGGTCCAGCCGGGGGAGTTCGTGGTCCTGATGGGGCCGAACGGGAGCGGGAAGACGACCCTCCTGCGTACCATCGCGGGGTTCGAGTGGCCCACGCGGGGGGCGGTCCGCCTGGACGGTCGCGACGTCACGGCACTCCCGCCCCATCGCCGAGGCATCGGGATCCTGTTCCAGGAACCGGCCCTGTTCCCGGGGCGCTCGGTCTGGGAGAACATCGCCTACGGCCTCGAGCTCGCGCGCCGTCCGGACGCCGAGGTCCAACAGCAGGTGGCCGCGTTGAGCCAGCTGCTCGACCTCGACGGACTGCTCAAGCGAGCGCCCGAAGCGCTGTCCGGGGGCGAACGGCAGCGGGTTGCCCTCGCGAGAACGCTCGCGCCCGGGCCTTCGATCGTGCTCCTCGACGAGCCGTTCGCGTCGGTCGACCCCGAACGGCGCGCGGGGCTGCGGGCGGCGTTCCGAGCCGCGCTGCGACGCCTGGGCGTTGCCGCGATCCATGTTACGCACGACCGCGAGGAGGGGCTGTTCCTCGGGGACCGGGTGGTTCTGTTGCTCTCGGGGCGGGTCGTACAGAGTGGACCCCCGATGCAGGTCTACCGGAATCCCAGTTCCCCCGAGGCCGCCTCCTTCCTCGGTTACAACGTCCTCCAAGAAGGCGGCCGGCTGGTGGCGGTCGACCCGAGGGACATCGAACTTCGCCCGCCCGGGGAGGGGATCGCCGCCGAGGTCGAAGCGTCCGGTTCGACCGCGGAGGGTTCCTCCATCATGCTCCGACTCCTCACGGGGACGCGGCTCGAGGCGCGGGTTTCCGGCGAGCGCCCCCCCGTCGGGGCCGGTCAGACCGTGGCCGTTCGCTGGAGCCGGTCGGTCGCCCTCGATGGGGCCGGCCGTACCCGAGGGTAACCGACCCGGAGCGTGCCTCAGTCGTCCCGGCGGCGGCGACGCGGTCGCTCCTCGTCGTCGCCCCGGGGGCGCGAGTATCTTCGCCGGTTGTCCGAGGCGTACGGGGGAGCCCTCGGCCTTCCGCCCCAGCCGGGGCGGCGGTCGAACCCTCGGGTCGGTCGGTCCTCCCGCGGTCGCATGGTAAAGGTGTTCCCGCACGAGCGGCACGTCCCGGTGACGGTCCCATCGTCGTTCTGGCCGAAGTCGAGCGGCCCACCGCATTGTCGACAGGGCCGTGCCGGCGGGCGGTCTCCCGCTCCCGCATCGCGCGACGGGCCTCGTGGGGCTCTCTCGAAACGCCCCTGGCCTCGGGGCGGGCCGCGGTCGCCGCCGAAGCTGCGGCCGGGTCGGGGCGGTCGGGACGCCTCTTCCTCGTCCTCTTCGGCGTCGTCGCCACCGTTGTCGCCATTCGGCCCGCCCGGCGCGGGGACGGATAGACGGGTGGTGGTCTCGCAGGAGGCACATACGGCATCGACACTATGATCGGGTAGGACGCTGAAGCTCAGGGCGGCCCCGCACTCCCAGCACGGGGCAGAGGGGGAGGCCGAAGCGGCCGCGGCTCGATCGCCCTCCACCGGCGCCCCCGAGGAAGGGGCCACGACTACCATCGAGTGGCCGCAGTTAGAGCAGGTCCCCTCGAGCACCTCGAGAGACCGGGCTCGATACTCGACGTCGGCTCCGCAATCCGCGCAGGACTTCGCCATAAGAACGAAACCGTGTACGCGTGCCCTCTTTAGGCCTCGGGGTCGGGATACGGGACGGCCCATGCTCGCGATGGGCGAAAAGCGGGGAGCCGGATTTGAACCGGCGAACGCCTACGCGACAGGATCTCATCGAGGGCCGGCGGCGACGCCGGTCCTCGTTTAAGTCCTGCGCCGTTTCCGGGCTTGGCTATCCCCGCACGCTAGCGGGCGACGGCGGCGGCTTGCGCTTCCGGAGCGGCGGCCTTCGGGGTTCGCTTCATCGAGACCCGCTTCGGGAAGTACTTCAGCAGCACCACATCGTTGACCGCCGAGACCCATCGGTACGGAACGTTGATCGGTTTGGAATCCTCGACTAATAATGGGCTAGGCTCGTCCAGGTAGATCCCATCCACCTTGGACCCTTCCACATCGACCACAACGTTTCCGACTTCCCCCAGAAGGCGCCCTTCCGGGGTGAAGACCTGGCGACCCAGCAGTTCCGTCATCTCGACCAGCATGCCGCGATACCCAGACCGCCGACGGCGGTTTCTCCTATAAGCCCTTTACGCGGGAGTGGGCCCGGGCAAGGGCTCGCCGAGAACCGGAGCGATGCCGCTCGTCGGAAAACTCGATTCACAGTAGGCAGATCGTCGAGAGCCTACGAATGGATCGGACCGGCCCCCCCCTCACGCGGAGGGTTCCTCCGGCGAAGCCTGCTTGACCTGAGATTGGTAGAGTCGGACGAGCTCCTGGGCCGTCGTGGCGTCCGTGGGGCCTTTGTCATCGCGGAAGCGGCCAGTGAAGCGCGGGAATCGGAGGGCGAGCCCGAACCCGACGCGCAGCTTCCCCAGCGCCGCGGGATGGGTCGGGCTGAGGGTCAGCTCAGCCCCCCGGATCTCGAGGACCAGGCCCGGGCGCATCCATCGGTCGGCGGTGAGGGACGTCCTGACCTTCGGGTCCTCCGAGTCGAGTTCGAAGGGCGTCAGCCGGGCGGGAAGCGCCTGAAGCGTGGCGTCATCGAATCCGCTTCCGACCTTGCAGAACGTCTCGAACTGATCCTGGTCCGGATCGTAGACAGCCATGAGCAGGGCGCCGTATCGGCCCGCCCTTCGGCCCTTGCCGTAGAACGCCCCGACCACAACCCCGTCGACGGAGTCGGCGAGGCCATGGGTGTACTCGCGCTTGTACTTGATCCACCAAAACCCCCGCGCCCCGGCCCGGTAGGCGCTTTCGGGAGCGAGGGACTTGGCCATCACACCCTCTCCTCCCGCCGCGATGCATCGGTCGAAGTAGGCCTGGGCCTCCTCGACGGAGTGGACGAGCTGTTGATCCGCGAGCCGGACGCGCTCCCCCGGGACGATGAGACGCTCGAGGGAGCGGCGCCGATCCGGGAATGGCAGGGTGGCGGTCTCGGTCGTGCCGTCGAGGAGGACGTCGAACAGGAAGATCGAGACCGGGATCTCCGACTGCATCCGCTCTAGGTCGTACTTGCGGCCCCGCCGACGAGAGATCTCCTGGAAGGGTCGGATCTCGTCGGTGTCCGAATCGACGGCGACGCACTCCCCCTCGACGATGGCGGGTCGATGTTGGACTGCGGCGGCGAGAGCGGGGCGCAACTCCGGAAATTGGTCTCCGATCTCCTCGAGCCGGCGGGAGAAGAGACGGACCGACCCATCGGTCGCGATGTGGGCCTGGACCCGTAGCCCGTCGTACTTCATCTCGAGCGCCGCCGCCCCCTCCATCCGCTTGAGCACGTCGGCCAGGTCCGGGGACCGCTCGGCGAGCATCGGTCGGATCGGACGCCCAACCTCGAGGTGGATCGAAGCGAGCGCATCGAGGCCGCCCTTCGAGATCGTCTGGGCGACGAGGCCGAGGTCGCTCGAGACGTTGAACGCGTCCTCGATCCGCCGACGCGACTCCTTCGTTCCGTCTCCGAACGCGACGGCGAGGGCGTCGAGGATCGTCATCTCCCGCACGCCGAGCCGAAGTTGACCCAACACGAACCGGACGAGGTACTTCGCTTCGACCGGTTCGCTGCGAGCGAGGAGCTCGACCAACGCCTGTACCTTGACCTCCTGGGACCCCGCCCCCCGAGCATCTGCGACCGCCCGAAGCTTCTCATACACCTCGGCTACCGAAAGCGCAGGGGTCGACGCGGACCGGGCGTTTCGGAGCTTCAGCTCCTCCACCGTAAGGCCTAGGTCGCCCGACCGCTGCTGCGCGACGAGGACCTCCGGCGCCTCGACCCCGGTCGCCTCGGCGACCGCCCGCCGGGCGAGCGAATCAGCGACGCCGAGCTCGACGCCCTCGTACTCCGGTCGGAGCTGCCCTTGAGAAAGGAAGAGGACCGCTGGAAGCTCCCCGATGGTCGAGCTCCGTACGAGCTCGGCGAGCACATCTCGCAGTTCCGTTCGCTTGGTCGTCGCGTCGAGGCGTTCGTACGCGGCGACCAGGTCGGCGTACTTCATCCGGTGGCCCCGGTGGCGACCGCCCGAAGTGCGTGGAGGTTGGCGTCGACCTCTCCGCCCGAGAACACGGAGTTGCCGCAGACGAAGAAGGTGGCGCCGGCCTCCGCGGCGGGTCGAGCCGTCTCGACGGTGATCCCCCCATCGATCGAGATGTCCGCGTGCGGACGCATGTCACCTAGGTGACTGCGGGCCTCTCGGAGCTTCGGCAGAACTTCAGGCAGGAACCGTTGACCGGAGAAGCCGGGGTGGACGCTCATCACGAGGACCTGGTCGAGCCGCCCGAGGAACGGTTCGACCATTTCGAACGGCGTTCCGGGGCGGAGGGCGACGCCGACCCGAGTCTTCAGACGCTGGATCTCGGCGATCACGTCCTCGGGCCGATCGGCGGACTCGACATGGAAGACGAGCGTGTCGCCGCCCGCATCGACGAAGGCGGGGGCGAATCGGAGCGGGTGCTCGATCATGAGATGCACGTCGAGGGGGAGCCGGGTTCGCCGGCGCACGGCCCGAACGAGCGCCGGTCCGAAGGAGATGTTCGGGACGAAGTGTCCGTCCATGACGTCGAGATGCAGGGCGTCGGCCCCTCCCGCCTCGGACTTTCGGATCGCGGAGGTCAGGTCGGAAAAATCGGCCGAGAGCAGCGAGGGCGCGAGACGAATCCCTCGCTCCGCCACCACGTAAGCGAACTTCGAGTGAGTATATATATCGGCGACGGGGTGAAGCGGCCGGTTCCTCTCGTCGAGGAAACCGGAAAAAAACGATGACGGAAGCGCGGAACCTGTCCCTATCGGAGCACCCAATGCACAACCCGAAGGCGATGTCCATGCCGACCGCGATCGTGGTGATGGCGGTCGTCCTCGTCGTCGTGGGAGCCGGCTCGTACGCCGCCTTCAGCGGTCAGAAGCCGACAACCGCGACGAGCCAGTCATGTGTTCCCGTCAACAGCCCCGCCTGTGTCGCCATCGCGGCGAACCACGACGTAGCCGTGCTGTCGCCGTTCGCGGCGGCTCAAACTGGTCAAACCATTCCGTTTTCAGCTATCCTTCCAACCGGTGCGAGCGCGACCAGCGTCACGTTCAACTTTGGCGACGGCTCAACGTCCGTCGCATCAAGCTCGACCTCCGCGACCCACTCCTACAGCGCTCCGGGTACCTACATCATCTCGGTCCAGGCGACCATCAAGGGCGCGGTCCATGACAACTACAACCACCTCGAGGCTGTCTCCATCACCGCTACCTCGGCGTCCGGCACGAGCTCTAACGTCCCGGCCGTATCGGGAAAGGTGACGGCGAACTCGACGCCCGGCACCGGCGCTCCCTCGGCTGTCATCGGCCCCGGCGGAACAATCACGTTCGCGGGCGCATATACAGCCAGCCCGAGCAACCCGCTCTTTGTCATCACCGCCCCGTCAATTACGGCCTCCGGGACCGGCGTCACGGTGGGGACCCCAACGGTCACGCCGACCACGGCAGCGGCTACGGTCACCTTCTCGAATTCGGGGGTCTTCACCGTTACCTTCGTCGGGAGTTCGGTGGACTCGAGCGCGACGCCGCCGGTTACGGCCACGCAGGACTACGTGTGGACGGCGTTCGTGGCGCCGACCGGAGTCCACGCATCGGCCGGGGGATCCTCCTCCGTCTCCCCACACAAGGGCCAGCTGCAAGTCTACGAGCTCGTCCCCGGCGGGTCGCGTACGCACGACCCATCGACGGAATACGATAGCGCGAGCGGAGAAGTGGTCTCCAACCTGTATCAGACGCTGATCCAGTACAATGGGAGCGCCGCCGGCCCGGACCCGAACGACTTCGTCCCCGATGGGGCGGCTTGCGTCCCGGGTGCCGGCCAATGCGGTACCCTGTTCCCCGACGCCCCAGCCACCGCGGGGACGGACCTCGTGAACCCTGCGACGGGCGCCTATACCTTCGTCCTGACCTCGAGCTCTCAATTCTACGACGCGAAGTCGGGGAAGAACTGGGGGGTCTACCCGTCGGACGTGCTGTTCACGCTGGTCCGGACCGAGGCGTTCTCGAACCTGCCCTTCTTCGGCGCCAACAACGGCTGGCTGACCTCCCAGGCCCTGCTGAACGGTGGCTCCAGTTCGTGGGATGGCGGGATACACGGGAACTTCAACAACACGCCGTCGAACTCGTTCAGTTCCATCCTCGTCAACGCCTCGGCGTACTGTCCGCCGAGCGCCCTGTCCAACCCGAGCTATCACGGCTGCGTCACGTTCCTCGCCAAGGCGAACGGATTGAGCTGGCCGTTCTTCCTCGAACTGATCGCCGATCCCACCGGTACAGGCATCGAGCCCTGCGGATGGTTCAGCGCCTCGGCGCAGGGCGCGGGAGTTCCGGACTGGACGGCGACGTCCGAGTACGCCTCGGGTTCCGGTGACCGCCCTTGCCTGCTGCCGGGGGATGTGACCTCCACGGATGCGGGCGCGTTCACGACCGCCGTCAACAAGATGGGGGCCACCGACTGGGATAGCTGGCAGAACGCCGGCTCGGCGTCCCCGTACGTCGGCAACGTCCAGTTCAACAGTGTCGGCAGCGGACCGTACTACATGCAGAACCTGGTCATCGGGGCGAGCTACAAGCTGGCCGCGAACCCGGCGTACGTCGCGAACCCGACCTGCACCTGGACCGGCTGCATGCCCGCGAAGAACGGCTACCCCACGACGGTGACCGTGATCTGGGAGCCGTCGTCGATCGAGGGCGAGCAGGCCTATCAGGCCGGCACGTCGGACGCGTCGTCCATCCCGACCACGGAGACGGCGATCATGCTCCAGCTGCTCCAACAGGGGAAGATCCAGGCCGTGGAGGCTCCAACCATCTCGATCTACTTCTGGCCGATGAACTTCAACTTCAACCTGGCCTCGGCCCAGAAGTACACGACGAACCCGATCACCGTCCCGTCGGACTTCTTCAGTCACCAGGGCGTCCGTCAGTTCTTCGTCCACGCCTTCCCATACGGGACCGTCCAGTCGACGATCAACACCGTCGATGGGATCACCTTCAACTTCGGCTTTGGAGGCGCCATTCCGAAGTTCATGGGTGCCTACTACCCGACCAACGTCTCGTGGCCCCAGGGCGATCCGTCGTCCAATGCGAACCTCGTCGGCTCTGCGGCTTGGTGGTGGGCGCAGTCCACCACCCCAGGCACACCCTACTACGATTCGGAGCTGACGTCGTGCACGACCTCGAGCCCGTGCACGGTGCCCTGGTTCGGCGAGACCGGTGCGCCCAACGTCGATGAGATGGGCGCGCTGCTGCAGTCGGAGGTTAGCGCCCTGTCGGGCGGCCGCCTGAAGGTCACCACGCTCGACATCAACTTCGCCAACCTCGTCGGCAACATCAACTCCCCGTCGGGACAGAACCCCATGCCGATGTACCAGCTCGGATGGGCGCCGGACTATCCGGACCCTACGGACTACGTGGCCCCGCTCTATCAATCGCCGGGACCCTATACAAGTCCGAACGCTGTCGGTCCGGAGCTGGCGCTTCCGGTGTACAACCAGGCCTCCTATCCGGGAGGGAGCTGCCCGAGCGCGACGGACTACGTCGGGTTCGCCCACATGGTCGAGTCGATGGGCGGGATCCCCGATGCGTGCCAGGGACATGCCTACGCGGCCATGGAGTACGCGATGTCGATCGCCGCGGTCGAGTCACCCGGAGCCCCGCGCGTCCTGCTCTACAACTTCGTCGAGCAGATCGCGAACGGACTCGCGCTCTACGTCTACTGGGGACAGACCAACCTCGTCTTCACGGCCGCCCCGTGGATCGACCCGTCGACCCCGAACACGTCGGTCATGTTCGGCGGCGGGAACGAGCAGACCTGGTGGACCTGGAACGGGAACGGGGTCGTATAGGAACCCCGAGTCCCCGAGCCAACCTTTTCCCGGCGTCGTGGATAGGATCGTCCCGGCTGAAAACCCGGGGCGGCCTGCCTATTCTAAAGGAACTCCCTAGGATCGGGTCCTTCAGTGGGACCCGGGGCGAGGCCCTTGCGTCGGCGCTCCGCGGTCTCGGTCCACCGACCATATGGGAATGGATGCAACCCCCTCCGCAAGCGCGCGCCCCATGCCGAGCCAGCGGGCTCAGAGGGAGGCGCGTGGGCCCCGGTGGTACCGGATCGATCGGCGAACGAGGCCGGGGTGTCCCCGTAGGAGCGCGGGTGGTACCAGAGGTACTGCCAGAGAAGGTGCTCTAGATACAGAGCGAGCGCGAGGGAGCCGACCAGGCCGGGCCAATTGGGGGGTGGTCCGAGCCAGGAGGCAAAGATGATCCCATCCGAGATCAGGAACCCTAGGCCGAGGTAGGTCTTGGCAAAGCTCGACGCGAGCCAGACCCTCCAGGGCGGACCTGGGTCGTGGAGGGCACGCTCCTTCTCTTCAGGGTCGATCTTCGGGAGCCCGAACCAACCGCGTCCGGCGGACATTGCCTCGCATCCCGGTCAGCGGCCCGCCCCGGGTCCTTCCGGGACGAGCGAGGGAGCCGTCCCAGGGAACGGGGTGGAGAGCGCGCCGGCCGAACTCGGTAGGGCCGCCGACGGGGCGTTGGTGGCAGCGCCGGGGCCGAGAGAGGGCTGGCCCGGATACAGGTGGCAGGCGGCAAAGTGCCCGGGTCGGACCTCGAGAAGACGAGGCTCGACCTTCGGGCAGATCGGCATGACCGCCGGGCAACGCGTGTGGAACCGGCAGCCCGAAGGTGGGGCGGCCGGGCTCGGCACGTCCCCCTTCAGGATGATCCGCTCCCGATGCAGGGTCGGGTCGGGGACCGGGATGGCGGCCAGCAACGCCTGGGTGTACGGGTGAAGCGGCCGGGAGAACAGATCCTCGGTCGGGGCCCACTCCACGACCTGGCCGAGGTACATCACGACGACCTTTCGGCTCATCGCGCGAACCACCGACAGGTGGTGGGAGATGAACAGGTAGGCGAGCCGCTGTTCGCTCTGCAGTCGTCTGAGGATGTTGAGGATCTGGGCCTGGACCGACACGTCGAGAGCGCTCGTCGGTTCGTCGAGCACGATGAAGTCCGGGCGCATCGCGAGGGCCCGGGCGATGCCGATCCGCTGTCGCTGGCCCCCGGAGAACTCATGGGGGAATCGCCACAGGTGGTCGGGGTTGAGGCCGACGGCCGTCATCAGCTCGGCCACCCGCTGATAGCGCTGCGCCCGAGTGCCGATGTGGTGGATCGTGAGGGGCTCGCCGACGACGTCTCGCACCAGCATCCGGGGACTGAGCGAGGAGAACGGATCCTGGAAGACGATCTGGAGCTTCCCGCGGAGCTTGTGCATCGCGCCGCTCGACTTGCGATACAGGGAGTAGGTTCGGGCGATCGTGTCGATCTCACGGAGGGCGCTCAGCGCCTCTGGCGAGGACGGCACCTCCCCGTCGGGGCCGCCCCGTAGCGACTCGAGGGTCCCATAGAGGGCGTTGAGGCGGCCCATCACCGCTCCGTCGGGTCGGTAGAAGGTGTGCCCGCTCGTCGGGTCGAGCAGTCGGAGGATGAGACGGCCGACCGTGGTCTTTCCGCAGCCGGATTCCCCCACGAGCCCGACGGTCTCGGCCTCGTGGATGTCGAAGGAGACCCCGTCGACCGCGCGGACGTCCCCGATGTGCTGGGAGAACAGCCCCCCGCGGATCGGGAAGTACTTTCTTAGGTTTCGGACCGACAGGAGCACTGGGCTCGAGCCGTTATCCATTCGACCGCGCCCCTACAGGTCCCCGGGTTCGGGCTCGGGCCCGTGGTAGAGGAAGCAGGCGACCCGGTGACCCTCCCCCTCGATCGTCATCGGCGGCCGAGTCTCCTTGCAGATGAGCATGGCCTGGGGACAGCGAGGATGGAATCGGCACCCGGAGGGGGGATAAATGAGATTGGGCACCGAACCGGGGATCGACTCGAGCTTCTTTCCCGGGTCGTCGAGGCGCGGGATCGAGGCGAGCAGGCCCTGGGTATAGGGGTGCAACGGGCGCTGAAACAGCGTTCGCACCGGCGCGACCTCGACGACGTTGCCCGCGTACATCACGCAGACGCGGTCGGCGACCTCGGCGATGACCCCGAGGTCGTGGGTGATGAGCAGGATCGCCGTCCCGGCGCGCGACTTGAGGTCGCGCATCAGGTCGAGGATCTGGGCCTGGATGGTCACGTCGAGCGCCGTCGTCGGCTCGTCGGCGATGAGCAGCTCCGGTTCGGCCGAGAGGGCCATGGCGATCATCACCCGTTGGATCATGCCGCCGGACAGTTCGTGGGGGTATCCGCGCGCTACCTGGACGGGGTTCGCGATCGAGACCCCTTCGAGGTGGCCGACACTCTGCCAGAAGAGCTCCTCGGTGAGGGGCCGCCGGGCCGCGCGCTTGACGAACGGCAGACCGAAGTACCCTCCCTGCAGCTTCAGGGCAAGGCGGCGGGACGACAGCGCCCTTCGCTGTTTCCGGGCCAGGCGCTCGTGGCGCATCTCCTCGAGGTAGACCTCCTTGTGGGCCTGCAGGTTCTCGATCAGCCGTCGCTCGCTCTTGAGGTAGGAACGCTGGAATCCCGACAGACGTGCGCGGCGCAGTGCCTTTTCCAACAGGGGTCTCTTCGCCTGGTCGGCGCGCGTCCCCCGGAGGATGTAGTAGGCCTGGGTGCCGAGCGACGGGAGCCGGGTCGCTCGTCCGATCGCGTCGGCCGCCGACCGCATGGCCTCCGGAGGGCTCGATCGGGAGACCTTCAGGGCTGCGTCGACCGCCCCCTCCACTTCCGGACCCCGGCTCCGGGCGTTCAGCAGGCGCTCGATGATCTCGCCCCCCCGGTGAAGGACGAGCGCCTCCCCGATCTGGTCGGAGATCGAGAAGATCGGATTGAGGGCGGACATCGGTTCCTGGAAGATCATCGAGATCCCGCCCCCGCGGATGGCGGTCATGCGATCGAGGGCCTGTCGGATCCGTCGGTATCGACGGGTCACCTTGACACGATTCGTTTTGCGGACCGGCTTGAAACGCGCCTCGTCTTGAACCCCCCACAATAGGTTCGCCCCGTCAAATCGGACCGACCCGTCCATGATCCGGCCCGGCGGGTCGGCGATCAAACGGGTGATCGAGAAGGCGGTCACCGATTTTCCACAGCCGGTCTCCCCGACCAGACCGAGCGTCTCCCCGCGCCGGATGTGGAAGGTGACGCCGTCGAGCGCCTTCACGACCCCGTCGTAGGTGAAGAAGTAGGTCCGCAGATTGCGAACCTCGAGGATCTTCTCCTGCGCGGAGGCGGGCGGCGAGGGGGTCGCCATGGCCGTCTCGACCTCGGCGAGCGGGGCCGGCCCCGAATCGCCAAGGGCGTTGTCTTCTCCCACCATCGGGGGCCGGGACGCGACGGCGGCCGTCGGCCTATCTCCTCAGCCGGGGATCGAGGGCGTCCCGCAGTCCGTCCGATAGGAAGTTCACCGAGATCGCGAACAGGAACAGTACGAGACCGGGGAACAGGACCTGCCACCAGGGGAAGACGCACGGCCCCCCCGAACAGAGCGTCAGCTGAGCCGGCAGGGTGATGACCGAGAGCGCGGCGAGGGTCCCCCACTCAGGGAAGTAGAGCGTCGGAAAGATGTTGAAGCCGAGGAACACGATGCCGCCCAAGGCGAGCGGGATCGACCCGACGTCGAGCGACATCTGCACGAAGACCGGATACATGGAGTTCGGGATGATGTGTCTCAGGATGATCCGACCACTTCGGGCGCCGCTCGCCTTCGAGGCCTCGACGTACTTCTGTTCTCGGGTCACGAGAACCTGGCCTCGGACGATCCGCGTGTAGAGCGGCCACCACGTGATGATGAACGCTCCCATCAGAACGACGATCCGACCCTCCAACGTAGAGATGGTCGAGCCGATCACCGCGAGGATGACGAGGATCAGCAGCAGCCCGGGGATGGACAGGAAGATGTCGGTGAAGCGCATCACGATCTCGTCGGTGTACCCGCCGAAGTACCCGGCGATGGCGCCCAGCATCAGTCCGATCAGCGCGCCCGTCCCGACGATCCCGGCGGAGATGCCCAGGGACCATTCGGCGCCCTTGACGATCCCGTCGAACGGATTGTAGAAGTACGGGTTGCTCGAGTCGATGCTCAGCGAACCGAACGGCAGCGGTCCGAGAGTATGACGGGCCAGATCGACGGTGGGAGCGATCTGGGAGGGATTGAGGGACTCCACCGGATAGCAGTTCGGCCCGGGGGGCGCACTGCCGCTCGGATAGGTACACACCGTCGTCTTCGGATACAGCGAACACGCCGGATTCCCCTGCCCGCCGCTCGTCGTCGTGCCACAGTACCCCGCGAGCTTGTCGCTGGGCGCTGGGTAAAAGAATCCCCAGACGGCGACGACGAGAAAGAACAGAATGATCGCGAGTCCCACGATCGCGAGCGTGTTCCGAGAGAGGAAGTAAACGGTCCGCTTGATCTGGGCGAGCTGGGGGCTGGGTCGCCTCCCGGCCCGGGTGGGCGTCGCAGGGGTCGACGCGGGGGGCGTGGTCATTCGAGGTCACCCCAGCCGGACGCGCGGGTCGAGGTACGCGTAGAGAACGTCGACGATGATGTTCGCCGCCACCACGATGATGGTAAAGAGCAGGACGGAGCCGAAGATCAGCCCGAAATCGAACTGAGGCTGGATCGAATAGGTCAGGAGGAGACCGACCCCGTTCAGGTGGAACACATCCTCGATGATCGGGAAGCCTCCGATGAACCCGGCGAACGTGAGCCCGAGGATCGTGACCGTGACGTTGAGCGAGTTGCGGCCGGCGTGCTTGCGGACCACGGCCGATTCGGGCACCCCCTTCGCCCGGGCGGTTCGGACGAAATCCAGGTTCATGACCTCGAGCATGCTGTTGCGCACGAACCGCAGGATGATGGCGATCGAGCCGTAAGCGATCGTCACGGCGGGCAGGATCAGCCGGACCAGGGTATCGCCCGCCAAGGCATACTGCCCATGATAGATCGCGTCGACGGTCGGGAATCCAGTCGGGCTCGTCTGACCGTGGGATCCCATCCAGCTGTACGTTCCGCAGGAAGTGGGCGGCCAGGAGTTGTACAGGTGTTGGAAGGCGAAGTACGTGTTGCCGCACTCCAGCGGAAGGGCGCTGAGCAGTGCGGTGAACCCGAGGAGAAGGAGCGAGGCGAGCAGGAATCCCGGGAGGGCGAAACCGGAGAACGACATCAAACGAGCGGCTTGGTCCACCGGACGGTTGCGGTAGACGGCCGAGTAGTTTCCGAGGGGGATGGCGAGCACGAGGATGAGGAACAGCGAGAGGGCCGCCAACTCGAGGGTATAGGGTAGATACCACGATAGGACCTCGGCGATCGGGATGGAGGAGGCCCCGAGGAGGAGTCCGCTCGCCTTGCTCCCTGCATCGCTCGCCCCCCAATTGAGGGTCAAGCTATTCTCCATGTAGATCGCCCACTGGACGTACTTGGGTTTGTCGAGACCGAGCTGGTGGAGGTCGTGATAGTACACCGGATTCCGACACGTTCCGTTCCCGAGTCCGAGGGTGGAGCAGTCCACCGTGGGCGTCAGCGGGATCCGGCCGGTCCCGAAATGCGAGACCAGTTGATCGTGTACCGGGAGGGACGCCGTGATCACGAACGTGATCGTCATGACCCCGATGATGACCGGGACGAGGAGGATCAGTCGGCGGACCAGGTAGATCCACATCTTCATGCCCGACTCCCCCCCCGTCGACCCGCCCGGCCGGATCGGCACGGGTCGATTCGGACCCCTATATATATGGATTGTAATGCGGGGGCGTTTCCGTCGGGAGACTCACAACAGTGGCAAGGAACCGGTCAGTCGGTCGATCTCCGAGGCCCGGGCCGGCCCGAGTCCGAGCACGGTTCGGGTTCCCGGCGGAACCTCGGTGAGACCGGCGTCTTCCACGAATACCGTCGGGACCCCAAGGGATCGGGCCTTGCGTTCGATGCCCTGCATCTCGGCGAGCGACTCGGCCACGACCGCGATCTTCTTCTGACCTTCGGCCTCCCATCGAGCGAGTGTAGAGCGCTCCCTCGCACGAGCGGAGAGCGCGAGCAGAACCGCGGCATGGGCCACCTGTACGGCCGCCTTTCCCGCGGTGAGGCGTAGCTCGCCCCGTACGACCAGGACCATCTTGTACGAGGCGGACTCAGGCGCTCGCGTATTCTTCCTCCCGTTTGGCCCGAAGCTGGGCCGCCTCGGCCTGTATCCGAGCGAGCTCTTCAACCCAGGGGGCCGATCGGACCGCATCGGCGCCGGCCGTCCGGATCCGATGCTTCAGGGATCGTTCCGAGCGGGCCAGTTCGTCCAGACGGCGGATCAGTACCATCGGATCCGAGCCGCCGGTCCCGGATTCCGTCCTGCGGGCGGGGGGCGGCACGCGGGCAAAGGACCCTCGGAACGCCGCCACCCCGAAGGCGACCGCGGTCACCGCCCCAAGCGTCTCCTCGACGAGCGGATCCGACCAGCCGGCCTGGACCCCTATCGGGGTCCCGAGCCACGCGAACGCTACGAGGATCGTGATCGCGACGCTGAGCACGATGCTCGAGGTCAGTTGCTCGAGGAGGTTCTTCAGAGAGACCGGGCGGAACACACGCCGCTCCGGGAAGAGGGCGCGTGTCACGCCGAAGCCCGGGAGGAGGAAGAGGAGGAGCAGCCCGACGATCACCTCCCACGTTTCGGTCACGGGTGGGAGCCCTGGGCGGGCGGCTCCCCACCCGCGAGCTGCCGCTCGAGCTGCCGTCGGAGGCGACGGTTCGAGGCGATGCCGTGCGCCGCCTTCCGCGTCGTCTCGCAATACTTGAGAAGCGAGCGGACTTCCTGCGGGCGCTGGCCGCTTCCGCGCGCGATCCGGTGAATCCGGTCTCCCTTGATCAGGTGGATGTCGTCGAGCTCATCGGAGTTCACCGAATCGAGGATGGCGCGGAAGCGCCGGAGCTTCCCTTGGGTCTCCTCCATCTTCGTGTCGTCGATCTTCCCACCGCCCATCGAGGGGAGCAGGGACATCAGCTTCGAAAACGGACCCATCTGTCCCAGCGACTCGAGCTGGGAGCGCATGTCCCGAAGCGTGAACCGGCCGGCCATCAGGTTCTCGGCGACCTTCTGGGCCTCCTCCTTGTTCTCAAGCTCCTCGAATCGCTCGAGGAGGGTCTGGATGTCCCCCATCCCGAGGAGGCGGGACACGAACCGGGTGGGCTCGAACCGTTCGAGGTCGTCGAGGTGCTCGCCCGTGCCGATGAACACGATCGGGGCCCCACTCGTCGCCACGGCAGAGAGCGCCCCGCCCCCCTTCGCCGAGCCGTCGAGCTTGGTGAGGACGACCCCGGTGAGTCCCACCGCCTTGTGGAACGCCTCCGCGCTGCGCCCGGCGCTCTGCCCCATGGCAGCGTCCAGGACGAGCAGCGTCTCCTCCGGCTGCAGTGCCTCCCGGACCCGTCCCAGCTCCGCGATCAGCTCAGGGTCGATGCCGGTTCGGCCGGCGGTGTCCACGATCACAGCCAGGTGGGGAGGGAATCGACCGAGCCCTTCGCGAACGATCACTTCGGCGCGAGTCTCTCCACGGTGAGCATAGAACTCCGCGCCGACCTTCTTGGCGAGCTGTTCAAGCTGGTCCACCGCGGCCGGGCGGTGCACGTCCGCCGCGATCAGCCCGACGCGGATGCCCTTCTTCTGGAGGAAGCGCGCGAGTTTCGCCGCCGTGGTCGTCTTTCCCTGACCGAAGAGCCCGGCCAACAGAATCCGTCGGGGTTTGACGTCGAACGGGCGGTCCGGCCCGAGGATCCCGCGGATCTCCTCGTAGATGATTCGGACGAGGAACTCCCTCAGGCCGGCCCCGGCGGGAGGCTTTTCATCGTGGGCGCGGCGCTTGACCCGTTGGGTCAGGTCCAGGGCAAGCTGGACGTTGACGTCCGCTTGCAGTAGCGCCCGTTGGATATCCCGCGCTACCTCCGCCAGGAGCGCATCGTCGATCGTGGACCCGCGCGCTACCTTCTGGAGAACGCTGCGAAGCGACCTTCCCAAAGAATCCAGGACCATGCTGCAGACCCACGGAAGCGTGCGGTCCGCTTCCCGGATGGATGGGACCGACCCGCCGTAATTAGATTACCGGGAGCGCTTGCGCTCCGCTGGCTTCAAGAAGCCGGCATGCCCGTCCAATTCGGGCGGCAAGCGTCAAGAGAGCGCCTCCGCTCTATCTGCCGGAGCATCGATGGCCGCTGTGAGCCCGAAACCTCCCATCATACCCCCCAAGCTCAATCCGGTCCGAGTCCCGATCGAGGAAGAGCCGGTCGGGGGCCGGACCACGGACTTCCGCGAGGTCCTCCACGCCTACTCCAAGGAGGAGGCCGTCCTGGAGGCCCGGCGGTGCATCCAATGCCGTCGACCCTGGTGCGTCGAGGCCTGTCCTATCACGCAGGATTGCAAGGAGTACATCCGCCTCATCGCGATCGAAGACTGGGACGGGGCGTCGCACATGGCGACCCTCGACAATCCACTCGCCACGTCGCTGTGCAAGGTGTGCTACCATTACTGCGAGGAATCCTGCGTCGTGAAGAAGAAGGGCGTGCCCATCGCGATCCGACATCTCAAGCGTGCGGCACTCGACCACGGGACCCCCGACCTCGTCTATGTTCCCTCCCGCCCGAAAGGCCAGCGAGTGGCCGTGGTCGGAGGTGGACCCGCCGGAATGATGGCGGCCTGGGAGCTCGGCGTTCGGGGATACGGGGTCACGGTCTACGAGCAGGAAAAGCGGGTGGGCGGGCTCATGCAGACGATCCCCGCCTACCGCATGACCGATGCCGACGTAGAGGCCGATCGAGCTCGTTTTCGCGAGCTCGATGTGACCTGGGTTCTCGATCGGAAGATCGGACGCGATTTTCCGGCCACGAAACTCCTCGAGGAGGGGTACCAAGCGGTCTTCCTCTCGGTCGGAACGCCCCTGCACCGGACCTTGAAGGTCCCGGGGGAGTCTCTGCCCGGGGTGATTCCGGCGCTCCCCTTCCTCAAGGCGATCGGAGAGGGACACCCGATGGCGTTGGGCCGCCGGGTGATCGTGATCGGAGGGGGCGACGTGGCGATGGATGCGGTCCGGTCCTCCTTGCGACTCTGCCCGACGCGCGACGTCACCCTCGTCTACCGACGGGGCCGGGCCGAGATGCCGGCGGACCCGGAGGAGGTACACGGTGCCGAGCAAGAGGGGATCCGCTTCCTGTTCCTGAAGACCCCGATCCGCATCGCCGGCGAATCGACGGTCACCGGGGTTGAGGTTCAGTCGATGCAACTGGGGCCGGCTACGCCTGGGGGCCGGCGAACCTCCGTGCCCATCCTCGGATCCGAGGAGACCCTGCCCTGCGACACCGTCGTGGTCGCGGTGGGCCAAAGAGCGGACTTGACGGGGTTGGACGGTCCCCTCGACCTGCAGATCGCGACCATGGGATGGCCGGAGGGAAAAGGGGCCGGATTCGCGACGGCCGTGCCTGGCGTCTTCGCGGCGGGGGGTCGCTCGGTGGTGTACGCCATGGGAAACGCCAAGAGCGCCGCCGACGCGATCGATGCCTATCTCTCAGAGAAGCGGGGAGAGCCGACGGGACCTCGGCCGAACGCCTTCGGGTCGGGGCCGCCTTTCCACCTGCCGCCGGGCTACACGAAGCCCATCCGGTCGTAGCGCGACCCTGGGCTCGGACCGAACCTCGGCCCTTGACGTTCGCCTGGGAACGCGACGGATTCGAAACTGCAGGGAACCTTTTGAACCAAGCCGAACTAGGGGGATATGGTGCGTCGCTTCGGGAGGACCCGCGCGTCCGGTCGGGCCGCCGCGGTCGTCCTGTCCCTCGTGGTCGTCCTCGCAGCGTTCGCGGCCTTCACGGGCGAGCGGCGCTCGCCCAGCTCTCTATCCGCGACCTCGGGTCGAACGACTACGGCCCAGGTCGCGACCTCGCCGCTCTTGCCGGCTGTGTTCCACGAACCATGGTCCGATCGGGCCGGATTCAACTCCACGGACCTCGCGAGCGCCCAGGGGACGGAGCCGGCGAGCGGGAATGTCTCGGTGGAACTGACGTTGTGGCCCGAGAGCGATCAGCTGTACGCGCAGCGAGCTTCCGGTTCGCCCGCCCTATCCAACTCCCAGATCGCCGCCGCGTATGGGGTTCCGTCGGCCGAATA
Organism: Thermoplasmata archaeon; assembly: GCA_022750055.1. Taxonomy (GTDB): domain Archaea; phylum Thermoplasmatota; class Thermoplasmata; order Lutacidiplasmatales; family UBA184; genus Lutacidiplasma. The sequence goes on from JAKIWL010000002.1 coordinate 80,765, forward strand.
CCGGGGGCTCGAGTCTTACTTCGAGACCCGGGGTCTCGCGGTCGTCCAGACCTCTTCGGAGCGCCTTTCCCTGCTCGTCTGCGGACCGGCCGATGAGGTCGGTGCAGCCTTCGGGACGGTTCTCCTCCAGGGAATGGTGGCGGGTCATTCGGTGCGCTTTCCGTCCACCGTGCCGACCCTGCCGGCCCCTTTCGAGGGCCTCGTGTCAGCCGTCAGCGGCCTGTCCACTGGGTCTTCGCACTTTGTGATCCCGTTCACGCGGGACGCCGCACCGTCGTCGCGGCCCTTCCAGGGGTCGCCGAGCGTCATCAGCGCGAACGCCGTGCACGTGATCTACGGGTTGAACGAACTGTACAACTACTCCGGCTCGACCCACTGGGCCTCCGGGCAGAAGAATGGCATCGCCGTCATCCTGTGGGGATCGGGCTACGACCCCAACGACCTAGCGTACTTCTTCTCGCAGGAATACCCCTCGAGCTTTCCGCAACCCACGATCGTCGCGTATCCTGGTCCCGGCGCGCCCAGCCCGGCGGCGACCGCGACCAGCGACCCGTCCAACTCGACCCAGGAGATGACCCTCGACATCGAATGGTCGGCGTCCGAAGCACCCGGCGCGACCATCGACGCGGTCTATGCTAGGGACGGGCCCCCGAGCGCCGGGTACTCCCCCAACGATGCCGACATGGAGGCAGCCATCAACGAGGCGGTCAGCAACATCCCCGGGGTCGCTGTGATCTCGATGTCGTTCGGGAGCCTCGACGGGGGCGACCCCTCTTTCCAAGCGGCCCTGTCACAGGATTTTGCGCTCGCCCAGGCAAAAGAGATCACGGTGTTGGCCGCTTCGGGCGACTCCGGCGGCACGGTCAAGGGACCGCCCGATTGCAGCGGGGGCCTGGCTCCTCAGTTCCCGGCGGCCTCGCCCTACGTGCTCGCGGTCGGGGGTACGGCCCCCATCGTCAGTAAGGACGCATTCGGAACCGTGACGGGCCTCGCCTCGGAATCGGCCTGGGATGGCTCCGGCGGCGGATACTCCGCTGCCTATCTCGCTCCCGGTTGGGAAACGCTCGGCTCCGCGGGCCAAGCGATCCAGGCTCACGGGGGCCACCGCGGCATCCCGGATGTGGCCGGCCCCTCGGCGGAGAACCTGTTCTACTACGCCGCGAACCTGAACTACGGGTCCGGGACGAGCTTCGCCACCCCGATGTGGGCCGGCCTGATCGCCGAGATGAACGCCATCCGAGGCGCGCCGCTCGGCTTCATCACGGACCGTCTTTACTCGCTCGCGAACGCGCAGACGACCGCCGGAGGTTCGGGGATCGCCGATATCAACGGTGGCTCGAACTGCATCGCGACCGCGACCACGGGCTGGGATGCCGCGACCGGGTGGGGCTCGCCTCGAGCGTTGCCTCTCTACGAACATATCGCCGGGACGTTCGTCGACGTGACGGTCCTCTCCTCGGGCTCCTCCGTCGCTCCGGGCGCGTCCGTGACGATCACCGCCAGCGTCCGGAACGCGACGAGCCACAAGGCGATCAGCGCCCTTTCGGTCGACTTCACGATGACCGGCAGTTTCCCCGGTCCCTGCACGGGATCTCTCGCGTCGGTCGCCAACGCGACCACCGATTCGCTCGGGACGACCAACGTCTCCCTGACCGTCCCGTCGTGCTACCTCGGGTCGGACGTCTCGATCTCCGCGACCGTGAACTCCGGCGGGTACCTCGGGGGGAATTCGACCACCGTCGGGATCAATCTGTTCGGTCTGGCCGGCCTGATCGCCGTCTCCGAGACCTTCCCGTACAACGTGATCGTGTTCACCGCCATCATGGGAGTCGCGCTCTCGATCGGACTGTGGTTCGGGCGCCGACGCTCCCGACCTAGAACCATGGCGCCCGCGCCCCGAATGCCCTCGGTGACCGGTCTACCCCCGCCCCCTCCTCCACCTCCTCCGCCACCCGCCCCTCCCCCTCCGGCTCCTGCATTGGCGAGTCCGCCAGTGGCCGCCCCTTTAGCTCAACGACCCGTGGTCGCCCCTGCTCGTCGGCTTCCACGGAAGGCGCCCCCCCGAACCGTCCGCCGCCCTCCCCGAGGCGCGCCGCCGCCTTCGGATAGTCCGGGGGCACCGGGGCCGGGCCCACCGTGAAGCGCGGCGGGTCCACGACCGGGACGATCGCGGACCAGACTCGGTTGTACATCGAAGACCACGCGAGCCTCCGGGAGGGGCTTCGAGAAGACCTGCTGAATTTCACCGCCCTCGCCCGGAAGATCCAGTCCGAGGCCGGGCTTCGCAACGAGGAGGCGGTCACGATCGCCGCCCGCCGCTATCAGCGCAATCTCGATCGCGAGCAGTCCGACTTGGGGCGAGTCCGCGCGATCGTTGGGCGCAGTCGCCTCGAGGTCCACCCGCGGGTCGCCATCGTTCGGATCCGCGACGATTCGGACACGATCGACCGATTGTTGTCGATCGGCCGACGCACGCTGACGACCCCGTCGAAACGCAGGGTCTTCCAACTCTTCCTCGGCACTCGAGCGATCACGGTTCTATGTGAAGAGACGCTCCTCGCCGCGATCCTACCCGAGGTGCCTGCCCGCCTTCTCCTCGGCGTCGAGCGGGGACTCGGCACCCTCGCCTTCCGAAGCAGCCCGGAAGTGGCCGACATCCCGGGCGTGCTCTCGTTCATCGCAGACGCGCTCTATCGGGCGGGCATCAACTGCCTCGAGACGATCAGCGTCTACACCGACTCGATCTTCGTTTTCCGAGACGCCGACCTACTGAAGGCCTACCAGGCGCTCTCCGAACTCGTCCCGGCGGGGCAGGCCGAGCCCGGCCCCGCCTGAGTCGCGTGGCCAACAGTTGCCCCACCCGGCCGACCCCAGGGGGACACCACCCTCATGGAGGGCGCCCCCCGTCGTTTCCTTCTCGGTCCCCGTCGACATGGCGAGCGCAGCGGTACTCGGCGCCGGCGGGTACCTCGGGGGCGAGCTCCTTCGATTGCTTTCGAACCATCCGTCGCTCTCGGTCACCTCGGCCGTCTCGAAGAGTCATGCGGGCCAGTCGATCCGCCAGGTCCACCCGAACCTCGAAGCGTTTCCTGATGTGATCCTCGCCGCCGATGCCGCTCACGTCGATGCGGACGTCGCATTCCTCGCCCAACCGGCGGGCGAGGCGATGCAGACGGTGCCGTCGCTCTTGCAGCGCGGGATCCGCGCGGTCGACCTCGGCCCGGACTATCGTCTACCCGACCCTAACGAGTACGCCCGGGTCTACGGTCGACCTCACGCCGACCCGGATCACCTCGCCGAGGCGGCCTACGGCCTCCCGGAACTCTTCCGGGATTCCATCCGAAGGGCCCGGCTGGTGGCCAATCCGGGCTGCTATCCAACGGCCTCCCTGCTGGCGATCGCCCCGCTGCTCGAAAAGGGAATGATCACCGGACCGGTGATCGTCGACGCGAAGAGCGGCACGTCGGGGGCGGGCCACGACCCCTCGCCCTCGACGCACCACCCCGAAGCCGCGCTCACGGTCTGGCCCTACGGCGCTCCCGAGCACCGGCACGTGCCGGAGATGCGCGCGGCGATCGCACGGACCGGGGCCGCGACGCCTCCGATCGTCTTCGTCCCCCACCTGGTCCCCCTGGTACGGGGGATCCTGTGCTCGGTGTATCCGACCCCTCTCTCCTCCGACCGCTCTCGTTGGGCCGACGTCCTCGAGTCCAGGTACCGCGACTCTCCCTTCGTCCGAGTCGGGGCCGTCCCCCGGCTCCCGTGGGCCCTCGGTACTAACCGGTGCTACCTGTCCGTCCAGCAGGCGGGCGACGCCCCCGTCGTGTTCAGCGCCATCGATAACCTCGGGAAGGGCGGCGCTGCCCAGGCGATCCAGAACGCGAACCTCCTCATGGGGTGGCCGGAGACGACCGGACTCGACCGGCCGGGATTCGGCGTATGACGCAGGGAATCCGGGTGCCGGGTGGCATCACCACCCCGAAGGGATATCGAGCGGGCGGCGTTGCCGCGGGCGTCAAGCGGAGCGGCCGGCCGGACCTCGCGATCGTCCTGTCGGACCGGGACGCGTGCGCGGCGGGGGTCTTCACGACGAACCTCGTCAAGGCCGCGCCCGTCCTGATGGGGATGGAGACGATCCTGGCCCGGCCCTCGGCGATCCGCGGGATCCTCACCGTCTCTGGGACGGCGAACGCGCTCACGGGGGCGGAAGGGATCGAGGACAACCGTTCCGTGCTATCGGCGGCAGAATCGGAGTTTGGCCTGCCGGCCGGCAGCCTGCTGCCCGCCTGCACCGGCGTCATCGGGACTCGGATCCCCGTCGACCGGGTCGTCCGGGCGATGCCGTCCCTGCATGGCTCGCTCGCGATCGGGCCGGAAGGGGGGGAACCCGCGGCCCACGCGATCCTCACGACGGACACCCGCACGAAGCAGGCCGCGGTCCGCGTTCGCCTCCACGACGGCGTCGTCGTCAAGGTCGGAGGGATGGCGAAGGGCAGCGGGATGGTCGCGCCGAAGCTCGCGCCTCCCCACGCCACGACCCTCGCCTTCCTGACCACGGACGCCCGCGCCTCTCCCGGCTCGCTCGGGACGATCCTCAACCGGGGCATCGAATCGAGCTTCAACATGGTCACCGTCGACGGGGACACGAGCACCAACGACACGGTCTATCTTCTCGCGAACGGCGCCGCCGGCGGGGAGCCGGCCGACCGGGACCCGGCGTTCGCCGAAGCCGTCTATTCGGTCCTCCTCTCCCTCGCGCGCCAGGTCGCGCGCGACGGCGAAGGGGCCACCAAGCTGCTCACGGTGAAGGTAACGGGCGCCCGGAGCGTCGCCGACGCTCGCCTCGCCGCGCGAGCCGTCGCCGGATCGATGCTCGTGAAGGCGGCCCTATTCGGGGCCGACCCCAACGTCGGGCGGCTCGCCGCCGCCCTCGGCTACTCGGGAGCTCGGCTCGACCCGAACCGGCTCGATATCCTGCTCGAACGGCCTCGGGGAGCGCTCCCGCTCATCACCGGCGGTCGGCCGGCGCGTCAGCTCGAGAACGGCGGCGGCATGCGCGTCCGCGACATTCTCCGTCAGCTCGACGAGGTGCCGATCACCATCCGCCTGCACGAGGGGAGCGGCCGCGCGACCGCGTGGGGCTGCGACCTTTCCTACGCCTACGTCCAGATCAACGCGGCGTACCGGACATGAACGAACGCAGGATCGCCGTCGTGAAGGTCGGCGGCAAGGAGATCGCCCCCGGCCCGTCGATCGAACGATTCGCCCGCTGGGCGGCGGCCCAGGTTCGGCGGGGACATCGGCTCGTGGTCGTGCACGGGGGAGGCGACGAAGTGAGCGAACGGGCGGCCGCGCTCGGCCTGCCCACAGAAAAGCGATTCGGGCAACGAGTGACCAGCGCGCCGATGTTGGAGGTCGTCCTGGAGGTCCTGGCCGGCCGCGTGAACGCCCGACTCGTCGGGTGTCTTACCGCGGCCGGTCTCCCATCGGTCGGACTGAGCGGGGTCTCGGGGCGTCTCCTGACGGCCGTGCTCGCCGGCGACCCACCCGGGTCCCTCGGATTCGTCGGGAAGCCGGCGCAGGTTCGCCCACTCCTGCTCGAGACCCTGCTCGAGGGAGGCTACACGCCGGTCGTAGCCCCCGTCGGGGTCGACTCGGCCGGCCAACCCCTGAACGTCAATGCCGACCTCGCCGCCGGCGCGCTCGCTCGGGCCCTTCGAGCCGACCTCTGGCTCGTCACCGACGTGCCCGGCGTCCGGGACGCGGGCGGGTCGGTGCTTGCACGCCTTTCGGTTTCGGAGGCGCACCGACTCCTGCGTCGAGGGACCGCGCGCGACGGGATGGTCCCGAAGCTCCAGGCGTCGGAGGCCGCCCTCGGGGGAGGCCGCTCCGTCTGGATCGGAGACCTCGATGCGCTCGAGCGGTTTCCGCGGTCGGGCGGGACGACGATCGTCGGCTCCCGCCGCGTGCTCGTCCGAGGGGCGGTTCCTCTCGCGCAGCGGGAGAGGCGGGCCTGATGGCAGCCCCGATCGCGCCCCGGCACGTCCTGCTCGCCTACTCCGGAGGGCTCGACACCTCCGTCGCCATCTCCTGGATCGCCGAGCGATACGGCGCTTCGGTCACGACCCTGACGGTGGATGTCGGCCAGCAAGGGGAGCTCGAGGGAGCGCTCGCCCGAGCCAAGCGCAACGGGGCTCGCGAGGCGAGGTTCGTCGATGCCAAGGCGGCCTTCGCCCAGGAGTTCGTGTGGCCGGCCGTGACGGCGAACGCTCTGTATCAGGGGGCCTACCCGCTCTCCACGGCGCTCGCCCGACCGTTGATCGCCCGTACCCTGGTCGAGGTCGCCCGACAGGTGGGAGCGGATGCCGTGGCCCACGGCTGCACCGGGAAGGGTAACGACCAGGTCCGGTTCGACGTGGCGATCCAGACCCTCGCCCCCGAGCTCGCCATCATCGCCCCGGTCCGCGAGTGGAACATGAACCGTGAGGACGAGATCCGCTACGCGAAGGACCACTCCCTCGAGATCCGGGTCACGCCGAAGACGCCCTACTCGATCGACGAGAACCTCTGGGGACGCTCGATCGAGGGAGGGATCCTCGAGGACCCCGACCGCCCGGCACCCGAGGAGGTCTTCGACTGGACCGGCCGCTCCGACTCCTGGCCCGCCTCCCCCGAGGAGGTCGTAGTGACCTTCGAACGGGGGGTCCCGGTTGCGCTGGATGGCCGCCGAATGGATCCCGTACCCCTCGTCCGCGAGATGAACCAGCGGGCGGGGGCGAACGGGGTCGGGCGGATCGATCACGTCGAGGACCGGGTCGTCGGGATCAAGTCCCGCGAGACGTACGAGTGCCCCGGGGCGGTCGCCCTCATCGAGGCGCACCGGGCGCTCGAGAGCCTCGTCCTCCCACGGGACCTTCTCTCGTTCAAGTCGCTCATCGACCGCCGGTTCGGCGAGGTCGTCTACGAAGGGATGTGGTTCTCTCCGCTGAGGGAGGCCCTGCAGGCGTTCCTCGAGCGAACCCAGGAAGTGGTGTCCGGGGACGTCACGCTGCGGTTGTTCCAGGGCAACGCGAAGGCGACCAGACGCCGATCCCCCTACTCTCTGCTCGCTCCGGAGCTGGCGACCTACGCGGCGAGCTCGACGTTCCGGCAGGACGCTGCGGTCGGGTTCATCCACCTGTATGGGCTCGCGAACGAGCGTGCCTATGGCCGAGGCAAGGAATCCCGCGAACGAACAAGCCCCTCGAAGGGTCGGACCAAGCGTGCTGCGAGAGCGATTCTCCCGGCCTCTCCATAGGGCAGCGCTCGCCCTGAGCGAATCGACCTCGGAGGACGCGGTCCTCCTGGGCGCCGACCTGTGGGGCTCGCTCGCGCACGCCCGGATGCTCGGGGAACGCCGGATCATCCCGAAGGCGAGCGCCCGGCGGATCGAATCCGGACTTCGGGCGATCGCCCGTCAGGCTGGCCGGGGGGCGTTCCGACTCGACCCGGACCTCGAGGACGTCCATTTGAACGTCGAACGGGCGCTCACCGAGCGGATCGGGTCGGACGGGGAGCGATTGCATACCGCCCGAAGCCGAAACGACCAGGTCGCCACGGACCTCGCCCTGTTCAACCGCGAAGCCCTCGCTCAGGCCGAGACGCTCACCCTCGCGCTCGTTCAGGCTCTGACCACGGCGGCCCGTGGGCCGGGAGGCCGTCGGACCGTCTCGGGCTGGACGCACCTTCAACCGGCGCAGCGGCTGTACTGGGGCGGCATCCTGGGGGCCCATGCCCTTCGATTCGTCCGAGACGCCGAACGGCTCGGGAGCGTGCGACGAGGGATCCGATACTCTCCCCTGGGGAGCGGTGCGATCGCCGGAAGCTCCCTCCCGATCGACCGGCATCGGACCGCGCAACTGCTCGGGTTCGAGGGACCCACCCCGTCTTCCCTCGACGCCGTCTCGGACCGCGACGCATCGTGGGAATCGCTATTCGCGATCGCGATGGTCCAACTCCACGCGAGCCAGCTCGCGGAGGAGCTCGTGATCGGGGCCATGCCCCGATCCGGTCGGGTGCGGCTATCGGACGGGTTCGTCACGACGAGCTCGCTGATGCCACACAAGCGCAATCCCGACATCGCCGAGCTCGTTCGTGCCGAATCGGCGGGGGCGATCGGACGGCTCACCGCGGGCCTTTCGCTCATCCGGTCCCTTCCGATCGGATACCAACGCGACCTCCAGGCGGGAAAGCCGGTGCTCTTCGAAGGGTTCGAGCGACTGGGTCTGACGCTTCGCGCCCTCATCCCCATGATCGCGCAAGCGCAGTACCTCTCCCGTCCCGAGCCGGATCAGCCCACGGCCTCGGTCGAGCTCGCCGACGCCCTCGTCCGCGCCGGGGTCCCGTTCCGGAGGGCGCACGCTCGGGTCGCGCGCTATCTCGTCGACCTCGAATCCCGCCACGGCGATCTATCGAGCGTGACCGAACCAGAGTTGACTCGCACGTTTCCAGAACTTCGAGCTTCTGGATTTCGGCTCCCCGGGCAGGAGGACGAGCCGGAGCGTCGGACCTCGTACGGTGGAAGCTCCCGTCGCGAGGTGGACCGACTCCTTACGATGGTCGAAGGGAAGGGCCGTCGAGCGGAGAAGGAGGTCGAGCGGGCCGCGCGAACGTGGGCGCGCTGCCGTGCAAGGCTCGGACTGTCCCAGGCTCTCTTCCGCGCGGCCGGGTAGCGACGGGGCGGACGGGCTCGGAGTCGGTTACACGTCGGCGGTCTGACCTTCTGTTTCGGATGGGTCCATGCGGGCCAGGACCGAGGCAGGCAGGACCACACGGCCGCTCATCGCCCCATGAAGGAGCAGGGAGCGTTCTCTCACGGAGAGGCCGGGGTGGTGGCCGTACAAATGGATCTCCAGGCTTGCTCGCGTCGCGTACTCACGGGCGCAAACGGGGCACAGAAAGACCTGCAGGTCGCCTAGGAAGCGAGCGCATTCGCAGTTCATCACGTGGCAGGGGATCGGCGTGGCCCGGTCCCGGGGTCGAGAGAAGTGTCGGCGCATCCGCCCATCCTGCGGAGCGAGCAGATAGTGGCTCGCTCTGAGGTGGCCGCACTCCCGGCAGGGCAGCAATCTCAGGTGTCGCCGTTGGGTTGCCACGTGCTTAGCGACTCCGGTCCTCCCAGTTGGGCTGCCATCCCGCCGAGGCGTATAAACCAGCCGGCGTCATATTACGGCACACCCCCGTCACGGGCCTACCCGTCCCTGCTCTCCTTATAGCCTACACGTCCCCAGGGAGACAGTCGCCATGGAGGGCGCCGGCGGCATCCCGGGTCTCGAACACGGATCCCCATGCCCGTGGGAAGGGACGGCCCTGTGGAGTGCGAATGAGGAAGATTCGAGGTGATAACTGCCTCCGTTATCGCCCTCGTCTCGGGGTCAAGGGATCACCGGTTCCCCCGCTCCGTGTCGGCGGAATCTTCTCTCGCGAGGGCGAAACACTCATGGCGCGGGTCGCGTCCCTTCCGCTGGCGTAGCAGAGGCCGATGGCAGAGGAGAAAGGGGGCGCGCCCACGGCCGCCGAGGTCACCCGCCGGTACATCGACGACCACCCCGCCGTTCGCGACTGCCTCGGATACAACGTCGTCAACTTCACCGCGCTCGCGCGCAAGATACGCGGGGAGACGGGACTCGCGAACCAAGAGGCGATCGAGGTCGCCTGTCGTCGTTACCAGCGCCACATGCGCTCCGACCGACCGCTCGAGATGCGAGTCCTCGATGTGGTCAAGGCGAGCCGGCTCGAGGTCCGGACCCGCGTCGCGATCATCACGGCCCGAAATGATTGGGATGTGTTGGGCCACGTGCTCGAAACGGGCCGCACCCTGCTCGCGGACCGCCGGCACCTCTTGCAGCTTCTGCAGGGGCCGGGCGCGGTCACGATCCTTTGCGAGGAGGACCTTGCGGACCCCGTGGTCCAGGCCGTGGGCCGGCGCGCCGTGCTTGGGGTACACCGCCAGCTCTCGGCGGTGACCGTGCGAAGCCCGGAGGTCATCGTGGATACTCCGGGAGTCCTCGCGTTCCTCGCCGGATCGCTGTTCCGAGCGGGGATCAACAGCCTCGAGTTGATGAGCGTCTACACCGATTCCACGTTTGTCGTGCGGGAGGAAGATGTCCTCCACGCCTTCCGGGTACTCTCGGAGCTGGTGCATCCCCCGGCCGCCGAGCCCGGGGAAGCTCCCTAGCTCTCCTCTCCCGGCTTTGAACACGGTTTCCTCATCGGACCTTGGTTGGGCCCGGCGACGATCCCGTTCTCTCCCTGCCCGTCCGCTCTGCTCTTGCCCGACGAGTTCGCCTCGCCAGGTAGAGGGGCCTCATCGCATCCTCGAGCAGGGCGTCGGGGTCAAGTCGAAGACCCCTAAGTTCCCGGGAATGCTCCCGCGGAACGGTTCTTCCGATGTTCATTCCTGCGTTGAACTGCCAGTTCACCGACCACCCGCAGTCCGCGCAGTCGAACCTCGGCCCCATCCTCCTTCGGTGTCCTTGGTATCCACCCCATCTCGGACAGGTCGTGGAGGTGCGGAAGGGGTTGCACCAGTAGATCAGTACCCCCTTCGCCTCCGCCTTGTAGGCGATCTGACGATGGAACTCTCGCCGCGGCCAGGACGATAGCCGCCGACCAGTGCTCCGTCGCCGTTTCGCCGGAATCGTCAAGCCGGTGAGGTCCTCGAGGGCGAGCGCGGCGTGTTCGCGGGCCGCCTGGTTGACAAGGTCACGGGAGAGGACGTGGAGGCGAGAACGGATCCGATTCCGCTGCCTCCAGCCCTCCCGCTTGAGAAGACGCCGCCGAACTCGGGCATCGTGGGCCTTCTTCTTGGCAAGGCGGCGAGAGCGGACGAAGTGACGTGCCTGAATGAGTCGGATCTCCGGGAAGCGAAGTCGGACCAGCCGGGCCCCGGAGGAGACGGGGGCGGTGAGGGAAGTCAGCGACGGAGCAGAATGTGCAGGCACAGGGGGCGGATTCAGATGCAACGGTCGGACTCGAACTCCGTCGAGGGATGACTCGTTGGTGTCCAGCGCGTTGAGGGCCGTGGCGGCGTACGAGTCCTGGGCCTTCGGGCCAAGGATGAGAATGGCCCGGTCTGGGAAGAGCCAGAGCTGTTGGAAGGAGGTCCCGGGTTGGGTGATCCGCGCGAGGTGGTGCCGGGACAAAGGTAGCACGAAGGAGGTCCACACGCCGGCCCGGAGGGACAGGCGAACCTTCCCGGTCCGAGGGTCGAAGTGGAAGCATCGGGGGACCGCTCGCACGTGGGGGGGTCGCAGGTAGGGGAGATGGGACGCGTGCCCTCTTCGAAGTCGGCGGCGGTGGCCCTGGAGGAGGGAGAGCGCGAGGGCCGCGGCCTCGAGGCCACAAGGGGAGTTGACGCCGACGACCCGGGCTCGGTCCAGGGCGAAGCGGGAGAGGGAGCCGCGCGCCGTCCGACCCGAGGTATTCGCCTCTCGAATCGCCTCGTTTGTTAGAAGACGGAAGTCGTTCAGGAGCGAGTGGAGTTCGAAGGGAAGAGACTGGGCAAGCGGGACGACGAGAGCGCGCCGGAGCACCACGCCAATGAGGACGGGAGGGGGGTCATCCGATTTCGCTTGCCGGTGAACGATGAGAGAGGAAGCGGACCCATTTGGATGAGACCGTTTTCAAAGCGTCCTCTCCCGAGAGGTATATATGAGGGGGTGGTTAGCTTCCTCGACGGAGCCGCCTACGGTACCGTTCCTTGGAAGGTCTCGATGACTACTGAACTCTCGCAGAGCGTGAGCCGTTTGACCGCGCATTCCGCCCGCTCTCCGGGCATGTCGACCGTGATGGCGGCCGTCGGGATCGTGGTCATCCTCGTGGCCCTGAGCGTCGGCACGTTCGCCGTCCTGGGGGGATTCTCTCCCCAGCCCGGGACCCAGTGCTCCCCGCCGAGTTCGCCGGCGTGCGGTTCCTACGAAAACCTCCACGACGTCTCGGTGCTCTCCCCCTTCAAGTCCGCGCCGACCGGCGCGGCCGTCGCCCTGAGCGCCTCCGTGCCCCAGGGAGAGTCGGCGACGAGCTACACCTACAATTTCGGCGACGGGGTCACGGCCACCACCTCGGGCACGATCGAATCTCACAACTATACGAATCCGGGCCAGTATCTGGTCTACGTCCAGGCCTCCGTGAGCGGGCTGAAGCACGACAACATCGGCAACCTGGTCCTGCTGAAGATCACTCCATCGGCCACCGTCGGCAACGCGGGCAGCACGGCCCCGATCACGACCTCGGTGGTCTCCAACACCACCTCGCCGACAGCCGGGACCAAGGGTGTGACCACCGTGCTCACGCAGGGCCAGAGCGTGACCGTGTCGGCCGCCTACTCTTCGGCGCCGACTAATCCGGCCTTCACGACGCTGCCTCCCAAGATCATCGTCTCCACCGGCGGCACGATCACCACGAACTCACCGACCCCGACCAGCGTGCAAGCCACGGCCCTCTTCTCCGCGGCCGGGACGTTCGAACTCACCTTTGTCGGGTCCTCGACGAACGTGAACGGGACCCAGGTCGTCTACCAGAACTACACCTGGACCGTGTTCGTTGCGGCCTCCGGAACCCACGCGGGGATCTTCGGCTCGGCGGCCCCGCAGAGCCCGCACCCTGGGACGATCGTCGCCTACGAACTCGCTCCGGGCGGGGCGGCCTCGGAAGACCCGGCGATCGACTACGAGACGGTGGGCGCAGAGCCGATCTCCAACATCTATCAGACCCTCATCACGTACAACGGGACCGATGTCGGCCCGGCCGCCAACAACTACGTACCGGTGGCCGCCACGTGCGTCCCGGGCAGCCCCCAATGCAAGGCGCTCTACGGCAACACTCTGCAGAACGGCACCAGCTACACCTTCGTGATCCAGCCGAACGCGACGTTCTACGACCCGACGACCCAGGCGCACTGGAGCATGTTCCCGACCGATGTTGAATTCTCGATCGCGCGCGACCTCGGTTTCTCCACCCTGCCCTTTACGACCGCCCACCCCGGATGGATCGTCGCTCAGGCCCTGCTCAACCCCGGGAACGTGTCGTGGGACCTGATCCACGGCTCCTACAACAGCACCCCCCAAGATATCTTCGCGTCGATGGTCATCAACGGCACCCAGTGTCCCTCGGTCGCCCTCAAGGGACCCGGCGCCCGCGGTTGCATCACCTTCCTCGCCAACGGCGACAACCACCCCTGGCCGGACTTCCTCGAACTCGTGGCCGATCCCCTCGGGGCCGGGATCGTCTCGTGCGGGTGGTTCAGCGCGAGGGCCCAGGCGGCCGGCATTCCGTACTGGTCCCGCGGTAACATCTCCGGGTCGGGGGACCAGCCGTGCGCGCCGGTGGGGGCCGGATTGGGAACCCCCGTCGCCCAGATTCCCGCGACCGGCTGGGACCAGTGGGAGGAGCTCGGAAGCGGCTCGTTCAACGGCCAGTACCTGGGGAACGTCCAGTGGAACCTGGTCGGGAGCGGTCCGTATGCGCTGTCGAACTACCTCATCGGCTCGTCCTACGCGATGAAGGCCAATCCGTACTACGAGCAGAACCCGTACTGCACCTGGACCGGCTGCACCCCGAAGGCCGGGCAGTACGCGAGCCAGGTTGAGGTCACCTGGGAGACGAGCGAGACCCAGGGCGAACAGGCCCTCCGGTTCGGGGCGGCCGACTTCGCCTCGATCCCGTCGAGCTCGATCGGCCTCATGCTCCAGCTGATCCAGCAGGGAAAGATCAACGCGATCCAGGCGCCGACGCTCAACATCTTCTTCGAGGCGTTCAACCTCAACTTCAACCTCCCGGGGGCCCAGCGCTACTCGACGAACCCCATCGGAGTGCTGGCCGACTTCTTCACGTACATCGGCATGCGAGAGTTCATCTCGAGGGCCTATCCGTACGCGACGATCGAGAACACGATCAACACGAAGGATGGGATCCAGTTCGGGTTCAACATGGGAGGAGCGATCCCCCAGTTCATGGGGAACTACTACCCGTCGAACATCTCCTGGCCGAGCAAAGACCCGTGCACCTCGACCACCGACCCAGCGTGTCCGGCGTACTGGTGGGCCCAGATGCATTCGAGCTCGAGTCCCTTCTACGACCCACAGGTGCTCTCGTGTTCCAGTTCGAACCCCTGTCAGTTCCCGATCTTCAGCGCCACGGGCAATACGCCGCAGGACGAGATCAACTCGCTGTGGGACAGCGAAATCTCGAGCCTATCCGGGGGTGCGCTCCAGTCGAATCCGATCGACATCAACTTTGTCAACGAGGTCGCGAACTCCGAGACCGTCGCGGGGCAGAATCCCATGCCGATCTACTCCCTCGGTTGGGCCCCGGACTTCCCGGACCCCACGGACTACACGGTCCCCCTGTACAATCCGAACGCCACCTACACGGCCGGGGACGCCGTCGCGACCCAGCTCGAGCAGCCCCAGTTCGCTACGGGATGCGCCTACAATTTCCATCAGTACTCCAACTACGCCGCCCTCGCCGTCTCCACGGGCATCCCGCAGAGCTGCCAAGGCGTGGCCTACAAGGCGATGGTCTACGCGCTGGGCCTCGCCTCGGCGATGACGAACCTAACTCAGCGCCAGGCCACGTACGACCTCGCCGAACAGATCGGCTACGGCCTGTGCCTCTACGTCTACCAATTCCAACAGAACGTGGTCCCGCAGTTCTCCTCGTGGGTCGACATCAACTCGGTGGACACCAACGTCATGGGGTCGACCGGTTGGTTCACGCTGGCCGGGAATGGCGTTCAGTACGCCGGCTCGACGTAACGAACGACGGCCGCTGCGGCCGAATCCTTAAGGTGGGAGGGCGGCTCGGGAACGCGTGCCCGAGGCCTCCGAGCCACCGACGGTCGCCCTCGAGTTGGCCGGGCCGGAGCGGGCGATCCTGCTCGCGCTCCGGGCATCGACGGTGCCGGTCCCTGAGGAGGGGCTCGTCGACCTCCTCGCGCTGGACTTAGAACAGGTCCGCGGCTGCCTGCAGAGGCTACGTTCCAAGCACCTCGCCGTGAGCGACGAGGAGCACTTGGAACGCGCACGCGTGACCTCCCGAGGTGAGACCGCGCTTCGTCTCGGGGTTCCCGAGAGGCGCGTTTGGGAGGCCCTTCGAGCCGCGGAGCACCCGCTCTCTCCAGCCGAGCTCTCCAACCTCGGCCTCTCGGAGGAGGAACGTTCCGCGGCCATCGGCATCCTCCGACGTCGCGGGCTGGTGGCCGCCGGAATGCCTCTGTCCCTCGCCCGCCCCTCCGACCCCCTGCCCATCTTTCCCGAGGAGGACGGGTTGCGCTCGGTCGAGTCGGCCGGCCCGGCACCGCTGGCCCCGGTCGTTGCCTCCCTCGTTCGTCGTGGATTGATCGAGCTCGACCATGTGACCCATCGGAAGTGGAGCGCTTCGGAGGAGGGCAGGCGACTCCCCGTCTCCGATTCGGCCGATTCGGTGGGCGCGATCTCACCCGCTCTCTTGCTGGAAGGGCGATGGAAGACGGCGACGTTCCGGGCGTACGACGTTCGGGCTCCGGTCCCCCGCTGGTCGGGAGCCCGACCCCATCCATATTTGGAATGGCTCCGCGAGTTCGAGGAGATCCTGATCGGGCTGGGGTTCTCGGAATCCCGCGGGCCGCTCGTGGAGACCGAGTTCTGGAATTCCGACGCCCTGTTCATGCCGCAAGAGCACCCCGCGCGCTCGATCCACGACGTGCTGTCGGTCCGGGGGATAGCGGGCCATACGCCCCCGGAACCCCTCGTCGCGCGGGTCGCGGCGGCGCACGAGGGTCGACCGATGCCCGGCGAATCCGAAGCGATCTCCGTCGGATGGCAGGCGCCCTACGACCGCGCGCTCGCGGCGCGGACCGTCCTTCGGTCCCAAACGACCGCGGTCAGCGCGCGGTTCCTCGCCGGGAATCCGGCGCCGCCGTTCCGAATGTACAGCCTCGACCGGAATTTCCGTCGCGACGCCGTCGACGCGACCCACCATGTCGAGTTCAATCAGTGCGAGGGGGTCCTCGGGGAGGCCGGGACGAGCCTTCGGGACCTGGTCGGGGTCTTCCGCGCCCTGTCCGAGGCGCTCGGGATCCGCGAGCTCAAGTTCCGACCGAGCTATTTTCCGTTCACCGAGCCGTCGATCGAGGGGTACGTGCGCCATCCCCGGCTGGGCTGGATCGAGGTCTTCCCCGGCGGGATGTTCCGCCCCGAGGTCCTTCGGCCGCTCGGCATCGACGTACCGGTCGCGGCATGGGGGATCGGGGTGACCCGTCTTGCGATGGTCCGGCTCGGGGTGAGCGACATCCGCGAGCTTTACTCCGATGACCTGGGGCGCTTGCGTCGAGGGCCGCGCTGATGCCGAAGGCAACGCTGTCCAAGGCTCGGGTCCTGTCGATGCTGTCGTCGGTGCCGACCGTGGCCGAGCTGGAAGACCGCCTCTTCGGCTCCAAGGCGGAGGTGCGACTGGGCGACGGCGACGACCTGACAGTCGAGGTGACCCCGGATCGCTTGGACCTGTTGAGCGAGGGCGGTCTCGGTCTCTACCTCCAAGGAGCGCTCGGTCTGGCGCGTGGCATCGTGCGACCGCCGTCGCTCCCCTCCGTCGACCCCCCCCCCGAGATTCTCGTCGACCGTTCGGTCGCTCCGTTGCGGCCGCAGATCGCCGGGATCCTCCTCCGTTCCCCATCGGAGGATGGCATCGACTCGCCCCTGCTCACCGAGGCCGTCCGGTTCCAGGAGACGCTGCACGCGACCGTGGGGATGGACCGTCGGCTCGCTAGCCTCGGTCTCTATCCGTACGACCGGGTCCGACCGCCCTTCCGATACTCTATGGAGCCCACCGAGGCCGTCTCGATCACCCCACTCGGCGAGGCGGGAACGTGGGACGGAAGGCGATTCCTCACCGAGCACCCGATGGGAAAGCGCTTCGCCTCGCTGGGGAGCTCGGAGACGGAAATGCTGACCCTTCGGGATGCCGCCGGGACGCTACTGAGCCTTCCCCCGATCTTGAACGCCCGACCGGGCGGCGAGGTCCGTCCCGGGGACCGGACCCTCCTCCTCGAATCGACGGGCCTTCGGCCGGCGCGCGTGGCGGAGGCCCTCGGCCTCCTTTCCGTGGCGTTCGTCTCGAGGGGTTGGGCCGTCGCCCCCGTGCTCGTCCGGTCGGGGACTTCCGAGGACCCGGGACGGTCGATCACCGATCCTCGTCGGGTGACATTGTCGTCGAAGAAACTCGACGCCATCGCGGGGCGAGGCTACCCCGCGAGTGAGGTCGAGCACTACTTGGCAAGCGCAAGGTTGTCGGCTCATCCCGCCCCCCACGGTTGGTCGGTGGAGGCCCCCCCCTGGAGGCCCGACCTCCTCCAAGAGGTCGACCTGGTCGAAGAGGTGGTCCTCGCGCGTGGGGTTCGTGCCGAGGACGGGATCGTGCCGCCCTCCCCGACGCGAGGCGCTCGGCGCTCGGAGAGCCAGTTTCATCGGAGCGTGTCCGAGCTCTTCCTCGGTTCCGGATTCAGCGAGGTGTACACGCCGGTGTTGGTGTCGGAGGCGAGCGTGCGCCGGCTGGGCCGTGACGGCGCCCTCTCGATCATGAACTCGGTCTCGGACCTCTACGAGCGCCTGCGCGACGCGCTCCAACTCTCCCTCGTCGATTCCCTTTCGCACAACCTCCGCCAGGGCTATCCGCAACGCCTCTTCGAGCTCGGACCCGTCGTACGCCCGGACCCGAAGAGCGAAACCGGTGCGACCACCGCCTACCACGCCGGTGCCGTCCTCGCCGACGAGCGCGCCGGCTTTGCCGACGCTGCCTCGGCCGTCGATTACCTGACGGGTGCCTTCGCCGCGGTCGGGGTCCGAGAGCCCGCCGAATTGCCCGGAACGATCCCCGGCCGGGCGGCCCGCGTCCGGCTCGCGGGGGAGAACGTCGCCGAGCTCGGGGAGTTGCACCCCGCGGTGCTCGCCGAGTTGCGGGTGCCGGTCCCGGCGGTCTGGTTCGAGCTCGACCTCAGCGCCCTCTGGCCGTTGGCCCAGCGCTCCGGGACCCCTTAATAGCCGGCTCCGGGTCCAACGCGGCGATGGGGGGACGTCGAACCCGCGATCCGGCCCGGGATCGCTGGGCTTCGGACGCCGGGGTCCAATCCGAAGCGGCCCTGGAAGGAACCCGGGTCCCGGTCGTGGTCGGTCCCCCGGAGGACCCCGAGGCGTACTACCTCGAGCAGCTCGGGTTTCCCGGACAGTTCCCGTACACCCGGGGGATCCAGCCGACCCTCTACAGGGGTCGCTTGTGGACCTACCGCCAATACTCCGGCTTCGGCGACGCGGAGGAAACGAATCGCCGGTTCCACTACCTGCTGAAGAGCGGGCAGACCGGCCTCTCGGTCGCGTTCGACCTCCCGACGCAGATCGGATACGATTCCGACCACGCCAAGGCGAAAGGGGAGGTCGGACGGGTCGGCGTGGCGATCACGTCTCTCGGGGACATGCAGCGGCTGTTCCGAGGGATCCCGCTCGACCGGGCCACCGTCTCGATGACGATCAACGCGACGGCGCCGGTCCTGACGGCCCTACTCGTGGCGGTCGCGGAGGGCAGCGGAGTCTCCCGACAACAACTGGGGGGGACGGTTCAGAACGACATACTGAAAGAGTACATCGCGCGAGGGACGTACATCTACCCCCCCGGCGCGTCGATCCGACTGACGGTGGACCTGGTCGAGTTCGCGACCCGCGAGATGCCGAAATGGAACTACCTGTCGGTCTCCGGCTACCACATGCGCGAGGCCGGGGCCACGGCCGTCCAGGAAGTCGCCTTCACCCTCGCCAACGCGATCGCCTATGTCGAGGCAGTCCGGGCCCGGGGGCTCGCGATCGACGAGTTCCTCCCCCGCCTCTCGTTCTTCTTCTCCGCCGACCGGAACTTCCTCGAGGAGATCGCAAAGTATCGCGCGGCCCGGCGACTGTGGGCGTCTATCGCGCGCGACCGGTTCGGTGCGAAGAACGCGCGATCCCAGCAGTTGCGCTTCCACACTCAAACCGCCGGATCTTCGCTTACGGCTCAACAGCCCGAACTGAACGTCGTGCGGACGACGCTCGAGGCGCTCTCGGCGACCCTCGGGGGGACGCAGTCGCTGCACACGAACGCCCTCGACGAGGCACTGGGCCTACCCAGCGAGTCCTCCGCTCGGCTTGCGCTCCGCACCCAGCAGGTCCTCGGGGAGGAGTCCGGAGTGGCCTCGACCGTCGACCCCGTCGGGGGCGCCTATGCGATCGAGGAGATGACCGACCGGATCGAAGAGTCGGCCGAGGACTACCTCGCCCGGATCGATGGGATGGGCGGGGCTCTCGTCGCAGTGGAGAAGGGGTTCTTCACGGCCGAGATCGCCCGGGAGGCCTACCGGACCGCCCTCGCTCGAGAGAAGAAGGAGGAGATCGTCGTCGGGGTGAATGACCTCGTCGACCGGAACCGACGGTTCGCCCTGTTTCCTTCAGAGGCCGGCCCCCCGGGGTCCTCCGCGCGAGGCGCGCGCGAGCGCGAGGCTCGACAGGGCCGACGCCTACGGGCCTGGCGCCGGGAGCGCAACGCCGGTCGCGCCCAGGCTGCCCTCGATGCGCTCCGTCGGACCACCGACGCCGGGAAGAACGTCATGCCGGACGTCCTCCTCGCGGTCAGCGCCGGCGCCACCCTGGGCGAGATCGCCGAGACCTGGCGGCAGTCCTTCGGAGAGTACCGACCCCCCCGGTCGTTCTAGGCGATGCGGATCGATCACGTCGGACTCGCCGTCCGCAATCTCGAACACTCCCTCACCACCTTCGAACCGCTCCTGGCGACGCGAGCGACAACCCCCGAGCGGGTCGAGAGCCAGCGGGTTCGGGTCGTTTTCCTGGAGGCGGGCGAGACCCACTTCGAGCTCCTCGAACCCACCGAGGCCGACTCTCCGGTGGGGCGGTTCCTGGAACGCCGCGGCGAGGGGATGCACCACGTCGCCTTTCGGGTCCCGAGCGTCGACGTGGCGCTCGCGGGGGTCCGGGCTCGAGGGGGGCGACTGATCGACGAGGTCTCCCGGATCGGGGCCCGGGGGCGTCGCGTCGGATTCGCCCATCCGTCCACCTTTTCCGGGACCTTGGTCGAGTTCGTCGAGGCCCCATGACCGGCCTCAAGTCGTTGTCGCTCCGGTTGGTCTACGATAGCCGGGGCGCCGAGACGGTCGAAGCGACGGTGTACGCCGACGACCCCGCAGTTCAGGGGCAAGCGTCGGCCCCGAGCGGGGCGAGTACCGGCGCCCATGAGGTCGCGGCGCTCCCGCCTGGAGGGGTCGCTGCCGTCCTGGCCGATGGGCCCCGGATCGAGCGAGCGCTTCGGGGGATCTCGCTGGACACGCCAGCGTCGATCGACGCCGCGCTCCACGCGGCGGACGGGACCGCTACGTTCTCTCGCGTCGGCGGGAACACCGCGACGGCGATCTCGGTCGCGGCTGCCCTCGCCGGGGCCCGATCGTCGGGTCGGACCCTCGCCGAGTTCCTACGGCGGCCGGGACTTCGAGGGGATCGGTTCCCGGCCATCGTGGGGAACTGCCTCAACGGCGGCCGGCACGCGATCGGGGGCCCCGACATCCAGGAGTTCCTTGCGTTCGCCCCGGAGACGCGGCCGGAGGATTCGGTCCGCGTCGCCCTCGCCGTCCATCGAGCGGTCGGGGCCGCCCTGCACGCGAAGTACCCGACGAGAGCCCTCGGGCGCGGGGACGAGGGCGGTTGGGTGGCGGCGATCGGCAATATGGAGGCCCTCGAGATCCTCGTCGATGCGTGTCATCACGCCTCAGAATCATCGAAACTCCCCGTCCAGCCCGGCGTCGACTTCGCCGCGAGCGAGTTCTTCCGCGACGGTCAGTATCGGTACCGTGAACAGACCCTGGACGCCGAGGGACAGCTGGGATTTGTGACGCACCTCGTGGACCGCTACGGCCTCGCGTACCTCGAGGACCCGTTCGAGGAGGAGGCGTTCGACTCGTTCACCGCCCTGACGAAGGCCGTCGGATCGAAAGCGCTGGTCGTCGGAGACGACCTCTACACGACCCGGGTCGACCGGGTTCGACGGGGCCTGGAGCGCCGGTCGACGAACGCCGTGTTGATCAAGGTCAACCAGGTCGGAACGCTCTCCGACACGATGCAGACCGTCGACCTGGCCCGCTCGGAGGGACTCCAGACCGTGACCTCGCATCGGTCGGGCGAGACCAACGACGGATGGCTCGCCCATCTCGCCGTGGCCTTTGGATCGGCCGGGCTGAAATGCGGTCTTCTCGGCGGAGAGCGCGTGGCAAAGCTAAATGAACTCCGGCGTCTCGGCGCCGCCGCGGGAGACCTCTAGGATGGAGAGCGAGCTCGGCGTGGA
Source organism: Thermoplasmata archaeon (assembly GCA_022750055.1). Lineage (GTDB taxonomy): Archaea > Thermoplasmatota > Thermoplasmata > Lutacidiplasmatales > UBA184 > Lutacidiplasma. Next base: position 102,152 of record JAKIWL010000002.1, read on the forward strand.
AGAGCGACTGACCAGCCCTTCCGACGCCCAGGACACGCAGCCGGGGGAGCTGTTGATCCCCGAGGAGACGTACCTCACGAGTGGGGTGCACATCGGGACCCAGCAGAAGTCCGCCTCGATGCGCCGGTTCGTCTTCAAGGTCCGATTCGACGGGCTGCACGTCCTCGACATCCGCGAGACCGACCGCCGCATCCGGATCGCGGCCAAGTTCCTCGCCTCCTTCCCCCCGGACCAGGTCCTCGCCGTCTCGCAACGGCAATACGGACAAAAGCCCGTCAAGGTGTTCGCCAAGACCACCGGGGCCGTTTCCTTCTCGGAGCGGTTCGTTCCCGGGTGCCTGACGAACCCGAACCTCGAGGAATACTACGAGCCGAAGGCCCTCCTAGTGACCGATCCGGCCACAGATCAGCAGGCCCTCTCCGAGGCCGTCTCGATCGGAATCCCGGTCGTCGGGCTGTGCGATGTGAACAATGAGACCCGCCACGTCGACCTCGTCATCCCCGCGAATAACAAGGGACGCGTCGCCCTCGCGACGGTCTACTGGTTGCTCGCGCGCGAGGTCATTCGCAGCCGGTCGGGACCCGAAGCGCCCTACGAGCTTTCGATCGAAGATTTCCAGGCCGCCCTGTAGGGCCTGACTCTCGAACTGCGGCATTGGACGGGTCGGCCTTCGCGACCGAACGAACGGACCCGGCCTCCGGGGCTGCCGAGTCGGGGAGCCGTCCCAGTGGGATGAACCGGCAGCGGTAGCACCGGGTCCCCGGCCCACTACCGGCCCGTCGGTCTTCTGAGGTGGTCGGTCTTTTAACTCGTCGGGCCCCCTACGGGTTGTGACGGTTCCGGGCGGCCGCCTGCACGATCTCCTCCTGCAGCACGGCGTCCCGGAACGAGCCTCCCGGATCTACCTCGCCGCCGTCCGGGAGGGACCGCAGACCGCGTCGGAGTTCGCCCGGGTCACGGCCATGCACCGGGTCGAGGCCTACCGGTTCATCAAACACCTCGAAGTGCTCGGATTGCTGCGATCCACGAGCGGCCGTCCGATGCGATTCGCCGCCCTACCGCCGGACGCGCTATTGGACCGTTGGATCCGGACCGCCACCGAGCGCCTCCGCCGACTCGAAGGGGACCGATTGCTCACCCTCGAGGACCTGAAAGCCGGTCTACTGGATGTTCACTCAGCGGACCCGCGCAAGTTCACCGTCCTCGAGGGCCAGGAGGAGATCTACCGATTCCTCGTCCGCCGGATCGGCACGGCCAAGGTCGAGATCTGGGCGTCGATGCCCGGGGCCGCGCTTCCCCTCGCGATCGCCGGTGGGATCAATCAGGCGTTCCGCGCTGCCCACGATCGGGGCGTGCGGATCCGAGTCGTCACGGACATCCGCCCGACCAACCGCGGGGAGGTCAAGCATTTCCTCGGATTCGCCGATATCCGACACAGCACGCGCCCGGTCGTGACCCGTGCCGTGGTCGTGGACCGGATCGGGGCGGTCGCCTATGTATCCAGCACGGAGGGACTCGGCGGATCCTCCGTCTCCCAGGTCGCCGTCTGGTCGAGCTCCCCGTCCTTTCGGAAGCTCGCGATGGACTACCTACGGCCCCTGTGGACGCGGTCGATGACGGTAGAGCGTAGGCTCGTCGAGCTGGAAGCCCCGGAACGTCCCCGCCTGCCGATGCGGCTCGGGCAGGCCGAGGCGCCGCTGGCCCGCCTCCGGGAGATCGCGACCCTCGGGATGCGGGCCACGGGGATCGAGGAGCTGCATCTCGACGTTCCGGACATGATCGAGGCCGTCGGGCGCCAACTGGGCCGCCAGGTGGGCGATGAACTCGAGGGCGAGACCCCCGACGAGGTGGCCCGTTCGCTCATCGAATACTACAAGGGCCACGCGATGGGGCGCCTGGAGATCGCGCGCGCCCGTCCGCTCACCCTGAAGGTCACCCAATGCTTCGCGTGCGTTCGACAATCCCCCGAAGTCGGACGGCGGCTGTGCCCGATGGTCCTGAAATCGGCCCTGGAGAATCGACTGGGATCCGGCTTCGATGTCAGCCAACCCGACCCAAGCCGGCATTCGAGCCGGGGTTGCCTGTTCACCGTGACCCCGTCCTAAGCCGGTTCGAGCTCCCGGTGGGAGGACGACTCCGACGCAGGCCGAGGGATGGGTCGGCCCCCTGCGAATAGGAGGAAGTCTGCTCGATCGACTCCTCACGTCGGTGCGAAGGGCACCCACCCTCGTGTCGACCGGGCCGTCGAGATCATCGGGAACGTCGAGCGAGGTTCTCGGCGACCCGGGCCCGGACGATGCGCCGGACCAGGTCCGACGGCAAGGGTCGATCGGGGGTGAACTGGAGGGTCCCTTTTCCCTTCTCGAACGGCTTCGTCGCATCGGAAAACTGACGGAGGACCCGGGCACTTCCGGCGAAGAAGCTCAGGTGGTCCCGAAAGGCACCATAGTACACTAGCATTCCGTCCTGACGGAACGCGGGCATCTGATAGCTGATGAGTTCCTCGGCGTCGGGGGCGGCCGCTCGAATCGTCTTACGAAGTTCGCCAAGGACCTTCCGAAATTGGGGCGGGACTCTGTCGAAATACTCCTCCACCGATGTCGGTGCCCTGACCCCCCGAGTTCGCATGAGCCCCGGACTGGGTGGGGGCAAAAATGGATTGCGATGTCGGTCTCTGAGGGGGCAGCCGGGCTCGACGATCCGTGCGACCAAGGGGCCGGGGATGTCGACCTGGCCTTCCTACGCGGGGCCGGGTCGGTCAGCCTCGTTTCCGTCGTCCAGATTCGGCGGATTCAGGTCCCGGGGGTGCGCGGGTGGCTTTAAAAATAAATCTGCGAAAAACGCCGATTTGAAAAAGAATCGGTCGGCGTGAAAATAAATCGAGAGGGATCGGGTATCTGCCCCCCGACGCCGGTCCGGCTACTTGGGCAGGGCGCCTACGGCTAGTTCGATGGAGTGGTTCCCCTTGTCCGTGGAGACGAAGATGACCACAATCCCGAGACGCGCCAGCGAGCGTGAGCGCTCCCGGATCAGCTCCCGGTTCGTGGCATCACCGGGTAGTGCGATCCCCGCAGCGGCGCCATCCGAGAGGAGTTTTGTCGTCTGAACCAGTGCGCGGCCCAAGCTCGACTCCTTCTGGCTCTTCAAAAACTCCTTGCCGTACCGAGGGGTTCCGGGCTGGCTGCTGCCCTGACCCTTGGCTTCGATTGTTAAGCGGACGCCGCTGGGGGACTTCATAATCAGGTCGGGCCCGTGGCTCCCGATATCCTTCACCCGGTAGTGGGAGGTGAATCCTCTAGCCTTCAGGCCCTCCTCAACGGCGTCTATTACTTCCGACTCGGTCAACATGTGGGGTTTGTGGGGGCCGATTCAGCCGGCCCCCTGAATAGATCAGATGCCCTTGTAGAATCAGTCTTCGTCGTCCTCTTGCTTCTCTCTGTTCTCCCGGACCTGGTTGTCGTGGTTTGCCTGCGCCGCTTGGCCGGCCGCGGACTCCCGGTTCATCGAGTCCGCTCGGTCGTCGTTCGCCGTTCGTCCCGGGCTACTGCCTCGTCCGCCGCCACCACCTTTCGGCATTTTCGTTTCTTCGCCCAGAAGGGCAGGGCGGACACCCCCTGCCGATTGATGAACCCTTCGACATCGCTGTTAAACTGCCCGGTGAGGCTTGGGTGGATGGCCATCGATCTCTCGACTACCATAGACCTCGTCGGTCTCTGGGTCACGGCAGGCGGTCTTTCTGTGAACGAATCCCTCGGATCGGGTCCTTCCCGCCCTGGCGTGGGCCAGAGCACCTTCCCCCAATCGACCGGCGGGGGAGGGACTATAAGCCGGGCACTCAGTGCCGCCCTGTGGCCCCTCCACCTTCATGCGACATCTGCGGTAGGGATTCCAAGGATTTGCTGCTCCATCTTCGCCTTGACCACGAGGTGCGGGACCCTGAGAGTCATCTGGAGGCGCTTAAGTTGGAGGTCGCAAAGCTCGACCGGAAACTCGCTTTCCGGCGAGCTGTGGACGAGATGAAGGCGAAGGTCGAGCAGGGGCTAATGACCCCTGAGGAGTACCGGCGCCGAGTGGTGCTCCTTAATGAAAATCCCGGCCCCTAGGACTCCGAAAGAGGCTTTCGAATGCCGGAACTGGTGACCTTTCGGAAACTCGAGCCCAACCTTCCCATCGAGTTTATCGATGTGGCGGACGAGAACGTAAGGCACACGCAACTCGATTTTGGAATCGAGGAACTGAAGACGAGCATCGAGAGGCTTGGCCTGATCCATCCGGTCATCGTCATCCCCATTGGCCACCGGTTCAGGCTCGTGGTCGGTCAGCGGCGTTACCGTGCGTTTCTGGCGCTCGGTAGACCGACGATCCCTGCGCTGATCATTAGGTCCATAGACAAAGACTCACAGCGGCTCGTTTCGTTCAGCGAGAATATCCACCGAAGAAACCTTCCGTACGATGATACGATTGCGGTATGCGACTACCTTTTTCAGGCGCACAAAGGTCCCAAGACGGCCAAGATTGAGACCATAGCAAGAGAGCTGAACATCTCTGTTTCGACTGTCCGGAAGTACCTCGCGTATCGACTCGTTCCGGAACCAGTCCAGAAGTTAGTGCGTGAGCGTGAACTCTCAGCCGAGATCGCCTATCGTATCACCGAGGTTTTCTGGCCCAACGCGGCAATCATAACCGAGATCGCGAAGAGGGCGACCCTCCTCACCAAGTCCGAGAAGAATCGTCTTATCGAAATCGGAAAGCGAAACCCAAATGCTCCGATTGATAGCATTATCGAGGCGGCGCAAAAGGCACTCCCGTACGTAGAGATATCGATCTACATCGAGCCGGAGACGATGACCCTCCTAGAGAAAGAGGCCAACAAGCGGAAGACCGACGTCCAGACGATGATCAAAGGAGTCGTCGATGATTGGGTCCGCGAGGAGGGGATCAAGTGAAATCCGCCGAGGCCGAGCTGCTTGCGGAACTCTATGTGGACCTGAAAGGTCGAAGGGACAAGCGGTTAGACTGGATTACGATCGCAACAAAGTGCAAGGAACTTTCCAATCTCTACGGTGGCTTCAGGGAGGCGGCCTCCAAACTTGGGGTTTCGCTGCAGCTCGTAAGGTCGATCGTAAGCCTTCTCGACTTGCCAGCAGGAGTTCAGACTATGGTCAAGGATCGTTCAATCCTCTTTGACGCGGCCCAGCGATTAAACACCCTAAAGGATCCTCGAAGGATGGTTCGAGTCGCGAGACAGATTCGTAACCTTCCCTCACGTCAACAAAGGGAGATCATTCAGTTCGCGAAGGGCCATCCGGATGCTGACTTGGTCGATTTTCGTAAGCGTGTCGCGCACAAGGAAACTCGAACAGAACGGATTCATCTGTTGATGATACCAGTTGATGACCTCACTTTCAACGCATTGCAAGCCCTGAGTCGTAAGGGCGAATCCACGGTGCAGGGAACGATACTAAAGGCCGTTCACCAGCTCGTTTCGCAAGGTACTAAACCTTGACCCTCATTATTGCGGCGCACGGGAAGGACTGCATTGTGGTTGGTGCCGACAGTAGGGGCACATCCGAACAGGGAGGTACCCGGGTCGAGACAAACACAATAGTCAAATTATTCCCGGTGGGGAGACACGCGGTTGTCCTAATCTGTGGCGATTCCGGTCCTGCCACGAACTTGGTTGACCTTCTTGTAGAAGCGAGGGTCAAGGAATCGACGGGAGTCCGCGGCGTCGCGACTCATCTGGCCCGGATTGCCAGACAAGAGGCGCGTGATTTGAAGGACGTGCCCACCCATCCGAGGTACTTCCCGAACTTCGCCTTCATTGTCGCTGGTCTAGAGCGAATCAACCGAGGTGGCCTAAAACCGCGATCATTCGCCCTCCGAAGCGAGACGGGATTCCGCCTCGAGCTGACTCAAGGCGGCCGAGAGATGGACGGCAAGCCTATGATCCCCCTCTATATCTTTGCCAAGGACTTCAAGGATAACATGAATTTTGATGAACTCTGTACGCTTGTCGCGAGAGCGCTACACAACACATCACGAATCGACGGCGATGTCGGAGGCAGGCTTCGGGTCGGTGTCGTATCGACAACGGGATTCCGAGAGCTTACCCGCGACGATGTAGAGGGGCGTTTCGAGAAATGGCCCGATTGACCCAGAGTTGTGCCTAGACCATACAGTTCGCGCCGCAGGGCTCGTCTCCAACTACTCGGGTCCGCGGCTGGTCCTGGAACCGCCTCTCAACCAAATTCCTTAGGCCACCTGAACGCAGATTCTGTCTCGGAAAGTGCTTGGACCCTTCTTCCAATGCTACCGCTCTTTCAAACAAGTCTGGATGAGTGTCGTGAATCTCCCTCCAGCGATCAGCATTATTGAAAGGACAGAAGAAACATCCGCTCTTCACCGGCACCGGAAGCCCCGCCTTCTTGATAATGCGAATACAACCCTCTCGGGTTATTCGCATGTCAACTAGCGGGAATATTGATGTAACGAAGTCAGCCTGGCTCCTCTTCATCCGATGAATCTCATCGTAGGCGATCCCGAGGTACTCGAAGATGTGGTCATCTATCGTCTTGTAGTAGGCGTGAATAGGATAGACTTTGAAGTCCCGAGTTGACCATCGCCACATCTTGGAGGGGATGACAGACCTCCGGGTGCAGGCATCGTACAACGAACCCGATTTGTTCTTGACTACCGTGAGATTCTTGCCATGTTCCGCCAGATACTTTCTCGCCACTTCGAGAAACTCATAGGTCTCCGGGACCTCTCCCCCCGTGTCGGCAAACACGGCCTCGTCAAACCGCATCCTTTTCTTGATCAACAATACCATCAGGGCAGCAGTGTTCACTCCAGCCCCGAAACTGAGGATGTATCGCCCCTCGCCCGTCATGCAGTCCTGCTATGTCCTGCCAGTACTTAACGTCCTGCTTCGTCCTGCTCAGAATTGCCGGGGTGGTTTCCGACCGTCTGGTCTTTCCCAGAGAGAATAGAGGAGTGTACTTCGCGACCGACTTGGCTACCATCATGGAATCACCTCATCGTGCACGATCAGGTGAGAGGTCCTCTTCGCCTGCGGACCGGGGTGACTCCGCTCGACCCGGCCTTGGTGGCGCCACGTTGGATTCGGAGGACCCCCATGCGGGCCTCGCCCACCAACTCGTCCCCCTCTGACCACCCTAGTTGTTCCACGAGGGTGGGAGGGAGGCTTAGGAGCCACTTGTAGTAGGTCTTGTCGTACGCCTTCAAATTCACGACGCGCTGGAGCTTCACGCCAGGAACGAGAGGATAGGCAATACAAGAAGCTTCGGTCGCTAAGGACCTTAGATACCTATAAGTATCCAAGATACCTTAGGTATCTAATTGAGGACACGACGATGACGAACGACTCGAACGCGCCAGTTGTGGCGGATGATGGAAGGGTGGCCAGGGGGGTGGAGATCGCCTCACATCCCGAAGCTATCGCCAAGCTCGAAGACGGGGTCTGGTCTGTTCCCTCCCAAACCGGGTCCGGCGGATACCGAGTTTGGTTCGTCGACGGAGTCGGACGGTGTTCGTGTCCGGATTATGGCAAACGCCTGATTGCGTCCCAAGCTGCCCCCTGCAAGCACATCTATGCCGTGATGGACCTCAGACTTCGTGAGGCAGGGAAGCCTCCGCTCCTGCCCGAGAGGAAGGCACGGAAACAGTACCCCCAGCATCCGACCTACAACAAGGCGCAGACTGAGGAGTTGAGGCTCGTGGACTCCCTCCTCCACGATCTCCTAGGAGTCGCCCCCGATTTCCCAAGAATCCCGGGCAAGGCGGGACGACCCCCCCTCCCGTTCCGGGATGAGCTGTACTGCGCGATCCTCAAGGTCTATTCTGGGCTCTCCGGAGCCCGAGCCTATGGGGTCTATCGCAACGTCGCGGACCGGGGTCTGCTCGGTCACATCCCCAGCTACGCGGTCGCCTCCAACCTCCTCACGCGGCCTGAAGCCACACCCGTCCTATACAGCCTCCTCCGGATGAGCGCGCTGCCGCTAGCGGGACTGGAGGAGGGCGGTGTTGTCGCTCCTGACAGCACTGGAATTCAGACCACCTCCTTCGGCGGATGGCGCGAGGAGAAACACGGCGAGAAGAGACAGAGACGGTGGGTCAAAGTTCACGCAATCGTCGGGACCAAGACGCATGTAATCATTCGAGCGGTGGTATCGGACAAGAACTCCGGCGACTCCCTTGAATTCGAGCCGCTCCTCCGAGGCACGCTCGAAGACGGCTTCCGGCCCACGGCGATAGCGGCCGACAAGGGGTATCTTTCGGCGCGCAATTACGCCCTGGCCGACTCGTTGGGAGTCGAGCCGTTCATCCCCTTCAGGGTCGACACGGTTTCTAACGACGTCAACCGAATTCGAGGGGTCGTCAAGCCGGAAGCATGGATAAAAGCGTACCATATGTTCCAAGCGAATCGACCCGAGTTCGACCGGCGGTATCACATCCGCTCGAATGTCGAATCGGTATTCTCGGCACTCAAGCGAAAGTTCGGGGAGAACATCCGCTCCCGAACCCCGGTGGCTCAGGTGAACGAAGTCTTGTGCAAGCTGATCTGCTACAACTTGACCGTCGTGGTTCACGAGATGTTCGAGAACGGAATCGCGCCGTCCTTTGCGCAAAGGGGGTAGTTGGCACAGTGGTGACCAACCCTAGGCTAAGGCGTGGAACCGGATGCAGGCTCCGCCTCGGCCGGGGGAGCGGCCTCTACCTGCAACCCGAAGATGGTGGGAAGATTCATCCGGGCAGCCCATAAGCTGAGCTGCCAAGACTGGAGAGCGGCGGCTAGGCTAGACTCGGGGTCAGGTAACAGAGGGGGAACAGGCAGATCAGTGGGGCTTCTCCGATTCATACACCCTTTGAAGCTCCTTGAGGGACGGCCTCTGGATCATCATAGCCTGTTCTCGCGCCTTCTTTAACTCTTCGAGAACGGCATCACTGCAGACCCTTGGACTTCCATCGGCTGCGACCACAGCTAGGTCGGTCGTCTGGCCGACGCCGGGGGCGACATGGGCCGCAACCTTCGCGCAGTAGACCCCGTAAACGGTATCGTAAAGCGCGTGGGTCCGAGTCTGGCCCGATAGCGCCATAGTTGTGATCGCATGGATCGCGCCACTGCCAACTGCACCGTAGCCGAGCTTGTCAAGCCAGTAGATCGACCCCGGGTGAGTCACGACTGCAATGCGGGCGCCGTTCGCATCAACGCCAGCGAGGACAAGTTCCGTCTGGAGGTTGTACTGGGAGGTTTGCGCCGCGAGCAGCTGGTAGAGCTGCGGCTGCGGCTGAAGGTACTGAGGCAGTAGGGCGCCCTTCACCTTGCGCGCGTTATAGAAGTCAATCCCGAGCATCGGGAGAATGATCTGCTCCTCCGCCTTGGTAAGCTTCACTCGCTCGTAGGCTCGGTGGACAGCTTCGGCAGCTTGAACCACGGTCGGAGTTCCGTTTCCACCGAGTTCCTTTCGAGCCTCGTCCAGTATCTCTGTCACGACTGCGACGTTGCCGGCGGGGAGGACGACGATACCGGGCGCGAACCACTCAATCTTAGAGACATCGGACTCGAACTCTACGCTGACGGGCGGGGGCGAGGTAAACATGCGGTCCGCCGCCACCACGACGCTCTTCCCGTTATTGCAGATGGCCGCTATGCAAATCGTCATCGGGGGACTCCTGTGCTTACGCCACGCCCACCGCGAGGGACGGTATCACCATTACGGACTGCGCTCGATCGACCTTGAAAAAGTATTCTTGTCCGTGAAAATGATTTGGGCCATCTGCGTCATTCTTTTTTAAAGCCTGCGCGGGTCGATTTTTTGTGTAAGTCTTGTTTGAACACTGGTGACATAACGGGGCCGTGCCTTTATATATTACTGACCCGTCACGCTTATCCGATACACATGACGATAAAGTCCACCCCCAGCGCGAGGAGTCTCCGTCGACCCTCCGCGCTGAAAGCTCCCGCCGTCCCGGCTGGAACTGGCCACCTGGGCGAAGGGCCCCGAACTCCTCCCCCGATCTCCAACGATGGCGACGTGTGCCCGGAATGCGGTTCGACCCACCTGACCCGGGACGACATCCGCGGGGAGATCGTTTGCGCAGATTGCGGGCTCGTCGTCGATGCCAGCGCGCTCGTCTCGGACCGGGGCCAGCGGGGTAGCAAGGAAGACACGGGCCGCGAAGCGCGAGGGTGGGGGCCGGTCATCTCGCCGTTGATGCCAGACAAGGGACTCTTCAGCGAGATCGGGGTTCCCACGCGCGACTTCCAAGGGAACAGTCTCTCCCGTCACGCCTCCGTCAAGTTCTACCACCTCCGGAAGCTCAACCACCGGCTGCGCGCCGCGCGGACCCACCAGCGCAACCTCGTCGTGGCCCTCGGCGAGCTCAACCGACTGGCGGGGGTCCTCGGCCTCTCTCGGGAGGTCAAGGAATCGGCGACGTACATCTATCGGCGGGCCTTGGAGCACAAGGCGACCCGCGGCAAGAAGATCGTCGCCCTCGTTGCGGCGAGCGTCTATGCCGCCTGCCGGCAATGCCATGTGCCGCGAACGATGAAGGAGATCATCGCCCATTCGAAGGCGACCAAGATCGAGGTCGGGCGGGCGTACACCCTCCTCGCACGCGAGCTCAAGCTCGGATTGAAGCCCGTCGAGCCTCGGGACTACCTCGTCCGGTTCACCCAGGACCTGAACCTCTCCAAGGAGGTTCGGCATAAGGTGCTCGAGCTCCTCGAACAGGTGGAGCAGGTCTACTCGACCTCGGGGGTCCTGCCCAACGGGATTCTGGCGACCATCATCTACATCGCCTCTAACCTGATGGGCGAGCCGCGCAGCCAGGATCGGATCGCGGCCGTCGCCAACGTGACCCCGGTGACGATCCGCAACCACTACAAGGAGCTCCTCGACCTGCTCGGGCTTCCGAAGAACCTGGCCAACCCGCAGGCTCGGGGGACTCTCCCGGTTCCACGCGAAGCTGGCCCGATCCTCGTGACGCCCCCGATCGCGGGTCAGTAGGCCCGGGTCGCGCGCATCGGACGGCGCCCGCTCCCGCCGACCAACGATATCTCCCCCACGACCATCCGCGAGGGGTGGCCGCCTCGGAACCGCTCCTCAGCTACTCTTCCGTGCGGGCGTACTTGGAGTGCCCGCTCCGTTGGAAGTTCCTGTACGTCGACGGATTGAAGGAAGCCCCCCGGGGATACTTTTCGTTCGGTCGGACCGTCCACAATGCGCTCGAAGAGCTGCTTCGACCCCTGGTGCGACCCGCAGCCGAGCCGGAGGTCGCGCTCGCCCAGACGACCCTGGACGGTTGGGCACCCCGTTCGATTGGGCGCGAGCCGGACGGGGGACTCATGCCTCTCGACGACCTCCTCGCCCTCTACCGACGATCGTGGATCTCGGACGGCTACGCGAACCCGGAGGAGGAGGAACGCTACCGCGTCCTTGGAAGCGAGATCCTCCGGTCGTACTACCAGACCCTCGAACTATCCCCGCCCCACCCGGTCGCGATCGAGCGCCATCTGGAGGCCACCTGGAATGGGCTACGGGTCCACGGGTACGTCGACCGGATCGACCGGACCGCCCACGGCGGGCTGGAGATCGTGGACTACAAGACGAGCCGCGAGCTCTCCCAGGACGACGCGCGCGAATCCGACCAGCTCGGGATCTACCAGGTGCTTGTCGAGCGGAATTTTACGGAGCCGGTCGAGGCCCTCACGCTCTATCATCTGAGATTCCTCCGGCCCTTGACGGTGCCGCCCCGACCCGCCAAGGAGATCGGAGCGCTCTACGAACGGGTCGGAACGGCTCGCGATGGGATCCGATCCCAGGCGTTCGAGCCGACGCCGGGCCGGCAGTGTTCGCGATGCGATTTTCGGGCGATCTGCCCCGAGTTTCGGGATGTTCCGGATGAGGAACGTCAGCCTCTCGCAGACCTCGTCGACCGATTCGCGCGGCTTCGAGAGGAGGAGCAACGGGTCGACGGGGAACTTCGCGCCACCGCAGAGGAACTTCATGCGGCCGCCCAGCGCCTCGGCGTACACCGCATCCCAGGCAGCCAAGGGTTCGTGCGCCGTAAGCCGGAGGAATCCTGGCAGTACCCCCCTGAAGGCGTGCGGGCGCTCCTCGAGGAGACCGGACTGTCCGAGCGCGCCGATCCGATCGACCCGACCTCGGTCCGCCGCCTCCAGCGCGATCCCACCGTCCCCCCCGAGGTCCGTCAACGCCTCGCCGCGGTCGGCCATCGACAGGTGCGATGGTACTGGGAGATCGACCCCCAGAAACCGACGGGAGATTGAGCCCGGACCGACCGCGCGGTTTTCCCAACTCCCCCAGGACAGGCTCCCGACCCTTCGAAATCGGTCACGGAGGGCGAGGGAAAGGTCCCGTGCGTCTTGACAGGGGCCGGCGGATCGCGGGCGGTGTAACCGGTCCGGTCGCCGTCAGGAGACTCAGCAATCTCAAATCCCCTGCCCGGTTTCGGTCGATATGGGAATCCAACTTTCGGAACCGGCCCGCCACGGGCCCCTATCGGAAAAACTCCCGACCGTCGCGACCCTCTGTTCGCACTCCTCCCTCCAGATCTTCCACGGGGCCCGTCTCGAAGGGTTTCCCACCCTCGGCATCTCCCGGGGTCCTCCACCCCGCTTCTACGACGCGTTTCCGCTAGGGCGGCCGGACAAGTTCCTGCCCGTACCGGAGGTCCGTGAGATCGCCCAGCACGCCGACGAACTCAACCGGGAGAACGCCGTGCTCGTTCCTCACGGTTCGTTCGTCGAGTACCTCGGTCCTGAGGCGTTCCAGCGGCTCCCGGTGCCGGTGTTCGGAAACCGGGCAGTGATCGGCTGGGAGTCGGACCGGGAGAAGGAGCGAGTCTGGCTCGAATCGGCGGGCGTCCTGATGCCCGAACGGTTCACCGACCCCTCCCAGGTCGATGGTCCAGTCATCGTGAAGTACTACGGGGCCAAGGGTGGCAAGGGATTTTTCCTCGCCAAGAATCGGGACGGGCTGAAGGATTTCCGGCCCACCGGACCCCACGTGATCCAGGAGTACGTCCTGGGGACCCGGTACTATGTCCACTTCTTCTATTCTCCGATCTCCGAGACGGGGTATCGTGTGGCCCACGGCTCGCTCGAGCTCCTGGGAATGGACCGTCGGGACGAGGCGAACATCGATGAGCTCTACAAGCTCGGAGCCCAGGAGGAACTCCTCAAGGCCGGCATCCGACCGACGTTCGTGGTGACCGGGAACGTCCCGGTGGTGCTGCGGGAGTCTCTCCTACCGCAGATCTTCGACGTCGGGGCTCGGATCGTCGCGCGGTCCGTCGACCTCTTTGGCGGGATGGTCGGGCCGTTCTGCGTAGAGGGGATCATGACGGAGGACCTCGTCTTCAAGGTCTTCGAGATCTCGACGCGGATCGTCGCCGGGACGAACCTGTTCGTTTCCGGCTCGAGCTACTCCGACCTGGTCCGTCCTCAACTCTCGATGGGACGACGGATCGCCCTCGAGCTCAAGGCCGCGCGCGAGCAGGGCCGGCTCGGCGAAGTCATCTCCTAGTGCCTGGAGGTTCCTCGTGTCCGCGGCGCTCTCTTCGACCGATCCGGGGGGGGCCGCCATCGTCGCCCGCGGAATCTCCAAGCGGTATCAGGTCGGCCGCCACCCCATCGATGCGCTAACGGAGGTCGACCTCGCGATCCCGAAAGGAAAGATCTACGGGCTGATCGGGCGCAACGGGGCCGGGAAGACCACCTTCGTCCGGATCGCGGCGACGCAACTTCTCCCCACGTCCGGGAGCCTTACGGTGCTGGGGCAGGACGTGGTCAAGGACGCCTCACGGGTCCGCCTGTCGATCGCTTCGGTCCCCCAGGAGTCGCGACCGCTGTACTTCCTCAACGTCGACGAGCTGATCTTCCTCTACCTGATGATGCGCGGTTCCGACCGCGTCGATGCCCGCCAGCGGACCAATGCGATCTTGGACGAACTCAGCCTCACCTCGGTCCGAAAGCGCCTGGTGAGCCATCTGTCGGGCGGGATGCGAAGGCGTGCGATGGTGGCGATGGTCCTCGCTTCGGACGCGGAGGTTGTCTTCCTGGATGAGCCCACGACGGGTCTCGACCCGTTCGCCCGCCGCGAGGTCTGGGCGGCGATCCGTCGGGCGAAACGCGACCGGCGGACCGTCCTGCTCACCACCCATTACCTCGACGAGGCAGAAGCCCTCTCCGACCGGGTCGCCCTCCTCGAAGGGGGCCGGTTGAAGATCGAGGGGTCTCCGAGCGAGATCCGGGAGAGCGTTCGGTTGCCCTATCGGGTGACCGTCCAAGGAGGGTTCTCCCGCCCCGAGCTCGAACCGTATGGGGAGGTCAGCCCGTTCGACGGTGGGTTCATCGTATTCGCGCGAGAGCCGGCCGCCCGGGAACTCGCCTTGGCCGCGCTCGGACGTGGCGCCCGGGTCTCTCTCGGGCCGGTCAGCCTCGAGGACATCTTCCTTCAGATCGTCGGTCGCCCGATCGACCAAGACGCGCCCTCCGAGGAGGAAGGCGGGGGAGGCGGATGATCGAGCGGCATCGGATGCGCTCCCTCCTGGCGCTCGCGTACATGAACGGCATCGTGCCGATGCGCACCCAGCCTCTCTACCTGCTCGGCGTGATGGCCTCCCCGCTCTCCTTCCTGTTCTTCATCACCGTCGCCTCCCACGGCCTGCTCCTGCGGACCGCCGTGGCCGGGGGGATGGTCCTGACGATGGTCTCAATCGGGACGAGTCTGCAGTCGGACATGTCGCATTACCGCCAGGACCTGAAGCTCCAGGACCTTCTCGTCGCCTCCCCCCTCGAAGCCCCGATCTATGTCGCCGGGATCGCCCTCTCGGAGCTCGTCTACTCGATCCCCGGCATCGCGCTGTTCGCCGTTCTCTGGGTGGTGAACGCCCCCGTCTCCCTCGTGACCCTCGTCGAGGTCGTCCCGGTTCTCCTTCTGGTCTGGGCGTTCGCCTCCGGCCTCGGCTTCACGCTCGCGACGTACTTCGCCGATGTCCGAGAGACGTTCATCTTCTCGACCCTCATCTCCCTCGCCTTGACGGTCGTTCCTCCGGTCTATTACCCGGTGAGCTTCCTTCCGCCCGCCATCCAACCGCTCGCCTACCTCTCCCCGACGACCTTCGCCGCCGACCTGATGCGTAACGCGTTCGGCCTCGAGCCGCTGAGCGTCCTCGCCCGCGCCACCGACTGGGGGGTCCTCATCGGATTCACGATCGTCTTGCTCACGATCGCCTCCTTCAAGTCCCGCTGGCGGGACGTGTAGTTGGGCCCAGCCACGACGGCACTTGGAGAGGGCATCAAAGACGGCGATCCGCTCTCCAACGACGGAATTCCTCGCGAGAACGGGCCGTCCGGTCGCGCCGGCGACATCGTCCGGAAGAAAGTGACCAAGCACTTATGTACGCGCTCGGTGCTCGCGCGGCTCGCATGCTTTCGTTCGCGGACCATCGTGTCTTTTCGAGCTCCGAGGACCGGTTCCAGCGCTGCACCTTCTGCGGGAAAGAGCTCGTTGTGCTCCCCAACGACCGGCGGGGAGGAGCGTGCTTCGACTGCCTCTCGCTCCTCGGCCCCGAGCCGGTCCCGTGCCCAGACTGTGGTTCGGAGATCCCCTCCGGGCAACGAGCCGTGGGCTGCGCGCGTTGTGGCTGGAGCCCGCTTCCCGACTAGTATCTCACCGGGCGGCCCCCGCTCGGGCGCGGGGCGACGGGAGCGCGCCGGAGCAGGACGCCGGGGAGGACGGGAGGGGGGTCATCCGAATTCGCTTGACGGTGAACGATGAGAGGAGGAGCGGACCCATTTGGATGAACTCGTTTTCAAAGCACCGACCCGGCGAATCTCTAAATATCCCGCCGCCCAGCCCGTGCACGATGGCGTGGAGCGCGGGGCAACGCTACCTCGTCGAGTTCGTGGGCACGTTCTCGCTCCTCCTCGCTGTGGGTGGCGCGGCGGTCTTCACCCTGGATCTCGGAGCGGGCTCGCTGGTCCGCGTCGTCCTGGTCTCCCTCTCGGTGGGGTTCGGGCTGATCGGTCTCCTCTATTCGTTCGGAGAGATCTCGGGGGGCCATTTCAACCCCGCCGTGACGATCGGCGCGTGGGCCGCGGGGCGGTTCGCACCCCGTGATGTGCTTCCCTACCTCGCGGCGCAGGTGGCCGGGGGTATCGCCGGCATGGGGACCATCGCCGCCGTCGCCTACGGCAATCCGGACCTGTTCCACGCGGCCCAGGGAAGCGCCCTCGCATCCCAGTGCTACACCACGGGGGCGGTGGCCTGCGGTGGGTTCGGCTGGGGGGCGGTGTTCGTTCTCGAGACCGCGTTCACGTTCTTCCTGGTACTGGTCATTTTGTTTGCCACCCGGTCGGACGCGTCGGCGAAGAACCTCGCGCCGATCGGGATCGGCCTGACGCTGATCATGACGAACCTCGTGGGGATCCCCGTCGATGGCGCGTCCATCAACCCCGCCCGCAGCTTTGCGCCCGCCCTCCTGTCGGCCTTCTGGAGCTCGGGGAACTGGGCGATCCAACAGGACTGGATCTTCTGGGTCGCGCCCATCCTCGGCGGGGTGATCGCGGCCCTCGTCGACCGTGCGCTTCAGCCGGCTCGTCCCTAGGCTGCCGGATCGGAACTCGGCGGGCGGCCGGGGGGCGCCCGCCTAACCCTGCCCACCGGGTCTCGGGCCATCGTTCCGCCCTCTCCTCTCCGTGGGCGCCGGTGCGCCGTCAAGCTTATCGGGGGAGAACCTACCAAAGTCGCGGGCGTGCCGAGGTGGCTCAGTCCGGTACGGCGCGAGTCTGGAAAGCTCGTGGCGGAATACGCCTCGGGAGTTCAAACGCCGGTCCGGCCGACCCGGTCCGACGGAAACTCTCCCCCTCGGCGCTCCCCACCGGGTAGGAGGAGGGAGCGCGCTTGACGGTGCCGGCTCGCCAGGTGGTTCCCGCCCTCCTCCAAGTCGACGCCGTGCTCCTCCGCCTGTCCGGCGACGATGCCCTCGCGGAGGTCTGCCGGTTTCTGCACCGCGAGTTCTCCCATTTCCATTGGGTCGGCGTCTACCGCTTGGACGGGGAGACTTTGCGGCTCGCCGGATGGGCCGGAGATCAGGCGACGGAGCACGTCAGCATCCCGGTAGGGCAGGGCCTGTGCGGGTTGGCCGCGCGGCAAAACGCCACGGTCCTCGTCGAGGACGTGTCGACGCGTCCGGAATACCTCGCCTGCTTTCCTGACACTCGGGCTGAGGTGGTCGTCCCGATCCGCGACGGGGCGGCCGTGATCGGGGAGATCGATGTCGACGGCCGAGTGGTCAGGGCGTTCGACGCGTCGGACGCGCGATTTCTCGAGCAGGTCGCGGCACATATCGTCGGACCGACGAAGGCCGCCGGTCGCGCCGCAGCCCCCGTGTGAGTCGGCTCGCCATCTCCCTTCTTGCAACCGCCAAGAGCGCGCGTCGGTCGACCGGATCGAATCGTCCGGTGAACGGCCGGCGCCGCCTAGACCGGAGCCCCCGCGTGATCGCGCGGAGCGCCCGGGTGAGCTCATCGACGATCGGAAGGTTTGCGACCTGCGAAGTTCGGGAAAGCGGGTTCAGGTCGATCGAGATCACCCGTTTTCCCATTCGCCGCATCGCGAGAGCGCGGTCCCCATCCTCCAGGGGGACCACGCAAAGGTCGGCGCGCAGGATGCCGTCGCGCTCGGCGCGGGCCCGGTCCGAGGGGAGATGGGGGATCCGCCCGGTCGCTCGCTCCCCGAGGACGCCGACGACGCCGGCCCGTTGGAGGACTCGGACCACGGACCGGACCCGGGCGGGGGTCCGATGAAAGAGGTTGACCTCGACGACGAGTCCCGGGCGCGCTCGCTGAAGCGCCCGGATCTCGGCCGCGGCCAGAGCGGCGACGTTGCCGTTCACTGATAGGACGGGGTGCCGCGCGACGGCGAGCCACTGGGCGGCGATCCGTTCCGCCGTCCGCGCCGAGCGGGTCGACCGTTCCCCGAGAAAGTAGTCGAACGCCTCGCCGCGGCCATGGGCGATCAATCCTTCCGGGACGACGAGGTGGGACCGGCTCGCTGCGCCCAGACGAGCTCGGGTCACGAGGCTACGGTAGCGGGGGTGACGCGGGGAGATGCGCGTCATCGCAGGGGAGACAGTCAGCCGCTCGGGTCGGGCTCGGCCGGTTTCAAGGCCTCGGTCGGGGTCTCCACCGGCTCCCGGACCGCGACGACTTCCGCCGCGGGGGCGGCGACCCCAACGCGATTCTCGAGCTGGGCGATCCGCTGCTCGATCGGGGACAGGCCCTCCTCGATCGACCGTTGGACCACGAGCTTGATGCCATCCTCGAGGGCCAAGAGGTCGCGGCCCAGGTCCGAGATACGACGGGCGTTCTCGTTGAGCAGGAGCCGGGTCTGCGTCGCGACCTTGTAGGTATCCGAGACCTCCTGCACCATGGCCTTCGACCCCTGGGAGAACGACTCGATCGACTCCCCGATCGGGCGCCAGGTTTCGCGCAACTCTTTCGTCAAACGGTTCGAGGCGGTCTCCGCGATGCGGTCGGTCCCCTCGGTGAACCCGCGTTCGAATCTCTCCGAGAAGGTCGCGGAGAGGACGTCGAGCCGCCCGACGAGGTCGGCTCGCGCGGTCGTGTCGGATTCGGCGATCGCAGCGACTCGGTCCTCCACCGCTTGGAGCCGGGCGTTCAGGTTGGCGTACGACGAACCGACCAGCCGGTCCACGTGCGCTTGGGACGATTCGGCGGCTCGCAGGAGAAGGTGTAGCACCCAGTGCTCGCGTCCCTTGGCTTCCGCCAGGGGTCCGCGCTCGATCCGGTCGCGGGCTTCCCGGTTGTCGATGAGTTGCTGAAGCTCTTGGAGGACCTCCAAGCGGAGGCGGGGAAGGGCTGCGTTCGACCTCGACGCTGCGTCGGTTTCGGGCGTCCGAGCCGCTGGGGTGGCGGGCCGGCCGCTCATGTATCGGCGATGGCGGACGCGGGCCTATAAAGCATTGGGTTGTGTGGGGGCGGTTTTCCCGTCAGAGGACGGGTACCGGGCGTCCCAGCGAATCCCCATCTCGAGAATGCGATTCGTTCGGACGAGGGATCGCCCCAGGACCTGAGTCGGCGGTTACCGGAACCGCCCGGCCCCCACGAGACCTAGTCGAACCCGCTCCCCAAGAGCTCGCGCGCGACCAGCAAGCGACGTATCTCCGAGGTTCCCGCCCCGATCTCGAGCAGCTTGGCGTCGCGAGCGAGTCGTTCGACTGGGTAGTCGCGGATGTAGCCGTAGCCTCCATGGACCTGGATCGCCTCGAGCGCGACGCGCGTGGAGGCTTCGCTCGAGTAGGTCAGGGCCGCCGCGCTGGCTTTCGCGCTCCGCTTGTCCGTCTGGACCGCGTCCAGGGCCTCATAGAGGAGCAGGCGGGAGGCCTCCTGTTCGAAGTACATGTCCGCGATCTTCGCTTGGATGAGCTGGAACCGTCCGATCTTCTGGCCGAACTGTTCGCGCTCCTTCGCGTATCGCAGCGACAGCTCGAGGCATTCAGCGATGATCCCGACTGGGATCGCGGACAGTACCGCCCGCTCGACGTTGAGACCGGCCATCATGATCTCCACCCCCTGATTCTCGGTCCCGAGGAGTTGGTCGCCGGGGACTTCCATGTTCCGGAACGCGAGCTCCCCGGTCGGCGACCCTCGCATACCCATCTTGTCGAGTGACCGCGAAACCGTGAACCCCGCCTCGGTCCGGTTGACGATGAACGCACTGATTCCGCGAGAGCCTCGCTCCGGCGCCGTCTTCGCGTAGACGATCAAGGTATCGGCGACCGGTCCGTTGGTGATGAACTGCTTCGAACCGTTGAGCACGAAGTGAGCTCCCTTCCGAACGGCGGTCGTTCGCAGAGCGACTGCGTCCGAGCCCGCATCCGGCTCGGTCAAGGCAAGCGCGCCGACATGCCGTCCGGAGACCAGGTCCGGCAAGAATCGCGAGCGTTGCTCCGGCGTCGCGTTCCTAGAGATGTTGTCGGCGCAGAGGTTCGAATGCGCCCCGACCGAAAGCGCCAACGCAGGGCTGACGCGGGCGATCTCCACGAGCACGAGGGCCTGGGCCAGGTAGGAGAGGCCGAGCCCACCGTGCTCGACGGGAACCGTGATCCCGAGGAATCCGTCCTCCCCCATTCGTCGGAACAGGTCCCGGGGGAACCAGTCCTCCCGGTCCATCCGGGCGGCGAGCGGGGCGAGGTGGGTGCGGACAAAACGCCGTGCCGCCTCCTGGAGGCTCGTCTCCTCCTCGCTCAGCCGAAAATCCATGCACGGACGACCGAGCCAGCGACATAAGTCTTGTCGAGGAGCGTCGCGGCCGTCAGGCCAGGGGCCCGGCGCGCCGCGCGCCCATCGCGATCCCTAACGTCCGGCGCCACGCCGCTCTCGGTCTCGGGAAGTCCGACCGATAGTGAGCGCCCCGGCTCTCCTCCCGGGCGAGTGCGGCCCTGGTGATGATCCGGGCCGTCAGCGTAGCATTCGCCCCTCGTCCGGCGAGCTCGCCCGATCGAGGCTCGCATTCACGCTGGATTCGTCCGAGTTCGCGGCCCGCTTCCGCAAGTCCGGGGCCGTTTCGAACGATCCCCACTTGCGCCCAGAGAAGTTCCCCTACCCTCGGAAGGATCCGGCCGGGCTCATCGTGTCCTTCGCCAGGGTCGAGCCGAATCCGAACGAGCCGGGCGGGCGGTTTCGGTCCGCCGGGGGCAGGATGCAGCAATTGGCGGACCGCCCGTTCTCCGAACACGAGGCCCTCGAGGAGGGAGTTGCTCGCGAGACGATTGGCGCCGTGCACCCCGGTGGAGGCAAGCTCACCGCAGGCCAGGACCCCGGGGAGACTCGTCCGGGCCTCGAGGTCGGTCGCCACTCCCCCGATCGTATAGTGGGCGGCAGGGGCGACCGGGATAGGGTCGCGGGATGGGTCGAGCCCGTACGTCGCGAGGAAGCGGCATACCGTCGGGAACCGCGCGAACAATCGGTCCCGAGGGATCGCGGTCGCGTCCAGCAGGACCCACCCGGCTCCACTGTGCCCAAGTTCGTCGCAGATCGCCCGGCACACGACGTCTCGCGTGGACAGCTCGCCCTGGGCGAGGCGGCCCTTCAGGAACCGTTCGCCTCGTAGGGTGGTGAGCAAGGCGCCCTCCCCCCGCAGCGCCTCGGTGATCAGGAAACGGGGCGCCCCTTCCCGAGCGAACGCGGTAGGGTGGAACTGGACGAACTCCATGTCCGTCAGGAGGGCGCCGGCCCGGAACGCGATCGCGATCCCGTCGCCAGTGGCGACCGACGGGTTCGAGCTCTGTCGATAGAGGCTACCGGCCCCCCCGGTCGCCAGCACGATCGGTCGGCCCGCCACCCGGACCTCCCCGCGCCCGTGCGTGGATAGGATAACGGTGGGCCCTCCCGTCGAGACGTCGACGCTCCGGAGGACGGTCCGCTCCAGGACTTCGATCCCCTCGGCCAAGGCGCGGCTGCGCAGCGTCTCTTCGACCTGGAAACCGGTCGCGTCGCCCCCAGCATGTAGTATGCGCGCCCGGGAGTGGGCCGCCTCCCGCCCAAGTGCGATCTTTCCGTCGACGGTATCGAACGGCACCCCGAACCGTACGAGGTCTGCGATACGGGCGGGAGCCTCAAAGGTGAGGACCCGGGCCGCCTCCGGATCCACGAGACCGTCTCCCGCGTTCCGGGTATCCTGCCAATGGAGCTCCACCGAGTCGTCATCGCCTAGCGCCGTGGCGATGCCGCCTTGGGCATACCGGGTGTTGGACTCCTCGAGCGTCGTCTTGGTCACGAGCGTCGGACGCAGCCCGAGCTCCCTGCACCGAAGCGCGACGAAGAGTCCCGCGATCCCGCTGCCGATGATGAGGGGCTGGTGGGCAGGGTCGGACACGGGCTTCGGAGGTTCGAACGCCTCTTGGACCTTGTGGGGTCCCACGGCCTCACGCGGCCGCTCTGCTGCTTGGTCCTCCGGGAAGACCCAAGGGGCGCACGAACGCTCCCGCCCGCCCAGCGAGTAGGGCGCCTGCGCGGGCCGCTCTTCGATTCTACCGAAGCGGCGCGGTCCAACGATAGATCCGGGCCGAGTGAACGGTGTGGAACCCAAGGCGTTCGTACAACGCACGGGCCGGAAAGTTCGTATCGGTCACCCACAGCCGGACCGCCTCCCCTCCGCCGGCGGTCAGCTTGTCGATCGCGCCTTGGAGGAGATAGGAGGCAATCCCTCGACGTCGCCATGTTGGATCCACCACCAGGTCGAGGACGATCGACCGACCCGGTGCCTGCTCGGCGACGAGGATCATCGCTGTCGGACGACCGTCTGACAGAACGATCGCGCCTGAGCAGTCCTCCAGGATCCGTCCCAGGCGGCCTTCGACCAGCTCCGTCAGGCTCCGTCGTTCCTCCGCCAAGGTCTCCGCAGCAAGCCTCTCGTCTGGGCTTCCCCGAAACGATTCCCAATCGAGTTCGGCCAGCCGCTCGAGGGGCACCGAACGGATCGGGACGAGGGAACCTTGGGAGGGGGGGGGCAGAGTCCGGGCGGGAAGATTCTGATCGAGCGCGCGTTCCAGAGAATACCGGACCAGAATGTCCCCGCCAAAGCGCTGGACCGCCTGGTCTGCGAATCGGGTCTCTTGGGGCCCCTCGAGGCCGGAAAGACCGACATCGGCCCGCCGCACCTCCCTCGGCAAGGCGTGAAGCAGCGTCTCCGCGAGTCGCAAGGCACCCTGGGCCGCATCTCCGCTAGGCTCCATGTGGATGTGCGCGAACACGTGGCTGTCGCGACGAGAAAACACGACCAGCCCTGGTGTCGTCGCCTCTCGGCCGAGCCAGAAACCGGCGAGTTCTTCGGACCGCAGGTCTCGGGAGGCCTCCTCCGACCAGCTCGGCGGAAGGAACTCGCCTCGTTGCAAGAGCTCGCGTCGCAGCCCTCGGGTGCGTTCCAGGAGCTCCTCGAGCGGGGCTTCGTGCGCGGGGCGAGGGCCAGCCTCGTCCACTTCTCGGGTCCTCCGCCTACCCGAGGCGGGGGACCTCCCGCTTCAGGATCTGGGCCACATCCGGGGCGACCGAGGCCTTCTCCGCAGGGTTGAGGAGTGTGTCCGTGGAGAACAGCTCGTCGGTCACTGCCTTGATCCGCTCGAAGGCGTCCCGAAGGAAGAGACCGTGGGTGCAGGCGGCGGAAACGGCCCGGACTCGGTGGCGTCGTAGAAGCTTCGCCGCTTCCACGATGGTCCCGCCGGTGGAGATGACGTCGTCCACGATTACCACCTGCTTCCCCTCGAGGTCGACCGGTGTGCTGGTCGGGAGACTGAGTTCCACCCGATCGCTGTCGATCCGCTTCTTTTCGAGGGACATCCACGGGCGGCCGAGCAGCTCGGCCATCCGCCGAACCCGGTCCACGCCGCCCTTGTCCGGAGAGACGAGGAGGTCGACCGGCCGCTCTCGCAAGAGCCGGGCGATGGCTGGTATCCCGCTCGCTTCAAAGACGGGCTTGGTGAACGACTGCATCGTCAGCGGGGAGTGCATGTCCACGGTCACGACGGCATCGGCCACGGCCTCGATGTGGCGGGAGAGGGCCCGCGCACTCACGGGCTCCCCCGGGAAGAACGAGCGGTCCTGCCGTGCGTATCCAAAGTAGGGAACCACCACGATCAGTTTGCGGGCCCCGGCCTCACGGATCGCGTCCTCGAGCAGCAGCAACTCGATGAAATCCTGGTCGGTCCGACTCGACTGGACGAGGACTACCTCCTCGCCGCCGAGGCGCCCTCCGATCCGGACGTATAACTCCCCGTCCGGGAATCGCTTGGAGAACGGGATCGCGAACGGCGCGTTGCCGAGCTCTCGGGAGATGCGTTCTGCCAGCGCCGTCGAGGCCGGTCCCCCGATTACATGCAATGCGGCCTCCGACCTGTGGGACGGGGCGGGGAAGAAAAACCTTCTGCCCCCGGTGGTCGCGATCGAGGGATACCGGTGGAGGCTTAGATCACGGCGCCGCGGGAGGGACGGTCGGCCGTCCCCCGGTCCCGGCTCGAACCTCTTCGTCCATGGAGCGCCACGCGACCGGAGAGCGTACGGTGGGCCGGTGCAGCACGACCGCCTCCCCGGCACGACGCTCCTTGCCTCGGAGGACAGAGAAGACCGCTGCCACCGACAAGAACGCTCCGGATACGGCGAAGGCAGAGCGCATTCCGACGAGGAAGACCTGGTCCAGACCCGCGGGGGTCAATCCCAATTGCGCGACGAGAGAGGGGCCGAAGGTTCCGCCGAACAGGGCAGCGGCGGTTCCGCTTGGCAAGCGGGCCGTTACCGCGATGAGGGCCACGGCGAAACTCAGAGCCATCGATGAATTCCGTAGCGTCATCATCACTCCGGAGGCCACGCCGTACTTGGGCCTCGGCACGCCCGCCATGATGGAGGCGGTGTTCGCCGGGAAGAACAGACCTCCGCCGACCCCGAGCACCGCCTCCCACGCCCCCACCGTCCACAGGGAGGTCGAGCCGGAGATCGTCGCGAGTCCGAACAGGGCCAACGCCTGGACCAGGAGGCCCACGGTGGAGACCACCCGAGCCCCATAGCGGTCGGAAAGTCGTCCTCCGATCGGGCCGACCAGGCCGAGCGTAACGGACAGTGGGATGAGGAGGTAGGCGGCGGTGATGACGGTCACGCCCCGTATTCCCTGGAAGTAGACCATCAAGAGAAAATTGGTCGCGAACAGGGCGATTCCCTGGAGGACGGCCGCCAACAACGACGCGCTGAATAGCCAATCCCGAAACAGCGAGAACGGTAGGATGGGGTCCGCGCTCACGGCGGCTTCCCAGTATAGAAAGGCCGCCAGCGCCGGGGCGGAGAGGAGGAGGGGAGCCCAAGTCACGACAGAAACCCAGCCGTAGAGGATGCCGTCGGTCACCCCGAGAAGGAACAGCGCCAGCGCCGCGACGAAGAGAGACGCAGCCGCGAAGTCGAACGTCTCCTTAGGATCGGGGGTGACCGATTCCCGCAGTAACAGCGCGGCGAGCGCGATCGCGACGACACCGATCGGCACGTTGATGAAGAAGATCCATCGCCACGTCGTGACGGCGAGGATGAGGCCCCCGAGCGCGAACCCTACGATCGAGCCCGTCCCCCAGACCACCGAGTTGATCCCGAACGCACGTCCCCGCTCGTTCGGCGGGAAGGCATCGGATAGAATGGCGAAGGAGTTGGCCACGAGCATCGCACCGCCCACTCCTTGCACACCCCGAAACGCGACGAGTTCGAGTCCATTCTGGGCGAACCCGGACAGGAGGCTTCCCAACACGAATACGACGAAACCGGCATTGTACAGCCGCTTGCGTCCCTTCATGTCGGAGAGGCGGCCGAGGGAAAGGACGAGGGCGGTGCCCATCAGAATATAGATCATGATGACCCAGACCATCGTCACGAGGTCCGCGCCCAACTCTCGGGCGATATCCGGGAACGCGATCAGAAGGACGGTGCTGTCGATCGACCCCATCAGGCTCCCGATGGAGACCACGCCCAAGACCCGCCATTTGAAATCCATACGGAACGGGCATCGAGCCGC
This sequence comes from Thermoplasmata archaeon, assembly GCA_022750055.1. GTDB lineage: Archaea > Thermoplasmatota > Thermoplasmata > Lutacidiplasmatales > UBA184 > Lutacidiplasma. The sequence goes on from JAKIWL010000002.1 coordinate 127,774, forward strand.
GGACGAACGATAACCGTTGCGAGACCGACTCAGATCCGTCCCTCGAATGCGTTCATCCACGGGGGTGGCGTGCTAGGGGAGCACACTCAACGAGCGGCGCCGTGGGTGGATCGCCCGCCTCGATTCCGAGGAGGGCGCCCCCCGATCCCCGTCTACCGGGCCGAATTCCGACCGGGCCGAACCGGGGCAGACGTGGGGAGTCGGCGGGTCCGTGACGCAGGACGGAGACCCCCTGCGGGTTCGACCTGGGTCCTCGGGGAGTTTCCACTTCGGCGGGGCGGAGGGGGCAGAGCGGGCGCCCCGGACGAGAATGCGCATTCATGCATGTCGAAGTGAAATTCGACTAAAGTCGAAGTTTCCATGGGAACGTTGAAATAGTGGGGGTATCACGTTGCGTTCTTTGCGGGGGCAAACCCCCAAGGTAGAATCGAATGAAGACGGGAATGCGGAGACAAGGACGCTGGAGAAAGTCGGGGAAGCGCGGGGTTTCTCCGATTATCGCGACGATCTTGCTGGTGGCCATCACGGTGGTGCTCGCGGCGGTATTGTACGTGCTGATCTCGGGACTGACGAGGGGGCCCGGCAACACGCCGATCGGCAGCGCTTTCGCGGTGTCCAGTGCCACGGACGGGGTATGCAGCGTCGGCTTCTGCTACACGTTCACGATCCAGACGGCGAGCTCGGGTGTCTCGGCGAACAGCTTGAAGTTCCAGGTGCAGAGCTCCGGGGGCGTCATCACGGCGTTCACCAACGTTCGCTTGATCGACGTCAGCAACTGCGCGGTCGGAGCCTACACGACCCTGTGGACCGCGGGAGCCCCGGCGACCCCAACGGGTGGACCGGCGAGCTGCGCGGGCGGAACGCCCGGCCTGACCAGCCAGGTCTCGAGCGGAGACCAACTGATCCTGGCGAGCACCACGTCGTTCAACGCCGCGGGGTACGTCTTCGTCGTCATCGGAACGGGCTCGTACTCGGGCACGATCCAAGCGGCGATCCCGTAGGGCGAACCCAGGGCCTTGCATCGTCAACCTTTTCCTGGCCCACCCGACTTCTTTTGGATCGGCTTGCTTGAGAAGCCCTGAGCGAGCTACGCAATGGCTCGCCCTACCGGCTCGGCGCGGCGTGTCGGTGGAGCGCTGCGGAGCCTCCCAGACGGGGCGCCCACGCCGAGGACCGCTCCGGTCGGTGGCGCGAGCGTCGTTCCTCCGGAATCAGATGCGCATCAATGCGTGTCGATGTGAAGGACGTTGATTGTCGTCTTGGCTATCCAAGAGTTGAAATACCCCTAGTCAGCGTTTGCGTCCCTAGTGGGGCGAGACCCCAGGAAAGACCGAATGAAGAATGGTATCGGGAACAGCGTCCGGTGGAGAAAGCAGGGAAAGCGTGGAGTATCGCCGATCATCGCTACGATCTTGCTCGTCGCGATCACGGTCGTACTCGCGGCGGTCCTGTACGTGCTCATCTCCGGATTGACGAGAGGGCCAGGAAACACGCCGATCGGAAGCGCGTTCGCGTCGGGCACCGGCCAAGCTGGGACGAGCTACGTCCAGTCGGCGGTGACCTACTACCCTGTGACGTTCTCCGTTCAGTCGGCGAGCTCCGGGGTCACGGCGAACAGCCTCAAGTTCCAGCTGCAGAACTCCGGCTCGACCATCCAGACGTACTCGTTCGTAGCCCTGATTGACGTGTCGGGGTGCTGGGTCGGGACGTTCACTGCCGCGGCTGGCTGGACGACAGGGCTCACGATCGGGGCAGCGGGCACGGCCGGCGTACCGGCGGGCGCCGTTGCTTGCGCAGGCGGGACTCCCGGCCTGACCACTCAGATCTCGAGCGGGGATCAACTGGACATGGTCGTGCCGACAACGTCGCCCAACGGGGCGGGCTTCTCGATGGTGATCATCGGCACAGGCTCGTACTCGGGCACGATCAACGCGGCGATCCCATAGGTCCCCGAACGCCTCGGCCGACCCTCCCGTTCGATCGGGACGGGTCGGCTCCAACCTTTTCCTTTGCCCTAGGTTTCTCCCATGCGTCTCCTTGGAGGGGAAGAAGAGCTCCGGTCCCGGAAGACGGGCCGACCAAGCATCCCGACCGGTTCGTTCGAGGACGAGGAACCCAGGGAGGTTCGAGCGATCGCCGCACCCACGATGGGTCGAGACGGACGGGCCTCCCCGCTCTAGAGGTCGTCGTCGGGGGGCCGGTGGCGATGTCGGGGACGGTCCCGGGACCGGCCGACGCGAGGGCGGGGGCGACCGCCCCGGTGGGCGACGTGTGTGTCGTGGCCTCGCTCCCGGCGGCCCTCGGGCCTCGGGCGACCCGAGGACCGGGGGCGATGTCCCGCCTCCTCCTCGTCGTCGTCGTCGAGGTCATCTTCCCGGGAACGCCGCCAGGGGACTAACGAGTGCCACCGACGCCCGGGGCGCGAGCCCTCCTCGTCGTCGTCCTCCCGCTCGTCCTCCTTTCGACGATCGTCTTCGATCCCTTCGGCTCGCAAGGCATAGTGGATTCCCATCGCCGCGAGCAGAGTCCCGATCACCGTGATCGCAAGCCATTCCCACGATTGGGTCGGGACCATCCCGGCGTCCCCGGACAGGAGCAGCTTGAGGGAGCCGAACCATGGGATCATGCCGCGAGCAACCCCTACGACCCAATCGGATTGGACGAGGAGGCTCAAGGTTGGCTGGTCGGGCGCCCCCCGAGGGGGTGTCCCGGCCGCTAGATTGTTGTCCCCCATGGTCAGAAAACCCGAATGCGCGCCGACGACCCCGTTGGAGAGGGTGACATTCACCTCGGCTCCCATCCAGCCCACGTCGAGCAAGGAGATGGGTCCCGTGATCCCCAGGGTTCCGCACCCAGAAAGGTGGGCGGAGACTCGGTAGACTGCGTCCGACTGGGACCCGCAAGGAAGCCCCTGGAGTTCCGGTATCGAGTACGTGCGGTTACCGGCGTTGTATTCGATGTATGCGAGCGCCCGGTGTATGATGGGGGCGTCGTTCGCGTTGCCGTTCGCATGATAGAGGATGACGTCCCCGTACTCTCCATACGTCCGGTACCCCGACTCCAAACCGGCAAAGTAGGTGGTGACCTGGGAGGCGTTCAGGCGCTGCGCGAGCACCAGGTCGCCGGTGTTGATCAACCCCACCTGGTCGGTGAGGCCGTGCTGCATGCTATCGGACTCGATCACGTAGGCCGGGGGCCAGTTCGACGTATAGGCATACAACGAGACGAGGATCAGGACCACGATGGCGAGCGCGACCAGGGGTTCGAACCAGACCGTATCGCTAGCCCGGAAGAACACGGGTCGCCGGACCCGGTGAAAGAGACCCCGCGGAGCCGGCTCTTCATCCTCCTCCGATTCCGACGAGTCATCTCCTGTCGACCGGTGTGGAGACTCCGGGGCGGACCGCCAGGGCCGAACGGGACGGGACCGACCTCGCGTGCCGCGGTGCGTCCGCGGCGGGCCGGAGGGTTCCTCATCGACCTCCTGCGGGTCGTCCGGACCCTCGTCGGGCTCGTCGTCCTCCAGCGAACGACGCCGCATGTCCAACGGCTCGCCGCCGACGGCGCTTAACCGTTGGCCTCGACCCGAACCGGCGGGCGCAGGAGCACTTCCACGAGGCCCCGGACGACGAGCACGGCCGCGACGAAAATGACGAGGAGGAAGAGGTCCGATCCCGGCCATTTGACCGACTCTGCCTCGCCTCCCCAGAACACGGCGAAGGTGAACACCATCGAGGTCGCTCCGAGCTTCAGGGTCGGGACCTTGATCCGGCGGATCTGCTGGTGGACGGCGATGGCCGCCCCGACCAACGTGACCCCCCCGGCCACGGCGCCGAATACCGCCGAGGGGCCATAACCGGCCGCGGCCAGGGCCAGGAGTACGATGACCGTCTCGGTCGCCTCCACCGCCCCGACGACGAAGCCGCCTCCAAATTGGAGGACGCGACCCCCGGAGGTCGAGTCGCCGCCTGCGGGAGGTGGGTGAGGATTCGCGCGATGCCGACGATAGGATCGCAGTGTGCTGCGGAAGAGGAATACGCCGAAGCCGAACAGGACGACGGCCGCCCCTCCTAGGAGCTCCGACCTCGGTAGGGCGATCAGGAGGGCGCTGAATCCGATCGCCACCGTTCCGACGACCGTGGTACCGGCCGCGGCCCCCGCGGCTCCGTGACCGACGGATTGCCGGTCCGCTCCCAGAGCGAACACCACGGCGACGACCTCCGTCATCTCCACGATGGTGATGACGAAGGCGACGAGAAGCGCAGGGAGGTAGAGGACGAGCACGTCGACCGGACCGCCAGAGAGTCTTTACGGATGCCGGTCCCATCGCCCGGGGCGATCCCTTCTGGACCGCAGAGCTCGAGGACCATGGTCACCGTCGACATCTCCATGCCCATTCGCCCGTCGATGCCCACCTTTCCCGGAGACCCTCCGACGGCGATCGATACCCTCCGTTCGATCGCCCGGGGGGATCCGTACAACCTTTCGGTGCTGTCGATCGGCACCCATTCCGGAACCCATGTCGACCCTCCGAGCCATTTCCTCGCCGGGGGAGTATCGATCGATCAGCTCGATCTCGGCCTCTTGAACGGGCCGTGCCGGGTCGTCTCGGTACCCGAGGGGCGTTCCTCCGTGTTCCCCTCGGACCTCGAAGGGATCCCCCCAGGGACCGAGCGACTGCTGTTCCGTACCGCGAACTCCCAACGCTGGGAACGCGGGGAGGGATACTTTTCCGATTTCGTGGACCTCTCGCCCGCCGCGGCGGCGGAGGTCCTGCGTCGGGGAGTCCGCCTCGTCGGGATCGACGCTCTTTCCATCGAGGCCGACCCAACGGTCACGTTCCCCGTCCACCGGGCCCTGCTCTCCCAGGCGGTCGTGATCCTGGAAGGGCTGGTCATGGCCAACGTACGAGGCGTGGACCACTCGCTTCGATGCCTACCGCTTCGGATCCCCGGTGGGGACGGCGGCCCCTGTCGCGCGATCCTCGATTCAACGTGACCCCGGGGATCGCGGCCCCGGTTCGACGCGCGGCGCTCAGTCGCGCTCGTTCGGAGGAAGCAAGTTCGGGATCCCGTCCTCGATCGGGTAGTCCTCCCGGCACGCGTCGCATCGGAGCGAGCCCTGTTCGATCTCCTCCCCGACCCGGCGTTGCACGGAAAGGGTGAGGGTCCCCCGACACACCGGGCAGCACAGGATCTCCATCAGCTCGGGCTTCACTTCCCGCTCCCCTCGACCAGCCCGTAGCCGATCAGCCTCCAGGCCGTCAGCTTTCGGGAGATCGCGACCCGGCTCCCTGGGAAAACGGTGACCGGACGGCTGAGGGTCAGCTCGACCTCGTCCCCCCGGGCGCTCGTCACCTTGCCGGCGGCCACGGTCGTCCCGATCGTCACCGCGAGCATCTCGCTCGTCCGGATCTTCTCGACCTTGGTCTCCCGTTGGGCGCCCAGGACACGGTCGAGCAGTGTCGCCTTGATCCGGATCTTTTGGCTGACCGGGGGGAGCGTGCCCGGTGTGCCGACGAGCCGACCGGTGAGTCCATCGGCCTTGGTCAGGGCGGGGTCGAGGGTGGTCCCGACCGCCGCGAGTCCGCCGGGCTGCAGCTCGGTGATCTCCTGCCCACCGGAGATCAGCGCTGCGACCCGTGTCTGCAACGCCTCGGCTCGCCCATCCGATAGGCCGGCATACCCGGGGCGGATCTCGATCTCGTCGCCGACCCGCAATTTCCCCTGCACCAACGATCCGCCGAGGACCCCGCCCTTCAACTTCGAAGCTCGGATCCCGGGTCGATTCACGTCAAAGGACCGCGCCACGTAGAGGAGGGGCGGTTTCGTCGAGTCCCGCGTCGGGGTGGGGATCGTGTCCTGGATCGTCTCGATCAGCGCGTCGATGTTGACCTTGTGGTTGGCGGATACCGGTACAATCGGGGCCGACGCGATCGGCGATCCCTTCAGGAATTCCACGATCTGGCGGTAGTTCTCCTCCGCCTTCTCCGGGCTGACGAGGTCGATCTTGTTCTGGACGACGACGACCTTGCGAACCCCGATGATGTCGAGCGCGTACAGGTGCTCCTGGGTCTGGGGCTGGGGCACCTTCTCATTGCCGGCAACCAGGAGCAGCGCTCCGTCCATGATGGCGGCCCCCGACAGCATGGTCGCCATCAGGGTCTCGTGACCCGGGGCGTCCACGAACGAGACGGCCCGAAGGAACTTCGCCTCCCGATCGTCCGGGCAGGTGGCCTCGGTGCGAAAACAATCCGGCTCGGGTAGGCCGGGGCAGCGATAGAACGCGGCGTCCGCATACCCGAGCTTGATCGAGATGCCTCGACGGAGCTCCTCGGAATGACGGTCGGTCCACTCGCCCGTGAGCGCTTGGGTGAGGGTTGTCTTGCCGTGGTCGACGTGTCCGACCAGCCCGATGTTAACCTCGGGCTGACGAGGGACCTTCATGTCGGGGCAGCGGGCTCCGCCAGGGGTTTTTGCCCCCTCTTTTCCACCACCAGATTGATCTGGACGGTCTCCTCGCTGACCGCGCTCCCTCGAAAGGTGCGTCGCTTTCGCATCCCGCGTCGAGGAGCGTGGAACCCGAATCCTTCCCCCACAAAGACGCGAACCTGGCGCGCGCCGGGGATTTCCGGCCGCAACGGAAACCCGCTCTTGTCGGTCCCACCGGAGATCCGGAACGTGTAGCCGGTGAGGCCAACGAGCTCGCCTCCGATCGTCTCGCCGATCCGCTTGCCGAGGAACCCAGCGGACTGTGGGTCGCCGACCGTCCGAGCGTACGACGTGGCCGCGTCGGCGATGACGAGCTTGAACTCAACCATGAAGGGCTGACCAGCCGCGCGCCAGTTTGAGTTCGTTTAAATAGCTTGCCGAAAGCGAACCGTCGGTGCGACGGCGTCTCGGGCCCGTCCTGGGCCGGCTCCGACTCACACCGCAGACCGGGACACCTGCGGCCCGACGTCGCGGTCCCGATCCAGAGAACGGTCGGTCCGAGCGACCTCGGAGCGGAGTTCATGGTCCTGTTGGAGCGGTCCCCTTATCGGGGGGAAGCCGCCATTCCGATGGGCGAGGGTCGCTAGACCGTGGTCGGAATCCAAACCGGGTGGACCGGCTTTGAGATGGCCGTCCTCCTGGCGGGATTTGGCCTCGCCGCTTACTTCGATTGGACGACGCGCCAGGTCGACGACCGACTCTGGCAAGGACTCGTGGCGATCGGCGGGGTGACGGGCGCGATCGTCGTCGCGCCGTTCGGGCCGCTCGCGCTGGCCCTGTGGATCGCCGTGGCCCTCCTCGCGGTCGAACAGCTCGTGCCGTGGGATCTCGCGGTGGAGAAGTTCGATGACCGGCTCCCTGGTCTCCTGGAAGTCGCCGCGTTCGTTTCCGTGGGCGGCTTTCTGGGGGCGGCCGGCTGGTTCGATGGCATCGGACCGACTGGCCTACCGCTCCTCGTGATCGCAGCGTTCGCGAGCATCCTTCTCGGACGAGGGTTGTTCGAGGCCCGCCTGCTGTACGGGGGGGCCGATGCGAAAGCGCTGATCACGACCGGGGTCGTCCTGCCGATCGTGGCCACGAGCTGGCTCGCCCTGCCGGACTCGGCCACCCGGATCCTGGGAATCTACCCGTTCGCCCTCACGCTCCTCATGAACGCCGCCATCGTCGCAGTCGGCGTTCCGCTCTCGATCGCCCTCCACAATGCTCGTCGGGGAGACTTCTCCTTCCCCCACGGCTTCACCGGGTTCACCATCCCGGTGGCCGAACTCCCAGACCGGTTCGTATGGATCAAGGACCCGACGTTCCAGCGGGCAGAGGAGACCGAGACCGCCGAGGAGGACCGGGCGATGCGGGTGCGACAGAGGTCAGAGTTGGAGGCCCAGGGGATCGCGCGCGTGTGGGTCACGCCGCAGGTTCCGTTCTTGGTCTTGATGTTCGTGGGTACCATGTTGGGCGTCGTGTTGGGGAACCTGATCTTCGACGTGCTCGCGTACGTGTGAGCCTCGGTCTTCCCCGCCGAGCCAAGCGAGAGGTTAAGCCGCGACCATCGCTTCCTCGGTCGATTGGGATGGCGAAGACTGCGAACGCGCCGCCGGTCCGGGTGCTGATCGCGAAACCCGGTCTTGATGGCCATGACCGGGGGGCCAAGGTCGTGGCCCGGGCGCTTCGCGACGCGGGCATGGAGGTCATCTACGCCGGTCTCCGACAGACCCCGGAAGAGATCGTCGAATCGGCGATCGAGGAGGACGTCGACCTGATCGGGCTCTCGATCCTGTCCGGGGCGCACATGGCGCTGTTCCCTCGGGTCCTCGCCCTGCTCAAGAAGCGCAAGGCCTCCGACATCCCAGTCTTCGCCGGTGGGATCATTCCGGATGAGGACGCCAAGCGGCTCCGAAAGATCGGCCTCAAGGCCGTCTTCGGACCCGGCACCTCCCTCGAACAGATCGTGACCACGGCCCGGGGCATCGCCCGCCATCGGGCATGAGGGGCCGACCCCGGCTCACCCAGGCCGCCCGGCAGGTCCTCGCCCAGGACCGACGCGTCCTGGGCCGGCTCATCTCCGCCGTGGAGAATCGGGACCCGAAGGTGATCCCGACGCTGCGCGCTTTGTATCCCCGAACGGGCCGCGCTCGCGTCATCGGGATCGCCGGTCCGCTCGGCGTGGGCAAGTCCTCGCTTCTGAACGGGCTGCTCGCTCACCTGCGAGCCGCCGGTCGCACGGTGGGCGTGGTGGCGGTCGACCCATCGAGCCCCTTCACCGGCGGCTCGGTCCTTGGGGACCGGATCCGGCTCGAACGGGAGCCGGGAGACCCCGGGGTCTTCATCCGGTCCATGGCGAGTCGCGGACACCTGGGCGGGATCGCCGCCGCAACGCTCGAGGTGACCCGCCTCCTCGACGCGTTCGGGATGGACTTCGTGCTCGTCGAAACCGTGGGTTCCGGCCAGGTCGACGTCGAAGTCCGTGAGGTGGCCTCGACCGCGGTCGTGGTCTTGGTCCCCCACCTGGGAGACGAAGTACAAACGCTCAAGGCCGGGCTCTTCGAGATCGCCGACGTGTTTTGCGTCAACAAGTCCGACCTGCCCGGTGCGGACCTCGCCGCGAAGGACCTGCGGGAACTCATCAGCCTCGCGAGGTCCACAGGGGGCTGGACGCCTCGGATCCTGACCGCCTCGGCCCGCGATGGCGTCGGCATCGCCGAGCTGTGGGCCGCGATCGAGGCCCACGAGCGGTTCCTCGACGAGGCGGGGACCCGCGCCGCGACCGAGCGACGTCGACTCTCGGCGGAGATCGTCGGTCTCGTCACCGAACGGGTCGGGCACGATCTGGCGGAGTCGCTCCGACGCGACCCTCGGCTCTCCAACTTGCTGGACCGGGTGCTCAGTCGCGAGGTCGACCCCCACTCTGCCGTCGAGCAGATCCTCCGGGCGGGGCCCCGACGACCGATCCGGGTCCCATGACGACCCTCACGCTCGAGCTTTTCACGATCCTCGTCACCGGTGCGGCGGCGGTCCTGTACTTCGTCTTCGCGTCGTTCGTCTTCGGCGCGGGGTATCAGCCGACCTCGCGGAGCGCCGTCGCGCGCATGCTCGACCTCGCCAACGTCGGACCGACCGACCGACTGGTCGACCTCGGCGCGGGAACGGGGGCCATCCTGTTTCGAGCCGCGCGGGAGCGCGGAGCCGACGTCCTGGGCGTCGAAGTCGAGCCGATCCGGATCCTGATCCTGTGGGCCCGGCGGGCCCTGGGCGGGCCGGCGGACCGCGTCCGGATCCGTTGGGGGAACCTGTTCGACGTGGACCTGACCACTACGAGCGTCGTCACCTGTTTTCTGTGGCCGGGAGCCATGGAGCGTTTGAAACCTCTACTCGAAGCCCAACTCCCGGCGGGCGCGCGGGTGGTGAGCCACTGGCACCCGATCCCCGGTTGGACCCCCGTCGCCGTCGATCGCCCCCGCCACGTCTTCGCCTATCGGTGGACCGGACCCACGACCGCGCCCGCCTCCTCCTCCGCCTCGGCGGGCGCCCGCTCGAGTCCGAGCCTACAGCCCGTGGTAGTGAATCCATAGCCCGGCGCCGATCGCGACCACCAGGGCGATCAACAGCACGCTGACGAGCCAGCCGAGGTACGGGTTTCCGCCTTCGTCCCCGGAGACGACCTGCGTCGACCCGTGCATCCGCGCCGAAGGACGTGGACCGGGTTTATCCCGAGGAGGTCCGAACTCCTCCCGAGTCGGCCCAGGCGTCGCGGGCCGCGCGAAGCGGGCCTGGGTGGATCAGCCGCCGAGCTCGATCGCGATTTCCCCATCGCCCTCCCCGAATGCCCCCGATGAACCCATCGTGGCTGGGGCGTCGGAGCCGCACTGGGCGCGGTTCGGGTGGCATCGGCCCACCCCCCCATTCGGGAGTGCGCGCGTGAGCCGTCGTTCAGTCGCCTTGCTTCGCGGGAGCGGCCGTGGCCTTGGAATCGTGATCGTGCGCGTGCCCGGCCCCTGCGGTCGGGGCCTCGGATTCGGGGGTCGAGGCGGCCGCGGCGGCCTCCTTCGCGGAAGGGGTAACGTACTCCTCCACGAGGTGGATCGCCTTGGGCTTGAGCTGGGTTCGGAGACGATCGATCAGCTTCGGCTTCGTAGCCATCCATCCGAAATCGAACTTGCTCCGCTCGGGAACCCGGAGGGTGAGAACCCCTTGATGGCTCTTCACGTCGAAGTCCTTCCCGTGTCCATAGGTCAGCTCGACGAGGGCCCGGGCCTGCTCCACCGGTTCCTCGATCCGTTCGAGTGGGTGAAACTGCACGCGGATCTTCCGTCCGGCAAAAGGAGGGTTGAAGTCGACACGCACCCGAGCGGCCGTCAGAGTAACGACCCGGCCACGCCGACCCTTGATCGTGAGGATCGTCCCGGTCTGGAGCTCGGCGTCCTCCCGGCGCATTTCGGGAAGGCGGGAGATCTCATGCATGCTGAACAGCTCGATCAACTTCGGGTCCCGTTCCCCGAACGCCTCGGCCGGTGGGAACTCTCGGGAGAGCGTCTCGCCGACCTTCGCACCGACGAGCGAGCCCTCGATCCCCGACGGGAAGTAGTCCCCCCCGACGAGGTGGGGCCGCGGTTCGAGCTTGGCCCCTTCGGGAAGCTTCACGTCCGCCTTGTGGGCCACCTCTTCACGGGTCGTGTCGACCAAGTCCGCGTGGTCGGCCCCTTCCGCCCAGACCTCGTAGTCGAGCAGGACGAGGTCTCCGGATTTCAACGGGGAGCCTTCGGAGGCGGTCGTCGGAGACATCGCCGCGCGGAGCGCCCTCCGACCTTAAGGTTTTCCGAGATGGGCGTCCGCTGACGGTGCCGCCGGCGGGGACCGGGCTACCTTCGCGCTCCCGCGACGCCCGGACCAGCCATACCGCACGAGGCCCTGGAACGCTCCCAACAGCGTGGCCCATCGACGAGGAATCTCCAACGCTGCGTATCGCAGCCCCGGATACCTCCGGTCCTCTAACCTCCCCCAAATCGTCAGGCCGAGCGCGAGCGCGCCCAGCCCGATCCCCCCGATCCCCAGCAACACCATGCCGAAGGACCGCAGGCTCCCGAATGGAAGGAATGCGGCTCCGGCGAGGACGGCCACCGGGAGGAGGAGGAAGGGTAGGACCCGCGCAACACTCGCCTCGTAGGTGCTCTGATGGCGTCGCCAAACGACGAACCCTCCCCTTGCATAGACCCGCTGCTTCCGAAGGAGCGCCGCGGTGTCGAGCCCCTGGAAATCGTGCAACACCCAGGCATCCGGGACGAACACCCCTCGCCAACCCCCGCGCAGCGCTCGAACGGCGAACTCCTGGTCCTCCGACGCCGCGAGGCGGTCGAGGCTGGCGTCGAGGCCTCCCAGCTCCCGGAAGAGACGGCTTCGCCAGGCCGAATTTCCCATGGGCAGCGCCTGCGGATGGGTTCGGGCCACGCGGTCGTAGAACCGGCGCAGGTACCCGTCGTAGTACCGGGCGCCGATGGTCCGGAGCGACTCCGGGCTGCCGGGCGTGGGGCCTCCAACGAACCCGACGGAGGGGTCGCTGAACGGGGCGAGAAGATGTTCGAGCCACTGAGCCGGGGCGACCTCGTCCGCGTCGAGGAAGGCGATGAACTCCCCGCGGGCAACCGAAAGCGCCGTGTTGCGGCTCTCGGCGATGTTCCCCGGGGCATCGAGATGGCGGACTCGGGGGTCGCGCTCGCTCAGGCGCTCGGTGATCCGGCGGACCCGGTCGGTGACGCCCCCGTCGTCCACGAGGATCTCCTCCGGACCCCGGCTCTGGCGTAGGAGGCTCTCGACGGTCCGCTCGACCCGCGGGTCGTTCAGAACCGTGACCACCACCGACACGCTGCCCGGGCGGGGCGGGGCCGTCGGCGGGCCGGGGACCGGGTCGGTCCTAGAAGCCTCGAGCACGGGCCATTTCCCGGACGGTCTGCTCGACCGCCTGCCGGCTCGTATGCTTCGGTTTCCAGCCGAGTCGCCCGAGTCGCTCGATCGAGAGCAGCTGCTGGGGGATGTCTCCGGTCCATCCCCGATCCCCGCCGGTGTACTCGATCCGGCCCTTCCCGCCGCAGGCCGAGACGATGACCTCGGCGATCTCCTGGACCGCGATCCGGTCGTGGGTCCCGAGGTTGAACAGATTCACCGGCTCGGAGGCATGGTCCCCCACGAAGCGCATGGCGTCGACGCACTCCTCGGTCCTCAGGTAGCTCTTCGATTGTCGGCCATCCCCCAGTACTTCGAGCCGGGAAGGGTCCCGACGGAGTTTTTCGAAGAAGTCGAAGATCACGCCGTGGGTCATGCCCGGACCGATGATATTCGCGAACCGGAACAGGTTCACCCGAATCCCGTAGGAATGCGCGTAGGCAGAGAAGAGCCCCTCGGAGGCGAGCTTGGAGGCGCCGTACAAGGACTCGGGCAGGAGCGGGCCGTACTCTTCGGGCGTCGGGAAGGTCTTCGGATACCCATAGACGACGCTCGACGAGGAAAAAAATAGGGTCCGGACGTCGGCCTTGCGAGCGGCCTCGAGGAATCGGAAGGAGGCGAGGGTCCCGTGGTCGAAGTCAAGGTTCGGGTCGGCGGTCCCTCGCCGTATGTCCGGGTTGGCCGCTAGATGCCAAGCCGAGGCGGCCCCGCGGAACTCCGAGTCGATCGCGCCCTGGGTGCGGAGGTCGGCAACGTGCAGGGTGACCCGCTTCTGGTCGATCAGTGGGGCGATCGAGTCCCGCCGACCTGAAGAAAGGTTGTCGATGACTCGAACTTGGGACCCACCCGCGGAAAGGGAGGCGACGAGGACGGACCCGATCGCCCCGGCCCCTCCGGTGACCACGACCGGGTCACGGGATGGCTCCGACGGCATGAACGCGCGGCCACGGAAGGAAGGATATATAATATGGAAGCCCGCCTAAATGGGTTACTCGGTCGGAGCCAGCGGTACGCATGCGCACGCATATCCAAAGGGGACCGGAACCCCCACTCACTTCGGCCACGGCCGGTGCGTTCTTCTCTCGTATGGTTCTACGCCCCGGGGGGATCCGGGCCCCACGGGCGAGCGAGCGATCGAATCGGCAGGGCGAGCGCCTCCGTCCCCTGACGGGCCGTGCGCGATTCGTGGCCCCCCTACCTGCCTCGACCCGGTGGACGGCCGGATTCGACTGAGTCATCCCGGATGGCCACGATGGATCGGGAGAGTCCGAGTCGACTCGAGCGCTCCCTCCTCATCCATCTCCTGAGCCATCGGGGCGCGCAGGTCCGCTTCGAGGCCGACCAGTGGACGACCGAGTTCGGGATCTTGCGCGCCTTCGCGCAGGTCGAGCTCACCGAAGTGAAGAATACCCTCCGCCAGCTCGAGATGGGGCGGTACGTCTACCGACGGGTGCAGTATGTGATCGGGTATACCGAGCCGAAGCTCGTCTACTCGCTCACGCCGAGCGGCCACCGCGTGGCCCTAACGCTGAGCGAGGAGGGATCGGCGGCGGGCCCGGCCGAACCCGACCTGTCCGCCCCCGCCAGCAACGGCCCCACCCTGGCGGGCGTGAATCGGCAGCGAATCCTTCCCGAGTGACCGTGTCAGGCCTCCCGCTTCTCCAAGGCTACGCCCTGAGGCTGCGCGCGCCGGCCCGCGCAGACCTTCCCAAGCTGTTCGACTGGTACAACGACCCGGAGAATGTGGCGCCGTTCGACCGGTTCTCCCTCGACACGGCCGAATCGTTCGAGGCCGCCGTCCTAGCCGCTCCCGATGACCCCCGCTCGCTCGCCCCGCGCTTCGTCGTCGAGCGGGTCCAGGATGGTCTGGTCCTCGGTTTCGTCGGGCACTACCAGCCCCACCCGGTCCTCGAGACCACGGACGTCTGGTACGTGCTCGGGGATCGCTCCCAGCGAGGGAAGGGGTACGGGAAGGAGGCGGTGGGGTTGCTCGTCGACTACCTGTTCCACGAGGCCACTCTCGCCCGGGTCGGGGCGACCTGCGATGTCGAGAACGTGGCGTCCTACCGAGTGCTCGAAGGATTGAGATTCCGGCGGGAGGGGACACTGCGATCGGCGCTGTTCCACCACGCCCGCTGGCACGACGTTCTCGTCTACGGGGTGACCCGACCGGAGTGGGCCGAGGCTCCGCGCAGCCTGAACCCTACCCTCGTCCCGGCCCCCTGAGCGACCGGGGGATCGAGCTCGAGGAGGCCGATCTCCTCTGTCGAACGAAGGTGAGTCCCGCCGCATGGGCATCGGTCGATGCCCTCGATGTCGAGCACTCGGACGGGGTCGACATGGGGCGGGAGCGGGACCGCGCCCGAACGCTCCGAGGGGTTCTGATCCCATTCCGCTCGTGGGACCTGTTCGATCCGCACGGGGTGGGGGGAACGCAGCGCCTCGAGGGTGGCCTCTTCGAACGTCCGCCAGGCGACCTCGACCGGCCACGGACCATCGAGGTCGATCACGGCCCGGTCCCCTTTCATCGTCGCCGATCGGGTCTTACGTCCCGTCGAGCGGAAAAGGAGCGCGCTGACAAAGTGCTGGGCGGTATGCAGTCGCATGTGCCGGTAGCGTCGCTCCCAGTCGACCTCGCCCGTGACGAGGTCCCCGACCGACAAGGGTCGAGCGTCCGAGGGGCGCGGCCGTCCGATCTGGTGCAGGATGGCCTCCCCGCTCTTGCGTACCTCGGTCACGGGGAAGCGAGAGCCGGAGTCGGAAACGATCCAACCCTGGTCCGAGGGTTGACCACCCCCGACCGGATAGAAGTAGGTCCGGTCCAAGACGGTCGCCCCGGGAGGCCGCGCGACCACGGTCGCCCGGAACGACCGCTCGTAGGCGGCTCCGATCGGGTAAAGATAGGCGGCCTCGGTCACGAAGGTCGGCGGAGCGGAAGCGGCCTTGTATGGGTTACGGGCAGCGCGTCCGACCGCCGATTCGGCCCCCGCGTCGTCGTCGGCGCGGTTTCCGAGCGACACCTTTTAGAGGGGACGCGTGTAGTCCGCACCCGAGGTTTCGGATGTTCAAGGCGCGCATACGGATGGAGGTCCTCCGCGAGCTCGTCGAGGTCATCGCGACGCTCGTTCCCGAGGCCAAGTTGTCGATCTCCAAGGACGGGATCTCGGTCAAGGCGGTCGACCCGTCCCACGTGGCGATGCTCGTCGTGACCTTGAACAAGGGCGGCTTCGAAGAGTTCACCGGGGAGCCGACCGAGATCGGCATCGACATCGAGAAGTTCAAGGAGATCCTCCGTCTGTCCAAGCCCGGCGACCTCATCGACCTCCAGTTCGATGGCGGCAAGAACCGACTGATCGTGAAGGTCGGGAAGGTGACGAGGCACATGTCCGTCGTCGACCCGGCCGGGATCGCCGAGCCGAAGGTCCCGAACGTGTCCCCGCCGGGGATCGCGGTGGTGAAGATGGAGGAGCTCCGGCAGGGGATCCGCGGAACGGAATCGATCTCCGACCACGTGACGCTCGCCCTCGACCCAGAGGGGTTCACGATGCATTCTGAAGGGGAGACCGACCAGGTGGACATGCACCTCGGCAAGGACGGTCTCGGCAAGCTCGAGGCTCGCGAGCCGGTCAAGAGCATGTACCCGCTCGATTTCTTCTCGAACATGGTGAAATCCATCACCTCGAGCACCGAGGTGACCCTCCACGTCGGCAACGAGTACCCGCTCAAGATCGAGTTCACCCTCGCGAACGGGAAAGGCGGCGGACAGTTCCTCCTCGCCCCCCGCGTCGAGGAAGACTGAGCTCGGCCCCAGCGCGGATCGTCGAGCCCGGCGTCGGTTGCCAATCGCCCATGACGAGTTCGCTCCCTCGGGTGGCCGTCCTCGCGGCCGTCCGGACCCCGATCGGCAAGTTCGGGGGCGGGCTTCGGGAGGTTCCGGCGACGGCGCTCGGCACGATCGCCGTCCGCGCCGCCCTGCGAACGGCCGGGGTGCTGCCCTCCGACGTCCCGTTCGTGACCATGGGGCATTGCATCCAGGCCGGGGCCGGGCAGAATCCCGCGCGTCAGGTGCTTCGGGGGGCGGGGATCCCGGATCGATCCGGTGCCTTCACCATCAACATGGTCTGCGGCTCGGGGATGCAGGCCCTCCTGGTCACGACCGCTTCGATCCGTTCGGGGGAGCTATCCCTCGGAGTAGCCGGTGGGATGGAGAGCATGTCATCGTCTCCGTTCCTGATCCCCTCGAAGGCTCGCTGGGGAATGCGATACGGCGCTCCGCCTCTCGACGATGCGATGTTGCGGGACTCGCTCCTAGACGCCTACGGGGAGCACGAGCACATGGGCCTGACCGGGGAGCGGGTGGCCCAGAAGTTCGGGATCACGCGGGCCGATGCGGATGCGTTTGCACTGCGAAGCCACCGTGCCGCGGCGCGCGCCAACGCCGACGGCACGTTCGCCTCCGAGACCGTCCCGATCCCGCGCGACCTACCTGGGACGCCGCTAGGTCTCGCCCACGATGAGGGCCCGCGCGGCGACTCGACGCTCGAGGGACTCGCTCGTCTCACCCCGTCGTTCTCCCCCGACGGGATCCTGACCGCCGGAAATTCCTCCCAGTTGTCCGACGGGGCGGCGGCCCTCGTCCTGGCGAGCGATTCGGAGGCGGAGCGTCGGGGAATCCGCCCGATCGCCTGGGTTCACTCGAGCGCGGTGGGCGGAGTCGCTCCCTCTGACGTGATGGAGTCTCCGATCCCGACCGTCCGAGCGCACCTCGAGCGGGTCGGCCTGGACGTGTCGGCGATCGACCGGATCGAGCATAACGAGGCATTCGCCTCGGCCTCCATCGCCGTCCAACGGGCGTTCCAGTTTCCCGACGACCGATTCAATGTGCACGGGGGAGCGGTCGCGCTCGGGCATCCGATCGGGGCGAGCGGCGCCCGGATCGTCGTGACCCTCCTACACGAGTTGGTGCGTTCGGGCGGGCGCTACGGCCTCGCCACCCTGTGCATGGGCGGCGGGAACGGCCTGAGCCTGATCCTCGAGCGAGCAGGGTAGTCCAAGGCTCGCTGGACGCCCCGTCCTCCTAGTGGAGGGGCAAGCCCAGTCGGCGTTCCATGTCGGCGACCAGGGCCAGGGAACTTCGTCGACTCCCTTTCGGGAACGCCCCCCGGGCGCTGCGCTCGATCACCGTGGCGTACCGTGCGATCCTCGCCAGGGCGCGTTCCGTTCCGAGATTCCTTGAGAGGTCCTTCGAGACGTCGTCCCGCAGGCGTCGGAGGGAGCGTTCGGCCAGCGAGCCCCCGCCGACGTCACCGAGGGCGATCCGGAAGGCCCGGCGCACGGATGACGCCGCGTGGGCTGCGACCTCCAGGGCCCTCTGGTCCCACTCGAGCGGGCGACCGTAGGGGACCGACAAGAGATACCAGCGGACCGCCGCCGCCCCCGCCCCCTGGACCGCCGAACGGACCGTCACGAGGTTGCCGGTGGACTTGGACATCTTCACGCCGTGCTGGGTGACGAAGTCGGCATAGAGATAATGCCGGGCGAACGGCCGCCGGTCGAGCGCCTGGGCGAGTTCGCTCTCGGCATAGTGGTGCGGGAAGGCGAGGTCGAGCCCCCCGCCGTGAAGGTCCACCGGCAGGCCGAGATAGCGGCGGGCCATCACGTAGCATTCGAGGTGCCAACCCGGGGTGCCCATCCCCCACGGGCTCGGCCAGGCTGGTCCACCGGGATGCGGCGGAAGCCAGACCGAGAACTCTCCGAGCTCGAGACCGTCGGGGCTGGGGACGCCCGGCTCGGCCACCGCATGCTCGACCGCCTCGGAGGCCAACGGAGATTCCCGGCTCCTACGGTCCGACGGTCGATAGACCAGACCCTGCTCGCGCGGCTCGAGCCGTCCGGTGCGCGCCAGGGCCCTCACCGTCGACCGCATCGCGGCGATGTGGTCGCTCGCTCTCGGGTAGAGGTCGGCCGGAAGGATCCCAACGCTGCCGAGGTCGGAGCGGAACCTACGCTCCTCTCGCCGGGCTAAGAGCTTCCAGCTCGTCTCTAACGCGAGCGCTCGATCGAAGATCTTGTCCTCGAAATCCGTGATGTTCATGACGTGTCGGACCCGGACCCCCTCGGCCTGGAGGTGGCGCTTGAGCACGTCGAAGAAGAGGTAGGTCCGCGCATGGCCGACATGGGCGTCGGCGTAGACCGTGGGCCCGCAAACGTAGATCGTGAACGGTCGGCCCGGTCGCGGTCCCAGGGGCCGTACGCGGCCCGACCGCGGATCTCGGACGGCCAGCCCCATGGCCACGCCCGGGGCCGCTCGCCCTCCTTAACGGTTGCCGAGCTGCTTGCGTCGTCCTCCCGAGCGGCAACCTCAAGAACCCGGCCCCGAGTGCCGGAGCCTCCATGGAAACGTTGTTCCTCCTGGTCGAGACGGAGGTAGGCCGACTCGAGGAGGTCCGCCGCCGGCTCCAGGCCGAGCCGACGGTGGTGGAGGTCGAAGCGGTGACCGGACCGTACGACCTCATCGCGAAGGTGCAGGCCCCTCACATCAACCAGGCCCTGGATGTAGTCGTGCACCGGATCCGCCGGATCCCCGGCATCAAGGGGACCGAGACGCTCGTCACCATGGCCGGTCCGTAGGAGGGCTTCGCCCCCACCGTGGCCTCGGCCGGGGAGGATCCTGCCGTGCTCGAGGTCGGTCAACCCGCCGTCGATTTCGAGGCCCCGGTCTCCAGCGGCGGACGCGTTCGTCTTTCCGACTGGCGGGGTCATCCCGTCGTCCTGTTTTTTTTCCCGAAGGCGAACACGACGGGGTGCGCGAGGGAGACGAGGGGGTTCGCCCTTCTGTTCCCCGAACTCGACGCCCGAGGCGTCCGCGTACTCGGGATCAGCGTCGACCGGATCGGGACCCAGACAGGGTTCGCCCACGATTGCGGGGCGGGGTTCCCGATGGCGGCGGACGCCGACAAGAAGATCGCCACCGCCTTCGGCGTCCTCGGTTTCCTGGGGTATGCAAAGCGCGTGACGTTCTTCATCGGGCCCGACGGAACGATCGTCGACCGGGTGGCCTCGGGCCTGCCGGGGCCCCATGTGACCCGGGCGAAACAGCGCTACCTCAGCGTTCCGTAGACGGGCCTACGCGCCCGCCGGGAATCACCCGGGATCGGGTCGGCCGGGGGGGGTTCGGCCTCCGCCTCGACGGTCCCGGTCGAGCTCGGAGGGTCCGCGGACGCCACCCGGGCGATTCGGTCCCGTTCAGGCTCCGGAAGGGTCCCTACTCGGGGGGCAGCACAGAGGGGGCCGGGGCGACGTCGTCGGGGTTCGCCTTCTTTCGTCCCCAGGTCGGGGGGTATCGGGCCGGGTCGACGAAGACCCGCTCCGCATCGACGACCCACCCGGTCCGCCGGCGGGTGATCTCGTCCCGGTCGACCAGGGCCGTGCCGGTGGCGAGGAGCGTTCCGGACCGCGAGAGCAACACGACCCGACGACCCTTGTCAAACGGACGGGGAGTGGCGACGATACCGCCTGCCGCGAGGTCCGATCCGTGGGCGATCGCGGAGGCGGCCGAGTCCTTGACCACGACGCTCGGGAACTCCCGCGTCACTTCCTCCATGGGGTGCAGGAGGGCGACGAGCGCAGCCGGCCCACCCCCCCGAGCGGCGTGCAGGGCGTCTGCGAGCGCCGATAGACTGACCGACTGCGCCTCGGTGAATGGGCCGGTTCCCGTGCGACGGAGCTCCTCGAGGTGCGCGTCGACTCCCAGGGCCTCCCCGATGTCGACCGCCAGGGTCCGGACGTAGGTGCCCGAGTCTCCGATCACGTCGATGAGGAGCCGGTCCCCACGCTGTTGAAGCAGGGAGAGGCGGTGGATCGTGCGGATGCGTCGGAGCCGTCGGACGGCGGAACGGACCGGAGGGGTCTGGAAGATCGGCCCCACGAACTCCGAAAGGACCCGCTCGAGCTCCCGGGCGGCGACGGGCCCGTGAAGACGGACCACGCCAACGTAGCGCTTGGGGAACTCGAGCAGGAGCGGGAGCAGCTTCAGCGCCGGTCCCACTCCGACCCACAGGAGTCCCGACACGTTCGGGTCGAGGGTCCCGGCGTGGCCGGCCGTGCCCACGCCGAGGAGGTCGCGGGCCCAGGCCGTCACCTGATGGGAGGTCGGTCCCCGGGGCTTGTCGAGGAGCAGGAAGGCCCCCTCGGACAGGCGCCGCCCTACCTCGGGGGCGACGGTGGCCAGCTCCGGCCCGCTCACGCCCCTGCCCCGCCGGTCCGCGCTCGGACGAACTCCGCGATCCTCTGGGCGACCTCGTCGGCGCCGGAGCGCGACGAATCGATCGTGAGGTCCGGGCGTTCCCGGTCGAGGTCGATCGCGTAGTAGGCGAGAAACCGACGCCGCTCGCTCGCCTCGCGCTCGCGGGTCAGGGCGAGGCATCGTTCGAGATCCTGGTGGTCGCGCTGAGCGAGGCGGGCGACGCGGACCGCTTCGGGAGCGGTGACCCACAGGTAGTCGACCTCGATGCGACGCTGTCGGCAGAGCGCGCCGGCGAGGCGGGCGTCGAGGACCCGCCCCGGCCGGGCGAGCGAAAGGACCGCCGCGTCGAGCGAGCGGTCGATGGAGTCGTCCCGCTCGGCGATCTGGGAGAGCTCCTCGAGGCTCACGTTTCTACGGCTCGCCTCCGCGCGGAAGAGCTCGCCGGCGCTCACGAACTCGTAACCCAGCCACTGGGCGGCCAGGCGCCCGGAGGTCGATTTCCCGCTGCCGGGGGGACCCCCGATCGCGACGACCCGCCCGGTCACGCGGACGGGCTCGGCGGGTTGGGCGGGTCGGTGAGGTGCTTGAGCTCGTAGCGCCGGAGCGAGTAGTGCTTCAGGCTCCGCCGCAGGACGTAGGAGAGCGGGAAGGTATAGAGCGAGAACAAGAGGATCCAGAAGGGGATCGGGAACGGGCCGAGATGGAACGTCGAACCGATGTTGACCAGCGAGCCGCCGAGGTTGACGGTCTTCTCCCCGAGGGCCGTCCCGGCGATGAACAGGCCGACCCAGGTGTAGATCGCGATGACGAGGAACCAGGTCACGGCCATCCCCTTCAACTGGGAGAACGACAGTTCGCTCGAGAGCCGCGTGATCTCCGTCTGGTGCGGCTTGAGGGCGCTGACGCGGTCCTTCTTGCCGGACCGCAATGCCTCCATCTGGACCTTTCGGAAGGCGGCCGACCAGCTCTGGATCCGGGAGGTCTTGACCCAGTCGGTCGCCCAGTTGTACGCGAGCGCCGTCAGTGCCATTTCGATCAGGGCCGCACAGAACATCGTCAGCATGACGAAGTTGTGCCCGAAGCCGATCGCCGGGAGCAGGGCGAGTCCGAGCACGGTCGCCACGCCCTGCCGGGTCGAGGAGTCGAAGATCATCAGGATCCCCAGCACGAACAAGAACGTCAGGACGAACGTCGAGAGCTTGAACTGGGGCATGGGGGGTCGGGGAGATTCGGGGGGCGAGGCTTCGGCGTCAGGCTCGGCCGTCTCCCCCGATGGGAGCGGGGCCTCCTCCGCTCCGTCCGCGTCGGCCATCGCCTACTCGCCGCCCAGGAACCGCCTCAATAGGGGGTTCATCTCCATCAGCTGCTCGCGGCCCATCGCCTCGTACAGGTTGATGATGATCCCGACAGTGAGCAGCACCCCGGTACCGCTCGCGTTCCCGACGGTGCCGATCAGGTCGGCGCCGGCGGCGAGGGCACCGACGGCCGCCCCCGAGATGATCGTGATGACCGGGATGTAGCGCTCCAGGACCCGACGGAGGACCCGGGGTTCCCGGCGGAATCCGGGGATCTGCATCCCCGACGCCTCGATCTGGCGCGCCACGGCCTCGGGGCCCATGTTCGTCGTCTGGATCCAGAACCGGGCGAAGATGATCGACCCGATGACCATCACCGAGAAGTAGATCAGGACGTGGGCGAGGTCCTCCCACCAGCTGTGACCGACTAGGAAGCCCCCGTAGGTCTGCGCGTTCAGCAGCGGCAACAGCCACGACTCTAGCCCGTTCACGGTGGACAGGTAGTAGGCGCCCCCGGCGAGCGGGGTCGTCTGGCTCACCCCTTTCGACGCCGCATCGGCCGCCGTCAGGGCGTACTTGCCGACCCACCATTGATGTCCTAGGACGGGGAAGTGGGACAGGGCCGGATTGCTCCACAACAGGATCGAGAACATCGAGACGTTGGCGAGGAGCGCCGACATCAGGATGACCGGGATATTGGATGCGTAGATCAGGCGCAGCGGGTATCGCCCGCGCGCACCGCGCGCCTCGGCATGGGAAAGGGGAAGCTCGATGCGGGTCGACTCGGTCCACGCGACGAGGAAGAAGATGAGCGCGGTCCCGGCCAGCGCGACGACCGGGTTCGGGGAGTGGAGAAGGACCTGTTCCCAGCCGCCGCCGGCCATTTGGCTCGCATTGTAGTGGGTGAAGAACCAGTACGCTTTCGGGATCGTGCCGCTCGGCGGGTTCCCCGCGCTGACGACCCCCGGCTGGCTCGGCAGCCAGTTGAGCGTCCCCTGGACGATCTGCTGGGAGACACCCGCGGCGATGAACAGCGAGATCCCGCTCCCGATCCCCCACTTGGAGACGACCTCGTCCATCAGGAAGACGAGATAGCTTCCGAAGACGAGCTGCGCGACGATGATCGCGTCGGCGAGCAGCATCCCGTTGCCCGGCGACGCGGCGCCGAGGCCCGAGATCAGGGCCGTCGAGGGCGACAGGTATCCGAAGACTTGAGGGATCGCCTCGACGAAGATCATCGCGACGACCATGACCTTCTGGGTCCCCTGGTACATCCCCTTGTCCTCGTCGTCGGTCAGGTCGAGGTTGATGATCTTCGCCCCGGTGAACAGCTGCATGATGATCGAGCCGGTGACGATCGGCCCGATGCCGAGGTGCATCAGGGTGCCCTGGGCGCCGGCGAGGATCGCCCGGTAGCTCTGGAACAGATCGATGACGTTCGCCTGGTCGACCCCGTAGAGGTAGATGTTCGTGAGCAGGAAGTACATCAGGAGGACCCCGACGGTCCAGAACATCTTGGTCCGGAACTGCACGTGGCCCTTTGGCTGGGCGACGGCCGGCATCCGGCCCGTGAGCGGCTTCAATCCGTAGAGCTTCGACTTCGGCCCATCGTAGCTCAGGCCGAGGAAGAAGATCCCGAGGACGGCCGCCGTCACGAGGGCGGTAAGGCCGAAGGCGATCGGCGTCGGCTGGCCCCAGAGCCAGTCGAGTCCCAGGAGGAGCGCACCGATGATACCCAGCGGGATCGCCCAGGAGTAGTTCCGGGGGATCTCCTCCTCGGCCATGATACGCGATTCGACCCCGGTGGGGAGTTATATACTCTACGGCGGGACGGCGATAGGAGAGGAATCGAGCACGGTCACCTTCTCCCGGGCGTGTTTCGAGGCGTGGGCGACGAAGACCCGCCACGTCCGCGCGGGTTTCCCTCCCCCCAGTAGTCGCCCAATGCCCAACCGGGCGAGGTCCGCTTCCGCGGTCCCATCCTTCTCCGTGTACGCCTTCGCCGCCTTCAGGACGGGACGCATCGCCTCGAGCTCGCCGACATTGATCGAGAGCGGCTGCGCCACGACCTGGGCCGGGCGTTGAAACCCGTGACGGCCGAAGTGCTCGGGGGCGTAGATCAGCATCGACTTGAATTTGTACTTGTGCAGGCCGGCGTTCCCTCGCCCGCCCTGCTTGCCTGCGCCGCGTCCGGCCTTGATGCCCCGCCCGTGGGTCCGAAGGCCCCGGAATTTCCTCGTTCGACTCGGCATGGTCCTCCCCTCCTACAGCATCTTCCGGGCCAGGTCATTGATCGTGCGGCCCCGGTAGCCGAGCGCACCGCCGGAGGCGAACGGCTTCTTCGTCGATCGCCACCCGCCCTTGGGAGCGTGGAGCCGGAACAGCGGTCTCAGTCCCTGGGCGGCCCCGAGTCCGCGCTCCAGGACGGTCGCGACGACCGACGCGGTCTCCGATGACGACGCCGAGGCCGTCGACTCGGGCGCCGATGGCGGTGCTCCGGCGGGAGGCCGACCCCGCTCCTGGACGAGCAGCGTGAGCGTCTCCGCCTCGGCTTCGCCCCAGGTGACGTAGCCTTGGACCTTGATGATCATACCGTGGTAGGTCGGGGCCTCGGGCACGACCGTGGCATGGTTCGGTCGGGAGAGGTTGAGCCGCTCCAAGGTCTCCACGATATCGCGGCGCGCATGGATCGAGCCGCGAACCCGAATGATCATCCACGCCATGGTTAGCGCCTCGGCCCGCCGGGTGGACGAGCCCCCGGGGGTCCTCGGGAGCCCGGGGGTCCGCCGGGCCGGCTCGACCCGCCACGGCCCGGAGCACCGCGCCGCGGTCCACCCCGGCCCCCCGGACCCCTCCGTCCGCCTCTCGGTCCCCCGGGGGGTCCCTCCTCCTTGGGCGGAAGGATCGACCGCCCGATAGCCCCACGAACGATCTTCAACCGGTCGCGGTCCTCGGGTGCGAGCTTGAGTTCCGAGAGGGAGTTCAGGGCCCGGAACGCCGCCTGGGCGTAATTGACGGTGGTCTTGGTGTGCCCGTCGGTGTAGCCCCAGGCGTCGGTGAACCCGGCGAAGCGAAGGATCGGCTTCGTGACGTCCCCCACGGCCAGTCCGACCCCCTGGGGCGCCGGCTTGAACGTCACGACGACGGAGCCCGAACGGCCCCGGGCTTGGAAGGGCACGGTGTGAGGTCGCCCACAGCCGCACTCCCAGCTCCCGCATCCTCGATAGACCTCGACGATCGTGAGCTTCGCACGGTCGATCGCCCGGCGGATCGTCGGTCCGACCTCCCGGCCCTTCGCGCGACCTAGCCCGACGTACCCGTCGCCGTTCCCGACGACGACCGTGACGGCGAACTTGAAGCGGCGCCCGGAATCGGTCATCCGCTGGACCATGTTCACGTCGAGGACCTCGTCGTGGAGCATGGGGATGAGCTTGTCGACGATCTCGGGCTCTCGCATGGGGAGGCCGCTTCGCAGCGCGTCCGCCATCGTCGCGATCTCTCCAGATTGGACCTTCCGACCGAGCTCGGTCTTCGGAACCCAGGGAGGGGCGGGCGCCGGCCCGCCCATCCGGCCGCCCGGTCCCCCGGAGGAGGGCATCGCGGCGGCGCTCACGTCGGCTCCGTAGCTCGCACGACCCGAGCGGGGAGCGCCTGCTTGAACGTCTCGAGCGGTTGGGCGAGGGGCGTCTTGAGGTGCGCGCCGTTCAGTCGGTCCGCGCCCGGGAAGGAGCCCTCGCCGTGAGGGATAGAAAGCCCGGCGTCGAGGAGGCCCCGCAGTGCTCCGAGCAGGCGCCCTCCCTGGGACGGCCGCCGGATCCCCGAGTCGAGGACCGCCTCGCTCGCGCCGGCCGATCGGGCGCGAAGGCCGGCAAGGTAGCCCGTCAGGTACGACGCGGGCGTGGAGGAGAGGCTGGAGGCCGGGAATCCCACGGCCGTGAGCTCACCGCTCTCGGCCGAGGCGATCACGCGGTCTCCGGTCGGGTCGTAGGCCGTCAGGGCGACGATCACCCGGCGCTCCGAGAACCTCACCACGGCGCGGGGTTGGCCGGATTTGAGGAGCTTCAGTCGGGATCGATAGTCGGTGCGCCCTTCGCGCCGTCGCCGGAAGGCGACCTTGTGCCGGGGGCCCTTGCTCACGGCTTCGCCTCCGGGAGGGCGCCCGCCAGGCGGAGGTTGAGCAACAGGTGGGCCCGGCTTCGGTACATGCCTCCCTTGGCGTGGCGGTAGAAGGAGCGATACGCCGACCGGGTGATCTTCTTCCCATCGCGCAGCTCGGCGAGGAGCTCGCGCTGGGCTCGGATCCGAGCCATCCAGCGCTCCTTCTTCGGAACCCGGGACCTCGGGGTACCGCGTCGGGACCCGGCTCCCCGGTGGCGTCCCTTCGCGACCTCCCGGGCGTGGCGCTTTGCGCGGGCCCTCGACGTTCCTTGGATCGCCTTCGCCCGGATGACGCCCGCCTTGATCGCGCTGCGGACATCGGAGCGCGTGACCGCATCGGCGATCTCCTCCTGGCTCGCCGGGTCGATCCAGACCCGGCCCTCGCCGCACTTCAGGATGAGCGAGGCCATACGGCGCTGGTTCGACAGGTCCGGCATATCAGGTCTCCTTCCTCTCGGAAGTGATGGGGTTGAGCACCCGGACGCCGAGCTTGCGGGCGGTCTCCTCGAGCACGAGCCGTCGGCGGGTCCCGACCGAGCGCGCGATCACGGCGGCCTCCGTATTCCGCTCGAGCCGTTCGACCTGGGCGGTCGTCTGCACGATGACGGGGATGAAGCCGGTCGGAGTGAGACCCCGGGTCCGCTTGGGGGAGCGGAAGCCGACGCTGACGACGACCGGGCGGTATCCGTAATGGCGGCGCTGCTTCGACTGCAGGCCTCGGGGGCGCCGCCACGAGGCCCACCGGCCGATCCGCCAGTATCGGTGGGAGGCGGTCCGAACGAACTTCGGGCGCCGGCGGCCAACGGCGCCTCGGACGCTGAGCAGTCGGGCGAGTTCGGGCTCGAGCGTGGGACGGCGCGGGGCCTTCAGGGCGGAAGCCTTCTTCGTCTTCTTGGCCCCCTCCTCCGGAGCCTCGGTGCTCGACGGGGGATCCGACCTCCGGGCCGGAGGGCTCGCCTCGTCGTCCTTCCGAGCCGGCCGCTTGGCCGGGCGCTCCGTCTTCGGTTCCGCCGGGTCGGAGCGCTCGGGGTCGGCCATCAGGCGAGCTCCTTCGGGTGGGCGCGTTCGACGAGGTAGATGCCGTCCTGGAACACGCGCGGGTCGTAGTCGCGAATGCGGGTGGCCCGCTCGATGTTGGCGGCGCTCTGACCGACGAGCTCGATATCCCGGCCGCTCAGGAGGACGAAGTCCCCATCGACCGTGGCCGTCACCCCCGGCACGAGGGGAGCCGACCGGGGATGCTTCTCCCCGAGAAAATTCTCGATCAAGAGGTGGTCGTCCTTCGCCGAGACCTTCATGGGGAAGTGCGCGGCGACGACCTTCATCTTCGCTTCGAATCCGGCCGTGACGCCCACGGACAGGTTGCGAAGGTGGGCCGCCCACGTCCTGAGCAGGGCTTGGGCCCTCTTGCGGTTCGCCGGGATCGTGAGCGTCAAGAGCGCGGTCGTCCCCGAGACGGCGAGGGTGACGACGTCCGACGGAAACGGTCGGACGACCTCGCCCTGGGGACCGCGCACGATCAGCCGCCTCCCCTGGACCTCGACCGAGGACCGGGGCGCTAGCTCGACGCTCGCCCGGTCCCGCTCTTCGTCAGTAGACATAGGCGAGCAGCTTCCCCCCGATCTTGCGCTCCCGGGCCTGGGCGTGGCCGACGACGCCCTGGCTCGTGGAAAGGATGAGCAGGCCGAAATCTTGCGCGGGCAGGTAGCGGGCTTCGAATCGCTCGAGGTCCCGGCCGCGGACCGACAGGCGCGGTTTGATGACGCCACAGGAGTTGATGCGGCGCGCGAGGGTGACCTCGAACTGGCCGCCCTGGCCATCGGCTCGGAACGCGAAGTCCTGGATGTAGTGGTGCTCGCGGAAGATCCGCAGGACCTCGCCGATGAGCGAGGAGGTCGGGTGGATCGAGACCTGGGCCTTGCCTTGCCGGTCGGCATGCCGTAGCTGGACGAGAGCGTCGTTGAGGAGGTCGTGCTGCATCGGTGGATCGCCCCTTACTCGTACTTCCTGAACCCGAGGTCGACCGCGACCTCTCGGAAACATTGCCGGCACAGGTGAAGCCCGTAACGGCGGACGATCCCGCGCTTGCGGTCGCAGCGCAAACATCCGACCTTGCGCCCGAACAGTTTCTTCGGCTTCACGTTCACTCCAGGAAGGTCAGGTGGTAGCGCTCCGCTAGAAAGGCCCGGGTCTCGTCCCGATTGGCGCGCAGTGCCTTGGGGATGGGACGGTTCCCGATGCGGCGTTCCCGGACCCGCCAGCCGGCCCGACCCATCTCGACGCAGATGTCGAGCCCGACGATCCCGATCCCGGGGTCGTACTTCATCCCGGTGAAGTCGGTGTAGTCGGGCATCCCGAAGGAAAAGCTCCCGCTCCGGTCGATCGAGAGCGGGTCGAACTGCCGATCCCGGGCCTCGAAGGCGCGGTCGAGGAACTCTTCCGCGGCCGTCCCACGGAGCGTGACCTTGGCCCCGATCTCCTGACCGGCTCGGATCCCGAAATCCCGATTCGTCGAACGGGCCCGGGTGGCGACCGGCTTCTGGTGGGTGACCATCGTGAGGACCTTCTCGGCCTTGGTCCGCGGCTCGCCGGACTCTCCCACCCCTGCGTTGACGACGACCTTGATCACCCGGACCCTCCGGTACGGGTTGGTCGGAGGGCCGGAGACACTCGCCGCCGCAGCCGGAGCGCTCATCGGCCGACTCCTTCAGGCAGCGTCACCTGGGGAGCCGTGTCCCCGACGATGAAGACGTATTCCTTGATGGTCGAGAACCCTTCCTGGAAGTGGACGCGATTTGGCTGGGAGGAATTGCGGACCTCGACGTGGTCGACCCGGGCGAGCTGGCCCACGTGGCTGCCGCCCGAGACGTACGCGAGGTGGCCGGGCGCGAGCTTCAGGTGGCCGAGGACCTTCTGGCTCGGGAGCTCGATCTTGAGCGAATCGCCGACCTTGTACGGAGCGTCCGCCGCCACGAGGAGGTTCCGGCCGTCGTGCAGGGTCACCTGGACGCGGCCCCCCGGGACCGTGTGCTTGAAGCGGACCCGACCGATCTTGAAGGCTGCCTCCTTTCCGTCGATGGGGAGGAGGACGAGCTTGCCGCGCCGGTCTTTGAGGATCCTGAAGTGTTCGGGCTTCGGGGTCGCGAACGTGAGGGCGTCGAGAAGCCCCACGCCCCGGTCGAGGTCCTTTACGACCTTGCCGTCAACGAGGATGCTCCCGGATCTCGCGAGGAGGCGAGCCTCCCGGGCACTCTGGGCGATGCGGCGGATGTCGCGGATGACGAGGAGCAGCGGGATCGACTCGTCCTGGGCGTGCGGACCCGGAGCGGGTCGTTGGATCCACTTCGACCCCTTTCGGGGGACGGTCCACGTCCGGGGCGCGGCGCGCCGCTTCAGCCTGAGCGTCATGGCGTCGCCTCGGGCTTGGGTCCACTTGCCTCCGGGGTCGGCGCGCCCTCCTCGGGTGCCTCCCCCTCGGGCACCTTCAGGACCCGACGCCGCCAGGCATCGGAGAGGTTCAGGCGGGTGAGCACGAGATGGGTGAGCTGGATCGGAAGGGGCTTCAACTTCTGATCCCCGGTTTTCGTCGTCACGTTATCGAGGGTGACCGAGTACCACTGTCGGTCGACCTTGGCGACGCGCTCCTCCCGGCCCTTGAAGCTCCCTGAGAGGATCCGGACCGTGTCGCCCTTTCGGACGGGAAGGCTTCGACGGCCGTAGCGGCGGCGCAGTTCCCGTGAGAGCGGGACGGCCATCCGACGCCGGCGCTCGAACAGGTCGGCCTCGAAGCGCGCGAGGCGCTGTCGACGGGGTTGCCGGGAGGTGGTCGACATCGTGAAACTCCCTTACACGATGATCGACGAAGCGGCGGCGATACGCGGCCATCGCTCCGCAGCTTCCTTCGCGACCGGTCCCTTGATCTGAGAGCCCTTGATCTCCCCGGTCTCGGTCGTGATGACGGCCGCGTTGTCCTCGAACTCGAGTCGAGTCCCATCCGCCCGGTGGATCGGAGATCGGGAGCGGACAATGACGGCGTGCAACACCTGACGCCGCATCTCGGGCGTGCCTTTCTTGACCGAGACGATCACGAGGTCGGCGATGCCGGCGCGGGGATAGCGCCGGTGGGTCCCGTGCCAGTTTCGGACGGCGATGATCTCGACGATCTTCGCGCCGGTGTTGTCGACGCAGTCGAGCCGGGCTCCCTTGGGGAGTCCTCGCCCGCGCCGACCCGGGAGTCCCTTCATGGGGGGGCCTCCGGCGCCGGCGTCGCCACGGCGCGCTCGGGTTCCTCCCCGGCGACGTGGGTGGCAGCCTCTCCGAGGTCCTGGACGATGCAGAAGCTGACGAGCTTGGAGAGCGGCCGCGTCTCGGCGATCCGGACCTTGTGACCGACCGGCACACCGAGGCAGGGCGGGGCGTGGGCGAGGTAGCGGCGACGACGCTTGACGAACCGCTCGTACTTGGGCACGTAGTGGAGCAGCGTGCGTTCGACGACCGCCGTGCGTTGCATCGCGGTGGACACGACCGTCCCCTCGATCACCTGGCCCCGCACCGAGAGCCGGCCGTGGAACGGACAGTGTCGGTCGTCGCAGCGCGCCTTGGGGGCCCGGACATCGAGACCGACGTCCCGCGCCCTCGGTCGAGTGGTGGGGGGACGTTTCGCGGGCATCTAGCGCCTCCGGCCGCGCGCGGCGACGCGCTTCGTGCGGTCTTCGGGACGCAGCCGAAGGGATTCGCCATTTAACGGTAGCGACCGACCGGCGAGCACAATGGTCCCGGTCGCTCCGGATTTCCCGATCCGCCGGACCCGCCCGTCGGGCGACCGGACCACGAAGGTGTTCATCGTCTCGTCGACGAGCGTCCCCTCGATCGAGCCCCGGGCCAGGCCGCGGTGGTCGACGTGGACCGGCGACCCGAGGATCTCTCCGGCGAACGCCGGGTCGAGCGGAACGGACGGCACCCGGGGTTCCTTCGCCATGCGTCGGTCCTGACTACGGCCGTCCGGGGGTGGGTCGGTCGGTGAGCGCCCGCTCGGAACGGACGGTGAGCGCCCTCGCGACGTTCGTCCGAAGGGCCCGCATTCGTCCCGGACTCGGGGGGGCGCCGCCCATCGCGGCGATCCCTCGTTCGCGAAGGAGGTCGTTCTCGATATCGGCGATCTTGCGCGCGAGGTCCTCGTCGGAGAGGCCCCGAAGCTCCTTCATCCTGAGCAGGCTCATGGGGGAGCCCCCTCGGCGGGTGGCAGGTCCGGGAGAGGCGGGACGACTTCCCCCTCGACGACCGGGACGACCTCGACGACCGGTACCGGCTTCTTGGCCTCGACCCCCTTCACCGTGATCTCATCGGGGAGCTTCGCCGTCGGGCTCATGATCCAGACGTTGACGCCGATGACGCCGGGCTTCAAGCGGGCCTGGTAAAACCCCTTGTCCATGTGGAGAAAGACCGCCTCGCCGCAGTACTTGATCGTCCCGGACTTGAACCGTTCGGTCCGGTGCCGCTCTCCGGTGAGCTTGCCAGACAGGATCACCTGGCAGCCGCGTGCGCCTGCCTCCATGATCCTGCGGACCGTCGAGTGCCCGGCGCGGCGGAAGTGCCAGCCACGTTCGAGGGTCGAGGCGAGCTTTTCCGCCATCAGCTGCGCGTTCAGGGACGGTTGTCGCTCCTCCTGGACTTCGATCTGGGGGTTGTCGAGCTGGAATCGGTTCTGGATATCCTGGGTCAGCTGCTTGATGAGCTCGCCGCGCCGGCCGATGAGGATCCCCGGCCTCTCGCAGATGAGCGTCACTCGGGTCCCCATCGGAGTACGCTGGATGTCGAGGCCCCCGAACCCGGCGCGCGCGCTCTCCCGGACCAGGTAGTCCTTGAGTAAGACGCGACGTGTCGCCTCCTGGATCACCTTGCGCTCGCTCGCCATCGCCTAGGCCCCCGTCCGCTCGCCGAGGATGATCTCGATGTTGGTCGTCTGCTCGTTCCAAGCGGTCGCGCGACCCTGCGCCCGGGGCATGTTGGCCTTTTGGATCCGTCCCCGGGCCGAGGCCGCGGCGACGATGACGAGGTCGTCGGTATCCATCCCCTCGTATTCCGCGTTCGCCTCGGCGTTCTTCAGGACCTCGAGCACCGCGTGGGCGACCTTCTTCGGGAACCGACCCGGGCCGCTGCCCCGATGGTGGGCGGTCTCCTGGTTATACCGCCGGAACGGGATCGCGTGGAGGCCCTCGGCCGCCTCGGTGAGGATCGTGCGGGCTTCTTCGAGGCCCCGACCCCGGATCGCGTTGAGGACCTCGTAGGTCTTCTTCGGCGAGACCGGGAGTTCGATCGCCCGGGCCCGGGCGATGGTCTCCCCGCTCTTCGACGGATACGTATAGCCCCGCAACGTCGTTCCCCCTACTTCAGCGGCATGAACTTCGAAGACCGCGTGGCTCCGACGCCCGGACCGGAGTGCTTTTCGAACCGTCGGGTGAGCGCGAACTCACCGTAGTAGTGGCCGATCATCTCGGGTCGCACCTCGAACTCCTTGAACTCTTTGCCGCTGTGCACGGCGATCCGGCGGCCGACATGGTTCGGGAGGATGAGGACGTCTCGACATTGGGTGCGGACCACCTTTCCGACCGCGGTCGCCGAGATCCGGTCGAGGAAGCGCTGTTGGTCGGCGTTGAAGCCGCGCGTTAGAGTCCGGCGCGCCCGGGCCGGAAGGACCTTTGCAAGTTCCGCGAGGGGGAGCGCCTGAAGCTGAGACAGCGTTAGGCCCCGAAGGGTGAACTCTCGCTTTCGTCGCACCTCCGCCTTTCGGGCGGTCCGCCTTCCCTTCGGCATCTATCGACCGCCCCCCCGGCCGGTCCGCTTGCGCCTCTGCGATTTAGAGAAGCGACCGACCTTTTGCCCGGGCCAGGACCCGGATTTGACGGTGCTCGGTCGGCCCACGTGCTGGTGCGAGCCGCCCCCGAACGGGTGGTTCACGGGGTTCATCGCCACCCCCCGGACTTTGAAGGCGGGACGCGACATCGATCGGTAGGCGTTGACCTTCTTCCCGGCCTTGATGATCGGCCGCTCGAGTCGCCCCCCTCCGGCCACGGTGCCCACCTGGGCGCGACACGTCGGTAGGAACGTCTTGAAGGCGCCGGACGGGAGCTGGATCGTCACTTCGCCCTCGGAGTGGGCGACGACCAGGGCGCTCGTTCCTGCGGCACGGACCAACCGCCCGCCATCGAACGGGTTGACCTCGAGATTGGAGACCAGCGTTCCGTCTGGAATGGCCGAGAGCGCTAGGACGCTCCCGCGGCGGACCGGCCCGGTATGCAGGGAGACCTTCTCGCCGGTTGCGAGGCCGGCGGAGGCGACGAGCCGGACGCTCACGCCCTGGGCGGTGCGAAGCTCGACGACCGGGGCGGTCCGGCCGGGGGCCTGGGCCAGGCCCACGACGGTCGCTTCGCCCGACAGGGAAGGGGAAGGTAGGTAGATGGCGCCGTGATGCCGATGGCTGGGGGACCGATAGGGCCCGGTTCCCGCCCCCCGTCGCCGCGAGATGATGCGCTTTCCCATCAGAACACTCCCGCTCGACCGCCGATATCCTCGGCGGAGAACCCCTCGGCGAGACGGACCGTCGCGATCTTGCCGGAGCGGACGATCTTGATGTTGACCTTGGCGACCTTGCACTGATAGAGGTCTTCGATCGCGCGCTTGACCTCCGCGCGGTTGGCGCGGCGGTCGACCATGAACTCGAGCTTGTTCATGCGTTCCATCTCGTCCATCGACTTCTCCGTCACGTACGCATGCAGGAGGATCCGGTGGCGAAGTTGCGTCACGGCGCCCCCTCGAGACGGTTCGCCAGCTGAACGAGGGCCGCCGCGCTGAAGATCGTCAGGCGGCCGGGGTCCCCACCCGGGGCGAGGTCCTCGGTCCCGAGCCGCCCCACGGGGACCACGTCGACCCCCGGGAGGTTTTGGAATCCGCGGGCCTGGCCCGGGCCGCTGGTGACGAGCAAGAGGCTCTTCGGCTCACGGCGGAACCGCCCACGCCGCTTACCGACGCCGGCCCGAACGTGCGTGCCCTCGATCGCCCGGTCGATGTCGTCGAGAAGATGGAGGCGGGTCAGGAGGCTCTGGGCGTCGGCGGTCGCCCCGACCGACTCGACCGGAGTCTCCAGCACGACCGGCAGGTGGATCCCGTCCGGGATGCGATGTCCCCGCGCCCGAACGAGTTCCGATTCCCGGGTCGCGGCCAGGGCCGCTCGGAACGCGAGGCGCCGTTCGTTCGTGTTGATACGCTTGAGCCAGATCGTCGCGACCCGGGGCGGGTGGGCTTGACCCCCACCGACGGTGTTCGGCGCCTGGGCGCCGGTCATCGAACCCATGAGACGGGGGGACCGAGAGACGCCCTTGCCCTTACCGGACCACTGGACCGAGTGTCGGCGCCCCGCCGTCCGGCTGGTCCCGTGGGGCTGTCGGCGAGCCGATCGAGCCGCGTTGACGGCCCGTCGGATCAGGTCGACGCGGATCGGCTCGGAGAAGGCGATCGGCAAGGCGACCGGTTCGCCCGCCTTGCCCGCGAGGCTGACCAACGGCACGTGGTGGTGGACGGAGTGCGGTTCGGGGGGGACCGGGCCTTGCCCCGGGGCGACGCGTTCGGTCATCCGGACTGCTTGGAGCGAGTGCTCAGGTATCGCAGGTCGACCTTCTCGACGGAGGCGACGTGGCTGCGCATCGGGAGTCGAAACTTGAGCAGGCGTTTCGCGGGTCCCGGAACGGAGCCGTGGAGGACGAGGCAGGGCTGGCGGACCTCGCCGTAGTGGAGGAACCCACCGGCCGGGGTCACCGGGTCGGTCCGGGGGTCCTTGACGATCTTGAGGACTCGGATGTTGTAGATGGTCCTCCGATGGTAGCCCATCTGCCCGGCCTGAGGGATCCGGTAACTGACAAAACTAGGGTTGTGCGGCCCGAGCGTGCCGATCATCCGCCGGTGCTTGGAGTTCTTCCTCGGCTGGAGCTTGACCCCCCATCGCTTCGTATGGCCCTGGAACCCCTTGCCCTTGGTCACGGCGATGACATCGACGAACTCTCCTTCCTTGGTGAGCTGGTCGACGGAGAGCTCCTTACCGAGTCGCTCCAGCGCGAAGGATCTGCGCTCCTCGAACTTCTCGCCGCCGACTCGAACCTCGAACAGGTCCGGAGTCTTCGACGGGACCCCGTCCACGAGCGAAGGTTGCGTATGGACGAGTAGCCGGACCTCGTCCCCGACCGTGTGCGAAAACGACTCGCGTGCCTCGGGGGAACCTTGCGGATGCGCGGGAATGCGACGGGTAAGGTCCGTCGATGGGTCGGCGCCCCAAAGCTCCGCGACCACGCGCGATCCGTACGGGTCTCGTCGGTAGAGGCGGGCCGCGACAGCCCGCATCGGCGGGACCTCGACGATCGTCACCGGCACGCTGACCTCCTGGCCGGCGGTCGTCGAGCGTTTCCGATAATCCACCATGAAGGCATGACTCATCCCGACCTTGTATCCGGCGAACCCCTCCAGCGACGCTGCCTTCGGACCCGGTGGCCAGGAACGGATGCGGGGAGCGGGTCGCGCGGCTCGGACCCGGGGCGAAAAGCCGAGGGAGCCGCGACGTGGTCGGTGTCGTCGTGCCATAGGTCGATGGGGGGTCCTACCTCCGGTGGGGTTGGGGGAGAAAGGTTCTCTATTTAAAGGCTGGGAGGAACGCGCGCCGGGCCCGTCGAAAAAATCGAATTTCTCGGCGGAGACCTGGTTGTGTGAACGAGCCCTCTCGAACGCGCGCGTAGAGGACCCTGACTCTAGGGGTCGGCGCTCCCGCAGCTCATCGAAGCGTCCGGGACCGCTGCCGAGCAGCGATCGCGCAGGGTCGCCGCGCAGAGAGAGATGGTTAAACGCGGGTCCGGCTCGGGGGTGGGCGAGGGTCCGAACATGCAAGCGTTCGTGAAGGCCGAGCGCGGGCCCGGCGGCGAGATCCGAACGGTGCCAGAACCTCGTCCCGCCGAGGACGAGGTCCGCGTCGCCCTGAGAGCGTCCTCGATCTGCGGCACGGACGTTCACATCTGGGAATGGAACGCATGGGCCGAGTCGCGGATCGGTCGCACGCCGATGATCTTCGGCCACGAGCTGAGCGGAGAGGTGGTAGAGGTCGGGAGGCGTGTCACCACCCTGGCCGTGGGCGATCACGTCTCCGCCGAGACTCACATCGCCGACGGAACCTGCTACCAGTGCCGCAACGGAAAAATGCACATCTGTGCGAACGTTCAGGTCCTGGGGGTCGACCGCGATGGGGTCTTCGCGGAATACTCGGTCCTCCCGGCGGTGAACGCCTGGAGGAACGACCCGAAGCTCGACCCGGCGCTCGCCGCCATCCAGGAGCCGCTCGGCAACGCGGTCCACGCCCTGCTCCCGGAGGATAACATCGAGGACCTCGCAGGGCGGGACGTTCTGGTGACCGGTGCCGGCCCGATCGGGCTCCTCGCGATCGCGGTTGCGCGGACCTTGGGTGCGCGTCGGGTCTTCGCTACGGAGGTCAACCCATTGCGCATCGCGCTGGCGAAACGGATGGGGGCCGACCGGGTCATCGACCCCCGGGGCGAGGAGGGAGCGGCGGTCAAGACCATCCTAGAGGAGACCGAGGGTCGGGGGGTGGACGTGGTCGTCGAGATGTCCGGCCACCC
The DNA here is from genome assembly GCA_022750055.1 of Thermoplasmata archaeon. Classification (GTDB taxonomy): domain Archaea; phylum Thermoplasmatota; class Thermoplasmata; order Lutacidiplasmatales; family UBA184; genus Lutacidiplasma. The sequence goes on from JAKIWL010000002.1 coordinate 164,564, forward strand.
CAGCGCGCTCACCCTGGGCTTCGAGGCGCTCACGCCGGGAGGCCGGGTCTCCCTGCTCGGCCTTTTCGACCGCCCGGCGACGCTCGATGTCGATGCCTCGCTCATCTTCAAGGCGGCCCGGGTCCACGGGATCTTCGGTCGGCGGATGTTCACCACGTGGTTCCAGGTGCGGGGATTGCTTGAGAAGCCCGAGTTCCGCGCGAAGATGGGAGAGATCATCACCCATCGGGTCCCGATCCACGACCTTCCGAAGGCGATGGAGTTGATCGAGTCCCAGCAGGCGGCGAAGGTCTCCCTCGAACCGAGGTGGTAACGCGTGCGAGATCCCGCTGGTTTCCTCGGCGAGGAGTACCGCACCCTCGTTTCGAGTGGCCTCGACTGGAAGCTTCACGTGTTGGGCGGTCCGAGCGCCCCGTGGTGCGAGGTCGACGGCAAGCGGGTCCTGATGTTCTGCTCGAACAACTATCTCGGCCTGAGCAACCATCCGAAGGTCAAGGAGGCCGCTCGGCGCGCCCTCGAGCGCTACGGAGCCGGCTCCGGCTCCGTTCGGCCGATCGCCGGGAACCTCGACCTGCACGCCGAGCTCGAGCGACGACTCGCTCGGTTCAAGGGCGCCGAGGCATCGCTGACCTATTCGAGCGGCTTCGCGACGAACGCGGGCCTCATCCCCCAACTCGTCGGTGAGGGCGACCTCGTCATCTCCGACGAGCTCAACCATGGGAGCATCATCGACGGGGTTCGGTTGTCCAGAGCCGAACGAGCCGTCTTCCGTCATACCGACCCGGTCGACCTCGAACGGGTCGTTCAGGAGGCCGACGCGAGGACCCCGTCCTACCGTCGGGTACTGATCATCACCGACGGTGTCTTCTCGATGGACGGAGACATCGCCCCCCTCGACCGGATCGCGGACGTGGCCCATCGTTTCGGGGCCATGGTCTACGTGGACGATGCCCACGGCGAGGGTGTCCTCGGCGAGGGCGGGCGGGGCATCGTCTCGCATTTCCGCCTCGGGAGGGACCGGGTCCACGTCGAGATGGGTACCTTCTCGAAGGCGTTCGGCGTGGTGGGGGGACACATCTCGGGAAGCCGGGACCTGGTCAACTTTGCACTCAACCGCTCTCGAACCTGGCTGTTGAGCGGCTCGCACCCGCCGGCCGTCGCGGCCGCCTGCCTCGCCGCGATCGACGTGCTCGAGAGCGAGCCGAACCATGTCGAGCGGCTCTGGGCGCTGACCCAACAGTTCAAGAAGGCGATGACCGCGCTCGGGTTCGATACCGGACACAGCGAGACGCCCATCACCCCGATCCTGGTCGGGGAGAGTGCGACGGCGAAGCGGCTGAGCGAGCGGCTTTTCGACCTGGGGGTCTTCGCACTTCCGATCGTGTATCCGATGGTCGCGAAGGACAAGGCGAGGATCCGAACGATCATGAACGCGGCCCTCACCGACGACGACCTCTCGGTCGCGATCTCGGCGTTCGAGAAAGCCGGCCGCGAGCTCCGTCTTCTGTAGTAGTGCCGTTCGGGCCTTCGCCGTCGCTCGGTTTGTCGACAGCGGGCGATATATCCCCCCCACGCCTCGTTACGTAGGGGGAGAGCGTGGGGAAGGCCGACGATCCGAGCGCCGGGCCTTCGGAGCCCGGGGTACCGAACCCGGCGCGTCTTTGGACCCCCGAACAGGCGGGCCGCCGAGCCCTCGAGCTCAAGGACGAGGTCACCGAGCTGAAGTCCTGGGCCGTGCGGTTGCGGGAGGTCCACGCCGAGCTCGACCGGATGAAGAGTTTCTGGGGGAAGGAGTTCGAAGCCCCCGACCATCCCGACCGGGCGCTCCGGGAGCGCCTGGTCGATGAGTGGAACACGGTGCACGATCGGCTCGAGAAGGAGGTCGACGGTCTCTCCAAGGAAGGGATCGAGGTGAAGGACCTGGATGCGGGCCTACTCGATTTCTACGCCCTCGTCGAGGGGGAGGTCGTGTTCCTGTGCTGGCGTCTCGGCGAGGAGGAAGTCACGTTCTTCCACTCCCTCGACGGTGGGTTCCGAAATCGCCGCCCACTGCCGCATCGGCCGACCCGGGCGAGCCCGCACTCGCGGGGCGCTCCGTAGCGAGCCGCCTACCGCTGCGCCCCGCCTTTCGGTCGAGGGGACGCGTCACTCCGGTTCGAGAGGGAGACCGACCAGGGCCATTCGCACGGACTGGATCCCGACCACGGTCGCGCCAAAGCCGATCGTCACGGCGGCCCAGGCCCCGACCCAGGGGAACGCGGCGTTGACCTCCAGGATGAGGACGGCGACCGGGGCCATCACACCCGCCGCCCCGCCCGCGACGCCCAGGCCCGGCCGACGCCGCCGGAACAGGGCGACCGCCCCGGCCGCCGAGACGATCGTGCCGAGGAGGAGAAGGGCCGACGACGACCAGAGGCTCGCGACGAACCCTTCGAGGTCGGGGAACGGCGTCTCGATGACGGCGCTCGCCGTCGTCTGATTGGAGGAGTTCGTGGCGAGCGATAGGTTGAAGACGGCTGGGTCGGAGGCGGAACCGCTCGTCTCGTAGACCGTCGACAGGAAGAGCACGAGGGACTGGGACCGGTAGCCCGGGGCCGACGCGTTCAGGGTGAGCCCTCCGGGCGCCACCCCGGGGATCTGGAAGGTACCGTCGGCCGCACTGACGGTGGTGCGGGGCGACGAACCTTCGGAGACGAGCATAAGGCGGGCGCCGGAGATCGGATGTGCGGCCGTCTGGGCGTTGGGCTCGGCGAGGACCTTTCCAGCGACGGTGAACGATCCGGGGGCGAGCGCCACGGCCCCCTCCACCGCCAGGGTTCCGGCGAGAACGGCGAGCGCCACGGTCCCGGCAACGAGCAGGGTGCTGAGCAACCTCGGGAGGGAGCGTGACGGGATACGGGGCGCCGGAAGCGGCGGATATAGGTGCGGGAAGACCTCCCAGGAGAACAGGGGGGGCCGCTCTCGCCACGGAACGACGGGGATCGGATGGCCGCAATGAGGACAGCCGTACCACACGGTCGCCGGCCCCGGGGGAGGCGGCAGGTAGACCGGACTGCCGCAGTGGGTGCAGCGAAGCGGGATGGGAGGCGCCGCCACGCGCCGAGGACCGCCCGGGGGGTCATATCGTTGGGCCGTGCGCTCGCCAAGCGTCACCTGCGGGTCATCGGGATCGACGACGGCCCGTTCACCCGACGGAACCGCTTCGCGGTGGTCGCCGCGGTGGCGATGACCGTGCCGGGTACGGTCGACGGCATGCTGACGACGCGGGTCCGGGTGGATGGAAAGGACGCGACGGAGCGTCTGATCGACCTGCTCGGCCGCTCTCCGTACCTCTCCGGTGCTCGAGCGATTCTCGTGGACGGGATCTCGGTCGCGGGGTTCAACGTCCTCGACCTGGCCCGGATGAGCCGGAGCCTGGGTCGGGCGGTGGTGTCGGTGACGCGGCGCGAACCGGACTTCGCCTCCATCCGGGCCGCGATCCGGACGTATTTCCCAAAGGACGCCTCCCGACGGTACGGCCTCGTCGATCGACGGCGACCGTTCCCGGCGTCGATCGGCGGGGCCCGATTGTGGCTCGCGGTGGTTGGAGCGACACGGGCCGAGGCCCGACGACTGGTCCTGCGGACGATCCTCGTCGGGCGATGGCCCGAGCCCCTGCGGCTCGCGCACCTCCTCGCGCGGGCCGCGGCGAGAACGCCGGCCCGACCGCCCGCAACCTTATGGACCGGGGACCCACTCCCTCGTCGGGCGGGCCTGTAGCTTAGCCTGGATAAAGTACTGGCCTTCTAAGCCAGCAATCTCGGGTTCAAAAGCCTCCGAGGACCCAGGGTCGCCGGGGCGGAAACTCCCGACAGGCCCGTCCCCCCTGGGGCGGAGACTCCGCTCCAATAGCGCCCAACGGGGATTGCCCCGGCCCTACGCGTCCGGGGCAGGGGGTCGAAGGCCGTTCTCATCGACCGGCTGTCGAGCAACGGGAGGGGTCGGACCCGGATCGAGCCGATCCCTCTACTTCCCGATCTCCTCGAGCGAGGGCGCGGCGAGGTAGCGGTCGAAGTTCAGCGGGCCGTCCAAAAGATCATGCTGGAGCTTCGCGGTGCCGGGCTCCTGCCTACCGAGAGACGGTCATCGAGCCCCGCTCCGCTCGAGGAGTCCCCTTCGTCTCGCACCTCTGCGCCGGCCCGGACCCGCCAGGAGGACTCTCCGGCCCGAGCTCCCGGAGTCCTGGCACGCTCGACCGAGACGGTGGGCTGAGCGTGTCGAGGACCCAGACGAGGGGGTCGTCGCCGCGTCCCCCGTTCGATCGAATCCGTGCCATCCGAGGATCCGGAGCGGTAAACGCGCTGTCCTCCCGGCTGGACGGGGGGAACATTCCGCGTGCGGAAAGCGCAGAACCTCGATCGTACCCCAGGGTGGCGCTAGAATGACGACGGAGTGTGAGACTCCTGGTTGCATGCACCAGAGCCGATCGCACGGCGCGGACGGCCACTGCCGCGCGTGCGGATGTACCGTCCACACTCGGAAAGGTCCGGGCCATGAAACAAAGGCAGGCAGGAAGCAGATGGCCCAGGCTCTCCGGAGCTGGTAGCCCCGGCGGATGCGAAACGAGGGGTCGAACTCCTCTCCGAGAGCCGTGGTCATTGACAGTCAGCACCGGTAGGATGACTCCCCGAGCTTCTGGGGGATGGCTCCCGACCGGTTGTGCGCAGTGGCCTTGCGGTTCGCCGCCGCTGCGAGCGCCGCCCAAGCCGTATTAGCTGCGGCCCGGTGACCCGGGCGGGGTCGGAGTGGGCGAGTCGAGCTCGGCGGCTCTTCCGGAGCTCTTCGCTCCGAAGGTCATGGCCGTTGTGGGGGCTTCGAACCGGCCGGGTTCGGTAGGCGGGAGCCTCTTCCGCAACATCCTTCGTTCAGGGTATCGCGGTGTCGTTTACCCGGTCAACCCGTCGTGGACGAGCGTGTCGGGAGTTCGTTGTTACCCAACGCTCGGGGCCCTCCCAGAGGTGCCGGAACTCGCGGTCCTGATCATCCCCGCTCCCGCGGTCGTCCCTGCGGTCGAGGAACTCGGGCGGTTAGGGACGCGCGGCGTCGTCGTGATTTCCTCGGGCTTCCGAGAGGTCGGGCCGACCGGCGCGGCGCTCGAGTTCGAGCTCGCAGAGACCGCCCGCCGGCACGGGATGACCCTCGTCGGACCGAACTGCTTCGGCTTGTTCACGACCGACCCCGAGGTCAGCTTGAACGCCACCTTCAGCGAGACCCTGCCAGCATCAGGCGGGATCGGCCTCGTCTCCCAGAGCGGCGCCCTTGGGGCGGGGATCCTCGAGTACGGGGCGGCCGAGCGGGTCGGGTTCTCCCGGTTCGTCTCCGTCGGCAACCGGGCCGGGGTCGATGAGAACGCCTTGATCGCCTCCCTCCACGCCGATCCGCGGACCCGTGTGATCATCCTCTACCTCGAGAGCCTCGCCGACGGGCGGAAGTTCCTCGAGGCGGCCCACGCGGTCACCGAGGAGAAGCCGATCCTCGTAATCAAGAGCGGTCGGACGGCGGCCGGCGAGCAGGCGGCCCGGAGCCACACGGGCTCCCTCGCCCGATCCAACCGCGACCACCTCTACGATGCCCTCTTCGAGCAGGCCGGGGTGATCCGCGCGGGTACCCTCGGCGAGCTCTTCCGCGCCGCCAAGATCTTCGCCTCCGGTATTCGCACCAGCGGTCCGCGACTCGCCATCCTCACAAACTCCGGCGGGCCCGGGATCATCGCCGCCGATGCGGCGGCCCGGACCGGCCTCGAGCTGCCGGCGCTCCCGGAGCGCCTGCGCGGCCCGGTCGCCGCGAGCCTCCCGCCGATCGCCTCGGTGGCGAACCCGCTCGACATGACCGCGGGGGCCGACCCCTCCCATTACCGATCCGTCCTCGGGCTCCTTCTGGGCGACGAGGGATTCGATGCCGTCCTGGTCATCACCACACCGACCGGTACCGTCTCTGCCCGCGCCGTCGCCGAGGCGATCGCCGCGGCCCGTCGCGGGTCGACGAAAGCCGTCGTCGGCTGCCTGTTCGGCCTGACAGACCTTTCCGAAGAGATGGCCTATCTCGAGGGCGCCGGGGTTCCGGCGTTCACCTTCCCCGAGGAGGCGGTCGAGGCGCTCGGGCTCCTCGCCCGATTTCGATCATGGCAGCAACGTCCGCGGACCGAGGTGCGACGCTTCGCGGTCGACCGGGACGCGGTCCGAGCCACCCTCACCTCCGCTCGCACCGAGGGCACGCTCATCCTTCCTGAGTTCGCCGCCCGAGGGGTGCTATCGGCCTACGGCCTGCCCTTCCCGAGGTTCGAGCGAGCGCGCTCCGTCGAGGAGGCGGTGCGCTCAGCCGGGTCGATCGGCTATCCCGTCGTCCTGAAGGTCGCCTCCCCCGACATTTCCCACAAAACCGAGGTCGGTGGGGTCGCCGCCGGGCTTCAGGACGCCGCGGAGCTCCGCTCGGCCTGGGAACGGATGAGGAAATCATTGGCGGCCCGAGCCCCGTCGGCCCGCCTCGACGGGTTCGAAGTCGAGGCCGAGGTCGCTGGCGGGAAGGAGCTCCTCGTCGGCATGCAGAGGGATCCAGACTTCGGCCCGGTCCTCGTCTTCGGGCTGGGAGGGATCTACGTGGAGGTCCTCAGGGACGTCACCTTCCGGCTGGCGCCGATCCGCACCCGCTCGGCCCGCCGAATGATCGAGTCGATCCGCTCATTCCCGCTGCTCGCCGGGGTCCGTGGGGAGCCTCCGAGCGACCTCGCCGCCGTGGAGGAGGCGATCGAGAGGGTCTCGCAGTTCGCGGTCGACTTTCCCGAGGTTCAGGAGCTCGACATCAACCCCCTCATCGTCCGACCCCAGGGGCTCGGGGTTGCGGCGGTCGACGCCCGGATCGTCCTCGCCCCCCTCTCCCCATAACCCCGAGGCGTCCGCGGCCCTGCAGGCCTGCGCGTCCGCGAACGGGAGGGGATGGAGTTGACCGGGGCGATCGGCACCCCGCCCCAGGCTTGGGTCCGGTTGTTCATCGCCTTCTACCTCACCATGATGGTGGTGCTTGTGGTCTTCCTCGCGGACCGTCTTTTGGGCGAGCGGCAGAGCCTCCGGATCGGCTGGACAGCCGCCGTCGGTGCCCTCACCACCTTCGCCGGCGGGTTGGCCGACGTGCCCGTTGGCCCCTACGCCGGGGGGTACATCGCAGCCGCCGGAGTCATCATCCTTGGACTCTCGTTCGTGCTCACTTCGTGGTGGGGTCTCTCAGCAGGATCCCGAAGACTACACGGCGCGTAGATTCGTGGGCCGCGGTAGGTGCCGCCCACGAGGGGCGTAGAATCGAGTGAGCGCACCGCGGATGGCAGTCGAGGCACCGGGTCCGCATGAGTTCCCATCCTGATGAGGGCAAGCGTGGATGCAGCAGTACTGGCACTCCCTAACGGGCCGAGACAAGTGCCGCTCGGAGCATGCGGGGGGGTTTCGGTCCCGCGGTATCGCCTGGACGGATCAGAAACCCCGCTCTTCGAGATCCCGGCGCTGCGGGCATCCCGAAAACCGTGAGTTTGCTGACGAAACGGAGTCGCCTCCGGGCGAGCGGAGCTCGACCCGCGCCCGAGACCATTGACTCTTGACAGCACCCACCCGTGTTCATGTCTCTTTGCGATAGCGCTCATCGGCAGGTCGATCCAATCGTCAACGGCGAGATCCAGAGCGGTATCCTATCCCAATGGACTCGCGTTCAACGGAAGGTGGCGAGGAGGCTCGAACAGCCTCCGCCATCCGCTGCCCATCGGCTGGGGAACCAAGAAACCCTCGAAGGGGGTCGGCGGCCTGGACACGGATCGAATGGGACCCTGGTCCACGCCCGAGCAGCGGCGACCGAGAAACGAGATTCGCCGAAGTCAGAAGCCGTGCGGTCAGTTCGAGATGGCCGACGACTTACTAGGCGCCATCGTGTCGGAGGCCGCGAATTCGGCCAACCGGCTCCAGGCGCGGACCCTTCGCTCGATGAGATAGTCGAGGCTGAACCGACTGGGACCGAAGGTCGAGTTGATGACGATCAATCCAAGAAACAGCAGGGCGTACACGACGCCCGCCCCCACGTCGGTTCCACCGGCACCCGAGCCATACGGCCCCCCAAAGCCTTCCGGGACCGCCCAGATCAGTAGGCTGAGCAGGACTCCGCCTAGATACGCCACCTTTCGTAGCAGGCCAAGGACCAGTGCGATTCCGAGAACAAGCTCCAGTCCGCCAACCGAGTAGACGATCAGTTGCGCATTCGCATTCGCCTGAGTAAGCCAGAAGGAGTACCACCCTGAGAGCCATCCGGGAGCATTTCCGGAGGCCGTCTGGACGGCGGCGGGAAAGTTGCTGACGAAACCCGAACTGAACTTTAGTGCCCCCGCTACGATCCAGACGACTCCGAAGAGGATTCGAAACAAGGTCTTCAGCGGAACGACGTTCCGAACCCACCAGTTCGAGCGCGTCGGCATCGAGCTACTTGGCCCGCTCATGGATCCGCAAGACCGACGTACGGGCGACCCATGTATAGAGCCATCGGTCGCGCCGAGTCATCTGGTCGCCGAAGGGGAACTGACTGGACTGCCGGTTCGGCAATGCCACATCCGCTCCGATTCGAGGCTTCCAGGACGGGCGAGAGCCGGCTGATTCGGATTGAGAGAACCCCGGGGGAGAATTCGCATGGCCGCCCCGAGAGGACAGCGACCCATTTTGACCCGTCTCCATTCTCGGCGTTCTCGGAGTCCGTCGATCCTGGGGACTCGTAGCACCCGAGCGACGTGCCAGTTGCGCCGGCGAGCTCTGGCGTTCTCGGCGAGGGGATGGCCGCTTGGTCTCCGGTGCCCGAAACCGTGGGTGTGACCATGGTTCGCCGCAAGTCGTAAGTACACCGAGTGGGCTGGGCCGCGCCCGAGGACTCCAGTGAAGCCGTGGCCAGATTTCTTCGACCTGAAAGGTCGCGTTGCGATCGTGACCGGCGGGGCCATGGGAATCGGAGAGGGCATCGCGCGGCGCCTTGCCGAGCAAGGCGCATCGGTCGTGATCGCTGACGTGGACGAGGAACAAGGGGCCCGGACTGCCGCCGACATCTCGCGGACGGCTCCGAACAAGTCGACGTTCGTGCGCGCGGACCTTCGAGACCTGGGTGCGGTGGAGCGCGCGGTGGAAACTACGGTGCGCGAGTTCCGCCGGGTCGACATCTTGGTGAACAACGCGGGAGTATTTCCATTCGCCCCGGCGTTGGAGGTCTCTCCCGAGATGTGGGATCGGGTTCTGAACGTGAACCTTCGAGGCGCCTTCTTCATGGCGCAGGCGGTGGGGCGTCAGATGAAGCAGGGGGGTGCGGGCGGGGCCATTCTTAACATCGCTTCCGTCGACGCGGTCCACCCGACGGGTCAACTGAGCGCGTACGATGCGTCGAAGGGGGGCCTACGCATGCTGACTCGCTCACTGGCGTTCGAGCTCGCACCTCACGCGATCCGGGTCAACGCGATTGCCCCCGGAAGCATTCAGACCCCGGGCGCCTTGGCGGCCACTTCGTTGCCCCGCGACGTGGATCTGGCGAAGTTGGCGGAACAGTTCCTTGCTCGGATTCCCCTCCACCGAATGGGGGAACCGGATGACATCGCTCGCGCCGCGCTCTTCCTCGTCAGTTCCGCTGCCAGCTACGTGACGGGGGTCACCCTGGTCGTCGACGGCGGGTACCTCCTCTCCTAGTCCGACGAGGCTCTTCAGGCAAGGCGGAATCGCTCGCCCGGCCTGCGGCAACGACTCCGAAGTTCAAGTGGATTCGGGCCGAGCGCGCAGTTCATTAGACGAACCACACTGGACCTTCGCATGGGGTTCCCGTGCCCGTGGGGCTGTGCGCAGGACGTCGAACATGAAAATGCGTGGGAGTGTCCGAGATTCTCACAAAAGCTCCTAGGCGCGCTTCAGGCCATCGGCCAAAAGGTGGGTTCGCAGCCTCCGTAAATGCGACTCCGGGCTTTAGGGGCTTCTAGAACAGCCGCGCTCCCATCAGAAGTAGGATTCAGAATTTACTGAAGTCCGTCTGGGCGAGCGGGTCTTCGCGGGGAGGATGCCTCCCATCCACGATCCGGGGTGGTACCGGCGTTGGTGAAACCCATTCCACCCCAAGCAACCCTCACGTTGTGGAGTCAAGGCCGAGGCTCCTGCATTCCCCCGGGGGAACGAGGGGGCTGAGGCGCACACTGGAGGTGACTCCAGATCGTCGAGAAGCCCGTGGCGTCCGACGTCCACCGATCCCCAGATCTGGATCGGGACCCTGATGAAACTCCTCAATCCGGCTACGTGGCCTCGCGGGGATCGCCCGCCGTCGGATCAGAGGCGAATTCTGGCACGCTCAGTTTCAACGGTCCCCTGCTCCGAGATCGATTGTGCGACCTTCGGCGTCGGGACCCAGCAGATTCGTCATGGAGAGGGAATGCTGAGGAGTTCCCGCCGAGTATTCTCCAACCGGTGAGCGATGACGGGGAGCAAGCGGAGTAGGAAGTGGTACCCGTCAGCCGGCCGATCGCGGAGCACCGATCGAAGATGAGACGCCGCCAATCCGAGGACGAGGGTGGGCTCAAGGGCCCGGGCGTCCAGAGTCCAACGGTGCGGTGCAAGGAGCCACGACCATCCCAAGACCTCGCCCGGGCCCACCGTCTGGACCGAAGCTCGGGGTCGTCTCGGGAGGAGTATCTCGAGTGCGACCTTCCCAGTGAAGATCACCAGGAACTCCTCCGCCGGGTCGTTTTCGCGTACGAGAAGACTGCCGGGCTCGAAGGATCGTAGGTAGGCCTTTTCCCGGAGGAGGTCGAGGAACTGTGGCTCCATACCTCGGAAGAAGGCATGCTCGGCGAGGCGAGGTGTTGGCCCCGGCGAAGCCCGTGGGGTCATGGGTTCTCGGGGGTCCATGCAGGGCCCCAGTCTACATAGGGCACCCGCCTCATCAGGACGACGCTCCCGGCAGCTTCTGGGCGATGGCTTGGAGCGCTCCTAGGAGTTTCTGCGAAAACTTGGGACATTCCCAAGCGTCGCCATGAGTGACCTCTTGCGAACAACCCCAAGGGCATTGGAAGCTCATTATCCTCTGAGTGGCACCAAGTAGAAGAGTTCTGGCCCGTGCCGGTCTGAGGGCGGGAGTACTTCACGACCTACGATTCTCCTCTCCCGCATCAAGGCCGGGTGGAGACTGAGCTGACCCGAGACCTCGGTTTCGCTTTGATGATATCGCTGGAGGCGCTCCGCCTTCTAGGATGGTCCTTTCGACGACCTTCCTAATTAGTGACCGGGGTCGCCTTTCAGCGCTTTCTCCCGAGGCCTTTCGTGCCACCATTGAAGCGATCAGCAGATTCGGAAGCGTCCGTCCTCTCAAGCCGGGGACCAACTTTCTCTCCCTCGGTCTGACCATCCCGGGTAGGTGGGAGGCGTCTGGAAGTGCGAGGGCGTCTTCATTGTGATCTCTAAGGAAATCAAGGGGTGGGTTTCGGAACCCCGAGTATCCCGCTTCGCTCAGGGTCCAGCCCTAAGTCCCGTTTCACGGGAATGGGGTTGCGATCCAATTGGAAAGGCGGGCCCACTTCGCTTGCCCGGTCCTCCAAATCCATCCGTCGAGCGACCAGTACCGACCTGCACCCCCGACGAACGATGCGACGTAGATCGCGAGATACAATGGGTGTGCGCCAACATCGGTCCCGAAAGGAAGGGAAAGGTCGCGTTCCATTCTGTCAGCAGGGAGACTGCAGAGGCAAGGAACCCCACAGCGCAGGCAGGCCGCGTGGTGAACCCAAGCAAGAACGCTACCGTTAGGTAGGCATTGGCTGCGGCGATCACCCAAGCGAAGAACAGTGGATGACCCGCCACGTAGTTTGCCAATCCAGGACCTCCCAATCACGAGTCGCCGTACGAAGACGCCCCGTCTGCGAAACTCCCCCAGCAGTCCGCGGCGGGGAGAGCGATGAAGAGGAGGTTCGCGGCCCCGATCAATCCCATCAGAGTTCGGGGAACGTCGAGGGCGCGTGGCGCGCCCTCGCCAAGAGCGAACCTTGACTGTCGCCGACCACCAACGAGTACGGGGTGTTTCCTCTACGGGTTGGTACACCTGTTTCGGTCGTCGACGCCGAGGGTCGCGCACCCCCAGAGCTGCACAAGTTCCGTACAGACCGATTCCTACGGTTTAGCAATCGGTTCCGGTTCGCGACGGTTGCCGGGATAATCGATGATCGAGTCGTATCACAAAGCAGAGGTTCTGCCAGCCCCGGGCACCGAGCAACACCGTCGCCCTGAGGTCGGATTAGCGAGGACGTCCAACGGGTTTTGAGCGGAGCCGCCGTGGAGCAGGAGTGGGACTGGAACTCCTGTGCGTCCATCCTGTGTCAATCCCGTACTGCGATTCGTTCCGAGAGTCTCTTGGCCATCGCGATTCCGTTAATGCGCGGGAACCCACATGGAACGGCGGGTGTCGCGGAGGAAAGCGCGACGTCGATTTGGATCGATCCCTTGTTGCCCTCACGGATTCCTGACGCCCACCGCTCTTTCGGCCTGGTGACCCCCCTACGGCCCCAAGCGGGAACAGAAACCTGTGACAGCCTGGACCAGCCTTCGAGATTCGTCGGGGACCCCGGACGGGAGGGTTCCGGGGCGTGCTCAGCTTCTCGCGAGGGTCCCGGCAATTCGCGACCGGCCGAACGATTGGCGTCGGCTCGAACGCGTGATCCTCGGGGCTGGGCAGTCGGCCCGCGCAGGCAACCGTCCCGCTCGCGGTCAGCTATATGCCTGTACGTGGAAGAGGCTTCTTTACTGTAGTCGAGTCCTTCAGCGCACTCCGGGGGGGTTCGCATCGTCGCGTCGTTTTCTCCCGTATTTGGGGGACTCAGCCAAGCGGACGCGGCCCGACGGCTCTCGGAGGACGGGTTCAACGAGCCCCCGCGAGCGGCGCGGCGAACCCGACTTCGCATTCTCTGGGGCGTCCTTTCGGAACCCCTGATCGCGCTCCTCGTGATCGCCGCGTTCCTCTACGGAGCATTCGGCGAACCCCGCGACGCCGGACTCCTGGGTGCCTCGGTTGTCGTCATTCTCTTCCTCGACCTCTACCAGCAGGACCGGGCCGAGCGGGCCGTCGAAGCATTGCTACGCCTCGCCGATCCCGAGGTGGTCGTCGTGCGGGACGGCGGCCGGCGGAAGGTCCCGGCCCGGGAGCTAGTCCGGGGCGACCTTGTCGTCCTTGCCGCAGGGGACCGGGTCCCCGGTGACGGCCACCTGGTTCGCGACGATGGGATCCTCCTCGACGAGTCAATTCTTACGGGGGAGTCGGTCCCCGTGCACAAGACCCTCGGAGGGCCCGGTTCGGCGTGGGTTCTCCCGGGAGGCGACGGACTTCCCTTCGTGTACGCCCAGACGCTGGTGATCGCGGGAGGGGGTCTCGCCGAGCTCCGGGCGACGGGCGGTCGGACCGAGGTGAGCCGGATCGCCCGGGCCCTCGCTGCGGTGGAACCTGAGACACCGCTCCTGGTTCGACAGACGCGACGCCTCGTGGCAACGATCACTGTGCTTGCGGCCGTGCTCAGCATCGTCGTCGTCCTCACCCTAGGCTTCCACACGGGGGATTGGGTGGCTGCCGGCCTAGCAGGCCTCGCGCTGGCGATTGCTTTGGTCCCGGAGGAGATCCCTGTCGTCCTCACCGTCTATACAGTCCTTGGGGCGCATCGAATGGCCGAGCGCCGCGCCCTCGCCCGACGGTTCAGCGCCCTTGCAACGCTCGGTGCCGTCACGGTGCTCTGCACCGACAAGACGGGAACCTTGACGACGAATCGGATGCGGGTATCCGTCCTTCGGGCGACACCGGACTCTTCGACCCCCGATCCCGCGGACCCTCGGCAGCTTCGACTGCGGGAGGCCGTGTTCCGTGCGAGCGATCCCGTCGGCGTCGATCCGATGGAGGCAGCCATGGCCGGGGCCGGCCAGACTTCCTCCGAACCGAAGGATCCGCGAGGAGCCGCGGAGCGCATACGGGAGTACCCGTTCGATGTCGCCCGGCTATCCTCCGGCGCGGCTTGGCGTGGCACGGCCCTGGCGGCCACGGGTTGCGTCATCTTCGTAAAGGGGGCGCCGGAGGCGATCCTGACGCTGGCCCGGGTCGCGCCGCAGGAGGCAGCCCTGTGGCGAGAGACCGTCGAAGCCCTGGCGAGGGAAGGTCAGCGAGTTCTCGCCGTGGCCACGGCTCCCGTAGAGCGGGATCCCCCCCCGGATCGGTACGACGGGCTTCCATTCACCCTTCTGGGTCTCGTCGCCCTCGAGGATCCCCTCCGCCCCGGGGTTCCCGAGGCGTTGGCCGCGTGCCGGTCGGCCGGGATTCGGGTGATCCTGCTGACCGGTGATTATCCCGCGACGGCGACGGCGATCGCCCGCCGGAGCGGGATCGACGGGACGGGTCGGGTCCTCACCGGGGCCGAGACCGATCGGATGGGGGACGAGGAGCTCTCGGAACGGCTTCGGGAGATACGGGTGTTCGCCCGAGTACGGCCCGAGGTCAAGCAACGCATCGTGCGCCTTCTCCGGGGGCAAGGGGAGGTCGTCGCGATGACGGGCGACGGGATCAATGACGCCCCGGCGTTGCGGGGTTCCGATGTCGGAATCGCGATGGGCTTGCGAGGGACCGACGTGGCCCGAGAGGCCGCGGACCTCGTCCTCCTGGACGACGCGTTTCCGACGATCGTGGAGGCCATCGCAATGGGTCGCCGGATCTACGCCAACATGCGGAAAGCGATGGCGTATCTCATCGCTGTCCACGTCGCGATCGCCGGGCTCGCCCTTGTGCCGGTCCTCCTCGGACTTCCTCCCGTGATCTATCCCGTCGAGATAGTCTTCCTCGAAATGATCATCGATCCGGCCTCATCGCTTTCCTTTGAAGCGGAACCACCGGAACCCGATGCCATGCGGCGGGGGCCGCGGCTGCCCGACGCGCCGATCTTCGCCGGGCGGGCCATTGCTTGGAGCTGCGTCGAGGGGGGTCTCGCTCTCGGGAGCAGCGTCGGCATCTACCTCGGTGCCGTAATCCTCGGCCACCCGATCGACGAGAGCCGCGCCCTCGCGTTCACGACCCTCTTTACCTCGAACCTGGCGCTCGTCGCCATTCAACGGAGCTTCGCCGCCGGAGTGCTCACTGGTCTGCGGCGCATCAATCCGGTCTTTCTCACCGTCCTCGCCGGCGGAATGCTCTTCGCCGCCGCCGCAGACTACGCGCCCCCGGTCATGGCGCTCTTCGGATTCGCCTCCCCCTCACTCCTGGACCTGACCGCCGCCGTCGCGGTGGGAGCGGCCTCCGTCCTCGTCTTCGATCCGTTCAAGCGGCGGCTCGAGGAACCGACCCTGCCGGTCGACTCCCGTGCGGATGCCGAGGCAATCCCTGCCCCTTGACGAGTTGCCGGGCGCTAGCCCGCCTGCGATCGGCGAACAGCGATCCCCGGAGTCGCCGGGGGCTTTCCGTCTCGGCCCCCGGCGAGGTACGGCACCGGGTCGGCGATGCCGCGCTCGGGAGGCCTAGGAGGCCCCGGCGACCTCTCGCGTGCAGCGCTCGCACAGCAGGCCCTGATGGTCAGCGGGCAACTCCTCCCCACACATCGGGCAGGTCTGACGCGCCTCGGCGCCCGCGAGCAGTTCGCCCATGTTGTGGCGCAGGGCGCTCTGCGGTTCCCTAACGGCCTGGGACGAGGAGGGTGCCCGAGCCACCGGTCCGACCGGGTCGGGTCGGACCCGCCATCCACCGGCGTCCGGATCCGCCTCGATCAGCCGATGCCGTGCCAAGATCCCGATCGTTCCCGCTCCCCCGTCGGCCTCCCCGAAGATTCGGACGAGGTCCGCCTCGGAGGCGGCGCCGGTCTCCCATATCGTTTCGAGGACCCGAGCGCTCGTCGGGGCGAGGTTCGCCGCGCTCACGAGCCGATCGAACGTCCACGCGGCGCGCGAAGGGTGGCGCAGGCGCGACGAGGGGGCGCGACGGCCGCTGCGCGGGTCGGCCAGGATGCGGCTCCCCAGGAGGTCGAGCTCGTAGCGGGTGCGAGCATGAGAGCCATACAGTTCGAGCGCGACCCCGAAGGCCACGTATCCGCCCGAGCGCAGCGCTCGGGCGAACTGCGGCAGGCTCGGGAGCCGGCCCCAGCCGAACTCGGGACCCGATGGGGGCGTGCCGAATCCCTCGCGGGTCAGGACCCGAGCGATCGAATGCTCCACCAGCCCCCAGCGAGGATAGAGGTCGGCCGAGCCGTCGGATTCGAGGACGAGTCGTTGGAACGGTTTCAAGAACTCCCAGGCCGGGCCCGGGGGAACCGCTTCGTTCAGGAGGAGCTCGACCCGCTCGAATCGGGCGGTCGGATCGAGGACCGCGGCGTAGAGGTCTTCGAACTCCCGCCCGTCGACGGTAAGCGCGAAGCGACCGATCGCGGGGCCCGTGCCCTTCGGGTACGCCGCCTGGCGACGGGCGAGGTCGCTCGCAAAGGCCGCATCGAGCGGCCGGTTCCGAGCGCCCTTCAGGACAACGTTCAGGTCGCTCGGTGGGGTCATCGTCTAGCTCCGTCGTTCGTCCAGCAGGAGTTCGTAGAGGGAGATAAACCGACGGGCGGTCGCCTCGATGGAGGCGTGGCGTTGGACGAACTCGCGCGCCTCGCGAGCGAGGCGCCTGCGCTCCCCCGGCTCGTCGAGGAGGAGGGCGATCGCCTGGGCGAGCCGCCCGGGCTCGAGCACCGAGACCAGTCGCCCAGTCTCCCGATCCCGCAGGATCTCTTTCGGACCGCCCAGGTTCGAGGCGACGCACGCGGCCCCGCTCGCCATCGCCTCGAGGAGAGCGATGCTCGACGTGTCGGAAGTCGAGGGGAGCACGAACAGGTCGGTCTGGGCCAGGAGCGCCGCCTTCTCCTCCTCGGCGACCGGGCCGACGAACCGAACCCGGCGGGCGAGGACCGGGTCGCGGCGGATCCGAGCCCGGACCGCCTCCTCTTCGGGGCCGCGCCCGCCCACGATCGCGACGAACTCCTGGTTGGCGGAGGCGTCCGAGACCGCGTCGAGGAATCGCAGGACCCCCTTGTCCTGGGTGAGGCGGCCGAGGTAGGTCACCAGGGGCAACTCGGGGAGCCCACAGCGTTCCCGCCAGTCCGGCACGGCGATCCCCGGATGGAAGCGCTCCACCTCGATGCCGTTCGGGACGACCTCGATCCGGCGGCGCCAAGGCTTCTTCGCGTGGGTCTCGAGGGCCTGACGGGCCTCGGCGGTCGGTGCCGTGGCCGCATCGCAGCGCCAGTACGTCCCGAGGGTGTACCACCAGGCGGCGCGGAAGAAGAGCTTCACCGATAGCGTGGGCGGAAAGCTATCGCGCATCGCCCAGACGTTCGTGTGGAAGGTCCCGACGATCGGCTTTCGGAACCGGCGTCCCGCGAGGAATCCGGCACTCCCGAGGATCCCCGGTGTGTGGAGGTGGACGACGTCGGCGTCGCGGCCGGCCGATTCCGCCATCAGCCGGGGGAACGGGAAGACGGTCCAGCGGTACTCGGGGTACAGGGGGACGGGTACGGAGGCGAGCCGGACGACGGGGATCTTGGCGGCCTCCCCGGTCGTCGGCGCCACGGGAACGCCGGGGTCCGGAGCGTAGACCCGGACCCCATGCCCGAGCCGCGTGAGCGCGAGGGCGAGCGCCGCGGTCTCGTTCGCTACCCCATCGCGGGTCGGCAGGTAGCTCTCGGTGAAGAACGAGATCTCCACTCGGGTCTCCGACGCGCTCGAACCCCTACTGGACCTTATTAAACGCGCGTTGGAGGCGGCTCGCGTCCTTCGGGTCGAGGGCGTTCGGGTCGACCGAGGCGATGAGCGCCGAGAGATGGTCGGCCGCTTGGCTCGTCGCCCAGTGCACGAACTTCAGCGAGGTCTCGAGTGTGTACTCCGTGGCGAGGAACTCGAACGCGTCGAGATAGACGAGCGCTCCCCCGTCCCGGTCCGTCGCATCACGGATCCGGCCGGCGATCTCGCTCGGTGAGAGACCCTCCCGCCCGGCATCGCCGCTGGCCGGCCCGACCCGAAGCACCTCGGCTGTCGCGGCGAACGGAGCCGGGAGGGTCGGCGGTTGGACCGACACGACGAGCACCCTCGGAAAGGCCCCGAGAGATCGGACCAGGAGCTCGATGGCCCGAGCCGGGCGCTCTTCCCGGACGAGCACCGTCTGACCCGCAACGACCCCGGTCAGCAATAGCGAAGGGCGCTCCGGGGCCCAGGGCTCGACCGGTCTGGGGGTCCGCAGAAGCGCGGACCACGCCGGTCGGCGAGGCGGACTGAGCAGGCTGCGGCGCTTGACCTCGACGTCTTCCCGGACGCGGGCGAGCCGGCTCTCCACGAGGAAGCGCAGCTCCTGAGCGGTGTGCCCTCGCGAGGCGTGCTGGAGGAGCTCCTTGAGAGCTTCCCGGAGCCCTTCGCCGTACCCTTCGGAATACGCCGCGGCGTAGTCGTCGTCCCCGGCGGAGGCCGGCTCGGCGGCGGGCGGGGAGCGGGGCGTGGGCTCGCCGTCGTTCACGCTTTCGCGCTGCCGGGGCCCGTTCGGGTCGGAACCGGGGTCGGCTCCTCCGGAGGCTTGGGTTCGGGGGGGACGGATCGATCCTCGATCGGCGCGAACTTGTACCCGTAATGGATCACGCCGGCCTTTCCTTCCTCCCGAAGTTTTCGGAACGTCGCTCGGACCTTGAGGCCGATACGGATCTCGCTCGGAAGTACGTCGACGACCTGTCCCGTCAGCTGCGGCCCCTCCGTGGCTCGGACGATGGCGAGGACGTACGGTACCTGCATCTCAAAGCCGGCGGCCGCGTCGTGAACGACCGTGTACGTGACCACCTCCCCCTCTCCGGAAAGCTGGAAGGGTTCCAGGCGACCGATCGATTGGCGGTGCTTGGAGCAGGTGGGGCAGACCGACCGGGGCGGGAAGTAGACGGTCTGGCAAATGGCGCACCGGACCCCGTCGAGGTTGTACCGGTGCGGGGTCTCCCTCCAGAACCGTGCGATCGACATGCCCCCTCCGATCAGTTGACCCGCTCGAACAGGTGAACCACGCTCGTGGCCCCGGTTCCCCCGACGTCTTGCGACAGGCCGAACTCGGCCCCCGAGACCTGTCGGTCGCCGGCCTGACCCCGCAGCTGCCGGACGATCTCCACGGCTTGGGCCACGCCAACCGCGCCGAAGGGACGTCCCTGAGCCTTGAGGCCCCCCGAGGTGTTGACGGTCACCTTCCCGGATCCGGAGAACTCGCCGGAGGCAAAGGCCGGGCCGCTGCGTCCTTTCTCGACGAAGCCGAGGTCCTCGAGCGAGACGAGGGCGCTGATGGTGTAGCCATCGTGGATCTCGGCGACGCGGACGTCCTGCGGGGAGCGCCGCGCCTGGGCGAACGCCCGCTTGCCGGCGACGACGGTCGAATCGAGCGTCGTGAGGTCGCGCCGGTGGTGCAGGGCCATGGTGTCGCAGGCTACTTGGCTCGCGGCGAGTCGGATCGGCGTGTCGGTGAACTTGCGGGCGCGCTCCATCGGCCCGAGGACGACCGCCGCCGCTCCGTCGGAGAGCGGCGCGCAGTCGAACACCCCGAGGGGGTCGGCCACGGGGTTCGCTTGAAGGACTTGGTCGATCGAAAGGCGGTTGCGGAAGTGGGCGTTCGGGTTCTTCGCGCCCATCTCGTGGGCGTGGACGGCCACCGCCGCGAGCTGTTCCCGTTGGGTCCCGTAGTCGTGCTGGTGGCGCCGTGCAATCATGGCCCACAGGCCGGGCAACGTCGCGCCGAAGACGGCCTCCCATTCGTGGTCGGCGGTCCCGCTCATGATCCGATTCGCCTCGGTGTCGGGGACGTCGGTGAGCTTCTCCGCCCCTCCGACCACGACGAAGTCGTGGGCGCCGCTCGCGACCGCGAGCCAGCCTTCGTGCAGCGCGAGGGCGCCCGACGCGCCCCCGCCCTCCACGCGGACCGCCGACAGGTGGTGGCCCGCGAGGCCCGCGTAGTCGAGGATGAGCGGGGCGATCATCTCCTGGTCGATCAGGCTCCCGCTCGCCATGTTGCCAAGGTAGAGCGCCCCCAGGTCCGTGGAGGAGAGCTTCGCGTCGACCAAGGCCTCGAAGCCCGCCTCGATGCCGATCTCCCGGAACGAACGGTCCCACAGCTCGCCGAACCGGGTCTGCCCGATCCCGAGGATCGCGACATCGCGCATCAGCTGCCCCCCATGTGGATCTTGCCGCGGAACTTCGCGTAAACCGCGTAGGGGATCTCGACCCCCTGGTCGAGGAACCACTGGACAGGGGGACCGATCGACCGGTCCAGCCGGGCGACCTCCTCCGTCGCCTCCAGGTCGAACGCGTCCGAACCGGCTCCGCTCCCGTACCCGACGAGGAGGATCCGCTCGCCGGGTTTGGCCGAATCGAGGACGTTCGCGAGACCGATCAGGGCCGCCCCGGAGTAGGTGTTGCCGATGAACGGGGTGACGAGGCCCAGCCGCATCTGAACCTCGCTGAAGCCGAGCTGCTTTCCGACCCGTTGCGGGAACTTGCCGTTCGGTTGGTGGAAGACCACGTGAGCGTAGTCCTTCGGCGTCGTCTGGGCACGGTCCATGATTCGCCGGGCACACTCGGTGACGTGGCGGAAGTAGGCGGGCTCTCCAGTGAAACGGCCGGAGTGGCTCGGGTAGCGCTGTCCTTCGCGTCGCCAGAAATCGGGAGTGTCCGTCGTGTACGACAGGGTATGCAAGACCCGGGCGATCACCTTTTCCCGCCCGATGACGAAGGCGGCCCCGCCGGCGCTCGCCGAGTACTCCAGGGCATCGCCGGGCGCTCCCTGGCTCGTGTCCGAGCCGATGGCGACGCCGTATCGGACCATGCCGGCCCCGACGAGGCCGAGGCAGGTCTGGATGGCGGCCGTCCCCGCCTTGCAGGCGAATTCAAAATCGGCGGCGGTCAGGTTGGGCGTCGCCCCGACGGCCTGCGCGACGACCGTCGCCGTCGGCTTGACTGCGTAAGGATGGGATTCGCTTCCCACGTAAAGCGCCCCGATCTGCTGCGGGTCGATCCCACCCCGAGCGAGTGCGGTCCGGAGGGCCTCCGTGCTGATCGTGATCGTGTCCTCGTCGGGCGCGGGTACGCTCTTTCGTTGGACGCCGAGTCCCTGGCCCATCGCCACGCCGTCCGTGCCCCAGACCTTTCCGATCTCCTCGGGGGTGATCCGATAGCGTGGTACGTAGGCTCCGTAGCTCACGATCCCTGCCTCCATTCTGTGCACTCTCCCGATCGTTCCCACCTAGAGCTCTTCCAACGCCTTGATGACCGCCGCCGCGCCCAGGGAGGTCGTCAACAGGGGGATGTTCTCGACCTCGGACAGGCGCACCGCGAGCGAGTCCACGCGTCCCGGGTTCGAGAAGACGACCGCGGCGGGCTTGAGCGGATGAGCCCGGATCGCGACCATCGGGGAGCGGCCGTACTTGACGTTGGAGAAGATCAGCGCCCGCTGGGTCGTCCATCCATAGACTTCGACGAATCGCGCGGCATCGATCGATAGGATCGCCCGCGGAGCATCGAGCAGGGTGAACCCGTGGATGTCCCGATGCAGATCAACCCGGCTCACCGATTTGGCACCCAGGCGCTCCGCGAGCGCTTTGAGGGGGATCGCCACCGCGAACTCCCGGATCCCGAGGATCCCGTCGGCGTGGCCCGACGGCCCGACCCGCTGGCCGATGCGTCCGCCGCTGCGTTCATCGATCGCGAAGAGTCCGTCGACGTATCGACGAATGAACGCGGCCCCGGGGCTAGCGCGCCGTTCCGACTCGTAGTCGCTCACGACGGAGGGGACCGTGTCGAGCGTGTCGGCCAGGTCCCGCTGCGACACGCCGAAATCCTCCCGCCACTTCCTGAGGGTTCGTCCCGGATGCGGGGAGAGGACGACCTCGCCTGCGATCTTCTCGCGCAAGCTGACGTCCACGCGACCACGACGAAGGGCGCGGTATAAAACCGTAGCCCTGGATGTCGTTCGTGGGGTTCGACACGGGACGAACTCTGCGTCCTGAGGCGAGCTGGCGAAGGGGGGAGTGGACCGGGCGAGACGTTCCGGACCGGGGCGCGACCCCTCGGTCCCTTTGAACTCGCGGCCTCTACCTTGCCAAGGTAGCGATCTTCCGGGCTGATCTACCGGCCCACGGCGGCGGCGACGCGCTCGGGGGGATAACGCTTTTCCGACGGGGGGGCGGGGCGCCTCACTCGGAGGGCGGTACGTCGACGGGCGGTTGGCGGCGTCGCCGGTAACGGACGGCAGCGAGGCCGACGACGGCGGCCAGGATCGCGACGATCCCCCCCACAGCAGCGTAGCCCTCCGAGGCGGGGAGACCGAGGAACGCCGCGCGGACCGTAAGGGGGGCGGTCGAGGTCGCGTTCTCCCCCAGGGAGTCCGACACGCGGACCGAGATTCCGAAACTCCCGCTCGTCTGGAACTGGCAGCTCAGATTGGCTCCGTTCGCCGTCGAACAGCCATCGGGGAGCCCGGACCAGGTGTAGTGGAACGGGCCTACTCCGCCCGCGACGACCGCGGTGAGCTCTACCCCCTGGCCGGTCAAGGGGTCGGAGGGCGCCTCGGAGATGGAGACGCTGACCGATGGAAACACGGAGATCGTCAGGTTCGCGGGACCCGAGGGTTGACCGTTCGCGTCGTACACGCGGACGCCGACCCCGTAGGCACCGGGACCGGGCCAGGAGCACGACATCGTGAGAGGGCTAACGGAGCTGCAATTCGCTGGCAGGCCGGTCCATGCCGCCGCGTACGCAGAGTGTCCCGCCGGAACGGAGGAGTTCACAAAGCCACCCGACGGGCTCAGCGTCAGGGTGACGGAGCGATCGGTCTCGGTGGATTGCCGGTCCGCCTTCAGGGTCGTGGTTGGGTCGGAGTAGATCCGCGTGGCGATGGGGGCGGAGACCCGCGATCCCCCGAGGTCAGTGATCGTCGCCGTCACGGAGAGGGTGCCGATGGAGCGGGACGTGCACGTCAGGGCCGCTGAAACCGCGGTGCACGTCGCGATCGTTCCCGAGGTCCAGGAATAAACGAGACCCCCGCTGCCTCCGCTCGGAACGGCCTGGTACAGTATGGATTGACCGATGTCGAGGGAGCCGACGTTCCCCGAGACCGTCAGCCCAAGGGCCGGATGTACCGTCACGCTGAGGGTGGAGGAGTTCGAAAAGAAGCCGAGAGAGTCCGATACCTCGACCGCGACGGTGAAGGTAGCCGAAGTGGTCGGGACGCACGTGACCTTGACGGTAGTGTTCGCGCAGCCGCTCGGCAAGCCGGTCCAGAGGTAGGCGTACGTTCCGCTTCCCCCGATGGGGGTCTCGGTCACCGAAAGGGGCCGGTTCACATCGGTCGACGGGGGCACGGCCACCGGAACGGCCGCCTGCAGTGCGACGGCTACCGGAACCGTCAGTGCGATCCGTGAGTACAGCCCCTGGGTATCCGTGAGCTTCACCTCGAGTGTGTACCCGAGACCGGGTCTCGTGTTCGGGTTGATGAGCACGGTGAGGGTGATCCCGAACGGAGCGGTCCCACCGCCGGGGTTGATCGATACGGTCGCGTTCGGGATCGTCCCGGAAACGGTAGCGGTCAGGCGGCTGTCCGCACTGAACTTCTGGACCGAGACATTCTCCGAGTAGTTGCGCCCGATCGGACCGAGCTCCGTGGACAGGGCCGGGGGGGCGGACAGGCCGAACGGGACGTTCTCGATGATCGTCTCGGTCCCTCCGGTCCCCACGGTAATGGCGGTCGGCGCGGTCGACGATTCCCAAGCGATCCACTGGGACTCGCCGACCGAGTTCTCCGTGTTGTTCGTAAAGTAGAACGCGTACGGTGGAACCGGAGCCGAGGTCGTGTACACCTCCTCGTAGTTCGTGTAGTCGACCGACGTATTCGCTCCGTGGTTGCAGGTGTAGATCCCTTCGATCTCGAAGAACGGGGCTCCGGTGTAGACCGAAGTGCTCCAGACCACACCCCCGGTCGGCAACGAGACGGAGAACTGCACGTAGCCGGAAACGAGTTGCATGTCGAATCGGTAATTCGTGCCGGGGTTCAGGGGAAAGGCATTGGACGAGTAGGAGTACATTCCTGCGCAGGCCGTGGTGGTCGAGAAAGCGACCCCCCAGACCCCGTTCGAGTTCGCAAAGCCGATCTGGTCGTACGAGGAGGCATTGTCCCACACGGACATCAGTACGTAGTAGAAGTCCTGGATCTGCGGGACATCCTGCGGCACCAGAAGATTCACTCCCAGGTCCGTGGCGGTCGTCTTGCTGCCCGTATATTCGGTTCCCGCGTAGTAGTGGCCGGAAAAGCCGGCCCGGCCGAACGGAGACGGGCTCGTGAGGACCCGCGTCGAGGAACCCGGCTGTGGGGCGCTCGGCGACCGAACGGCGTGGGTCGCGAAAAGTCCCGATCCGGCCAGAGCCAAATGGTGATTCGCTCCCGTGACAGGGCCGAACTCTGCGAAGCCCGAGAGCAGGGCCACGACCGCGACGAGGCCGGCGGCCACGTTGGCGGCCCACCGTCGTCTCGGGCGACGGAAAGTTCCACCCATCCTGGGCACGAGTCGACCCCGTTCCCTACCACCCCCGCCGAGGTCAAAGCGTCTACCTTCCGGACCGAGGGCCCCGCGCGGCGGCCCCGAGCGTTGGCCCGTGCGACGGCTCGGGTTCCTGTCTCTCCAAATCCTTATCCGCCGGCACCCGCTCGGCGCCCCGATGGCCGATGACCGATCGGCAGGGGAGCCGATCGATGTTCTGCTCAAGGGAACGCGGGACCTCCTTCGCCCCGAAGAGATCGTTCAGGAAGCGACCCGCGACATCGTCAAGGCCGAGATCCGAAATCATCTCGAAAAAGTGCTTTCGGACGACCCGAAGCTCGCGAAGGACCTTCGAGAGGCGGTCCGCGCGCTCCTGGAAGCCCGAGCGATGGAATACGCCGCGCTCTTGCGGGTCGGGACCTGTACAGCGCGCCTAGGGCTCGCCGCCCTCTCGCCCAAGATACGGGAGGCCCTGACGAAGGACGTGGTCGACCTGGTCAGCCGCGAACTCGGCCAGATCGTCGAACGGTCCCTGTGACCTTGGCGGCGGTGTCCTCCCCGGAGCCGTCGCCCCTCAAGGATACCGTCCGGAGGAGTGCCCCATGACGATGCCAGCGGATGCGGTGCGCATCTACGAGGTCAAGCGCGTCGACGTGGAAGGGGCGATCGTCATCGACGGATTCCCGTCGGTGGGCTTGGTGAGTTCGATCGTCGCGAACTATCTCATCGACACCCTCGAGATGGAACAGATCGGCATTGTGGAGTCGCCTTCGTTTCCTACCGTGTCGCTTATCCGAGACGGGAATCCGCAACACCCGGTCCGGATCTATGCCGGGCGACCCAAGTCCGATCGATCCGGGCGGGTCGCCGACAAGATCGTCGCGTTCGTGTCCGAGTTCCACCCACCCCCGAACATCATTCACCCGCTCGCGACCGCCATCTTGGACTGGGTTCAGGAGCAACGTTGCGGGCTCATCGTCTCTCCCGAAGGGCTCGTGGTCGAACCGTCCACCCAACCGAAGCCAAGGTCGACCCCTCGAGGGGATGCTCCCAAGCTGTCGGACGTGAAGATCTACGGGGTCGCGAGCACCCGCCGTGCGCGCGAACTCTACATCGAGCCGAACATGCGGCTCTTCACGGAAGGGGTCATCACGGGCATCGCGGGCGTGCTTCTCAACGAAGGACGACGCCGCGGCTTCGATGTGTTGACGTTCCTCGCCGAGGCGCAAGCGGACTATCCGGATGCGCGGGCGGCTGCGCGAGTCATCGAGTCGATCAACAGCATCCTGTTGCGGACCCCTCTCGACCCCGTCCCGCTGTATCACGAGGCCGAGCGGATCGAGCAGCAGCTCCTGCTCATCCAGCGGCGCGCGGCCGAGAAGGGCGCGGCCGACTCCGGCTCGCCAGCCGTGGCGCCGATGTACCGCTGAGCGCTCCCCCCCGCGGCGCCCCGCGACGCCCGGAGGTTGTCGGGATGCGCTGGAGGAGCTCCCGGACTCCCTGAATGAAGCGGTCGACGTCGGCCTCGGTATTGTACAGGTAGAAGGAGGCCCGGACCGTCGCGGCCATGCGGCGTTCCTCATACCAGGAGTGAACACAGTGCCGTCCCGACCGCACCATCACCCCGTACGCCTCGTCGAGGAACAGGGCGGCGTCGTTTGCGTCCACCCCGTCGAGCGCGAACGCGAAGATGCTGGGGCGCTCACCGACCGGTTCCGGACCCACCCGCTGGACCCTCGATTCCGAAGAGAGCTCGCTCGTGACCCGGGCATTGAGCGCTCGATCGTGAGCCAGGACCTCGTCCAGGCCCACTTCCGAGAGGAAGCGAAGACCCTCCGCGGCGCCGAGGACCCCAGCGTAGTTTTGCAGCCCCGCCTCGAAGCGGTGCGGGGGGGCCCGCAGGGCGTGGCCCGAGAGCGTCGTCCATTCCACGGTCTCTCCACCGAGGAGAGTCGGCGCGAGCTCGTCGAGCCGCTCCGGCGCGCCGATGAGAGCACCGGTCCCTGTGGGTCCGAGCATCTTGTGCGAGGAGATGGCGTAGAAGTCCGCCGCGACTTTTCTCAGGTCGACGCGGGCGTGGGGGGCGGCCTGGCATCCATCGAGCAAGACGAGTGCCCCGCGGTCGTGGGCACGCTCGACGATCTCCGCGACCGGGAGCAGGCGCCCGTCCAAGTTCGACGCGTGGAAGAGACTGACGAGGCGCGGTCGCCGAGCGAGGGCCTCCTCAAAGACCTCCGAGTCGAACGGTCGGTCCTCCGGCAGACGAACGAATCGGAGGCGGGTCCCCCGCGTCGCCGCAAGATGTTGCCAGGGAACGAGGTTGGAATTGTGCTCCTGGTCGGAGACCAAGACTTCGTCGCCGCGCTTCCAATCGATCCCGTGCGCGACGAGGTTGATCGCCTCCGTCGCGTTCCGAAGGAAGACGACCGAGCTCGGGCCTCCGGGGGCGCGAAAGAAGCCCGCGAATCGAGCTCTCGCGGCTTCGTATCGGACACTGACCTCTTCCGAGAAGCGGTGCACGGAGCGACCCGCACAGCCAGGATACTCCGTGTAGTACTCTTGCATCGCGGAGAGGACCCGATCCGGCACGAGGGACATGCACGCCGAGTCGAGATAGGCCGCGGTGCGACGCCTCGGCCGGGGGCGCAAGGCCGGAAACCGGTTGCGGACCGTCGCGATTCGCGCCTTCAAGCGGCTTGCAGCCCCGCTGCGGCGCTCGAGAGGAGGGCCGCCCCGACCGGCAGGATAGACTCAGGTGGTGCGAACCGGGCGCTGTGCAACGACGGAGTCCGACCCGTTCCGACCCCGAGGAAGAGGAAGGCCCCAGGAACTCGCTCCAGGTACCGGGAGAAATCTTCGGCTCCCATCATCGGTCGCTCGAGCGCGAGCAGCCGCGACGACCCGAACTCTCGCTGTAGCGCTCCGACGACCACCTTCATCGCCCCTGGGGGATTGCTGGTCACGGGATAGCCCCGGCGGAATTCCACCTCCGCGCTCGCCCCCAGGCTCGCGGTGATGTGGCGAACCCGCCGTCGGATCCGGGCCTCCATGTCGGCCCGGGTCGTCGGCTGCAGGGTCCGGACCGTCCCCTCGAGCACGACGGTGTCTGGCAGCACATTGTGGCTCGTGCCCCCGTGGACGCTCCCGACGCTCACCACGACCGGTTCGAGCGGATCCCGAGCACGACTCACGATTGCCTGCAGGCCCGAGACCACCTCGGCTGCGACGACGATCGCGTCGGGGCCGCGGTGCGGGAACGCCGCGTGCCCTCCCTGCCCGATCACCGTGATCACGAAATGGTCCGCGGCCGCCATGACGGGTCCCACTTTCCATCCGATCTGGCCGATCGGGATCGACGGTTCGACGTGGGCACCGACGACAAAGTCGACCTCGGGTGAGTCGAAGGCTCCGCCTTCGAGCATCGGAGCCGCGCCGCCCCGATCGCCCTGCTCCTCCGCCGGTTGGAAGACCAGACGGACCGGTCCCCCCAGGGAGGAGGCGCGCTCCTTCAGCACCGCAGCGGCGCCGAGCAGGCAGGCCATGTGGACGTCGTGACCACAGGCGTGCATCTTCCCTCGACGGAGCGACCGGAACGCGAGCCCGGTGGCCTCCTCGATCGGAAGGGCGTCCATGTCAGCGCGCAGCGCAACCACGGGCCCAGGGCGGCCCGCCCCGATCGTAGCGACGACCCCGTTCAACCCAGGAATCCGATGGCCACGGATTCCGATCGACTGGAGCGCACCCAGAATGAGGCGGCGGGTCCGCACCTCTCGATAGGCTAGCTCAGGCTCTTGGTAGAGCGCCCTTCTCCAGGCGCGCATCCTCGGGAACCATCGATTCGCCTGCCGGGTCCACGGTCCCACGGAGGCCATCGGCGTAGCGACCCCCCAACGGTATAAGACGGACCGCCGTGCGCTCAACGCCGGGCACCTCCCCGCGCATTCAGGCTGGAGATGAGGAACCATGTCCTTTTATAGTGGCGCAAACATCCTGATATTGACAGGAACGGCCTCCCGCTCGGCGGGCTGAACGGACCCGGTCAACGAGAAAACCATGGCGAAAATCATCGGCATCGACCTAGGGACGAGCAACTCCGCCGCCGCCGTGCTCGAAGGGGGCCGCCCGGCGATCATCCCGAGCGCCGAAGGGACCACCGTCGGGGGCGGGAAGGCGTTCCCGTCCTACGTCGCCTTCACGAAGGACGGCCAGCGTCTCGTCGGGGAACCCGCCCGACGGCAGGCGGTGTCGAACCCCGACGGCACCGTCACCGCGTTCAAGCGCGCGATGGGGACGGACAAGAAGTTCCGACTCCAGGGCAAGGAGTACACGGCCCAGCAGCTGTCGGCCTTCCTGCTGCAGAAGATCAAGACCGACGCCGAGGCGTTCCTCGGGGAGAAGGTCGAGAAGGCGGTCATCACCGTGCCCGCGTACTTCAACGACAACCAACGTCAGGCGACCAAGGACGCGGGGTCGATCGCGGGCCTCGAAGTGGTCCGCATCATCAACGAGCCCACGGCCGCCTCGCTCGCCTTCGGCCTCGACAAGGCCGGCAAGTCCCAGAAGATCCTCGTATTCGACCTCGGGGGCGGCACCCTCGACGTGACCATCATGGACTTCGGCGAAGGGGTCTTCGAGGTCCTATCGACGAGCGGGGACACGCAGCTCGGCGGGACCGACATGGATAGCGCCCTGACCGAGCACATCGCAAAGGAGTTCCAGAAGGAGAGCGGCATCGACATCCGGAAGGACAAGATGGCGATGCAGCGCGTCCGGGACGCGGCGGAGAAGGCCAAGATCGAGCTCTCGAGCACCCTGGAGACTCAGATCAACCTCCCTTTCCTGACGGCCACGCAGGAAGGACCGAAGCACCTCGCCCTCCCGATGACTCGGGCCCAGCTCGAGACCCTCATCCGACCGATCATCGACCGTTGCAAGGCACCGCTCGAGCAAGCGATCGCCGATGCCAAGCTCGCGAAGGACCAGATCGCACGGATCGTGATGGTCGGGGGTCCGACCCGGATGCCTATCGTTCAGAAATTCGTCGAGCAGGCCGTCGGCCGACCGATCGAGCACGGGACGGACCCGATGGAATGCGTGGCGATGGGCGCCGCGATCCAGGCAGGCGTTCTGGCCGGTGAGGTAAAGGACGTCCTCCTCCTCGACGTGACGCCGCTGTCTCTGGGGGTCGAGACCCTGGGCGGAGTTTTCACGCGTCTCATCGACCGCAACACGACGATCCCCACCCGTAAGAGCCAGATCTTCACGACCGCCGCGGACAACCAGAACTCCGTCGAGATCAAGGTCTACCAGGGCGAGCGCCCGCTCGCGGGCGACAACGTGGCGCTCGGCAACTTCATGCTCACTGGGATCCCGCCGGCGCCCCGGGGCGTACCTCAGGTCGAGGTCTCCTTCGACATCGACGCGAACGGGATCCTGAGCGTCTCGGCGAAGGACCTCGCCTCCGGAAAGAAGCAAGGCCTCACGATCACCGCCTCCAACAAGCTCTCCAAAGAGGAGGTTGAGCGGATGGTCAAGCAGGCGGAGGAGTTCGCCGACCGGGACAAGGAGCGCGCCCGCGCCGTCGAGATCCGCAACCGGGCCGAGTCGCTGTGTTACGAGGCCGAGCGCGTCCTTGAAGAGAACGCCTCGAAGATTCCGGAGAGCGATGCGTCCGAGGTTCGCGCCAAGGTCAAGGAACTCCGTGCCCACCTCTCGGAGAAGGAACCGAAGGGCCTCGACGACGGGATCGCGGACCTGACGAAGGCGTTGCACCGCATCGCCCAGATGCTGTACGAAACCGCCTCCAAGAGCCCGCCTCCGACGTCGGGAGAGCCGTCGGTCGACACCGAGGCTCCGGCCGCGGGGCCCACGACCTCCGGACCCCGCCCGGTCGACGCGGATTTCAGGGTCGTGGACAAGGAGACCGGCGAGGAGAAGGGGCCCACCTAGGGTCCCTTCGTCTCGGGCTCCATCCGCATCGCTCCCGCCGCCGCGGCGGGGCCCGGCCAGCGCCGTCCCCGATCCGCTCCCGTATACCGGACGTCTGGTCGGATGAGCCGGTTGTCCTTCGATTGCTCCAGGGCATGGGCCGCCCACCCGGCGGTCCGCGCGAGGGCGAAGGTCGGGGTAAAGAGCTCCCGTGACAACCCGACCGCCTCGAGGACCACCGCGGCGTAGAACTCGACGTTGGTGAAGAGCCGGTGTCCCGGCTTCGAGCGGGACAATGCATCAAGACCGGCGCGCTCGACCGCCTCCGCCAACCGGTACCGTTCGGGTCGGGCGACCTCCCGGGCGATCCGCTTGAGCCAGACCGAGCGGGGGTCCTCGACCTTGTAGGCGCGGTGACCGAACCCGTAGAGCCGCTCTCTCCGGGTCAGGGCCGAATCGATCCAGGCCGGGGCGGCGGCGGGGTCCCCGATCGCGTCGAACATCTCGACGACCTTCGCCGGTGCCCCCCCGTGGGCGGGTCCCTTCAACGCCGCGAGGGCCGCCGTCGCGGCCGACATGAGGTCGGATTGCGTGGAGAGGACGACCCGGAGCGCAAAGGTCGACGCGTTCATCCCGTGGTCGGCGAGCAGGATGAAGTAGCGTTCGAGGGCACGCACCCGGGCCGCCTCCGGGGTCTCCCCGGACAGCATCCACAAGTAATTGGCCACATGGCCGAGGTCGGAGCGCGGCGCGACCGGGCTCTCGCCGGCCCCCCTGCGAACGTGGCGAGCGAGCAGAGTGGGCGAGCGGGCGATCAGCCGGAGGCCCTGCTCGACCGTGGGCGGAAAGGCCACCGTGCCGTCCCCCAGGAGAGAGACCATGGTTCGAAGTGCGTCCATGGGGGGAACGGTCGGCGCCATCGCATCTACGCCGAGTTCCAGACTCCGCGGGAGGGGGCGGTTCCTTCCCAGAGAACTGACCAAATCCGCCAAGGATTCGGATCCCGGGGGCGTCCCCAGAACGAGAAGGTGGACGACCGATTCGAAGCTTGGCCCTTCCATCAGCTCCCCGATGTCGAACCCTCGATAGACGAGCCAGCCTCGCTCGCCTTCGACGAGGCTGATCGCGGAATCGGCCATCACGACATCCTCGAGGCCGCGCGCGGGGGTCGACGGACCGGTCATGGAAGGATTCGGGGGTGTCCGAGCCCTGTTCGCCCTTATCGTTCGCCCCCCGGTCCGGGAAGGCTTCGGTTCCCGGCCACCGATCCAACCCGCCCTCTCCGAGGGTCCCTGGCCGGGTCGTGTGGCGGACGAAAAGCCTGTTAACCCGCGAAGTCAGGTCCGCCCCGACGATGTGCGAGCCGCGAGGTGGGACCCGCTCGACGGGCGTGCGGCCGCCGCCCTCGTCCGTCGCTTCGCAGCTTCCTTGGACGCGACGACCCGGGTTGGAGTTGCCGACGCCCCGTCACCTGAAGCGTTGGCGAAGTTCCTGCCTTTCGGGCGGTGAGGGATGAAGCGAGCCGTGCGGCCGACGGCGGTGAAAGCGCCGGAGCTGTCGATTCTCAAGCTGCTCGCGACCCTCGGGGGGGCGCGGAATCCCGTTGCCCTTTCGTCGCGGGAGGTCGGAGAGCGGATCGGGCTCAGCCAGCAGGCCGCGGACCGATACCTCCTCTCGCTCGAGGGCCGGGGCCTGATCGTCCGACGGATGGCGATGCGCAGTCAGCGCCTCTCGCTGTGCCCACCGGCGATCGAGCTCCTCCGGAAGGAGTACGTGGGGTACCGTCGGATCTTCGAGGGGCCGTCCACGCTGCGGTTCACCGGCACGGTCCGGTCTGGCCTCGGGGAGGGTCGCTACTACCTCAGCCAGCCGGGGTACGCCGTCCAATTCGCCGAGAGGCTGGGCTACTCACCCTTCCCGGGAACGCTCAACGTCGGCGTGCCGACCGACGTCGTGGACCCGATCCAGACCGTCCGGCAGTGGGCGGGGATACGCATCGATGGGTTCGAGGCCTCCGGTCGGACGTTCGGAGGGGCGACCTGCTACGCGGCCCATCTGTCCGGCCGGGCCTGTCACGTCATCGTTCCGGACCGGACCCATCACACCGACGTCATGGAGTTCATCGCCGCCGAGAAGCTCCGCGACCTGCTGCACCTCGTGGATGGCGACCCTGTGCCGGTCGAGATTCAGGAGGCCTGACATGGCCGGCTCCCTCGCCCGCACCGTGGCCCTCGACCGACGGCCCCCTCCGGCCCCCGCCGGATCCGCTCGGAATCTCGTCAACCAGTGGACCGAGCCCGAGGCGATCGGTCCGGAGCACGTTCGCGCCTATGTTCTGATCCTCAAGACCCGGGGCTGTTACTGGGCCGACGTCAAGGGATGTTCGATGTGCGGGTACTCGCGGGACACGCTCGGCCGCTCCGCGACCCACTCGGAGCTAGCCAGCCAGATCAAGCAAGCCAGCGCCTCCTACCGAGGTGAGCCCTACGTGAAGGTCTACACCTCCGGTAGCTTTCTCGACGACCGCGAGGTGGACCCCGAGTCCCGGGCCGACCTATTGAAGGTCTTCGCTCCGCAGGCCAAGCGGTTCCTGCTCGAGACCCTTCCCGAGTTCGCTACGGCCGAGACCCTCGAGCCGTTGAAGGCCGTGTTCCCAGGCGAGGTCGAGGTCGCCATGGGGCTCGAATCAGCCGACCCGGAGATCCTGCGACGGTTCGTCAACAAGGGCGCTCCGCCCCAGGAGTACTTCGACGCGGCGGACCGGGTCCGGTCGCTCGGACTGCGTACGAAGGCCTACCTGCTTCTGAAGCCCCCGTACCTGACCGAGAAGGAAGCCGTGGCCGACGTCGTCCGTTCGGTCGCCGTCGCCCGGGAACATTTCGATGCCGTCTCCGTCAACCCGGTGCACATCCAAGGCGGAACGGTGGTCGAGTGGCTGTACCAGCGCCGCCGCTACCGTCCGCCCTGGCTATGGAGTCTCGTTGATGCGATGGCCCGATCGGCGGCGGTTCGCGGCACGACGCGGCTCGTGACCTTCCCGACGGCGGGAGGAAGGCCCCGGGGTCCGCACAATTGCGGTACCTGCGATCCGACCGTCCTCGGCGCGCTCGAGGAGGCGTCGCTCGACCAGCGGTTCGACCGGTTGGCCTCTCTCGACTGCGCGTGCCGCGCTCGCTACGAGCGCGAATCCGAACTCGAGCCCCTCGGGGTCGAATCATGACCTCCGACCTCGTCCCGCGCCTGCCCGACCACGCCGAGGAGACGATCGCCCGATTCCTGCGGGCCCATGTCTCCTCGAGCGCCGGCGTGGTCGTGGGTCTGAGCGGTGGGGTCGATTCGGCCCTCTGCGCGCGCCTCGCCCGTGATGCGCTCGGCGCGGGGTCGGTCCTCGCGGTGGCGCTGCCTGACGCCGGCCCGTCCCAGGCCTCCGTTTCCGAGGCGAGCGAGTATGCTCGGACTCTTGGGGTGGCATGTCGGGTCGTCCCGGTCGGTCCCATCGTCGCGGCGCTTCGGGCTCAGCTCCCGACCCTCCAGGACCCGACGGACGTCGGCAACGCGACCGCCCGGATCCGGATGGCGGTCCTCTATGGCATCGCCCGAGAAACCGGCCGGCGGGTGCTCGGGACAGGCAATAAGTCGGAGATCCTGCTCGGCTACTTCACGAAGTTCGGGGACGGAGGGGTCGACCTCCTTCCCATCGGAGACCTGTACAAGACCGAGGTCTGGGAGCTCTCCGGACGCCTCGCTCTCCCCGAAGCGATCCGAGAGCGGGTGCCCACCGCCGGGTTCTGGCCGGGCCAGACCGACGAGGCCGAACTCGGTCTCCCGTATCGGGAGGTCGATCGGATCCTGCGCGGCCTCGAGGAGTTGCGCTCGGAGGAGGAGATCGCCCGGCTCACGGGACAGAGCCGATCCGTCGTTGCGGGCGTGCTCGCGCGGGTCGCCTCAAACCGCCACAAGCGACGACTCCCTCCGATCCCCAAACTCGCCCTTCGCACGGTCGGGATCGACTGGCGAGATTGAACCGCCGGGCGGGATGCGCTGGCAGACCCTTCGGAGTTCCGTCTCGGAGGGCCACACGTTAAACCCTGTCCCGTCTCGCGGAAGGCGGAACCCGGTCCACGACGCCGACCGGGCGGCCAGGACACCTCCTACCCGATGGACCGAGAGACCTACCGACGCCTCTACGAGACGCTCGCCACCGAACACGACGTCGACAAGGTAGCACGGGACGAGCACCTCGACCCGGAGCTGCTGTTCGTCATCTATACGCATCGGGTGACGCGCGATGCGACCCGGCGGTTCTATGTCGTCAAGCGCCAGGTCCCCAAGCTCGTGGCCCAGTGGCGGCGCGGGCGGCCCCTGCTCGACATCGCGAGCGAGTGGAAGTTCCCCCCGGTCCTGATGGGACAGATCCTGCTCGGGGAACTCGGCGTCCCCAGAAAGAAGGTATGGCAGACCTTCCTCGACCCCGACACCGCTCCGGACGCGCGGATCCACGCCGAGGTCCTCGACCTCCTGAGACACGACCCGATCTACTCACCGGACGGAATGGAGCGCCAGCGCGAGCGCGGCCGGCGCGGCGAAGAGCGGCTGTACAACTGGCTCGGGGCCCATCACATCGGGTACCGGACCGAGAAGGACCTGCGGGGCAAGTTCCAGAAGACTCCCGATGCCCTGCTCGACCGACCGATCGTCTTCTACGGTCAGAAGCTTACGTGGATCGAATCGAAGGCGAACTTCGGGGACGACGTGGAGCTCAAGAAGAACCTACGTCGGCAGCTCGGACCGTACACGGAGCTCTTCGGGGAGGGCGCGGTCGTGTACTGGTACGGGTTCGTCGACGGGGCCGATTCGCCTCTGGGGATCCTGTTGTGGGACGGTCCGACGATCGAGTCGATCACCCCGGTCCTGGCAGAGGCGTCGCCCCCGCCTTCGCACCCGGCCCACCCGGTGCACCGACCGACGCACGCGGGAACTCACGCTGGGCCCCCGTCGTGAGGTCGCGCTCGAGCAACATCCCGCGCTCGAGCTCTTGCGGGCCGACCAGGATCGCGCGGCGCGCCTTCCGGCGGCCGGCCTCCCGGAGCTGGCGCCCAAGCGTCCGATCCATCAGGTCGAAATCCGCCGAGACGCCCGACGCTCGGAGCGCGTCGACGACCTCGATCGCCTCGGGCACCTGTTCGGGGGTCACGGCGATCACG
The DNA here is from genome assembly GCA_022750055.1 of Thermoplasmata archaeon. Lineage (GTDB taxonomy): Archaea > Thermoplasmatota > Thermoplasmata > Lutacidiplasmatales > UBA184 > Lutacidiplasma. Next base: position 200,300 of record JAKIWL010000002.1, read on the forward strand.
TACGTATCGATGGGGGGCTCCCCGTCCGGCCACCGCCCGTTCGCCCGCAGCAAGAGCTCAAGCGTCTGGTCCCCGATCGCGAGCCCGACCGCGGGGGTGGCTGGACCCCCGAACAGTTCGATCAGGCGGTCGTAGCGCCCGCCCCCGAAGATAGACCGGCGCTCTCCGCTCCGACCGAACGCTTCGAAGACCGTCGAGGTATAGTACGCGAACCCGCGGACGATGCGGAGGTCGAGGTGGACCCGGTCCCGGAGCCGCGTCGCGGCAAGGAGGTCGAACAGACGACGGAGTCGGCGGGCCCCCTCCGGTCCCGGGTCGGCGAGACCCCGAGCCAACCAGCCATCGAGGATCCCGGGGGCCTCGGTCACGGGGACTCCGTTCTCGATCGAGGCGAGGTCGCCCAGGAGTTGTTCGACCCGGTCTTCGGACAGGCCGGCTTCGGCGAGAGCCGAGGCGAACTCCGCAGGCGTGTCCTTGTGGGAACGGTCGAGGGCCCTGAAGAATCGGGGGAGGTCGGTCGCTCCCAGGGACCGGCCCATTCCCTCCACGAGCTGCCGGTCGTTCAACCGAAATTCGTACAGACCTTCCGCTCCGGCCTCATCGAGGATCCCTGCCGCCGCGAGCAAGAGGTCGACCTCCGCCTCGACCCCAGCCGCCCCCAGGATGTCGAGGTTGAACTGGGTGAACTCGCGAGTTCGACCCGCCTGGGGCTCCTCGTAGCGCCAGAGCTTCGACAGGGTGAACCACTTCACCGGTTGCGGAAGGGCCTTGGCGAGCTCGACGTACGCCCGCGCGAGCGAGGGGGTCGTCTCCGCGACGAGCGTGACGGAGCGCCCTCCCTTGTCGGTGAAGGCCCAGAGCTCCTTCGCGATCTCCTCCCCGCTCTTGACCTGGAACAGTTCCAGGCTCTCGACCGAGGGGGTCTCGAGCTCCACGAAGCCGGCCCGTCGGGCGGCCGACCGCATCCGACCGAAGATCGCGCTGCGCGCTCCGGCGTCGGGTGGAGGGTAGTCGCGGAACCCACGGAGGACGCCCAAGGTCACGCGGGCCGGACCGATGGGTCGATATTAAGGGCTGGGGCGGGGGCGTCGACCGGATCGGCGAGGCGAGCCAATCGATCGACGCCGCGGCGGTAGAACGCGACCGCGGCGCTGAAGTTGCGCTTCTTGACCTGGCTCGCGAACTCGCGCAGGTCCGTGAGCACCGGGTCGACATGGGCGCCTGCCAACCGCTGGGCCCGGACCTCCTCGATACGGTGGGCGAGGTCCTTCTCCAGGATCGGGTTCAGGATCGTCCAGAGTCCGACGGTACCGCGGGAGAGCAACGCCTCCGATCCCTCGCGCTCGAGCTCGCGCAGGAGTCGCCGTCCCTCGGTGATGGGTCCGAGCGCAGCGGTCGGGTCGCCGCCCAGCTCCCGAATGGCTCCCTCCAGGTCCTCGGCCGCTTGGAGGAGAACTTCCGCCGGGCCCCACTCCTCGTCGAGGTGGTCGAGCGCCTCGGTCGCCCCGAGGATCTCCCGGTGGGTCTGGGCCAGCTCGCCCTGCGCGAGAAGAGATCGGGCCCGATCCAGCGCCCGGTCCACCGTGGGGGTCGGGAGGAGCTGCGCCCACTGCGTCCGCCGGGCGAGCTGGGCCCCATAGGAAACAGTGAGGTCGGCCGCGACCCGTACGAACAGCTCGGTCGCGAATCGGTCGAGCGTGTCTTCGTCCGTGACCCCGGCCAGCTCCCGAGCCCGGAACGTCAGGGCATATCCTTCCGGATCGTCGGCCCGGGCGAGGCCGAGGTACTCGTCGATCAGGCGCCGCAGTTCCGCAACCCCCCCTGGTTCTGGAAGGCGGGGTCGGCTCGGAAGGGTGTGGAGCGCGAGCGTCGCGACCTCCGCCCCGCGCTCGTTCCCCGTGGGGGGCGGTGGGACCGAGCGAGCCGGAGTTGCTCGCGCCATCCTCCCGCTGACCGAGTCGGGTTCACCCAGGGCGAGGTCGCCCAGGGCCTCGATCAACTCCCGTACCTGGGTCTCGTACCGGGGGTCTCCCTTCGGCAGGCCGACGGCCGCTCGGATCGGTTCGAAAAGCTCGGTGGAGAGTCCGCAACGTCGGCACCCGGCCGACCCAGGCAGGTTATCGGCCTCGCAGGCGGGACAGACCGGCATCGTCCTTCGGTCGGCGCGGTCCTCTAACGCGACCCGCTGCGGTTCGGGAACGCCCCCGAGGCGATCGGGGAGCGGATCGGTACCGTGTAGACCGGGGAACGGCCCATCGCGCGGAGGCGGGCGATCCGGTCCTGGATCGGCGGGTGGGTCGAGAACAGGCTCGCGAACCAGCTTCCCCCGTACGGGTTGACGATGAACAGGCTCGACGAAGCCGGCGATCCCTGGGTCATGGGGTACCGGGCGTTCGCCGGGGCCAACTTCTGGAGGGCGTCAGCGAGCGCACCGGGGTCTCCAGTCGTTTGCGCGCCGACCGCGTCCGCGCGCGACTCCCGAGAGCGCGAGACGGCGAGTTGGATGAGCATCGCCGCGATGGGCGCTCCGACGGCCGCCAGCAGGACGACGAGCCAGCTCGCCGACTGGCCCCGACCGCGGCCTCCGAGCAGGCTCGAGAAGATGACCATCTGGGCCGCGTAGGAGATCGCGCCCGCGAGCGTGGCCGCGAAGGTCATCACGAGGATGTCCCGGTCCTTGACGTGGGCGAGCTCGTGCGCCACGACCCCCGTGAGCTCCCGGTCGTCCAGCAGTCGCAACAGCCCCACCGTGACGGCCACGACCGCATGGCGGTCGTCGCGGCCGGTCGCAAACGCGTTCGGCGTCTCGGAGTTCACGAGGGCGATCCGAGGGCTCACGAGCCCGAATCGGGGGGCGAGCCCTTGAACGATGCGGGCCAACCTCGGGAGCTCCTCCTCACGGACGATCCGAGCGTGGTTCGACCAGAGGATCAACCGGTCGCACAGGAAATAGGTCACGAGGTTGATCGCGAGGGAGAGCGAGATGGCGATGATCAATCCGGCGAGGGGGCTGCCGAACACGTACTGGCCCAGGAGGCCCCCAACCACGACGAAGAGGGCGATGATCGCCCCGAACAGGAGCAGCGTCTTGCTTCGAGGGCCGAACATCGGCACGATCTCCGACGGTAGAACGCGCGCGGTCTATTTAGGCGTCCCCGAACCCACCGGCACTCTCCGGGGGAGCGGATGCAGATGGCGGCGCGCAGACGGCGTCGGGTGGTAGATGCCCGGTCCGAACTCCGCCGGAACCCAGCGGGGTCGGGCCGACTCGGGTGGAAAACGAGTTCGACAGGTGGGGCATCGATACCCGCGCCCCGTCCCGAGGGAACCGGCCGTTCGGGCGCAGACCGGACAGCGGGGCGGGGTGAGTCCGTCGGGACGAGGCGGCGCGTGCCGGATCTCGATCCCCTCCAAGCGGAAGGCGGGATCGCGTCCCCGGCCTCCCCACACGACGACCTGGTCCCCAATCGCGAGTCCGCGGGCGACCCGCGGGAGGACCTTCGTCGGCTCGAACGCCCAGCAGTCCAGGTGGGCTCCGGTCGCGTCTGCGATGCGAAGGCGCACATGGCCACCGTGTCGGCGCTCGGGGGCAGCGCTCACTCGACCCTCGAACCGGCCCGGCTGATAGGGGAGTAGGTCGGGTATCGCGCGGTCGACGAGGTGGTCTCCGGTGCCCTGGTTCGTACGGAACAGGACCCACCGTTCGAGCGGCTCGGAGCGGATCGCATCGAGCGCAGCGGGCAGGATCCTCGGGTCGGTCGACCGAAGGCCGAGCAGCACCGGGCAGGGTGTGTGCGGGGCGATGAGAAGCCGGCGCGTCGTCGGGTCAAAGCACTGGAACAGGCTCGGGAACCGGGCTTCCGCTTCCAGGACGCTCCGAGTGTCGATCTCGCGAGAGCGCGAACGGTCCGTCGAAAGGCGGTACCCGATGAGCTCCCAGGTGTGGACGCGCCCGGGCCACGCGACGGCCGCCGTCGCTCCGACGAGCCCCCGGGACGACCCCCGCGTCCACGCCTCCGCAGACCGCCGGGTGATCCACTCGCGGGCCTGGGCGATCCGGACCACCGAGCGGACCGCTTGATAGTAGAATTCCCCTGGGGGCCGGGCGTCGAAGGCGACCATCGCCGGGTCGCTTCGGGGGCCGTCGTCGCTGGCGGCGAGGACCGCGTCCCACGCCTCGGTGAGGAAGCGCTCTCGGGTGCGGTCGGGGATCGGGCGACCGCCGGGGAAGGCCCGTAGCGCCCCCTCGGGAAACCGGCCGATCGGGCGCGGCGACCCGGTCCCACGACCGAAGCGCGCGGAGAGCGCTGCGTTGCCGCGCGTCTTCCAGGGGATATTGGGGTTGAGTCGGACGAGTCGCGGCGCGCCGATCAGGTCGACGTGGCGTGCTCGGGCGACCCGGAGGATTTCGGTGAGAACGAAGGTCGTGCATCCACCGGACGGACCGTCGGTGTCGTCGAGGCCCAGCCACATGTCCTAGAGCGACCTCCGTTCGGACGGACCGCGCTTCGACTCATGGCCTCTCGGGTCACCGCCCCGGGGCGCTCCACTAGCAGGGGCTTCGCCCTAGGCGAGGGCGTGGAGGAGCCTTTCGTAGGTCGCCCGATTCGAGGTGAGATCGATGTCCGCCACCGCGGGACCCGTGCGGTCCGGGAGCAGCTTGAGCTCGAGCGAGGCTGCCTCGGCGCTGACCTCCCGGGGGCGGTGCATCACGCCGATGGGGATCCGGCCCTGGGCGATCGTGTCGAGACAGAGCTGAAACGTCTTGGCGCGGTCGGTGGCGTCGTAACCGGAGAGCTTGCTGATGTCCTGGACCTTCGCCCGCCACTCCTTGTATGTGTCGTTGTAGGTGACGCAGGGAGACAGGGCCTCCACGAAGGCGAACCCTCGATTCTCGCGGTTGAACTTCAGGCTCTCGACCAGGATCTGCGTCATCTGCTTGGGGTCCCCGGAGAAGGTCCGCGCGACGAAATTGGGCGCCGGGATCGAGAGGGCGGTGAGGATCGCATCGAAGGGGTTCTCGACGTTTCCCTCGTAGCCGAGCTGGCTCGTCGGCGAGGCCTGACCCTTCGTCAGACCGTAGGTCTCGTTGTTCATGACGATGTAGAGGAAGGAGGCGTTCTTCTTGAACGCGTGGATGAAGTGGCCCATCCCGATCGCGTACCCGTCTCCATCGCCTCCGGCGGCGATCACCGTGAGCTTCGGATTCCCGAGTTTGACACCGACCGCCTGCGCCAAGAGTCGGCCGTGCAGGGCGTGGATCCCGTTCATGTCGAGGAAGTTGTGGATCCCTCCCGAGCAACCGATGCCCCCGACGAGGACGAGCTCGTGGCTGGGGATGGCCAGCTCGAGGGCCGCCTTCTTCACCGCGGCCAGCACGCCGAAGTCCCCACAGCCCGGGCACCAGGTCGAGGGGATCGGCTTGACGGTCTCGACCATCCTAGCTCTCCTGGACGCGGCGAGCGATCTCGGGGGCCCGGAAGCTCATGCCGTCGTACTTGACGATCGAACGCAGCTTGCGGTGATGCTCGGGCAGGTGTTCGCGAACGAGGCGGGCGAATTGGCCGGTGTAGTTGTGCTCGACGATGAAGGCGACATCCACCGAATCGAGGAACGGTCCCAGGCTGGGCGTGGGAACCGGGAACAGGGTCCGGGCCTGATAGAACGTCGTCGGGAGGTCCTGGTGACGGAGGATCTCCTGGGCCTCCCGGATCGGGCCCCAGGTGCTGCCGTAGCCGATGATACCGGTGCGGGCGCCCTCCATCGCGTACAGGCTCGGGGAGGGCAGCTCCGGCACGACCTCGACCATCTTCCCCATCCGTTTCTCCATCATTTTCGCACGATTCACCGGATTGACCGAGACGTGGCCCATCTCGTCGTGCTCGTTTCCGGTGACCTGGGCGATCCCCCCGGGGGTTCCGGGCGGGGCGTAGGGGGAAAAGCCCTGCGCCGAATACTGATAGTAGCCGTACCGGGTCATCTTCTGGAGGTCCTCGGCGGTCAGCCGGTCCCCTCGGTCGATCCGAGCGGCGGAGAGGTCGAACGGGGCCGCGGTAACCGCGTTCTGGCAGAGGGCCTGGTCGAGCAGCAGGATGACCGGCAGCCTCCATTTTTCCGCGAGGTTCAGCGCCTGTCCGGTCAGTTGGAAACAGTCCTCGATCGTGCCCGGGGCCAGGATCAAACGGGGGAACTCCCCGTGGCCCAAGTTCGCCAGGTGCGAGAGGTCCGATTGCTCGTGCCGGGTCGGCTCGCCCGTCGAGGGCCCGACGCGTTGGCAATCCGCGACCACGATCGGGATCTCGGCGGCTCCGGCGTGGCCGATCCCTTCGGTCATCAGGGAAAGGCCCGGGCCGCTCGTAGAGGTCATCACTCGTGCCCCGGCGTAGGAGGCCCCGATGATCATGTTGATGGCCGCGAGTTCGTCCTCCGCCTGGCGGGCGACGCCGTGCAGGGCAGGAAGGTATCGCATCAGGTACTCCATCACCTCGGTCGCCGGGGTGATCGGATAGCCCGCGAAGAACCGCCCCCCTCCCACGACGAATCCCAGCGCGACGGCGTGGTTCCCCGTGATGAGGATCCGGTCGTGTGCATCCCCATCGGCCACGGACCACCGGCCCACGAGCTCGGGTCGATCCAAGGCCAATCGGCGTCCGATCTCGAGCGCCTTGAGGTTCTTCTCGAGGGCCTCGGCCCCGCGTCGCTGGAACCGGTCCTCGATCACCGCGCTCGTCAGGATCGGGTCGAGGCCTAGGATGATCGAGATGGCTCCGTACGCGGCGGTGTTCTTGTAGATCGGTTGGCCGACCTGTCCGCCCACGAGGGTCGCGAACGGGAACCCGATGGCGTCGGGCGCGTCGGACTGGAACGAGGAAGAATCGTACAGGATCAGCCCGTCCGCGTCGAGCTCGGCCCGACCGATGTCAATGGCCTCGTGGTCGAAGGCGAGGAGGAGATTCACCGTGGCTTTCTCCGCCGCGACGGGTAGCTTGGAAGCGCGGACGGAGGCATCCGCATGTCCGCCACGGATCCGGGAGAGGACGTTCCGAGAAGAATAGACGTAGAGGCCGCGCCGGCGGAAGTATCGTCCCAGCAGATCGGAGACGGTTAGGGTCCCGTCGCCTCCCTGCCCCCCGATCATCACGGAGAGGTCCGAGAGCTCCTGGAAACTCGCGGGCGCCTGTCTCGCAGTGCCCGCCGAGATCGTCGACGTAGAACTGACTGCCGGTGTGGTCATGGTGCTGGTTCGGCCGGCGGACTCCCGCCGACAGGAATTCAAACGAACCTCCGTATTTAAGGGATGGGAATCCGAGGCGGTCGCAAGCGCCCGTGGGCGTGTTGTCGTCACGGCGCACGGGTCCGGCTCGAACGCAGGCCCAGCACTGACGGGATCGCCCGATCGTCCCGTCGGGGAAGAATCCGGTTCCAACACGACGCCACCGGTCGGGGCCTCCCGACGACGCGGGCCGCCCTCGGTGAGAATCCTTATCACGTTCTCGACGATGAATCTCCTGCGATGGCCGCCTCCTCCTTGGTCGAGGATTATCACGGGCGCACCCGGACGGATCGACACTTCGCCGATCCGATCCTCTTCTGGGACGAGACCCTCCGCGATGGCGAGCAGACCCCGGGGGTCCACTTCTCGCCCGAGGAGAAACTCCGCGTGGCCGAGAGGCTGTCCGACCTCGGTGTTTCCATCATCAACGCCGGCATCCCCGTCGTCTCGGAGGAGGAGGCAGAAGCCGTGCGCCGCGTGGCCGGCGCCGGTCTGAAGGCGGGGATCCTCGCTGCAGCCCGTACCGTTCCCGGCGATATCGAAGCGGTCATCCGATCGGGCGTACGGTACATCGCGATCTTCGTCGCGGCGAGCCAAGTGCACCTCCGCTACAAGCTCAAGATGACCGAGGACCAGGTCCTCGACGCGTCGGTCGCCTCCGTCCGCCGGGCCAAGGAGGCAGGCCTCCACGTCGCGTTCGTCACCGAAGACACCGTTCGAGCGCCGTTCGACTTCGTCGAGCGGTTGTACAAGGCCGTCCAGGCCGAGAAAGCCGACCGTTTGGTGATCTCCGACACCGTGGGCATCATGACCCCTCTCACCTTCCGGTGGTACCTCGAAGAGTTCCGACGTCGCGTCCAGCCCTTGGACTGGTCGGTCCACTGCCACAACGACCTCGGCTTGGCCGTGGCGAACACGCTGACCGCCCTCGAGGTGGGAGTGACGTGCCCTCACGTCTGCGTCAACGGTCTCGGGGAGCGCGCAGGGAACGCCTCCCTCGAGGAGGTAGCCGTGGCCCTCGAATCGCTCTACGGGGTCAAGACCGGACTCAAGACGTCCCAACTCTACGAACTCTCCCGGCTCGTCGAAGAGCTCTCGGGAATCCCCCTCGCCGCCAACAAGGCGATCGTCGGGTACAACTCCTTCTCTCACGAGGCCGGTATCCATACCCATGGGATCCTCGCGCACACGCTCACGTACGAACCCTTGCAACCCGAGGTCGTCGGGCGGAAACGCAGGATGATCCTCGGCAAGCACACCGGCCGCGCGGCCCTCGCGGAGAAGCTCAAGGAGCATCGCCTCGTGGTGCCCGATGCCGTTCTCTCCGACCTACAGCTGCGGATCAAGCTCGGGACCGAGGCCCAGAGCAAGGAGGAGATGGTGCGATTCCTCACGGAGTATCGCGCCCGGTTCGAACAACCGGGCATCCCGGACGAAGAGTTCTGGCGCCTGGCGAAGCGTGCGGGCGTCCCCGAGGCGCCCGCATGACGCCGGCCTCCAACGGGGGCCTGACCCTGGCGGAGAAGGTGCTCGCCCGGTCCGCGGGCCTGGAGCGCGTCGTCCCCGGTCAGATCATCGAAGGAGCGGTCGACCTTGCGATGATGCACGAACAAGGAGCGCAGACCGTGGCGCCCTTCGCCCAAATGGGGGCGACCCGCGTGTGGGACCCAGAACGGGTCGTCATCGCCATCGACCACTGGGTCCCCGCCTCGACCGAAGGGGCGGCGGTTCTTCACCGCATCCTGAGGAAATTTGCCGCGGAGAAGGGCCTTCCCCATTTCTACGACGTCGGAAATCACGGCATCTGTCATCAGATCCTCGCCGAGAACGGCTGGGTGGTCCCGGGCGACCTCGCGGTCGGCACCGACTCGCATACGAACATGCTCGGCGCGATGGGAGCGGTCGCGGCCGGGATCGGGCCGACGGAGATGGCGGCCGTGCTCGCCCTCGGCAAGATCTGGCTCAAGGTCCCTCCCACGATCCAGATCCGCGCCCGAGGTCATCTCGGGCCGGGCGTCACGGCGAAGGACCTGATCCTCCGGGTGCTCGGGGAGGTGCGGACCACCGGCGCCACGTACAAGTCCGTCGAATTCACCGGCTCGACCATCGACGGGCTGTCGATGCCCGAGCGGTTCACGATGTGCAACATGACTACCGAGATGGGCGCGAAGTGCGGCATGGTCGGCCCGGACGACAAGACGTTCGAATATCTCGAAAAGATCGCGAAGCACCCGATGCACCCGCTCTCCGCCGATGCGGACGCGACCTACGAGACCCAGGTCGACATCGACGTCGACGGGATGCCCCCGATGGTCGCCTGCCCGTATTCCCCGGACAACGTCCGCCCTCTTCCCGACGTCGCCCGAGAGCACGTCAAGATCGATCAGGCCTTCCTCGGGTCGTGCACGAACGCCCGGATCGAGGACATCCGGGAAGGAGCCGCGCTCATGCGCGGGGAGCGAGTGCACGCGGGCGTGCGGTTCATCGTCTCGCCGGCTTCGACCTCGATCTACCAGCAGTGCCTGCGCGAAGGATTGATCGAGGTCTTCACGAACGCCGGCGCCGTGTTCACGAACTCGAGCTGCTCCGCCTGTTTCGGGGGGAACATGGGCATCCTCGCCCCGGAGGAGGTCTGCGCCTCCTCCTCGAACCGGAATTTTCCCGGCCGCATGGGCGCGAAGGAGGCCCGCATCTACCTGATGAGCCCGGCCGCCGTCGTCGCCACGGCGATCCGTGGGGAGATCACCGACCCGCGCGAGCTCCAGTAGAGGGGGCGGGGTTGCGCGACGTCATCGAAGGGCGCGTCTGGGTCCTTGGGAAGGATGTGGACACCGACCAGATCATCAGCGGCAAGTACCTGACCATCATCGACCCCGAGGAGCTGAAGAAGCACGTCTTTGAGATCGCCCTCCCCGAGTTCGCTTCGGCGGCACGAGCCGGCGACATCGTCGTCGCCGACGAGAACTTCGGATGCGGGTCGAGCCGCGAGCACGCCCCCCAAGCGCTCCGGGCTATCGGGGTGAGCGCCCTCCTCGCCGATTCGTTCGCGCGCATCATGTTCCGTAACGCCATCAACCTCGGTCTCCCGGCCATCGAGCTTCGGGGAGTCCGGGCGCTCTTCGAGAAGGGCGACCTCGCCCGCATCGAGATGGGGGCTGGCCGGATCACGAACCTCAGGACCGGTCGAACGATCTCGTTTCCTCCGCTCCCCTCCCAGGTCCTCGACCTTCTCGAGGCCGGGGGCCTCGTCGAGACGGTCCGGCGCCGTCTCATCGCCGAAGGGAAGGCGGCTGCCCAATGAGAACCGCGGCGTACGAGATCGCCCTCTTCCCGGGCGACGGGACCGGCCCGGAGGTCCTCCGGGAGGGTCGGAGGGTCCTGGATGCACTCGCCGAGGGGGAGCGGGGCCGATGGAACCTCACCGACTATCTCGGCGGGGGCCAGTACTATCAGACCACGGGCCGGGAGGTCGACCCGGAATCGTTGGAGGCGGCCCGGCGGGCGGACGCCATCCTCCTCGGCGCCGTCGGCTGGCCCGGGGCGACCCTACCGAACGGCGACCTCGCGGGGGGAGCCCTCGTCCTCGGGTTGCGCCAATCGTTCGACCTGTTCGCGAACGTGCGCCCCTGCAAGCTCTACGAGGGGGTCCGACACCGGATCAGCGGTGCGTTCCAGCAGGTCTGGACCCCGAAGAACGTCGACCTCGTCATCGTGCGGGAGAACACGGAAGACCTCTACGCCCCCCTCCGAGGGCGACTCAAGCGGGCCGACGAAACCGAGCTGACGGTCGACACGCGGATCATCACGCGGAAGGGGGCGGAGCGCGTGATCCGGCACGCCTACGAACTCGCCCAGCATCGCCCGCAGGGGGCTCCCGAGGACGGGGTCAAGCGCCTGACCTGCGTCGACAAGTCGAACGTCATGGAGGGATGTCGGTTCTTCCGGGAGACCTTTGACCGCCTCGGCCCGGAGTACCCCGAGATCGAACGCGACTATGCCTACGTGGATGCGTTCACTCAGTGGCTCATCCGGAACCCCGAGCACTACGACGTCGTCGTCTCCACGAACCTGATGGGGGACATCATCACCGACCTCGCGAGCGTGCTCCAGGGCGGGATGGGCTTCGCCGCCGGCGGAAATCTGGGGGTGGACCACGGGATGTTCGAACCCGTCCACGGCTCTTCCCCGAAGCATGCCGGCCGCAACGTCGTCAACCCGTTCGCCACCTTCTTCGCCGTCGAGATGATGCTGCGGTGGCTATCGGAACGCCACCATGACGATTCCCTCACCCGGCAGGCGGACCGCTTGGAGCGCTCGATCGCCGGTGTCCTACGAGCCCGGTCCGCCCAGACGTACGACCAGGGGGGTACGGTCAGCACGAGCGGGGCCGGCGACCGGATCGTCGAGGCCATCCGGGGACTGGCCGCATGACCGAGCGGCGTGAGGTGGCACTCGTCGGCGGTGCGACCACGCGCTGGGGGGTCCGCGAGGCGACGTGGAGCGAGCTCGCCCAGGAGGTCGGCGGGGCGCTCTTCCGAGCGATGCCCGAGCTCAAGGCGGGCGACGTCGACTCGCTGTTCCTCGGGGCGGCCGAACCGGAGCGATTCGCATTTCAGTCCCACGTGGCCCCGCTCTGCGCGGAGCAGATGGGGCTCACGCCGCACCGCATCATCCAGCGGACCGAGCTCGCGTGTGCTTCGGGCCAGTCCGCGATCCGATCTGCGTATGCGGCGATCGCATCGGGGCTCTCCGATATCGCGGTCGCGGTCGGTGTAGAGAAGATGAATCTCCCCTCGATGGCCGAGGCGAACAGCGCAATGGCCTGCGTCATGGACCGTGCGTGGGACGGGGCCCACGGGGCGACGGCCCCTCCGTTCTTCGCGATGGTGGCCCAACGGCACATGCTCGAGCACGGGACCACCGAGGACGCCCTCGCGGCCGTGTCGGAGAAGAACCACCGGTTCGCGAATGCCAATCCCAGCGCTCAGTTCTACACCAAGACGTTCGACCGCGCCAAGATCCAGCGTCTGCCCTTGGTCGCGCCCCCTCTGCGGCTCGGGGACTGTTCTTCGATGACCGACGGTGCGGCCGCGGTGGTGCTCGTTTCGAACGCCCTCGCTCGTCGGTATACCGATACGCCGGTGCTGCTCCGCGGGAGCGGCCAGTATTCGGACTTTCACAACCTCGCCCATGCCGGCTCGTTGACGGATTGGGTCGGACTCAAGCACGCGGCCCGACAAGCCTACGAAATGGCCGGCGTGGGACCCAAGGACATCGACTTTGCCGAGGTCCACGATTGCTTCACGATCTCAGAGATCGTCGAGTACGAGTCCCTCGGATTCTGCGGGCCGGGCGAAGGCGGACGGTACGTGCTCGAGGGTCGATCCGACCTTGGAGGGGAGGTGGTGGTCAATCCTCGGGGGGGGCTGTTGGGATGCGGCCATCCGCTCGGCGCGACGGGGATCGGCCAAGCGGTCGAGGTGTTCGAGCAGTTCTCCGGGCGCAGCCCGGCCAGCCGTCGGGTACCGGATCCGCGGTGGGCGCTCGTGCACAACCTGAGCGGTAGCGCGAACGTCCATTCGGTCATGATCTACGAGGGGGCGGCAGCATGACGCCGGAACCTGCGCACGCTCCCCCGCGTCTGTCCTCGCCCCGGGGGATCCAATCGGTGGAGACCGAACGCGAGGGCGCACACGCTCCGCCCACGGAATCCAAGGAGACCCCCCCACTTCCATTCCTCCTCGATTTCTTCCCTCTGGAGGGGGAAAAGCATACTCGGCTCTCCCCGTTCTTTGATTCGCTTCGGAAGGGGCGGCTTACGACCACGCGGTGCGAAAAGGACGACCTCTGGCACTGGCCCCCCAGGGTCGTCTGCCCGCGTTGCCACTCTGACGATCTCCGATGGAGCGATCTGCCGATGACCGGGCGGGTGTACGCCTTCAGCGCGGTCCTCGCGGGGGCGCCCCTCGGGATGGAGGCGGAAGTCCCGTTCGTCGTCGGGCTGGTCGACCTCGACGGGGTCCCGTTGCGGCTCTTCGGTCGCATCGCTGGCACGGCTTGGGACCGCTGCCGGGTCGGGCTCGCCGTGACGGTGGAGCCCTTTGACCTTCCGGACGGGCGGGTCTTTTACCGGTTCCGGGCCCCCGCGTAGTACGCGCTCGAACGGTCCGGCTCGCCGAGATCGAGCGGGAGCCTCCGCCGCAGGCGATCGAGGCGGCGATGGAACACGGCCCGTTCACTCTCCGCCCACGGTCCCCCCTCCGAGTGGAGTGCTCGGGGGGCTCGACGAGGGGAGCAGTTCCCTCGGAGAAAGAGTAAATATACCGTCCCGGTCTCGCGCGCCGACTTAGTCGGAGCTCTAGGGCGGATGGAATCGAGATCGGACGGCTGGTGGAGCCGGCACGGTTGGACAGTCCTCGTCCTCGCGGCCGCCTTTTCCATCACGTTCCTCATCCGGACCCTTTGGAACCTGCCGCTCTTCGAGCAGTACGGGACCACGTACTACTTCGCGGGCGGGTCCGACTCCTTCTACCACTGGCGCGTCAGCGACTACATCCTCCTGAATCATGCGAACCTGGTCCACGACCCGCTGCTGAAGTACCCGGCCGGGGCGATCAACCCGCGCGAGCCGCTGTTCGACTGGATGAACGCCGTCTTCGGCCTGCTGTTCGCTCCGCTGTTCGGCGGGAGCGCCATGTCGGCGGGGATGTTCTCCCTGGAGGTAGCGCCCCCGCTTTGGGCGGCGCTCAGCGTCGTGCCGATCTACCTCGTAGGCAAGGAGGTGAGCTCCCGACGGATGGGCCTGATCGCCGCGCTGATCTGGCCTTTCCTCGTGGCGAACATCGATTCCTCGACCTTCGGGTATGCGAACTACCTGTCGTTCTACACGTTCTTCATCCTGGTCATGATCTACTCGTACCTCCGGACGATCCGGGCGGCCGGGACCCGGCGTTGGGTGACGAGCTACCGCCACCCCCGCGACATCCTCCGCGGCCTCCGTGACTTCCTGTACTACGAGAAGGCAGCGGTGAAGTGGGCCGTGTTCACCGGCGTGTCGTTCTCCGCGGTCGTCCTCACCTGGCAGGGATACACCTTCCTCGTCGCCCTCGTCATCGTGTTCGTCATCGTGCAGATGGTCGTCGAGCGGGTGCGTCGGATCGATTCCCTCGGGCTCTACCTCACGACCTGGATCGTCGGTCTGGTCGGCTTTCCGATCTCGTTTCCGTACTACTTCGCCCAGGGCGACTACCACATCTGGTTCCTCGAACCGGTCCTGATCTACTTTGGCGCGCTGCTGATCCTGCTTCCCTTCCTCCTGCTCCGCGACCAACCCTGGGTGATCAGCATCCCGGTTCTCGTCCTGACCTCCGCGGGTGCGCTGGGGGCGCTCGTCGTCGCCGCGCCGGCCCAGTTCGCCGACATCCTTTCAGGTCAGGGCTACTTCGTAAAGACGCTCATCTACTCGACCGTCGCCGAGGCCCAGGCCCCTTCGATCGACTCGCTGATCGTCGGGTACGGCGTCGTCACCTTCTTCTTCGCCTTCGCCGGGGTCGGGTTTGTCGTCTTCCAGATGGTCCGGGGCCGCTTCGAGCGCCGGCACCTCTTGTTCCTCCTACTCGGCCTGATCTCGATCTACCTGCCGATCTCGGCGGCCAAATTCTTCTACATCGGTTCCGCCGCCTTCAGCCTGCTGCCGGCCGAGGCATTGACTCGGGTCCTCGACATCGGAGGGTACCCGACCCTGCGCCGCAACGTCGTCTCGCTCTCCGACCGCAGGAGTCAGCTCTCGGCCCTCCGTCGGTCGTTCAAGGCACGCCACGTCCTGGTCTTCCTTCTCGTCCTCGCCATCATCGTGCCCAACGTGTGGTACGGCATCGACGCCGGCATCCCGTACAACTCGAAGTCTGGCTACGATAGCCAGGTCTACAACGCCCTCCCGCCGGCACTGCGCGTGTCGCCGACCAACGCTTCGAGCTATTATTTCGGGGCCGCCGGCAGCTCCCTCGATACCCCGAGCCAGTACGACGAGGCCGGGTACGACTGGTTGGCGACGCAGGACACGAACCTTCCTGAGCCTCAGCGCCCGGCGCTCGTCAGTTGGTGGGATTATGGGTTCCAGACGATCGCCGAGGGTCACCATCCCTCCGTCGCCGACAACTTCCAAAACGGCATCGACCCCTCAGGGAACTTCCTGCTCTCCCAGAACGAGTCCGAGGCGATCGGGGTACTCGCCACGACGCTGCTTTCTGCCGAGGCCCAGGCGACGGGTCAGCCCTATCTCCCGGCGGGCCTGAACGCGGTCCTCGCGGGCGACGGGGTGAACCTCGCAGCCCTCCATCCGCTGCTCGCCAACGCCTCCGCCGACCTGCCTCTCGTCGAGGCCCATCCGGAACGCTACGTCGCCGTCAACCCCGCGACGATCACGGCGGATAACGCGATGTACGATGCGGTCAGCTACTTCCTGGCCTCGACCCTGCCCCTGAGCCGGGTCGCCCAGGTCTACAACGACATCCAGGCCTACACGGGGTGGTCGATCCGATACCCGATGGTCGACTCTCGATTGATCCCGTTCTCCGGGCAGAACACCGGCATCTTCTACGCGCCGGCCGACCTGACCGGGCGCGTGATCGGCCCCGGCGGCGAGCCGACCTCGTACTACACCGTCTCCGTCGTCGGCTCGGACGGGAACTCCTACCCGGCGGGAACGCTTCCCGCCGGCGTGACCGCGGTCACGTACAACATCAACAATACGCCGGCGTTCTACAACACGATGATCTACCACACCTACTTCGGCTATTCTGCCCAAGAGGTCGGACAGGCCGCGGGCGTCCCGTGGCTCTCCCAATCTCAGCAGGAACAGACAGACCCGCTCCAACCCGGCTGGATGCTCCAACACTTCCAGGTGGTCTATCGGACCGCCTACGCCTGCCCCCAGCCGAACCAGACGGCCGGTTCGAGCTGCTTCCGCGCGACGAACGTCCCGACCGCCCAGCACATCCAGTCCAAGGAGAAGGGATCGTCGGACCTCTCCCTCGGCTCCTACTTCCAGGGGGGCGAGGCGATCCTACAGTACTATCCGGGCGTCCCGACCGTCGGCAATGTGGTCCTCCCGAACGGCCGGGCAGTGCCTGATGCCCGGGTCACCGCCTACGACGGGTGGGGGGTACCGCACATGACGACCTTGACGGGGTCGGACGGCGCGTATTCGCTGATCCTGCCCCCCGGCCGCGATACGATCAACGTGTCGACCGGCTCGCTCAACCTCATCACCCAGGCCGGTGCCACCCACCTCGCTACGTTCAACGTCACGGTGCCCAGCGCCTACGGTCTTTCCGATAGCGCGCCGACGATGGTCCAGCCGCTCGTGATCCAGCCCGCGACCGTGGAGGGCTTCCTGAGCTGGTCGGCATCGAACAGTTCCTCGGGCAGTCCGTCCCCTGTCGTGGGGGCCACGGTGGTCCTCTGGGGCCACAACCTGTCGCGCCTCGCCGGGATCACGGATGCCAGCGGCTCGTTCGGGCTGCGCAACGTGCCCCCCGGCATCTACAATGTCTCG
This sequence comes from Thermoplasmata archaeon, assembly GCA_022750055.1. Taxonomy (GTDB): domain Archaea; phylum Thermoplasmatota; class Thermoplasmata; order Lutacidiplasmatales; family UBA184; genus Lutacidiplasma. The sequence goes on from JAKIWL010000002.1 coordinate 217,129, forward strand.
ATCGTCTACCGCAGTTCGAACTTCACCGAGTCAACGGCGACCGCCCTCCCCGGGAAGAACGTCAACGAGACCCTCAGCCTCTCGGAGGGGGAGGTGCGGGGCACCGTGAAGGACTCGGCCGGCCGGGTGGCGACCGGCGTGTTGGTCACGGTGAGCGGCGCGCTCGGGGTCATCGCGACCGGCTCGACGAACTCCTCCGGACGCTACCGTATCGCTGACCTGGGTCCGGGCAACTATACGGTCGTCGCCTCGACGCAGTCCCCCCGGCAGGGCTCGCTCAGCCAGGCCCTGAACCTCGCCACCCCCGGCGCGAACAAGACGCTCAACTTTACCATCGTGCCTGTGGGTCCGGTATCGGTCGAGGTCCTGAGGGACGGCACCCCGGTGTCCGGGACTCCGGTGCGGTTCACGCAGTGGCTACCGCCGGTCGTCTCGGTGGGACCGACGAACAACTCGACCGCCGCCCACGTCACCCAACAGAAGGCGAACTCTACCGTGGTGCTCACGAACGCCGACGGCGTGGCCGCGGAGCTGCTCCCGGCAGGGAACTACTCGGTCTACGCACTCGGGTACAACGGCTCGGGCTACTTTGCGGGATACTGGTCGGGCCCCATCGGTCCCGGCCTGCCGGACCCGCCCCCGATCTCGGTCTATCCGGCCTCGGAACTCTTCGGATCCGTGACCGGGACGGTGAACGCCTCGGTCAGCGTGCCGATCGAGGTCGCCGCGTACAATCACCTCGGTAAGGTGGTCTGGGCGTTCGCCAATTCGAGCGGCCGCTACGCCCTCTGGCTGCCGAACGGCGAGTACTCCGTCCTTGCGTTCAGCCCCAACCCGAACCAGGCGGTCCTTGCGAAGGCCGTCGTATCGGGGACCACCCGCCTGGACCTCGTCACGACCCCGACCAGTCTCGCGACGACGGTCGTGACCGACAACGCGACGGGCCGGCCGATCCTCGGAGCTTCGGTGAACTTTACCCTCGAATCGAACGGCGCCACCGTCGCCGCTACCTCGGACTCGCACGGCAATGCCTCGGCGGTCCTGCCGAGCGTCCCGCCGCCCTCGAGCCGCGGAGCTCCCCCTGTGTACTGCATCAACGTCACCGCGACGGGCTACCTCGGAAGTTCGCGCTGCGGAGTGGCGGCCGGAACGCTGCCGACCGGATCGGCCGTCCGTCTCGTGGGCGCGCCCGTCCAGGTGACGATCCTCTTGATGGGTCTCCCGGGCGGGGCGTCGGTCCACGTCAACCTCACCGCGACCTCGCCGGGGGCTCGCACCCTCCGCACGAACGGGAGCTCTCCCATCGCGGTCTCGATCAGCCCAGGGTCGTACTCGGTCACGGCGTGGGCTCCCGGCTCGCCGACCGGGTTCTACTTCCCGGTCGCGGCGACCTCCTTCACCGTGGCCCCCGGTGCCATCCCGTCCTCCGTGACGGTTCGATTGACCGATCAGGTCGAAAGCCACGGGACCCTGACGGTGCCGGCGGGCGCCTCGGCTCCGAGAGCCCAGGTCGAGTTCGTTTCCCCCGTGATGAACGAGACCGTCAGCTACGGTGCGCTCGTGAACGGATTCTACCTCGCGCCGGGCAGCTATGAGTTCATCGCGACCGTACCCGGCCCGCAGGCGAACCAGGGCTGGATCGCCTTTGGAACGGTCAGCTTGAGCCTGACCGGAACCCTCTCCACGGCCTTCCACCTGACCGGGGCCTCGGTCTCCTTCGAAGGGTCGGTCAACCTTCCCACGATCACCCCACTGACAGCGTCGGCCGTGGTGGCGTTCGTGAGTCCGTCGGGATTCGATTTCCCAGCGTTCGTCTCGTCGGGGTCGTACAACGCGACCCTGCCGGCGAACGTGACCTATACGCCGTTCTTGAACGTCACGGCCCCGGTCGTGCGAAACAACGTCTCGGTCGTCGAGGCCCTGAGCGTCCCGAGGGGGCAGGTGTGCGCCGTCCGGCCCGTTGGGACCTCCTGTGACATCACGCTCGTCGGACGAGAGGTCAACCTGACCCTCGACGGCCTCCTATCCGTGGCGAACTCACCGGCCCTCGTGCCGGGGTCGGTGCTGCTCGAGGGGCCAGCCCCGACGATGCTCCTGACTCGGCTCGTCACGAGTGCGAACGGCTCCTTTTCCGTCTCGCTCTCGCCGGGCGTCTACACGGTCTACGCGAACTCCACCGGCGGAACGTACGCCCAGCTATCGAGCGTCTCGCTCGTCTTCGGGAACTCCGAACCGCTGTCCTTGACCCTGAGGCCGGCCTGGACCGCCGCGTTGACCGTCCTGCCTCCCGCGGGTCAGACCGTCGGCCCGGTGCGATTGTCGATCCAGACGGCGGCCGGCGCCGACCTCGTCCTGCCGGACGTGAGCCTCGGGGCGCCCCTGTCCGTGCCGCTCCCGGTCGGGACCTACCTAGCGACCGCGAGCGCGAGTTCGAGCCCCTACGGGGTCCCGACCAACGCCACCGCGAGCATCACCTTCAATCTCTTCTCCGGGAATGTGGGCCTCTCCCTCGCCCTCACCGAGCAGATCGTTCGGGCGGTCGTCCTCTCCATCACCCTTCCGACGAACCTGACCCAATCGATTCTCCTGCCGCCCTCGGGAGGGACCGTCTCCCTCGGCTTCTCCGTCCACAACACGGGGAACATTCCGGTGAGCGTAACCGTGATCGGGAACCCCTCGACGTGGAATTTTACGATCACCCCGTCGAACTTCACCCTCGGAACCGCCCCCTCGAACTCGAGTGCCAGCGGGGCGTTCTCGGTTCGCGTTCCGGCGGGAACGCCGGTGGTGCACGCGCCGATCCTGCTCATCGCTGACCTCGCCGGGACCACCCAAAAGGTCGGCCGGTCGGTCCTCCCAGCTCCGGTCTCGATCCAGCCGAGGGCGGGGATCGCCCTCGGTCGGTCGGCGAGCATCGACCTCGCGGTCACCCCGACGAGAGTGACGATCCCGCTCTTCGCTCACAACACCGGTAACTTCGTCGAGTCGGTCCGCGTGTCGGTCGTCGACGGGGCTGCCCTCGCCCAGCAGGGATGGACGAGCCTCGTCCAATCGGCCAGCGCGGCCATCACCGGGCCGCTGTCGATCGCGGTCGCCGGGAATACTTCGGTCTCGATCGTACTGAACGCTTCCCTCGGCCACGCGATCCCTCCCGGTTCGGTCACGGTGGAGGCGAACGTCCTCAACCAGACCGGGGGGGCCGCCTCGTCGTTGCTGACCGTCACGATCCCGGTCGTCTCGATCGCGGTGAACGGTTCCTCGATCATCGTGACCGGTCCGAACCTCGGGTCGCCGTCGGCGACACCGGACTGGCTCGTCCCGCTCCTCTCGTTCGTGCCGGCGATGGCGTTCGTCGTCTTGCTCCTAGCCCAGCGATGGTACTCGACGCGGCGGTGGGTGCGGTGAGACCCGAGCGCCCTGCCGTTCGGTTCCCGGCCTTCGCACTCGCCCTAGCGGTCGGCCTTCTCCTAGCGGGGCTGGGCGTGAGCGCGCTCGCTCCGTGGGCGCACGCGGCGAGCCCGGCCGTCACCGGCTCCATCAGCGGTCCGAGCGACGTCGGGGAATCGCTGACCGCGAACTACACGGTGCACGCGAGCGGCGGGCCCGCCGAGGCTCCGAACGGCACCACGGTCGGGTCGCTCGTCTATAACGCGACCCTGACCGGTGCCAACACCACCGGCGGCTCGATCACCCCGGCGAGCGGCGTCCTTTCGAATGGCTCGGCCAAGCTCACGTTGATCGCGCCCAAGGCGGCGGGGTCGCTGACGATCTCGGTCGTCGTCACCTCGAGCTATCAGAAGGTCAACCGGTCGAACAACCTAAGCTACTCCGTCCATATCGTCCAACCGTTCCGGCTGAACGCAACCCTCATCCCGGCGACCGGGGTGACCATCGGCCCCCTCTCGCTGACGGTGACCCTCGACGGGACCCCGGTCGGCCGGATCCACGTTCCGGTGGTCACCTCCGGATCGACCTACCCGATCGCGTTCGCCTTCATCGACCTCACGATCTCGCCCGGGTGGCATACGTTCGCGATCTCCCTTGCCGCCGAGCACGGGCTCCTGACGTTTCCCGGCGGGGCCCAGCAGTACACGCAGTCGTTCTACGTGATTGGCCCCGCTCCGGACTACACGATCTGGTACGTCGCCGGCACGGTCGCATTCGTCGGGGCCCTCTTTATATGGTCGACCCGGGTGGCCGCGCGCCGTCGGGGCCGGGCGAAGAAGTGAGTCCGTGGCGCTTCCGACCGTTTCCGTAACCGACCTGCGCTGCACCTCCTGCGGACGCGCGATCGCCGGACGCGGCGCGACCCATTTCGTTTGCCCGAGCTGCGGCGTGGCGATCCTCGGTCGATGTGCGCAGTGTCGCGATCAATCGGTGCTCTACCGATGCCCGAACTGCCATTTCGAAGGCCCCTGACCGAACGGACTCGATGGGCGAGGTCGCGGTCCTGTTCCGCCTCATGCCCCGCGGCGTCGAGACGGACATGCGTAGGATGGCCGAGGGGGTCCGGGCGAGCATCCCTACGGGGGTCACCGTTCGTGGGATGCAGGTCCAGGACATCGCCTACGGCTTGAAGTCGCTCCTCGTGAGCGTCGTGATGTCCGACGTGGGCGGCCTCCTCCCGGCCGCCGAGGAGGCGCTCGCCAAGGTCTCCGGCGTCGAATCCGTCGAGGTCATGGAAGAGGGCCTCCTTTAGGCCGCCTCCCCTCGCCCGGAGAAAGGAGTTCGGAGGCGACCCAGCGCTCCGACCGGGAACACGTCAGTCGAGATTCCGTCGGAACCGTTCCCCGACCTCGTGGGCGAAGCCGTGTAGGTCGAACGCAAAGCCCGGCGCGGGTGCCACGACGAGGTCGAGACGGGGTCTTCGGATGCGCACGGCGAGTCGACGGGTTGGTTCGACATCCGGGTTCGGGACGCCGAGCGACTCGAACGTGGCGAGGGGTTCCTGATCCCCGTCACTGATCACCGCCACCACGTCACCGACCACGGTCTCGACGGTGTACGCGCTCCGCCGGGAGACCTGCCGGCGCCAGGCCCTCGCCCCCTCCGACTCGAGTGCGCGCGCCTCCTCCTCCCAGGGTCCAACGTAGTAGCCAGCGAACCGGGTGTATTCGAGGGTCGCGTGGAGCGCGAGGGAGAGATAGCCGAGGAGGAATCCGAAGGTCAGCTCCCGGTTCGCGCTCACCACCAGCTGGGCGCGGCCGTCGAAGTTTTGGAGCGCGCGCCGAGCAGGAACGGGGACGATCTCGGTATTCGGGGGGATCGTCTGAAAGATAGGTTCCCCCGGCGACATCTCAACGGGTCAGGGTGGACCCCTACTTCACCTTCGTTCGCCTCGGGGGAGGGCCAGCGCGGGCCGAGGGACCTGCCATCGCTCCGGAGAGGTCCATCAGCCCTGACCCGAGCCACTGCCCCCCGTCGACGGCCAGGACCTGGCCGGTGATGTAGCTCGATCGAGGACCGACCAGGAACGCGACCGCATCCGCGATCTCCTCCGGTGTCCCGAAGCGACCCAGGGGAACCGTCCGCTCTACCGTTCGAACGACCTGCGGGCTGACCCAGAGCTGTCGGTCGGTCCCTTCGGTGTGGACGGGACCCGGGGCGACCGCGTTCACGCGGATACCGAAGGGGGCCCACTCGACGGCCAGGGTGCGGGTCAGCGAGACCACCCCGGCCTTCGCGGCGGCCGAATGGGCCGTTCCCGGGGCGGCGAGCCACGCGTAGGAGGCGACGATGTTGACGATGGCCGAGGCGGGGCCCTCCTTCAGCAGCGGGAACGTCGCCCGCGAGACCAGGAAGGTCCCGTCGAGAACGATCCCCACGACGGCCCGCCAACCGTTCGGAGTGAGCTGGGCCGTAGGTGCGACGAAGTTCCCCGCCGCGTTGTTCACGACCACGTCGAGGCGCCCGAACTCGTCGCGGATCCGCCCCACCAGCCGCTCGACCGACTTCTCGTCCCGTACTTCGGTCGGGACCGAAAGGGCCCGCGCGCCGGTCGCGTGGATCGCCGCAAGGCCCTGGCGCAGATGGCGCGGGTCCCGGCTGGCGATCGTGAGATCGTGACCCCCTCTTGCGAGGCGGAGCGCAATGGCGAGCCCGAGCCCCGTCCCGCCCCCCGTCACCAGCGCCACCGGGCGAGCTGAGCCCGCTCCCCTTCGCCCGCGGACCGCCTTTCGGAGAGGCATGGGCTAGCAAAGTGGCCGACGTAGAAATCGTCGGCGGTGGGGGCGCTCGACCATGCGGCTCCCCTCCGATGGCCCGTGGCCGACTTGACATGTACTGTCGTGAGTATCCTGACGGAGGTACCCGATCAGCACTCGGTCGGGCCCTGCCTTCGGTCGCTGGAAACCTAGCATGCTGATCGAGCGGGTGTTCGACATCGGGGGAGCCGTGTGCGTGGGCCTCGGAATCTCGCTCGCCTACGGATTCGTCGCCACCGGGATGGCATATGACGAACTCGTCCTCTCGGGGGGACTCTCTGCTGGATTCGGCGTCCTCTTCCTCCGGGTCGGGAGGGCGGCCCGTCGTCACCGCCGCGAGCTTCTTCAGGTGGGACAGGAAGGGATCGGGTTCGGGGCAGGTGGGCCCCCGAAGCGCTGACGGACGCCTCCGCGGCGATCCCGGGGTTCATGCCCCAGGGATCACGCTACGGGCCCTGGCGAGCCTCCTGGGAAGCGGTTCGCTCGACGGTTCGTCCGAAAGCTTTTCATTCCCTCCGCGGTCCCGAGGGTGCGGCCGGGATGGGGTAGTTTGGCCTATCCTGGGGGACTGTGGATCCCTCGACCCGGGTTCAAAAGGAGACGGGGCCAACCCCCGTCCCCAGAGAGTCTCGGTCCCGGCCCTACCGGCGGCGAGCGCGAGGCCGAGCAGGCGCGGCCCTCGCCGCTGGATCCGCCAGGACCTCGGGCAGCGCCGTGAGAGTGTAGTCCGCCCAGGCCGCTCCCCAACGTCGAAGGTCGTCCGGCGTGAGGGTCCAGCCGAGCAGGCTGGACGCCCGACCGATCGCAACCACCCCTTCCGAGCCGTGGGCGACCTCCATGTCGAACCGTGAATCTCCGACGAGGAAGATCGGCGCCCCGGGGTATCGCCGGTGGAACTCCAAAAGATGCTCCCGCTTGGTCCCTTGCCCGGAACCGAGGACCTCCTCGAACCAGTATCGCAGCCCCTCCCGCTCGAGCATGAGGTCGGCCATCTCCCGTTCGGCGCCGGTCGAGACGGCCATCGTCCATCGTTCGGCCGAGAGTCGTTTCAGGAGTTTGGGCATCTCCGGGAAGATCCCGGCCACGGCGTAGGCTTCGGCGACCTTGCGTTGGTGAAATATCTTGGCGGTCTGGTTCCGAAGGTCGACCGGCGCGGCCGGGTAGAGCTGGGAGAGCTGCGCTTCGAAGGGCATCCCGGTGGTCGCCAGGTAGTGGAGCCTCCCCTCGGCCGCGGGGGTCCCGAACGCGCGGAAGAGAACGTCGGCCGCGACGTCGGCGATCAATCCGATGTCATCGAGGATCGTGCCATCGAGGTCGAACAGGACGAGCCCGCGCTCGATCGAACGGGGAGCGACCTCGGGTTCGTCCTGGATCACCGTGTGCGCCATCTCGGCGTACTGGCTGGTCGAGAGGCTCGGAGGGGTGGGGCCGGCCATGGGAAGATCCACCGGCGTGCGAGGGTCCTGCCCCTCGGGCGTCCCCGTCGACGGGTGGTTCGTCTTTGCCCTCGGCACGGTCCGCCGTGTCCCTGTCGCACTTTAGTTCGCGCCTGTTGGGTCGCGACTCGGCTTCCCTTTCAAGTAGGGCCGTAGGCTGCCGCCCGCCGACGCAGGACGGGATTCCGTGCATCCGAGCGACGCGATTCGAGGTAGCAAGTCGAGCCTCTTGAAAGGGAGGCGGATCGTACTGGGGGTCTCCGGTTCGATCGCGGCGGTGGAGGTCCCGCGCATCGTCCGAGAGATCCTTCGCCACGGCGCGGAGGTTCGCATCGTCGCCAGCCCGGACGCCCTGAAGATCATCACGGAAGAGGCCTTGACCTTCGCCTCGGGACATCCGACCGTTCGAACGCTGACCGGTCAGGTCGAGCACGTCTCCCTCCTCGGCCCCGGAGAGGGCCGGGCCGACCTCCTGCTGATCGCTCCGGCGACCGCGAACACGATCTCGAAGGTCGCCCACGGGATCGACGACACTCCCGTCACCTCGTTCGCTTCGATCGCCCTCGGTGGCCGCGTGCCCATCTTGCTGGCCCCGGCGATGCACGCCCACATGTCCGAAAATCCCGCGATCCAGGAGAATCTCACCCGACTCCGGTCCTGGGGCGTGGAGGTGATCGCGACGCAGACCGCCGAGGGCGAGGAGAAGCTGGCGGCTCCCGAAGACATCGCCGCCGCGGTGCTCCATCGACTGGCGCGGGGCCCCTGGGCCGGTCGTCCGGTCGTCGTCATCGGAGGCGCAAGCCGGGAACCGATCGACGAAGTCCGCTCGATCACGAACGAGAGCAGCGGCGAGACGGCCGTCGCCCTGGCGGTCCAGGCCCACTTTCGCGGCGCGGAGGTCGCCTTCTGGGCCGGAGGGTTGACGGTCCCGCTGCCGGCATTCCTCACGGTACAACGTTGGATCAGCGTCGGGGACCTGCTGAAGCTGTCGAATCGGGAGTCCGCCCGATTGAATCACGCCGACGCGATCCTCGTCCCGGCGGCCCTGTCGGATTTCACCCTGCCAGCACGAGCCGGGAAGATCCCCTCGCGGGGGACACCGAGCCTCCACCTCGAGTTGAAGCCGAGCCCAAAGGTTCTGCGGCGCCTGCGCCAGCTCGCCCCCCCTCCGACCCTTCTGATCGGGTTCAAGTTGGAGGTCGGCCGCGACGAGGCGGGCCTCGCGCGTGCCGCCGGTGCCCTCCTCGAGGAAACGCAGCTCGACCTCGTTGTGGCCAACGACCGGGCTACGATCGGGCAGGCGCGCGCGACCTACCTGATGGTCGGGGCAAAGGGCGAACGACACTGGGTCTCGGGGTCGAAATTCGAGGCCGCCGGAAGGCTCTGGGACGACCTTGCGGCGTTGCTAGCCAACGCGGGAGCTCGCCCGAGTGGAGGCGCCCCGTCCCGCTCCCGGCCGCGGCATCGAAGCTCCGGGATCCGCCGTCGGAGCGCCCGCCGCTAGTTCGCGCCCGCCCCCCTTTATAGGCGGCCCGTTTCGGCGGCGGCCGGGGGTTCTTCTCGATGGTCAAGCTCGCTGAGTGGATGGGCAAGGGGATCTTCCGGAAGCACGGCATACCGACCCCGGTCGGCGTGGTCGTTCGGTCGGCTGAAGAAGCCGAGGCCGCCACCCGGACCGGGCGAGTGCCGCTCCCCTGCGTCGTGAAGGCCCAGGTCTTGGCGGGCGGCCGAGGGAAGGGCGGAGCGGTCCAGTTTGCGAACACGCCGGCCGAGGCCGCCCTCGCCACCCGGTCCATCCTGGCGCTCGAGTTCAAGGGCGAGAAGGTTCGCGAGGTCCTCCTCGAGCAGAAGGTCTCGATCCTCCGGGAGTTCTACCTCTCGTTCGCCCTCGACCGAAGCCTTCGCATGCCCATCCTGATGGCGAGCGCCCAGGGGGGTGTGGAGGTCGAATCCGTGCCCGAAGAGGCGATCCTGCGGATCCCGATCCACCCGTTCGTCGGCCTAGCTGGCTATGAGCGCCGGCAGGTGATTCGGCTGTTCGGACTGAGCGGGCCGGCGGCGAAGTCCCTGGACGACCTCCTCGACCGGGCCTGGGGGGTCTTCCAGTCAGAGGACGCCGAACTCGTAGAGATCAACCCTCTCGGCCTCGTCGGGTCCGGGGTCATCGCGCTGGACGCGAAGGTGGTCATTGAGGACGACGCCGCGTTCCGGCATCCGGAGTATTCCGAGGTCCGGGACGACCGGACCCCGCTCGAGGAGATCGCGCGGGAGAAAGGGATCGCCTTCGTCCAACTGGACGGCAACATCGGCGTCATTGCGAACGGGGCCGGGCTCACGATGGCAACCCTCGACGTCCTCGCCGAATTCGGCGGGCGGCCGGGGGTCTTCCTCGACCTGGGGGGCACCGACGACCCCGGGAAGGTAACCGAGGCGTTCCTCCTGATGGCGAAGGCGATGCCTCGTGCCGTGTTCCTCAACATCTTCGGGGGAGTGACGCGCTGCGACACCGTCGCGACGGGCCTCGTCGAGGCGATGAAGCAGGTGCCGGCCTCCGAACGATTCCCGCTGGTCGCTCGGATCCGCGGGAACAACGAAGCCGAGGGTGTCGCGATCCTGAAATCGGCCGGAGTCACGTCGCTCTCCGACCTCAAGGAGTCCGTGCAGGCGACCGTCCGAGCGGCCGAGGTCCCGGTCGAGGCGCCGCGGGGGACGGTCGCATGAGCGTGCTGGTGGACGCCGACACAAGGGTGGTCGTTCAGGGGATCACGGGTCATCAGGGAACGGTCCACACGCGGCAGATGAAGCTGTTCGGGACCCGGGTCGTCGCGGGGACGACGCCGGGGAAAGGCGGGACCGAAGTGGAAGGGGTCCCGGTCTACGACTCGGTCCGAGAGGCCGTCGGTGCCACCGGCGCGAACGCCTCGTGCATCTTCGTTCCCGCGCCGTTTGCGCGGGATGCCTATCTCGAGGCGGTGGACGCGGGGATCCGGACCTCCGTCATCGTGACGGAACACATCCCGTTCCATGACATGCTCTCCATGTACCATTACGGACTGTCTCGCGGGTCCCGGATCATCGGACCGAACTGCCCCGGGATCGCCTCGCCGGGGAAGGCCAAGGTGGGGATCATCCCGAACGTTGTGTTCCGGCCCGGTCGGGTCGGGGTGATCTCGCGGTCCGGAACGCTCACCTACGAGATCGTGAGCGGCATCAAGGAACACGGCCTGGGTCAGAGCACCTGCGTCGGCCTCGGGGGGGACCCGGTCATCGGGACGAGCTTCGTCGACGCGCTGCCCTGGTTCGAAAAGGACTCCGACACGGACGTCATCGTGCTCGTCGGCGAGATCGGGGGGACCGCCGAGGAGGACGCGGCCCAGGCGATCCGCAGTCAGGTCACGAAACCCGTCGTCGCCTACGTCGCGGGTCGATCGGCCCCCCCGGGGAAGCGGATGGGGCACGCCGGCGCGATCATCGCACGCGGCAAGGGGACCGCCGAGAGCAAGGTCGCGGCGCTGCGAGCGGCCGGGGCCACGGTGGCGACGTTCCCTTACGAGATTCCCGAGCTGGTGGCGACCCAGCTGAAGGCCCTCGAGCATCGATGAGCCCCTCGCCGGGCCCCCAGCCGACGGCCGCGGGCGAGGCGGACCGATGCTGCGTCCCCGGATGCGAGGAAACCGCGCTCCGGCACCTGTCGCTCGCCGAGGCGCGCCGGGCGTTCCGGGAGCTCCCCGAGCAGGGCCGTAGCGCCCCGCTCTGTCGGGCCCACTACAAGGAGTGGAAGAAGCGGACGAAGGAGTCGCGCACCCTCGACCGCCTCGCGTGGTAGCGCGCGCGATCGTAGAGCCCGAATGCTCCGGCCGGTCGCGGGTGGCCCCCCATCGTGGCCGCCCCCGGGGTGGGACTACTGCTTACGCATCTTCTGAGCCCGCATGCGCCGGCGCATCCGCTTCTTGCGCCATTTCCAACGCATGTGGCCGCGTTTCTTCCAGACGCGTGAGCTCCGTTTCATTCCGTTCGGGTCCGAGGCGGCGCGAGTTACTTATCCTCGCTTAAAAGGCTAACCCTCGATTTCTCGACGGTGGCGCCCCGACCGGCCCGATTTCAGCCGAGACCCAGCCGTACTACCCCGGAGGGGGTCAAGAGGCGCTCGCCCCATTCCTCAGGAGCATACAGGAAGCCGCCCGCGCTGACTGCCAGCCGGCGCCAGCCGACTCCCTGCTCGTCGAACCGGGTCGACTCGGCGGCCGCTTCGACCGCGGTCCCGGGGGGCCGGGGAGCGGAGACCACGCCGTCCCGCGCGATGACGAGTCCCTCCCCCGTGAGGTCCAGCAAGAGCCAGGACCGCGGCAGCACCAGGGTCAGTCGAAGGATCTTCGGCCGGAACTGGCTCTCGCTCTCGGTCTCCGTCCGGTGGTAGACGGCGAGCTCGGTCCCGTCCCAATCGACCAGCCGGTCGAACGAGAAGCTCTTCCGGTTGAACTCGAGCACGTTCATCTCGAGGTCGGCGTCGTCGACCAACTCGTTGTCCTCCCTGCCTCGCCTCGGACCCCGACGCTATCGGAGCACTCCGAGCTCCGTGAGCTTCTCTGGAAGGTAGGTGTCCGTCACGTAGTTGAGGCCGTACTTGGCGAGGGATTGCTGTTCGGCCTTCTTGCCGTTCTTCAACATGAGCTCGATCTCCGAACGCCACTCGGGGGTGGCGAAGCGCGGGTCCGTGAGCTCGGCCTGTAGGGCGCGGACGTCCTGCTCGCTCAGCGCGTCGGAGGGGAGCTTGTAGTTCTCGATGTCGGAGGCGGTCACGCCGAGGAACTCCGCCTGGGGCGTGGCCAGGTATTGGGAGATGTGGGCGGTCTTGATCGCCCCGTACGCCACGCTCGCAAAGATTCGGAACGACCAGGGGTCCCCGTCGGTGAAAACGACGACCGGAAGCTTGAGCTCCTCGCTCATCCGCTTGAGGAATCGGCGGGTGGAGCGGGCCGGCTGGCCCTTCAGGTGCAGGAGTACCGCGTCGTGCTTCTCATCGAATCCGTTCTCCGCGAGCCGGTCGACCATGCCACCGCATTCGATCGCGATGACGAAACGGGCGTTCGTCGAAACGAACTCGATCTTCTCCCTCTCGACGTTGAACGGGAGGGCGTAACCGCCGTCGCCGACGTCGTCCCGGCAATTGATCTTCTTCACGACACCCTTTCGGTTGGTCTCGCGGATCGTCAGGTCCCCTATCACCGACGCCCCGTTCTCCTCGGGATGAAGGCGGAAGTCCTCCCGCAGTCGTCCACAGAGGACCTCGAGGTCCTCGATGAGCAGGTTCGACTCGTCCTCGCTATGGAACTTCGACTCCTCCCAGCCCTCGGAGATGTAGTACAGCTCCCGTAACGTCGAGGTCTTCGACTCCCGGGCCATCTCGTTGATGAAATCGACGAGGTAGAACGTCCGAAGGAGCATCAAGGCGCCGTCGAGCTTGCGGGCGCTTCGGGTACCCAGGGCCCGCCCGAGCCTCCAGACGCCCTCTCGCATCTGGAACTGGATGTTCTGCTTGGTACGCAGCGGAAGGCGCATCCTCGGGATCTCCCCCTCGGAGAGCTGCTCATAGATCTCCGAGGCGAGCTTGCGGGTCGGAGCGAGCGCCTCCGTCGGGGCGTGCTCCGGGGGCCTATTCCTCGTCTTCGACGCGGGCGCTCGCTTCGGCGGCATCGTAGTCCACCTCCGTCTCCCCCGAGGGGGTCGGTTCCGTTAGGCCGGCCTCGGCGGCCTCAATGATGGCTCTCGGAAGTCGGACGTCCCAGTCGCCGGGAAGCGGCTCCGCACCGAGGAGGTGGCCCTCATCGATGCCGGCGACGAACCAGGACGCATCCGACGCGTCGACCTCCGTCCCGCTCGGGAACTCGACCGTCACCTGGGTCTTGGCGCTGGGCCGTAGCTTCGGCAGGGTCCACCAGGCCCGTCCCAACTCCGGATCGGTCCCCTCCGGGATCGGGTCGAAGGAGGCCCGCCCAAGGAGCTCTGGCGGCAGTTCAACGAAGAGCTCGAGGACCCGAGCGCGGGGGGTGTAGTTCGTGATCTCGGTGGCGAGACGGACCGTTTTCGGGTCGGTCGATTGGGTCGTCTCCACGTTGAGGACGTCCATGATCTTCGTGATGACAGGAGTGAGGTCGGGGACCGGCCGGTCGACGAGAGCGCTCGCCTTCGCCGCGAGCTTCGGCAGGATCTTGAGGATGATGTCGAACTTCTCCTGCGCGAACGCCCGCCGGTTTCGTCGGGACAGGTGGGTCCGAAGGTGGCGAGCCGCCACTTGGAGGGCCAGAGTGAGCTCCTTGTCGAGCTCGGGATCCTCGGCGACCGCCTCCTTCGCCTCGCTGGTGAACGGGAGCTTCGTCGAGGCCACATGGACGAGCAGCAATCCGGGACCCGTCGGGAGACCGGAGCCGCCTTTCTGGTCGAGACCATAGCGCCGCCAGTCGAGGGTCTGGACGGCGTTGGTGATGGCGCACGCGCCCTGTTGGAACAGGAGCGGGACCCGGTTTGCGAATCGCAGGAGCTGTACCGGCTGGTCGCTCGGCAGGTTCCCGCCGTAGACGAGTCCCACTTCCACGAGGAACGGGAACCCGGCGCGGACCTTCGGGGGACGGCTGACCGGAGGAGCGTAGAACTCGGGCCGGACCTCCCCGAGGACGTTGCGCAGCCCCCGCTTGATCAGCACGGGGCCGATCGGGGAAAGCGATTCGGCCGACGGCGGAAGCAGGCGGACCGCGTGCATGGCGCCGAGCAGTGACTCGAGCCGATCGCCGTGGACCGACCCCGGCGACTCCCGGCCGTTCAGTCCGGCCTTGGCGAGGATCTCCGACGCGGCCCTCGGGGACACTCCGGCGAACTCCTTCGGCAAGAGCTCGGAGAGGGTCCGGGACCCCGAGGCCTTCAGGCGGAACGCGAGCTCGCCGAGCTCGAGGCCATACGGATGCGGTGGCACTTCCTTCGGGACCGGCGGGACGTCGTTCGAGACCCGCTCATAGGTGATCCGCGTCCCGTCCGGCTCGACGAGGAGGAGGCGAGCGTGGGGATTCACGATCGCGGTCCCCCGAAGGTATTCGAACGGGGACTGTCGTCCTCGTTGGTACTTCGCCTTGAGGACCAGTTCGACGCGCGTTCCGCTCTCCCGGTCCCAGAGCAAGAGGTCATCGGAGACGACTTTGGGGAGGTTCTTTTGAGTGTCGATCAAGAGCTCGAGGACGTGGGCGGCCTCCTCCTCCCGCACCTTGGAGATGACGCGGGCGGGCCGGGCGCTCGTGAGGCCGGCATACAGGACGGCGGCCGAGATCCCGATCCCCTGTTGGCCGCGGGATTGCCGGTTCGCATGGAACCGCGACCCATACAGGAGCCGCCCGAACACGTTCGGGATCTCGCGTCTCAGGATCCCCGGTCCGTTGTCCGAGACGGAGACCTGGAGGCGCTCGGGACCGGACTTCGCGATCTCCACCTGCACATCCGGGAGGACGCGGGCCTCCTCGCAGGCATCCAGGGCATTGTCGACCCCCTCCTTGACCGTCGTGAGCAGGGCCCGAAGCGGATTGTCGAAGCCCAGGATCTGGCGGTTCCGTTCAAAGAACTCCGCCACCGAGATCTCGCGCTGCTTGGAGGCGAGTTCCTCGGCGAGGGTGCGGACCCTGGGCACGAACGTCGTAGGGACGGGTTCCGCCTATAAGGGTCCCGTTCGACGGGCGCGAATCGGTCGATGACGGACGGCGTCCGGGCGTCGGAGGCTACGCGGACCCGGTCGGCTCGCTCGGGCGCTGCGTCAGATCGCGAAGCACCGGACGCAACGGGCGCCACCGTTCGGCCTGGGTGAGGTCGAGTTCGACTACTTCGATCCGTTCTTCGGGGCGGCCCGATGGCGCTACGATAGCCCTGCCCCGTAGCAGCTCACCGCGAGCATCCAGGGCGATCGACCCACCGCCGAAGACTAGGCCGTCCTCCACCCCGACGCGGTTCACATACACGACGGGGAGTCCGTTCTCGATCGCCCGGGCCGGGAGGATCCGGTCGAACAGTCGTCGGGAGGTCACGGGGGCGGCCGAGATCGCGACAAGGAGTTCCGCCCCTCGGACAGCCAACTCTCGCGAGACCTCCGGAAAGAACAGGTCATAGCAGATCTCGAGGCCGATCGAGGAACCTCCCCATCGAACGGGACGACTGGTGTTCGTGGCCGTGAACAGGCCTCCCTCCTCGAACGGCCCAAAGGTGGGCAGGAAGCGCTTGGACTGGGTGGCGTTCGTTCCGTCCGCCCCGAAAAGGAGGGCGGCGTTGTGGGTCTCCCCGGGGCGGTCAGTGGAGCGCACGGGCGCCCCGACGACGATCGACGTGCGGGAGCGTTGGGCGAAGGCCGACAGTCGTTGATGCACGGCGTCTCCGTGGGTCACAGATAGCTGGCGAACGCGATCCCCGACCCGGTAACCCGAAAGGAAGAGCTCCGGGAAGACGGCGAGGTCGACCGGTTCCAGCTCGATGGTCCGCTCGAGCCGATCGAGGTTGGCCCCGAGGTCCCCGAGGGTCGGGGCGAGCTCCGCGAGCATAAGCCGCATCAGTAGAAGTGCCGGCGGACCAGAAGGAGGTAGACGAAGACCACGAGGAGGACGAGAAAGAGGTACGTGATCGAGGCCGTGAAGAACAGGAAGGCGAGCCCGCCGAACGCGACCGCGACGGTGGTGTAGAGGGCCCACGCCTCCTGGCGCCAGAGCGCCGTGGCCAACGCGAGGAAGATCGCGCCGAGGAGGATGAGGAGGGCGGCCCCGATCGCATCGACGGAATGTACGATCAGGACGTCGTTGGGCACGACGGGGCCGCCGTAGTACCGCAGGAGGAAGAGGCCCCCGGCGAGGAGGAGGACGATGCCGAGGATCCCGATCAGCACCGCGACGATCGCTACCCCGACCGGCAGGGTAGGGCGGGATCGGATCGGGGCCCACTGGGGGGGAAGGTGACCGATCTCCGGGGACGGGCCGGCACCGTAGCCCGATGAGGAGCCTTCCGGACCGGACCCAGCGCGCATCGAACGGCAAACCTCCCGAGGGTTCCTAACGTTTCTCGTCGAGCAGACGAGGGGGCTCGGCGGCCCGTTCGACGGTCCCGACCGGGGACCTAGAACCGGCGGGCGGCGGCCCCGCGGGCCAGCCACTCGAGCAAGGTCCGGTAGGGACCGTTCGGCAGCGCCGCGAGGGCATGCACCGCCTGCTCACCCCAGGACTCCGCTGCGAGGGCGACGGTCTGGGCCGCGGTGGTCCGGTCGGACAGGGAGCGCAGCCTCCACAGGTCTCCGGGCTGCTTGCGTCGCTGCACGAACAGCCGTTCGAACTCGTCCTGTTCCGCTCCCGTCAGACCCCCGTAGGTCTCCAGCGAGACGAGGGTCGGGTTTCCCTCCCGAAGGTCGGTGTAGAGGGGCTTCCCTAGCAGGTCGGGATCCCCGTAGACGTCGAGAAGGTCGTCGCGGATCTGGAAGGCGACGCCCAAGGCGCGCCCATAGTGTTCGCAGGCTTCCTGAACGGGGGCGCTCGCTTCGGCGATCTCCGCGACCGACCCGAGCGCCGCCGCTACGATCGCCGCGGTCTTGCGCTCGATCACGCGGAAGTAATGCTCCCGCCCGGTGGTGAGGTCGAACCGGCTCGAGTCCTGGAGGACCTCCCCTTCGACGAGGGCCGCGCAGGCCTCCCCGCAGCGCAGGATGATGGACCGGGGGTACTCGGCCGCGAGCTCGAACGCCCGGACGAACAGGTAATCGCCCGTTACGATCGCCGACGGGAGGCCGAACGCCCTCGGCATCGAGGGGCGCCCGCGGCGCATCTCGGCATGGTCGATCACGTCGTCGTGGACGAGGGTCGCGGTGTGGATCAACTGGAACGCGGCGGCGAGGGAATAGATCGAACGGGCCGAGTCGAGTCCGAGGGCGCGGGCGGTGGCCGCCATCAGCAGGGGCCGCACCCGCTTGCCCCCAGCGCTCAGCGCGTACGTCGCGGCGTCGGTGAGCCGCGGGTAGGTGGAACGCAGGACCTGCTGGATCCGCTGGTCGATCTCGGCGAGGTCAGAGGTCAGGACCGGCAGTAGGTCGACGAGCGATTCCGGCGCCTCCTCGCCGAGGGTCCGGCTCACGAGGTTCTCGAGCGAGGACTCCGGCGCCTCGGAGCGGCCAGGTCGGCTCACGAGTTGCCCCCCAATCGGCCGGGCCAGCGCAGCCGCATCATCGCATCGAGACCTGAAGCTCCGATATATCGCATTCCGAAGTCGAGCAGGGCGTCGGTGCTCGCCACCCGGTCGCCGAGGCGCTTCAGCCGGTGGCCCCGGGCGAGCGGTCGGAACAGGTGTTCTTTCCAACGCCGGTCGTACTCGGCGAGGGGCACTCCCTCGCGGACGTGCTCCGCCGCCACCTGCCCGGCGTCCCAGCCCGAGATCATCGCCGTCGGGATCCCGCCGCCGTTCGTGGCCATGACGAGGTTCGCCGCATCCCCGACGAACAGCGCACAGCCCCGCACGGCGGATCCCGGGGGTGCCCCGATCGGAACCCACCAACAGGTCGGGTCCTCCGCGGGCGGGAGCCCCAAGGAGCGGACGAACCGATCGAGGAGCCGGCCGAGCGTGGCCCCACGCGAAAGGCGAGTCACGCCGAGGCCGACGTTCGCGGCACCGGCCTTCGGTATCGTCCACGCATACCCGCCCGGCGCGACCGAGCCGAAGAAGAGGTCGATCTCCGGAGGGAACTCCCCGACCGAGCTGGCCGTGATCATTCGGTAGAGCTGTCGGGCCGGGGCGAAGCCCGCACCCCTCGCTACGGTCGAGAGCGGGCCGTCGGCCCCAACGACGACCTTCGCCTCGATCGCGGCCCCGGAGGCCATCGTGACGCTCCCTCCTCGGACCCGGGTCACGCCCGACGGAAACCGAAGTTCCGCACCGGCCCCCTCGGCGTGGAGGGCGAGGGCCTTATCGAAGGATCGTCGGGCCACGCTGAATCCTCGGAGTGGGAAGCGGTAGCGCCGTCCGCCGGGTGCGATGCAGGACATCGAATTCGTCTCCCGAAGCACCGAGCCCGATGGGATCTCGTAGGCCGCCCGGATCACGTCCGGGAACGGGAAGATGTCGGCGAGCTCCTCGGGCGCCGGAAGGAACTCCCCGCATTGGACCGGTTGGCCGAGCTCGGCTCGTTGGTCGACGAGCAGGGTCCGGGCGCCCCCGGAAGCGGCGGCGCGGGCCGCGAGGCTGCCGGCGGGCCCAGCTCCCACCACGACGACATCGTAGCGCTCGGCGGTCGTCATCCGCCCACGAACACGAACTGGCTCGCCGCGGCCTGGATCCCGCTGAGGACGGGGCCGGGGTAGATCCCGAGGGCGACGATACCGACGGTGATGAGGAGGATCGCGGCCCCCCGGCCCCAGCCGATCCCAGCGGCCGGGGCCGGCACGGCGGCGGGGGCGTCGGTCGGAGCGGGCGGATCGAGGTAGATCGTCTTGAGGATCCGGGCGTAATAGAACACCGACAGCGCGCTGTTGAGCAGCCCCGCGACCGCGAGCCAAACGAAGGGCCCCTTGGCCTGCACGGCGGAGCTGAACAGGACGAACTTCGACACGAACCCGATCGTGAGAGGGACCCCCGCGAGCGATAGGAGCATGAGGGCAAAGGAGAGGGAGAGGTACGGCCTGCGCGGGCCGAGCCCCCGCCAATCCTCGATGAGGGGCCCGACCCCGAGGGAGGCTACCGCGGCGACGACGAGGAACGCGCCGGTCTTCATGAAGACGTGGGCGAGGACCTGGAACGTGGCCCCCGCCACGGCGGGCCCGGACGCGACGGCGACGCCGATCAGCATGTACCCCGCCTGGGAGATGGAGGAGTAGGCAAGCAGTCGCTTCATCTCTTTCTGCAGGAGAGCCAGCAGGTTTCCCACGGTCATCGTCAGGACGGCGGCGATGCCGAGGGTCAGCTGGAGGGCCGACGCGAACCCTCTCGGGCCGAGCGCCGGGGTGTGTCCGAGGATGAGGAGGGGAGCGAGGAAGACGAGGAAGAAGGCGAAGATCCCCATCTTTTTCGTGCCGCCGGCGAGGAAGGCCGAGACATCGGTGGGCGCGCCATCG
Organism: Thermoplasmata archaeon; assembly: GCA_022750055.1. Lineage (GTDB taxonomy): Archaea > Thermoplasmatota > Thermoplasmata > Lutacidiplasmatales > UBA184 > Lutacidiplasma. Next base: position 236,875 of record JAKIWL010000002.1, read on the forward strand.
TAGACGTCGACGGCCCACGCATGGAACGGAACGGCCGTGACCTTGAACCCGAGGCCGGCGATCAGCAGGGCATACCCAACGAGGGCGAGCGTCGGGTACCCGATCGGGGTCGCGGCAGGGCCGAGGCCGTAGAAGCTCGTTCCGCCGTAGGCACCGAACAGGAGCGACGCTCCGAAGAACGACAGCGCCGTCGACAGGGCCCCAATGATGTAGAACTTCATGGCCGCCTCTAGGTGCCGGGCCTCCTTCCGAGAGTAGCCGACCATCAGGTAGGTCGAGATGCTCGCGAGCTCGATCGCGAGGAGCAGGAAGATGAGGTCCGCTGACAGCGCCACGAGCAACATGCCCAGCGTCGCGAGGAGGAGGAGGCCGAAGAACACGGCCGAGCCCGCCTCTGCGGAGGGTCGGGAGAGGCTCGCGAGCGAGACGAAGAAGGCGGCCAGAAGGAAGATCGCCTGGAAGACCAGGCCGAGGCTCGTGAAGGAGGTGATGCCGGGTCCGAGCGGGGCGTCGAGGACGCCCGCGGGCAGGGTCGAAAGCCCGCTCAGCACGGGGGTCCCCAGGTCGGCGAGCACGAGGGCGAACGCCACCGCGCTCGCGCCGGTCGCGATCCCGCCGAACGCCTCGAGTCGGCGGACCCCGAGCACATCGGCAAGGAAGACGAGGAGAGCGGCCGCGAGTACGACGAACTCCGGGGCGTACGCGAGGGGATCCATCTGCGGTTTGCCCCCTACGGCCAGCCCTGGATGGGCGAGTTCACGATGACCTGGACGAGGAGGCTCGGCACTACCCCATAGAGGACGATGAGGGCGGCCAGGATCGACATGGCTGCGAGCTCGAAGCTCGGCGGCTCATGCACGTTCGCCGGGATCCCCTTCGGGGGACCGAAGAGCATCCGTTGCATGAGCCACATGTAGAATGCGGCTGTGACGACGAGGATGAGGAGAGGGAGGAGGACCCAGTAGCTGATCCGGTCCCAGGCGGCGAGGAGCGCTCCAAATTCGGCCGGGAAGCTGATGAGGGCGGGCAGGCCGAGCGAGGCGAGCGAGCCGACCATCACCAGCGTCGACAGGGCCGGAGTCCGCGGCGTGATCCCACCGATGGCGTTGATGTCCCGGGTCCCGAAGGTGTGATGGACGCTGCCCGAGACCATGAAGAGGAGCGCGCTCACGATCCCGTGCGCGAACATCAGGAGGACGGCCGCCGTGACCCCGAGGGAGGAGCCGACGGCGATCGCGAGTAGCACGATTCCCATGTGGTTGATCGACGAGTAGGCGACCAGGCGCTTGAGGTCCCGTTGGGCGAGGGCGACGACCGACCCCCAGACGATGGAGGCGATCGCGACGGCGTACAGCAGGGGGGCGAGGTGGCCGAGCCCGGTGGGCAGGAGCTCGACCGCCCAGCGGATCAATCCGTACGCCCCGAGCTTCAACAGGAGGCCCGCGAGCAGGACCGAGCCCCCCGTGGGCGCCTCGACGTGGGCGTCCGGAAGCCAGGTGTGGAACGGGACGATCGGGAATTTCACCCCGAAGCCGAAGAACAGTCCGAGGAACAGGAACACCTGCGTCGTCGCGCCGAGCGCGCGGGCCGGGCCATACAGGCTCGTGAAGTCGAAGGAGGCCGCACCCGAGTAGAACGCGACGGCAAGCAGCGAGACCAGCATGACGATCGACGCAACGTGGGTGTAGACAAAGAACTTCAACGCCGCGTAGCGGCGTCGGGGCCCGCCCCAGTAGCCGATCAGGAAGAACATCGGGATGAGGACCGCTTCCCAAAAGAGGAAGAACAGCAGGATGTCGAGGGCGACGAAGACGCCGTAGCATCCGAGGCACGTGAGCAGGACGAGGCCGAACCAGAGGGCCGGCTCCTTTTCCTCGCGCCAGGAGTAGACCACCGTGGCGACCAGGAGGAACGCCGTCAGCAGGACGAGAACCAGCGAGATCCCGTCGATCCCAACGGCGTAGTTGACGGTCAGCCAGGAGATCGAGATCCAGGGGTAGGTTTCGGGGTCGTTATACTGCGGGACGCCGCCGGCTCCGAACCCGGCCCATTGCGTGAAGCTCGCGAGGAGGAGGAGGACCTCGACCAGGAAGACGACCGAGCCGGCGAGGGCGACGTAGCGCGCCCACCGACCAGAAAGGAAGGTGAGCAGCGTGCTCGCGAGGAGCGTCGCGAGAAGGATCGACAGGACCGGGAGCACGTTACCCCCCTCCTACGGTCTGGAGGAGCCACGGCGCCAGGAAGACGAGGAGCAAGAGGAATCCTACGAGCCCTCCGACGACGTAGGCCGCATAATCCGAGACCACGCCGGTCTGCACGCGCCGCAGGCCGTCGGATAGGCCGGCAAAGAGCCGCTCGAAGCCTCGGACCGTCCCGTCGATGACGTACCGCTCGACGAAGTCGGCCGCGCGTGCGACCGTGTACGTGGCCCGGAGGCCGATCCAGTCGTATCCGGCTTTGAAATAGTATCGGTGAAGGAGCAGCGCCCGGACCCGGGCCGCCCACGTGCTCTCGGAGAGTTCGAAGACCCGACCCCCTCCCCAAAACGAGTAGGCGAGTCCGAACCCACAGGCGACGAGGCCCACGGAGACTGCCGAGAGGGCCAGGTCCGCACCCCGGAACGTTGGAGGAACCCCTATCCCAGGCAGCAGCGAGGCGAAGGCGGGGTCGAAGACGAGGGCTCCCGCCCCGATCGCGAGGGCAGAAAGGACGACGAGGGGCAGGCGCATCGTCCACCCCGGTTCGTGGGCGTGCGGGAGCGTCGCGTCGCGGGGGCCATCGCCCCCGAAGGCGAGAAACCAGGCTCGGAAGATGTAGTAGGCGGTTAGAAAGACCGTGAGGAGGGCGAGCAGGAAGAACGGCCAGTACTGCGGGTGGGTCCCGAGCGTCGCGTAGACCGAGCCGAGTATGTCGTCCTTCGAAAAGAACCCGGAGGACCCGGGGAATCCCGATAGGGAGAGCGCGCCGATAGCGAACGCCGCCGCCGTGAGCGGCATCGTCTTTCGGAGCCCGCCCATCTTGAACAGGTCCTGGGTACCGACTGCATGGATCACCGAGCCGGCGGCGAGGAACAGGAGGGCCTTGAAGAACGCATGGGTGAACAGATGGTAGAGTCCGACCATCGTAAAGCCCGCGCCGACCGCGAAGACCATGTAGCCGAGCTGGGAGATCGTCGAGTACGCGATGACCCGCTTGATGTCCGGGTTCACCACCGCCATCGTGGCTGCGAAGAACGTCGTGAACCCGCCCACCGCGACGATCGCGAGTTGGTCGGTCGGGGTGAACCCAAGGAAAAGGGAGACCACCGCGAGCAGGTAGACGCCGGCGGCGACCATCGTGGCGGCGTGGATGAGGGCACTCACGGTCGTCGGGCCCTCCATCGCATCGGGGAGCCAGACGTGCAAGGGGAACTGGGCTGACTTGCCGGCGGCGCCACCGAGCATCATCAGACCGGCGACCGTCAGCAGCGGCGTGTTGCCGCCCATCGCCCCCGCGAGGAACGGCGCGCTGCCGTTCGTGAACTTGAACCCGCCGGCGGCCCACCCCGGCGCCGAGCCGCTCGTCGCGTAGACCGCGAAATAGATGAAGATCCCGAGGAGGAAGAGCACGTCCCCGACACGCGTCACGAGGAAGGCCTCCTTGGCCGCACTGGCCGCGCTCGGTTTCTCGTAGTAGAACCCGATGAGGAAGTACGAGCAGACCCCGACGAGCTCCCAGAACAGGAAGAACTCGAGCAGGTTGTCCGAGAGGACGAGGCCGGTCATCGCCGTGAGGAACAGCGAGAGCTCGGCGTAGTAGCGTGCGAGACCCGAGTCGTGGTGCATGTACTCGATCGAGTAGAGCAGCACCAGGAAGCCGACGACCGTGACCACGAGGAGCATCAGGGCCGAGATCGGGTCGACGAGGATGCCGATGTCGAGCTGGACGCCGTTCGGGAAGGTCCCGGGGGATCCGGGGATGGAGATCCAGGTGACGCTCGAATCGGTGTAGGAACCCGGGGCGAGCATCTCCCCGATCGCGACCAGGATACCGACGACCATCGCAGCGAATGAGAACGCGACGGCGACCCAGCCTCCCCATTCGAGCCGGGCCATCCGCCGGCCTCCAACGCCGACGATCACGAACGCCACGGCGGTGAGCGTGGGGATCAACCAGGCCCAACCGAATGCGACGTCGAATCCCGACACGGCCCTCCCTTCAGAACTTCAGCGTCGCGGCCTCCGCGACGTTGATCGATCCGCGCAGTCGGTTCAGGGCGAGGACGATCGCGAGGCCCACCGCGACCTCGGTGGCAGCGAGCCCGATCACGACGACCGCGATCGCCTGACCGGTCAATCCGCCGGTCGCGCCCGCGAACGCCGCGAAGTACACGAAATTCAACACGGCCGCGTTGATCGCGATCTCGATCGAGATGAGGAGGAGGATGAAGTTGCGCCGGGTCAGGATGCCGAACAGGCCGATCGAGAGGAGCGCTCCGGACAACGCGAGCAGGCCGGCCGGCGAGAACGCGCTCATTCGCGGCCCTCGCGAACGAGGTAGATCGCCCCGGCGAGCGCGCTGAGCATCACGAGGCCGAGGAGCAGAAGCCACGGGCCGTCGGCGTTGAACAGGGTCTGGGACAGGAGCGTGGGGTCGTACGCATGCACGACCACGCCGTTCTGGGGAAGCTCTTCCGACCCGAGGGCGAGGAACGTCAAGGTGAGTCCCGCCAGCACGATCGGGCCGGGGCCGATCCCGGTCGCCGCCTCCCTGGAGAAGATGCGTTTGCGGGTGACCATGACCCCGAACAGGAGGAGGATCGTCACCGCGCCCGCATAGACCCCGAGCTGGAGCACGCCGAGGAAGGGAGCCTGCAGGAGGAAGTACAGCGCCGACAGGTCAACGAAAAACAACGCGATCCAGATGATCGTGTGGACCAGCTCGCGCGTTAGGAGCGCGAGGAGAGCCGTGACGACCGCGACGACGGCGATCGCGAGGAACGCGAGTTCCTCGAGGATCAAGGGTGAGTCCCCCAGAACAGGCATTCCTTCGGGCAGACCGAGATGCACGTGCCGCAGCGTACGCAGTCCGAATCGTTGATGACGGGCTCCTTCCAGATTCGCTTCGGGAGCCGTTCGCCGGGCTTGGCCGTCGGCTTCGGGATGTCGAGCATCGTGATGCATTGCGTCGGGCAGTCCCGCGCGCAGGCGTTGCAGCCGATGCACAGCGGGCCCTCGAGGAGGATCGCGTCCTCGTTCTCCGGGCGCTCGAGGCGGATGGGGTTCATCGGGAGCTTCCGCTCGAAGACCTCGTAGAGCTGCTGCGGGGAGAAGACCATCTCCGAGCGCTTCGACGTCGCGAGCTCGTAGCGGGTCGTCATCGTCAGGCAGCCCTCCGGGCAGGCATCCGAACAGAACCCGCAGTAGCTACACTTGCCGTAGTCGATCTGGGGGCATTTTTTCGGATGCTTCGGGTCCCCGCCGGGGACGGTCACCATGTCGATGCACAGGTCCGGACAGCTGAACGCGCACAGATTGCAGGAGATGCACGTCGCGATGTTCAGGGCGTGGACGCCCCGGTAGTTGTCCCAGACCCGACCGATCCCGATCGGCTCGCCCGAGGCGACCCGGACCCGGTCGCGGAATTGGGGGTCTTCGAGCCGTTCGAACGGGTAGACGATCGTAGAGGGCCGAACGAGGCTCTTCAGGAACTGCCGCGCCGCCGTGGCGAGCGGTTTCGCGATCCAGAGCGCCGAGCTGGGTCCCTCGGTACGCCGTTCCTTCATTTCGGAGGATGCCATCTGCGGCCTACCTTCCCATCCCTGGGACACAGCCGATCACGGGGAGGCACCGGGAGACGACCACGAGGGCCGCAAGGAAGACCGAGAGGAGGGAGAGCGGGACCATCCGCATCCAACCGACCCGTAGCAGCTGGTCGGTCCGCACCCGGGGCAACGAAGCGCGTACCCAGACGAAGAGCCCGAACACGAGGTAGGTCTTCACCATGAACCAGACGATCCCCGCGAGGGGGAAGTTCGTCAGGGCGCTCGGAACGTACGAGGGAAGGGTCCAGCCGCCCAGGAAGAGGAGCACGATGAGGATGCTCCCGATGAGGGCGCGCAGGTAATCGGCGAGCATGAAGAACGCAAAGAGCATCCCGCCGTACTCGGTGTTCCACCCCTCGACGAGCTCCGCCTCGGCTTCGGGCAGGTCGAACGGGATGCGCTCCATCTCGGCGAGCATCCCGGCGACGAACACGACGAGCGCGAGGAACAACGGGGCCCAGAACCAGTAGTTGCGCTGTTCGGCGACGATGGTCGTGAGGTCGAAGCTCCCCGACAGCACGATCACCGCGACGACGGCGATCAGGATCGGGACCTCGTAGGCGATCATCTGGGCCGCCGACCGCATCCCTCCCATGAGCGAGTACTTGTTGTTCGACGACCAGGCGCTAACGAAGATGAACAGCGGAGCGAAGGAGAAGATGACGAGCGCAAGGAGGAGGGAGAGCGGCAGCGAGCCGTTGTCCCAGCCGGTAGAGATCGGCAGCACGCCGAAGATGACGAGCGAGCTCACGAGGTAGGCAGTCGGACCGGAGTAGAAGCCGAGGACATCCGCCTCGCGGGGTGGGTAGGTGTTCTTGCGGAACAGCTTCAGCCCGTCGGCGAAATTCTGCAGTAGCCCGGCGTACCCCACGTGCATCGCCCCGCGCCGGTCCATGAACCGACCGAGCAGCTTGCGCTCGTACCAGATGAGCAGGATCGTGTTCAACATGCTCGCGGCGAGGAGGATCGCTCCGAAGATCGCATCGGCCACGAGCACGACGAGCCACGCCGGGGCGAACGCCCCGAAGAGAGCGGAGGCCAGCAGGCTCGCGACCCCGTAGAGGCTTTGCACCGCCATCCTGCGACCGTCCTCCCCCTATCGGTCGACCTCGCCGACGCAGACGTCGACGCTCCCTAAGATAGGGGGGATGTCGGCGACCCGGTAGCCTACGAGATACTTCTTGACGGCGCTCAAGTTCACGAAGACCGGGGAGCGGAACTTCACCCGGTAGGGATGTTCTCCCCCTTCGTTGACCACATAGGCAGCCGCCTCTCCGTGGGGTTCCTCGATCGCCGAGAAGCCGAGCCCCTTCGGGTAGCTCCGCTTGACGAGGTAGCCCTCGCGTCCGATTGGGGCGTACGGGGCCCCGAGCCAGCGTGGGACGTGCTCGGCCATGACGGGCCCCGGGTGGCCGTCGAGCCAGTCCACGACCTGCCGGAGGATCCGGACCGACTGGCGCATCTCCTGCAGGCGGACCAGGTAGCGACCGGTGACATCCGCGGAATCTGCGCGGGCGACGTCGAACTCGAGCTGGTCATAGACGGCGTAGGGCCGATCCTTGCGAAGGTCGCGAGCGACCCCTGCGGCGCGCAGCATGGGCCCGGTGACGCCGTAGGTGACGCAATCGTTCGCCTTGAGGACCCCGATGTCATCACATCGACGACGGAAGATGTCCGACCCCAGGCACAAGCGGTCGTACTCGACGAAGCGGTCCATCAACCAATCCATCGTCTGGCGGACCTGGGCGGTCGTCCCGGGCGGGAGGTCGTTTCGCACCCCGCCGACCCGCATGTACTCGTAGGTCAGGCGCCCGCCGGTGAAGCTCTGGAAGATATCGAGCAGGAGGTCGCGGTCCCGCATCCCATACAGGAACGGGCTCATCAGCCCGAGGTCCTGCACGAATGCCGCGTACCACATGATGTGCGACGCGAGCCGCTGCATCTCCTCGGTCAACACCCGGATGTACTCCGCGCGCTCCGGGGGTGTGACATGGAGGGCCTGCTCGGCGGCCTGGATGTACAGATGCTCCCAGGCGATCCCGGCGACGTAGCAGGTCCGGTCCATCAGCGTGATGATCTCGTTGTAATGGCGGTCCTCGCTGATCTTCTCGATCCCTCGGTGCAGGTAGCCCATCTCCGGGTCGGCGTCGAGGATGATCTCCCCCTCGATCCGAACCCGCAGGTTCCACAGGCCGTGCGTCATGGGGTGCTGCGGCCCCATGTTGATCCACATCTCAGACATGCCGGACCTTCACCTCGAGTTCCTCCGGTTCGTGGAGCTTGAACGAGCGAAGAAGAGGGTGGAACTCGTAGCCGTCCGGCATGAGCAGGTGCCGCAGGTCCGGGTGGTGGTCGAATCGGATCCCCACCATCTCCCACGCCTCTCGCTCGTGCCAGTTGGCCGAGGGCCAGACTGATGTGGCGCTCTCGAGATGCGGGTCGGACGCGTCGACACGGGTGCTGAGCAGCAGGTAGTCTCGCTCGGTGTCCGACCAGAGCGCGTACACCACCTCGCGCTCGGACTTCCAATCGACCCCCGCGACGAAGGACAGGTGGTGAAACGAACGGTCGTCCCGCAGAAAGCGGAACAGCTCCAGGGCCGCGGCGGGGGGGAAGAGGACCCGCCCCGCGAGCCCCTCGAAGGGCTCGACCGTGATCCCCCGGTCGGGGAACCGTTGCTGGATCCGTTGATTCAACTCGTCGGTCGCCATGCCATCCTCTCCGACGTCGCGGGGCGGAGCCGCCGCCTACTCGCCGCGCTCCCGGATGAGTTCCTCGAGCTTGAGGATCCCGTCGAGCAGCGCCTCTGGGCGAGGAGGGCACCCGGCGATGTAGATGTCGACCGGAACGAGCTTGTCCACTCCGGGAACCACCGAATACGCAGTCCGGAACGGTCCGCCGCCGGTGGCGCAGTTGCCCATGGCGATGACCCACTTCGGTTCGGGCATCTGTTCGTACAGGGTGATCAGTTTGTGCGCAACCTTCCAGGTCACGGTCCCGTTGACGATGAGCAGGTCGCACTGGCGGGGGGAGGACCGCGGGACTATCCCGAATCGCTCGGCGTCGAAGCGCGCCCCGAAGGCGCTCGCGAACTCGATCGCACAGCAGGCGAGGCCCCAGTGGAGCGGGAAGAGCGAATTGCGGCCCGCCCAGTTGAAGACGGGCCGAATGAGCTTGCCTTGGGCCTGCTCGGCGATCAGGGAGCTCAACGCCTCCTTGGCGGCCGGAATGAACTGCTCGGTTCGGAGTCCTTCGATCTCGATGAACGGGACCGCCGGCTCAAGCGCGGCCGACGAAGGAGTCCCGCTGGCGGAGGGCGAGGGGGCCGGCGCGGAGACGGACGCGGACGGGGCGCTCATACCACCCAGCGCTTCTCGCCCGAGAGGGCGTAGTAGATTCCGGCGAGCGCGAGCGCGGTGAATCCGGAGGCGATGAGGACCGGGTACAGCGACGAGTTCACTCCTCGAAACGTCAGCGCCCAGAGCGCGAGGATGAACCCGAGGATGTCGACCGCGACGAAGACGATCGCGAACGTGTAGTGCTGGGTCGGAAAGTCGATCTGCGCTTCGCCTTCGGCCTCCTCGCCGCACTCGTACGTGGTCAGCCGAAGGTAGGAGCGGCGGGCCTTGGCGCCGAGGAGCCGATTGGCGATGAGCGACCCGACGCCGAACGCCCCCGAGATGGCGACAAAGACGAGGAAAGTCAGGATATCTGCCCCCATCTTCTTCCCTCCTACGGCTAACGGTGAGACCGACGGTTCTACGACGATTCCAGCATATTTAAGACTCGCTCGGCGAGCGGCGATTTCACACGCCGGCTGAGTGGCGAGGCCACTTCCGGCCGCGCTCCGCGGGCCGGTGGCGCCGAGCGTTGGCTCTAGAAGAGCGCGGGTGTCCCAAGGGACCCGGACGGGCCCCAACGGGTCTGACCCGGGAGGAATCCGGTTTGCGAGCTCACGACGGTCAGGGCTCGTGGAACGAGGCCCGTCGCTTCTCTCGGAACGCACGGATCCCTTCCGGAAGCTCCTTGCCGCGGGCGGCCTCGAGCGCTCCGCGTCGCTCCAGGGTGAGCTGCGATTCGAGGCTCTGCGAAAAAGCGCTCACCATGAGCCGTTTCATCCATCCGTAGGCGAACGTGGGACCCTCGGCCAGCTCGGTGGCACGTTCCCAGGTCCGGCGGTCGAGGTCGGAGCTGGCCACCACCTCGTGGACCAACCCGAGCTCGCGAGCTCGGAGCGCCGGGACCCGCGCGTGGGTGAACAAGAGTTCCTGGGCGACCCCGATCCCGAGAAAATGGGGTAGGAAGTACGTCAGCCCGCCGTCGGGAACCGCCCCCAACGCCGGGAAGGCCGGGACCAACAGCGCCTGCTCCGAGGCGATTCTCCAGTCGGCGGAGAGAGCGAGGGATAGCCCCCCTCCGGCGGCGACCCCGGGGATCGACGCGACCACGGGCTTGCGCATCCCGAGAACCTCGCGGACCGAGAGCTCCTGCTCGCCCGTCAGTTCATGAAAGAGCCTCGGCAGGTCACCCGCGCGTCGGGCCTCGTCCATCACAGCCACATCCCCTCCCGCCGAGAACGCCCCACCGGAACCGGTGAGGATGACCGCGCGGACGGACTCCTCCAGCGCGGCTGCCTGAAGCTGCTCCCGCAACGCTCGAAACGATGGCACGTCGAGGGCGTTGAGGCGTTCGGGCCGGTCGATGCGGATCTCCCGGACCGCGCCGATGGTGCGGACCCGGATCGGCCCGGGTTCGCTCGCGCCTTCAGACGCTGCCAGAGCTTCCTCTATCGGCGGTGAGCCGCCGCTCAGGGACCGGGGGCCTTACGCTTCGGTAGAGAGGAGAGATCCACGTCGGGGGGTGGAGAACCGGGAGGTGGGGCGCCCGGTCCAGCTGCCGTCGTCGAGGGGGGGGAGGGGCCCACGGACGGGGTGGTCGACGGTCGGGACGGAGCAGACGGCGGTGCCGCATCGTCCAGTTCCGGGATCGCCGGGGTGTCGAGGCCGCCGGACCCTCCCCGACTGACCATCGCACTCGAGGCGTCCGTTTCCGCCTTGATCTCCTCTTCGATCGTCTTGATCTCGGTCATGAGCTCATCCTGTCGAGGGATGGGTCCGAGGATATCGTCCATCGTGCCGACCTGCTTCTGAAGTTCCTCCATCGTGTTCAGGCTGCGATCCGGGACCGTCCGCGAGGTGCCCAGGTACTCCGACGCCCCTTCCATCAGCCGGGAGAATTCGAACGGGAACAGGATCTTCGTCGCCTGACCATCTCCGAGGGAGGCGATCGTGTCGAGGGAGATCACTGTGAGGGCCTTCGCGTCGAGCGTACCGGCCCCGAGGGAGAGGATCCGCAGCCGTTGGGATTCCCCCTGTGCCTCCAGGATCGTGGCGACCCGCCCGCCCTCCGCCTCGAGGATCTTGGATTGGCGTACGCCCTCGGCCTGCAGGATCCGGGAGCGCTTGTTCCCTTCCGCGACGAGGATGGCGGACCGCTTCTCTCCATCGGCCCGGAGGACGGCGGCGCGCCGCTGACGTTCGGCGGACGTTTGCTCCTCCATCGCGGCCTTGACCGGTCCGACCGGATCGACCTCTTTGATCTCGACCGCCTCGACCCGGACCCCCCAACGGTCCGTGGATTCATCGAGGATGTCCCGCAGTCGCGTGTTGATCCGCTCGCGATTGTAGAGGACCTCATCGAGTTCCATGTCGCCGATCACGGACCTCAGGGTCGTCTGGGCGAGTGCGACCACCGCCACGTGATAGTCCTGGACCTGGAACAGCGACTTGGGAGCGTCGACGACCTTGATGTAGATGATCGCGTCGACGTTCGTCGGGGAGTTGTCCTTCGTGATGACCTCCTGTCGGGGCACCTCTAGGACCTGCGTACGCAGGTCGATCTTGACGACCTGGGAGAGGGGGCTCACCCGGTTGAGTCCAGGATTGAGTAAGCGCTTGTAGGACCCAAGGGTAGTCACGATACCCTGCTGATAGGGTAAGATCTGGTAGAGCACTCGGCTCAGAATCACGAAGAGTGCGAGGACGGCGATGAGGACGCCGACAAACTCCCAAACCGGGTCGACCATGCTGGATCCTCGTTTCCACCGCTGCTAGGCGGATACGGGCGCCAGCATTCCAATCCTACTTATCGATGCTCCCCATCAAAGGCCCGATCTCGAAGTGGGCCACCCAAACCGACGGTGCACCACTCCCGGCGTCGAGACGTGCACGGCGGTGTCGGACCAGCACCGTCTCGCCGAGCGCACTTGCCAAGCAGAGTGATCGGGGTCGAACGTGGGGCCCCACCGCGGCGAGACTGCTGCGGACCATCGGGCGAGGCTTTCGGTTTCGGTCCAGGTCTCAGGCCGATGAGACTGCGGTCCAGCGCCCGAGAGGATCAGGCAGCGTTCTTCGAGGGCGCCGGCGGTCGGTGGCCCCGCCCGAGCCTCCAACCGATGATCGCCCCCAAGACTCCCATCACGATCGCGCCGAGGACGAGGTACTCGATCGATGCAGTCAACCGGCTGAGGTCGACGAAGCCGAACTGTTGGCCGAGTAGTACGAGAGCCAGCCCCAGGACGATTCCACAGCCGGTTCCTCGGGTCAGCGCGCTCATGACTCTGCCTCCTCCACCTTCGGGTCCGGGCTCTTGGCTTTCGAGTCGGCCGTCGACGGTGCCGGAGCGGCGGGCCTGGGCTCCTTGGGCGGGGCGGGTTCCCTCCCCGAGGTCAGCAGCCCATAGGTTTCATACACCACGATGAGGACCAGAATGATCGGAATCGCGGCGAGAACCTTCAGGGGAGCTGAGGCGTGCACGTAAAAGTCCTGGTTCCAGAGGGCGGTACTCGTCGGGGTGAGGAGGCTCACCGTGAGCCGGAAGGTCCCCTCGAGCAGGTAGTCGAGCGCCCCCGCCTGCCAGGCCATCGTAAAGGTACCGTTGTTCGTGGGCTGTGGGTTGGAATCGACCACGTCGCGGGTCGAAAGGGCGTAGCCGAAGTACAACATCTGGAGCCGAGCGTCGCTCACATTGTAGTTACTCGTGCTCGACCAATGGTAGACCAGCGTGATCGTCGAGGCGAAGTTCGTCGATAGGGCGGAGGAGGCCGTAGTGGCCGAGGTCACGTTCGTCCCGTCCCATGTCACGTAGGCCCGGATCGGTCCCCCCGAGGCGGCTGGAATGAAAGCGGTCAGACCGGCGTTGTGCGAGAGGTTCGGTCGGGCACTGCCGGTGAGGATGCTCCCCAATGCGAGGATCAGTACGAACAGGAGGGCCGCAGTGGCCCCGCGCGTGTCACGCCGACGTCCCATCTGAGTGGCGCCACCGTCGACCTGGGTTATGTAGGTTCGTACCCGAGTGTGCTGGGCCGCTCACTAGGGGGCAACGTTAGTTCGTGGGAGCTTTGTCCAACGGCTCGACCCAGACGGAGACCCCTTCACCGCGAACGATCCGAACCGGAGTGCCGGCCGGGATGGGAGCGCTCGACGATGCGGACCAGATCTCGGAACGGACCCGGACCTTTCCCTTCAACGTGTTCGGGACGATCGGGACCGTGACCATCGCCGTCTCGCCTTGGAGTCCCGCCGAGGTCGTGGTCATCGGCTTATGGATGGGGGCCACCCACTGATAGTATGGGATCTCCATGACGCCTGCGACGACCGCGCCGACGAGGACCACGATGGGGCCGATGGGGCTGTCCAAGAGCGTCGTCGGGAGGAAGAGGTACAGGAATCCCCCCAGCAGAAGGATCGTGCCGGGTATGAAAAGGAGCGCGCCCGGGTGGGCGAACTCCAGCGCGAACAAGATCAGGCCCACCACCAGCAGGGCCACGCCAATGACAGGGTCCACGACGACCATGAGAGGTGGCCGACCCAGCCCCAGGCTCGATAAAGGCTAGAGGGGCCGAGGTGAATCGCTCCGGGGGGCAGCCCGCCTCGGGCCCCTGGCTATCGGATGTAGTTCGACGTCGAGGCCCGGTCGAAACCGGGGACGATCTTCAGGCGTTGCCCGCGCCCGGAAGGTGCCTGCTGAAGGAACGGGTACATGCTCCACATGTCGCCCTCCGCCATGCGGGTCGCCGGATGTCCCGGACCGAAGGCCACGCGGGCGACGCGGGCTGTGACCGGCCGGACCTCGCGCTCGGACAGGTAGCCGAGAGCGTGGAGATACTCGTGCGCCAAGACCACGAAGACGAAGGAGTTGAATTCCCGAAGGGTCCGAGCGTGTAGACGCATCGTCTCGACCAATCCCTCGTTGAGGACGATCAGGTTGCCGGTGACGGGCCAGTACGCGCCAAGCGACGGCGGCAGGTCGGACAGGGCGAGCCCGAGTCCAGTGCGCTCCAATCCGAGGACCGACCGCGTCGTATCGCGAACTACACGGAAGACCCGATCGAAATCCATCGAACTGTCGAGGGCTTCCACGAACGCGGGCGCGGGGGAGAGCGCATCTCGAGCGGGGACCGGTCCGTTCGGCGAGTGCGGGGGGGCGCCCGGGCCCAGAGTCGTCGCGAACATCCTAAGCTTCCTGCGATGCGGCAATGGGGGCCGAGGCTTATCAACCGTCGGTTACGGCGGAGTAACCGTCGTCGGCAGGCTCGTCAGGGCACCGTTCGGACTCTCGGCCAGCGCGTGCGCAGGCTTTTGGCGGCCGCGTCGTGGGGCGGTCGGATGCCCGACCCCCAAGAGATGCTCTACCCGACGAAGAAGGATCACGTCGAGGACCGGCGCAAGGACGCGGGTCATCGCAAGCTCCTCGACGAATTCTTCGACCACCCGACCCTGATGACGATCTCCCGACTGATCACCCAGGGCCAGTTCGAATCGCTCGATTATCCGATCTCCACCGGGAAGGAGGGCGGCGTATTTCGGGCCTCGCTACCGGGCGGATTCCGGGCCGTCAAGGTGTACCGGATCGGGAACACGATGTTCCGTCATCTCCCCCCCTCGGTCCTCGAGGAGCTTCTGAAGGAGGCGAGCGCTCACAATCGGTCCCAGCTGATCTTCGCTTGGACCCGGAGGGAGCACACCATCCTTCGCAAGATGGCGGGAGTCGGGATCCGCTGCCCCCAACCCTACGGATACCTTCGCAATGTCCTCGTCATGGAGCTCGTCGGGACCGATGGGATCGCTTCGGCCCCCCTGCAAGAGTCCGTCGTGGCGGATCCCGCCCGCCTCTACCAGGAGCTGATCGTCGAGATCCGTCGCATGGTCGTGGACGCCCGGCTCGTGCACGGCGACCTGTCGCCCTATAATGTTCTTCTTCACGATGGCCATCCGGTGCTGATCGACGTGGCCCAGTCGATCTCGGCCCAGCACCCTCAATCTCGGGAGCTCCTCGAGCGGGACGTCCGCAATTTTGCGAAGTACTTCATCAAGCAAGGGGTGGAGACGTCGACGGAACAGATGCTCGCCGAGGTGGGCGCCTCGGAGGTCTGGAAGGAGGAGGCAGGCTGATGCCGGTGCTCTACGTTCGGATCCCCGAGGACCGCGTCGGAGCGGCGATCGGTCCGGGCGGGTCGGTGAAGCGGGCCCTGGCCGCGAGCACCCACACCGACATCGCGGTGGGCGCGGACGACGGAGAGTTCCGGATCGCCGGGCCGGACGACGCCGACCCTCTCTCCGTCCTCAAGGCCCGGGACGTCCTCCTCGCGATCGGTCGCGGTTTCTCGCCCGAGCGGGCTCGCCGCCTCCTGCGGGACGACGCCTATCTCGCGGTCCTTGACATCAAGCTCGTCAGCGGGAAACGCGGGAAATCCCAGATGTGGCGGATCCGCTCCCGGCTGATCGGGACCCATGGGAAGGCTCGCGAACGGATCGAGGAGCTCTCGGGCTGCTCGGTGAGCGTGTATGGCTCCACCGTGGCGATCATCGGCAGAGAACGCGAGCTCGAGCGAGCCACGCAGGCCGTCGAGCTCCTGTTGCACGGTAGCGAGCACTCCACCGTGTTCCATATGCTGGCGCGCCAGCGGCGCGACGACGCGCGCGAGGCCGCCTCCAATCCCCTCCCGATCCCTGACCTACCCGACTAGAGGGCGGTCCGGTGGCGAAGATCGTTCCCCTCGCCGAGCCCGACCTGAGCTGGGCAAAGGAGCGGTTCGCTCGCTACTACCGCTCCGCCACCGCCGAGCCACCGACGGACCTACCCCGCCGGGAGTTCGCGGCGTTCCCATTCGCCCAGGAGACGGTGATGCGCCGGCACGCGTCGTTGACCACCCCGGCGGAGTTCCGGGCCTTCCTTCGGGAGACCGTGCCGCGCCACGTCTACTACTCGTCGGCCTACTACGAACATCCGGACCACCCGACGATGGCGGCCAAGGAGTGGCTCGGCGCGGACCTGATCTTCGACCTCGACGCCGACCACCTCCGTGGGTCGGCCCCTCTTGGGTACGCCGACCAGCTTGCGCTCGTCAAGAAGCAGCTGGTCCGGCTCTACGACGACTTCCTCCTGGGGGATTTCGGCGTCGACCCCGACCACGCGGCGATCGTGTTCTCCGGAGGCCGAGGGTACCACGTGCACGTGCGTGACCCCCGATTCTGGCGATTGATCAGTTCCGAGCGACGCGAGCTGGTCGACTACCTGTCGGGTACGGAGGCCGACGTTTCGGACTGGATCTTGGAGGCGCGGCACCGGGACGATGCAAACCCCCGGGCCCGCAAGTTCCGCCAGTTGGCTCCCGCAGACGCCCCCGGCTGGCGGGGCCGGACCACCCGCGGCCTGTTCGAGCTTCTGCATCGGTGGGAGTCTAAGGGGGCGGCCGTCGCGGAGGCCGAGCTGGTCCGGGCCGGGGCGGAGGCACGGGCCGCGAAGTCGATCGCCCGCTTTCTCGTCGAGCAGGGGGGAGCGGCCCGGATCCGGGAGGGTCTGAGCCTCGAAGCGTTTCCCAAGAAGGTGCCCACGGAGCTCCTCGAAGCGGTCCTTCGTAGCGCGGCGGTGGAGATGCAAGGGGAGACGGACGCCCCGGTGACGACGGACGTGCACAGGCTGATCCGGCTCCCCGGGTCGTTGCACGGGGGGACGGGGTTCCGGGTCGTGTCGCTCGATCGGGACGGCCTGGACCGGTTCGAGCCCCTTCGCGACGCGGTCATTCCGGGCCCGGACCTTCCGTTGACCGGGGTCCGGCTACTGGAAGGCGTGGACTACCCGTTCGAGCCGGCGGTCCAGGGAGCTCCTGGAGAGGCCCTCGACGTCGCGGAGGTGGTCGCGTTGTTCCTCATCCTGCGGGGGGAGGCAACGCTTCGGCCTTGACGGGGACCACGAGGCGGCCGATCTTCTCGATGGACCCCTCGATGCTATCCCCGGCGGCGAGCCGGCGGGACTCCTTCTCGAACTCGTAGCCCGGAGTCCCTCCCAGGCTCCCGAGGGAGATGAGGTCGCCCGGTTCGAGCGTGATCCCCTTGGTCAGATGCTCGATCACCTGGGGGATGCGGAAGATGTAATCGGCGGTGTCACCGGACTGACGGACCGTACCCCCGACCTTGAGCTCCATCCGGAGCGGGTACGGGTCGCCTACCTCCTCCTTGGGGATGACCCACGGTCCGACGGCCATGCTCGCGTCGAACCCCTTGCCCATGACCCAGTCGACCGCCCCTCCGGGAGGGTACTGAAGGTCGCGGTAGCCCATGTCGAGGGCGATCGTGTAGCCGGCCACGTGGTCCATCGCCTTCGCGGCGCTCACGTGCTTGCCCCGCAACCCGATGACCGCGGCGAGCTCGAGCTCGACGTCGGGGAAGGTCCCCGCGGGATGGAGCACGAGCGGCTCGTTGGGCCCCACGAGGCTGTTGAAGAAGCGCGTGAAGGCGAACGGCTGGGTGGGCGCCGGCTTGCCCTGTTCGGCCACATGGGACCGGGAGTTCGTGGCGAGGCAGTAGATCTTCGAGCCCGAGATCACCGGAGCGAGCAGTCGGACGCCTTCCTCGGGCTTGAACAGAAAGCGCGCCCCGGTGGCGGCCCGGGGGGTCCAGCCGGCCTTGCGGCGTCGGTCGATGTACTCGAGGATCTTGCGGGTGATGTCGACGGACTCCGGGCCGCCCTGGAAGAAGGCCCGCATGTCACGGAACCGGCTCGGGTCGGCTCCCTTGATCGGGTTCACCCCGAAGAAGTCCCGGCAGGCCGTATCGAGGTCGATGAACTCGTTCTGGTCGGTGATCATCCCGAAATGGAACTGGTCGGCGAGGACGAAGTGAACGAGTCGCACGGGAACCCTCGAGGGGGCGGGACGCCGCCGGAAACTTAAGGTCCCGGCTCCACGGAGCCGTGGACCGGCCCGTAGGTCAGGACGACCCCGGCGCCGAGCGGCTCGGCCCGCTCAAACCGCAGGGGGACCGCGGAAGCCTGGTCCGGGGTTTCCGGTCCGAGGGCGAGGCTGGGGGCCGTCCTACCTCCGATCACGACCGGCGCCACGTAGACGGTGACCCGGTCGAACGAGCCGGACCGCAGCACGCTCGCGATCACGTTCCCCCCGCCTTCGACCAGCACCGACCGGAGGCCCCGTCCCGCGAGGAGAGACCAGAGCCGATCCAGCTCCACGCGTTCTCGGCCCGCGACGAGCATCTCCGCGGTCGCCGGGAAGCGGCGCTCGCACCGCTCGGAAACGGCGATCAGGGTGGGCTGCGATCCGTCTAGGACGCGCGATCCCTCGGGGGTCCGCCCCATCGAGTCGAGGATGATGCGGACCGGACCGGGTCCCGGCGGTTCGCTGAGCAGGTCCCAATGAACGCGCAGCGACGGGTCATCGGCGAGGACCGTTCCGGCACCGACCAGGATCGCGCTCGATGCCGCACGCAATCTTTGGACCCGTCGAAGGTCCTCGGGCCCGGAGAGCATGGCCCGCCGCCCTCCGGCATAGGCAAGCCGACCATCGAGCGAGATCGCACAGTTGACGAAGACCTTCGGACGGCTTGCCGTCACCCTGCGCCCCCGGTCAGGTCGCGGAGCTCCTGTTCGAGGCCGCGGATGTCGATCCCCTCGGTCCCGAGGTCCTTCAGATTCGCCTCTACGTTCGCGGCCGCGCCCTCCACCGCCGCGCGCAACAGGCTGCGTCCCGTGACGAGGTCACTGAGGATCGCCGGTTTCACCCGACCTCGGATCCGGTCGAAGAGGTCCGCGGCCGAGCGAGCCAGTTTCGCCGTCTCCAGCGGCACTTCCGTCGCCTTCCGAAGCGCGGCGCGGTGTCGCTGCCGCGCCTCGACGTTGTCGGGGTGGGCCTTTCGTTCTTTTCGGCTTGCCCGGACCGCCTCGTACGATTCGGAGTCCTCGTTGACGAGCTCGAGAAGTCTCGCTCGCGTGCGCTCGAGCTCGCTGATCGCCTCGTCGAATTCCGGGTCCGGCCCGTCCGAGGGGCGCGAGTAGCGCGCCACCATCTCCCCGAGCGCGGTCCCGAATGCGGCGGACGCGGCCGCGACGCTCCCGCCGCCGGGAGTCGGCGTCCGCGCCGCGACCCGCGCGGCGAATTCGGTCAGGGAGATCCCACTGAGGGGCCCGGAGTTCCCTGCGGACAGAGTGGAGGAAGCCGACTGCATGCGACGCTCCAGGATGGCCGAACGGTCGAAGTGCTCGAGGGCGAGATAGTGATAGGCCGCATCGAGGAGCGCATCCTCCGGGATGAGTCCTACTACCTCCGACCCAACGACGGTCGTGTTCCGCTTGCGTGCCTCCGCCCGAACGGCCTCCAGGGCAACGTGGACCGGGGTCCGACGGTAGTCGACCAGGTTCATCGAGACCTGCGCCTGATTCCGCGCGGCGATCTCCATCCCCAGGGCCTTGACGGCGGGGAGGCCCCCATCCCGCTCCCGGATCGCGTGGGCGATCGATTTCGCGACCGTCACGTCTCCTGTGGACAGGTAGGCGTTGTACGCGATCAGGACGGGCCGCGCCCCGATCGCTACGATGCCGGCGGTCGGATGGACCCGGGCTTCGCCGAAGTCGGGCCGGCGGTCCGGGTTCGACGCGATCTCTTCCCGGATGCCCTCGAACCCACCTCGGCGGACCTGGGCGAGGTCCGCCCGGTCGGGCCGCCGAGCGGATTCCGCGTAGAGATAGACGGGGAGCCCGAGCTCGGTCCAGACCCGCTTGGCGAGGCGTTCCGATAGCGCCACGGCTTCCGGCAAGGTGGTCTCCCCGAACGGAACGATCGGGACGACATCGACCGCCCCCATTCTCGGATGCTCGCCGGTATGGTGGTTGAGGTCGATCAGCTCGATGGCCACGCGGACCATCCGGAAGAGGGCCTCGAGGAGCGGTTCTGACTCGCCCGCTAGGCTCACCACCGAACGGTTGTGGGAAGGGTCGGACTCGACATCGAGGACGGCCACCCCCGCCACGGACCGACCGGCCTGGACGATCCGGTCGACCCGCGATGCGTCGCGTCCCTCCGAGAAGTTCGGGACGGCCTCGAACAGCTTCACGCGCCTCCGAACCCGTCGAGCTGGCTTTGTCTACGGCCATCCGCCGGAACCGCTACCGACGGCGCGTGGCGCGCCCTCGCCAGGGCGGCGTGGACGCGATCGGCGGAGAACCCCCGACCCTGAACGAGGATTCGATCCACGGAGGGAATGTCGATGGGGTGGAACGAGAGCTCTCCGATCGGGGCCACCTCGGGGGTCCGGAAGATCGCTGCCGCAGCTTCGAGCTCGTTGGGTTCGAGGTTCGCGGCCCGCAACGTTGCGTCCCATCCGAGATGCTGGCGAACGAGCTGGAGCCCCTTCTTGGGCCCGTACCCCTTCGCTCCGTCGTTGAAGTCGGTCCCGACGATCAGGCCCAACAGGAGGAGCTCCTCGGCAGAGATCCCGAGCTCCTCGAGCAGCTTTTCTCGTTCGATGAGGTGGGCGGCGGGCTGGTCGCCCCCGCGTCCCCGCGCCGCCAACCCCCGCACCAGGCGCGGGGCACCGAAGAGCAGACTATCGTAATCCTCGGAACCCGCTGCCCAGACCCGGCCTTCGGAGGCCATCCGCGCCGCCTGCGCTTCCCCCTCCGAGGGGGCTTGAACGGTCGGGACCCCCAGCGCCTGCAGGAGCTCGACCGCCTCCGCGGCCATCGGCCGGGTGAAACGGGAGGTCGCCGCCGCCTTCTTGCGGGCCGTCTCCCAGTCCTGTCGTTCGACGGCGTCCTTCCATTCGGCCTCCGCCCGCTCCTTCGCGCGGAACCGCGCACCGAGGGTTCCCGCCTTGAGGTCGGGGGGTTTGCCGTCGAAGACCCAGACCGGTCGGACACCCTGCGCGAGCAACGAGGTGGTCCGGTAGAGGACGCCGATCAGATGGCTCGTGGCGTGCCCTTGGGGGTCGGAGAACGGCTGGCCGTCTCGCTGCCGGATCGTGGCCAAGAACTGGTAGACCGCATTGTTCCCGTCGACCGCGAGGAGGCGCCCCGACAGGGTAGACCAGGGGACCTCCACGGAATGCACAATGTCGCCGAACGGCAGTCCCACGCGAGGCGGAACGGGGGACAGTACTTGTGGGTTATCGAAGGCGCAACGCGAGTCTTCTAAGTACTGGGGGGTCTACGCGGTGATCGGGGAACCGATGCCGGCTACCTGGATCGACGAGGGAGCGCCGGTGCTCGAGCCGGGGGCTATCGTGCTTTCGAGCTTCCCGAGCGCTGGCCTCGCCGCCACCGTGGCGGCCCATTACATCGTCCAAACGCTCTCCCTGCCTCGGATCGGACTCGTCGACAGTCCCGATGGGTCGTCGATCGCGATCGTCCAGTCCGGTCGAGTCCAACCGGCGGTCCGCATCCACGGTCGCAAGGACCTCGCGGTCGTCCTCTCCGAGCTCCCCGTGGGGCCCACGGCCGGCCCGGAGATCGCCCGGATGATCCTCAGCGGAGCCGAGGACCGAAAGGCTCGACTCGTGGTCGGCCTGGAGGGAGTCTTCCCGCACCCCACGAGCGTCGCGGAGGCGGAGCCGCCCGAGCAGTTCGTCTGGGCGGCCCTGTCCCGGCCCGAACCGACGCTCATGGCGCAACTGAAGGGGGCCGAGGCTCGGATCCTCGAGGATGGGGTCATCGGCGGGGTCTCAGGAGCCCTGCTGGTCGAGGGGATCCGCCGGACCGTTCCCGTCTCGGTCCTCCTTGTGAGCGCCCGCCAGTCCGAAGAGGGCTTTCCGGACCACCGGGCCGGCGCGTCGCTCATCGAGACCCTGGACCGTCTGCTTCCGAGCCTGAAGATTGATACCGGACCGCTCCGCACCCAGGCGGAGATGATCGAGAAGGCGCTGCGGTCGGCCCTTCGGGGCCGGGGCCACAAGCCGACGGAACCCGGCGAATCGCTCCCGCCGTCCGAACCGACGATCTACGGCTGATCCTCGTGAGGCTATCCGAACGTTTCCCGATAGGTCAGGAGGTAGAGGCCCCCGGCGACCATCGTCGAGACAAGGATCAGGAAGGACAGGGGGTTGGACGCGAACTTCCAGACCGTCACCGCGATCAGGACCGCCGGGATGAGAAAGGTGAAGAACGCCGTGACCACCCGGCCATCCATGGCGGGCTCGACGCCCTCCCCCTCTTAAGGCTTGGTCGGGACGCTGGTCTGCCTACCCAACGCGGGGGGGCAGGGGCCCGTCGGGCGGGAGGACTTCGATCGTCAACTCGACCCCTTCGGCCGGGGAGTTAGCCGTCGCCGGCGCGAGGCGGGGACCGGTCGGCATCAACGGGTCTCGTTCCAGGGCCTCGATGTCGAACGGAACCGGGCGGACAATCGGAACGCTCCGTGCCAGGGCCGCCATCCGCTCGGAGTTCAGGACCGCCTCGGCCGGCTGGATCAACTCGCGCTCGATGAGCCGGGCCACCACCTCCCCCCAATACCGGTCGATCTGACTGATGGGCAGGTGGCGTTCGCTTCGCACTAGCGCTTCGTTATCGAGGACCTGCAGGGTCGCGTGCCCCCGTTGCTGCCGCTCGACAAACGCGTCGAGGAAATGCAGGCGGGCGAGGGCTCGGTCGGCGAGGGCGCGTCGGTGCCCCTCGCATTCGAAGGGCTTGATCGCGAAGACCTTCAAGGCCGAAGCGCTGCGCGCGGCGGCCTCGATGAGATAGGGTAGGGCTCCGGTCCCTGTGCCCCCGCCGAGGCTCGCGACGATCGTGACGAAGTTGGCTCCTTCGAACAGCCGTTGGAGGACGGGCTCGGCGGAGCGGGCGAGTTCGCCCCCGACTTGCACCGACCCTCCGGTTTCGGGCCGGGCGCCGCTCTCGGGGCCGAGGCAGATCCGCCGGTCGAACTCCTCCATCTCCTGGACGCGAGGATCGCAATTGATCGCGACGGTCTCCAGGTACGGAAGGTGCCTCGCCGCGACCGCCCGGGCGACCCGGATTCCCCCGCCCCCGACGGCCGCGAGGACGAACCGAATATCCTGACCGAGCCGCAGCGTCTCGAACCCTTCGGATTCGTACCCTTCGGCGGTCCCCAACTCATCGACGCGGTCTCCGTGTTGTTGTTCTCTTTCGTACATCGCACCCACCCCTGTTTCGTCGGATCCGGCTCGCCTGGGGATCTACCGGCCCACGACCCCCCGACGCTCCAGCTCCTCCGCACTCCGTCCGAGCTCCCGGATCCGATTCTTCGCTTCGGCCGCGTCTCGGATCGAGGCGCGAGACCGGGCGACCGTTTCCAAGACCTTGAGCTCCAGTTCGCCGCGACGGACGAGCAGGGCGAGGAGGTCTTCCAAGTCCTGACCGTTCGACACGATTTCGCCGTAGGCTCGGTAGGTCTCGATCTCCTCCCCTCGCAGGCGGACCGGGACCTCCACGAGTCCCGATTCGCTACCCGGGGCGGCGGGGGCGTGGACGGCCAACGCGGCACGGTCCCGTAGGAAGACGCGGAGCGCCTGCCGCACGAGCTCCGACCGGCTTCGGAACTCGCCGTTCGCAACGAACGAGTCCACCAGCTGGAGCTCTCGGCGGTTGCACCGAAGTGCGATCCGCTCATCCTCGGGGCCGACCTTCGGTTCCCGGGACCCGCGGTCCTGGGCCGGACGTCGGAGCTGTTTGTCGAACACGACGGGTCCGAGCTATGCAAATTTCCTCTACTTAAACCAGACCTTCGGACCGTCTCGGAGAGTGCTCGGAGTCCGAATTCATGGGCCGACCGACGTGTCGAACAAAATTACGGAGGGCTAGATTGCGAGAAACCTCGGCAAGTTCCGCAGTATAACTGGCCCACAAAGGGAGCCGGATCGGCCCGCCGGGGCAGGCGGGCTTCGTCGCTCCGACGCGGTCCTGACCTCCTCTCTGAGTTTGCTCTACCTCGCGGGCGATGACCGGGAACGGTCGGGGTCGGCTCTAAACGGCGGACTACGGACTCTTCGACGATTCGAGGGGGGGAGCGGAGGCCGGGGCGTTCTGGGCGAGGCTCTTCCCACACTTCCAGCAGGTCGACTCGTTCGGGTACACCACCGCGCCGCAGTTCGGGCAGGTTCGCTCGGCGAGCCCGGAGGGAGACCGCGGAGTGGCAGACGAGGTCGGGGGCACGGGTCCCGAGGTGGGGAGATCGGGCGGCAGGGCGACGCGGGACCGGCCTCGGTTCGCCTCGCGATTCTTCAATAGAACGTAGATGAGGAGCCCGATGTAGAACACGATCCCCGGGTAGATGAAGATCACTTCGTACGCGGCGGGAAGGATGAATTCGGTCGTGGCGAGGTAATTCCCCGACACCGGCCCTTGAACCCCGGTGTATCCACCGTTGACAAAGAGCCAGACCCAGGTGTAGGCCTTCGGGGCCGAGGCATTGGAGATAGCCAGCGCGAGGTTCCACCACCAGACATCCGTTCCCGGCAGTGCCTGGGAGTACGTCACCGTGACCGCCGCGCCGGGGGTCTGGAGGAACGTGTGGTTCAGGACGTAGAACGCGTAGCCGGCCGGACAACTTGGAGAGCGATTCCCCGTCGCCCCCGGGCAATCGGAAATGAACAGTTCGAGGAAGCGGGCGCTCTCGCTCGGGGGAAGGTTTTTAGGGTCGACCGTGGCGGAGAAGTTGTAGACGCCTCCCGGATTCCCATCGAAGGGCGTGACCCTCGCGTCGTGAACCGCCGGTGCGCCATTGCCGAACGGGAACGCGGGGTTCGAACTCGCGGCCGGACTGGGGACCCGGAGTTCGCCCGCGTACGCGGCGGAGAAAATCGGAGCGCTAACGAGGAGGACGGCGAACGCGGCGATGGCGAGCTGGCGGGGGCGCTTCCACCCGAGGTAGATAGGGAGGGCCGCCCCGAAGACAAGGAGTACGGCGATCGCGACATACGGTCCGAGGTAGAACAGGCTCGCGACGAGTGTCGAGATGGCGAGGGCCATCAGGAGGGCGCGGCCTTCCTTGCGGGTGCCGAACTGCTTCCAGCCACCCGGACCCATGGACCCTCGAACGAGCCACGCACCCCATATAAGCCATGAGGGAACTTCTGCTTGTATCACCATGCCTCGGGCGCTCATCGTGCTGGACGGGCTAGGTGATCGCCCGAATCCTGAGAGCGCTTCCCGGACGCCGCTCGAGGCCGCCCATACGCCGAACCTGGACGCGCTCGCCGCCCGCGGCCAGCTCGGTCAGGTCGTCCTGATGGGCCCCGGAATCGCGCCCGAGTCCGATGCCGGGGTGCTCTCGCTCCTGGGCCTCGACCCCCGGACCGAGTCGCCCGGTCGGGGAGTACTCGAGGCGCTGGGATCGGGCATCGACCTGTCGCCGGGTGACGTAGCGTGGCGGCTGAACTTTGCCACCTCGGACGGCGAGGGCCGGATCCTGGATGCTCGAGTCGGGCGGTCCCTCTCGACGTCGGAGTCCAGCTCCCTCGCCCGCTCCCTGACCGAAGCCGACCTGCTCGAGGCCGACCGGGTCCGCGCGGAGGTCCGCTCTACCGTCGGACACCGTGGCGTCCTGTGGATGCACCCCCTCGACGGACGGGTCCTGTCCGCCGAGCTTTCGAATTCGGACCCGTTCTACGAAAAGGTCGGGGGAACCGGTCAGGCTCGGAAGGTGTCCGAACCTCGGCTCCGGCCGGTCCGACCGCTCGACTCGACGCCAGAGGCGGCCCGGACCGCCCAGCTCGTGGACCGGTTCCTCGCGGCGGCCGCTCCCGTCCTCGCCGGTCACTCGACGAACGCTCGCCGGGCGATGTCCGGGAAGAGGGTCGCGAACGCCCTTCTTCTGCGCAGCGCGGGAGCCCTCCCGAGCGTTCCTGCTCGTTCGTTCCTGGAACGAACCGGCATCGAGGCCGCCGCCGTCACGGAAATGCCGGTCGAGCGAGGGATCGCCCGCTGGTTGGGGATGACGGATCGGTTCGTGGGGCCGATGGGTCCGGACCGGGACGCGGCGCTGGCGGATCGGGCCCGCATCACATCGAGCGCGCTCCTGGAGCACGAGTTCGTCTACGTCCATTTGAAAGGACCCGATGAACCCGGCCACGATGGCGACGCCCCCGCGAAGAAGGAGGTCATCGAAGCGCTCGATCGCTCCTTTTTCGGTCCCTTCCTCGATTCGGAGCCCTGGGAGATGGAGCGGATCGTCGTGACGGCCGACCACGCCACTCCCTGCTCGCTGCGGGCCCATTCCGACGATGCGGTCCCCTTACTGCTCTCGGGGGCGGGCGTCGCGCCAGGATCACGGACGGCCACGACGAACGTCACGAAGTTCGGGGAAGGGGCGTGTTCGCGAGGGCCCCTCGGGACGATGCGAGGCGCGGACGTCCTGCCGCTCCTGCTTCGCCCGGAGCGACCCGCGTGAAGAGCCTTGCGGTCGTGGTCCCGAGGCGAACGGGCGAGCAGACCCGTCGATTGCTCTCGGAGGGTGGCTGGCTCCGGTCCGACCTGAAGATCGACGCCGACCCAGAGCGAGTCGCGTTCCCGGTGTCGGGCTATCCCAAGGCTCCGATCCCCGACGCGCTCACGGAGGAACGGGAATTTCGTGTCCTCCGATCGGCCTCGGCGAGATCGTATCGGGACCTTGTATCCCTTCCCGCCCCGGAGAAAGGGCTGCTGCCCAGGGCGTTCGATGTGATCGGGGACCTCGTCGTCATCCGCCTTCCGAAGGAGCTCGAGGCGAGGGGGACGCAGATCGGAGAGGCCCTCCTCCAGTTCGTCCCGGGGGCCCGATTGGTCGGCCTAGACCGGGGGGTACAGGGAGTGGAACGCCGGCGCTCCCTGGAGCGGCTCGCGGGGACCGGACCGTGGACGACGCGCCACGCGGAGAACGGACTCACGCTCGACGTGGATCTCCAGCGGGCCTATTTCTCCCCCCGACTAGCACGCGAGCACGCCCGCGTCGCTTCGGCGGTGGCCCAAGGCGAACGAGTATTCGACCTGTGCTGCGGGGTCGGCTCGTTCTCGCTCACGATCGCCCGCGATGGCAAGGCGAAGGAGATCGTCGCGGTCGACCTGAATCCGGAGGCGATCGCGCTCGGACGATCGAGTGCCCAACGGCTGGGCCTATCCGACCGGATCCGGTTCGAGTCCGTCCCGGTGGAACAGTTTGTCGTCGGGGCGGGAACGGCCGATCGCGTGATTTTCAATCTGCCCCGCGAAGGAATTAAGTATCTACCCCAGGTGGGAACCACCGTCGAACCCGGTGGCTCGCTCTACTATTACGAGGTGACGGAAGTGGAGCAGGAGGGCCGCCGCCCCAGGGAGCTCGTTGGGACCCTCGAGGGCGCGGGTGGCCGATGGGTCGCCGTCCGAGACCGTCGGGTCCACCCGTACGCCCCGACCCTCGACCTTCGGGTCTATGAGATGCAGAGGACGCGTTGACGACGCCCCCACTCGTCATCGGGCTCGCCGAAGTTTCGCGCTCCGACCACGCGCTTGTCGGAGGGAAGGCGAGCAAGCTCGGCGAGGTGGTCCGACAAGGGTTGCCCGTCCCTCCCGGGATCGTGATCACGACTCGGGTCTACTCCTCGTTCGTCGAGTCCACCGGGATCGGGCCGGCCATCGCCGCCGCGCTCGCGTCGATCGACCCGAGCCGGCCGGAGACGGTCGAACCGGCGTCGCAGGCCATCCGAGAGCAGTTCGAACACACCGAATTCCCCTCCGAACTCCGGCAGAGTCTAGAGGCCGCACTCCATTCGTTCGAAAAAGAACACTCCGTCGAGTGGTGCGCCGTCCGATCGTCGGCCACGGCCGAGGATCTGGAAGGGGCCTCGTTCGCGGGCCTTCAGGAAACCTACCTGAACGTGCGCGGAACCGAAGCGATCCTCACCGCGATCCGCCGCTGCTGGGGTTCGCTGTTCACTCCCCGGGTGCTGGTCTATCGGGCCAAGAAGGGATTCGACCACTCCCAAGTGGAGCTCGCTGTCCTCGTGCAAAAGATGGTCGAGGCGACCACGAGCGGGATCCTCTTCACCCGGGACCCGAACACGGGGGAGAACCACATGATCATCGAGGCCGGCTGGGGCCTCGGGGAGGCGATCGTCGGCGGAGAGGTGACCCCGGACCACTACGTGGTCGACGGTGCGTCCCAACGGATCATCCAAAAGCAGGTGAGCGAACAGGCCTTTCGGTTGGTGCGGGCCGAGCCGACCGGCAACCGAAAGGAGGACATTCCGGCGGCCGACCGCGGCCGACAGAAGCTCTCGGACGAGCGGATCCAGCGCCTGGCGTCGTTGGCGCGGGTGATCGAGTCTCACTATCGGCGACCGATGGACGTCGAGTGGTGCGCGGACGCCCATTCCTTGTACATTGTCCAGGCGCGCCCGATAACCACGATCCCTTCGGGGGTCTTCCAGAACGAGCGTCCGAGGGGTTCGACGACGCCCTCGAGCGAGGGGGCCGGGGAGGCCGCTCCGCTCGTGCGTGGGTTCGGGGCCAGTCCCGGCGTCGCCGGTGGAACCGTGCGGATCCTCCGGACGGCGTCCGAGATGAACCGGTTGCGCCCCGGGGAGGTCCTGGTGACCACCATGACCACGCCGGACATGGTCCCGGCCATGGCCCAGGCCGGGGCCATCGTGACCGACGAAGGCGGGATGACCTGCCACGCCGCTATCGTTTCCCGGGAGCTCGGAGTGCCTTGCGTCGTTGGAACCCGACAGGCCACGACGCGGCTTTCGGAGGGTTCGTCGGTCTCTGTCGACGGGAAGGCCGGGGCGGTTTACGAGGGGCTTGCGCGCGCCGAACAGGCGAAGGCGAACCGGCCCCCGTCCGGCACCGCCTCGTCCGATGGTTCCCACGCCAGCGTTCCGGTCACGGCGACGAAGATCTACGTGAACGTCGGAGTGCCCGAGAAGGCGGTGGAATACGCTCGCCTACCGGTCCAGGGGGTAGGGCTGATGCGGATCGAGTTCATCTTTACCGCCCACGTCCGGGAGCACCCTCTCTCGCTCCTCCAGAAGGGGAAGAAGGACGAGCTCGTCGCGCGTCTGGCCGAGGGCATCGCCCAGGTCTGCCAGGCGTTCCACCCGCGCCCGGTGATCGTGCGCACCTCCGACTTCAAGACGAACGAGTACCGCGGGATGCCCGGAGGAGAGCCGTTCGAACCGAACGAGGAGAACCCGATGATCGGCTGGCGGGGGTGTTCGCGCTACATCTCCCCGGTCTTCCGCCCCGCCTTCCTCGCCGAGCTCGAGGCGATCCAGAAGGTCCGGGTCGACAAGGGGCTGAAGAACGCGATGGTGATGCTGCCGTTCGTCCGCAACACCTGGGAGCTCGAGGAGATCGCCGGCATGATGCGGGACGCGGGGCTGAGGCGCTCGCGCGATTTCCAGCTCTACCTGATGGCCGAGGTACCCTCTACCGTCCTGCTCGCGCGCGAGTTCTCGCAGCACTGCGACGGCTTTTCGATCGGTTCCAACGACCTCACCCAGCTCGTCCTCGGGGCGGACCGGGACTCCGAGACCCTCGGCCGCATGGGCTATTTCGACGAGCGGGATCCGGCGGTCCTGCGCGCGGTCGAGATGCTGATCGAAGGCGCGCACGCGTCCGGCCGCACGGTCGGCATCTGCGGGCAGGGTCCGAGCGTCTATCCGGAGTTCGCCGAATTCCTCGTCCGCAAGGGGATCGACTCGATCTCCTTGAACGCGGACACTGTGGTCACCACGATCCGTTCGATCGCGGCGCTGGAGCAGCGCATGAAGCTCGACGGGCTACGCCGCTCCGACTTCGGACCGGCCCGCTAGTCCGCGGGGGCCCGCGGGGGCCGCCAGCGAGGCGGGGTGGCCGGGCCGGGTCGCGGAAGGTCGAGTTCCACGTCACGGGGGAGCACGTACTCACTCCGCTCTCCGATCGGACGGTACCCGATCTGCCCAAGGCGCGTGACGAGCCGTCGGTCCCCCGAGAGGGTTCCGACAGGTAGCCTATCGGTCGCGGCGGCGTTCAGCCTCGCATGATCAGCGAGGGCGATCGCCGCCTCCATCCCATCCTCCCCAGGCGCCGGCGTGGCCATATGGAGGCCCGTCACGCGCCCATCCGAGTACAGGATCGCGGAGGAAACGTCGGTCCCGTCCCCCCGTGCTACCAGAGGGACGAACGACTCCGACGGGTTAGGGTGGAACGCGAGGACGTCGAACGCGCGGGCCAATTCGTCTCGCTCGGCCGGGCCGCCCCAGAACGGGAGGATCCGACCGATCTCCGAAGGTGGCAACGCCTCGACCGTGAACGGACCCGACCTCCGGGCCCCTCCTGCGGGTGAGGCCGAGGCCATCAACGCGACCGGATCCATGCTCCGACGGAATCCAAATCGCCGGAAGCCTTCGTCGAGATGGCTGGCGGCGGGGGTTCGAAGGAGAATGCGGGGTCGGAGCGCCCGCTGGAAGTAGTGGTCGAGCGCTCGTTCGAAGAAGGCCGCCTGACGCTCGGGCCCGACGCTGTCGACCGCCACGTAGTTGAACCGGGGGGCGAGCGCCCGCTCGTGGGTGACCAGGCTGGCCCCGCTCAGTTCGATCGAGTATCCACCCATCGCGAGGACGAACGCCTTCTCGGCGGCGAGCACGCCCTCCCCGGAGCCCTCGACATCGATCGGGTCGGGCATCGACGACGGCACACGTCACCCCTTAAGGAAGTTCGCCGCCCTCCGGCGAGCCGGAGCGACCCCCCCGGCTCGGCGAAGGAGGGCCGTCTCGACACCCCTAATTACTCGACTTTCCCTCGCGCTCGCCGCTGGAGTCCTCGAGCGTGGTGCGGTCGGTGATCGGTCCTGGAAGCGCCATCACGGTCCTCGGGGCCGGCAACATGGGAAGCGGAATCGCCCAGGCCTGTGCCCAGGCAGGCTTCTCGGTTCGGGTTCGCGATGTGGACGACGGGATGCTCGAGCGCGGCCGCGGACTCATCGGGAAGACGCTCGAAGGGGGCATCCAGAGGAAGAAGCTCACCCCGGCACGCCGCGACGAGATCCTTTCCCGGATCATATGGACCCGCGACGTCGGCGAGGCCGTTCGGGGAGCGGCGCTCGTCATCGAAGCGGTCTACGAGGAAGAATCGGTCAAACGGCCCCTCTTCCGAGAGGTGGGGGAGCTCGCCCCGGCCGAGGCCATCGTCGCGACGAACACCTCGAGCCTATCGGTCACCGGGCTTTCGGAGGGCTTCCCGGGCCCGCACCGTTTTGCCGGCCTCCACTTCTTCTTCCCGGCGGCGATCAACAAGCTCCTCGAGGTGATCGGGGGTGAACGGACCGACCCGGCGACTCTCGCAGAGCTCGAGCGCTTCGGATACCGGCTGAAGAAGGTCCCGATCCGTGTGAAGGATTCTGCGGGTTTCGCGGTCAACCGCTACTTCGTGCCGTACCTCAATGAATCGGCTCGCCTCGCTGAGGAGCACGTCGCGAGCCTGGCCACGATCGAAGAGGTGGGACGAACCACCTTCGGGACGACCCTCGGGCCGTTCGAGCTGATGAACGTGACCGGCATTCCGATCGCCTACCACTCCGAAGGTTCCCTCGCCGCCGCCTTCGGGTCCCCCTACACCCCGTCGGCCCTGCTGAAGAGCCAGTTCGAATCGGGCGGCCCCTGGCCCTGGAAGGATACGGCGGTCGAGCCGGACCGCAAGCCCGCGGTCCGAGAGCGTCTCTTGGGTCTCGTGTTCGGGATCGCCGCCGAGCTCGTCGAGGAGGGGGTCGCGTCCGCCGAGGCGACGGATCGCGGCGCACGGGTCGGCCTGCGATGGCCCAAGGGACCCTTCGAACTCCTGAACGAGGTGGGGCTGAGCGTTGCCGATCGGCTCGTCGCCCAATTTGCCGATCCTTGGAAGGGAGCGTTCCCCGTCGCGCCGACCCTCACGCGCCTCGCGAAGGGTGGGAGCGTTGCCTGGCCCTTGTCGAACGTCCGGGTGGAGCGGCGCGGGGCGGTGGACTGGGTCCTCCTAGACCGACCCGAAGTCCTCAACTCCCTCAATTCGGGTGTGCTCGCCGACCTGGACCACGCCTTCGAGGGCCTCGAGCGAGACCCGAGCGTGCGATGTGTGGTCCTGAGCGGTTCCTCCCCCGTGTTCGCCGCCGGCGCCGACATCGCCGAGATGGAGCGCAAGGATCTCCCCGAGGGCCGAGCCTTCGGGTTCTCGGGCCAGGCGGTCTGCAAGCGGATCGAGGAGTTCCGGACCCCGGTCATCGCGTTCGTCGAGGGATACGCGCTCGGAGGGGGCCTAGAGATCGCCCTCGCCTGCGATTTCATCGTGGCCGCCGACGGGGCGAAGCTCGGTCTCCCCGAGGCCACCGTGGGCATCCATCCGGGCTTCGGAGGGGCGAGCCGGCTGACCCGGCTCATCGGGAGGGCACGGACGAAGCTGCTCGTCTATTCCGCGGAGGCGGTCGATGCTTCGGAGGCACTCCGGATGGGATTCGTCGCCCGGACCCTTCCAAAGGAGACCGCGGTCGAGGAGGTGCAGATGCTCGCCTCCACGATCGCCTCTCGGGCTCCCCTCGCGATCGCTTGGGTCAAGGCCGTGATCAACCGCGGCGCGGACTCCTCCCTCGATGCCTCCCTGCGCCTCGAGGGAGAGTCGGCCGGTCATACCTTCGCGACGGCTGACCGGACCGAAGGGATGCGCGCCTTCCTGGAACGACGGCCGGCGAAGTTCCAAGGACGATAGACCCGTTTCTCCCCGCGCGGCGCGCCCCCCACCGGGAGCGGGGGGACGCAGTCCTAGTGGGACGAGGGAGCCGAGACCACGAAGGCGTCGTAGGCGTCGGCCGAGACGAGCGCCGTCTCGTCGACCGGTCCGGCGGCCTTCAGCCGAAAGATCCATCCCTTGCCGTACGGGTCCTGGTTGATGAGCCCCGGGGTCGCTTTCAGGCCCTCGTTGACCGCCGTGATCGTTCCGGCCGCTGGAGCGTACACGTCCGCGACGGTCTTGACGGACTCGAGGACGAGGATCGACTCACCCTTGGCGACGCTCCGACCGACCTTCGGGAGGTCGACGAACACGATGTCGGTGAGCTCGGATTGCGCGTGGTCGGTGATGCCGATGAGGAGCTCGGGGCCGTCGGTCCGAACCCACTCGTGGCTCTTCGTGTAGCGTCGGTCGACGGGCGTCGCGCTCAAGTCCCTCCTTCCCAGCTCTCCGAATACTTACGTTGGGCCTCGGTCGGTTCGTCGATGGTGGCACCGAGCGGGGCGAGGGCGGCCCGCGCGACCGCCTGGTCGATCTCTTCCGGCACGGGGAGGACCCGAAGCGGGAGGGTCAGACCGTGCTTGGCGATCCGCTCGGCCGACAGGGCCTGGAGGGCGAAGCTCAGGTCCATGATCTCAACGGGATGGCCCTGCCCCGCCGCCAGGTTGACGAGCCGGCCCTCGGCGATCAGGTAGGCGCGCCGTCCGTCGGGGAATCGGTACTCCTCCACCTGCGGCCGGACCCGTCGGTGCTCGACCGCCATGCCCTCGAGGTCGGTCTTGGACACTTCCACATCGAAGTGTCCGGCGTTCGCAAGCAGGCAGCCATCCTTCAACACCCGCAGGTGTTCGGCGCGGACGATGTCCCGGTTCCCGGTGACCGTCACGATCAGGTCCGCGACCCGCGCCGCGTCGAGCATCGGGCGGACCTGGAACCCTTCCAGGCGGGCCTCGAGGGCCCGGACCGGGTCGATCTCGGTGACGATCACCTCGGCGCCCAACCCTCGCAAGCGCGACGCGATCCCCTGGCCGGACCAGCCGTACCCTGCGACGACCGCCACCCGGCCCGCGATGAGAAGGTTCGTGGCACCGAAGAGGCCGTCCAGCACCGACTGGCCGCAGCCATAGCGGTTATCGAACAGGTGCTTCATCGGAGCGTCGTTCACATCGATCGCGGGGAAGCGCAACTTGCCCGACCGTTCGAGGGCGCGCAGGCGGGTGACCCCGGTGGTCGTCTCCTCGGTGGATCCCCGGATCGATCCGCGATCGGGCAGGTCCGTGTGCGCAAGGGCGACCAGGTCCGCGCCGTCGTCGACGATCACCTGCGGACCGGCGTCGAGCATCGCCCGAACCCCGGCCCGATACTCCGCGACCGACTCGCCCTTGCGAGCGTGGGTATCCACCCCTTCGGATTGCAGCGCGGCCACCGCATCGTCGTCCGTGGAGAGTGGGTTACCCGCGGCGAGATGGACCGAGGCCCCGCCTGCCTGGAGCGCGAGCGCGAGCGCCGCCGTCTTCGCCTCCACG
Source organism: Thermoplasmata archaeon (assembly GCA_022750055.1). Lineage (GTDB taxonomy): Archaea > Thermoplasmatota > Thermoplasmata > Lutacidiplasmatales > UBA184 > Lutacidiplasma. The sequence goes on from JAKIWL010000002.1 coordinate 271,198, forward strand.
TGCAGGACCAGGGAGAGCGTGAGTCCGGCGAACGGGCGCTCGGTCTGGAAGCGGGCTCGGATGCCCTCTAGGACGGGCATGTGGGAGCGGGCCCAGCCGACCTTGAGCCGTCCGACCGAATCGTCGCCCGCCATCCGGATATCGGGCCGCCGATGGCCTCGCCCGGGTTAAAGCGATATGGGAGGTCTTGACCGAACGCGCGCTACTGGGTCACGGCCCCGCAGAACGGACAGACGAGGTAGCCCGAGGGGATCTCCTTCCCACAGTTCGCGCACGTGATCAGGCCGGCCGCGGCCGGCGGGGCCTCCTCCACGGGCTCGGGCGGCGGTGCCGGCTTCGGGGCCATCGGCTTCGGCGCGGCGGCGGGCGCGGTCCCCGAGGAGGGGGGTGGTCGGCGAGCCGGTGGGGCACGCGGCCGAGGAGCCTCCGGGGTGGTGCTCTCGCGAGGCGCGCCCATGCCCACCCGCGAGCCCTGAGCCTGCTGCATCTTCCACTGACCGAACGGAACGTAGGTGCTCTGACGCTTCCACCAGTCCCAGAAGGAGCCTTCGGAATAGCTGTCCCCGAGCGCCTTCCGACCCTCGGTCCGGAACCGCTCCACGAAGTCTGCGTATCCCTGGCGTTCGGGGTCGTCCTTCTCCTCCCCGGCGCGCCCGAGCAGAGTGGCGGCGCACTCCGGACAGACCGCTGAGTTCCCCGGGATGGTCGAGCCGCACCGGCTGCACCGCACGCGGTCCGATTCGAACTCGGCGCCGCATTCGGGGCAGGCGAGGGCCGTCTCGGGGATCATGGCTCCGCACTCGCCGCACTCCACCATCTTGCCCTTCGCCTTCTGGACGGAGATCAACAGGAACAGGCCGATGCCCGCGACGATGGCGGCCACGATAGCGAGCCAGATCCACAGCGGGAGACCGAAGAAGCTCTGGTCGTACCAGGGGGTCGTGTTCGAGCCGGGAGGCGAGGCGATCGTGAAGGGCGTGGTCGCGTTGTACCAGACCGTGCGACCCGCGTGGTAGACGCTCGCGTGGACGTTGTACGTTCCCGGCGGGAGCGCGGTCTCGATCGATACGACGGTCGGCGTGCTCCCTTGTGTGATCGACTTCCCGAGGACCAGGGCGAAGGTGGCCCCGGTGGTGGACCGGCCCGTGACGTTGAGGATCGCGCCGCCGGTCCCGTAGTAGGCGACCTGCGAGTCAAACGTGTAGGAGCTGCCCGGGACCAGCGTCCCGGTCAATCCGGTCCCACTGAAGGAGATGTACGCGGGGACCACGTGGACCGACAGGTTCGTGGTGGCGGCCATATGGCCCGGTTGCCAGTTGAGGTCCACCGCGAAGGTGCTGTTCAGATTCGGGTCCTTGATGACGTAGGTGAGGTTGGCCAGAACGAGCCAGTTGAACTTGACCTGCACGCTCCCTCCGGGTGCGATCGACCCCAGCGACTGGATGGGGGACGACGCGGCCGGGAAACTCGGGCTGAGCCAGAACAACGTCGCGAACACGTCCGTCGCCGTCCCGGTCCCGGTGTTGCGGACCGTGTCAAGAACGGTTACGTTCTCACCGATGGCCACCGTGTCGTTGGTGACGGGTTGGGCGTTCGAAGTAAGCGTCGGCGAGGTCCAGGAAACGATCACCCGATAGGTAGGGAACACGACCGTCGGGGTCTGAACCGGGCCGGTCGCGTTCGGGCCACGTGGCTGCATGTGATACGGGTAGGGGGTAACCGAGGCGTAGATCCACTGAGAGATCGCTTGGCTCCCGGGGTTCGCGGTCACGTCGACGTGGTAGGCCCCGAGGAAGTTCCCATCGGGAAGGGAGGCGGCCGACAGGTTGCCTGAGGCCAGGAGGAGCGACGCGTTACCGGTCGGGCCCACCTCGCCATAGGCGGGGACGCCAGCGGCCTTGTCCCAGGTTGCCACATACTGGGAGAGTGCCGGGTCGGCGGTGGCGAGATTGTTCGCCGCCGTGACCGTGGCGTTGTAGCTGGAAGCCCCGGAGTAGGCGTAATCGGCCTGCACCGTCGCGCCTTGGACGATGATCCCGTTCTCGCCGCGAACGGGGACGTTGAGCCACCGGTAGAACACGGCCGAGCTCGAAGCATCGGGCACGACGAACGACTGGTGGGTGTAGCCGATGGGGGCAGCCGAGGGGACCGAGACGTTGGCGAGGAACGCTTGGGCGCCGCCGGAGAGGATGAGCTTGTTCGAGGCGGACGGGGTATAGGGAACCCTGCCGGGCATTCCGGGCGTTGCGTTCCAATTGAGGTCCAGGGTCGAGTCGGCCGCGGTAAGGGTGCTCCCCGCACCGGAGACGGTGACGTTGTAGCTCCAGGGGGCAAGGAAGGTCACTGTCACGTTGTGGATCGTGACCGGGGCGCTCGACGTCCCGAACTGAACGGCGACCTGCCCGGAGGAGAGCGCCGATAGATACGAGGTCACTCCGCCTTGGTTGATCGCTCCGATGGCGGCGGCGGGGATCGGGACGTGAACCACGGCGGCGCCCGATGCCGAGGCAAATGAGATCGTCCCAAAGGCCCAGGAGGAGCCGCCGATCGCGAACCGGGAGTTCGAGGAGGTCGCAGCCGCCGTCGAGTTATAGACGATGGCGAGGGACCCGGAGGTCACGGTGGGATAGGCCGCCGCAAGGGCGAGGAGGGCCGGAGCGTTCGGAGGCGAAGGGAGGACGAGGGGGGCGGGGGCCGTCCCGCCGAGCACGGCGTTGGGGGCGACCGGGGTGGCCCCACTAGGTTGGACGCCGGGAAGGGTCGTGCCGTTCAGGGGGTCTTGGAACGTATCGTTCAGCGACGAGGCGAGGAACGTAGCCTGGGCGCCCCCGAGGACGAGAAGGGTCGGCCCATACCTGGCTACGTTCACGAAGGCTGGGCCCGCCGGACCCGTTCCATTCGCCGACGCGTTCGTCACGATCCGGCTGACCGCCGGGTTGCGTTCGATCAGGGTGTGAGAGACCCAGAAGTTCGCGGCGCTACCGTTCACGGTGATCGACCCGGGGAACGCGAGGGTCCCGTTCGTCATCTGGAACACGCCGGTCACGGTCACCGTGAGGATCGGGTACGGGTCGAGGGTCGGAACGAAGGTGGTGATCGAAGAGTTGACGAGGACGAGCGTCCCCTGATCGGCCAGGTGGTAGATGTGGGAGAGCTGGCCGGTCACGGTGCCGCCGTTCCCGACCGACTCGACGAAGACAATGGTCGTGTTCCGAACGGTCAGGTAGCCCCCTGACGCGACGGTGATGTTACCCCCCTCGTAGTACGTGAGGGACCCGGTGGAAGGTCCCAGGGTCATGTTGACCCCCGAAGGCACGGTCAGGTCCCCCCCGTACTGGGTGGACACCGCAGGCAGGAGGTGGGGGGTCGCCAGGGTACCCCGGCTCGGAGCCACCGCGGATCCCTGCCGTCCAGAGGGGCCGAGAACGCTCAGGGCCCCGAGCACGGTCAGGAGGACCAACACACCCAAGAGCAGGGTCCGGGTCGATCGATCGGCCGCTCTCCCATCCCCTCGGAGGGTCCAAAGGGTGCCGTATGACCTGTTCACGCTCGCAAATGGTGTGGTCCCGGTATAAAAAGAGATGGCGGGGAGGGGGTGCGGTGCATCGCTAAATCGGGGTCCCGGAGGGAGGAAAACTAGGGGAGGGTCAGGACAACCTTTCCGAACAGTCGGGGGTCCGCCAATCGAGCCAACGCATCCCGTCCCTGTTGAAACGGGAAGATCGAATCCACCACCGGTCTCAGGGTGCCACGGTCTAGCTCGGCCAGGACCGCCCTGAACTCGGCCGCTCCGGCCATGGTGCTGCCTCTAAGGGAGGCTTGGCGCCAGAAGAGCGTGCGCAGGTCGATCTCGACCTTTGGTCCAGCGGTGGCGCCGACGACCACGATTCGGCCCGAGCGGGCCGTCGCCAGGAGTGAGCGGCCGACCGTCGGCTGGCCCACCGAGTCGAAGATCACGTCGACGCCCTTTTTTTCGCTCCACCCCCACAAGACTCGCTCCAAAGGTGCTTCGGGCCCGAATACGAGCGCCTCCGCCCCGCCCTGACGCCTGACCTGCGCGGCCTTTTCCTCGGATCGGGTCGCCACGACGACTCGAGCTCCCAAGCGCCGGGCGACTTGAACCGCAGCGGTCGAGACCCCCCCGCCTGCGCCGATGATGGCGCACGACTCGCCCGGGACCAACCGGGCGACCGTGGCGAGCGCCCTCCAGGCGGTCTGGAAGACGAGCGGGGCGGCGGAGGCCTGCTCAAACGTCAGCCGTTCGGGGATGGGGTGGACATTTCGCTCGGGCACGACCACCAGGTCCGTCGCCGTACCCTGAGTGTGCTCACCGAGGATCCGGTAGTTCCGACAGAGTGACTCCTCCCCCTTCCGACACGCCTCGCAGCTGCCGTCCCACAGGCCCGGATTCAAGAGGACCCGGCTCCCTTCGGTCGGTGCGTCCGACCCCGGACCCAGCCGGTCGACCACGCCCGCTCCATCGGACCCCAAGACGTGCGGTCGTGAGATGTCGACCCCTGGGATCCCCTCCAGGGTGAACAGATCGAGGTGGTTGAACGACGCCGCCTTGATCCGGACTCGGACCTCGCCGGGCCCTGGAACGGGCTCCGGGAGGTCCACGAACTGGACGCGATCGAGCCCACCGTGTTCCAGGAACCCGAGGCCGTTCAACCGGCCTCTCCGGGCGCGAACCGCCACCGGGTGAGGCTGCCGTTGTCCTCGAGGAGGATGCCCGCCGACCGCAACGATTCCCGAAGGCGGTCCGCCTCTTCGAAGTCCCCCCGGTCCCTGGCTCGCTGGCGGGCCTCGATGGCCACCTGGACCGCCGGGGCGATACGCTCGGAGTCCTGCCCGGAACCCCTCCCTTCGAAGAGGCCGAGGACCTCCTGCGCCCATCGGTACGGGGCGGCGAGCGCAGAGAGGGAAGGGCCCGAGAGCGACTCGAACCTGGGGAGCCACTCGTTGACCGTTCGGGACCAGCCGAACAGAGCGGCGATCGCTTCGCGGGTCGCGAAGTCGCTCGCGAGGAGCTCATCGAGCTGTTCCAGGAGGTGGTTCGAGCTGGCGAGGACCTCCTCCGGCAGTTCCTGGCCGGGGTGGTCCGGCCCCCGCTGATCGACCGCCTCCCGGAGCCGCTCGGACGGAGCGTCGAGTCGGTCATAGGCTTCGCTGGCCTCCCTCAGGGTCGCCTCGCCGGAGTAGTCGAGCGGACTCCGATACTGAGCGTTCAGGTAGTAGAAGCGCAGGACCATCGGCCCATGCTTCTGGATGGCGTCTTGAAGGGGCACGACGTTGCCGAGGGATTTCGACATCTTCTCCCCGTGGAACTGGAGCATTCCGGCGTGCATCCAGATGTTGGCGAGGGGTGCGAGCCCGCTCGCTCCCTCTGCCTGTGCGATCTCGGCCTCGTGGTGCGGGAACTTCAGGTCGAGCCCGCCTCCGTGCAGGTCGTATCGGGGGCCTAGAATGCTCGCCGTGATCGCGGTGTCCTCGATGTGCCAGCCCGGCCGGCCGGGCCCCCACGGCGCCTCCCAGGAGGGCTCCCCGGGCCGGGCCGCCTTCCAGAGCACGAAATCCTCCGGGGCTCTCTTCCCCGGTTCAGGTTCGACGCGGGTACCCGGTCGGGCCTCCTCCAGCCGCTGCCCGGACAGCCTCCCGTACGTGCGGAACTTCGCCGCCTCGAAATAAACGGATCCCCTCGATTCGTATGCGTAGCCCTTTTCGAGAAGCGTCCGGATCTGCTGTACGATCTCCGGGAGGTAGTCCGTCGCGTGAGGGTAGTAGTTGACCGAGCGAACCCCCAACTGCTCCATCGCGACCCGATAGGCGAGGAAATGGCGGTCGGCCAGCCGCAAGGGGTCGATGCCGGTCTCGGCCCCCCGGGCGATCAGCCGATCGTCGATGTTCGTGACATTCTGGATGTAGTGGACTCGGTAGCCCCAATGGGAGAGCGCCCGGGCGACCACGTCGAAGAGGACGGCCGTGCGGCCGTGCCCGATGTGCGCGTCGTCGTACGGGGTCAGACCGCAGACGAACATCCCGACCTTCGGAGGGGTGATCGGCACGAACATCCGGGTCTCTCGGCTCAAGGAGTCGTAAACGGTGAAACGGCGCATCGGTTCACCGATCGCGGAGGGCCGATCGGACGTCGTCGGCCAAGTCAGAGGGGTCCTCGATCCCACAGGAGAGCCGGAGCAGGCCGCCCGAGATCCCGCGGGATTCGCGTTCGGCTCGGGGCACGGAGGCATGGGTCATGAGGGCCGGGTGGTCGATGAGGGATTCGACCCCCCCGAGGCTCTCGGCGAGCGTGAAGACCTTCAGCCGGCGGAGGAAGCGGCGGGCCTCGGCAAGGCCTCCCTTGAGCTCGGCGCTCAGCATGCCCCCGAAGCCGTCCATCTGTCGGCGGGCCAACGCATGTTGGGGGTGGGAACGAAGCCCGGGGTAATGGACCGACCGGATTCGAGCGCTTGCCTCCAACACCTCGGCGACGGCCCGCGCACTCTCCCCATGCGCGCGCATCCGGATCGCGAGGGTGTGGAGTCCCCGGAGGACGAGGAAGCAGTCGAACGGGCTCGGTACGGCGCCGATCGCATTCTGGAGCCAACGGAGCTTTTCCCCCAACGAGCGACTCTTGAGTACGAGGGCCCCGCCGATGATGTCGGAATGGCCACCCAGGTACTTCGTCGTCGAGTGCAGGACGACGTCGGCACCCCGCTCGATCGGCCGCTGCAGAGCCGGGGTCGCGAACGTGTTGTCCACGGCCATCAGCGCTCCGGCCCGATGGGCCACCCGCGCGATCGCCCCCAGGTCCGCGATGCGCATGAGAGGGTTGGTGGGGGTCTCGAGGTAGACGAGGTCCGTCGGTTTCTGGAGGGCCGAGACGAGCGGTCCGAGGCGGGTCATGTCGACGTATTCGGTTTGGACCCCGAACTGCCGCCGGTGATGCTCGAACAGGCGCCAGGAGCCTCCGTACAGGTCATCGATGGCAACGATCCGGCTTCCGGAGGGGAAGTGGCCGAGAAGGGTCGCGAGGGCCCCGAGTCCGGAGGAGAACGCGAGTCCGGTCCGCCCTCCCTCGACCTGCGCTAGCGCGCGCTCGAGCACGGCGCGGGTCGGATTCCCCGAGCGGCTGTACGAGTACCCACGCGTGCGGTTGGGGGCCGACTGGGCGTACGTACTCGAGAGGTAGACCGGGACGTTCACCGCTCCCGTCAGTTCGTCGGGGGGTTGGCCCGCGTGGATGGCCTTCGTGCTAAACCGCATGGGGTTCTCCTTGATCGGAGAGGAAGGCAAGGAGGTCGTGCCGCGTGAGGACGCCGATCGCCGCTCCGCCCTCGGGCTCGCGCACGAGCACGGCGCGCTCCTCCCGGAGCCGATGGATCACCTCGCCCACGGGGTCCTCCGCGGAGACCTCGGTGAACGGGGGACCGAGAACGGCGGAGACGGTCCGATCGAGCACCGTATCGTCTTCGAGGGCCCGGCGGAGTATCTCGTCCTCCTGCACGCTCCCCACGTTGGCGGCTCCGTCGAGGACCGGGATGGTCGAGATCTCGTGGCGGTGCAAGAGGGCGAGGACCTCCCGAATCCGGGTGTTCGGTTCCGCACTCACGAGCGCCGGGACCCCCGACTTCGCCGTGATCAGGCCGCGAGCCGAACCCATGTCGTCGAGGAGACCTTTCTCCCGCATCCATTCGTCGGAGTAGAACTTCGAAAGGTACCGGTCGCCGGAGTCGGGCAGGATGACGAGGACCGTGCTCCCGTCGGGTACCGGCCGTCCGGCCAGCCATCGGAGCGCTCCCGCGACCGCCGAACCCGAGGAGCCTCCGACGAACAGTCCCTCCTCGCGAGCCAGACGACGCGCCATCTCGAAGGACTCCCGGTCCCCGACCTCGACGAATTCATCGATCCACTCGAAATGGATCGACCGAGGGACGATGTCCTCGCCGATCCCTTCCACGAGATAGGGGTGGGCCTGAGCAGGTTGCTTGGTACGAAAGTAGGGGCCGAGGACGGAGCCTTTCGGGTCGACCGCGACGATCTTCACCGACGGTCGATGCTCCTTGAGGTAGCGGCCCACTCCACTGAGGGTCCCCCCGGTCCCGACCGTGGCCACGACGGCCGACAGCTCGCTTCCCCCGTCCTCCGCGATCTCTGGGCCGGTCGTCCGGTAGTGGGCCTCCGGGTTCTGCTGGTTCTCGTATTGGTTCGGGTAGTAGGCGTTAGGGATCTCCCGGGCCAGACGTCGGGCCACAGAATAATGGCTCATCGGATGGTCGGGCGGGAGCTGGCTCGGGGTGACTACGACCCGAGCTCCATAGGCTCGAAGGAGTCGGATCTTCTCCGCGCTCATCTTGTCCGGGATGACGAAGACGGTCCGATACCCCCGGACGGCCGCGACCAGGGCGAGGCCCACCCCGGTGTTCCCACTCGTCGCCTCGACGATAGTGCCCCCCGGCTTGAGCCACCCTCGGGCCTCCGCCTCATCGATCATGCGGGTGCCGATCCGGTCCTTCACAGAGCCGCCGGGATTGAGGAACTCGAGCTTGGCGAGGAGGCGGACGTTGAGGCCTCGACCGACCCGGGGAAGCGGGATGGTAGGGGTATGCCCGATGAGGTCCAGGATCGACTGGGGCGGGCCGGCGCGAGCTCCCACGGGCGGCGGGAAGCGAGCGAGGGGATATTCCTATTCCTCCCGAGCGGACGACGGACTCGATGGGCCCTCGGAGCTCCCGCGCAGGCTCCCGATCGAAGCCGTCCCGGACGCGGTGTTCCTTGCTCTTGGGGGTCGCGGCGAGGGATCGGGAGGGTTGGTCCCGTTCGAACGGTCCGGTCCGCAGGCTCAAGAACCCCCACCTCCATCGATTGCCCGGGTTCCGGGGACTGTGATCGGTTCGTTGGAGGCGGAGGTCTTGCTCGCGCTCCGTCGTCTGAAGAAAGCGCCTGCCCGAGTGGTCCGCGAGGAGCTCGACGAGAAGGGCGAGCGCCTCGCGTACACGACGGTCGCCACGGTCCTGACCCGGCTCTTTGAGAAGGGATTCGTGCGGCGGACTCGGGAGCCCTGCCGGGGCGGCGAACGGTTCGTGTACCAGCCGGTCGACTTCGAGCATAAGTACCTGGTGAACGTGCTCAAGGGCGTGGTGTCGCTGTTCGGTCCTTCCGGCGTGGTGCACCTGAACGAGGAACTCGCAAAGCTAGACCCGTCGGAGGAGCGCGAGCTCCGGCGGCGGCTCCGGCTCTAGCGGGGCCGCTCCGGTGTTCCCGACGTACGACGCGGTCCTGTACCTGCCCGTCCTGGTCTGGATCGGGACGGGGGCGGGGCTCGTCTACGCCTTTCGAACTGCGGAGCCGACGGTCGTGCTGCGGCTCGCGTCGGCCTTCCTCGCGTTGTGGTCGCTCCTGGCCACGACGTCCCTCGCCTGGGTACTCGCGAACGGGGGCTGGGGGGCGTTGGCGGGGATCGCGCGGACTCCCGGCGGGGTCCTGACGATCTTCAGCTTCTCGGATGCGCCCTTGTGGTTGTACGGGGCCGCCGGCGCCTTCGGAGTGCTCCTTGTCGCGTTCTTCGTCAACCAGGCCGTCGGCCGGGGGATCCTCTACCTCATGGGACCGGTCGCAATCCCGTGGCCGGACGGCCTCGAACGACCCGTCCTGCCTGTCCTGCTCTTCGAATCGCGCTCGGTCGCTCGGGAAGCGTTCTCCTTCACACTCGTTACCTTCGGGGGCCCGCGCCGGCGCCCGCATCGCCTCGAGGTGATCGTCCTGTCGAAGGGACTCGTCGATGTGCTCGCAAAGGAGGAGCTCGCCTCGGTGGTCGCACACGAGGTGGGCCACCTGCGGGGCCTCGACGGGCGCTACCTCACCTTCTTGCGCACCCTTTCGCGATTGATGCGCTGGGACCCGGTGCTCGCCTACATCGCTGCCAAGGTGACGAGCCGGGAGGAGTATCGGGCCGACGACGACGCGGTCCGGAGCACCGGGCGACCCCTCGCCCTTGCTCGAGCTCTCTACAAGGCGAGCATCGAGCCCCCTGCTCGGTCCTCCTTCGGCATCGCGGGGTTCCTCGGAGCCGGCGGGACCCGCGGTCGACGGGAGGCCCTCGCTCGAATTCGTCGTCTCGTGGCGATGGCGGAACGACGCAGGGAGCCGGAGGTCCCGGGTGGATAGGCCGGTACCACTCGCGGTTGTTGTGGTGTTGCTCCTCGTGGGCACGACGTTACTTTACGCTCCTGCCGCGCGGGGTGCGGCCTTCCCAATCCTCCCCGTCGCCGAAAGCAATGCGCTCGTGTCCGGTCTCTCCGCGCCTTCCCTGTCACCGGGCGACACCGGTTCGTTCGCGTTCGTTCTCTCCAACCCCCTGAACGGCACGCTGACCTCATTGACGCTAACCCTCGAGGTGTACGCCTTCGTTGCCTACCCGGGAAACGCGACCTCCGTACCCCCGGCCGGGGCGACCCCTACCCTCTCGGGGGCCTCCTCGAATGGATCGCTGGCCAGCGTCTCGGTGCCTTCGCTCCCTTCGGGCGCTACGCTTCGCGCCCCCGGCGATTTTTCGGTGGAGGCGACGGCACCGTCGGTGACTCCAAGCGGGACGTTCGCGGTCCGGATCAGCCTCTCCTTCCTCGAGGGCTCGCGGTCCTATCGGCTCGAATCGCGGGGGTTTTTCTCGCAGGCCGCCTGGGACAATGCGACCGGCGCGCCGAACCACAACTCGACCCTATCCGCCTCTCGTCTGGGCGTCTCCGGGATCGTTCCGGAGACCGCGATCTTTGTCCGTTCGAACGGGATCTCGTCGGTATTGTACGCGGTCCTAGGGGGGAGCCTGGTGCTGGCAGCGATCGGCGGCTATCTCGCTTGGCGACGCGGACCGGGATCGAGGTCCGGGAGCTGGTCCCTGCGCGATCCCCACAGGGCACCGAGCGCTTTCGGAAAGAGGCGGACTAAGGATGGGGACTGAGCGAGCAGGGCCCGCGCGACGCCGCTCGGGAAATCGATGTCGCCGAACGCCACGATCGTTCCCTTCAGCTCAGCTCGGTCGAGCGAATCCACCACCGCATCGAGCTCGCGGTCGGTCAGACGCACGAAGAGTCTCCGGAGGTACTGGGCCTTCTCGAACTCGCCCCCGAGCTCCCCCTTCCACGAGGCATCGTATCGCGCCAGGACGTTCGCCGAGAAGTCCCCGGCGAGCAGGGCCTCGTGAGCGACCTCGGCGGCGATCTCGGCGCATCTCATCCCAGTATAGATCCCACCCCCCGAAAGGGGCTTGACCTGCGCCGCCGCGTCCCCGACCAAGAGGACCCCCTCGGCGGAGGTCCGCGGGACGGAGCCGACCGGGATTCCCGAAACGATGAAGGAGGTCGGGTTCCGGAGCCGGCGCCCCCGGACCCGCTCGATCCGGCTCACCAGCCGCTCGAAGTACGTCCGCGCGCTCGTTCCGTCGGCGCTCGCCGCCACCCCCACCCGGGCCCCGCCGTCGTGGTCGGGGATCGACCAACCGAAGAGCCCCGGCGCGATGCTACGACCCAGGTACACCTCCACCTCCTGGTCATCTCCCCCTTCCGACGGGAATTCTGCCTCGAAGGCAGGAAGGATCTCGACGGGTCGGCGGAGGCGAAACGCCCTCGCCACGGCGCTCGTGACCCCGTCGGCGCCGATGACGATGCGGGCCCGGACCTTCGTACGGGTCCCGTCGGCATGGACGAGCTCCGAGACCGGGGCCTCGTCCTCCCATCCGGCCAACCGGTCGAACTTCGAATCGACAGAGAAGCGAGCACCCGCTCGGGCGGCTCGATCCGCGAGGTGACGGTCGAGGCCGGCCCGATCGATCACGAACGCTCGGGCCCCGGCCGCCCGAAAGGTGACCTGAGCCGAGGCCGGACCGAACACCGTCGCTCCCTGGACCGAACCTTGCACGAACCCGTCGGAGCCGGCGAGGTCGAGCACGCGCTGCGATACGAGCCCGGCGCACTGGACCGGGTGCCCGACCCGGTCGTGCTCCTCGGCCACGAGCACGGAGTGAGAGTCCATCGCGAGACGGCGAGCAGCCGTGCACCCGGCCGGACCCGCCCCGACGACCAGGACGTCGACCTCCTCCATCGCGCGGAGACGGCGCGTATCGCTCATTAGCCATCGGGTCGACGGGGGAGGGCGAGGGTCATCGTCTTACGCCTACCGGGCGTTTGCGATCCGAGGTGGCCGGACATGGGGGGTCCCGAACTCAACCAGATACGATGCGAACATTGCGGGGCCCTGATTGAGGTCCCTCCGGAATGGCGCGTAGTAGAGTGCCCCAAGTGCGGACATCCCGCGACCCGAATGGATTCCGACCCCAGCTACGACTGACGCCATCGCCCGCCGGTCCGTGGGCCCGCGAGGAGACCGCCGCGACATCGAATTCACAGATCTCTCTCGAATCCCATCGGGCCGATCGCGGCGTCCGAAGACCTTTCCTAGGGGGCTCTCCTGAGCGCGACGCATTGACGCTCAACAAGAAGACCGCGGCGGTCCCGAAGGGGGCGATCTGCTTCGGATGCAACCAATCCTTCGAGGGCAACCCCGTGGGGGTCCGGTTCGAGAGCGACCTCGTCTCGGTCGAGGACCGCCCCGAACTCGCCGGGCTGTATTTCCACCCGGGTCACCTCATCCGCTACGCCCGGCGCCGCGACTGGACCGAGCTCGCGGAGTACATCGAACAGAACGGGGCCGCTCAGTACTGACGCAACCGCGCCTCCCAGCCCTAGCTAGGTCAGGTTTATGCAGGGGAGTTCGCTCGACGAGGCGTGTCCAAACGCCGGGGAAGGGAAGAGGCGGAGGAATCCAAGCCCGAGGAGCTCACGGCCGAGGACCGCCGGGCCAAGCACCGGCGTGATCGGGCGCGTCGGAAGGCGGGACGGGAGTCGGCCAGCCGCAGCCCCTGGCGTCGCGTCCTCGTGATCGGAGCCCCGGTGGGGGTGATCAGCGTCGTCGTCGCCTTCCTCGTCGTCTCCAACCTGCCGACGCCCTGCATCGGCCTCGTTCCGGTCCCGACCTCGAGCGGGGTTCCAGCCTACCCGCCCGCCGGGACGACGAGCTTCAGCTCGACCTGGTGCCCCGGCGCCACCGAGGTCTACGGGACGGCCCCGGTCCTGACTATCAACATCAATGGCACGGTCGTCAACCTGCCGGCCTCGATCGGAAAGAACAATAGTTTCCCCGGCAATTACGAATGCGACCTTCCCGTCCTGACCGAGCCGGCCACCTTCGGGTTCCCGCAGAACACGATCAATATCCTATCGGATTGGAACTACGCGTACAACCTCTCGACGTTCTTCGACGTCTGGTCGGAGTCGTTCTCCCATGTCTACGTGAGCGCGACCAGTCCCAGCCAACCGATCATCTACCAGTCGAACGACATCCTTGGGTTCACGACGAACGGAACGGACGCGGTCCGTCTGTGGGTGGACGGGCAACTCTCGTCGAAGGGACCGCTCCTCGAGATCTCCACCCTGGACAACCAGATCACGCCGTACCCGAGCTGCCTCGGGAAGGTCTACGGCACGGGGCACACGATCGCGATCACCTACTCCAAGACGGCCACGCCCGCCGTCGTCCGGTATTCGGTCGGGCCGTACGACGCGACCTCCCCTGCGAACCCGTACGCCGCGGGTCTTCTATTCGACGGCCCGCTCCCCCACTTCGGGTTCCTGACCCCGCTCATCCAGGAGATATCGAAGGTGAACTTCTTCTCGCTTCAGTGGCTGGCCCTGCGAGGGCTAGCGGCCTGACGGATCCCGCCAAGGGACATCGACGAGGTCGGTGCGCTGTCGGGGCCGTACAGCTGACCGCTCCACGTCCACGCGCATTCCCGCGCGCACCCCGAGCAAGCCGGTCCAGGCGATCATGGCCCCGTTGTCCACGCACAGCCGCTTGGGAGGAGCGAAGCTGCGTCCCCCCCGCGCTTCGACCATCGTCCGCACCATGGCCCGCAGCCGCTCGTTGCACGCGACGCCTCCGCCGAGCACCACGTCCTGTCGTCCCAAGTGCGCGAGGGCGCGTTCGGTGACCTCGGTCAGCATCGCGTACGCGGTCGTCTCGACCGAGTAGGCGATGTCGGCCCGGTCCGCACCCCGACGGGCGAGTTCGAGGGCGGCCGTGAGGATCCCGGAGAAGGCCACGTCCATGCCGTGGACGCTGTAGGGCAACGGCAGGAGGTTCGTGCGGTCGCGGGCCGCCGCTTCGATCGCCGGGCCACCCGGGAAGGTCCCGCCGAGTGCGATCCATAGCTTGTCGAGGAAGTTCCCGATTCCCACGTCGAGCGTCTCCCCGAGCACCCGGTAGCGCCCGGCTCCGTAGGAGATCACCTGGGTGTTCCCGCCACTCGCGTACAGCAAGATCGCGTCGTCGAGGCCGCTCAACACCCGGGCGATCTCCACGTGGGCTACGCAATGGTTCACCGCGACCAAGGGACGGTCCCAGGAGAGGGCGAGGACCCTCGCCACGGTCGCCCCCGCCCGAAGACAGGGCCCGAGCCCGGGTCCCTGAGCGAACGCGACCGCCTCGAGGCTCCGCGGGTTCACCCCGGATTGCTCGAGCGCGGCCTCGACGAGCCCGGGCAGGAGGTCGACGTGGTGGTTCGCCGCCTCGCGGGGGTGGATCCCTCCCGACGGGGGGTGGTACATGTCCGAGGAGAGGCCCAGGATCTCCGCCCCGTCGCCGACGACACCGACCGAGGCCGTGTGAGCGGTCGATTCGATCCCGAGAACGACCATCGCTTGGGCAGGGACCGACGAATTAAAGGCCGCAGGCCCCGCTGGGTGAGGTCGCCGCGGAGCTCGCTTCCCCCCGTGCGGGACGCCGAGCCGGCCCGACTGACAGGGAGTCCCGCTCAGCCCTCGATCGACTCGATCCGGAAGTACGTCTTCTGTCCCTGCATCGCGGCCTGGACGCGGTCGGCGAAGGCGAGGGATTCTTGCACCGTCGCTTCCCGCCCCCAGTCGTACACGAAATCGTACCCTCCATCATTGTGAGGTCGGAACCCGATGTCGACGAGCGTCTCGGCGATCTCAGAGTACGATCCGCCCTCGCTATCGAGGTGAAGCAGGAGATAGGTCCGCATGAGTTCGGCTTCCGAAGCGACGGCTCCCGGTCGAGGGAGTCAGTCCGATTGGACCCTTAAAGGTCGCGTCCGTCGGGCCCGACTGGGCTCTCGGGGCCGCCTGCTTCCGGGTCCGGTTCTCCATCCGGCCTGCGTCGGTGGGCCACGACCCGGACCGCGACGGCACGCGGGATGCGGCCCATCTCGGGGGGCGCGAGGACGAGCCGTCCGACGGCGAGCAGGCGGTCGGACTCGTCGACGACAAGGGCGCTCGAACCCGGAATGAGCGAAGAATCCCCGCCCTTGACGAAACGGGAGAACAGGCTCCGTCCCTCCTCGACGAACGGGACGGCGTCGGAGTCGGCGATGATCCGCTGAGCCGGGAATGCGCGAGCCGCGTGGACGAGCTCGGCCCCGAGCCAGGTGGGCCTCGGGAGACCGTCGTTGCCGATCGTGAACAGGCGATTCCCTTCCCGGACGACCCCCCGCAATCGGCCGGTCCGGGTCGACCGCTCTCCGACCAGACCCCGAGACAGGACCTCGTTGGCTCCTTCCCGACCGTGAACCCACTCGAAGGTAGCCCGCAGCTGGCGCTCGGCCCACCGCTTCGAGTAGTCCCGGTCCAGGTCGGCGTCCAGACCGTCGGCCGAAGCGACCGACTCCGCCCGGTCCGCCCGGCTCTCGAACTCTTCGAGGCCGAGGTAGCAGCCGACCGGATAGATCTCGGTCAGCTCCAACGGCACCCTTCCGATCGCGGTCTGGGTCTCCCAAAGGAGCGAGGCGCCCGAGCGGGTCTCGGTGGGAGTCCGTCCGATGCCGCCCGGGGTGAGCGGAACGCGGGGATGGTCCCGGTAGGGTCCCCGTCCTTCCTTCCATCGTTCCACTTGGGCCAGAAACCGGATCACCGAGGGCCGAAGGCCGCTCGTCGGTCCGACGACCCGGAACGATCGGCGACTCTCCGGTTCCGTAGGGAGGAAGGTGCGCACGCCGCGAACCGCGGTCCGGAGACCGACCTGCAGAGCGGGGTGGGAAGCGGCGCGACGTTCCGCGAGTTCCCAGAGGGTAGCGTCGCGGATCGCCTGTCGTACCAGCGAGACCTCCTGAGCGCACTGCAAGAGATTGTGCTCCGCGACCCGAACCACCCGATCCTCGTCGGACATCCGCGCGACCTCGGTGAGGGGAACCGCCTCGCACAGGGCACACCGACAGATCGCCTCGCGCACGTCCTGGAGGGGAACCGTGCCGTCCGGGAACATGAGAGCGCCGCGTCGGGCGAACTTCAGGTACGCCGCCGAATCGAACAGATCGACCCCGAAGAGCGCAGCGAAAGCGAACGTCATCGGGTGACCCGTGCCGAACAGGTGGACGGCGGCGCCGGGCGACAAGCCCGGGCGCACGGCGATGAGCACCCTCGCCAGGTCGGCGAACCGGTACTGTTCCATGAGCGGGACGACCCCGCCAACGGCGAGGACGTCCCCGATTTCAGAGGCCTCGCTAGCGGATCGGAATCGCAGGGGGGCGTGGAGGCCCCCTTGCACCGGGACCGCGAGAAGCCCTTTGTGTAGCGAGCGCGCCTGCTTGGCCCGCAGGCTCGTTTCTTCGATGGCCCGGAGGGCTACCTCCTGCGGGGCATCGGGCTCGGTGAAGACATCGAGTACGGTCGCGATGTCGCTCCCGATCCGACGCTGGAAGGAGAAGATCGCTGCGTCCGAAACCTCGACCTGCCCGTAGGCGTGCTGTTGGAACGCTCCCGAGTCGGTCATGACCGGACCGTCAAAGTCGAGCAGGGCGTGGATCCCTCGGGATTCGGCGATCTCCCGAAGCGGTGGGGTCCGCCAGGTGATGTAGGCGCTCGTGATGACAGCCGCCAGGCCGAAGCGACGACGGATCTCCGATGGGGGGATCGGTTGCCGAGCCGGGTCTGGATGAACCACCGGCAATAGGGCCGGGGTCTCGACGGCCCCGTGGGGCGTGGGAAAGCGCCCGATGCGGGCGAGTCCGTCGCGCTCCCGGAGTTCGAACTCGCCCATGGGTTCGAGGCGACGGACCCTCCGCAGGATTAGGTTTGGGGATTCCTGCCGGCGGTTCCCGACGGCCGGACCCTCCCGGACGGTCAGGGGCTCGGCGCGGACTCGGGACGATAGGCGCCCTCCCAAGACCCCCGAATTTGTCGGAGCAATCCCAGGAACATCGCCGCGGTCAGCTTGCCCGTATTGGTATTCTGGGGACTGGGGTGGTAGGACGCCCACAGCATCGGCCGGGACGGTCCGAAGGAGACTGCGATCCCGTGCGCGAAAGGAACCCTGGGACGCTCGACCCCGAAGGTACTGGCGGCGCATCGCAGCGTTGCCTCCCAGGCGAAGCCCCCGAGCGCAAGGTAGGCCCGGGCCCGGGTGAGAGCCCGGAACTCTCGCTCGAGGAACGGACGGCAACGCTCTTCCTCCTCGGGGGTCGGACGGTTGTCCGGGGGCGCGCAACGCACCGCGGCCGTTACGTAGACCCCAGAATAATGAAGGCCATCACCCCGGCGAACCGAAGTGGGCTGGTTCGCGAATCCGGCGTCGAAGAGACCGCGGACGAGGAACCCCGCGGACCGGTCCCCCGTGAAGACCCGACCGGTCCGGTTGGACCCATGGGCCGCGGGCGCGAGGCCCACGATGACCAGGGGAGCGTTCGGATCGCCGAACCCCGGTACTGGCCGGCCCCAGTACTCGTCGTTTCGAAACTCCCGTTTCTTTTCAGAGGCAACCTGCGTCCGGTATCGGACGAGACGCGGGCACCGCTCACACACGACCACCTCCCGTCGGATCGCCTCGAGCGATTCGTTCACGGGTCGGGCTCAGTATCGAGGGATCGTCGGGTCGACCTCTTCGGACCAGGCGTCGATCCCGCCCGCGAGATTGGCCACCGTCGGGAACCCGCGGGCGCTGAGAAAGGCCGCCACCATGGCCGAACGGGTGCCACCATGGCAATACACGATGATCGATCGCTCGGGGGGGACCTCCGAGAGGCGTTGGGAGATCTGCTGCATCGGGATATGGATCGAAGGGAGGATGGAGGCTCGAGCGCGTTCCCAGTCCTCGCGCACATCGAGCAGGACGATGCGTTGGGAGGGGTCCGAGAGGCGCTTGGCGACCTCGGTCGGTGCGAGCTCGTCGACCATCCCGGCTGCGAAGGACCCCGACGGAAAGGGATTTCGGTGCCGTGCCGAAACTCGGGGCGGGTCCGTTCAGCGGGAATCGTCTCGTTCGATCAGGCCCGATTCGTGCTGGCCCGGATCCGGGGCACCACGTAGAGCTGGCTCAGCAAGAGGGCCGGAACGACCGGCGCGACCAGGATCCCCCAGGTTTCGACCGGATCGGAGGTGGCGGCGAGGACGATCCCACCGAGTACCGGCGCCATCAGTTGACCCAACCCGACGATGGTCGCGAAGGCGCCGTTGTACGCACCGATATCGGAGGGCGGGGCGAAGTTCGACGGCAGCGTCTGGTAGGGGATGGACGTGACGTTCTCCCCCATCGTCAGGATGACCACCGAGACGAAGAAGATCGTGAGCACGAGCGCCGGAAGGAGGGCGACGAGCGCGAGCACGAGGAAACCCGCCGCGTACAGGAGGATCCCGATGTGCAGGACCGTCGTGTGCCGGTGACCGAGGGCGGCTCGCGTCGTCGGGGCCTGAGCGAGGACCACGAGTACCCCATTGAGGGAGAGCGCGAGCCCAATGATGGAATACGGAACCCCAAGGACCGTGTTCGCATAGAGGGGCAGGATAGGCGACCACTGACCCAAGGTGAGCTGCGCGAGTGCGACCGAACCGCACAGAGCGAGGAACACACGATCGTGGGCGAGAAGGCGCAGCGTCGTGCGGATCCCGCTTCGCTGGACCGTCGGGGTTCGGGGAGCTAGCGCCGCTCGGTCGAGTTCGTACGGCGACGGCTCGAGCTTGACGACCAGCACGACCAAGGCGAGGGCGAGCAAGGCGCTCCCGCCAAACCCCACCGCGGCGAAACCGAACAGCCCGATCAGCGACCCTCCCGAAAGAACGCCGAGGGTGAATCCTAGGTTCCCGCCGATCCGCTGCGCAGTGAACCCGCGCGTCCGCTCCGAGCCCTCGGAGAAATCGGCGACATAGGCCGAGAGCGCGGGTCCGGCGAGGGTGCCCGCACACCCGGTGGCGATCACCAGGCCGATCACACCTGGGAGGGATCGGAGGCCCATGAAGAGCGCCACCAACGCGATCCCGGCGACCTCGCCGGCGAAAGCGGTGAGGAAGACGCGGCGACGTCCGACCCGGTCCGCGAGGAGACCGCCGATGGGGAGCAAGGTGACCGGGAGGATGCCCACTACCGTCGATAGGAGCCCGATCTCGAGGTAGGAGAGTCCGAGGACGTTCCTGAGGTACAAGACGAAGTACGGAAGGATGAGGCTCAGCCCGCCCGACCGGACCGCGGAGCCGACTCCCATCCATCGCACATTGCGGTCCACGGGAGCTCCGGAAGGAGCGCGACGCCGCGCGGTTTCGAAAGCCTTATCGGTGGAGCCCCCGTCGAGCGACCCCGGGATGGGCGACCAGGACCTCTCCGGAGAGTTGGTGGGCCAGGGCTACCAGCTCGTGGGTCGTCACAGCGCGGTCAAGCTCTGTTACTGGACCCGCCAGTCCCTCACGCACGGCCGGGATTGCTACAAGGGACGGTTCTACGGCATCGAGAGCCACCGCTGCCTGCAGATGTCCCCGGCGATCGATTCGTGCAACCTCCACTGCCGGTTCTGCTGGCGTAATCAGGGGTGGGAGAACGACGAACTCATGCCCGAGTACGATGACCCGGAAACGCTCCTCGACCGCTCCATCGAGGCCCAGCGTCGCATCCTCTCGGGATTCAAGGGCGACCCCAACATCGATAGGGCGCGCTGGGAAGAGTCCCAGTCACCGCGCCACGTGGCGATCTCCCTGACGGGGGAACCGACGCTCTACCCGAAGATGAACCGGTTCCTCGAACTCTGCGCATCGCGCGGGATAACGACCTTCCTCGTCACGAACGGCACGAATCCGGACGCCCTCCGCGCGATGGACCCGCTCCCGACGCAGCTCTATGTTTCGGTCACGGCTCCCAATCGGGAGGTCTTTCGTAGGCTGACCCTGCCGGCACAAGAAGACGCGTGGGACCGCCTCCTCGAGTCTCTGGAGATCGTTCGCGGCTTGAAGACCCGGCGGGTCCTCCGCCACACGCTCGTCCGGGGTTGGAACTTGGGTTGGGTCGACCAGTACGCCGAGCTGGACGAACGCGCCCGGCCGAACTTCGTCGAGCCGAAGGGGTACGTCTACATGGGAAAATCCCGACAGCGGCTCGGGCGGGACCATGTACCGGAACACAGCGAGATCGCACAGTTCGCCCACTCTCTCGCTCAGCGGACCGGACTGGAGGTTCTCGACGAGTCCCCCGAATCGAAGGTACTCCTCCTCGGCCGCCCCGGAGAGGAGCGGTTCCTTCCGGGCCTCTCCCCGTCGCTGGCCGAAGCCCTCGCGTAAGCCCGGACCGGCCCGTGAAGAGCGAGACGGATTACCTGTGGATGGAGACGCGACGGCACCGGGAGTTCGTCAACATCACCGAATCGGTCTCGGCCGTCGTCGGTCGCAGCGGTATCCGTGAGGGACTCTGCCTCGTGTCGGCGATGCACATCACGGCCGCGGTCTACGTAAACGATGACGAGAGCGGGCTGATCCGCGACATCGAGGCCTGGGCGGATCGGCTGGCGCCTCCATCGGACTACGAGCATCACCGAACGGGGGAGTCGAACGGGGATGCCCATCTGAAGAACCTGCTCCTCGGCCACCAGGTCGTGCTCCCGGTGACCGCGGGCCGACTCGACCTCGGCCCGTGGGAGCAGGTTTTTTATGCCGAGTTTGACGGACAGCGCCGAAAGCGGGTGATCGTCAAGGTGATCGGGGAGTGAGGGTCTAGATGACCTTCCAGCTGAGGACTTCGACCACGACCGCGGCGCCCAGCCCGAGGATGACGACGATGTACGGGTCGATCTTGAGCGACCGCGACTCCTCCATGTCGTAATACTGGATGAGTCCGGCGGCCGAGGAGAATCCTCGTTTGCTGCTGTCGGGCATTCGAATCGGTTCACCCTCTGGGAGCTATTTACCACTTCTCCCGTCGATGATGGGAGGGGGCAATCTCTAGAGCCTAGCCTCCGATCGGCGGGCTGACTTGGCCGCCCTCCGGGTGAATCGCCGCGGGTTCCGCCCCCCGGAGAGGAGCCCGAGTCCCTACCTCGGCGCGAACGGACCGAGGTCGAGCACCGTGTCTTCGATCGCTTCCCTGAGTCCCGATGCCAGGGATGGGATCGAGGAGATCCCGCTTGCGAACATCCGCTCGAAGAAGGGCCGCGGGGGTGCCACGCGAACGGTCTTTCGCGCCGGGACCGAGGTCATATGGGCGAGGTCCTCGAGGGCCGTTTCTCGGTCCCCGAGAGCATCCACGAGACCGAGCTCGAGGGCCCTCTTCCCGCTCCAGAACTCCCCCGTGGCGAGCGCCTGAATCTCCTCGGTTGGCTTGCGCCGCTCCCGAGCGACCATCTCGACGAACGACCGATAAGAGTCGTGAGCGACGGCTTGGAGCTTGGAGCGCTCCTCCTCGGACAGCGGGCGCAGCCCCTGGTAGGCATCCTTGTGCCGACCCTCGTGCAAGAGCTCGACCTGGATACCCAGTCGTTCGAGTAGCTTCTCGACGGCGAGATGGGGAAAAATGACCCCGATGGAGCCGACGGCGGAGTCGGGATAGGCGTACACCTTGCGGGCGCCCAGGGCCGCCATGTACGCGCCGGAGGTGCCGATCGAACCGATGCTGGCGACCACGGGTTTGGCAGCATCCAGACGCTTGACCGCCAAGTATAGATCGGTCGAGGGAATGTCCCCCCCTCCCCCGCTCGAAATATCGAGAAGAACCCCCTTGATACGTCGTCGGTCCCGAAGCGCCCTCAGCAGCCCGAGGAAGGGCTCCACCGACCGTTCTCGGATCGTCCCGCGGAATTGAACATGGGCGAGGAGTTCCCGCATCGGTCTCCCCGGTAGTCTCAGTGAGATAAGGACTCGTACGACAGTGGCGTCGGGGGGTCGATGGGTGGGCAGGACAGCGGGCTGAGCCCCGATGAAGAGACCCTCGGGTCGAGGCTCCTCGAGTACGGCGCATCGATCATCCTGCCCTTCGTTATCGGTTGTTCGGCCGCGATCG
The DNA here is from genome assembly GCA_022750055.1 of Thermoplasmata archaeon. Classification (GTDB taxonomy): domain Archaea; phylum Thermoplasmatota; class Thermoplasmata; order Lutacidiplasmatales; family UBA184; genus Lutacidiplasma. Next base: position 293,506 of record JAKIWL010000002.1, read on the forward strand.
GCGGTGTCGCGATCGCGATCGGGGCGGGCCAGCCTCACCCGTGGCTCGAGGTCGTTTACTTTGCCGCGATCGCCCTGGTAGTCGGGGGAGTCGTCTCCTACTTCTTGATCGGGCTGTGGCTTCTTCCCGCCTCGATCATCGGGGCCGGGCTGGTCCAGTACTCGGTCCACCAGACCCTGCTGGGCCTCTCCTCCTCGGGTTGGGCCGTCTCGATCCCATATCTTCTGGTGGGACTGCTCGGGATGGGTTGGGGAATTCGAGGGGCCGCTCGGTCCGGGGCCGGCGGGCCTCCTTCGGAATGACTCCAATCACTGGACCCTCCGAACCGGGAGCTGAGTTGGGAGACTCCTCCACAGTCACCGGGTTCCGGGCTAGTTGGGGGGTCGGACTGCTCGCTCGCCACCCCTAGGATGCGCGTGTCCTCCCCCGGCACGCTCGCTCCGAGTAGGGAACGGTCCTTTCGCCCGATTTCTTCCAATACGCTTTTCTGCGTCGGCCCGTCCGGCCCATCGATTCAGCATGTCCGAGTTGCCCGCCTCCGCGGTCTGGGTCGAGAAGTACCGACCCCGGACGCTCTCCGATATGGTCGGGCAGGAAGGGATCGTTCCGCTCCTACAAGCCTACGCGAAGAAGCGGTCGCTCCCTCATCTACTGTTCGCCGGTCCCCCTGGGACCGGCAAGACCACCGCCGCGCTTGCCCTCGCTCGCGACCTCTTCGGCGAGGAATGGCGACAGAACTTCCTCGAGCTCAATGCCTCCGACGAGCGGGGGATAGATACGGTACGCACCACGATCAAGGATTATGCGCGGAGCGCACCGATCGGCGGCGTCGGCTTCAAGCTCCTCTTCCTCGACGAGGCCGACAATCTGACCCCCGAGGCGCAGGCGTCCCTTCGCCGGATGATGGAACGATACTCGAGCGCGTGTAGATTCATCCTGTCGTGCAACTACTCATCGCGGATCATCGACCCGATCCAATCGCGTTGTGCAGTGTTCCGGTTCCGAGCCTTTGCGGCGGGTCAGGTACAGGACCAGCTCGAACGAGTGGCCCGCGGGGAGTCGGTGACCATCGTGCCGGCCGCCCTTGAGGCGATCCTCGTCGCCTCGGCCGGCGACCTCCGGAGGGCGACGAACCTCCTGCAATTGACCGCAACGTTTGCCAACCCCGTGACGCTCGAGACGGTTCGCCGTTGCACGACGACGCCCCTTCGGGACGAGATCAAGGAGATGGTCGAGCTCGCTTTGCGGCCGGATTTCTTAGGGGCCCGCCGTCTGCTCTACCGGCTCTTCACGGAGCGGGGAGCGAGTGGAGAGGACATCCTTCGCGCGATCCATGCCTACGTTCCGGACCTTCCCGACACGACCGTCTCCCCGGCTCAGAAGGTCCAGATAGTCGAATTTCTTGGCGAGGTCGATTTTCGCCTCGCCATGGGGGCCTCCGAGCGGCTCCAAATGGAGACGATCCTCGCCCACATGGCGTTCCTTCGCCCCGAGCGGAGCTAGCCCATGGCTCGACAGCGTTCGGTCCAGGACAAGCCGATCGTGCGGCGGCGTGCCCGGGCCGTGGGGGAGCTCGCGGTCTCGCCCCGCACTCTTGCGGCCATCGCGGCGCACTCGGTGGAGAAAGGCGATCCTGTGGCCGCGGGCGAGCTCGCCGGCCTGCTCGCGATGAAGCGGACCCCCGACCTCATCCCGCACTGCCATACCGTTCCGCTCTCGGGAAGCCGCGTCGAGCTCCGAGTCGGCTCGGAGGGAGTCTCAGTGGACGCCGAAGCGGAAGCCGTGGGAAGGACCGGGGTCGAGATGGAGGCGCTCCTCGGGGCCACCGTCGCCCTGCTGACCGTCTGGGATATGGTGAAGTATCTCGAGAAGGACGCGAGCGGTCTGTACCCGAACGTGCGCCTCGGCCCGGTCAGCTTGGCCGAGAAGCACAAGAGCCCGGCGGCGGCTCCATGACTCCGCCCGAGACCCCCCCCGGACGCCACCATCTGGGGGGAGGACGGTCCCTGGGCTTCGTCGTCCTCTCGGTCTCCGACACGCATACCGAGGAGGACGACCCGTCCGGCCACCTCGCCTGTGACCTGATGACCGCCGGCGGTCACCGCCTCGTCCGATACCGGCTCGTCGCGAATTCGGTCGCGGACGTCCGGGATGCGCTCGACCCCTATCTCGAGGACCGCGCGGTCGAAGCGTTGATCACCGTGGGCGGGACCGGAGTGAGCTCGCGGGACCTTACGGTGAACGCCCTGGAGGCGATGGGCGGACGTCTCCTCCCGGGGTTCGGAGAAGTCTACCGCTCGACCAGCCTCGCGGAGGTAGGGCCCCTCGCGACCCTCAGTCGAGCGGGCCTCTACCTGGTCAAGCTCAAGCCGATCTTCGCCCTGCCGGGGTCGGAACGCGCGGTTCGAACGGGCATCGAGCGTCTGATCCTTCCCTCGGTCCAGCACCTGGTCGAGGAACTGGAGCGCTAGGCTGGCGTGGGCCGTCGGTTCGCTCGAACCGATAAGGCCCCCATGGGCGGAGGGCCGGAGTCGAGCACCTGATTCGGGAGTCCCTGCCATTGGCAAAACTCGGCCCACGCGGGGTTCGCGTCGATGTGGTGGGCGACGACGATGCCCCCCGGCGCCATCGACTGCCAGGCCTTGCGAAGCTCGAACTGGGATCGGTCCAGATCCGGACCGTTGTCCGAAAAGAACAGGTCGACCGGTCCCGCGCTCGCAAGGACCTCCTCGAGTCGATCCGTCGAGTTTCCGAGCACGAGCGTCCATCGACTTCGCAGCGAAGGTGGGACGAACTCCCCGACGGTCCCCATCGGGACGCCCGCGGCCCGCCCGGCGACAGAGCCCGGGCCGATCGAGAACAGCTCGCCCACCCCGTTTCGTTCCAGGCCAGCGAGGATCCAAGCGGTGGAGTAGCCCGGTCGCACCCCGGTCTCAACGACCCGCTGGGGTCTCGCCGAGCGGACGAGCAGGTAGAGCAGGGCCGCTTGAGGCAGTTCACGAGTAAGGGCAAGCCCGGCGCCGCGCTGCAGAAGACGCTCCGGCAATTCGCTGTGCAGGAGTTCCTGACGGATCGCGCGGATCTCCTCGGGGGAGGAGTTCGTAAGGGCAGAGACTCGGTCGAGGGAGGCCTGACGGAACATCAACATCCGTTGCAAGATCGCCTTCCGCACCGCGGGCGTCACAAGGTTCGGAGTGCGACCGGGTCGCAGGGACGAAGGGACCGAGGAACCGGACGGGAGGTTTGGCGAACGGCCGTCGGCCCGCGCTAGCAACGATTCAGAACGCGCCACGTGCTGGGGGAGGTCCTCAGCCTAGAAAAACCCGCCGACAAGCCCGGGCTAACGACGCCGGTGGGCGACCGCGCGAAGCACCTTCGAAACGGCCGCGACCGTTTAATACGTGGGAAAACTTCGACGACTCTCGAGGGGAATCGTGGGCGTGGAAGAGTTGGACGGGGCCGGTTTCGACCGACTCTCGAAGAGCGGGGCGGCCGTCGTCGACGTCTGGGCGCCCTGGTGCGGCCCGTGCCGGATGGTCTCCCCGATCGTCGAGCGGCTTTCGGAGCGCTACAATGGAAAGGTGAGCTTCGGCAAGCTGAACAGCGACGACCATGGTGAAAAGGCGGGCCAACTCGGGATCATGAGCATCCCGACCCTACTGTTCTACAAGGAAGGCAAGCTCGTCGACCGGATCGTCGGGGCGTACCCGGAAGAGGTCATCGACGAGCATATCCGCAAACTGTTGTGACTCCGCCGCCCGGGGAACGGGTCGTCCGACTTCGAACCCCATTCGGCTGACCGATCCGAGAACGCCCGAGCCGGGCGGGCTAGGTCGGCCCTATGATCGCGTCCCCCTCGGACCCGCAGCTCGCTCGGTATTCGTTCCGTCGGAAGCTCGAAGAGATCGCCGCGGCGAAGGGCCGGGCCACCGAGCTCATCTCCCTCTACGTGTCGCCCGGAAAGCAGATCTCGGACGTGATGTCCTACCTGCGGAACGAGTACGCCCAGAGCTCCAACATCAAGAGCCGGACGACGCGTAAGAACGTGATGTGGGCGATCGAATCGCTCATGGGCCGCGTCCGCGGCTTCAAGGAACCGCCCTCGCACGGCGTCGCGTTCTTCGTCGGGAGCAAGGCGGTCGGGGCCGACAAGTCCGAGCCGGTGACCTTCATCGTCGAGCCGCCGGAACCGCTCAACACCTACCTCTACCGATGCGATTCGACGTTCTTCCTCGACCCGCTGCTCGCCATGGTCCACGAACCGGAGATCTGGGGACTCATCGTAATGGACCGGGCCGAGGTGACGATCGGCTTCCTGCGGGGAAAGCGGATCGAGGTGCTACGCAACCGCCAGTCGCTCGTCCCGAGCAAGCACGGCCGAGGCGGCCAATCGGCTCACCGCTTCGAGCGGATGATCGAGCACGCCGCCCACGAGTTCTTCGTCAAATGCGGCGAGATGTCGAACGAGCTGTTCCTGCCTCGAAAGGACGAGATCAAGGGGATCCTGATCGGGGGACCCGGCGCGACGAAGGAGTATTTTTTCAAAGAAGCCTACATGCATTACGAACTCCAACAGAAGGTCGTCCAACCCCTGTTCGATGTCGGCTACACCGATGACTTCGGGCTGAAGGAACTCGTCGAACGAGCGACGCAGACCCTCCACGGCCTCGAGTTGACCGCGGAGAAGGAGCTCGTCCAACGCCTGCTCGTCGAGATCCGCAAGGCGGAGGTCGGACTCGCCGCGTACGGGGAACGGGACGTGCTTCGTGCGCTCGAGGCGGGCGCCGTGGCGATCCTCATACTGTCCGAGGGGCTGCGTCGTCGCGTCGTGACGGTTTCCTGCTCGAACTGTGGGCAGCGATTCGACCGGGTCCTCGCGGACGACGCGGTGGACACCATCGCGAAGGAGCCCTGCCCCAACTGCCATGCCACTGCGCTGGGTGTCGTGGCCACGGCCGACTACGTCGAGTCCCTCTACCAGCGGGCGGCCTCGTCTGGCGCGACCGTCCGGATGGTCTCGGCCGAGAGCGAGGAGGGAGAAATGCTATCCAAGGCGTTCGGTGGCGTGGCTGCCATTCTGCGGTATCCCCTCGGCCGCCACGCATAGACGGAACGACGTAGCCCCACTCGGTCGAGCGGGCCCTCGCATTCCCCGAGACCTTATACCGGGTCCCCCGCTCGCCCACCGAGGATCCCGGGATTGGCGCTTCCCACGTTTCCGCCGACCGCCCCCGTCGGTGTGCCCTACGGGTCACCCCCGTACGGCGGTCCGATGTACACGACCGAGGCCCAGTCGGTCAGCGAGTACCTGACGGCCGCCAAGATCATGGCGCTGATCCTCGGGATCCTCGACCTCACCGGATTCCTGGCGGCGATCGTGCTCGCCCTCCTCGGGTTCGGGTTCGGCTGGTTCGGAGCGTTCCTGTTGGTCGGATTCGTCGTCAACACGGGCCTGTTCATCGAGACGGGCGTCATCCAGGACCACCTCTCCGCGGGGCAGGTCCAGGCGGCTAAGGATCGGAGCCTCGTGTGGGTGATCTTGGGGTTTGTGTTCGGGTGGCTCATCGTTGGGATCCTGTTGCTGGTCGCCTACCTGCGTTACGACCTAGTGATCAACCAGCAACGCGGGGTGGTGGGATACAGCTCCCCCGTCTACGCCAGCGGCTTCAGTCCGCCCGCCTACGCCGGGGTTCCGATGCAACCCCTCCCGTCGACTCCCTCGACGGCTCCACCACCCGCACCGCCTCCTGCACCCGTCGCAACGGCGGTTCCCATGCTCCCGCTTTGTCCGCGCTGCGGTCGGCCGGCAACGTGGATACCCCCGTACAACCGCTGGTTCTGTTACACTGAGTTCGTTTACCTCTGAGATCGCGGAGGGCTACGCGGGCCACCCGGAAGGCACCTTCGGGCGGGCCGCGCGGGGTCGGACCTACCAGAGGTTTCCGAGCGGGTCGGAGGCGTCGGAATCCGGAACGGCCTTTCCAACGCCGTTCGTCCGAGGCGGGGACGGGGGGGGAACCGCCGTGCCCTGCGGGTAGAGGCGGGCATTACGCGAGGGAGCCTCCTTCCGGGGCGGTTGGCGTTTCACGATCACGATCGCTCCGGCCAACACCGTAGCGGCAACGACAACTCCGATCGCGATCCCGCGAACGAGCGCGGTCGGACCCGAACCGGACCCGCAGGTGTTGATCAGGCAGTTCGAGTTCGACTGGGCCAGGGAGGGGGATTCCGGTTGGGCCTGGATCGTTGCGGCCGATGGCCCGTCGGTCGGCCCCGACCCGGGCGGGGCCCCCGGATTTCCAACCCCGACCGCAGCGGCGACCCCCGACTCGAGCGACACATTGCCCGAGTCGGTCGCACTCGGTTGATATCGGGCCGCGGAGGCCAAGATCGGAAGGTGACCGACCGCGGCGAGTCCGTCGACGTCGATCGCCTGCGTGCTCGCGAGCTGAACATCGGCCGCTCGCGCCCGCCACGGAGCCGTGTTGGAGCTGAACAGGTCAGCCTGATTCGGGACGAGGATGAACCCCTCCCACGTGGTGAAGGGGCCGGTCACGACGATCCCCACCTGGGTCGTGGACAACCCGTTGCCGAGAAGCTGACTCCCGATGACGGCGCCCGTGAGAGCCACGGTCCCGCGCGCGCTGGAGAATCCTCCCGGATAGACGTTCGTGGCCGAGCTGTGTACTCCGAAGAAGGAGTCGGAGCGGCATGCGGTGGAGACGGACCACGAGCCGCTCGCGGAATACTGGGCGGTGGAGTTCCAGCCCGCAGCGCCCAAGGTCGTGGGGAATAGGCCAAGGAACGGGGCGAACGAGACCGACGCGCTGCCTTGCGAGTTGGCCCAGAAGTGCTCCGATGCGGTCGCCTTGCCGTGGAGCGTGTTGATGACGGCGAGGGCGGACTCGGTGAGGTTTCCGCGTTGGACCACGGATGTGTTCTCCAACGCAAACGCCGGGGTCGGGGTCCCGTTCTGGTAGACCGTTCCGGAAGCGCTCAGGTTCGCGAAAACGATCTCCGATTCCCAGACGTGCTCGGTGATGTTGAGCGAGCGAGTGGGGGCGACGCAGTTCGGCCGGCAGTAGGTGACGAACAACGACGCCCCCACGGTCCGATTGACCTCGACCTGGAGGGTGCCGGCCGATCCGTTGCGCTCGGTCAGGATTGTGTTCCAGCCGTAGGAGGCGTGCAGGTTGAACGTCGTATTCCCATCCGCCGCAGTTCCCGTCGCTGAGAAAGAACGTTCCGCGCCATACGCCCAACTGACTGCACCGGGGGAGGTCGTCGTCGCGGTCGAAATCGGAAAGGCGGGCGCCGGGGCCACCAGGAGTAACGTGGCGAGCACCCCAAGGGAGATGCTCCAGGTCAACCGAACCCCCGGTCGTCTCACAGGTTCAATCGTCTCCTGCGTCCGGGTCGGGGACTCTCCCCATGTTCTATAAGCCCATGTTCATGGCTCGCACGCGAACGTTGGACACCATGATACGCCATCTCCGGACGCAGGTCGCGCTGTGAGAGCGCTCACGGACGCTGAGGCGAAGACCATCGCAGTCCTCTTGGGTTCGGCGGCGTCGCCCGAGCGCGAGCGCCTGTCTCGAAGTGGGTTGCCCCGGTCGACCTACCACGCAGCCAGACGTCGTGCCTACGATGAGGGCTGGCTGAGGGACCGCTACGTTCCCGAGCCCGATCGCTTTGGGTTCCCCTTTGCATCCTTCATCGTTGCCCGACCCTTCGCCGACCGCGTCGGCGAGCTGCTTCGATCCTGGCAGGACCACCCGGGAAACGTGGTCCTCCTCGGTGGCCCCGCCGCCGTCCTAGGCACGTTTTTTCATGCCTCGGAAGCGAGCGCTCGTTCGATGGCGGGCGGGAAGGCATGGGGGGAACTCGCCGGGTCGGCCAGCGCGGTCGTGGCCGACCTTGCCCGTGCCAGCGTCCCGGTGTATTTCGATTACGAAGGCCTCTGGGCCCATATCTCCGGTACGCTGGGAACCGTGGCGTATCCGCGCGGCCTGGGAGGTGACGCTCGGTCGGGAACGGATCCGGCGGAGCCGCTTCCCGCGCTAACGGACCACCAGCGCTGGGCCGCTGGTGAGATGCTCTCCCGGTCCGCGGAGGACTCCGGGGCGGGACTCCCGCTCGTCGGACCCCTCGGACTACCCTTTTCCCAGCAGCGGTTGGTGGCCAAAGGCTGGGTTAATCATCGAGTCTTCCTCGACCCGTCGAAGCTCTCCTCGTACCGAGGGAACGCTGCCGATCAGTACGTCTTCATCGCCGGCAAGCCGAAGGCGGACCTTCGGCCCGAGGAGCTGTTTCAATCGCTGGTCCGGGAATCGCGCGTCTTTCCATTCCTGTACGTCGTCGGCCCGGACCGAGTGCTGATAGGTGCAATGGGAGCATCGGCGGCTCGCAAGAGTTCAGTCTCCCCCGGGAGCGATGCGCGGCAGCCCGTGATGCCGACGTTGCAGGAATCGATCTCCGGCATCGAGGTGATTCAGGAGCCCGCCCCGTCGCTCCCGATCCTAGTCGATCACCGGTACGATCGCCTGATCCCTTCGAAAGCGCGGGCATCGTGATCGGTCGCTATTCGGGAAACGCGGACCTGCGCGATGCTCCTTCAATTCGTCGAGTCGCCGGGGCGCTGCGCTAGTAGGCTGGTATCGAAATGGATAAGTCGGGGCATGCCGGCTCGCCATGGGGCGTGTAGCCTAGTCTGGATAGGGCACCGGGTTCCTAACCCGGCGGTCGGGGGTTCAAATCCCCCCACGCCCGGGGGGGCCTCAACTTGCAGGAGGTTGAAGCCGCCTTCCGCGGGCCTTTGCGATGAGTAGAGAGTGCAGGAGGGCGGAGAAATCTGAGCCGCAGCTCCCTTACTGGCAGTAGCGCCGCCGACCGAACGTTTATCGGTGACAGAAGGATTGCGAGTTTCGTGGGAACGTACCGGTTTCGGACCCAGTAGTTCTGCCCCGCAGGAGTAGGCACTTGGACGCTTGCACCTCTCTCGAAGACGGTCTCCGAGGCGGCGAGGTTTAGAGCCCATCAACGGGTCCGGGGGAACCTTTGAGCGAACCCCATTCCGCCTTTCCCTCGTTTCGGCCGGAGGCGGGGAGCTTTGCATCGTGGTCAGGGCCGAAATCCGCCACAGGACCGGGAAGACCGCGATTCGGTGGAGATCTCGGTAGAACCTGACCACTCGCCGATCGTGATCGCAGTCCTGAACGACCTCAAACGCCCACTTCGCGTGAGCCCGCGCATGGCTGAGGAATTCTTCGGCTTGGCGAGTCACACCGGCGCGCGTTCGTGGTGTGGACAGACTCCTCCAAGCTTGCTGCGACGAGCCGGCGGCGCATCAGAAAAGCCCTGGAAATGGTGCAGAAAGGGAAGAATCTGAAGGTGTGATCGCCCCCGACGAGATCCGCCCTCCGGATTCTGATTCGGCGAGCGGAAGGCTCGTCACGCGGAACCAGGACGAGGGCGCGATTCTGGCGCGCCCGGGCTACCAGCTCCGCAGAGCCTGGGCCATCTGCTTTCTGGCCGCCTTAGTTTGATGCCCGGGTCCTTTCCGAGTGTAGACGGTGCACCCGCACGCGCGGCAGTGACCGTCTGCGCCGTGCAATCGGAACTGATGCATGCAACCTGGCGTCTCACACTCCGTCGTCATTCCAGTTCCACTCCCAGCGTCGGTCGACTTGGCGACCCTTCCACTGTGAGGGTCCTCGCCATGCTCAACCCACTGTCCCAGTCGGTCGTGCCAGCACCCCTGGAGGTCGGGCGGATGAGTCCGCCGGTCGGTTGCGGGCCGGCGTCGACGTACGGGGCGCCGTTGGGGTGTCGACCGGAGGGGGGCTCGATGCCCGTCTCTCCGCGGGCAGGAGCCCGGCTCCCCGGAGCTCCAGAGTGATCTTTTGGACGGCCTGCTGCACCTCGATCGGACGGCGAGCTCCCGTGCATACGAGCTTGCCACTTCCGAAGAGGAGAATGACCGCGCGGGGCTCCTCGAGACGGCAGACGAGTCCGGGGAACTGTTCCGGCTCATATTCGACTCGGTCCAGTCCGAGCGTGATCGCAATCGCATCGAGGTTGATCTCGGCGCCGAGGTCCGAGGTAGCCACGATATTCTGGACTTCGATCTTCGGCCGCGCGATGACCTTCTGGCCCCCCTTACGGATCAGATCCGATACGATCCGGATCGAGTCCTCCACCTGCTTGCGGCTCTTTCCACCGGTGCAGACCACCTTGCCGGACTGGAACAGAAGGATGGCCGTCTTCGGTTGCATCATCCGGTAGATCAAGCCGGGGAATCGGGTCGGCTCATACTCCGCTCCGTCGAGCGCGACGGCGATCCTCGGGAGGTCGAGCTGGCCGCCGAGGGACGTGGAGGCCACGACGTTTTCTATTCTAACTCGCATAGGTCGATTTATATAGTATTTAAATGGGTATTTAAGCTCCCCGCCCCCTGCCCGACCCTCCACGAATTGAGAACTTGAGTCGCCGGGGTGAAGGAGTGGGGGTTTCCACGACGAACTCCCCGCCGCCACGCTCGGCGGCGGCGGATCTACTTCCGACGCGACGAATCTCCGGAGCCGCTGGTTCCGGCCGCCCACCACTCTCATGAGGGACGCACAGAGCGACTGCTACGAATCTCGAGGCGGGCGGTGCGGGTCCGCAGCGAAATGCCCTTCATGCTCTCGGGGCTCCCGCGGGACCGGGGGCCGACCTCCACACAGGAGGAACGTGCCGGGCCCACAGTCAGGAAGCCGTGCTGGATTGAGACGCCGAGGCGGGCGAGACCAGACCCACCGTGGCGTTCATTCTCTCGATCCTCGCGGGAGTCCTGATGATTATCGATGGAGCCTTCCTGTCGATCGCGGGCGGGGTCGTTTCCTCGGCAGGATACGCGGATGCCGGCGCGCTCCTGGGCGGTCTCGGTTTCCTCGGAGGGTTCTTCGGGTTCATCGTCGTCGTTCTCTCCATCCTCCTGTTCATTAGCCCGGATTCGCACGTCGGCTACGGGATCGCGATCCTCCTCCTCTCGCTTCTGAGCATCGTCGGCGGTGGCGGCTTCATCATCGGACTCATCCTGGGAGTGATCGGTGGAATCGTCGCGATCGTCTTCGTCCCGGAGGATGGCGCGGGTCGACCGCTCCCGCGGGAGGTTCCCGGAACCGCCCGGCGGAGGTTCTGTGCGTTCTGCGAGCTGCCGATCCCGCCGAAGACTGCGACGTGCGCAAACTGCGGGCGCATTGCAGACTAAGGAGCCCAAGCGATCGGAATCAGGACGGGGGGTTTGGGCGCGGGATCCGACTCCGACCACGAGGAGAACTGTCGCTCCTCGCGGGTCAGGGCGGGTCCGTCCAGCGGCGCGACGCCCCTCGCATCAAGGTCGGCACGAGGGCGGCGAGCGTCAGCAATCCGGAGATCAAGAAGATCCAATGGATGGACGATAGGAAGTTCTTGGCTACTCCCACCACGGCGGGTCGCCCGGTCCCTCCGGTTAAGATCGCCACGATCGCGCTCCGTGGGAGGATGCCCGACATGATCGTCAGAGTCACGCCCAGACTCACGGTCGTCCCCGCGTTGATGAGCGTCGTCCCCACACCCGAGGCGACGCCGCGTCGATCGCGAGGGACCGCATTCATCATCGCCGCCCGGTTTGGGGCTGCGAAGAGACCCATCCCGCCCCCCACGAGGAGAAGGGGCGGGGCCAACTGGGCGAACGAATCCTCCGAGCCGATCTGGGTGAGCCACAGGAAACCGGCTCCGGCAGCGATCAGCCCAACGATCAAGAACGGACGAGGCCCGTAGTGGTCGGAGAGCCAACCGCTGAGCGGACCGAAGAAGGCGAGCGAGGCGGAGGTCGGGATGAGGAACAGTCCGGCCGAGAACGGATCGAGGAACCTCGGTGGACCTTGGAGATAGAAGACAAGGACGAAAGTGAACGCCCCGCGGCTCAGCGCCGTTAACCACATGGACAGGGAGGAGGCGGCGAACTCTCGGATCCGGAACAGCGTGAGGTCGAGCATGGGGTGGCGGACCCGGGACTCGACCGCGAGGAACCCCAGGATGAGGCCCGCCCCGCCGAGAAGACTGAAGAACTCGACGCCGAGGGCCACCTGGCCGAGTGCGCCCAGGGTGATCCCGAGGAGGATAACGGCGAGGCCGCCCGCCAGGAGGAGGTTCCCGGCCCAGTCGATAGACTGGCGTGCCTCGGGAAGAGCGAGTTCCCTTAGGTCAGTGCGGGCCCGGATCGTGGCGACGATCCCGATCGGGACGTTGACGAAGAAGATCCACCGCCACCCGATCGTGGCGCTGATGATCCCCCCGATCACGAGCCCCGCGACCGCCCCCGCCACGATCGAGACCTGATTGATGCCGAGCGCCCTTCCCCGTTCGTTCGGAGGGAACGCATCGGTGATGATGGCGGCCGAATTGGCAAAGAGGAAACCCGCCCCCAACGCCTGGAGAAGCCGGAACCCCACGAGCTCGGCCCCGTTCTGGGAGAGGCCGCACAACAGCGAGCCGACCGTGAACAGCGCGAACCCTAACACGTAGAGTCGGACCCGGCCGAACATGTCGCTCAGTCGGCCGAAGTTGAGCAACACGACCGCGGTGACGAGCGAGTATCCGAGCAGGACCCACAGCAAGAGGGTGGCCGAGGTCCCCGGCAGCTCCCGCCCTATCGTCGGCAGGGAGATCAGCACGATGTTGGTGTCGATCGCGGCCATGAGCGTGGCGACGGTCGTATTCGAGAGCGCGAGCCACTTGTATTCGACCACGGGAACTGGGGACGCCTATCGGCAGGGGTCAGGGTCCGGGCGAGATCGCAGCGTCTCGACCCAACGGATGTCGGCAGGCAGGCTCGGCGTTCGCATCAATCGGTCGTTGGAGGAACGGGCGGGTCCATTACTTCCTCGGGCGAGGCCCGACGCCGCCGCCGCCGTACGACGATCAGGGCGACCAGCACCATGACGAGGGCCGCGACGCCGACGAAGACGAGGAAGAGGCTCAAGGGAAGCCATTGCGGAAGGATCGAGGTCGAGGAGACGGTCAGATTGGCCCCCATCGATCGCGCCGTCACACCGCTGGAATCCCGAACGCTGACCGCCACGGCGAACGTTCCCGTCGCCGACGGCGTGCAACGGATCGTCGCGGATCGTCCCGCGCACCCGGGCGGGAGACCGGACCAGTTGTAGGAGTACCCGCCCGAGCCCCCCGTCGGATCGGCGGAGAAGGTGACCTGGCCGCCCAGGCCGATCGTCGCGGAGGAGAGGGCCGGCGCCGCGACGGACGGATCCGGGTAGATGGGGATCGAAAGAGTCGAGCCGGATTGGGCGATGCCGCCGTTCCCATCGATGACTTCCGGCCAGATGATCCAGTTGCCCGGGGAGGTAGCCGTGCAGACCGGATGGGTCGTGTTCGATTTCTGGCAGGAGGTCGGAAGGCCCTGCCACGCGTAGGAGTAGTTACCGAACCCGCCGCTCGCGGAGGTCGTGAGGGCGAGCGATTGGCCGACGTCGAGAAAGCTCCGATTCCCTGAGGGAGCGGTCACGACCGGAAGGGCGAGCACGTGGAAGGAGAGACTCGGGCTCACCGAAAGCGCGCCCACCTGATCGGTGACCCCGACGCTGAGGGAGTAGACACCGGGCGAACCGAACGAGCAGGCAGGCGTAGCGATGTTCTGGCTCGTGCACGATCCGCCGTTGAACCCGAGCCACTGGTACGAATACGTCCCGGTCCCCCCTGACGCGGCTTCGAAGAACCGGACGGACTCGCCCACGTCCCCGCTGGTATGGTTCGAGGTGGGGAGGGGGGCTGAGGGTAACGCGTCCACGTGGAGCGGCGACGCATCGCTCGCTACGCTCGCCTGGTTGGAATCGTTGACACGAACGCTGATGGAGTAGACTCCGACGGATGGGAACCGGCAGTTCGGCCGGGCGGTATTGAGGAGCTGGCAGATCGACGTCGTGACCCCGACCCACGTATATCCTACGAAGACACCGGAGCCGCCGGTCGCGGTCTCGACGAGTCCGATGGTTTGATTGACATCGGTCACGGCCACCCCAGCGAGGTAGATCCCGGTGAAGGTCGGCGAGGGTGCGTTCAGGGTCGGGGAGACGGGAACGGTGACCGTCGACCAGACCTTGGATCCGAGTGTGTCAGACACGTTGAGCCAAATGTTGTAGACGCCGGGGCCGGTGGGGGTGCACGCGATGGCCACGGTCGACGCGGTTCCCAGATTCGTCAGGGTCGGGCCGGAGGCGCAGCCGAATCCCGGCGAGGGGCTGATGTGGGTCGTGGCGGTGTCGGCCCCCGCGCCGGTGGCCCAGAGGACGGAGGTGATGGTCAGCGTCTGGCCGGCATCCGTGGCCGATACCGGCACACCCTGGTTCACGACGAGCGGAGCCGCAATCCCGAGTTCGGTCGAGATCTCGGTCACGATATTGGCGCTAGCGTCGGCAACGTAGACCACGCCATTCTGGGGGTCGAACGCGTCGCCCTCGGGGTAGGTCCCGACGCCGATCGTGGTCAAGGCGGTGGTCGCGTTGAGTACGCTGACCGAGTCACTGCCCTGGTTGGCCACGTACGCGAGGCCGTTCGGCCCGTCGACTACTATCCCGTCCGGGCCGGACTGAACGGCGATGTTCCGGATGAAGTTGAGCCCGTACAGGACGCTGACCTCGCTCGATCCGCTATCGGAAACGAACGTGTAGCCCGTGATCGGGTCGAACGCGATCCCGCTCGGATTGGTCCCTACCGCAATGTGGGCCGCTCGGGTCGTGCCGTTGAGAACCGTCACGTTGTTCTCGCCGAAATCCGCGATGTACATGTCCCCGTTCCAGGAGGAATAGGCGACCCCGTCCGGATTCACTCCCGCGGGGACCGTCGTGCCCACCGTCGTACCGTTCAGGATCGTCACGTTGTTGGTGGCGGCCTGGGCGACGTAGGCGAGTCCGGTGCCCGGGTCGACCGCGATGCCCTCGGGAGAGGCCTGGACCACCAGCGTGCGTAGGAGTTGGGTTCCCTGGAGGACCGCGACGGAGCTCGCCGCCGACTCGGTCACATAGACGTACCCATTCGCGGGGTCGTAGGCGACTCCGAAGGGTCCGCAGGTAGAGCTCCCGAGCGAGATCGTCGCCAGGGTGGCCGATCCGTTGAGCACCGTCACCGTCCCTCCGCCAAAGTTGGCGACGTAGACCCATCCATTCGTTGGGTCGACACCCACGCCGACGGGGTCCTGCCCGACGTTCACTTGGCCCGCGGGGCTTCCGCGTTCGCTGACGGGAGTGGAGTTCGAACCCCCCGAACTGGCGGGAACAGCCCGAGTCGTTACGGGGCAGGCCCTCAGGCCGTACCGTCCAGATGGACCGGGCGAACACGGCAGGGGGGGGGCGGAGTGCGACGTGGTTTCGACCGCTGCGCCGTTGCCGGGCGTCCGAACGGGACCGATCCCATCATGCAGGACGACCGCGGGCTCGCTCGGCGCTCCTGAAAGTAGGTGTTCGACCGAGCCGATCGGAGCCGTCGAAAGGGTGGTGACCACGACGACCAGGAGGGCGATGACGGGGAGGTAGGTCGAACGCTCTCCGTCGAAGGAACTCGGCAAGGCGACCCTGGAATACCTCCGAGATCGGTTCGGTGCGACGGCCAACGATCCACCCCCCCTCAACGACGCCTGCCCCAATCGTAGGATTCGGTACAGGCATATACCTCTCACCTGAATCTATCAGTTGGGTCCGGCCTCATCACCCTGAGTCGGAGGACGCTGACCCGCGCCGAGGTCGCCTCCCCTGCGTCGGTCGCCCCGTGGACGGTGCGTCGGAACGCTCGCGCCCACCTTTCAGTTTCCGAGGATGGGTGGAGAGGATGTCTTTCGGGGGGAGGCGAGCCGGGCCGAAGGGAACGGTCGGCCCCTCAGGTCCAGCCCCCAGCCGAGGAGGTAGAGGAGTTCACCCCCCATGGCAACCACGGTAGCGAGCCCGAGCCACAGTCCCTTCCAGGCGGGAGCCGGTTCGAGAAGGAACGCTCCTTCGCCGACCGACATGAGGGCGAACGCGAACCACACGACCTCCAGGGCACGAACGTGATCTTGCGAAAGGGGCCGAGATCTCCACTCGGTGAGTGTGGCCACGAGAGCCCAGGACATGATCAGGGCCATGGCGACCCCCGCTTCGAGGGGGGCGATCACGAGCCAGGGTCCGACGGCCCCGGTCGCAGCGAGTGTGCCGAGCGCCGTGCGAGATGGCCGGTCAAGGGGCAACTGGAGGAGGAAGAGCACCATGTTGGCGAGCATCGCCCAGTAGAACCACACCGAGGTCAGAGAATCGCCGAGGAGGCTCACCAACCCGGTCCAGCCCGCGGTCGTGTAGGCCGCCGGGCCGGATTCGGCGAGGACGAAGGCGGCCCCCATCAGGATCTCGTTTCCGACCAGGAGAAGAGCGAAGACGGCGGGCCACCGCCACCTCGGACCCGTCATGGAGCGACTTTCCGCCCGCAAGAAGAGGGCGATCGCCCAACACCCGACTACGGCCATCATGCTGTTGAGGGCAATGAACACCGAGACTTCGGAAGCATCCCCGGGGTCCAGCACGGCGTAGATGAGGGCAAGCCACAGGCCCATGCCCATCAGCAAGATCCCGATCAGGACGGTCGCATCCGCCAAGGTGGCGGGACGCCCGCTCCTCGGGAACAGGCGGAGCACGACGTAGCCGTTCCCGGTGAGCATCAGGCCGAACACCAAGAGGAACGGAACGATACCCTCCCCGAGAACAGGCCACGGCGCGCTCATCGGATTCTCGCCCGAGTAGCGCCGGGGGCGAGGATCGCAGCGGCCACGGTGGCACCCGGCCGCGCCCGATCCCAAGGGGGACCCGGATCGCGGTCGCGCGCTCTCCGGAGGGCGACGCGCCGACGAGCGTTCAGATTCATGCCGGTTCTTCTGGGACGGCCCGAAGCGCCACGTGGTCGGCGGGGGTCGGGTAGGTGAGGACCGAGTCCGACGAGCGTCGAGTCCACAGCATCGGAAGTCGGGATGGGGTCCCCAGGCTGCCGGGGTCGCCCAGCCTTCGTTTCAGCCAATGCCTCCCATCGGAAACGTAGAGGTTCCCATACGGGCACGCCTCGACACAGTCGCCGACCCCGCAACACTTGCTCGACCGGAACTCCCCCTTCGTTCGAAAGTGGCCGGGCATGTCCACGAGGCCGACCGGGCAGCCTTTCGCACAATCGAGCGTGGTGCAATCGCGGCAGACCTGTTGGCTGCGCACCTTCAACTTGAAGAAGCCGACCTTGTGGAACGACTGCGCAATGAGACCCGTGTAACACCAGCCCATCGTCACGCAATTGTAGTTCCCGGTGAAGGGGATCGCGACGAACATCAGGTAGCACAGGACCGAGAAATAGCACGCAAAGAGGAACACCGTGGGGGCGGTACCTTGGACGTAAACGCGTAGGGCCCCGGTCGTGTCGAGGTAGGAGACCACCGAGGTCGCCGCAAGCGACCCCAGGACGAGGCCGCTCGTCGACTGGTACAGAGCCGAGAGGCGGGTCGACAGGTACTTCCGTCCGATCCGGGAAGACCGATTGAACGACTTCATCGCATCGATGGTCGTTCCCTGGTACATCAGGGCCGCCGAGCACAGGGTGGAGCAGATGACCCGTCGGCCGAAGAGCACGACCAGGGAGCCCGTGATCACATAGGTGAGCACGAGGACGACCAAGACGCTCGCCGCGATCGGAAAGGACCCGATCCCCATCGACCATCCGAGGACGGGCAGCGTCCTCGGGTCGGGTGCGTTCGGGAAGAGGAGGGCGAAGTAGATGCTGGGGTAAAAGACCGTAAAGGCCCCGTAGCTTCCCATCATCAGGGCGAGGCGGACCCGATCCTCGAGGTTCTTCGTCTCCCGGAACTTGAACAGGACGAGGGCCCCCATCTCGATCCCCATTATGGCGAGAAAGCCGGTGGAGGCGGAGACGGTCGCTAGGAACCAGAACCCGTTCGACACGCTGTTCTCGAGGAGGGTGGCCCAGGCTCCGTTGACCGGGAGCAGCGCGAGACCCGAGGGACCGAGGAGCTTCGGATCGATCTGAAGGTCGATCTCGGCCCCCATGAACAGCTCCGCGACGAAGATCAGCGAAAGCGCGAGGAACGTCCAGACCGGACGAAGGGTCCGAGGGGTCCGATCGTCGGGGCCGAACAATCGCGGGGGTCAGGCCCGCGCCCGAACTGAGGACCGTGGGTGCGCCCGGTCGGCGGTCGGGCTGGCGCAGCAGTCGGACGATCAGGAGGAGGGAGACCGACATCCCGATCCCGACGCCGACCGACATGATCGACATCGTCACGGTGGGCAAGAACGGGAGGGCCATCGTACCCCAGCCGGCCGAGACCAGCAGGGCCGGGTAGTTCCACGGGGCCGACCCGTTGCCCGAACTCCACAGCACGACCGAGTAGTGAGGGCCCGGGTTTCGCGCAAGGACCACAGCATCTGACCGAGCAGCATGGCGACGAGGGCGTACGCCGCCCCGAGGAAGACCGCCATCGAACGTCCCTGGCGGGAACGGAGGAGCGCGCGCGTTCGTTGAAGCGTCGCGTACGAGAGCATCCGATCGGTCCAATTCTGGGGGTTCATGCAGCGATGTCCTCGGGGAGGCGCCCAGCCTTAAGCCACCTCTATACGGACCGTCCGTAGGTTCGCTCGGACGGCGCGTCCGACGAGGGCCGACCGGGCCGGAGAACGGTGCGCCTTACCGAGACGCGGGAGGGGGGGGCTCGCCGAGCGCCGATTCGACCCGGCGTTTCCCTTCTTCGGCAAGCGCCCGGGCGCGCCCCGGGTCCTTCGCCTCCGCGAAGATCCGGATCAACGGCTCGGTACCCGAGGGCCGCAGGAGGACCCACCCGTCCGAGAAGAGCGCCTTGATCCCGTCGATCAGGACGAGCTCGGCCCGCTGGGTCTGATACGCGTCGGCGAGCGCCTTGAGGACGGCCGAACTCCGGTCGGTCGGGCAGTCGACCTTTAACTTCACCATCGTATACTCGGGCAGATCCGCGACGGCCTCCGAGATCGAGAGCGATGTTCGGGCGAGGTAATCGAGCATGGCGGCGGCGGTCATCGCGCCGTCCCGAGCGAGCTGGAACTCCGGAAAGACGAGCCCGCCGTTCTCCTCGCCGCCGAACACCGCCGAGCGCCGCTGCATCTCGCGCGTGACCGACGGAGACCCAACCCGCGTGTAGACGACCTCTCCCCCCAGGGGCCGGATCGCGTCCTCGAGCGCCCGAGTGCCCGAGACCGGAGTGACGACCACCCCGCCGCCTTGGCGCCGGACCCGGTCCCGGCCGAGCAGCGCGAGGATCTTCTCGCCCGGCAGGTAGCGCCCGGAGGAGTCGACGAAGATGGCCCGGTCCGCATCCCCGTCGTGGGCGATCCCGAGATCGGCCCCGACCGCAGGGACGACTCGACGCAGGTCGGCGAGGTTCGTTTCGGTGGGTTCTGAGCGTCGGCCCGGAAACGTTCCGTCCAGGTGACCGTTCAGGGTCACGGTCCGGCATCCCAGGCGGCGCAAGAGCTCCGGACTCGTGGCCACCGACGCCCCGTTCGCGCAGTCGAGCACGACGGTGAACCCCCGACGCGCGATCGCCGGGCGGTCGACGATCGCGAGAATGCCCTCGACATATCGGGGGCCTCCGAGGGCGTCTCGGACGGAGGAACCCAATTCGTCAAACCGGGCCGACCCGCAAGGGCCGCTCCCCATCGCGGATTCGATCGACTCCTCGACCTCTCGAGGGACCTCGAGGCCGTCGGAGCCGATGCACTTGAAGCCGTTGAATTCCGGTGGGTTGTGCGAGGCGGTCACGATCACACCGAGCTGGGCCCCGACCCGAGGAACACTGTACTGGATCGCCGGGGTCGCGAGCAGCCCGAGGCGGATCACATGGTGCCCGGCGAGGACGAGCGTGCCCTCCACGATCCGGGCCAGCGGCAGGCTCGAAGTCCGACCGTCCCAACCCACCGCGATCGGACGCCCGGGTGGAAAAGTCGACCCGAGGGCTCGGGCGAAGGTCGTGGCGAAACCCGGCGTAAGGGCTCCTCCAACCACCTCCCGGATCCCGTTCGTGCCGAACCAGCGCATCAGGAGCGGCGGGGCCTGCGAACATTTAAGCAGGCCGCGGACCCCAGCGAGAGCGCCGAAGAGCTCATCGCCGCCCCCTCGCCTGTCGAGCGCGTGGGCGCTTCGCCGCCGCCACGCTGGATGGCGGACGAGATGCTCGGCCGCCTCGCTCGATACCTCCGATTCTTCGGACACGATGTCAGATACGCGCGGGGCCTGGACGACCTAGAGATCGCCCGCCAGGCCGACTCGGAGGGCCGGATCCTCGTCACGCGGGAGCGGGACCTCGCCCGGCGGTCCCGCGACTCCCTACTCCTTCGCTCAGCGGAGATCGGAGGGCAGCTCCGCGAGGTCCGCCGCGCCCATCCCGAGGCGAGCTACGTTCCGGTGTTCGACCGGTGCGCCGAGTGCAATACGCTCCTGACCCGATGGGTCCCGCCGGACCGATCGCCCTGGCCCGACGACGTGCCGGCCGATCGCGTACGCGCGGGCCTGGAAGTGTTCGAGTGCCCGGGCTGCTCCCGACGGTTCTGGGAGGGGAGTCACGCGGCACGGATCCGCAGTCAGGTTTCGGATTGGTTCTCCGAGGTGGTCGGGCCGTGACGGAGTGGCTCGTCGAGCTCTCCGCGGAGAACCTCCCGCTCGCCCGCGCCGAGCTCCTCGGTGCCGTCCGGGCTCTTCTAGGGCACGTCGAGGGGCGGGCGGGACCGCTCCCACGGTTCGACTGGGTCGTCCTGCCGGATTCGGTCCGACCCCAGGAGCTCGCCGGACGGCTTGCGCTGGCCCGCCGCGTCGTCCGACCCTGGTCGGAAGGTCCCTTCCAGGCGACCGAGACCTGGCTCCGGGCGGAAGCGACCCGCACTCCGGTCTCCGCCTCCTTCCGGCCGGCGACTAGCTCGAGCGCTCTCGCCCCGTCGAAGGAGGTTGGCGCCTGGGCGGAGGCGTGGAAGGCCGGCGGTGGTCGGATCGACCTGGTTCGACCGACGCGCCGGTTCCTTACCCGTGACTCCCCGGAAGGGGTACGCCTTGTGGGCGAGGAGATCGCCCCGGTGGACCGACGAGAGTTGGACCGGCGGCGGATGCCCCGGCTCCCGTTCCAACGACCCGTGAGCCTTCCACCAAAGCTCGCGCGCGCCGCATCGAACCTCGCCTCGATCCGGGCGGGTGATCGGGTCGTGGACCCGTTCGTGGGAACGGGTGCACTCCTCCTGGAGGCGGCGCTCCTGGGGGCGAGGGTCTCCGGGGTGGATCGCGACGCGGAGATGGTGCGGGGGACCCTCCAGAACCTCGCCCGATTCGGGGTGGAGGCCGAACGGCTCGTAGCGGACGATGGCGAGTCGGCCTCCCAGCGCTTCGAGCCGGGGAGCGTGAAGGCGATCCTCACCGATCCGCCCTACGGCCGGGCCTCCGGGTCCGCCGGGGAGGAACCCGAGCGTCTGGTCCGTCGCGTCCTCTCGTCGTGGTCGGACCGGGTCGTGCCGGGCGGCCGTATCGTCGTGATCACTCCGGGCGGGCCGGACCCGCTCGATGCCCCTTGGCTGCGCACCGTGTCCGTCGCCGACCGGGTCCATCGATCGCTGACGAGGGAGTTCCGCGTCTACGAGCGCCCGACCGGCCCGGCCGCGACCGCTAGCTGACGCTGAAGTCGACCGAGATTGGAGCCGAACCGTTCGCGCAGAGCTCGAGCACGGTCAGCGAGAACGTCGTCACTCCCGCGTTCCGATTCAGGTAGAGCAGGTGCACCGTCGCCGTGCCGCCTGCCCCCACCGTGAAGAACTCCGAGGCCGGCACCGCGAACGAACCGGTGCCCGCAAACCCCTGGGCCGGGCCCGACGGGTACGTGATGACCCACGAGGCGTTCGCCCGGTATCCCGAAAGGGCCGCGCCCGCGAGACGCTGACTCGTCCCATTCACGGTCGCGTACACGGCCGTGATGTTCCCCGAGAGGACGTACCCGTGGCCCACCGAGTCGCGGTCGTGGACCCCGATGGACAGGTTGTCGGATACCGCGTAGCCCGCCATCGGGCTTCCAGGTTGTAGCACCGGGCCAGCGGAAACGGCGAACTGCCCCGACGGCGCGGAGAGGGGCACGATGACGAACCCCGCCACGAGGATGGCGGCGGCGATCCCCCCCACCGCCCAACGCTTGCCGTCGAGCGGCGTGATGTCGTTCAGGGGGGGAGGATGTCGCATCCCCAGGACGAAGACGAGGAGCGCGAAAAGCAACCAGCCCTGGTATCCGAATCCTAGGCCGAGCCCCACGAGAAGGACGACCGCTCCGTAGCTGACGAACCGGGACCTCTCCCCGAGCAGCGCCCGGAACACGTGGCCTCCGTCGAGCTGGCCCGCCGGAAGCAGGTTGATGGCGGTGACGAGCAGCCCGACCCACCCGGCCAGGGCGAGTGGGTGGAGGTGGGCGAACGCCGAGGCCGGGACGAAGAGCCCGAGGCCCTTCCAGAGGAGCGAAGAGCCCCATTGGAGCCCGCCGTAGCTCACTCCGGCGATCGACGGGCCGCAATTAGCCACGGAGATCGCCGCGCTGTGGGCCGAGAGGATCAAGCCGCCCAACGTGACGGGGATCGCGACCACGAACCCGGCCAAGGGTCCGGCCGCGCCGATATCGAGAAGCGCCTTCTTCGTCGGGATCGGCTCGCGCAGGCTGATGAACGCCCCGAAGGTTCCGAACAGGAGGAACGGGGGGGGCACGGGAATGAAGTACGGCAAGGACGCCTCGACGTGGTGGTAGCGAGCCATCACGAAATGGGCCAGTTCGTGAACGCCGAGGATCGTCAGCAGGGGGAGGGCGAAGTACAGGCCCCCATTCACCAGATCCGTCAAGGCGAGCGAGCTCCCGCCCCGCCACGCGAGCCATAGGAAGGCGCCCGCCGCGACGGTCGTCACCACGGTCAAGGCAAGAAGGAGGAGGTTCGCGGCGGACCCCCACGGGGTCGAGGAGGGTCTCCGTACGATCTCGAGGAGGTACTCCCCGCGCTCCCGGCGGATCTGGGGCACGTAAGACTTTTCCCACAGGTCGCGTCGCAAGGCATCGAACCGTGATTCGAGCGTCGTGGGGTCGATGTCGACGTGAAGGATGAGGGACCGGGGGGTGACGCGGGTCTCGTAGACCGGGAACCGGGCCGCGACGGTCGCCCGAAGTCGCTCGATCTCCGTCCCCGGAGAGGACGGACCCGGATAGGAGGCCACGGTGCTATTCCGGTGCGGCCTTCTTGAGGCGGCGGGCGCGTTCCTTGGAAGTGTACCCCGTCACGTCCTGGAGGAAACGATTGTACCGGGCGATCGTCTCTCGCGCCGTCTCCTCGGGGACCTTCGGGTCCATGGAAAGCTCCACCGAGAGCTCCCGCCCACTCCCCTTCACCACGAGTCGGGAGATCGCCCCGAACCGGCCGGTGACCTCTTCGCCCTGCCGCGTGGCTTCCCCGAAGTGGGTGCGGGCCGCGAGTTCCAGAGCGTCGGGCTGGAGCCTTGATCGGTGGCTCGCGCGGACGGGGTAGCGCTGCAAATCGACCGGTTCACCGACGAGTCGAATTTAACTTTGGCCCAGGAGGGACTCGGGGCCCACCGCGGGGAGAGGGTTCCGAACCCCACGTCCCGCCTGGATCGGGCGCCGACCGGGCTCGGCCGGGACCCCCAGGGATCAGACGGTCTCGATCTCGAACAGGACCCGATAGCCCTTGAGAAGACGGCCGACCTCGTCGCACAGGTCCAGGATCTGGTCCCGGGTGGCCGGACCTTTCCAGTCGTAGACGAAGTCATAGTTGCCCTGAGTGGGCGAGAAGCCAAAGCTCGCAAGACGCCCGGCGATCTCCGAAGGCTTGCCGCCTTCGCTATGGAACGTGACCCTGAGATAGGTCTCCATCGCCCCCTCAGTCCGCCCGTTCTCTTAACCGTGTTTGGGCTTTCGAGCTCGTGCTGGGTCCGGGGATTCGCGGACCGGTCGGCGGACCGTTTTGGGCGGATGGATCCAACGGGCTAGCGTTTGCACGCCGCCCGGGCCCTGGAGGCGCACGAACCCGCCCGCGCGGGTGGGTCCTCCTTCCGGGGTCGAGACGGCAGCGAAGGCGCGACCGTCGGCCAAGCCTACCACGACAAGGGTCACATCGGCTCGCCCCTTCGATTTCGAGGCGAGACGGAGCGCGAGGGTTCGAGATGGATGCGCCCCGAGCTCACGAGGGGAGGCACCCGCCGCCCACCGCACCGGTAGGGGGGCGTAGGCCCTCTGGAGCGCTCTCCGTGCGATCGATCGTAGAACCGTATCGTTGGAGGTCACGCGGACGACCAGGGGAGTCCGTCGTCGACCCTGCTCGTCGATGCTGCCTTGCCGGATCCGACGGCCGGCGACCGGCCGACCGTCCTCGCCCCGGACCCGTGGGACCACCACGATCCGGAGGGCGGGAAGATGGCGTTGTCGACGTCGGCGATTGACCTCCCCGGCCCTCGAGAGCGTCTCGTCCGACACGACCAACAGGTCGACGCCGGGTCGGAGCGAGCCCCCGAACGGGTCGTCGAGCGGTACGATCGTGT
This sequence comes from Thermoplasmata archaeon, assembly GCA_022750055.1. Taxonomy (GTDB): domain Archaea; phylum Thermoplasmatota; class Thermoplasmata; order Lutacidiplasmatales; family UBA184; genus Lutacidiplasma. The sequence continues at coordinate 318,148 of JAKIWL010000002.1, forward strand.
AAGCCCGACCGGGATAGCGCTTCCGCAGAAGCCGGTCGAGCGCCCGGCGCCGGAGCGGATACGGTCGGACGCGGCGAGCGTAGGGCTTCGGGTGGTCGGCCAGGTAGCGCGCGGTGGTTAGCCCGATGCCGATGGAGTCCGAGCGTGCGAACGCGACATCCAACAGCGCAAGATGGCCCACGTGGATCCGGTCGAACGTTCCTCCGAGGACCGCGACGGTCGGTCGACGTCCCACTCGCGTCTCCTTACAGGTGGATGGCCGAGAGCGCGAAGATCACGATGACGACCGCGGCGAATGCGTAGAGCATGTAGAGATAGTTCCGGCGGGTCTCGACCCGACGCTCCCGTTCCAGTCGGCACGCCTTGCTGCAGGTGTCGGAGCCCGGATCGCAGACCTTCCGGCAGACCCGGCAATGACCGTGCTCTGCCACGTCGTCCATCGGACCGTGGAACGGAGGGGGTCGGATAGGTCTTTCCGGCGCCGACCGATGCCGTCAGTCCTCAGAAGTCCGGCGCAGGCTCTTCCTCAACATCGACTTGGGTGCCGACGCCGCGGAGGCGGTGCGGATCGGCCGAGCGACGGGTGCCGGTCCGATCGGAGGCGGGTTCGGGTCGCGGGCGGAGGCCTCGGCCTCCTGCCAGACCGGCACGGATTCGCCGGCGATCCCGGTAGCAGCCATCGTGCGCTCGTCGGCGAGCTCCTTCAGATGGTGGACGAGGGTGAGCCAGATCCGGCCCTGGTGGGAAATAGCGGACTCGACCCGGTGGCGCATCTCTGCGATCCGCTTGTCCATCTCGGCCTCGAGACGGCGGGTCTCGGTGAGGAGCTCCCGGCGGGCCTCGGCCGCCCGGGTCTGTGTTCCCGGTCCGAGGGCGGGGGTTTGTTGAAGTTCGGCGATCTTGAGCCACGCCTTGCGGACCACGGGGATGAGACGGTCGGTAAGGAGCTGGGTCCGGTGATCGAGCTCCTGGATGTCCGCACGCATCTGCTCCTCGAGCCGGGTGAGGGAGATGCTCTTCTCGCCGAGGAGCTCTTCGAGCTTTTCGAGACGCTGTATCCCTTCGGACTGCTCGACGTGCAGGCGCTCTTCGGCGGTGGCGAGCCGGTGTTCCAGCGTGACGAGGGCCTCCTTCTGGCGCTGAGCGAGGGCCACCTCGACCGCCTTCGGAAGGTGAGGGTTGGCGTTCGCGGCCTCGGTGCGTCGCACCGCGGCAACGTCGAGCTCCTCCTTCAGCCGGGCGAACAGCTGAAGGTACTTCTCCCGCTCGGCGTCCTCCGCCTCCCGGATCCGATCCTCGATATGTTGCTCGAAGCGCACCTGCAGGTCGGCGACGGCCTGGGTGTACGATTCTTTGATCTCGGAGGCCTGGGCCTGTCCCCGCTCCGACCATCGCTCCTCCACGGCCTGTAGCCGTTCGTCCATGAGCTTCGGCCCGCGGGCCTCGGCCTCCTCCTGGACCCCGAGCATCCAGGACTTGGCCTCCTCGATCCGCGCCTCGAGTTGGGCGGCGTGCTGCTCCTCGGTGTCTGCGCTCGCTGCCGAGAGGCGCGCCTCCGCCTCGACGAAGCGAGCCTGAAGCGATTCCTTCAACCGTCCTTCGGTCGCCTCCCGCACCGTCAGCTCCCGGTCGGCCGCGTCCCTCAGGTGTCGGTCGAGCTGACTCGTCAGGGTAGCGCGGGTCTCCTCCTCGGCGCTCTGCAGGCGCTGGTGCATCTCGGCGATCGCCCGCTCCACCTCGCCCATCGCCGTTCGGTGGGAGCGTTCGGCCTCCTCTCGGACCGCCTCGGCGAGTTTGGGCTCGACCGCTTGACGCACTCGACGGTCGATCTCCGGGGCGAGGGCGGCCGCGAACGACGCTCGCATCTTCGCCTCCTCCGCGCCGGTCCGGGCGAGCAGTTCCTCCCGCATCGCGGCCATGGCGAGCTGATGCTGTTGGAGAGATTCGGTGAGGCGAGCGTCGAGTTGGGTCGGGAGTGCCCCCAGGGCGTTCGTCAGCGCCTCCACCCGCTGGCGAAGTACTGGGTCCGCGGCTCCGCCCGACGCAGGGCTCGATGCCGTCAGCTCGGCGAGCCGACGCTCCATCTCGTCCCGGACCGTACGACGCAGCTCGCCTTCATCGAGGGAGGCCGTTCCCTCGACCGGGACGGCGAGGCCCAGCATCGGAGCGCGGGCGGTCCGAGGGAGGAGCGACGGGTCGTCCCGGGTGGGGATCGGCACGGCCTCCGCGCTCGCGGCCCTCGGGGGGACCATGAGGCCGAGCCCCGACGGGGCCCTCGGGACGGACGGATCGGCGGCGTCGGCCTCCCGGGCCGCGCTCGCCAGGATAACCGGGGAGACCCGCAGATACTCTTGCGCCCGCTTCGCGGTTTCGCCGGTGACCGGGACCGTGCGGCCGCGGCTGCGTTGCAAGAGCAGGGCGGCGCTCTCCATCGCGGTGCCGATCCGCCAGCATTCCTTGCGTCGCAACCGACCGGCCTGTCGGTCGAGGTCGATCGGTCGGCCCCGCTGGCGGGGAAGCTCGACCAGGTCGACCCGCTGACGGATCGGGAGGAGCTTTTCTTCACTGTGGTCCCGGACGTACTGAAGGACGAGCGGCATCGGGTCCTTGCCCCTCGGTCCGCTGCTGGGGAGGTCTTCCGAGGTCAGGTCCCGGACCGTCAGGTTCGCGGTCTGCCAGCTCTGAACGCGACGGTCGTGGCGCGGGCCGGTGGCTTCGGTCTTCGATACGCGCATGACCGCGAGCGTGAGCGGGACGCGGTCCTGCAGTTCCTTCATGTCGGTCCGGGCCTGGGGCAGGAAGTAGGGGAAGGCGAGGATCCCGCTGAGGGAGGTCAGCGCCGCCGGGAGGCTGCGGATCAGTTCGAGGAGGACCTCCATCGTGGTCCCCCAGCGCTCGCTCGCCACGAGCAGCACCGGGTCGGTGGTACCTCGGTGGAAGAGGAATCCCTCCCCGACCCGATCGTACAGGCCCGGTTCGACCGACGAACGGTCCGTGTGGACGAGCTTGCGTAGCCCGCCCATCGACGCGTGCCACCGGAGGACCGCGGGACCGAAGGTTTCGGGTTCCTGCAGCTCCTGGGTCGGAAGGACGAGCGTCTTCATCCCGAGACGCGGTCGATCCTCCTTCGAAAGGAACATCCGGCCCACACAGGTGTACTCCCCCCGGTAGGCCGGGTAGAGGAACAGGTTCGGGTAGTACGAGAGCGACGTCCCCGGGTCCGGGTCCCAGTAGTCGTGGGTGTCGGAGACATTGATAGCGAGATGACCGACGGCTCGAACGGTATCGACGGTCTCCCGCTGGCCGGGGAACTCCTCGGGGATCGTCGTGTACCCGGGGCTTTCCTCCTCGTTGTCGACCTGTCGGCACCAGACGACGGCGACCGGCCGGGCCGCCGGCGCATCGGTCTCCTCGGCCCCGGCTGCGGCGCTGGCCGGGAGGGCCGTGCCGTTCATCCTCCCCCGGTCGCTCGCTGTTCCAGGATTCGCTCGCAGGCGCGCGCGAGCGGGAGCGTGGTGTTGACCATGACCGGGACCCCGACCCCCCCGCTTTCTGAAGCGGGGATGGGATGGCCGGCCTCGTTCAGGAGGAGCGGTCCCCCTTCCGTGGAGGCCACGGCAGCGGAGATCAGGAAGACGTCCTCCTTCGCCGTGATCTGCTTGCCTTCATTCGCGATCAGGATCGTGCCCATGCTCGCCCCGTCTCGTCGGAGCAGGAAGTCGGACGTATCGAACGCTGAACGGAACTGGCGGTCCCGGGCGGCGCGTTCGATCTCCTCGTAGAACTCGCGAAGCTTGTCGGCCTTGGAGATGGCGATCACGAGCGGCAGTCGCCGTTCGCCGACGAATCGGAAGACCCCGCGAGCGAGGTTCACCTGCTGGGCCTGGTCGCGCAGGGAGGGCAACGACGGGGACAGGAGCAGGATGATGCCATCGGCATCTTGGAGGAACCGACCGAGGAGGGTCAGGCCCCGGCGCCAGAGCTCTTTGCGGTCGGGTTTCCACGTGTCGAACTTCGGGATGACCCGGCACATCCGCTCGGTCACCTCGTCCTCGAGGGAATCGATCCACAGACGGTCGTAGGTGAAGTAGTCCGAGATGATCCCGCCCGCCTCGTCGATGGTCGACAGCTCCATGGGCCTCGAGCCGCCGTTCGAGCCGGCCTGGCCGAACCGGAATCGCATCTTCATCTCGACGAACTGATTGTACTTCGTCGGAAGGGGATACTTCGTCAGGACCCCTTGCTCATCGCGGCCGGCCGCGAGCTCGACGAACAGCTTTTTCGTGTCCTCCATCGGGTGGCTCACGTAGTAGCGGGTCGTCGCCTCCAGGCCGGCGTCGGCTCGGCGGGCGTCGTTGAGCTCGTAGGTCGTCTCTTCCAGGACCACCTCCTTGTCCATGTCCCCGTAGACAGGCAGGGTCTGGCCCTCGGGGCGGCCGGGCACGTAGAGGATCGGCAGGTTCAGGCCAAAGTGGCCCGAGAGGAACCGGAAGTAGGTCGTCTTCCCGGAGGCGGGGATCCCGACGACGGCGATCTTCGCGAGCGCGCTCACCTCCTTCTTGACCCGTTTCGCCGGGGGGCGGGTCCGCGCGCCGGTCTTGGCCTTCGTTTCCGCCATTTCCTCGAAGTCCCTAGCGCATCTCGGCGAGGCAGATCTCGAGGAAGTCGAGCGCGCCGTCGATGGCGGCGTCGCCGGCGGTGTTGTCCAGGCGAATATCCTGCAGGAGCCCGAAGATCTCCTCGACGGCGCCTTCATGCTTCTGGGCCGCCACGGCGGGATCCTCCGCTCCGGGGATGCGGGTCAGTTGGTACGTGCCGCGGAGTTCCATGAGGCGCTCGAACAGGTCCATGATGCGGGTTTGCATCTCCGGCGGAGCCGAGCGGATCTTCGCCTCGGTCTCCTCAACGAATTGGAGGAGGATTTCGGTCTCCGGGTCCTTCTGCATCTGGGCCTGCAATAGCGCGAGCCGGCGGGTGACGCGGATGCGGCTCTGGATCGGGATCGATTCCGTGGCGCTCCAGGCGATGATCAGGGCCCGGGCCGCTTCGACGACGTCGCCGTTCCCGAATGCGATCTTGGCCTGCCAGTACGAGTACGTGACCGGGGGCAACGACATGCGGCAGCGGTTCAATTCCCCCGACGCCTTCGTGAAATCCCGCTTCAGGTACGATTCGACGACGCGCGCGAGCGGGCCATAGCGCTCTCGCAGGTTCGCCGGCGGCGCCTGGGAAGCGGAGAGCACATCCACTTCCAGCGTCGGAGCCTCCGAGTAGGGCATGTCCGCCTCCAGGGGTGGAGTGGACGTCCGAGCGATCCGGTGAATGGCCGAATGTTCCTCGGACTGCTTCAACGCTCGGGCGGCCTGGGCGGCGCTCTTCGCCAGATCTTCTGGGTGGAGGTTCGAGACCGCCGGACGGGGAGCGTCTTCCACATCGACGAAAGCGTTGACCATTTGGGTGTACAGGTCCGCCCCTGTGTCGACCTCTTCGTAGGAGAAGCTCGGCGCGGCCCCGAGGAACAGGGCCCGCGAACTGAGCCCGCTCACGAACAGGTTCATCCGGTCGCTGTCGACGCCCTTGTCGCGCTGGGCGCCGTTCCCGATCCCGATGACCCTCAGGTTCAGGTTCGAACCCGGGGGTAGGAGGTATCCAAAGAGGTCCTTCCGGGAGAGGGGGGTCGGGTTCGCATCGGCGCCGAGCGGCTCGAACCGTGTCGAACAGTTGTCCCAGCCGTCCGTGACGAGGACGATCGTCCCATGGACGGCCCCGCTCGCGTCCCTCAGTAAGTCAGCGCCGGTGGCAAGCGCATCCCAGATCGCCGAGCGCCCGGTCGGTGTCAGCATGTCCACCAGGCTCTTGACATACGGCAGATTCTCCGGTCGGATCTCGCCGAGGGGAACGACCACCCGCGGCGTGTCGGTGAACGTGACGAGGCCGAAGGGGGTGCCCGCCTTCTCCGCGTTCTGGACGATGCGCAGGACCGCGGAGCGGGCGATCTCGATCTTCTGACGCGGGGAGCCGCCGGAGGAATCCGGAAGAGGGGCGAGCATCGAGCGCGACAGGTCGAGCACCAAGACCTGCCGGTCCGGGTGGACTCCCATCCCTTCTGGGCTCATGGCCTCGGCGACCTCGCTGCTCATGTCCAGCCGTCCCGGGACGGGAGTACACGGCTCGATAGGCCACTCGGTGCTATCGTAGCCTTCTCGACGGGCCCGGACACGCCCATGAATTAACCGGGTAGGGGTATTTGGGCCTTCCTGCAGTGGAAAGAGCCGTCCGACGCCCGTCGAGCGCTCTCGAATCCGCCTCTCCTTCCGTCGGAACGGTTATAAGGCGTTCCGGGGTCGGCCGCGCTCGCATGGGCAATATCCGCCAAACCTACATCAAACGGGTCGCCATCGAACTCGTCCGCAACTATCCGGAGTCGTTCACGGGGGATTTCTCGGCCAACAAGAAGAAGGTCCTCGAGCTGACCGACCTCACCGTCATGGTCGATGGGAAACCGACGGTCACCTACAAGAAGCTCGCGAACCGGATCGCCGGTTACGCCACCCGGTACGTCAAGCGCCGCCGCGGGACCTAGGCGACGCCGGGCCCGGCGGTCGTGAGCGGGCATGCGGGTGTGCGAGCCGCCGGCACGTTTCGGGTCACCATCAGCGCGTCGGCCCGATCGGCCCGCGGGGCAGCCGGGGATCCAACGCTCGCGACCCTGCGAAAGAGGTTTCGTGGCGACCTCTCCGGCGTGTCCCGAGGGTGGATGCTCAGCGTGATGGGCACGCTCGACGGCTCCGCCGCATACGTGGCACTCGAGATCGTTCAGGGCACTCTCGCGGGACGACGAGGATCGTTTGCCTTGCAGCATGCGGGCACGCTCGATCGCGGAAAGGCGACACTCCGGGTGCAGGTCGTGCCCGATTCCGGGACGGACGGGCTGACGGGGATCACGGGCTCGATGCGCATCGAGGTCCGGCGGCTTCGCCACTCCTACGTATTCGACTACGCTCTTCCCCGTACGGGGGGGCCGCCCGGCGGGTCGCAGCGTCGGGGACGTGGCGGGACCAGGCAGGCGGTCCGCCCGGGTCAGTCCAGGATTCCCAGCCCTTCCTGAAGGTGGACGATCTCGACCGGCGTCGTGGGCTTGCCCACGATCACCGCGCGGGAGTTCGCCGCGAGGCAGGCCCCGACGATCGGGACCCCGAAGTTCGCGGTCGAACGGTGAACGGGAACGTGCAGGGTCTCGGTGAGGACCTCGACCTCCCGATCGGTGGCCCGAGGGTGAACGACGAGACCCCGGTTCGTCGCGACGGCGGCCATCCCGACCGTCCCGAGACCGGCGACGGTGCCGCGGCGAGCCGAGACCCGGAGCGCGCGCCCGATCCGTTCGATGGCATCGTCCGAAAAGTCCGGGTGGACGATCGCGCCGGAATCGTTCGCCAAGACATTGTTCCCCGTCGCATTGTAGCGGCTGCGGATCGGATGGACCGGGGTGATCCGCTCGATCGCCGTGCGTTCCTTGTCATCGATCTCCTCGCCGACCACGGCTCCGTGCGAATTGATCGCGACGAGGGTCCCCACGAGCTCGCTATCGAGCAGGCTCGTACGGACGCAGGGGACCTTGAGCAGCCGCTCCACCTCGCGAACGATCTCGAGGGAGGCGGTGTGGGCGACCAGGGCGCCGGCGTCGCTCGGCCGCACGTAGACGCCGATGTACGGCGATCCCCCGATGAGCGCTCGGCCGACCGGCAACCCAACGCTCCGAGGGCCGGGGGACCTATTCCCCCTCGATCAGGTCGACCTCGATGAGGCCGTCCTCGAATCGGATGGCCTTGACGCGCACCTGCCGGGGAATGTGCTGGATCCCCCGCTCCCAGATGTGTTCGTTGAGCCGCGGGTCGATCCAGACATCCTCCGGTTTCCCCTTCATGTGGCGGACGATGAACCGTCGGACGGTCTCCAGCGCGTGACCGGCTCGACGACGGCGAGACGGTTGGTGCATGCTCGCCCGCAGCGGGATCACGTACTCCCGCTCGAGGTCCTCGGTGCGTCGCGACTCCTCTTTCTTCGCCATCGCCCCGTCCTTACTTGTGGAGGTGGCCCCGCCGCCAGGATCGTCGCTTCGGGTGCCGGGTGACCGTCCGGTTCGTTCGCTGCATCACCCAGGCAGGGACTCGCCGGTTGCTCTTGTTCGCGCGGAACAGGCGAGTCTTCCGAGCGAGGCTTTTCCTGCGGTTTGCCATCGCGCTGCTTCTCCCAACTACCGACGCGTGATCTTGATCTCTCGGCGTTCGGGCATGATCCGTTCGAGGATGGCGCGAAGGGTGGTGTCGTCGATGGCCCGTTGCAGTCGCCCGGATTGAGCGAGGGCGATGACCTGCTGCTCCACCGCGGTGGCGACATCGGGTTTGGCGAGACGGATGCGGCCCAGCCGTTCCCGGGCCTCCGGAGTCAGGATCCGACGCAGCGCCTCGGCTCGCTCCGCCTCCCGTCGCTCCGCCTCGGCCTGCTGGGCCGAGTAGGCCGGCGCGTTGACCACCCCGCTCGATTGCATCGCTTCGATCTCCCGAAGCCGACGCTTCCGAAGTTCAACGAGCTCCGGGTCTCCATCGTACGCCATCGGTTCTCCTCGGACGTTGAGCCTTGAACCGATCAAAGGTACTTGGCAAGCTCGGGGCGCGACTGAGCGAGTTCGGTCAGGGCCGACCGCGAGGCTGAATCGAGCAGCTTGAGCCCCTGGGGGCTGACTTGTCGACCCAGATTCTTGCGGGCCTTGATCAGACCCGACTTTTCGAGCTGCTGGACGATCTCGCGAAGGATCGAGCGAGAGCCCGTCCGCGCGTGGTACGGCGCCGAGCCCCGGTCCTTGCGTCCTCCGTAGTCGGCCGAGAGCCGCTGGACCCCCGTCGGCCCTTTCAGGTAGATCTTGCGCAAGACCGACGCACTGCGAAGGTACCACCAATCCGTCTGGGTCGGCGCCTGCTGACGACTGACCCCGGTCTTGACGAAGGCGGCCCACGGAGGGGGGGTTACCATCTGGCGTGTTTTCAATTCGGCCGCGACGCGCGGTAGCAGCGCCGAGGCCGGTACATCGAAGGGATGAGGCATGGTGCGCGCGCCCACCTGACGGCGATATTTAAGAGTGTATGCACGGTGGCTCAGATTCAGGAGAGAATATGGCGGCGGAAAACGACCGGGCGATGGAGCCTCGTGGCCCGGTCGCGGTCATACTCAGTGCGGGTGAGTCGCGTCGATTCGGCGGCCGGCCCAAAGCCCTTCTGCCGGTTGGACGGGAGACGGCGATCGCGCGGATCGCGCGAATCGCCCAACGGGCAGGAGCGAGCCGGGTCATCGCGGTTCTCGGACCGCTTCGGAAGGAGATCGAACGGGCTCTCGACGGCCACTCCGTAGACATCGAGGAGAACGCAGCTTGGCCCGAGGGCCGCACGGGCTCGGTTCAGCTTGGATTACGAGCGGCAGGCGACGCAACCCCCGTCCTGGTGTGGCCGGTCGACCACCCCTTCGTTGCCGAACCCACGGTCGACCGCTTGTTCGCCGCGGCCTCCCGAGATGCCCTCGCGACCTGGGTCGTCCCGTCGTTCCGGGGCGGCGGGGGTCACCCGGTCCTTCTTCAGCGGGCCGCAATACGACGGGTGCTCGAGCTTCCTTCCTCGGCGCCGCTGCGCTCCCTCATCCCGGTGCTCGGTCCACAGGTCCTTCGGGTCCCGGTGGAAGACCCGGGGGTGCTCGAAAACGTCGACTCGTTCGATGCCTACTGGTCCGCCTTGGAGGCCTGGAAGCGCCGCGGAGGGGAGATCGATGGACCGTAGGCTGACGCGGGAAGCGCTTCGTCTGATGGAAGCCCACCAGCCGTTCGTCCGGGCCACGGTCGTCCGTTCTTCGGGGTCGGTCCCGGGAAAGGTGGGCGCTGCGATGCTCGTGCGGTCCGACGGTTCGACGGTCGGGACGGTCGGGGGCGCGGCCTTGGAAGAACGGGTCAAAGACCTGGCGCGGGCCTCCCTTCGAACCCGAGCGAGCGACCTTCATCACTTCGACCTACGGAACTGGGTGGAAGGCGGGTTGCCGAGCCTCTGCGGAGGCTCGGTCGACATCTCGATCGAGTACGTGGCCGCGCGGCCCAACCTCCTGCTGTGGGGGGGCGGTCACGTGGCCGCGGCCCTGGCTCGGCTGCTCCCGACCTTGGAGTACGACTATTCGGTCGCCGACGACCGGCCCGAATGGGCCTCCGCCGATCGTTTTCCAGAGGCCGAACGCTGCGTCGTGGTCGAGCCGGCCCAGCTGTTCGGAGCCGTCGCGGCGGAATCGTTCACCCATCTCTTCGTGCTGGGATACGACGCGGCGAAGGACACCGACGTACTCGACCTGGCCCTCCACCGGTTCCCGAACGAGATCGGGCTCATCGCCAGTCAGGCGAAGCGGGCCCACGTGTTCGCGGAGCTGCGGCGACGTGGTGCGTCGGAGGCGGCACTCCGCCGGATCCGGGCGCCCGTGGGGCTGCCGATTGGCGCGGAAACCCCCGAGGAGATCGCGGTCAGCATCGTTGCGGAGATCGTCCAGGCTCTCCATCCTAGCCGCACCGCTAAGAGGTCCGACGCCTCCTCCGAGGTGAATGCGCAGCATGTCGCCGCCCCGTCCCCTTAGACTGACCCTCAACGATCGGCCGGTCGAGACCTCCTGCCCGAACGAGCGGATCCTGCTCGACCTGCTCCGGGAGGACCTCAACCTCACCGGCACCAAGCGTGGGTGCGACCTCGGCACGTGCGGATGCTGCACCGTCTGGATCGACGGGCGCGCGACCCTTTCGTGTCTGACCCTCGCTCGGTCCACCGAGGGTCACTCCGTGACGACGATCGAGGGGGTCTCACCGGCGACCGGGCTCAACCCGGTCCAGAAGGCGTTCGTCGAACGCGGGGCCACCCAATGCGGTTTCTGCACGCCCGGATTCATCATGACCGCGACGGCCCTACTTCGGGACCACCCCCATCCGAGCCGCTCGGAGATCACCGAGGCGATCGCCGGGAATTTGTGCCGATGCACCGGCTATACGAAGATCATCGAGGCGATCGAATCGGCGGCCTCGGGGGACCGGTAGATGTCCACGGCCGACGCGAGTCCGAAGTTTCGGTTGCTGGGCGGTCGGATCCCGTACGTCGAGGGGCCGCTCAAGGTGACGGGTCGAGCCGAGTACACCGACGACATCAAGCGGCCGGGAATGCTCTACGGCGGCCTCCTGAGGTCTCCGTGGCCCCATGCGCGTCTCGTCTCCATCGACGTGTCGAGCGCCCGATCCCTGCCGGGCGTCTACGCCGTCCTGACCGGCGAGAAGTATCCGACCCCGTTCGGCGTGCTTCCGATCACGCACGACGAGACGGCGATCGCGGTCGGGAAGGCGCGGTACATCGGCGACATCATCGCCGCGGTCGCCGCGACGGATGAGCGCACGGCCGAGCTCGCGATGGCCGCCATCCGGGTCGAGGTGGAGCCGCTTCCGGAGTACGCCGACCCCCAGACCGGCCTCGCCCCGGTGACCGAACCGATCCACGCTCGAGGCTTGGCCGGGACGAACATCCAGAAGGAGGTCGTCCAGCATTTCGGCGATGTGGATGCGGCGTTCGCCCAGGCGAGCCATACCGTCCGAGTGCGCGGGACCTTCGCCGGCGTCACCCACGCCTTCACCGAGCCCATGGCGACGATCGCCGAGTCGACCCCCGACGGACGATTGACGGTCTGGAGCGCCACGCAGGTCCCGCATTACCTGCACCGGGCGCTCTCGGAGGTCCTCGGTATCCCGATGCATCGGATCCGGGTGATCAAGCCGGAGGTCGGCGGCGGCTTCGGGGGAAAGTCCGACCCCCTTCCCCACGAGATCGCGTGCGCGGCGCTCGCCCTCGAGACCGGTCGGCCGGTCAAGATCCGGTTCGACCGGGAGGACGTGTTCCTGACGAACCACGGACGTCATCCGACCCAGAACGATGTGCGCATCGCCGCGGATTCAGAGGGCCACCTGAGCGCGTACGACATCCAGGCGGTCCTCGACGGCGGGGCGTGGAGCTCCTTCGGCACGGTCACGACCTACTACAATGGGGTCCTCGCGATGGGCCCGTATCGGGTCCCGAACTTCCGGTACCGCGGTCGTCGGGTCTACACCAACAAGCCCCCTAGCGGTGCGATGCGCGCCCACGGAGGGACGAACATCCGCTACTCGGTCGAGGTCGCGCTCGACGAGCTCGCCGAATCGATCGGTCTCGACCCGTTCGTTCTCCGCGAACGGAACGCGCTGCCCCCGAACAGCACGACGGTGAACCAGCTGCGCATCACCTCCACGTCGTTTCGGCAGTGCCTGGACGCCTCCCGCGTCCGCAGCGGTTGGGCCGACAAGTTCCGGCGGCTGCCGTTCGGCGAGGGCATCGGACTCGGCTGCGGGTTCTACATCTCGGGCTCTAACAGCCCGATCCACTTCACCCCGAAGATGCCGCAGTGCACCGTCCATCTGAAGGTCGACATGGACGGAGGGATCGCGGTCCACTCGATGCAGGCGGACATCGGCCAAGGTTCGAACACATTGCTCGCGGCCATCGTGGCCGAGGTGCTCGGCGTGGACCTCGACCGGGTCCACGTGGTCCGAGTCGATTCGGACATCAGCCCGGTCGACATCGGCAGCTACTCCTCCCGGGTGACGTTCATGATGGGGAACGCCGCCCGACGGGCGGCCGAGGAGCTGCTCGCGACGCTTTTGCGCGCGGCGAGCGAGCTCTGCGGATACCCCGTCGACCAGCTCGCCGTGGAACGCGAGCGCTACGTTCCGCGCCATCGGCCGGAGGTCGCCGTCTCCTTCATGGATGCCCTCCATAAGGCGATGGAGAAGGTGGGCGCCCTCACGGCCACCGGGGCCTACTCGAGCCCCCCGATGGGGGGGACCTTCAAGGGGGCCCGAGCGGGAACGGCCCCTGCCTATTCCTTCGCGGCCTACGTGGCACAGGTCCGGGTCGACGCCGAAACCGGGGAATACCACGTCGGCACCATCTGGGCGGCGTTCGATTGCGGTCGACCCCTGAACCGCCTGGCGGTCGAAGGACAGATCGAGGGATCGATCCACATGGGACTCGGGCAGTTGATGGGGGAGACCATGAGCTACCGGTCGACCCGCCTGATGAACCCGTCTCTGCTCGAGTACAAGATCCCCGCACCGCAGCAGATGCCGAGGGTCGAGTGCCTGCTCGTCGGGCAGGACGACCCGGAGGGTCCCTTCGGGGCCAAGGAGGCGGGCGAGGGGCCGCTCGTGGCGACGCTGCCGGCGGTCGCGAACGCCCTATACGATGCCATCGGGGTGCGTTTCCACGAGCTCCCCATCACGCCCGACCGCGTCGTCCGTGGGATCGAGCAACGTCGCAAGGAGGGGCGGCCCTGGAAGGGCGCCTGAACTTGACCATGCACCTCGACCCGTTCGAACTATACCGGCCAAGCACCGTCGAGGAGGTCGTCCGACTGACCCGCGACCTCGGAGCCGCGTGCGATGTTCTCGCTGGGGGGACCGACCTATTGCCGAACTACAAGATGCACATCAACCTCAAGCCGAACCTCGTCGCCCTCGAGGAGGTCGAGGAGCTGCGTTCCTACACCCTCGAGCGGGTCGGCTCGATGACCCGCCTCGCGGACCTCGACCGGGACACCGACTTTGCCCGGGCCTATCCCGGCGTGGCCGCGGCGGTCCATGAGGTCGCGACTCCGCTCGTTCGCGAACGGGCGACGGTTGGTGGAAATCTACTGGTGGAGACGCGCTGCTTTTTCTTCAACCAGACGTTCCCGTGGCGCCAGAGCCTGGGATTCTGCCTCAAGGCCGACGGAGACCGCTGCCACGTGGTCCCGCAGAAGGAGCGCTGCTACGCAACGTTCTCCGGAGACCTCGCTCCGGCCCTGGCGGCCGTCGACGCCTCGGTCGAGCTAGCCGGGCCGGATGGGCGGAGGACCATCCCCGTCCTCGACCTGTACGACCCGGGCGGCGATGGGATCCGCCGCCATCGCCTTCGGCCGAACGAGATCGTGGTGGCCGTGTCGTTCCCGGCGGCGAGCCGCGGCCTTCCCGCCAACTATCAGAAACTGCGGATCCGCCCCACGTTCGACTTTCCGGAGCTGGGCCTCGCCGCCGCCGGCCTCGTCGAATCCGGGACGGTCCGCTCCCTTGCGATCGCCGCGGGAGGACTCGAGACCTACCCCAGGCGGTTCGACGAGGTGACCCGGCCCCTCGTCGGCGAGCGGCTGAACGAGACGAATCGCAACGCTGCCTCGGAGGCGATCATGCGGTCGGTCCGACCGGTCCACAACACGTTCCTCGCCCCGGACTACCGGCGACGCATGGTGGGGGTCTACGTGCGACGCGCTCTCGACCGGCTCGCGAACGGCCCCCCTGGGGTTCCGGGATGAAGCCACCGGAGTTCGCTCTCCTGCCTCTGTCGGAGCTGAAGGAACACGAGCAGGTCGACCCGATCACGGTCCGCGCTCTGGTCGAGCAGATCCGGTCGGACGGGTTGGTCCGGGACCCGATCTGGGTCGCCCGGGGGACCGGGGTCATCCTGAACGGGCACCACCGCTACCACGCTCTGGTGGCCCTCGGGGCGCGGCGCGCGCCCGCCTGGGTGTTCGACTACGACGACCCGTCGGTGGAGCTCGAGCGCTGGTCGCCCGGCCCGCCGGTATCGAAGGAGCTCGTCGTAGAACGGGCTCGAACCGGGGTCCCGTTCCCCCCGAAGACGACCAAGCACGTCCTGCGGGTGCGCCTGCCGAACCGTGCGACGCCGCTTTCCGACCTCCTGCCGCCCGAGTCGATGGCTCAGCGCGTCGAGCCCCGTCCCTCGCGGACGGCGGGTCGCTCCGACGGGGCTCGGTAGGGGAGCGGGAAGGAGCCGTCGGCGAACCGGCGGATCGTGGCCGTCAGGAGCGCGAGCTCGATGGGGCGGAGGCGCGCCCGCAGGGTCTCGGGGGTCTCCTCAGGCTGGACCGTAATCGACTCTTGGGCGAGGACGGGGCCAGCGTCCACCGTGGCCGTCACGAGGTGAACGGTAGCGCCCGTTTCGCGGTCCCCCGCGGCGAGCACCGCCTCGTGGACCCGTCGGCCGAAGAAGCCGGGTCCGCCGTGCTTCGGGAGTAGCGACGGGTGGACGTTGAGCACGCGTCCTTCCCATCCGGAGAGCCAGGCCCACGGGACGATCGACCGGAACCCAGCGAGCAGGACGAGCTCGGCGCGTCGCTCCGACAGTTCGGCGTCGAGTCGCTCGGCCCATCGAGCTTCGTCCGTCCCCCGCAGCGGCAGGACCACCGTCGGAAGTCCCCGGAGACGGGCGCGCTCGATCGCCGGGGCGTGGGGCCGGTCGGAAACGACGAGCACGATCGACGCCGGCAAGTGACCGCCGTCGATCGCCTCGGCGAGGCCTTCGAGGATGGTCCCCTCCCCCGACACGAGCACGGCGAGTCGGATCTCACGGGTCATGGTCGTCAGGGCCCTCGGTCGGGCCGATCCGCGCGTGGGTGAAAACGGCTGCGCCGGGGCGCCCGCTACAGGAGCACGCGAAGGTTGAGCTTCTCGGTGAGCTCTTTGTAGCGGTTACGGATCGTCACTTCGGTCACGCCGGCCACCTCGGCGACCTCGCGCTGGGTGCGGCGCTCGCCGCATTGTACGCTCGCGATGTAGATCGCCGCGGCGGCTACCCCCGTCGGGCCCCGGCCGCTCGTGAGCTCGCGTTCGGTCGCCTGCTTGAGGATCTCGTTCGCGCGGGTCTGGATCTCCCCCTTGAGCTTGAGCTCCGAGCAGAACCGCTGGATGTAGTCCTGCGGGCGGGTCGGCATGAGCTTGAGCTTGAGCTCGCGGGTCATGAACCGGTAGGTACGGCCGATCTCCTTGCGCCCGATGCGCGACTTGGAGGCGATCTCGTCGAGGGTCCTCGGGACGTTGCACTGTCGGCAGCTTCCGTACAGCGACGCGGCCACGACCCCTTCGATCGAGCGACCCCGGATCAGGTTGCGGTTCACGGCCTTCCGGTAGATCATCGCCGCGGTCTCCCGGACGTTGCGCGGGAGCGACATGCTCGAGGCGATGCGGTCAAGCTCGGCGAGGGCGAAGGCGAGATTGCGCTCGGTCGCGTTCGAGACGCGGATCCGCCGCTGCCACTTCCGGAGGCGGTAGAGCTGCGCGCGGTTGCGGGTCGGGATCGATTTCCCGTACGGGTCGCGATTCTTCCAACCGATCTCCGTGGAGAGTCCCTTGTCGTGGATCGTGAGGGTGGTCGGAGCCCCCGTTCGAGTCCGCTTCTCCCCCTGCTCGGCGTCGAACGCGCGCCACTCCGGTCCCTGGTCGATCATCGCCTCCTCGAGGACGAGACCGCATTCGTCGCAGACCAACTCGCCCCGTTCGTAGTCCCGGGTCAGGTGCGTCGACCCGCAGTTGGTGCACCGAGTCGCCACGGAGATGTCGGTCGCCCTGGGCGGCGTCGGAGCCGCCGGCCCGGTCGTTTCCTCTGGGGGCACCATGTCAGGACTCCTCGCCGGAGAGCGTCGTCCCGACGAGCGCCGCGGCCTCGGCCGCGCGGGGCATCCGTCGAAGCCGGATCGATAGGTAGGGCTGCCGGACCGGGCCGAACACACGGGCGACCTCGCCCCGCAACGTGCCCGAGCGGTCGACCACGCGAGTCCCCTCGGTCGCGAACCGCGACGACGGGCAACGGACCGTCAATCGGCCGGAAGGATTCACTGCGACGACCACCCCTATGTTCCGTTCCGACGACGCTGGGCGACCCTCGTGGCGAGCCAAGTCTTATAATCGACCTCGGTTTAGTACTTAAGGCTTACGAATGGTGCCGCCTGTTCTAGGCTCCCGCCCGTCGAGGACCCAGATTCGGTTCGCTGCCCCGGGAAGCGGGGGTTCTATCGGACGACGGGTCGGACGATGGACGACGCACCACGTCCGGCTGCCTCGCAACGTGGGTTCACGGCCGCGTCGGTGCACGACGACGGGAGCGATTCTCAGCGGGCAGCGTATCTTCGGTTTCGTCGGGGGCGAGGACCGAGGGCAGGGCGTAGGGCGAGGGAAGATTCTTGTTGGGCCGCAGGGGCGGAGGGATCGCGGGCGCCATCGCACCCTTCGGTTCGTTGTCCTGGCGCTCCTTCGAGAGCCGGGTAACCTCCCCCCAGAGCTCCTCGATCTCGTCCTGGGGGCTTGCGGCCCGTCGATCCTCGGACAGGGCGGCGCGCACGTGCGACATCAGGCGGGCCGCGCTCTGCGCATCTCTCGCATTCCGTTTGATCCGATGGATCCGTCGGGCCAGGATGCGTGCCTCGAGAAGGATCTCGTCCGCATCCTCGATCTCCGGGAAGCCGACGGGCGGGGGGACCGGGATCTCGCCCACGAGGCGGCGACACTCGGCGATCCGCTGAACCAGGACGGGCGAGGGACCCGTCTTGACCGCCTGGAGGAGCTCCCGGAACGAGGCCGTGACCTCCTCGACGTTCTCGCCCCGCCGGCGCGCCGCTTGGATCGAGGTGCCGAGCTTGCCGGCCTCCACCTTGACCTGGCGAAGCACGGCCTTTCGCAGGGTCGCGATCGAGGCGGACGCCATCTCGCCGGCCTTCTGGAACAGTTCCCCCGATAGGGGGCCGGCCTGGATGAGGGCGCGAGGATTGCCGGTGTCGGTCGGCAACCCGGCCGACTCGATACCGAGCTCCTCCGCCGTGGTCCGCAGCACCTCCGCCCGGGACAGCAGGTCCCGTACGGGGACCCAGTGCACGTACGTTCCGTGGTAGAGGCGCTCGGCGTGTTCCAGGACTTGAAGGGCTCGGGGGCGGTTGCGGGCCGCCATCGCCTTCGCAAAGGCTCCCCGGATCGCGGTGACCGGGAAGGGGACCCCCTGCTCCTCGAGCAGCTGGGCCCGTGCCACGAAGGAGTCGAACAAGGGGGCGAGGTCGAGTTCCTTCACGTTCTGACCGTCCGTTGCGGCTCTCCCTCGACGTGGTCGAGGGCGACCATCAGTTGGTGCAGTGTCTCGGAGGCCTCATCCAATCGCCGCGCCCTCAATAGGTCCGTGGCTTGCCGGATCTGGCCGGCGGCCTCGAAGGCGAGTTCGCTCCCCGGGTCGAGTGCTCGGATCCGGCTTGCGAGCTGACGGGCAGTCTGAACGAGCTGAGGCACGGTCACAGGACCGCTGGGTTCCTCCGGAGGGGGTGGGGCAGGTTGGCGTTCGACCCGAGGCAATGGAACCGGCCCGAGGCCCTCGACCTCGGCCCGCAGCGCCTGGAGGGCCGCGGCCGCATCGGCAAGCCGACCGCCCTCCAAATGGTCAAGGGCGGTGGCGTGGGTCGCTCGAGCCATCGTCGCGGCGGAATGATCCTCCGGGTACGGACGCAGGGTGCTCTCGTGTTGCTCGAGTTCCTTCAACAGCGTCGACGGAACCCGCTCCCGTAGGGAGGCGCGAAGTTCTTCGGCCCGCTCGGCGATCTGAGTGTAATCCCCGCCCGCGCCCTGGGGGTCCGAAAGCGCTGCGCGGAGGCCGACCGAGGTGGCGACCTCCGCCGTCACGTCGACCCCGGTGTCCCGGAGGATGGCAAGGAGGCCGTCGATCTCCCGGAGCGGGATCCGAACCGATTCGAGGCCCTCCGCCACCCGGGTCAGGTTGCCCTCCGATTCCGTCAGGATGTCCGCTGCATCCGCCAGGCGGGACTCGAGTACTGCGCTCTTGAGTCGTCCGAGCGCCGCTCCGTTCACATCGGTGAGGCCCTCCTTGGCGAGGGCCTTTTGCCGTGCGTCCAGGTCGTGGACCCTTCGGTCGAGGAGGACCCGGATCGTCTCCGACACCTGCGAGTTCGCCGCCTTGAGCAGGTGGATCGCCTCGTCGGGGTGCCCCTCGATCTCCGCCATGGCCGCCCGCCGGACCCCGAGGCTCAGTTCGTCCGAGGGGACCCCGAGGCGAGCCAAGAGGGCCGCAAGTCGGTCGACCTCGTCCGCGAAGGATTCGACCCCGCTCGCGAGCCGCTTGGAGGTCGCCTTCGGTACACTCGCCTTGCGGGAGGGATAGGGCGCGGCGGCCGGGCGGACGTACGGGTCCCCCTCTCGGACGGCCGCGATGGCTTCCGCTCGAAGGGAAGTGGGGAATCCGCACCTCGGGCAGGACTCCGGGCTCTGGGAGAGCTCGTTATCACAGACCGGGCAGGCGACGTCGGCCACCGGGGACACGTCCTTCTAAGCTCCTGGTGTCCTAGATGGTTCGCTCCTTCCCTTAAGAGATTGCCGGCCCGCCGGGAGAAGGCGGCATCCCGCTTCAGCCTCCCGTAAAGGTCGGCACCACGGTCAGCTCGCAGTCCGAGCGAATCGGCGCATCGAGCGGGACGGCCCGACCGGATTCGAGGACCGCGCTCCCCTCCCCGAAGAGGCCGACCGACCGAAGCGCGTGTCGAACGTCCGATCCGGGAGGCACGTGGGCGACCCGCACCTCCACCCGGCCGGCTCGCTCGACCCGGAACTCGACCCGGACGAGCGGGGGAGCGCTGAGGGGGAGAGTCTCCGAATGAGGGGGGTCTGCCCCGGACCCGTTTGAACTCCCGCGATGCATACGCATCACCAGATCTCGAATCTGGCGCCTTGGCCGAGCTAGGCTACCTCAGCACCCGCGCGGCGCAGTGGGGCGGGGCATATAGTCTGTTGGCCCCAGGCTCAACGCCGGCCGCCCGCGAGCTTGGAGCGCTCGATGGCGCGGATCTCCAATGGGTCTACGCCGCCCTGTTCCGCCAGAAACAGCGAGAAGTGGTCCCCGAGGGAGACCGCGGTCAGGATCGCCTCCATACGGTCGTCCGACCCAACGTCGACGCGCTCGAACCGAATCCCCCGGCGCGAAAGGAGCCGCTCCAAGTAGGCGGGGTCGACCGGCCCGGGAGGGGCCCGGGGGAGGAAGTCGAGTTGGAGGATGGCCTGACGACGGGCGGTAGTCCGATCCATCGCATCCCATGCGACGAGGGCGTTGTGCATCGCCTCCGGAAGCTCTTCGGTGTGTGCGATGCGCTTGGCGTTCTCCTCGATCTGCGTCATCCAGCGTCGGGCGACGGACCGGAACTCATTCGGCGCGAAGATCGTGGGCGTACGATGACCCACTCGTCGAGCGAAGCCCGCCGGGCTCCCCTTGGGGGAAGCGAACTCGCTCTGCCGACCCTTCAACCGGGAGGCGACCGTCGACAAGCGACCCTCGTACGACTCCGGAAAGGCGGGGTCGAGGATCCCGGTCAGGACCCCCAGGATCAATCCGAGCGCGGCGCGCGGTGGGAGGCCGGGCGGGATCGCGGCATGGGTTACGCCGTCTCGCTCGGCCCGGCGTTGGAGCTCCCCCCCGGAGCTGACCACGACGCAAGGGAGGCCGCGGCGTCGAGCGGCATCGTAGGCCGCTAGAGTCTCCCAGGTATTCCCCGAATAACTGACGAACAGGACGAGACTCGTCGCGGGCGTGGACCGGGGGAGGTCGGGTCCTCGTATCGTCCCGAGGGTCCAGTCGATCTCGGCCCGGGTGATGCCCTCCAACAGGTCACCGGCAATCGCGCTCCCTCCCATGCCGACGACGAGGGCGCTCGGCGTCTCGGAGGGAAGGCGGACGTCTAGTTCCTGGCCAATCCGAAATCCCTGGGTCAACTGCTCCGGGAAGTCGACAGCGAGTCCGCGCATCCGGATCCGATTAGCCTCGGAACGCACGGTCATCGCCCCCCCCGAGCCGGCTTGCTATTTGGGCTCCGCGATGCGCTGAGGTCGAGAAACGCGGGATTCCGAGCGGGCCGTTCGAGCGCATCGATATATGGGACGGACGACCATCCCACGTCGAGATGGCTGACCGGGCCGGTGCCGCCGCCCACGGGCCCCGTTCCGCGGAACCGGAGCCGGACGGAAGGATCTCGATCGGCAACGCGAGTCTCGACGAGATCCTCAGCGGGGGTCTCGTCGCCCACCGACCCTATCTGATCGTGGGTCCGTGCGGGACCGGGAAGACGAAGCTCGCCCTTCAGTTCCTGTGCGATGGGGTGCGGCGCGGAGAGAAGGTCCTCCTCGTCACCCTCGAGGACCCCCCCAACGAGATGCGGATCAACCACCGCGCGATGCAGCCCGACCTCGACCAGATCCAGGTCTTCGACGCCATCCCGGACGTGATGCGCTACGAGCGAGCGCCGTTCAAGGACATCGCCGCAGTCCGCTCCTCGGTCTCTTTCGAGAAGGTGCCGCCCGAGATCCGCAAGACCGCCGAGCTCGTCAGTGTCGAGGTGACGTTCTCCGCGCTCGAGCAGACGCTCAAGATGGAGATGATGCGCCAGAACTACTCCCGCCTCGTCGTGGACTCGCTCACCGCGCTCCAGTACTTCTGCATGAAGGGGATCGACGAGACCCAGGGAGCCCAGTCGTTCCTACGTTTCCTGTCGGACATGCGCGTCACGGCCCTGTTGACCGTGGAGGCCCCGGTCGAGGAGATCGAGAGCGCCGAGCGTCTCCTCGCTCGCGGGGAGATCCGCCTCTTCCGCTGGGAGCTCGAAGGTCGCACGGTCCGTGCGATCGGGGTCGAGAAGTTCCGGGGAAGCGCCCACGATACACGGCTGCACCCGTACCGTATCTCCCCGACCGGACTCGACATCGACCTCAATACGACCATCTCGCGCGACACCCGACGCGTGATCGAGCGCGCCGACGCCGCGGCCTCCTCCCCCCCCTCCGGCGACCTCACCGCGCGACCGGCCGAGATGAGTCAGATCCTAGCGGATCTGCGGGACCTTGCGGCCGTGGGGATCGACGTCGCTCCCGTCGACGCGGAAGTGAGCGCGGCCCGGGCGGCCGCGCAGGCCGGAAAGCTCGATGAGGTCGGACTCCATCTGATCCGCGCCCGCGCGATCGTGAGCGAGCTCGCTCAGAACTGGAACCCGCGGACCGCGCCGTCCATCGAGGTGGCGTTGACGCTGGCCGCCGACCGGGTCGCCCGCATCGCGGCGGCGGCCGGAGACCTCCGTGCATCCGGCATTCCATCGCGCTCCCTCGAGTCCTGGACGCCGGACAGTCCTGCCCACCTGGAGGGCCCGGAACGCGACGCAGCGCCCGCCCGTTCCAGCGATCCGACGACCCCGCTGCCCCCCACGCTTCCCGTGCCGCAGACCGTTCCTTCGCTCGCTACTCAGGACCTCCCACCGCCGGCCTCCACCTTGAGCCAACCGGGAACGGCTCCCGCCCTGCCCATCGACGAATCGGTCGACCCTGCCAGCGCGCCACCCCCGACGGTCGCGATTCCCGCTGGCGACCAAACGGGAGAGTCCGTCCCGCCATCCGCCTCGCCGACACCGCGAGCACCCGGTGTCGCGGCGGCGGACGCCCTCTTGGCCTCGGGGCCGCCTCCGGGGCCGGCATCCCCCTGGTCGATGCCGCATCCCCGCCTTCCCCCGATCGTTCCGCCGCTGCCGGGTCGGACGGTCGACGTTCCGGAGCCCGTTCCACCCGCCGTTCGCCCCGAACCTTCGGCGCCCCCCACCACCTCGCCGGCTCGGGCCGCTCCCGGTCTGAGCCCAACCCGCGGTGGCGCGCGTCCTCCGCTCCCCGAAGTCTCTCGGCCCTCCCGAAAGCCACCCCGCGGAAAGTCGGAGGCTCGATCCGTCCCACCCTCGTCCATCCCCTCCGAGCCGCTGTCTACGACGTCGCCCCGGGTCGATCCGACATCGGGGCGCCCCCCGGCCCGGTCCGTGACGACCGAACCCGTCGAGGGGCCCTCGGTGGGGGCTAGGGGGGTTGCGTTGATCCCGCCCCCGACCCCCCCGATCGTCCAGGCGGGCGGTCCGGTCCGGGTCCCGGCCCCAGCCGACCTTCTCCCGACCTCCGACCCGATCCCGGTCCCCCGGGAAGTAGTCCCAGGGACGCGCCCAAAGCGACGGGTCGGACCTCGGAAATCCGGACGAGCGCCGGCGACGGAAGAGGTGACCCCGAAGCCTCGCCGACGGACCGCAGGCCGTCGCAGGGCTTCGCCCGTGACCGGAGCCTCCGCCGGGACCCCACCGCCGGATGTGCCGGCCCCCTCCCAGGCCGGTCCAGCTCCTCCGCCGGAGCCGCGGACGCCAGCGCCTCCCCCCGGGACCCGCCGACACACGGCCCCCCCGTCGATTGCCGCGGCGGACCCGCCCCCGCCTGAGGCCGAAGGCGAGCCGTGATCGACGTCCCCGAACGCGTCTCCACGGGGATTCCCGGTCTCGACCGGATGCTCGGGGGCGGCCTGTGGCCGGGACGCCCCTATCTCCTGACCGGAGGCACGGGGAGCGGCAAGACCCTCTTCGGGATGCGGTTCCTCCTGGAGGGGCTCGCCCACGGCGAGTCGGTCCTACTCGTCGCCGTCGACGAACCGCCGAACGAGATCCTCGAGAATGTTCGCTCCTTTGGCTGGGACCTGTCGTCGGTCCGGACCCTGGACGCGAACCCCGGAACCCGCGCGATCCGTCGGATGGCGGACGTGCAGGAGATCCGGGCGATGGGGGATGTCAAGCAGATGCGGGACATCTCCGCCGAGAGCCGCAAGTCCCAGGGCGACGACGACATCTCGATCCAGACGATCCACCTGAAGCTGCGCCATCAAATGGGTCAGACGAACTTCACGCGGGTCCTCGTCGATTCGATCACCTCCATCCGTCGCTTCGCGATGAAATCGAGCCACGACCCGCAGGCCGATCGGACGGAGGTCCAATCGCTGCTACGATTCTTGAGCGAGCGCGGCGCGACGACGATGATCACAGCGACCCCCGGTAACCCTCTGGTCCTCTCCGCGGAGGAGATCCTCGCCCGCGGCGAGATCCTCCTGACGCGCAAGTGGATCGGGGACCGCTCGGTCCGACAGGTCAAGATCGTCCGGATGCGAGGCTCCGCCCACGACCCCGAACGACGGCCCTTCGCGATCACCCGTCAGGGAATCGTCGTCGGATGACGGACCCCATCCGCCGGCCGGCCCGGCCGACGACGGCGCCGCGTCGTTGGCTTGTGAAAGAGGAGCCGTCGCACTTCTCCTTCGCCGACCTGGAGCGTGCGGTTCGGACCGAATGGGATTCGGTCCACAACCCGCTTGCGCAGCGCAACCTTCGTTCGATGCGACGAGGAGAACCCGTGCTGTACTACCATACCGGCTCGGAGAGAGCCGTCGTCGGCATCGCGGAGGTCGCGGACGCCCCTCACCCGGACCCTGGGGATCCCCGGGGTGCCTGGGCGGTGGCGATCCGAGCGCGCCGACCGCTGCGACGTTCGGTCCCGCTCGAGCGGCTGAAGCGGGAGGCGGTGTTCGAAGGTTCCTCCCTCGTTCGGATCGGCCGTCTCTCCGTCGTCGAGATCACCGGCCCGCAGTGGGAGCGCGTCCTCGCGCTCGAACTCGACGGGGCCCCGGACCGGGCACGGAATCCTCAACCCCACGCGTCCGGCCGGCGGCGCAGATAGCGCGAGGCTTCGGCCTCGTACCGGGGGTCGACGTACACGGCGGCCGGCCAGGGGTTCTTCGGGCGCAGCGCGATCTCCCGCCACAGGCCGGCCGAGCGGAACGGATATGTCACCCGGCCGTCCTCGAGGATCCCGACGGACGCCCAATCGGATCGTTCCGGACCCCCGTCCGACAGGCCCGATAGGTCTAGGAGTACCGACCCGGGCCTCGCTCCAATCGCCTGCGCGACCGCATCCTCGCGGGACCGCCGAGCCGCCGGAGCGCGGTCGAGGGAACGAAGCGTCGCCCGCGATTCGCTAGACAAGTGGCGCCAGCCGTGCACGCGTTTGTACAAGCGGCGCTCCCGGAGCGCACGGACGATCCTTGCCGAGTGGCCCCCTGCCGACTCGAGCGCGACGAGGAGGTCGGCGTCGGTCTGCGAAAGCAACGGGCGCGCCGCGCTCGGATAGCCCGAGAGCCGTTCCACGGCGGCCTGGGCCATGACCTCGGCGCTGCGCACCGTCTTGTGATAGTAGACGGCCGAATACATCAGGGACCGGCCCACCACGAACCCCTCGACGGCGGTGCGCCCCTTCTCGGCGAACACCAAACGACCGGCCCGGACCTGGATCGTATCGAGGAGGCGGGAAGCGTCGATCGCACCGTGGGCCACGCCCGTGTAGTGGGCATCGCGCTGTAGGTAGTCGATGCGGTCGGCGTCGATCGGGCCGTGGAGCAGGGCCCGCAGGGTGCGGTTCGGCTCCCGCCGGGAGGGCGGGTCGATCAGGTCGGCGATCGCTCGCGGCTCAAGCCCGTGCCTCTCGAGGATCTCCGGGATTCGCGACGGAGTCGCCCGCGCGTCCCCCTCGCCCCGGTCCGTTCCGAGCACGATGTCCCGCGACCGACCTTCGTGGCTCCGACCGAGGCACTCGAGCATCGGTGAATCTAGCGTGTGCGACAGTGGAGGGTGGCCGAGGTCGTGCAAGAGGCCCCCGATCCCGACGAGCTCGGCGTCCTCGACACCCAGGTCGAGCGCCGTTGCCATCTGGCGTGCGACCCAGTACACCCCCAGGGAGTGCTCGAGGCGGGTGTGATTCGCCCCGGGAAAGACGAGGTGGGCGAGGCCGGTCTGCCGGATCCCCCAGAGCCGTTGGAAGGCGGGATCTCCGATGAGCTCGAGGGGAGCGACCGAGAGGGTGAGGGAGCCGTGGATCGGGTCGAAGATCGACTTCTGTCCGCGTGCTCGCCGCCGCCCCGTCACGCAGCCCCCACTCTTCGAAGGAGATTACGGGTTTGCTCGGTTCGGCCACGGGGAAACCGAGCCCCCAACGCGCCGGTCGCGGAGGGGTAGGGAGGGCGTCGAGCGCGATCCGTCGGTCCGGAGAGCCCCGACCGGAGCACGCCGCGTCCGTTGCCGGTCAAGAGGGCCCCGATCGCGTCACGACCCACCGGTCGGGTGCATCCGCTCGCGAAGATATTTATCGGCGCGCCGGGGTCCCTACCTCGAATGGCTAGTTCTCCCGCAGCCACGAACGAGCGGGGCCCCTCCGAGGTTCCGATCGATGGCGCCCGCCGATTGTTCCGAGCCTCCGAGGAGGCGGAGGCGGCCCAGCAACGGGACCGCTACCTCGAGCAGCTGAAGGCCTACCTCGCGTTTGTGGAGGAGCGCAAGTCCGACCTCGGCCCGAACGGTGCCGAGATCGCCCACCAGCTCGACGGCACCGCGATGGCGTTCTACCGCCTCGGCCAGAACGAGCTCGCCAGTCGGTCCATCGACGTCGGCCTGACCTTCGTCGCCTCTCAGGCCTCGCTGCTGCATCACAAGGCCCTGATCCTGCTCGCGGCGAATCGCGAGGTGACGCAGGTCCTTCCGTTGCTAGAGGAGGCCGTTCGGGTCGACCCGAACGACAAGGCGATCTGGGGAACCCTCGGGGACGCGCTCAAGCTTCTGGGTCGCCCGGCCGACGCGACCGAGGCCTACCTGAAGGCCCAGGAGCTGGATGCCACCTCGACCCAGTTCGTCGAGAGGGCCTTGCGGCTGAGCCCCGGTCACCCCGGTGCGCAGCGACTTTGCCTCCAACTCGCCAAGGCCCACGGCGGGACCGAACAGGCGCTTCGTGCGTGCGAGGCCCTGCTCACCACCTCGCCGAACGATCCGGAGCTCCTCTTCGCGCGCGTCGACCTCCTCGCCCAACTCGGTCAGATCGGCCCGGCGCTCGACGCCGTGGCGCCGGCCCGCACGGCCCGTCCCGGGGACCCCCGCCTCGCGGTGATCGCCGGTCGCCTTCACTTGGCGAGCGGGCACACCAAGGACGCCCTCGAGGAGTTTCGACTCGCCGCCGAGTCCTCGGGCCGGCTCGAGCCGGCCGAACTGGCCGAGCTCGCTGACCGCATCGACGCCACGGGGGAGCCCACCGAACTGGCGGTCAGCGTCCGGCAGACGCTGCTCGAGCGGGAACCTCGCAACCTCGCCAACCTGCAGGCGCTCCGACTGCTGGCCCAGCGGACGCGTCGATTCGACCTCGGGATCACGGCCTGCCAGAAGATCCTCGAGATCTCCCCGGGCAACCTCGAGGCGACCCGGGCTCTGGCCGAGTTCGAACTGACGTCGGGTCGGACCGACGAGGGGTTCGGAACCTACCGGACCCTGGTGCGGTCGAACCCGCACGAAGCGGGGGAGATCCGCAAGGCGGCGGACGCGGCCCGGACCGCCGGTCGCGACGAGATCTTCCGAGAGTTCGCCCAGGCGGCCCTCGATGCCGACCCAGGCGACCTCGCCACGCGCGAACAGCTCGCGAAATCGTTCGCCTCGGCCGGCGAGCGAGACCGCGCGCTCCTCCTCTTCGAGGGCCTGATCGAGGCCAACCCGAAGGAGACCCGCTACCTGTGGGAAACGAAGAAGCTACTGTCCGAGGTCGGCCGGACCGCCGACCTCCCCAAGATCTTGGACCACCTGTATGAGGCGGATCCGACGAACACCCGGCTCGCCTACGAGCGCGGCGCAGTCTACCTGGGACTGGCCCGGTCCTGCGCGGCAGGTTCGCCGGAGCGACAGGCCGCGGCCCGGACGTCCGTCGCCTCCTACGAGCGGGCGTCGGCCGACGCCAAGCTCGCGGAGGAGAGCCTCGTCGGCCTCGCCATGGCGGCCCGGCTCGGAGGCGACCACGCGCGAGCGACCCAGGCCTACGAGGAGTTCCTCGCCAAGCCCGGCCACGCCGGTAACGCGACGGTACTGAAGGAACTCGGCCAGGCCCGCTTCGACGCCGGGCGCTACGTCGAGGCCGACCACGCCTTCCAGCAGGCCCTCGGCCTCGGATTGGAAGACCCGGACCTTCTCTGGGGAGCGGCGGAGACCCTCTCGGCGCTCGGTCTGGACGGACGCGCGCTCCAGCTCGTGGAGATCCTCGCCCGTCGGGATCCGGAGAACGTGCTCTACCAGCGTCGCCGAGGTCAACTGCTCTTGCGGACCGCGCGGCTCTCCGAGGGCGTGACGATCCTGCGGGCCGCAGCGGAGAAGGCACCGGGTGATCCCCTGGTGCAGTTCGACGTGGCCGACGCCCTACGGGCGGCAGGGGCCTACGCGGACGCGGTCGAGTTCTATCGGCTGGGCCTCGAAGCGGACCCGGCGAGCCGCCCGGCCCGGTTGGCCCTCGCCGAGACGTTCAACCTCGCCGGCCGGTACAACGAGGCGGTCCCCGTCGTCGACGCGCTCCTGAACCAGGACCCCAACGACCTGTCGGCCTGGCGGATCCGAGCCGATGCGTGCCGATCCCT
This sequence comes from Thermoplasmata archaeon, assembly GCA_022750055.1. Taxonomy (GTDB): domain Archaea; phylum Thermoplasmatota; class Thermoplasmata; order Lutacidiplasmatales; family UBA184; genus Lutacidiplasma. Next base: position 346,374 of record JAKIWL010000002.1, read on the forward strand.
CGGGCGGACCTCGGACCTCGAGTACTCTCTCAAGGCGACCCTCCTTTTGGACCCCACCGATTCCTCGGCCCTCGTGGAGAAGTACCGCCTCCATCTCTCCCAGGGGGCGAAGGCCGAGGCGTTCGAGTGCCTGTCCGATTTCCTCGAAGCCGGCAACCCCGACGCGGGCGATCCGGCCCTCCTCCTCGAGGCGGGCGACCTCGCGGCCGAGCTCGGCAAGACGGAGGACGCGAACCGATTCTACGAACGGGCCCAGGAGATCGATCCGGCCCAGGCGCTGCCCATCGGGATCCGGCGTTCGCGACTGCGCCTGTCCGCCGGGCGACCCGACCTCGCCCTCGAGGTCCTCGAGGCCTCCACCAGGCTCGCTCCGAGCCCACCCCTCCGGGCCAAGGAGGTCGCGTTGCTGAGGGCGGAGATCCTGATGGCCCTGGAGCGACCCGCGGAGGCGGAGGCGGTCTACCGCACCGCGCTCGCCGAGGACCCCCGGGCGATCCCGGTCCTCCTCGGACTCGGGCGCGCGCTCCTTGACCAGGGCAAGCACGCCGACGCGAAGGCGCTCCTCTCCGATGCGATCCCGCTCGGCCCCCCCGTCTCCGGACTTTACCAGCTCCTCGCGGAGGCCGAGACGGGACTCGGCTCCCTCCCGAGCGCGATGGAAGTGATCCACCAGGGGGTCACGGCGCTTCCGGAGGCCACGGAGCTGTGGACTCGGCTCGGAGAGATCGCGATCGCGCGCGAGGATTGGAACGAAGCGGCCCGGGCCTTCCGGGAAGCGATCCAGCGGGACGCGGCTAACCCCGACCTCCTGATGCGGGCCGGCTTCGTCGCCGAGCGACGCGCCCAGGGAACGGAGGCCCTCGCCCTCTACGAGCGAGCGACCCAGGTGGCCCCGACGAACAAGTTCGCCTGGTCGAACCGGGGCCTCGCGCTCCTCGCCGGGGGCCGCCCGGATGAGGCGACCGCGAGCTTCGATCGGGCGCTCGCCCTCGATTCGGACTTCGACGCGGCCCGACAGGGCAAGAAGGCCGCGATGGAACGGACCCGGGAGGCCCAGGTCGCCCGGTTCGGTCGGGAAGCCCTACTCCTCGAGGCGCGCCTGCACCGATCGGTGACCCGCAACGACCTGTTCGTGACGCTCCATGTACCGTTCGATTTCCTCGAACCGGTCCTGGCAACGCTCTCGAAGGACCCGAAGGTCGACCTAGCGAGCCTCTCCGAGGAGGAGCTGCACGCCTTGGAGACGGCCTCCTGTCAGGTCATCACGGCCGCGCTCGAGCGGCGAACCGATGGGCTGGAGCGGCGGGGTTTCTCTCTCGCCGACGTCGCCGCCCTGAGCCCGACGAATCGCTCGCTCCCCGAGATCCAACGGCTGTTCGGGTACCTACGGGCCGTTCTGGAGGTCGAGCTTAGGCCGGAGAACCTCCAGCTCGCCCCGGACGTGGAGGAGCTAGCCCGGCGCGCGCTCTTGATGCCGCCCGACCAACGAACGCTGTTCCAACTGGTCCGCAACCTGCACGTTGGCTTGTTCAAAGCGCGCCTGATCAAGGTCGTGGAATCCTCCGGTTCGGCCGCGCACGCCCCGATCGCTTCCCTCGACTTCGGCGCATTCGCTCCCGACGCGGGTCCGGCCGCTCCGGCCCTCCTGCCCCCCTCGGAGGACCCGGACCTCTTTCCCCCGTCGACTTCGCCCCATTCGCCTCACGCAGGGACTCGGGAAGCCCCCCGACACGCCCCGGCCCCCCCGTCGGCCCCTGAGGCCGGCCCCGCTCGACCCATGGCGGGGCACGCTCGATGCGTCGGCTGCGGAGGACTCGCGTCGATCGTCCACACTTGTGGCGCTCCGGTGTGCGCGCACTGCATCGTCGAATTCGGTACCTGTCCAAAGTGCCGGCAGCCGGCGACGCTGCCCGGTCCGGCCTCCGAGGCGGGCCCCCCAGCCGAACCGTTGGAATCGTCGCCCCCCGCGCACATCGTTGTCACCCACACCCCGAGCGGGACCCTCCATGCGCTGCGCCAGGCGGTATCTCGCACGAGGTCGCCCCCGGCTCGAGCCCCTCCACCCCCGAAGCCGCCGAGTGAGCCGGAATCCAAGGGCCGGTCGCCTGCCGCCCATGAGCCGGCGGCCCGACCCCACGCCCCGCCCTCCAAGGAAGAAAGCGCCCCCCCGCCCCACCCGACCCGGCCCAAACCGGCGGCGGACGACGAGCCTCGTCTGTAGGAATCCGGCGCGGACCGCAGGACCGGGCGCCGCCGTGAGTCGGCGGCGCACGAAGTATAATCCGATATATGGGATGGCCCTTATCGAGTCGTATGGCCCAAGCGACGCCGGCCGCCCCGAGCCTTCTCCGAGGGGCGCTGGCCATCGTCCTGGCGGCGATCGCAGCGATCGTCTTCCTACTGGTCTACCTCGGCCTACCGGGGAACGACCACGTCGGGGCGTTGTTGTCGATCGGGGTCCTTTCCCTCGTCTTCGCGCTGGTGACCTACTTCGGCCAATCCCTGAGCAGCAGCGCCGGTCCGATCGAGGCGGTGTCCTGGGGCTTTACCGGTCTCGGCTTCGGTCTCCTGCTCTTGACGCTCGGCTTCGCCCCCGCGTCAACGATGTCCTTCACCGGCCGTCTGCTGGACTTCCTGGTCGTCCTCATCGGACTTGCCCTTGTCATCGTGATCGCCGGTTGGCGGTGGCGGGGTCGGGCGTTGGACACGGCTCGCGCGGCAGAGCACACGGCCTGGACCCGTCGCCCACCCACGAACGCACTCGATTACCCGGCCGCGGGCCCATCGACCTCCGGATCGACGGTCCCTCCGAAGGAGGGCGCGCCGCGATGATGACCCCACCCCCTCCTCCGGCCGGTCCCTCCCCCCCCGGGAGCGGACCTCCGCCACCGCCGCCAATGACTTGCGCGAAGTGCGGCGCGACCGTGAGCCCGTCGGCCCAATTCTGCCCCACTTGCGGAGCCCCGATCTCCGCGACTCAGGCAGCGGCCCCCGGGGCACCCGTTGACATCCGCACTCGCGTCGACCAGGATCGGGGGATCCTCAAGCGGCTTCAACTGTTGATCCCGGGATACCGCGGGTATCGGCAGGGGGAGGACCTCCGCGAGGCGGACAGCGTGCTCCGTCTCCAGGTCGCCGACAGGGTCCACTCTGCGACCGCCCTGCTTACCCAGCGCCGCCAGGCCCTGGCGACCGCAGGCCGCTACGACACCCTGAACGACCTCGCGCTCGCGATCGCGGACCTGACCCGTCTCGAGGGCGAGATCCGGCACGCCGAGCAGGGTTACACTGGGATCTCCCCGGCGCTGCGGGTCTCGGTGACCGGCCAGGACCAGCTCTACGAATACGACTATGGATTCGTGCTCGCGGCGAACGACCTTGTCACGACCCTCTCCGGCCTCCCCGACCCGAACGCGAACCCGGCGTCCGTCCAGCAAGCGACCGAGACGGTCCGCGACATGGTCGCGCGACTCGAAAAGGCGTTCCAGGCGCGCCTCACCACCATCCAGCAGGTCCAGGTCCCGTAGAGACTCCAGGGGATCCGAAGGAAACATCCAATGGTTACCAACAACCCCATTCCGGCGAAGGGCGGCAGTCTGATCGGCGCGACGACCATAAACTGGGAGGACGCCTACAAGGGTGACAACGTCATGTGGCGCGTCCCCCGGAACATCCACTGGGGAGACAACGTCGTGGTCCGGGAGGACGAGACGGCGGTCTTCTTCCGCGACGGCAAGGTCCTTGCGTATCTCGACAAACCCGATCGATACGCCCTCACGAGCCTGAACACCCAACTCCTCGGGGGCCTGGTCCAGGCGCTGTCCGGGGCCCGGCAGGAGGCCGAGGTCTACTATCTGCAGCGACGCACGTTCGATGGCAAGTTCGGGAGCCAGGAGCCGTACGTGTTCCGGGATCCGGACTTCGGCCTCGTGAGCCTCCGGGTGTTCGGCGACTACCGGTGGCGGGTCGCGGGACCGGACCTGTTCATCAATCAGTTCGTCGGCACGTTCGGCGCCGCGACGACCTCCGATGTGGAGGACCGCCTGAGGGACCAGATGGTGCTACTCACCTACACGACCCTCGGCCAGCTCAAGGACCAGGGGATGCGCGTGACGGATCTCGCCATGAAGCTGACCACGATCGAGCAGGCGGTCCTGGGCCAAGCGCCGACGCACTTCAGCCAATTCGGCCTTGAGGTTCAGCAACTGCAGGGCCTCTCCGTGAACCTCCCCGACGAGGTGCAGAAGGCCGTCAACACGCGCTCCCAGCTGGGCGTCCTCGGCGTGAACTACATGCAATACCAGGCCGGTCAGGCGATGACGACCGCGGCGGCCAACACCTCCGGCGGGGCCGGAGCGTTCGCCGGCGCTGGAGTGGGCCTGGGAGCGGGGCTCGGCGTCGGATACGGCATGAGCGGGGCGATGATGGGCGCCTACGGCGCGAACACCGGCCCGTCCTCCCCCTGCCCGAAGTGCTCGACGATGGTTCCCGCCGGGGTCCGGTTCTGCCCGTCGTGCGGCAACGCGATGGGACCCGCCGGCGCGGCGCCGTCGGGTCCGCCCTGTCCGAAGTGCGGCAGCCCCACCGCCGCCGGGGCCAAGTTCTGCCCGAACTGCGGCGAGTCTCTCGTTCCCCCGCCCGGCAAGACCTGCCCCAAGTGCAACGCGGCCGTGGCGGGAAACGCCAAGTTCTGCCCGAGCTGCGGTAGCGCGATTCCGTAGCGCGACGGACGGTCGGACCACATGAACTGTCCGAACTGCGGAGCGACGCTCCCGGACGGAGCCCGGTTCTGCTACTCCTGCGGGCGCCCGCTCGGCGGCGGGGCCGCAGGAGGCATGCCGGCTCCGCCGCCCCCGCCGCCCCCACCCCCGACGAGCGCGCCCTCGGGGGGCGGGGCCGCGACGGCTCCCGTGAACTGTCCGAACTGCGGCGCCCCCCTGAAGCCGCTCTTCGGCGAGATGGTCATCACCTGCGAGTACTGCGGAGCCTCCGTCACCCTCGGAGGGTCCGGCTGGAAGGAGATCAACAAGCATACCCTGCTCCTCCCGAAGGTCACCACCCCGGATCAGGCGCTCGCGACGGTCCAGAGGTTCCTCGACCAGGGATTCTTTCACCGCAAGGACTTCGAGGAATCCGAGGTCGTCGAGCAGAAGCTCTCCTTCGTCCCGTTCTGGATCGTGCCGACGGCCGCGACGACCTCTTTTACCTACACGGACGTGGCCGTCAGCGTCGGCAGCACGGTCGCGACGGTCGCGGCGGCCGAGCTATTGGGGAGCGCCCTCGGCGGGGGCCGCCGGGGAGGATTCATTCCCATTCCCATGATGATGGGCTCTCCCGTGAACTCGACGCGCCAGGACTCGATCTCGGGCCAGTACGAGTTCCCGGTCGTCGCGGTCAAGAGCATGAGCGAGTACCAGCCCAAGGACTACAAGTTCCGGCTCGAGGACCGCACTTTCTTCGACCAGAAAGCGATCCCGAAGGGCTCCCCGGTCCTGAACGGGGACCTCGGCGAGGATGCTGCCCAGCACGCGGCCCGCGCCTTCGTCATGCAACTGCAGTCCGAGGCGGCCCACAAGAAGCACTCCATGGTGAGCCAGGTGAACACCCAAGTGGAGGTCTCCGAGAGCGAGCTCCTCCACGTGCCGGTGTGGTACTACGTGCTCAATCGGAAGGGAGTGAAGACGGCCGTGCTCATCGACTCCCACGCCGGCGAAGTGATCCGCACCGTCGGCTGACCGCCCGGCCGCCGACACGGACCGGCGGTCGGCCCGACCCTTCGGTCGGTCGGTCGATCATCGCATCGATCCCCGGCGGCTCTCCCGCACTCGGATCTCCTCTTCGTAGAACCGCCGGGCAAACTCCCCCTCCTCGCGGCCGATCTCGATCGGCCCCGTCCCCGGCTCGGCAAAGTAGCGCACGAGGGCCGCCGCGCTCGCGAGCTTGACGGCCCGGGACTTGAGCCTCGGGGAGAAGGCCGGGTTCGGGGTCCGCGCGAGCACCTTCTCCGACACCTCCCGGAGGGATCGGTAGATGCCGGGGTCGAGGCGGACCGCCCGGGCCGGGAACCGGTGCGCGACGAGCGGGTGCCGGGTCTCGATGGCGTGGACGAGGGTCAGATGGTCCCGGAGCGCCGCCGCCTCCGAGAAGTCGATCTCGCCGAGGTCGAGTCGTTCGGCGCTCGCCTCCACCGAACGGAACCGCTCCCGCGTCATCGGGTGGAAGCGCAGCAGCATTCGGTCCTCCAACGCGGAGAAGTTCGGGTCGTTGAACGTGGTCCAGAAGTCCGAGGGACCTGCCGTGCGGACGTTGTAGTTGACCGAGAGGAACGAGCGGAACGTGTACGGGCCGACCACCCCGAGGGTCGTCTCCCACTTCACCTCGCGCTGCTCCATCACGAGCTTGAGCGGCTCGACCATCCCGCGGTACTTGAACCAGTCATTGAACTCCGGGACGATGAAATTGAACGTCCGCCCCGCGTAGGACGCGCCGACACGCAGGAACTGGACCGGCGTGATCCCGCCGCAGTACCGGTTGCGCCCGGGGAGGCCGTGCGCGGGGACCCCGGAACGTGGGTTCCCCCGGATCATGTCGTCGATCGAGAACGTCTTGCCGGTCCCCGGGGGCCCGAAGAGGGCGAGGTGGAATCCCGTCGAGCCGGTGGGTCGACCCGTCGGCGCGAGCAAGGGCACATCGGCGAGGGCGTACTGTTGGAGTAGGGAGACGAGCGAATCGGAGAACAACGTTTCGCCGAAGAGCGAGCGTAGGTAGTCCGCGAGGTGGCCGATCGATAGGCTGCGTCCGAATCGTACAGTCGCCTCGAGCCGGTGGTCGACGATCGCTCTCAGCGCGTCGAGGAACTCCGTGTCCATCGAGCGGATCTCGGCCTCCTCATCCGGCACCGGTTGGAGCGCGGCGGGCCCCGCGCTCTCGCTGCGCCAGAGCTCCGTCTCGAGCAGGCGTTCGAGCTCCTCCGGATACGGGAGCTGGTAGGTCCGGTCCCTGCGCCCTTCGGGCCGGTCGTCGAGCAGTCCGCGCCGCTTCAGGCGCGAGAGGATCCGAGCCGGGTCGGCGAAGACGCGCTCCGAAGCCATTCGGGCTCGCAGGCTGGACAGACGGAACGTGGCCAGGCGCCCCCGGCCGCTTGCGGGCCGATTTCGGGTGCTCTCACGGAGGAGGGCAACGAGGATCCGGACGACCGGGACCTCCTCCGCCTCGATCTCGATCCCGCGTCCGGCCGCCACGGCGAACTCGGGTAGGCGGCCCCGCTCGTATAGCCGTATGCGGGGAGGCGGCCACGAAGGGTGCACGCGGTTTCGCGTCCGGACCCTGGTTTATCTATCCCAGCGAGAACGGCCACTCGTGCCCCCCACCGGGTCCAACTACGAACGCGAGCTGAAGGGGCTCCTCCAGGGCGAGCCCGAATCCCTCGACCGGTACACTCGCGCGCTCTCGGCCAGCGAGCGGTCCCGCCTTCGGGACACTCCGACCACCCCGTTCCTCGTCGTGCGCGCCGCGGGCTCCTTCGGATTCGACCTCGTCGCCTTGCGGAGCGAATTCGCCTTCCCGGTCGAGGTGAAGGCCTCCTCGAGCGACACGATCCATTTCTCGGCCGCGAGCGGGAGGGCCGACAAGCAGCTCTACGCGCACCGGCGCACAGTCGAGCGGGTGGGGCTGATCGTCGTGTACGCCTACCGACGCCTCGGGCATCGGGGGGGCGACCCCTGGCGGCTCTATGCCACAGGGACCAGTCGGTCGGCGGGCCGGTCGGCGTTCTTGCTCGGTCGACTCCCACCGGTGGAGACGACGCGAGAAGGAAACGCCGTCCTACGTTGGGAGTCGGGATTGCCGCTGAGCCGGTTCCTCGAACTGGTCAGCCTCCTCACCACCCCGGTGGCGGCTCCCGCCGCATGAAGGTCCACGTCCGGACGACGGGCGTGACCCGGTTCGGGAAGCGCGCCGAGGGCCTGGTCGAGCTCCTCGCCGAGGCCGGCACCGCGGCGCTCCAACCCCTCGGCCGAAAGCCGGTGGACCTCCTGCTCGTCGGGAGCATGGCCTCGGACATCCTCGGGGAGACCGGCAACCTGGTCGCGCGGCTGTCGGACCTGCTCGGTCTCGAGGCGGTCGCCGGGTATCGGATCGAGTCGGCGAGCGCGAGCGGCGCGGCCGCGGTCCACGCCGGTGCGGTCGCCGTGGCGAGCGGCTCGTACCACCGGGTCCTCGTGGTGGCCGGCGAGAAGATGACGGGACGCCCCACCGCGGACGTCGCGGCGACGCTCGCGCGATCGCTCGCGCCGGCCGAGTTCCAGATCGGAGCGACGATGCCGGCGTTGGCCGCGATCGTCGCGCAACGGTACCTGCTCCGCCACGGGCTGACCGAGGAGGTCCTCGACCTCGTCTCCGTGCAGGCCCGTCAGGCGGCCTCCCGGAATCCGAACGCCCAGTTCCGCTCGCCCGTCTCGGTGGAGGAGGTGCGCGCGAGTCGACTGATCTCGGCACCGCTACGCCTCCTGCATTGCTCGGCCGTGAGCGACGGGGCGGCCGCGGTCGTCCTCGAACACGGCGCCGGCCCGGTGGAGATCGCCGGGCTCGGCCAGTCGGTGGACCAACTCTCCCTCGTCGACCGCCCCGACCTGACGACGTTCCGAGCGACCCGGGTGGCCGCGCAACGAGCCTTCGAAGCGGCCCGGTTCGGAGCGAGGTCGGTCTCCTTCGCCGAGGTCCACGACGCCTTCGCCCCGTTCTCCTTCATCGACCTCGAGGACCTCGGGTTGTGCGATCCGGGGCTCGCACCGGGGCTCTACCGAACGGGCGCCACCCTGCCCGACGGCCGGATACCGGTGAACGTCTCCGGGGGCCTCCTCGGCCGGGGCCACCCGGTCGGTGCCTCAGGGATCGTGCAGATCGCCGAGGCCGCCCGCCAGTTCACGGGCGAGGCGGGCGCCATGCAACTGCCGGGTCGCCCGGCCGTCGGGTTGGCGCAATCCATCGGGGGACTCGGGAGCCACAACTTCGTCACGCTCCTCCAACGGGGGGCCTCCGACGGATGAACGCCGGCCCGCGCGACATCGTCATCGCCCGATGCGAAAGTTGCCACGGCCGGTTCCTCCCTCGGCCCGGCGCGTGTCCCCGATGCGGCTCGACCGCCGTGACCCCCCAGCCCATCCCGCCCTCGGGGGAGATCCTCGCGGCCACGGAACTCTGGGTTCCGGCGACGGGATGGCCCACCCCCCACCGACTTGCCCTCGTCGGCCTCTCGGAGGACGTCCGTGTGCTCGCCCAGGTCGTGGGCCCGCTCCCGAAGATCGGCTCTCCGGTCCGGGTGGAGCAGGTCGGCGAACGCTACGTCATCCACACCGGGCCCCCTTCGGACCCGCCGGCGTAACGCGGGGAGGGGGAATCTCCGGACGGCGGGAACCCCGCCGCCCCTTTGAACCCCCGAGGTGAAACCACCACTGGATTAGCAATCCAGCGCCTTACCGGGCTGGGCTATCCCCGCGCGGCGCGGCTGACCGCGTTCGGCCCTTTTAACCTGGCGGTGGGCGGCGTGCCCGCGACGGTCGCCCGTCCCGAGCGTTCCGATTCGCGACGAAGGTCTGATGAGCGGACGCCGTGCTCCCCCGACGAGGGAGCCGTGCGGGTCGTCGAGGCCGGAGTGGTCGGCGCGGGCGCGATGGGGGCGGCGATCGCCGAGCTCCTCGCGTTCAACGGCATTCCGGTCCATCTCAAGGAGGTGGACGAGACCCGCCTTCGCTCGGGCCTCGATCGGATCCGGGGACTCGTCAAGGAACTCGTTCAGTTCCATGAACGGCGGGCCGGCGAGGAGATCGCGCGGATCGAGGGGATCGGCCTCACCCTGTCCGAGGTCCAGCGGGAGGCGATCCGATTTCGATATCGGCCCAAGGTCTCGCGCGGCCAGGGGGAGGAGATCGTCGAGCGGATCCACGGCACCGTGGATTGGAAGCCGTTCGAACGGGCCGATCTCGTCATTGAGGCGGTCTTCGAGCGGGAGGAGGTCAAGCGTTCCGTCCTCGAATCGCTCGACCGGGTCCTCCCGGACCATGCGGTGATCGGGACGAACACCTCGTCGCTGTCGATCACCCGACTCGCACGCGGGCTGCGGCATGCTCCCTCCACGCTCGCGACGCACTTTTTCAATCCTCCGACCACGCTGCCCCTGGTCGAGGTGGCCGCGGGCGTCGAGACGCGCGAGGAGGTCGTGTCGGAGGCGATCGATTTCTTCCAGGGTCTTCGCAACCACCGGTATCCGATGGTCCCGATCCGGGTGAAGGAATCTCCGGGGTTCCTGGTGAATCGGATCCTGCTTCCGGTGCTCAACGAGGCGTGCTCGGCCCTGCAGGAGGGACTCGCCCCGGCCCGGGACATCGACCTCGCGATGAAGACCGGGGCCGGACTTCCGATGGGCCCGTTCGAGCTCGCGGACCTGATCGGCCTCGACCTCGCCCTCGAGGTCTCATCGACGCTGGTCCGGGAGACCGGGGACCCGAAGTATCGTCCGCCCCCTCTCCTGCGGCGCTTGGTAGACGCCGGTCACCTCGGGCGGAAGGCCGGTCGCGGTTTCTACGAATACCCTTAGTCCGATCGGGTGCCTCCTCCGGGATCTTCGGGTCTCCCGAGGGCGAATCGGATCAGGGGGCCGCCGGGGGCAAAATGCCCGTGGGAATCTGGGGTTGGAAAGTCGATCCCTGCAGAGGGAATCCACCTGCGACGGCGACCGGTGGCAGCGAGGTCCGAGGGGCGGGCGGGGGTTGGGGGGGTCTGGGCGGGGGGGGAAAGAGGCGTGCCTTCAGAAACCCGGCCATCTCCTTCCATGCGACCTCGGCATTCTCTAGCCGGTACGCGCGCAGATCGCGGGCAAGGAAATGACGCCCGACGTCGCCGGCGTCGACGAGGGTGAGAAGTCCGGGCGCCAGGCCCTGCTCAAGCTGCTGTCGAGCGCGGAGGGCGAGTGCGTCCCGTCGCCCGGCCACGAACAGCGTGGGAGCCGTGACGAGGCGGACCAGCTCGGGGGGGCGGACCGGAGCGGGGTAAGCGAGGACCAGGCCCGAGAGAGTCTGCTCTTTCGTCGCGAGCACGGTCGCCAACGTCGCTCCGTAGGAAAGGCCGACGACGGCCGTCTTCTGGGAGTCCGCCATCGGGGTGGACCGGAGGTACGACAGGGCATCGGCATACAACTGGGTCAGCCGGGTGACGCCCGGTGAGTCCGCGAGGACGCCGCCCCCTCGAGCGCCCCAACGTAGGGAGAAGTGATCCCGGGGTCCGACGATGTGGGTCCGGTCGAGGTCGGGCAACATCACCTCGAACCCCTCGCGCGCGAAGCGGATGGCGCCGTCCAAGATGGCGGTCGTGAGCCCATGCACCTCCGGCGTGAAGAGGATCCCCGGATGGCGGACGACCTTGGTCGGGGTCAGCAGGATCGCCGGGGCTCGCTCGGTCGGCGCGGCCGAGGTCGGGAACCACAACCGCTCGCTCCGATACGCAGGGAGCGGCGCACCGGGCGTCACCGTGGTCCCGTTCCATCGCTTGTTCAGGAAATCGATGACGCAGAGCTTGAAGCGCTCCTTCGATAGTACGATGACGGCCTGACGCTTCCCGCAGACGTCACACACGCCGACGACGCCGCTGCCGAATTCCAGGTCCGGAAGGTCGAGCAGCAGGTCTGCGTCGGTCATTCCTTCCTCGACGGCCCGTCCGCATCGATGCGACCGGTCGTGCGTTCTTAACCGTTTGCCGGGCGCCGGCCCGGAATACGACGAGGCCCGACCTTTCCCTCGGGAACAGCACCGATATCCCTTCCTCGAGTAGCCGATCCCGCAACGCCCGGTCCGCGGTCACGACCCAGGCCCCCAGGCGCCGCGCGGTCTCGACCACCCCGTCGTCCCCGTCCCGCTCGGCTCGAACCGTTGGATATCGTCGCGCCAATAGGACGGCAGCGGGGGCGTCCGCGACTCCCCGCTCGCGCAGGCCGCGTAACTCGCGGACCACGCTCGAGGGAACCAGGAGTTCCGCCGACCCGATCGCGCTCTCGACGGCGGATTCGAGCCGGACCGCCGAGGTGAGCGGAAGGAACAGGGCGTTCGCGTCGAGCAGGACCCGGGGCCGGATCTTACTTCTTTCGGAGGACGATCCCCATCGCGTCGCGGTCGTGAACTTCGCCCCCTGTCCGCTGGCGCAGGACGAACCGCTGGGCCTTCTGGTTCGCCGTCCTCGGGATCTCCTCGATGAACTCGATGTATCGGGGGACCATGAAGAACGGGAGCTGCTCGTTCGAGAACTCGAACAGCTCGCGGGCCGAGACGTGCTTGCCGGGTCGAAGCTGGACGAACGCCTTGACATCCTCCTCTCCGAGGGGGGACGGCACGCCGACGACGACCGATTCAAAGACCCCCGGATGACGATTGAGCGCGGACTCGACGTCGTACGGCGCGAGATTCTCACCCCGTCGGCGGATCACATCTTTCTTCCGGTCGACGAAGTAGTAGTAACCGTCCGGGTCTCGAGTGACGTAGTCGCCTGTGTGGAACCAGAGGTTCTGCCAGGACTGGACGGTCTCCTCGGGCTTCCGATGGTACCCAAGGAACATCGTAAAGGGCGCCCGCGGGCGGACCACGAGCTCTCCGCGTTCGTTCGCGGGGACCGGGCGGTCGAGGTCGTCGACGACCTCGGCTTCGACGAAGCTGAGGGGGGTCCCGACGGACCCGACGCGGATCGCGCTGGGCGGGTTCATGAGCGTCGTACAGCCGCACTCCGTCATCCCGTAGAGCTCGATCACCGTCACGGCGAAGCGTTGCTCGAACTCCCTCCACACCGCTCGCGTCGTGCCTGCGGTCAGTGCGGTCCGGACCCGGTGGGCCCGGTCGGTGGTACGGTCCGGCTGCTTGTACAGCACATTGATCATGGAGATGAGCAGGGAAACGTGGGTGGCGCCGAACCTCTGGGCCGTCTCCCAGAAGGTCGTGGCGTGGAACCGGTCGTCGAAGGCCGCGGTGAGGTCGTTCAGGAGCGCCGTCACGGTGGTCATCTCCTGGGCGTTGCAATGAAACAGAGGCAGGCCCGTGAACAGGACCGAACCGGGGTCCAATCGGCTCCGCTCCCCGATCTCTCTCGAAGTCCGCAGGACCTTTTCATGCGGGATCAGGACCCCCTTAGGGGGCCCGGTGGTCCCACTCGTGTAGAGGATCTCGCAGGGGTCGGACGGTCGGGGTGGTTCTTCCGACCTCCTCTCGCCTCCCGCGAGCAGGTCGGCGAAAGTGCCCGCACCGCCCGGAGGGCTGTCCGCCGGAGCCTCTCGGCCGACGATCCATTCGTGCACCGACCCTCCCTCCGGTCGGGCGGCTCGATACGTGTCTCGGAGATCGGCGTCGACGACCACGCCCTTGGGCTCGGAATCCGTTAGTTCGTAGCGAAGCAGCTCCCCCTTGAGGGCCGTATTCAACGGGACCAGGACCGCTCCGAGCTTGGCGACCCCGAACCACAACTCCAGGAACTCGGGCCGATTGTACAGTAGGGCGGCGACCCGATCGCCTCGACCGATGCCACCGGCACGGAGTCCCGACGCGACCTGATCCGAAGCTCCGTCGAGCTCTCGGTAGCTCAGGTCTCGATGGGCAAATCGCGCAGCGAGCCGGTCGCCGTTCTTCCGGGCCTTCCCCCGAATGAGGCTGGCGAGATCGTGATACTCCTCTCCGGGTTCGAGCATTCGGCCCGAGGGAGGAGGGCGGATTCATATCGTCCGCGGTCGCGACAAGAGCCGTCCCCGTTCGAGGGCCGTCCTAGGCTTTCGACCGAGCCGATCGGACGTGCTGGGCCAAGAAAGGCCGCGACCACCCTCGCTCCATTCGGCGGGTCGTCGATAGGAGATCGATCCCCGGACGGGGGCTGCGACGTTTCGCGCGGATGCGGCGTCGAGACCCCGTCGTCCTCAGCGGGAGTTCCGACGGCGGTACGAGGCGACGCCGAGGGCTCCAGCGACGACGAGTACGCCCACTACCCCGGACCAAGGTAGCATCGCCATCACCGTCCAACCCGGCGCATGTCCTCGTTGACCGATCGTCGACGGAGCGGAGGAGATCGGGGCCGGGGACGGAGTGGATCGAACCGGGGCGCTGACCGGCGTCGTCGAGCCGGGGGCGCTCGGGGACGAGGTCGTGCTGGCCGAACCGCCGCCGGACGCTGAGCTGCCCCCACCCGAGGAGGGACTCGTTCCTGTGCCGGTCGACGAAGCGGCCGGAGCGGCTCGCTCGGCATATACGCTCGACAGGGCGCTTCCAGCGAGGTCGTATTCGGGAGCGGGGTTCACGGTCCAGTTGGAGGTCGCCCCCTGGAACAGGTCGGAGCCGACCGCGGTCAGGAAGAGGTCATTGTCGAGGTTGAACGGGCCATGGGAACGAAGGCCAATCCGCACGACCGAGCGGTTGTTCACAGTCCCGCTGCCGAGGTCCTTGCCACGGACCGACTCGTGTCCGGTCCGGTTGAGCTGCCCGACGAAGGAACCGGTGCGGCCGTACGTCGTTCCGTTGTAGACCGCATCGAAGCTATAGGAATCGTTCCATCCGCCGGTCGCATTGTACGAGCTCGTCGCGTTCCAGGTCAGGTTCGTCGACAAGTTCCAGGGGATGAGTCCGAGCGCCGGGCTGAATTGGACGTTGAATCCGGCGAGTTGGGACTCGTCGAACACGGAGGTATAGGTTCGGTTCCCCCACGTGAGATTCGTCGTCTCCGTCAGGTTCTGAACATTCCGTGCGGACGCGTTGGTGACTCCGAGCGCGTTCACAAGAGTGCCGTTCTCATCAACCTTCGCGGTCGTCGTGAGGTTCAGGAATTGGGAGTCCCGAGTCCCCGCGCGGACCTTGACGAGCTCCCGATACAGGGGGGCCGTGCAGTTGGGAATGCACCACGAAGCGACGAGGGTCGCGTTCGTCCAGCGAAGTCCGTGCATTTCGGTCGATGTGTTCGAGGTATTGGTGGCCGTGATCCGGTCGTTCACCCCATAGAACGTGCTCACGTTGTACGTGATGGTGACGTTCCCCAGTGTGCGTGTCGTGGTGTTGTTATCCCATCGCTGGAGGCTGTGGCTCCACGTCTGAGGGGGAGAGGCGAGGGACGAGGTGGCGGCCGCTTGAGCGCCGACCGAAGAAAGCAGGACGACCAGCAACGAGCCGAGGACGATCGCTCCCCGGATCATCGAACGGCCGCGCTCTCCAATCGCTCGGTATGCGGGCATCAGTTCGGGACCGAATCACACGTATATATACTGGGGTCTGGCCGTCCGGTTTTGGTCGATCGAGGGCCGCGTTCCGTCGGCCCGGCCCGTCAACGAGCCGTCCCAGGTTGTGGAGGGATCCCCGAATTCGATCCGAAGGGCAAGGCGCCCGATCGGAGGTTGTCTTCCGCCTGGCGGCTCGGAGCCCTGATAGGGTGCGAAAGTTGTCCGGGGGCGTGGCAGAGCGGGTGGGGCCCTTCCGGCCCGACGCACCGGGCCTGACCGAGCTCGCGGCGGGAGGAGTCGTGTATGACCGAGCGACCGGCGACGTCCTCATTCTCCATGTCAAGGAGGAGGATCGGTGGGGCTTTCCGAAGGGTCATGTCGAGGCTGGGGAGTCGGTCTTGGCCGCCGCCCGGCGGGAGATCGAGGAGGAGACTACGCTTTCCGGTCTAGAGTTCGAGCATGAGGTCGCCGAGGTCCACTACCGGTTCTTCGTTCCGTCGCAGAGCGTCAACGTGTTCAAGACCGTGGTCTATTGGAAAGTTCGGTCCGCCTCTCGGGACGTTCGCTTGGAGGCGGGCTTCGATCGATTCCTGTGGGGGAGCCCCCGAGACCTGCTGGGGATCCTGACCTATGAAACGGACCGAACGGTCATCCATCGGTTCCTCGACGACGCGCTCGGGTAACGGACCCGAGGGAGAGTTTCGCCCTCGAGATCGGCGAAGAGGTTGGGTCATGGGAATCCCGACCCCGCGGGACGACGAGGTCGCAGGTCGGTGGGGGGTTCCCTGTCCTAGCCCCCCGGGTTCGTCCCGTTCGTACCCATCGGACGCCGCGGCCGGCGAGCGAGCACCAGCGCGACGGCACCGACCGCAGCGACGGTGACGCTGACTCCGACGGCCAGCGCGAGGAGTCCGGACGACGACGCCGGAGAGGTGCACCCTCCGATGAGACACTGGCTCGCTTGCTGCGCGGCCTGCGGGGACTCGGGTTGTTCCTGGATCGACTCGCTCGCGGCGGGCGGGTTCGGGGATGAGCCGCCCGGGCCGCTCGTCCCTTGGACCGACGCCGAGCCGAGGGCCGTCGTACCGAGGGCGGCCGACGTCGACACCGCCTGCATCCGCGCCGTGCGGGAGGCGTGGTCGACGGCCACATCCAGGGTCGACGTCGTGGCCTGGGCCGTTGCGACCGCGTGCACGTTCCATCCGACGCTCCCTCCTCCGAACAGGTCCGCGTCGACCGTCGTCACGAACAGACCCTCCGCGAACTCAAACGGGCCCGAGAACGCGAGAACGATCACATCGACCACGGCCCCGTTCCGGAGGGTGAGGTTGCCGATGTCCGCGCCACGAACCGACTCGACGCCACGGTGGCTGACGTTCCCGCTCGAGGTTCCCGACGCTGAGGTTGCGATCCCGTTTAGGACGTTCGAGAACGAGTAGCTATCGTTCCACCCCCCGTGCGCGGAGAACGTGCTCGTCGAGTTCCAGACCTGACCGGCCGAGGCGTTCCAGGGAACCAGGCCAAGGGCGGGCTGGAATGAGACACCCATCGATGCCCGGCGGCTGACGTCGAGCGTGCCCTTCGCTCCCACGTGGGTCCCCCGAACGATCGAGTACGATTCGTTCAGCTGGCCCCGCGCGCTCGAGGAAGCGTTGAGCACTCCGAGTGCCGGAACCGCGACGATCGCCCGCACGGACGTGCCGTTCACGGAAACCGTCGTGGTCTCGTACACGGTGGCGTTCGTCGTCAGGTTCACGAAGGCCGAGAGCTGCTGCCAGGCCCGGAGACTCAGGTTCGCCGAGGAATTCGGGTGGGAGCAGTCGGGCCGGCAGAAGTCGGCGAAGAAACTCTCACCGATCGTCCGGACCGCTTGCACCTCCCGAGTCGTCGCGGTCGTGTTCGTCTCGGTGATCACGACGTGCTCGCCGAAGTACGCTCTCGAGCTGAACGATCCGTTGTCGAACGTGACGGTCGTGTTGACCCATCGCTGTCCCCCGTAGGCCCATTGCCGGGGCGCCCCGCCGTTCGAGGGGGTCAGGGGGCCCGCGCTCGCAACCGGCGCGAACGCCGGAACGATCATCGCCGCCAAGACCGCCATGCTCACGATCGCCGCTAGTCCCAATCGGGTTTCGTTCATCGTCCGATCCTGCCTCCTTCGGAAGAGTTCGTCTTCCCGACCGAAGGAGCTCGGGAACAGAATATCAACGGATGTTCCGCCGGAGCGAATCCGGTCGGGACACCGTGCTAGTGCGTGGCCGGATCGGAATCCCGCAGGATCGGTAGATCCCCGTCGGGACCGCAGGGCCCGACCTCCGTCGTTCAATCGCAGGCGGGGACGCGAAACCGCGCGGATCGAGCCCGCTCGATCGATTCGGGATATCCAGCATCCGCATGGCGCGCGACCCCGAGGCCGGGGTCGTTGTTGAGCACGCGCGCTATCGCCCGGTCCGCGCGATCGCTTCCGTCCGCGACCAGCACGAACCCCGCGTGGATCGAGTTGCCGATACCGACTCCCCCCCCGTGATGCACCGAGACCCAGGTGGCCCCGCTCGCTACGTTCAGCATCGCGTTGAGGATGGGCCAGTCCGCGATCGCATCGGAGCCATCTCGCATGCTCTCGGTCTCCCGGTACGGGCTTGCGACGCTCCCGGAATCGTGGTGGTCTCGTCCGATCGCCACCGGTGCTCGGACCGCCCCGTCGTGGACGAGCCCATTGACGAGGTGGCCGAAGCGCTCCCGTTCCCCGTAGCCCATGTAGGCGATCCGGGCGGGGAGACCTTGGAAGCGGACCCGCTCGGACGCGATGCGGATCCACCGCGTCAGCGGCTCGTTCCCCCGGAACTCGTCGAGGACGGCCCGGTCGATCGCTCGAATGTCTTCGGGCGATCCGCTCAGCGCCACCCATCGGAACGGCCCGCTCCCCACCGCGAACAGCGGTCGGATGTACTTCGGGACGTAGCCGGGGATGTCGAACGCACGGGGTTCGCCAGCCTGCTTGGCCTGCGCGCGGAAGTTGTTTCCGTATTCGAAGACCCGGGCCCCCCCGGCCTGGAACGCGAGGATCGCAGCCGCCTGTTGCTTCAGGGAGGCACGGACCCGGGCGAGGTAGGCTTCCGGGGCGGCCGCGCGCTCCGCGCGAGCGCTCTCCGGCGTGGATCCGATCGGGATGTATCCGAACGCGAGGTCGTGGGTGGCCGTCTGGTCCGAAACGATGTCCGGGAGGATCCCCCGACGCAGGACCTCGGGAAAGACCTCGGCCGCGTTTCCGAGCAGGCCGACCGAAACCGGTCGCCGCTCGGCGATGGAGTCACGGATCCGTGCGAGGGCGTCGTCCAGGCGCGTCGCGCTCTCATCGAGGTACTCGAACCGGAGGCGCCGTTCGATCGCCTCGGGGTCCACGTCGACGATGAGGGCGCTGCCCGAGAGCATCGTGGCCGCGAGAGGTTGCGCTCCGCCCATCTCACCGAGTCCCGACGAGAGCATCCACCGGCCCGATAGGTCCGTTTGGGAGAACTCCTGTCGCGCGAGCGCGCTGAGGGTCTCGTAGGTTCCCTGCAGGATCCCCTGCGTACCGATGTAGATCCAGCTTCCGGCGGTCATCTGACCGTACATGGTCAACCCCCGGGCTTCGAGGTCCCAGAAGATCTCGTCCGTCGCCCAGTGCGGCACGAGCAGCGCGTTTGCGATCAGCACTCGAGGCGCCTCCGGGTGGGTCGGGAAGACGCCCACCGGCTTTCCCGATTGGATGAGCAGGGTCTCCGAATCGGAGAGGCGACGAAGCTCGGCAACGATACCGTGGAATGCCTTCCAGGAGCGCGCCGCCTTGCCCCGGCCGCCGTACACGATGAGATGCTCGGGATCCTTCGCAACCTCGGGGTCCAGGTTGTTCATCAAGAGTCGGAGAGCCGCCTCCTGGGGCCAGCCGAGGCACTGGAGCTCGGATCCACGGGGGGCCCGGACGGGCGAATAGCCGGCGGCCCCGAGATCCATGGCGCACGCGATATCCTCCCGACTTCAAGGGCTTTCGCGCCGAGGACGTCCGGGCCCTTGGAGGTCGTCCTGCCCGGTCGAACCCGCGAAAGTTTTTCCGCTCACGGACCCTCCTTCGTCGGGGCGCCGCTGTAGCTCAGTCGGAAGAGCGGCTGATTTGTAATCAGCAGGTCGGGAGTTCGATTCTCTCCAGCGGCTCCCGACCGGGGGTCCGGTGGTCCGACGGTCGGGGGTGCTCAGCGAGCCCGCTGGGCGGAACGGTGAGGGCGAGCAGCGAACCCGGGGCCCGTCGACGGACCCGGGGGGCCGACCCCCCCGCGCCTTCTTCGCCGGGCAACGACGACCCCCACTATTGCCAGCGCGACGAAGGAGATGGGGATGCCGAGTTCCCAGGCCCAGAACGAGCTCGGGGCCTCGGGCGCAGGAGGCCGGTAGGGGAGCGAAAGGTTGGTCCAGGTTAGGTTCGACTCTCCGCCCACTCCGGTCACCCGGACTGCGAGGCAAGCCCGACCGGCCGCAGAGATCGCCGTCAGGGTGAATCGCTCCGACGGCCAGGGCAGGACCGCCTGCAGGGTGGGTTCGCAAGCATTCGCCCCGTAGACGGTCTCATTCGTCAAACTCCCTGCCGGGTCGGTCCATCGAAGAAGGATGGCGTCGGGGCCGAGGACCTGGACCCCGACGAACGATGGAGCGGCGGGCCGCGTCGTGACGTTGAGCGGGGGTGACGCGAGGGAAGGCCCGGAGGAATCCCACCCTCGGACCTCGAGACAGTACTGAGTATTCTCCGACAGACCACGAAGCGTCGTCGTAGGGCTGGCCCCGGTCCAGCGGGTCGTCAGGGAATCGCAGGCCGGGCCCATCGATAGCGAAAAGGAGACGGTCCCCGAGGCGGCCGGCTGCCAGGCCACCTGCACCTGATCTGGGAATGGCGAACTCGCGCGGACCCCGGCCGGGGCGTCCGGTAACGTCGTAGAGTTGGCCCAGGAGAAGGTCGAGTTCGGCCCGGAGAACGCCCAGGCCTCCACGGCCACACAGTATCGGGCAGCCGGAGTGAGCCCGCCCAAGTTCCACGCGGTCGCGGGCCCATCGGTCGGGTGGGCGGTCAACGAGCGGCAATCCGGACCCGTCAGGAGGGTATCATTGACGATCGTGCCGGTCGGATTCTGCCAAGTCAGACGGAGCGTGGTGGCGGAAGTGGGAGCAACGGCGAGGCCGGTCGGTGCAAACGGGAGGGTGCTCGTGAGAACACTGACGGACAGGCCGGACGGACCGGTCGCGGCCCAGGCTTGGACCCGAACGCAGTAATCGGCGGCCGCGGGCAGTCCGTAGAGCGTGAAGGACACCACAGGGCGTCCGGTGGAGATCGATTGAAGGGTAGTGCAATTCGGCCCGAAGTAGACCGTGTCATTCACCAGGGGTCCGGTTGGATTCTGCCACTCGAGGGAGATGGTGGAGGGGGACGCCCCGGTCGCGTTCAACCAATACGGGGGTGCCGGCGGGGCGGAGGGCCCGGTGCATACGCTATCGGCGAGGGCGTCGCCGAACCCGTGGAGATTGAGCGGGACCACCCGGATGATGTAGCAGGTCCTGGCTTCGAGATTCGTCAACACGACCCGCGTCGCGTTCCCCGGGAGCGAAGCCGATCCGTTCGGCCCGCCGAGCGGGCTGGTCGTGGCGTACGATACGGTGAAGTTGAGGATCCAGGGGGCCTGACTCGCGGGCTCGGACCACGATACGCCGATCGAGGTCCCGTTGGAGGAACCGTTCACGAGGGTGGGGGCCGTGGGGGGGGCCGTTTCCGCCAGGGGCGCGCTCCGGGGGAACGGGAACTCGGAGAGCCCGAGCTTCCAGTTCCAATAGATCGTCCCCGGCGACCCGGCTCGATCGAGAGGGCAAGGCGAGGCGACGCAAGCCCCCGAAGCGAGGCCCACGAGGTACGACCCGTTGTAGAAGAGTCCCTCCTCGTCGTACGATTGCTGGGCCGCCTCCGTACCGTTCGGCCCCGGCCAGGACTGGGAGACGTTCGACGAGTACCACTGGCGAGAGGCCGGGTCGAGGAGCCATGAATCGTTCTGGAAGGTCGCATTCCAAGCGCCGGCGACCCAGGGTCCTGAGCCCGACATCCCGATCCGGTGCTCGGAGGAGCCGACGGGGAAGGCGGCCGGGCCCTGCGGGAGCGACCGCCCAAAGCCGCAACCCCCGACCCCCAACGACGTCACCCCGGTCATCCGCCCGCCAGCCCCGATGCTCGCGTACGCCGTGACGGCCTGGTTCTTCTTGCAGGTCCCGGCCGTGAAGTACAACCGGTGGGCGGTGAGATTGTAGTCCATTCCCGCGACGAAGTTCGAGGAGATGTTCGTCCCCCAGTATCCGGTCGCCTCGGTCTGGACAGAGACCCCGGTATACGCGATCTGGGCGATCTCGTCGGAGCTCGAGTTGTCGGCGTCCACATCGAACCATGCGTTCAGCACGGGAACCCAGTAGGCATTGTTCGCCTCGAAGAACGGGACGTGTCCGAGGGTCCATTGGGTTTGGTTCCGGAAGTTCCAGTCTAACATTCTTCCGTCGCTCAGGAGCAGAACAGCGTCGGTCGAGGCCCCGTTGCGCCCGACGAGGTTGACCTGCACGTTCAGACGCGTCGCGCCGACCTGGATCCCTGTGAAGTTCCACTCGTGGGTGACACCGGTGCTCACGTTCACGGCGTAGAAGGTGATCGCCGAGAGGTTGGTGCACTTCGCTAGGCAGCCGAATTCGTAGATGAAGGACCCGTCATTGGTAGCCCATCCGGTGTTCTCGACTCCGGCGTAGTTCATCACGTTCTGGTACAGCGGAAGCCAGGGGGCGATCCGAGTCACCCCACCCGTGACAAAATTGTAAAAGACGAGCACCATCGAGGCGTTGACGTAGAACGCACCATCGGCCGTCCAGGACAAGATCGGGACTTGGACGTTGAGGTTCTCTCGGGTGAAGTAGGTGGTCAAGTTCACGTACCCGGGCAACGCCAGGGTCGCGTTCCCGTACGGGACGTACTCCGGCGTGGTCATCGGGGGAAGGTTCGTTAGGGCCCCTTGCGCGGCGAACCAACGCCCCGTTCCGCCAACCGTTCCCGTTCGGTTGGAGTAGACGTAGTAGGTGCCGTTGGAGCTCGGCAGGGCAAGGGCAAACCCTCCGTTGGGCCCGGTCGTCCCGTTCGCGACGACCGAGCAGCTCGCGATCCCGGCCGCCGTGACCGGGGGGGAGGGACATGGGAACGCGACAACCGTAACGGGTATCCCGGCAAGACCGGTCCCGCCCGGCGCGAGGAGGACCCCTTGAAGCATGGGGGGCCCCGACGGCCGCGCGTCCAGCTGATGGGCCGGAGCGGGAACCGCCGCGCCGCCGCCCGTCAGGCCCGCCGGACCCGCAACCAAGAGGAGAACGAGGAGACCGCCGGCTGACCAGAGCGGGAGGGAACGTCGACGCCGCTCGGACATCCATCTGTACGGTCGTTCCGGTGGTATAACGACATCAGCCGCCCTCCGTCACGAGCCGACGGTCCGAACCCGCGAGACGCCGACAACGTAGCCCCGGATCGAGATCACCGGGTTCGCCGTCGTTCGCCGGTTGGACCGATACGCGCGACGCGACCCGTCGCTCCGTACGGAAGCAGCGAGCCGCAGCAAACTGCGTAATAAGCGCCGCTCCACTCGCGCCCGTGCGATGACCCACGCTGACCCGACCCCTCGTGACGTTCGGCCCCTTTTCGAGCGCATCCGGCCCCAACGGCTGGAAGAGGTGCTCGGTGAAGAATCGACGATCCGGACCGTCTCCGACTGGGCTCGAACCTGGGCCGCGTCGACGACACCGCCACGCTGGAGGGCGCTCGTACTCGCCGGACCGCCGGGCGTGGGGAAGACGACCTTGGCGTGGGCCATCGCCCGGTCGTTTGGCTGGACGGTGGTGGAGATGAACGCTTCGGAAGCGCGAAATCAGTCTGCCCTCGACCTCGTGGCCGGCCGGGCGTCTCTTTCCCATACCTTGGGAGACACCGGTCGATACCGGAAACCGAGCGAAGGAGGCCGGACGCTCATCTTGCTGGACGAGGCGGACAGCCTCTCCGGACGCGCGGATTCGCCCAAGGCGTCCCGCCCCGAAGCGCGCTCATTCCGGGAGTTCTTGACGGGCCGATACCGCGACGTCGCTTCCCTGTCCGCTTCGTGGGGGTTGGGTCAGGAAGGTCGCCCGCCGGCCTTCGAGGCGTGGACGGAAGTCCCGGCCACAGCCGGCCGGGGAGCCTTTAGCCGACTCGCCGAGGCCCGGCGCGACATTGCCGACTGGCGCGACTCCGCCCACCGTGTGGATACGTCGGACCGGGGGGGCTACAGTGCCATGCTCCATCTCGTGCGGGAGACCCGTCAGCCCGTGGTGATGACCGTGAACGACGAGGCGGAGTTCTTCCGTCATGCTCCGGGCGTCCGGTCTCTTGCGCTCCGGGTCCGGATCGCACCGATCTCAGCGGCCCTGATGTCGTCGTTCCTGACGCGGACCGTCCGATCGCAGGCGCTCGAGATCGACGAGGACGGTGTGGCGGGGATCGTCCGGCGCAGCCGCGGCGACCTTCGGGCCGCGATCAACGACCTCGAGGCCATCGCCCCGCTTCCCCCCGGGCCGCTCCAGGCCTCCGTCCTTGCGACCCGCGACGTCGGCTCGGATTTCTACGCCGTGACGGGAACGGTCTTGACGGAGCCTCGCTTCTACCGGTCGACGGAGATCCGGGATCTGCTCGACTCGAGCCCCGAAGAGTTGTGGCCCTGGATCGAGGAGAACCTGCCTCGATTCGCACCGAGTTCGAGCGCGCTGGACGCGGGCCTAGAGCGACTCGTCGCCGCCGAGCTTCTGGTCGCCCGGGCCCGGCGCAACCGCGTCTTCGCCCTGTGGAGCTTCGCCTCCGAAGTCATGACGGGTGGGGCGAGCCTCGCGATCTCCAAGGCCGAGCCGGCGCGCTCCAACACGGTCGCCTTCCCGGACTTTCTCAGCGGCATGGGCCGAAGTCGGGCGGCCCGCCTCGTCCGTACGGGGCTCCTCACCAAGACCGGCCACGCCCTTCACATATCCCGACGCAAGGGCGTGGAGGAATTCGAACCGTTCCTCACCGAGCTCTTCTCCCGGTCCCACGCCGGGGGCTCTGCCTCGACCCGAGCGCGCCGACGGGCCCTCGCGTCCTCGCTGAACCTGACCGCGGAGGAGGTGGAGTTTCTAGGAGGGCGACCGGAGGATGGGGCGTCCCCGACCCCCGAAGATCCGCCGACCGTCGAGGAGGTCGCCCCCGCTCCCAAGGCCGAGCCCGAGGCTGCGGACCGGGCGGCGCCCAAGTCTCCCCCCAGCAAGCGGCAAAAGGTCCAGCGGAGGCTGGGGGAGTTCTAGATCCCACGGCAGGTTCAGGGCGTTCCGACTCTCCCGAGACCCGAGGCCCGATCGTGGTATCCTGGAGCAGCGGCAAGGATGCCGCGTTCGCGCTCCACGAACTTCGACGAAGCCGCGATCGACCGGTCGTCGGGTTGCTGACGACCGTCACGAGGAAGTATGATCGCGTCTCGATGCACGGGGTCCGTCGTTCCGTGCTCGACCTTCAGGCTCGCGCGGTCGGGCTTCCGGTCCGTACGGTGGAGATCCCCTCACCCTGCCCGAACTCCGAGTACGAACGGGCCATGCAGACGGAGGTCCGCGAGATGGTCCGCGACCGTGTGACGGGGATCGCCTTCGGGGACCTCTATCTCGCCGACATTCGGGCCTACCGGGAGATGAAGCTCTCGGGAAGCGGACTCGAAGCGCTCTTTCCCTTGTGGGCGCGACCGACCGACGCCCTCGCCCGGGAGATCCTCCGGGCCGGCTTCGACGCCCGGATCGTATGCGTGGACCCCCGTCGATTGGGGGCCGAGTTCGCGGGCCGTCACTTCGACGAGGAGTTCCTTCGGGACCTCCCCGAGGGGGTCGATCCCTGCGGAGAGAACGGCGAGTTCCACACCTGCGTCGTCGACGGTCCGATCTTCGACCGACCCATCCCGGTCCGTGCCGGGCCCGTGGTGGAACGGGACGGGTTCGTGTTCGCCGACCTGATCCCAACGGGGGAGGGCGGCGCCGAAGGACGCGTTCCTACGAAAGCTGCGCCTTGAGCCGGATCTCCACGTTGCCCTTCAAGGCGCCGGAGATCGGGCACCCGACCTTCGCGGCCTCGGCGGCCTCCGTGAACTCGGCGGGGGTGAGCCCGGGAACCTGGCCCGTGACGTCGAGCTCCATCGTAGTCACCTTCCACCCATCCCCGACCTTGTCGAACGTGCAGGTAGCCGTGACGGTCAATCGCTGGGGGGGCTTTTGCTTGCGGCCCAACCCGGCGGACAACGCCATCGAATAGCAGGCGGCGTGCGCCGCCGCGAGGAGCTCCTCGGGGCTCGTCTTCCCGCCGGACGATTCGGTCCTCGCTGCCCAGCTTACCGGTAGGTCCCCGAAGGCCCCGCTCGCGCTCTTGACCTGGCCGTGGCCCTTCAATAGGTCGTTCTCCCAGACGGCGGTAGCGGATCGCTTGGCAGCCATGATCGGAGGAGTCCGGCGGCCGACTTAACGGTACCGTGGGCGAGGCCCAGAGCCAGCGTTTTCTGTTTGTCGACCATGACCCGGTGATGTCGATCGCCCCTGGCGACGTCCCTAGCTTCCTCGTCCTGGAGCCCCGCGGCGGGATCCGTCTCGACATTCGCCTTCCCACCCCGGCGTGTCAGATCGATGCCGCGCTCCAGAACCCGATCCCGGGGCGCAGTTTCATCCTCATGGTCGGGGAACCGTCGGAACCGTTCGTCCAACGGGCGCGCATCGCCGGGAAGGCGCGGCTTCATTTCGAACCGGGATCCCCCGGACTCTACGTCATCCTGTTGACCAATCCGATGCGCGAACCGGCCGTCGTTCGACTAAAGCTCCGGCCTCTCGTCGTGGAGATACGGGCTCGGAAGAACGGGCGACGCACCCGTTCGAAAACCCGGTCCCGCCCCTCGGTCTCCTAGGAGACCCCGCCATGCCCTAATAGGCGGAGCCACTCGACGGAGCCCGTGCCCGTTCCCGGACGGACGATCCGACCTCCGCTCGAGCCGTTCAAGGCCAAGGTCATCGAAGCGATCCGAGTTCCGACGGCCGAGGAACGGGAAGCGGCTCTCCAACGCGCCGGGTTCAATCTGTTCAACCTGACCTCGGACGACGTGTTCATCGACCTGCTCACCGACTCCGGCACCTCTGCCATGAGCGACCGACAGTGGGCCGCGATGATGCTCGGGGACGAGACGTACGCCGGAAGCCGCAACTTCGCCCACTTCGAGTCCGTGGTCCAGGAGCTGACCGGGTTTCCCTACGTGATCCCGGCGCACCAGGGCCGCGCGGCGGAGAACCTATTGTTCACGCAGTTCGCCCGGCCCGGCACGACGATCCCGAACAACATGCACTTCGACACGACCCGAACCCACGTGATGCGCAACGGCGCCCGGGCCGTCAATCTCGCCATCCCCGAGGCCTACCAGGTCGACCTCGACTTTCCCTTCAAGGGCAACATGGACACGGGCCGACTCTCGGAACTCCTCCGGTCCGCGAGCGCGGGAGAGGTCCCGCTCGTGATGATGACCCTGACGAACAACACGGGGGGAGGACAACCCGTCTCGCTCGAGAACCTGACGGAGGTCTCCCGAATCTGTCACACGGCCGGAGTCCCGCTCTACCTCGACATGTGCCGATGGGCCGAGAACGCCTACTTCGTCCGGCTTCGCGAACCGGCCCAGCAGGGCCGGTCCATCCGAGAGATCGGGCGGGCGATCTTCGACCTTGCGGATGGGGCGACGATGAGCGCCAAGAAGGACGGGCTCGTGAACATCGGAGGGTTCGTCGCGACGCGCGACCCGGCGCTCGCGGACCGGATGAAGGAGGAGCTGATCGTGTTCGAGGGCTTCCCGACGTACGGCGGGCTTGCGAGGCGCGACCTCGAAGCCGCGTCGGTCGGCCTGCTGGAGGCGACCGACCTTGCCTACCTGGAACATCGTATCGGTCAGGTGCGATTCCTGGCCGACCAGCTTGACGCGGAAGGGGTTCCGTTCCTACATCCGCCGGGCGGTCATGGGATCTACCTCGACGTGCGGCGGTTCCTACCCCATCTTCCGGTGCAACAGCTCCCGGGACAGGCGCTCGTCGTCGAGCTGTACCGCGAGGGGGCAGTACGGACGGTGGAGGTCGGTGGCATCATGTTCGGGGATGGGGAATCCCCGGAGTCGGCACCCGCCCTCGAGCTGGTCCGCCTCGCGATTCCGAGACGGGCGTACTCTTCGGCCCACCTCGAATACGTGGCCGGCGTCGTGGCCGCGGTGTTCCGCCGCCGCGCCGCGATCCGGGGGATGAAGATGACCTACGAACCCGAGCGGCTCCGCCACTTTACCGCCCGGTTCGCGCCTCTCTCCGGCTAGCCGAGGCGAGGACGGAGGCTCCAGGCCCGGCCGATGAGGGGCGTCGCGGTGGGACCCCGAGCGTTGACTTCGCACGACACAGCGGCCCGGTGCGATGAACCTATAGTGTCGTTCGCCCGGGTTTGCGCTGGAGCATGAACGACCTCGCCTTCCTCGCGGCCGTGGTGGTGAGCGTCTTTGCGCTCGTCGATCCCATCGGGACACTCCCATTCTTCGTCGCCCTGACCGATGGCATGGACGCGGGTGATCGGATGGTCGTGTTGACGAGAGCCACGATCGTCGTGGGAACGATCCTGGCGATCTTCGCCCTCTTCGGGCGTTTCCTGTTCGCCGCCTTCGGATTCACCCTCCAGGCGTTCGAGATCGCCGGGGGCATCCTCCTCTTCCTGGTCGCCTACGACATGCTCCGCGGCGAGGTGGCCACCACACGGCTCACGGCCTCGGACCGCGAAGAGGCCCTCGCCCGCCGCGACGAGATCTCGGTGGTACCGCTTGGCATTCCGCTCCTGGCGGGTCCGGGCGCGATCTCGACCGTCATGATCTACGAGGGATACGCGGGCAGCGACCCGATCGACATCGCCGCCACGTTCATCGCGATCGCGGCGACGACGGCGGCCACTTACCTCGTTTTGCGATACGGACCGAACATCCTGCGGTACCTGGGGCGGGTAGGGGTCATGGCGCTGACGCGGGTCATGGGCCTGTTACTCGCCGCGATTGCGGTCCAGTTCATCCTGAATGGAATACTCGCCTTCCTCGGCCACGCCGGGATACCGTAGGTCGACCCGGTCCGGCGCGCGGGCGCCTCCCAGGGCCTAGCGCTTCGTCGGCCGACGACCCTTGCTCGAGGGCTTTCGCCGGGGCGCGGCAGCGCGCGACGGTCGGGGCTTGGCCTTCGACGAGGGGGATGCCTTCGGGCCGGGACGTGGGGGCAGGAGGGCCATCACGGCGCTCGACGGGGATCTAGGATTGCGGTCCACGGACCAAACCCGCTCGCCGGCCTCGACCGCCACAGGAAGGTCGTTCTCGGCCGGTGGGAAGCTGCATTCGTACGCGTCGGTGTAGGCGCAATACGGATTGAAGGCGCGATTGAAGTCGACCTCATAGACGTCGTCCTCGTTGAGCTCGAGGGTGAGGTAGCGCCCGGGACCGTACGTCTCGCGGCCCGAGGTGGAATCCCGGAACGGGACGAAGACGTTCCGACCCACGCCCTCTCCTGCGTGGAACACTCGCAGATGCAATTTCCGGCCGCTGATCGCAAAGTGAAGCTCGCCCAGGTACCGCACGACGGCCTGACCGTCCCGATTGGTCCTTAGGAAGGCTTCCGAGGGAACGGAGGCACGCTTGAGCTGAGCTCGGACGAGGTATCGGGTCGAGATCGGAAAGTAGTGAAGGCCCTCAAACCCCGCGACTCCATCCGCGACGAAAGGGGACTCGGTGTGGTGGGCCATGAAGCGGTCCTTCATCTCCCGCTCGGTCTTCAGATCCTGGGTGTACTGGTCCATCGTGGCCTCGGCGTGAGCGGAGACCGTGCGACGGATAATGACGACGGCCCGACGCCGTCACGGCCTCGCGGGCCCCGGGCCCGAGCGTAGGGAGGCCGGAGGGCCTATAGGTAACCGAACTGACGTTTGGCGAAGTCGCTCATCCGCTCGGGAGTCCAGGGGGGTTCCCAGACCATGTCCACGGTCGCCGCATGGATGTGCTCGACCTTCTCGATGGCCCCCTTGACCTCCTCGGCGAGGATACCGGCGACCGGGCAACCGGGGGCGGTCAGGGTCATGTGCAACGTAACGTCGTCGCCGGACCAGTCGAAGCCGTAGATCAGGCCCAGGTCCACGATGTTCATCGGGATCTCGGGGTCGTAGATCTTCTTCAGGTTCTCCAGGACCGCCTGCTCGCGGTCCGCGTACACCCCACCCGTCAACCCCGCGGTGGCGGGCTTCGGAACCGTCGCATCGGCCGCCGCGACCTTGACCTCGCCGGAATCGGCACCGTTCATCCTTTGGACAACCGCCTCGGTCGCGTATAAGCGCCACGGGGAGCAATCCCGGCGGCGAGTGGGGCCCCGGCACGCTCGCAGTCGATTTATGTCGGGGCCGGTGGAAGAGCCTCGTGAAGGACGTTCATGCGATGGTCCCCCGTCACCCACGACTTGGTCTGCATCGGGTCGGGATCGAGGGGGTCCGCAAGCCCCTCCTCGTTGAGCGATCAGGGCGGGTCATTACGCTGACGACCGCCTTCTCCCTCGCGGTCGATCTGCCTTCGGATCGCAAGGGCTCCGACCTCTCCCGGAACGCCGAGCTTCTGGCCGACCAGATCGATTGGCCTGAGGCCCGGCCCGTTCCGAGTCTGGAGAGCGTCTGCGCCTCGATCGCTCGGGAGCTCCTGGTCCGCCACCCCTACGCCACGCGGTCCGAGGTCCGGGGGACGGCCGAGTACTTCCTCTCGAGGGGGATCGCCCCTGGCCGTGAGAGCCTCGAGAACTTCACGTTACTCGCCGAAGGGCGGGCGCACCGGGAAGGGTCCAACATCACGGTCCGCCGGTTGATCGGGGCCGAGGCGGTCGGCATGACGGCCTGCCCATGCGCCATGGAGACGGCCCGCGATCGGCTGGTCCAGGAGTTTCCCGCGCTCGGCGCGGCGGAGCTGAAGGAACTGCCGATCGTGACTCACAACCAGCGCAACCGGACCTCCCTCACCTTCGAGGTGACCGACGACGTCGAGGTAGAGGCCGACCGGATCATTGACGCGATCGAGGCCGCGCAGTCCTCGCCGACCTACGCCATCCTCAAGCGGGGGGATGAAGCGCGCCTCGTTCTGGACGCCCACCGTCACCCCAAGTTCGTTGAGGACGTACTCCGGGACCTCCTCGCTTCCGTGCCCCAGCGATTCCCGATGCTTTCGGGCGATTCGGTCGTGCGGGTGCGCACGGTAAGCGAGGAGTCCATCCACAAGTACGACGTCGTGGCTGACCACGAAACCACGGTGGGCGAACTCCGTTCCTCCAACGCGTCGACGTAGTCCGGCCCTGCGAGGTCAACGATGCGCTACGCCTTGGACGGTCTTCGACGCCGGCCTCGTCGGACCGCGCTCGCGGCGATCGGGATCGGGCTTGCGACAGCACTCGTCATCGCGCTCCTCGCCCTCTCGGCTGGGATCGAGGGTAGCGCCTCGAGACTCGCGGTCGCGAGCGGCGTGGACCTGCTCGCTACCAGCGCCAACACGAGTCTAACCTCCGGAACGTTCCCCCCAGTCCCTCAGGCGCACCGTGCCCCGGCTGAATTCACTCGAGCCGACTCGAACGTAGCGAGCGCCAGTCCGTGGCTGGTCAACGACCTCGTATTCGGGAACGCCTCCCTGTTCGCTGCCTCGAACGCGTCCGCGGGGGGAGCGAGCATCCCGCCCTCGTGGGGGCCGACGGGGGCCGGGGCGGTGGGTTGGATCCCGTCGGACAACGCGGGTCTGGATACTCCGGCCTTGCTCGTGGGCACGGGGTTCTCGCGATCCGGCGACCCCCACTACGACAACGGCAGCTACCGCGGGCCGACGGGCGATGAGACCGTGCTCGACCAGAGCCTCGCTGCCGTGCTCCACGTCGGGCCGGGGTCGACCGTCTGGGTCAGCCCCCGGTCGGTCCCGGCCGCCGCCGGAGTTCACGGCTGGTACGAGAACGCCACCGCGTTCCGGATCGTCGGCCTGTCCGGCCCGTTCTGGCTGATCCCGTCCGCCCTGCTCGGATTCTTCTACCTATCCGAGCTCCAGACCGTCGACGGTGGCGCCGCCGTCCAGGGCGACTACGCTTCCCTCGTCCTCGTTCACCTCACCGACCCGACTGATCCCTCGCACGACCAGGGGGTGCTCCGAACGGCGTTCCCTGCCCTGAACGTGCTCACGCTCGGAAACATCCTGGGGGCCGTTGATAGCCTCGTTAATGTCTATCGAACGTTCGGGACTCTCGTCGGAGCGATCGGGGTCGTCATCGCGGCGCTCTTCACGAGCACCGTACTCCTCATGTCGGTCGACGATCGATCCCAGGAGATCGCCCTTCTGAGGGCGATCGGATTCCGTCGGGCCACCATCGTGGGGTACGTGTTCGAGGAGTCGCTCTGGCTTTCGCTCCTCGGGCTGGTGGTCGGAGCCCCGCTGGGGCTTGCGATCGGCTACGGCCTCGACGCACTCCTGGTCCACCTCGTCGCGGGCCTACCGAACGGGTTCAGCTTCATCCAATTCGACGCCACTGTGGCCGCGAGCGCCTTCCTCGAGGTCGGTGCGATCGGGGTCGGGGCGGCGGTCGTCCCAGCGGCCCGGGCCTTGACCCTCCCCATCGCGCCAGAACTGAGGGCGCCGTGACGCGGAGGGTCGCGCTGACCCATCGCGGCTGGCAGAGCGCCTTCGCCACCGCCGCCATCGCCGCTGCGGTCGCGCTCCCCGTCGTCCTGCTCTCCGTGGGAGGAGGGGTCTCTCAACACGAGGTCCACGACCTCGAGAACGCTGGGTACGAGGTGACCGTGTCAGCTCCAGGTCTCCACGGCATCTCCAGCGCGCACAACCTGAGCCAACGCATCGACGGCCTTCCCGGGGTCGGGTCGGCCTCTCCGATTCTGAGCTCGCCGGTCGATGCCTTCCACGGGTCCCACGGACCGGTCCCCACCCTCGCGGAAGGCGTGATCCCCTCGGCGTTCCAGGCAACCGAGAGCCCGAGCCTCCGGCCGTTGTTTCCCTCCCCCCTCCCGCTCGGGGACCCCGGCGATCTCCTCCACTTCGCCAACGGCACGTATCACGGACCCGCCACGAACGAACTCCTTCTCTCCACGCCATTCGCGGAATCGATCGGCGCCTCGGTCGGTTCGACCGTCGAGTTGAGCGCCACCGCGAACCGTTCGACCGCCGTTGCCTTCACCGTCACGGCCGAGGTAGGCAGCCCGTCGACCCTCGGGACCACGGCCGCCTATGCGATCGTCCTCCCCCTTTCCGACCTGCAAGTCCTCACCGGCTTCGCCCGTTCGAACGGGACGGCTGGCAGCGTGGTCGACGCGGCGGATACCGTCCAGGTCTCTCTCGCCGGTGCGGGGGCCGCCCAGCCTTCGACCGTGGCCGAGGTGGCATCGGAGGTCCAGGGATTGGTCCCGTACTACGGCGTGAGCACGCTGTCCACCCAAGCCCAGCAGCTCGAGCAGGCGTCTGCGGTCCTCGACGGGTTTTACATCGGCCTCTCGTCGGTGGGTCTGACGATCGGGCTCGTCTTCCTGTCGATCGTTTTGGTTCGGAAGGTGGAGACGGAACGTCGGACGATCGGCGTTCAGAGAGCGCTGGGCGTCCCGGGTCGGCAGGTCGCTCTCCGCTGGACCCGAAGCGCTCTCCAGCTTTCCGGCGCGGGGTCGGCGGGAGGCGTGGTCGGCGGCTGGGCGATCGTCGCGGTGCTCGCCCGCTATGGCAGTCCGACGGTCCAGGAAGCGGTCGCCCTCGCGATCTTCGATCCGATCGTTCTCTCTGAGCTCGTGGGCGCGGTCCTGCTCTTCTCGTTGCTCGCGAGCCTGGCGGCCACTCGCGCGGCCCTGCGCCTGTCGATCCCGGA
The DNA here is from genome assembly GCA_022750055.1 of Thermoplasmata archaeon. GTDB lineage: Archaea > Thermoplasmatota > Thermoplasmata > Lutacidiplasmatales > UBA184 > Lutacidiplasma. The sequence continues at coordinate 379,636 of JAKIWL010000002.1, forward strand.
GGCGCTACGATGAGCGAGGGAGCCGTCCCACGGGTTTCCCTCGACCACGTCACCAAGCACTACGAGAGCGCCGGAGGACTTCCCGTCCGGGCCCTCGATGGGGTCGACCTGTCCATCGACCCGGGCGATTTCCTGTCGGTCGAGGGCCCGTCGGGGTGCGGCAAGACCACGCTGCTCAACCTGCTCGGCCTCATCGATACCCCGACGAGCGGGGAGGTCCGATGGGACCAGCGACCGGTCGGGGCCCGGACCGAGCGGGAGCGTTCCCGCTTGCGCCTGACGGGGGTCGGGTTCATCTTTCAACGGTTCTATCTCCTGCCGACGTTGACGGCCGAGGAGAACGTGGAACTACCGATGCGCGCCCTTCGGACGCCCGCTGCGGACCGGAGGCAGCGGGCCGATCAGCTCCTCGCCCAGGTCGGCCTCGCCGAGCGACGCCGTTCCTATCCGCACCAGCTCTCGGGTGGGGAGGAACAACGGGTCGCGATCGCACGGGCCCTCGCCAACCGGCCGGGCCTCTTGCTGGCCGACGAACCCACCGGAGAGTTGGATAGCGTCAACGCCGATCAGGTCCTCCGCCTGCTCGTTGACGCCCAGGCCGCCGCCGGGGCTTCCCTCTTGATCGTGACGCACAATCCCAAGGTCGCCTCGCACGCGCGGCGACACCTGACCATGGCCGACGGACGGATCGTCTCGGACACGCGCGGGGCCTAGCCCGATGGCCCGGATCGCCATCCTGCTCTCGGACCGCTGCCATCCGAAGGAGTGCCAATGGGAGTGCCAGGCCTACTGCCCCCCGGTCCGCATGGGTCAAGAGTGCATCGTCGAAGGCCCGAACGGGAAACCCATCATCTCCGAGACGCTGTGCATCGGTTGCGGCATCTGCGTCCACAAGTGCCCGTTCGATGCGATCAAGATCCTGAACACGCCGGAGGCGGACGAAACGGAGATCGTTCACCGGTACGGCTACAATGGATTCCGACTCTATCGTCTGCCGCTCCCCCCGAGGACCGGCATCACCGGACTCCTCGGACCGAATGGGACCGGAAAGTCGACCGCCCTCCGGGTCCTCGCCGGGACCGAGGTACCCAATCTTGGTCACTTCGAGGCGCCCGGCCAGTGGGCCGCGGTCCTCGAGAGGTACCGGGGAACCCAGCTCCACGACCACTTCCGCCGGATCGAGCGAGGCCAGCTCAGCGTTGCCTCCAAGCCACAGTACGTCGACTGGATATCGGAAGAACCCGTGACGGCGACGGAATACGTCGGGGCGTCGGGGGCCGATCCCCGACCGATCCTCACGGAAGTCGGTCTCGAAACGAAGGCGGACCGTCGCCTCGCCGAGCTCTCGGGTGGGGAGCTCCAACTCGTCTCCATCGCTCGGACGCTGTCGACGCCGGCGGACCTCTACCTGTTCGACGAACCGTCGAGTTACCTCGACATCGTACACCGGCTTGCGATCGCCCGACTGTTGCGACGGTTGGGCGAATCGAAGAGCGTCGTGGTGGTCGAGCACGATCTCGCCCTCCTCGACTACCTCGCCGACACCGCCCACCTCGTGTACGGGGAGGAGGCCGCGTTCGGGGTGATCTCCCACCCGCTCCCGATGCGGACGGCCATCAACACCTACCTCACGGGATATCTGAAGGACGAGAACGTCCGATTCCGCACGGAACCGGTCCAATTCGTTGCGCATCCGCCCAAACTCTCCCATCGAGGAAGTCCCCTGGTCACGTTCGGCGCGCTCTCGAAGCGCTACGAGGGCTTCCATCTCACCGTCGAGCCGGGCGAGCTATCGAAGGGTGAGACGGTCGGGATCGTCGGCCCCAACGCGACCGGCAAGACGACGTTCGTGAAAATGCTCGCCGGGGTCGAGCCCCCGACCGAGGGCGCTACACCGGCCGGCGTGAAGGTCAGCTACAAGCCCCAGTATCTGAAAGCCACGAGCTCGGCCAGCCTTCGCGAGCGGCTGGAAGTGCTCCGTGCCGACCCGACCTTCGACGCTTCGCTCTTCGAGCGCGACCTCGTCCCCGGGTTGCGTCTCGATGGACTGCTCGACGTGGCGCTCACGGACCTCTCGGGCGGGGAACTGCAGCGCGCCGCCGTAGCGTTGGCCCTCGCGCACCCTGCGACGCTCTATCTGCTGGACGAGCCCTCGGCCTACCTCGACGCGGATGAGCGCATGGCCGTCGCGAAGCTGATCCGCCGGCAGATCGAACGCCAAGCGGCGACCGCCCTCGTGGTCGACCACGACGTCTATTTCCTCGACCTCGCGAGCGACGCGCTCATGGTGTTCGGCCATCCCGGCGGCGACCATGCCGTGGGCGCCGGGGCCGGCCCCTTCGCGATGCGGGAGGGCATGAACCGCCTGCTCCGGGAGGTCGAGGTCACCTTCCGGCGAGACGCGGAGACGCTGCGACCCCGCATCAATCGCGAGGGGTCGGTCCTCGACCGGGAACAACGCGCGAAGGGCGAGTACTACTACGAGGCCGCCGGTTGAGGACCTCCCACAAGGACTCCGATGCGCGGCCCCATTCCCGGGGAAGGGATGCGCACCTCCCTCAGAGCGCTTCCACGCACGACGAGCGGCCGCCGGCGCGCTCCGGCCCCTCAACGCCGGTCGCAGCGCTCCGACAGGCTCAGAGGCCGAATTCGGAGGGTGACGGGCCGTGAGCGCCTCGCATTCTACGGCCCCTTCGTCGAACACCGACCCGGAGGGTCGATGGAGCTCCCACGCCCCGCTCCCCGTCGAGGTCATCGTTCTCTATGCCATCATCATCGTGGTCCTGGTCATCCTAGGACGTCCGACGAGCGTGTCGGCCCTCCCCAGTCCGGTCCTGGTCCTCGACCTGATCGTGATCCTCTTCTTCCTCCGCTATGCCTCGACGACCTATTCGATGGATTCGGAGCGACTGCGGGCACGCCGGCTATTCGGTTCGCGGGCCGTCCTTCTTGAGGACGTCCGACGGATCGAGTACGCGAACTTGCGCGACCTTTCAGCCACCGGCTTCTTCGGCGGGTGGGGGTGGCGGGGACGCATGTGGAGTCCAGTCGTCGGTTCCTTCGATTCGATCCACACCCGATCCTCCGGTGTGATGGTGTACGCGGGGGACGTGCCCCTGTTCGTCTCCCCCCGCGATCCGCCGGCGTTCGCGCTCGAACTCTCGCGGCGGGCGCGGTCCTACTTTCCCGGCGTCGAGCTCGGCCCGGGGGTTCCGGAGGGCGCTCGGTCAGCGGGAGATTCGTCCGGACCCGCTCAGTAGCGCGGGATCGACGGGTCGACCCGCTCGGCCCATTCCTCGAGGCCCCCCCGCAGGGTTCGGACGCGCCGGAACCCAAGGTCGAGGAGCAGGCGCGTCGCGCGTGCGGATCGACCCCCCATCTTGCAGTAGACGACCACCGAGGTCGCATCTCGTAGCTCGCCGGAACGTTCCCCCAGGTCCCGCAGCGGGATCAGTACGGCCCCAGGCAGCCGGTTGATCGCGAACTCGGCCGGGTCCCGTACGTCTACGAGCAGGGGAGGGGAAGGGCCCGCGAGTTCTCGGTGCAACTCCACGGCCGTGATCTCGGTGAGGAGGGGGGAGGCCGAATCAGCGGGATCGCAGGCCGCGGCGACGACCTCGATCGGGTCCTGTCGATGTCTTCGCGAGCATCGGAGGCAGCTCTTGTCCCGTTCTATCGTCAGTTCCTTGAAGCGCATCTCCAGGGAATCGATGAGCAGGAGCCGTCCGACGAGGGGGGTCCCCTTCCCGAGCAAGATCTTGACCGCTTCGGTCGCCTGGATCATGCCGACCAGGCCGGGCAGGACCCCCAGCACGCCGGCCTCGGCGCACGACGGCGCCGCCTCGGGAGGGGGGGGTTCCGGGAATAGACATCGATAGCACGGTCCCTGAGGGGCATGGAAGACGCTGACCTGGCCCTCGAACCGATAGACCGACCCGAAGACATCGGGCTTTCCGAGCACGACGCACGCGTCGTTGACCAGGTACCGGGCCGGATAGTTGTCCGTCCCATCCAGCACGACGTCGTACTGGGCGACGATGTCGAGCGCGTTCGTCGCAGTGAGCTCGGCGTCATGTCGGACCACCCGAACTCCCGGATTGAGGTCCTTCAGACGGTCCTCGGCGGCCTCCAGCTTCGGTCGCCCTACGTCGGAGGTTCCGTAGAGCACCTGGCGCTGGAGGTTCGACTCCGCGACCCGGTCGAAATCGACGAGGCCGACCACACCGACCCCCGCTGCCGCCAGATACAGGGACGAGGGCGAACCGAGCCCGCCGGCGCCTACGATGAGCGCCTTCCCGTGCTTCAAACGGCGTTGACCCTCCGCCCCGACTTCGGGCAGGAGGAGATGGCGGCTGTACCGTCTCAGTTCCGACTCGGACAGCCCCGGTAGGGTCTCGGCCGGAAGTGGGCCCGAGCGAGGGGTCCGGGGGGCCGCGCGTTGCTTTCGTCCGGACACTTATCCTCCTGCAAGGGCCGGCACGATCGAGAGGATATCGCCCTCCCGGACCACGGTCTCCTCGCCATCGAGGTTTCGAACGTCGACGCCGTTCAAGAACACGGCCACCGATCGACGGAGGCGGCCCTCAGGGTTGAAGAGGAAGGCGTTCACCGAGCCGTCCGAGCGGGCGAAGTCCCGAAGGGCGAGTCCAACGGTCCCGCCAAGAGCCTTGACGGAACTCGCCCCCTTCGTCACCGCTCGAAGCGGGCTGGGCACTTGTATCTCCGAAACCGGCATGGCCGAAGCCCTCCGAAGAGAGGGCGTCGGCACAAAGGGTTGATGGACCGGAGTAGGGAGGCGCGACATCCAATTGACCGAGCCGACCGAGAGGGGATCCACGGCTCCCGAGGCGTCAGCTCAGGTCAGCTGAATCAGGTGCGTGCAATGCATGCCCCCCCGAGCGATCGAGTCCTTCAGGTCGAGCCCGACCTGTCCGAGCAGCTCCTCGGTGAGGCGTTTGTCGAAGACATCGCACAGCAGGTACGCATGCGATAGGGCACTATGTCGGAACACGCAGTTCGACCTTACGATCTTCAGCACGCCGTCTGCCTGTTCCTCGACCGTGCACCGGAATCCGAGATTGTTCAGGGAGGCGGCGAGCGCCGACGCCCGCTCGTGGATCGACCGGCCCGCCGGGAGTTCCTTCGCGATGTGCTTTGCCATCGACCGCGCCGCCTCTGCGAAAAGGCGGGAGACGTACGCTTCCCCTTCCCGGGTGAGCAGCTCCTCCATGACGGAGTCGAGGAGCAGTTCATACCGGCGCGGAAACAGCTCCTGGCCCTGCGGGGTGAGAAGGTAGCGCTTCCTGGGCCGGCCCACGCCCTCCCTTCGAAAGGTGGGTACGACCAGCCCCCGCGACTCCAAGCGCTCAAGGTGGCCGCGCGCAGCACTCTCCTGAATTCCGAGGCTCTTAGAAAGGTCCCGGGCGGTCTTCGGGGAAACGGCGAGCTCTTCGATGATCCGCCCGCGGGTCCCCGCGACCCCTTGCACGTCTGGCACCGCCATCGGTCGTTTCTCCGCTCGCTCTGGCCCTCGGGCGACGGGGGAATTAACACACAACGAAATATTTAAATCAAGGTGTCGGCTGAGCGGCCCGAGGTTTCCCGATGTCCTCGACCCCGTTGCACCAGCTTGTCGTCGAAGACCTGCATGTGGAGGTCGCCGGAAAGCAGATCCTCAAGGGCGTCAACCTCACCCTCAACAGCGGCGAGTTAACCGCCCTGATGGGGCCGAACGGGTCGGGGAAGAGCACGCTCGCGAACGCCCTCATGGGACATCCCAAGTACAAGGTCACCCAGGGTCGGGCCACCCTCGACGGACAGAACCTGCTCGCCATGACGGTCGACCTGCGCTCCCGCGCCGGTCTCTTCCTCGGTTTCCAATACCCCCAGGAGGTGTCGGGCCTTTCGCTTTCGAAGTTCCTGTGGACCGCCTACATGCAACGCCACACCCCGGAGAACGCGAACTCCGACCAGTTCGGAAAAGACCTAGACACCCACCTCGGCTTTCTCGGGATGGACCCGGCCCTGTTGAAGCGCTCGCTCAACGAAGGGTTCTCTGGCGGCGAAAAGAAGCGGGTCGAGGTGCTCCAGATGGCCACCCTCTCCCCCACGTTTGCCATCCTCGATGAGCCGGACTCCGGTCTCGATATCGACGCAGTGAAGTCCGTCGGGGAGACCGTTGCCAAGCTGCACCGACCCGACGCGGGGATCCTGGTGATCACCCATTACCAGCGGATCTTGAAGTACCTGAAACCGGACCGAGTCCACGTGATGGTCGACGGTACGGTGGTGCTCTCCGGCGGCAAGGAGCTCGCCGAGGAGCTGGAGGCGAAGGGCTACGACTGGGTCCGCATCGGCGTCCAGAGCCCAACCTAAGGAAGCGGAGATCCTCCGATGGACTGGGCGAAGGTCCGTACCGATTTCCCGATCTTGGACCGGACCTTCCACGGAAGGCCCTTCGTCTACCTGGATTCTGCCGCGACGAGCCAGAAGCCCCGGGTCGTCATCGATGCGGTCGCGGACTTCTACGGTCGTCTGAACGCGAACGTCCACCGCGGGACCTACCAGCTTTCCGAGGAGGCGACCGAGGCGTACGAATCGGCACGAGGTCGACTCGCGAAATTCGTCCACGCCGAGGACCCGTCCGAGATCGTCTTCGTGCGGGGAACGACCGAGGCGATCAACCTCGTGAGCACGAGCCTCAGCCAAACGGTCCTCAAGCGCGGTACTCGAGTGCTCACCACGGTGATGGAACACCACTCCAATATCGTCCCCTGGCAGATCCTTCGCAGCCGGGGCGGGCCCGAGCTCGACTTCGTCGACATCGACGACAACGGCGAACTGGTCCGCGCCGACTACGACCGGCTCCTCACGCCCTCGACGAAGCTCGTGACCCTCACTCACGTGTCGAACGTCCTCGGTACCGTGAACCCGGTGCGTGCGATCGCCGACCAGGCCCACGCCGCCGGCGCCCTCGTCCTCCTGGATGCGGCCCAGTCCGTCCCCCACCGGGCCGTGGACGTTCGGGAGCTCGGGGTCGACCTGATCGCCTTCTCCGGCCACAAGATGCTCGGTCCTACCGGAATCGGAGTGCTCTGGGGTCGCCGGGACCTGTTGGAGGGGATGCCACCCGCCATGGGCGGCGGGGAAATGATCCGGGAGGTCCATCAGGACCGGGTCGCCTTCCGAGAGCCGCCCGCTCGGTTCGAAGCCGGCACCCCGAACATTTCCGGAGCCGTCGGGCTGGGCGTGGCGGCGGAGTATCTCGAGCGGATCGGCTGGGATGAGATCGCCGCCCATGAGCAGTCGATGCAACGGCGCGCCGCGAAGCGCGTCTCCGAAGGGTTCGATGGGCGCGTGACCATCGTCGGGCCCAAGGAGATCACGAATCGGGAGGCGGTGATCTCGTTCTCGCTGGAAGGGGTGCACGCGCACGACATCTCGAGCATCCTCGACGCTCACGGCGTCGCGATCCGAAGCGGTCACCACTGCGCCCAGCCGCTCATGGAGCGGCTCGGGGTGGCCGCGCTCTCTCGAGCGAGCCCGTACGTGTACAACTCCCCCGACGACATCGACCGTCTGTTCGATGCCCTCGGAGAGGTGGTTCGAGTGTTCCGAGGGCATGAACGAGTGTCTGCCAAGGCCCCCCTACCGGACCTGTCGCCGGCGGGCCGACAAGCGCGCTAGACAGGCTCACGGTTCAGGGTAGAGGCGGGCCTGTCGCCGCGGGCGCTACCCACCATTTAAATACCATCTTGTGATGGAATTACCGAGGAGCTCGTGGCACCGTCCATTTCCGAGGTCGTACCGCTCGACTACACTCGCTACGACTTCAAGGACCCGGAGACGTACAAGTTCCGTACGCTTCGGGGCCTGAGCCGGCCCATTGTCGAGCAGATCTCGAAACTGAAGAACGAACCGGCGTGGATGCTCGAGTACCGACTCCGGGCCTACGAGCACTTCCTAGAGCGGCCGATGCCCGACTGGGGCCCATCCCTCGACGAGATCGACTTCGACGCCTACACCTACTACGCGAACCCACTCAACGAAGGCGAGACCAAGCGCAAGTGGGAGGACCTGCCCGCTGACATCCGCAACACCTTCGAGAAGCTCGGGATCCCCAAGGCTGAGCGGGACTATTTCGGGGGCGTGGGCGCCCAGTACGATAGCGGGACCGTCTACCACAAGATCCGCGAGGACCTGGAGAAGAAGGGCGTGATCTTCACCGATACCGACACGGCGGTACAGAAGTACCCCGAGCTGGTCGAAAAGTACTTCGGGAAGATCATTCCGTACAACGACAACAAGTTCTCTGCGCTGAACAGCGCGGTCTGGTCGGGGGGGAGCTTCGTCTACGTTCCCCCGGGGGTCGACGCCGGGGTTCCGCTCCAGGCGTACTTCCGGATCAATGCGAAGAACGTTGGTCAATTCGAGCGGACGCTCATCATCGCCGACAAGGGTTCGAAGGTCCACTATGTAGAAGGGTGCACCGCACCGATCTACTCCACGAACTCCTTGCACGCGGCCGTCGTTGAGGTCGTGGCGGAGCCGTACGCAAAGGTTCGCTACACGACCGTCCAGAACTGGTCGAAGAACGTCTACAACCTCGTCACCAAGCGCGCCGTCGCGTACGAGAACGCGCTCGTGGAGTGGGTCGACGGCAACATGGGCAGTCGTGTGACGATGAAGTATCCCTCGGTCTACCTGAAGGGGCGCGGCGCGCGCGCCGACATCCTGTCGGTCGCCTTCGCATCGGCTGGACAGATCATCGACAGCGGGGCGAAGGCCGTCCACTCGGCGCCCGATACGTCGAGCAAGATCGTCGCGAAGTCGATCGCCATCCGGGGGGGCCAGACGAGCTACCGGGGGCTCCTTCACATCGCCAAGGGCGCGACCGGGGTCAAAGCGGCGGTCCGCTGCGATGCGCTGCTCCCCGACGACCTGAGCCGCTCGGACACCTACCCGTACAACGAGATCCACGAGGAGGACGCCACCGTCACCCACGAAGCCGTCGTCGGCAAGATCGGCGAGGAGCAGATCTTCTACCTGATGAGCCGCGGGCTCAACGAATCCGACGCGATCCACCTGATCCTCATGGGGTTCCTCGCGGAGTTCGCGAAGGAGCTCCCAGTCGACTACGCGCTCGAGCTCAATCGATTGATCCAGCTCGAGATGACCGGCGCCGTCGGATAGGCAGCGGACGGGCCGCCGATCGAGGCCGGTCAGGGACTGGGTCTGGGGACCATCGGAACGTTCGAGTGAGACTTCAGTAGGTCGACGCCAGCGAGGATCGCGTCGTACTGAACGTTCGCCACCTCGACGAGCCGGGAGAGCTCTGCGGTCGGGGCAGCGAGGGCGCTCTCGCTGAGCGCCCCGACGTCCGTCAGAAGGTCCCGCGCGGTCCGGAGGCTCATCGGATCGCGCCAGACCGGCTCCGTCTCCCGAATCCGACGGAGGATCTCGATCAAACCCTCCCGCTGGGAACGGATCAACTCGACCAAGCGGTCCCGGTCCCAACCCGATGCGTCGGCGACGAGGGGCATCTCCGAGCTCCTCGGGTCAGCGAAGCTTCGCGTCGAAGCGCCAGTCGGGCTCCGTTTCCGAACCGGTCAGCTCGATCAACGGCAGGATGGGGTAGGCGCCGTCCCGCCACTCGATCGGGCGGCCTTCCCACCGGGCCGACAGGAACGGGTACGCGAGCTCCCGGAGTCCTCCGATCGGGGAGCGTTCGAGGACGTGCGATAGGAACCCCTCGGCGATCATCCTGATCGCCTCGCTCTCGGCGATCCCCCGGGATTCCAGGTAGAACACCCGCTCTGGGTCGACGGGCGCCACGGAGGAGGAGTGGGTGGCCTTGACATCCCGGCAGAGGATCTCCAGGATCGGGATCGTGTCCGAGCGGGCCCCGCGGGACAGGAGCATCGCGTGCTCCGAAAGAAAGCTCAGGGTCTTGCGGGCATCCTTCTCGATGCGCACGAGGCCCCGGCTCATCCCCCTCGACTGGTCACGGAACACCCCCCGGCTGATGGATTGGCCGTGGGTGTCGGTGCCCACGTGCGTCATGTCGACGGAGGAATCGTAGGCCTGGTCCCCGGCGCCGAAGAACGTCTGCAGGTCGGTCAGGTTCGACCCGTTCCCCGATAGGAACGACCGATTGCGTAGCTTGGTCCGAAATCCTCCGAACCCAGCCCAGACCCACGCCATTCGGGACATCGAGCCGATCTCCGCCCTGCGCTGGAACACCGACACCGCCTGAAGGTCCGGGGCGTGGACCGTCACCATCGCGACGCGGGCCTCCTCGGCCACCTCGAGGTCGAACGTCGACGCATAGAGCCGCTGTCGACTTCCGGACGCCTCCGGGGTCGAATACACCTCCTCGCTCACGAGCGCGTGACCGAGCCGCCCCACCCGGATCTCCCGGCGGACCGAGAGCGCTTCGCGAGGCTGGGAAAGGACCGTGATGTCCTGGATACGAACCGGCATCGCAAATCGATCCGGCACCTCGAGCCGATACCCGCGGTTCTGGGTCGCCATGGCAAGGGCGGAGAGCCGATCCTTCGGAAGTTCGGACTCGGAGGAAGGACCCCAGTCCCGGTGGGAGCCCGCACCGACAGATTCCAAAAGAGTGGTGGCACGGATCCCGGCCTCCCGCAGGTTGGGTGGGACCTCCAAACGGGTCCCGCTCGCGTCGTGCACCACCCGGATGGACCCCGGGATCGGCGGCGGGGCGCTGACGGGGGGACCCGGGCTGATGGCGTCGAGTCCGGAGAGCTGTACGCCGGCGAAGTATCCGTACTTCCGATAGAGCGGATTCGGCTCGAGCGGGAGTTCCTGGAACGCCTTGAGGGCCCGAAGGCGCAGGGCCGACATCGACGGCGAGTCACCCAAGCTCTCCGATAGGGACTGGACCGAGTCCGACGTGATCCAGTCTAGGTGCTGGGCCGCCGTTGCCATCGGGGTCGCTCACCAACCTCGCCATATTAGCTGTTGCCGGAACGCACCCGTCACGGCCGCACCGTCGGGCTGTCCAAGCCGCCCACCGCGAAGGCGTGACGGATGGGGCCGAGCGTCTCCGCGAGCGGCGTTCCCTGTGTGGGGATCGAGGAGGATCGAGCGCGCCATCAGGTCGACTGCGTCCCCCGAAGGTGGAACTCGGGGTGGCGGGCCGCGCGCTCCTTATAAGCGAGGAACCGCTCTTCCGGGTCGCCCGAACGGGACGAGGTTCACCGTGGCCTACGACATGTATCAGGAGATCATCCTCCAGCACTACAAGGCCCCCAAGAATTTCGGTCCCATGGACGAGCCGGACCTCTCCGGAGAGGAGAGCAATCCAAACTGCGGCGATCACCTGACGTTCGACCTGAAGCTCGATCCGGAGCACAAGGCGATCGCGTCGATCCGATTCCACGGCGACGGCTGCGCGATCAGCATCGCCAGCGCGTCGATGCTGACGCAAAAGCTCGCCGGGAAAACGCTCGAGGAAGCTCGCGCGATCACGCAGGACGACGTCCTGACGATGGTCGGCATCCCGTTGTCGCCGGTCCGCATCAAGTGCGCGTTGACCGGATACGCCGCGTTCGGCCGCGCCCTCCACTCCGGTTCGGCGGGCACCGACACGTCCGCGCCGTCCCTGACCGGGGGGACAACGTCGACGTGATCGACGTCGATGCGGACACCTGCGTTCTCTGCGGGCTCTGCACGGGTGTCTGCCCTCCGAACGCGCTCGACCTGACCCCGACCCGCCTCGAGGTCCTGCCGCACTGCTCCGAGTGCGGCTATTGCATTCCGTACTGTCCCGTAGGGGCGATCTCGGGGGGGCGGGCCCGTGGTCGCCGAGGATAGGCGATCCCGGGCCAGCGCGACCCCTCCCCCCTCGTCGACCGCCGACGTCCCGAGGGTGCTCCTCGTCGACCCGTACGTGGCGCGGGACGACCCGATGGAACGGAAGTTCGTCGAGCTCTACCCCTCCCTCGGGATCCTCTCCCTCGCCGCGTACCTGAGGGAGGCGGGCCAGCGGGTCGAGGTCGTCGACCTCACCTTCGAGCGCGGGGTTCGACCCGTCGAACGCCGCGTTCGATCGTTCCGCCCCCACGTCGTCGGCGTGCACACGAAGTCGCTGACCCACGAGCGCTCCATCGAGATCGCGGGTCTGGTGAGAGAGCAGGGCGCCGTGCCGATCGCGGGAGGTCCGGACGCGGCGACGCGGCCGGAGGTCTACCTCGACGGGGGATTCGAGGCCGTCGCCAACGGGGAAGGGGAGGCGACCCTGGTCGACGTGGCCGAGCGGGTGGTCCAAGGACGGCCCCTCGCCGGAACCGCGGGCCTGATCGTTGGACCACCGGGATCTCGGTCCGTCGGCCCTCCGCGACCGTTCCTCCGACCCCTCGATCGCCTTCCCATGCCGGCCTGGGACCTCATCGACATGGAGGGGTACCTCGGCCGTTGGCAACGACGGACCGGCGAGAGGAGGATGGCCGTGCTCACGTCGCGCGGGTGTCCATTCGACTGCTCCTGGTGTTCGAAACCCACGTTCGGGCGGTCGTTCCGGCAGCTCAGCCCCGAGCGCGTCCTCCGGGAGCTACTGCTCCTAAAGCAACGCTACCGCGTTGACTACGTCCGATTCTGCGACGACGTCTTCGGAATCCAGCGCGCGTGGCTCGAGATGTTATTGGACGGGATGGAGGCGGCTCGGCTTGACGTCGGGTTCGAATGCCTCGCCCGGGTCGACCTGCTGAAACCGGACCTACTGAAGCGGATGCGCTCGCTCGGGCTAGCTCGGGTCTACGTCGGCGTCGAGTCCGGTAGCCAGAAGATGCTCGACCTGATGAATCGCGGCACGCGACTCGCTCAGGTGGAGCGGGCGGCCCAAAGCCTGCGGGACAACGGGATCCGACAGTTCTGGTTCCTGATGCTCGGATACCCGGGGGAGACCGTTGAGGACATCGACGCAACCCTGCGCCTCTTCCGCAAGTTCAGCCCCGAGGAGTACTCGGTCTCGATCGCCGTGCCGGTCCCCGGGACCCGTTTCTACGATTCGGTCCGGGAATACCTGAAGGTGGGTGGCCGACCGCGTCGGGCCAATCAGGGCGGCAAGTCCCTCCTGTACGAGGGGAGCTATCCGGAGTCGCTCTACCACTGGGCGCAGGCTCGATTCGAATGGGAGGCCGCCCTTTCGAAAGTGCGGGGAAAGATCGCCCCTCGGATCCTCTCGGGACTCTCCGACGCGGCCGATCGCCTCGACCGAACCCTGGTCGGACCGATCCTCCTCGGACCCCGCTCCCCACCGGCCCGGGCGACTCGCTCGATCCGTCCCGCCTCGGGCCCCACCGACCGGCCCTCCACGGGGGCGTAGCGACCGGCCGCTATGGCTTGCGTCTCGCCGACCGCTCCGGCGGCGGGATGTAGAGGCTACCCCCCAGCGCCGGCACCTCGTGGGGCTCGGGAACCGGGACCGTCGTCGTGGGCCTGGGGTGGGCAGCGCGGCGTCGCCGGCGGACCAGGAGCAGGATCAAGAGGCCCACTAGAACGCCCGCGGCGATGGCCCCACCCAGCAGGAACTCGTTCAGGTACGAAGTCGCGGGGTTCGTGTTCCGCGACGGGGGGGCCGCCGACACGGTGAGGGAGGCGTCCTTTCGCATCGACTGGCCGCTATGGTCCGTCACCGTGACCGAGAACGGATAGGACCCCGCTTGCGTGAGGGTGCAGGCACTAACGTTGGAACTGCGATTGACGCAGCCGTTCGGGAGACCCGAGAAGGCGTAGGTATACGGGCCGATCCCTCCATACCCCGTCACGGCGATCACCGAGGTGTTGCCGACCTGGAGATTGACGGGGGAGATCGCGAGATTGACCCCAAGGAGGGCGATCGCGCTCACCGCGATCGACGAGTGCGAGGAATACCCGAGCGAATCGTTGGCCCACACGGTGGCCGTAAAGTTCCCGGCCGAGAGGTAGATGTGGTAGGGGTTGGGGCCGATCCCGACGCCCTGGTCTCCGAACCGCCACTGGTACGAGATCGGGCCGGTCCCCCCCGAGGCCGTCGCTAGGAACGAGGCCTGCAAGGGCACGATGCCGGCCATCGGGCTCGCCGAGAGCGTCACGGCGGGGTCCGCGTTGAAGTGGACTAGGGCGGCCGGCGCGTACACCGATTGGCCGATCTGGTCCGTGACGATGGCGCGAATGTTCGGGAGGTACGGACCCGGCGGGCTCGGCTGGCAGGAGAGCGTCGAGAAATTCTGGGACGCACAACCGGTGGGAAGATTGATCCAGCGATAGCTCTCGTAGCCGGCCCCGCCGGTCACATTCACGTGCAACGTGACCGACTGACCTATGTCGACCGTGGTTGGGGTGGCCTCCACCTGATCCACCTGAACCGTGTACAGGTACCACGTGTCGTTCGAGGGCGCCCCCCGAGCGTCGCCGCCGAACATTCCGAGCGCACCCAGCGGGCCGAGGTCGAAGAGCGCGGCGTGATCCCGGCCGACCGGGGCGGGCCGAAGCGCAGGGAATAGCCGGTACCAGTTCCCGTTCGAGTAGGTCCACGTTTGGTTGAGCGAGCCCGTGGAACACGGGTTCGAGGCACAACCTCCGTAGATGATCGGGGAGCCGTTAAGGGGGTTTGTCGCGGCCGCCGCCCCGCCCATTTGGGGTGGCGAGGTGGTCGGGCTCTGCATCGTCCAATTTCCGCTGGAGAACGACCATGTGCGCCCCGTCGCGGCACTCGTGGGAACCCCGCCGACCATGATGATCGACTGGGATTGCCCATCCCATGCCATCGCGGGCGAGGACCGCATGACGGGGGTCGCACCCGAAGCGTGCGCCGTCCAATTCGTCCCGTCAAAGGTCCACGTGTCCGACAGGCCAACGGTCGTCCCGGAGAACGTCGTCAGCCCGCCGAAGACGACCGTCTCCTGAGCCGCGGGGTCGTAGGCGAACCCGCTGTCCCATCGTGCGGGAGGGGCATCCGTTCCCGCCGTGCAGCTTTGGCAGACCTGGGTCCAAGTGTCATTGGACGGAGCGAAGGTCCAGGTGTCCCCGAGGGCAGGGTTGTTCAAGCCGCTCGGGGTGGCGCCCGCGCCGCCGAACAGGACGAACCGACTGATCGCAGCGTCGTAGGAGAGGGCGGCTCCGAACCGGACCGAGGGAGAGTTGGTCGCGGTAAGGCTCGCCGGCGTGACATTCCTCCAGACGCCTCCGGAAAGGACCCAGGTATCCTGCGATGTGCAGGATGAGGCGAGCGGGCATGGGGGTGTGGTGTTCTGGTACCCGCCGAAGATGACCGAGAGGCCCGTCGAGGGGTCCGAAGCATAGCCCGAATCGACTCGAGGCGGCGGGCCGTTAGTAGGGCCGGGGAACCACTTGGGTGGAGAGGCATTCGTCAGGGCTGGAGCGGCCGGAATCGCGGCGGGGGCCCAAGCCGGCCGATCCGAGGCGGAAGGGAGGTCCGCATGGTGGGCCAAGGGGAGGGATGCTCCCTCGTTTGCTCGGGCGTTCGGCCCCAGTCCGATCGATGGGGAAGCGAGGAGAAGGCCGGCCAGGAAAAAGACGGCGCAATGAGCTCTGCCGCGGGCGCGGGGTGGGAATACCAGGCGGGCGGAGGGGGACGATAGGATGCCCCGTCGAAGTGCGGTCCGCACACTAATTGAACCACCTCTACCGCTACAAACCCTTGTCGGCAAACCTTCAGATTCAGGTGTTAGACGTCTTCGTGTGCACCGGGCAGCGCCGGCCGAGGCGACAGAATCTACAGTGTTCTTTCGTCAGGGGTGGGATCGGCTTGCGGAGGCGGCCGTACTTGCGTCGAGGCGTTCGCGATCCCCTTTCGCCGAAATGAGCGGCCCCTTTTTCAGTCTTGTCTTCCCGGACTAGGAGGACGATCTGGATTCTGAACCCGGCCTTCCCATCCCACGCTGTCGATCCGAGGAAGGCCTGCGTGGGGGTCTGAATCGCGCCGAGATGCTCTTGAGCACGATGACTCTGCCGGGTGCATGGCCCTGATCGGAGGCCGCGCGAGTGCGGAAGGGACCCGGCGGTTTCGCGATCGCGTTTGCTCCAAGGGGATCGTACCGGAGACGCACTTTCGCTCGACAGCCGCGGGGCTTGAGCTCTCCTCGATCGGACTTGGGACCTACCTAGGGAATCCCGATCCGTCGACCGACGCGAGCGTGGAGGAGGCCGTTTCGCTCTCCCTTCGATCCGGCCGGGTGAACGTGATCGACACGGCATTGAACTACCGGTTCCAGCGCGCCGAGCGGTCGATCGGCCGGTCGGTCCGACGGATGATCGAGCGAGAGGACGTAGCCCGGGACGAGGTGTTCTTGGCGAGCAAGAACGGATACTTGGCTCCCGACGCCGAGTCCGCGGTTCCCCTCGACCGGTACGTGGACGTCGAGCTCGTCAGGAAGGGCCACCTCCGGCCCGCGGACATCGTGGATGGGAGTCACGCGATGAGCGTCGCCTTCCTAACCGACCAGTTTGAGCGCAGCCGGCAGAACCTAGGGGTGGAGACCCTCGATCTGCTCTATCTCCACAACGCCTCCGATGCCCAGCTCCCGGTCGTGGGCCGGGTCGAGTTCTTGGTGCGGCTGAGGAAGGCGTTCGAGCTGTACGAGTCGTTCCGGGCTTCCGACCACCTCGTCGCCTACGGGATGGCGACCTGGGACAGCCTCCGGTCGAGCCGGTCCGGTCCGTCGTACCTGTCGGTCGAGGAGGTGGTCCGTCTCGCTCGAGAGGTCGGGGGCTCCGACCACGGGTTTCGGTTCCTCCAGTTCCCGTTCAATCTCGCGATGCCGGAGGCCGCGGTCCTCAAGAACCAGCCGGTCGACGGGTCTCGCCAGACGTTGTTTGCGGCGGCGGTCGCTTCGAAGCTCGGTTGCTTCACGAGCATCCCCCTGCTCCAGGGCCGGCTCGCCGAGGACGGACCGACGGTCGATGGGCTGACGAGGGCTCAATCCGCGCTGCAGTTCGCTCGATCGGCGCCCGGCACGATCGCACCCCTGATCGGTCAGAAGACCGCCGAACACCTGTCCGAGAACCTGAAGGTCGCCGAGCTCCCCCCGTGGGAGGAGTCGCGGTTCCGCTCACTCTTGTAAGTTAGCGAGCGGGTCGGCGGGCGCCGCGGGGCCCCCTTCGTCGACGAGTTCCGACGCACCCGCGATCTTGCGGACCCGTACGACGCGGTCCGCGATGCCGTTCAACGCCGCCTCGTGCGAGACCAGGATCACCTGCGGGACGCCGAGCTCACGGAGGAGCTCCCCCATTCGTTGGACCTGCTCCGGAGAGAATCCATCGGTGGGCTCGTCGAGGATCAGGGTCGAGAGATGGAGGCGGTCGAGGGACCGGACCACATCCCCGAGGGCCAACCGGAAAGCGAGGGCGAGCGCGGTCCGCTCGCCTCCGCTCAACGCTTCGGCCGGGGTCAGCTCGCCGTCGATCTCGACGGACGGGTTGAACTGCGGGTCGGACCGGGCCACGAACGATGGGTCTTCGATGAGCGCCGCGAAGTACCGTCCGAAGCTCCGGTCGAACTCGACCTTGGCGCGCGCGAGGAGTCGGTGCTCGAGCTCGAGCATGGCATCCCGGAACGGACCGGTGAGGAATCCGGCGACGGCCTGGACCTCCTGGGCGGAGTCGCGGAGGCGCTCCCGTTCGCGCACCCGTGCCCGCGCGACCGCGATCCGTCGACGAGCGGACTCGCTTTCGCTTTCGGCGCGATGCTGCCGACCCACCCAGGACTCGACCGTCAAGCGCGCGGACTCTAGCTCCCGCGCGCACGAGGTCAGCTCGAGCTCGACCGCGACCGCCCCCTCCTGGGAACGAGACAGCTCCTGCTGGCGAAGCGACCACTCTTTCGCGCGAGCGTGGTCGACCTCCGTGTCGACTCGCAGTTGGACGATCTCCTGCCGAAGCGATTCGAGGGTCTCGGTCCGCAACCCCAGCTCGCGCAGGGATCGATCCGCACCCGTCAGCTCCGACGACAGCCGCTCTTGGTCGGAGGCGGCCGTCCGGAGTCGCTCCTGGGCCCCTCGAAGCTCCTCCATCCGTGGGGTCAATCGGCCGACCGTCGATTCCGTCTCGAGGAGCTCACGCTCCGTGGCAGCAAGGGACGCCTCCCGTCGGTGTATCTCCTCCAGGATCCGGACCTCTTCGGAGCGCGCCTGCCGACGGCGTTGGTCGACTGCCTCCCAAGCGAGGCGGCCCCGTTCGTAGGATTCCCGGGTCGCGCGCTCTTCGGAGAGCGCCTCGCGGGATCGTATCGCCTCGCGGTACTCTTCCCTCGCATCGTCCAGGGCGGCGGCCACTTCGGCCCGGTGGACGTGGAAGGCCGATGCCGTTACGGCCTGACCACACTGGGGGCAGATCCCCCGGGCGATTAGGTCGTCCGTTTCGGCGAGCGACCGTTCGAGCCGGTGGAGATCCCCCGCTCGGGCCTCCGACACGGAGACCGCCCCGGTCCACGCCGAATCGACCTCGGCGATGGAGCGTGTCGTGGGCTCTACGGGGGGATCTCGCGGCGATTCCGCCTCGGACCGGGCGAGTGCCGCCGAGGCCCGTGCGCGCTCGGCGAGGGCTCGGTCGAGAGATTCCCGGTCTTGGACCCGACGCGCTTGGGCGTCACGCCGACGAGCCTCGGCCACGTCGAGTTCGCGCAGGTTTGCCTGACCCCGGCCCACCGTCTCGGTGAGCTCGGCCACGGCGCGACGCGCGAATTCGGTCCGAACGCGCAGCGCCTCCACCTCCTTCGAGGCCTCCTTGAGTCGCCCGACCTCGTTGACCATCGAGTGCTCCTTCGCGAGCGCGACCGATAGCCGCTCGGCCCGGGTCCGCATGGTGAGGTCGAGCTCCTTCGTGCGCGCCTCGAGCTCATGGAGCTCCCGCCGATCACCTTCGAGGCGTCGAGCCCGAGCCTGCGCGGCATCGAGACGAGCCGAGATCTCAGCGACCTTGCGACGTCCGTCGGCCTCGCCTCGATCTGAGTCGGCGCGCGCCCGCTCCGCGCTGCGCAGGGCCTCCTCGCCTTCGAGAAGGTCGGTCTCGCTCTGTCGAAGCGCTTCGGCTTGCTCGAGCTGTTGAGCCGAATCCCGCCGGAGGTCGTGGGCGACGAGCTTTGCGTTCTCGGCGGCAGCTCGATACCGCTCGAGTCCGAGCGCCTTTCGGACGGTTTCGAGTCGCGCGTCGCTGTCGTCGCTCTCGAGGATCTGGCGCATTCGCTCCTGCGGAACATAGACGGCCCATCGCCACAGGTCGGAGTGCGCGCGCGGATTGGGGTTGTCCGGAAAACCGAGCAGGTCGATCGCCCGTTGCCGGAGCTCGGTGGCCGGGTACCGGGTCATCGCCCCGTCCGTGGATAGTCCCGTCCCCTTCTCGTCCGTCTCGAAGAGGTCCCGCCCCCGGCGCATCCGACGGTGGAAGCGGCGAGTGAACACGTAGACGTGGGCGTCGTCGGCGATCGTCAGGCTCACTTCGGCCGTGCTCGCTCGATGTCGGATGAGGTGGGCCGGATCGACCTCTGAGAATCCGAAGAGGGCCATCTCGATGGCGTGCAAGAGCGAGGTCTTGCCCGCACCGACGTCCCCCCACAGGAGGCTCGTTCCAGGACCCAGGGTGAGGTTCGCCGATTCGAAGCTGCGGATGTTCCGGACGCGGATCCCGCGGATCTCCATCGCCTACTCCGGCGGCGCGACGCGTTGTCCCAGCGTTCGCCGGGCCGCCTCGACGCGCTGAACCTCGTAATCAACGCGCGATTCACCCTCCGAGGGCAGCCGGCCGAGTTCGTGCAGGAGCTCGCGGAGGAGTCGATTCGGGGAACCGGAGCGCGCGAGCGAAGGGGGCAACTCCGGCTCGAGACGGGCCAGGATCTCACCCTCCAGGCCCTCGGTGGTGACGGGCGGACCGAGCGCGTCCGCCGACACCGTCGAAAGGCCGGTGACATCCCAATGGATCGCCCCCCCCTCCTCGACGTTTCCTCGGGGTCCCGACCGACGCAGCCCCAGCATGCCGACCGACCCGTCTGAGAGGGTGCCATGGACGCGGGGGAACAGGAGGGCACCGGGAGCCTCCCGACGCTCAATCTCCTCTTCGAGTCGCTTCTTCGCCGCCGCCGCGCTCTCCCCCGTAACGTCGATGTCGAACACTTGCAGGTCCTTCGGAGCGGTGTCGACGAACTCCGCCCGGGGGATCCCATCTTGGACCGTTACGATGACGACGCCCTGGTGGGTCCGACCTCGTGCCGCGTTCTCGACGTCCGTGGTCGAGGTGCCGAAGACGGCGCCCGGGTTGACGAGGAGGCCCGATCCGTTGGGACCGGTCCCTTCGTAGCTGACGTGAATGTGGCCCCCGGCGTAGTAGTCGCAGCCGCTGGGGAGGTCCTCCTTGGAGATCCCCTGAATATGCGCCTGCATCGAGGGTGGCAGGTACTCATTCACCGCCGCGTGGAACTGAAAGATCTTGAAGCCGGGCTCGGCGCGGAACGATTCCGAGTCGACCGCCAGGAAATACCCCCGATCGAGCCCTTGGGCGCGACCGGAGATCCCTGCGATCCGGCAGCCGGTCGGCGGGTCGACCAGGAACGGGAGCGTGAAGCGGTCCCCCTCCGAGCGGACCGGTGGTGGGGCGGCCCGCAGGAAGAGCCCAGACTCGGCGAGGACATCGAGCCAGCTGGTCCGATGGGCCACGTAGTCGTGGGAGCCGTAGATGACGTAGATCCGGCGTCCCCGGTCC
Organism: Thermoplasmata archaeon; assembly: GCA_022750055.1. Taxonomy (GTDB): domain Archaea; phylum Thermoplasmatota; class Thermoplasmata; order Lutacidiplasmatales; family UBA184; genus Lutacidiplasma. Next base: position 400,354 of record JAKIWL010000002.1, read on the forward strand.
GCGAGCTTTCGAAGGGCCGCCGCGATGGGGGCGACCTCGACGGGGTCGGGGACGGGGGTATGGAATAGGTCGCCCGAGATGAGGAGGAACTGACAGTCGCGTTCGTCGACGACCGTGAACGTACGCAGGAGCGTTTCGCGAAGGGCTCGACGGATCGCCGGCTCCCTCGGCCAGGCTCCGACGTGCGCGTCAGCCAGATGGGCGAAGACGAAGTTCGTGCTCGGCCTCATCAGAGCGCGTCACTTCGGCCCGAGGGCCCGAGGGCCTTCCGCACTCCGCTTGAGGATCGCGGCGAGCAATCCGGCCCCGGCGCCGAGCGCGAGGAGGCCGAGGGCAACATCCTCATCCCGCATCGGGATCGTGATCGGGGTCCCCCCAGGCGGGGGGGGGGCCATCGTTCGACCTCCCCCGCGTGGCGGCGGGGGGAGGGTCGCCTGTCGGACAGCCTGGGCCGCCGTCGCCAGGGAATCCTGCATGAGCCCGAAGAGCTCGGTCGCCTCCTCCATCGTGATCTGTCGGTTCCGGAGTCTCGCTACGAGGTAGCCGTACCGAGGGCTCGAAGGGAGAAAGACCGCGGGGACCACGGCCGGCGTAGAGACTGGGATATCGTCCACGTGCTCGGAGATTCATCCCACCCTATCAAGGGTTCCACAGCCGTGGACCTGCAAGGTGGGGAGGCCAGACCCGGCGGGTTTCAGAACGGCATCCTCCGTGGGCATCGATAGGGTTTAGAGGGGAGCCGGCCCGTCGCCGAGCGATGGTGGACCAAACGGGTCCGGGGGAACCCCCCGCCGCGGACGATGGGAAGCATCTGCACGTTCGCGTGAAGGATTCCCGCAACGCGATCTACGACCTTATCACCGAGTACCTCCAGGCCGCCGGAAAGGCGGCCGACTGGTACTGGCGAACCGCCGGTCGGCTCGAAGGGACCGACTCGGAGAATCTGGAGGAACTCCTCGCCTCGGCGTTCGAGGCGGGAGCGTTCATCGCGCACGATCATCCGGAGGAGCTCACCTTCCGCTGGGTCGATGAGAACGAGTGCGAGCGCGAGCGGAAGGCCGACGAGCGAAGCTCGGACCGGGATGGGACCCGCAAGGAACGCGGAACGATGAGCCACTACGCTTAGGCGGACCTCTCTCGAAGGCCGGGCCGTCTAGATCCCTATGACGTGGTGGGCCACGATGAGCGCGATCAGGAGGATCGAGATCGTGTTCACCACCTTGATGAGCGGGTTGATGGCCGGCCCGGCGGTGTCCTTCGTGGCATCCCCTACGGTGTCACCGACGACGGCAGCCTTGTGGGCGTCGGAGTGCTTCCCGCCGTAGTGGCCCTCCTCGATGTACTTCTTTCCGTTGTCCCAGGCTCCGCCGCCGGTCGTCATCGTCAGGGCAAGCGGGAAGCCGGAGAGGATGACCCCGAGCAAGAGGCCGGCGAGGGCGTCCGGTCCGAGCAGGAAACCGACGACCACCGGGGTCACGACGCCCAACGCCGCGGGCACTGCGAGCTGGCGGAGCGCGACCGCGGTGACGATGTCCACGCATCGGCCGTACTCGGGCTTCGCGGTTCCCGCCATGATGCCCGGGATCTCCTTGAACTGACGACGGACCTCGAAGACGATCGCCTGGGCGGCGATGCCCACGGCGTTCATCAGGAACGACGTGAAGAAGAACGGAAGCACCCCGCCGATGACGAGTCCAGCAACGACGAGAGGGTTGTCGATCTGAAGGTGCGCTGTGAACTGCGCCCAGGCGAGATCCGGCGAGAGATTTGGATACGCGTCGCGCGCCGCCGCGAAGGTGTAGGCCGCAAAGAGCGCGAGGGCCGCTAGGACCGCCGACCCGATCGCATACCCCTTGGTGACCGCCTTCGTGGTGTTCCCGACGGCGTCCAGTGGATCGGTCACGGCCCGCGCCTCCGGCGGGAGGTTGGCCATTTCGGCGATCCCGCCGGCGTTGTCGGTGATCGGTCCGAAGGCGTCGATCGAGATGATCATCCCCGTTACCGCGAGCATGCTCGCCGCCGCGAGGCCGATCCCATAGAGACCGAGCTCCGCGTTGATCGTGACCGAACCCCACGCGCCCGTCCAGCCCACGGCCGCGTACGAACCGAGGATGGCGGAGACGATGACCAGCCCCGGCATCCAGGCCGATTCGAGCCCGACGGACAGCCCCGTGATGACCGTCGGTCCGCCGCCGGCTTGGGCCGCTTCGGCGATCCGGCGTACCGGCGAGTACTTCGAGGAGGTGTAGTAGTCCGTGATCACGACGATCAGGATCATGACGATGAGGCCGATCGCCGTCGCGATGAAGATCCCCGGGCTCCCGCCCATGAACTCATAATCGAGCAGGTACAGGCCGCCGAGGCCGACCGCCGTCGTGGCCCCGAGACCCTGGTAGAGGGCCCCCATGATCGATCCGCCCGCGCGCATCCGGACGAAAGCGGCGCCGACGATCGTGGCCACGATCGCCCACGCGCACACGAGGAGAGGGTACAGGACCGCGTTCGGGAACTGCGCGGTCACGGGGGCGATGAGGTACGCGAGCAGCATCGCCGACACCGCGGTCACGACGTAGGTCTCGAACAGGTCGGCCGCCATCCCCGCGCAATCCCCGACGTTGTCGCCCACGTTATCCGCGATGACGGCCGGGTTGCGGGGGTCGTCCTCGGGGATCCCGGCCTCCACCTTGCCGACCAGGTCGGCGCCCACGTCGGCTCCCTTCGTGTAGATCCCGCCGCCGACCCGCGCGAACAGGCTCATCAACGACGCGCCGAAAAGGACCCCGACCATCGAGAGGACGTTCCCCCCGAATCCGGCGTAGAACCCGACGAGCTCGAGGAGGGCGAGGCCGGCGACAGACATGCCCGTGACCGAGCCGCCCCGGAAGGCGTATCGCATGGTCGCGCCGAGGTCGCCCTTCCGGGCGTGGGCGGCCGTCCGAACGTTCGCCCGGACCGAGACGAGCATCCCGATCGCTCCGGCGAGCGCGCTCCCCCCCGCTCCGGCGAGGAACCCGACCGCGAGCATCCACCCGTCGTGCGCCGAGTCATACTCGAACGCAACGCCGATGAGGACCGAGAGGACCGCGGCCACGGCGAAGACGGCCGTGTACTCGCGCCGGAGGAACGCTTCCGCCCCCTCTCGGATCGCCGCGGCGATCGAGCGCATCTTCTCGTCGCCCTCCTCCTCTCGGAGGAGCAGGATGGTCTGCACCCCGGCATACGCGAGCGACAACAAGCTCGCGATCAGGATCACGAGCTCCAACTGTCCGGTCGAAAGGGCCGTCATGGTCACATCAGTAAGGATTGAGGCGGTTCATCGAGGACGATATTAAAGCGCTCGGGTCCCAGAGGATACCGAGCTGGGCCCATTGCGTCCTCTCCCCGGGCTGTCGACGTCGCCCCGCTAGACTCCCTCTAGGCTGGGGGCCCTCGTCAGACCTGAGGGGGGGACCGGCGACGCCGCCCGGTCAACGCGACCAGCAACAGCACGCCAGCCAGGACCGCGATGCCGACGCCTATCAGGGCATAGACGGTAGTCGTGCCGGAGTCTGTCCCTCCGCCTCCGCCTCCCCCTCCGGGGTTTCCGCCGGAGGAGGTCCCGGTCACCTGAATTGCGACGCTCGAGCTCGGGACCGTGATCCCGTCCGCATCCGTCACCTCCACGGAGATCGTGGCGTTTCCTGAGGTCGTGGGACGGAAGACGAAGTTGGAGCTGGCGCTCGCCGGCCCGGTCGACGCCTGGTCGATGAACCACTGGAATTGGAACGGCGGCAGCCCTCCCTCGACGGACGTCGTGAGCTCGAGGGACCCGCCAACCGGTAGGGTCGGGATCGCGGTGCTCGAGGGATTCACCAGCGTGAGGGAGACTACGGCGAGCGGCACGACGAGCAGGGTCGTGGTGTTGTTCGCCTCCCCGCCCAGCGAATCGACAAGCCTAACCGTCACGTTGATCAAGCCGGCCGACAGCGGCGTGTAGCTGAACGACTTCGGGCACGCGGCAGAGGGCCCGATCGAAACGCCTCCTGCGAACCAGGAACACTTGTAGGGAGGAAGCCCCCCCGAGTCGGTTAGCGACAAGGCCGAGCTGTGGCTCAAGTCCATGGCCGCCGGAGTGAGGGAGACCGACAGGGCGAGGGCGGGATTCACCTTCCAGGAAACGGAGTTTGCGGGGGCGGACTGGCCGAATGAACTCACCGCGACCACGGTCACGGCATACGCGCCAGGCGCGCTCGGACGACAGACCACGGAGGACGTGGATCCCCCGCACCCCGCGGGAAGTCCGGTCCAGACGTAAGTGAACGGTGCCCCGAAGCCAAACGTGCGGGCGGTCAGCCGGTTCGTTTGGCCCGGATCGGTCACGGCGGCCGATTCTTGGAGCGAGGAGGCGTCGGAGTACTGGACCACGTCCGAGGTGATCGTAGCCAGGTCCGTCGAGAGGTCGCCCGGCGTCAGCTGGGCCACGATCGTGTGATTGTACCAGGCAGCAAAGGGTGTCGAGGTTTGCAGGGAGGTAAAGCGCTTGGAGGTGTTAGACCAGAAGCTCGCGATGCCGATCAGCTGAGCGGCTCCCAAGCTGATGACCTTCTCCTCGCCGACATAGGTCCCGTTCGCCGTGACGTTGTCGTTCGAATCCCATGCCTGGACCGTGCGTGGACCCGAACTGGGGACGACCGTATCGGAGAAGGTCCGGTTCCAGTTCTGGTCGAACCAGTACACGGTCATGGTGGCGTTCCCGTAGTACGGGTATCCTGTGCCCGGCGTGCTCCGGACGAACAGCGACCCGCTCTCGAACGCGATCGATGGGGTGCTCGTGGAATTCCGCCATTCCGACCCGCTCGGGGTGCGCGTCGACTCCTGAAAAGTGGTGGTCGCGCTAACGATACTGCCGGATTCGTTGGGTCCTGACCCCTTGATGAAGGTCGCAGAAAACGTTTCGTTCGTCCAGGAGGAGACGACCTCGTTCCCGCTCGGGATGCCAAGGTCACTCGAATAGGAATAAGACCGAGTGACCGATTCGGTAGGAAACCCGCCGGACGAACCGTTCGAATACATCGCCACGGGCGTCGAGTCCGAGGCAAGGGTCGCACCCGCCACGGATGTGTTCGTGTACAACAGGAGCGCTCCGGCGACCACCCATCGACTTCCGTGGCCGAGTCCGAGCACCGTGGCATTGAACGTGTGGGCTCCCTCGAGCAGCCCCAGCGCCGCGGTCACGTCGACCTGATACGGGATGTCGTTCGCCGTGTAGGCGGCGGTGACGGGATCCCACAGGAACAGGTCGATCCCACCGGTGTTGACGTACTCGAAGGGTTGGACCGTCGCTAGGGGGGATCCGTCGACCGAGACCGAGATCGCTCGATAGGCGGGGGGGTTGGTGTACCAGAACTCATCGACGCACCCGATGGAGCCGCAGCTTCCCGAGAATCCGTACGAGAACAACTCGAGCGTCGCGTTCTGTACATCCTGAGGGAGGGTCGCGTTGACCGAGGAAGATAGGCGGGTGTCGGACAGGCCGACGAACGGCCAGAGGGGGACGATCGCGTTCGGGACGACCGGCGGGGCACCTCCGGCGGGCTCCGGGTAGAAGGAGAGGGAAACGTTGATGACGAAATGTCCCCCGACGGTCGCCTGCCCGAGCGAAAACTGGAACTGGGCCGTCTGCGCGAACAGGGCGGAGTACTCCGTCACGTCCTTGAGCACCGTCCAGGTGTAGAGTTCCGGCGTGGTCCCGAACAGCACGAGGATCCCGTTCACGGAGGCGTGGTACGAGGAATCGTAGACCGTCGGAACGGCCGAGCCGGTATAGTTCAGCAAGATGAGGGCCCAGGGGCCGGCGGGCGCCGTCACGTTGACGGTCGGCGTGCAGGCGGCGGGGCAGACCAGGTTCGAAGCGATATCGAAGGTCGTCGGCTGCGTCGAAGGAATGGCGGGCGGCGGCGTTTCGATGGCGTCCGAACTCGGTGTGGCGGTTAGCGGTCGCGGGGAAAAAGAGCCCGAGAGACGGGTCGACGCGCTGAGGGGCCCCGATGGGTCGATCGCGATCGCCGACGCGGGCGCCGCGGTGGGCGACCGTACCTCGGCGCGGACCTCAGAGACGGGGGAGAGCGCCGACCGCACGGAAGGCGAGGCCGGCACGGCCAGAATCGAGAGCAGGAGGAGTCCGAGCACGCAGAGTATGGGAACTAGCCGGAGGAGGGGCCTCCCCGTCATCTCCCGCTGGAGAGGTGGACTCTACTTATCGACTCGTAGCCACCGCCTGGATCCTCCGGCGGCCCTCCGGGGGTCCTGCTCCGCTGCTCAGCGGACCCGGCTCGGTTTCCGGCCCTCTAGGGTTCGAATGCCCGTTCCCTCAACTTCCCGAGGACCTCGTCGATGAACTCCCCCTTGCTGAGGCTGCGCTGTCCCTTCCGGCCGTGGGTGCGGACCGCCGTCGCCCCGGAGGCCGCTTCCTGGTCCCCGACCACGGCGACCCATGGGATCTTCGCCACCTCCGCTTCCCGCACGCGCTTCGAAAGTGTCTCCGAGCTGCGGGCCAGGTCGGCCCGGATCCCCCTCGAATCGAGCTCGCGGACGAACGCATGGCCGAGTCCCTCGTGACGTTCGGCGACGGGGATGATACGTACTTGGATCGGAGCGAGCCACGGGGGCAACCTACCCGCGCAGTGCTCCAGCAGGACGCCGAGGAACCGTTCCCAGGTCCCGAGGATCGTTCGATGGATGACGATGGGAGTATGCAACTGGCCGTCGGCGCCCTGGTATTGGAGATGGAATCGGGCAGGGATCTGGTAGTCGAGCTGGATCGTTCCGGTCTGCCAGGGCCGGCCCAGGCTGTCCCGAACATGGATGTCGATCTTCGGTCCGTAGAACGCCCCTTCCCCGGCCGAGGTCCGGTAGGGGACGCCCGACGTCTTGAGTACCTTCTCAAGGGTGGCCTCGGCGCGGTCCCACTGGGCGGTCTCGCCGAGGAAATGCGCCGGGCGAGTCGACAGCTCATAGCTCCAGGCTAGCCGGAAGGTAGTGAATGCTCGTTGGATCCACGCAAGGAGCTTGGTGAGCTCGGCCTCGATCTGGTCCTCAGAGACGAACAGATGAGCGTCATCCTGGACCATCTCGCGGACCCGGGTCAGCCCGTGGAGCGTTCCGCTGCGCTCGAGTCGGTGTAGGGGAGCGAACTCCGCGAGCCGGAGCGGGAGCTCCCGGTAGCTTCTCGAGGTGGACTGGAAGATGAGCATCGACCCCGGACAGTTCATCGGCTTCACCCCATAGACGCGGCCATCCGCCTCGGTCTGGAAGATGTTCTCCCGGTAGTGCTCCCAATGCCCGCTCGTCTCGTAGACGGACTGGGCGAACATGAGGGGGGTGCGGACTTCCTGATAGCCGTCCTCTCGGAAGTGTTCGGTGACGAACCGTTCGAGCTCCCGGACGACCACCATCCCGCTCGGGAGCCAGAACGGGAAACCCGGCGCCTCGTCAATGAACATGAACAGGCCGAGCCGAGCACCGACTACACGATGGTCTCGGGCCTCGGCCTCTTCCCGGAGCTTCAGGTAGGCGTCGAGCTCCGGTCGGGTTGGAAAGGCGACGCCCCGAACCCGTTGACGAGCCTCGCCGGCCGGGTCGCCTCCGGCCGTAATCGCCGAAACCCCGAGCACGTGCAGACCGGCGAGCCAGCCCGTGTCGGGAACGTGGGGCCCCCGGCAAAGGTCGAGGAACGAGCCCGTCCGATAGAAGGAGACGGGAACGCCCTCGGCGACCTCCGCCACATAGCCCTGTTTGTGTCGGTTCGACCCGACCCACTCCAGGGCCTCTCTTTTGGAGACTTCTACGCGTTCGAACCGCTCCAAGGATGAGACGGAACGCTGGACGAGTTCGCGCACCTTCGCGACGTCCTCGGGGGTGAGCGGCCGGACGTCAAAGTCGTAGTAGAACCCCTCCTCCGTCGGCGGTCCCGCAGTAGGGAGCGCCTGAGGGATCGCCTCGGTCAGCGCCTTCGCGACGAGGTGCGCGGCGGAGTGCTGGAGGACCTCGCGGCCCTCGGGGTCTGAGAACCGGAGCGGCCTCAACGAACCGGCGGAACGGATCGGCGCCGCGAGGTCGATCGGGTGCCCGTCCCACGATGCGGCCAGGAAGGTGGCGAACTCCGCAGGTCGCCACTGTTTGAGCACGTCCGCGGCCGTCGAACCCACCGCGACGAGTTGGTGCGTACCGTCCGGCAGGCTGACGTCGACGGTGTCTCCGGCGCCCATTCGGACCGGCGACGGGGGGTCCCTAGTAAAGGGTTCCCGCCCGATTGGCCCCGACGTTCGGCGTCCCCGGGCGGCGATCAGCCCGCCCATTACTCATCACGATTCAGCTGGTTCTAGGTCTCATCATCTCGCGCGCTCGGGGACGGGATGGAAAAGGTGCTCCACGGCGAACCCTCGCGGGTGGTCAGGAGGTCGCCGCCCAAGTGGAAGATGCCTCCGGTCGAACCGCTCCATGTGAGCCGCTCCGATTCGGAGGCCGCGAAGATTCCCCCTACCCAGGTGGGTCCCTGGTGGGCGATCACCCGGACCTGTTCCCAGTCGACGGTGCCATCACGGGGGCCCACGATGAGCTCGTTCGGGCCGGTCGCTCGGATCTCCTCCGCCAGAGCGGCCGCGGTCAGCGACCGCCAAGAATCCGCTCGAGCGCTGACGTGCCCATCCTGGAGCTCGATCTCGAAAGTGAGCTCCTGGGATAGGTTCCAGGCCCGGGCGAGTTCCTTCGGGCCGTTCAAAGTAGCCGAGCTCAGGACCACTCTTGAGGCCCCGGTGACCAGCGCGTCGATCGCTTCGTCGGCAGTCCGCGCCCCGGCGTCGAGCCACAGCTCTGCGTCCCGGGAGATCTCCTGGAGGTAGTCGAGTTGCGGTCGATTCTCCTCCACCCCATCGAGGTCGACGACGTAGATGCGACCGAACCGGGACATGAGCGAATCCACCACGTCGAAGACCTCGTACTCCGCCCCGTCCCGAGTCCGGGCGACCACCGGCGCTCCCTCACCGGGAACCACGACCTGTCCGTGTCGGAGCATCAGGCACGGAACGAGCGACGGCGATCCGTCATTCGAAGGCGTCGTAGCGAGTCGCCGGGCGCTCACGGGCGAGGCGAGCCTTCGTCGGGTATCGCCTTTGTCCTCCGCCGGACCGTACGAACTGCACCCGGATCGGGCGCGACGAGGTAAGATTATCCTCTGACCCGTGTTCGGACCGACGCTAGGAGGCGGAGGGCAGCCGACGGCAGCGATGACTGGCAACAGCACGCCGCTGAGGAAAGTCCCCGCTCCGAGGACCACGGGGGCGGATGGGAGTCCGCCGGGTGAGAGCCCGAGCTCCGGAGCAGAAACGACACAGCCCGCCGGTGCGAGGATGGCGCCGCGCCGGAGGACCCGGCGGGATATGATGAAACGGCCGTCTCCCCGGGAGCAAGCCCTGAGTGACGGGATGAGGAGGTCCTCTGTCCGTCGAGGAGAGCGCGGAGTCGAATGCTGCCTGAAACAGAACGGGGCTTACTACCGCCACCTGGCCCGGTCGTCGAGAGATCGGCGGCCGGTGACCCGCTCGCTGGAGTTGGCGATCTGCGGGGTGTACGAAAGGTTGGGCTCGTTCCAGGGCCCCCCCTTTGAACCGTCGGACGAATTCGGTCTTGGTCCCTCCGTCGGCGTGAGCCCCTGAGGAAAAGTCTGCCGGAGCTCGGGGAGGCCTACCAGGAGGATTCGTCTTCCCAGCCCCGGCTAGGGGACGCCATACGGGGTATCGCAGCCGGTTTCGGGGGTCGGTCCTTCCTACGCCAAGCGACGATCAGGGCCACCCCGACCAAGACGGCCGCGATACCTCCCAGGACCGGTAGGTACGGCCCCACCTGACCGTACCACGGAATCGTCGGGGGAATGCCGACGGTGATGGTGAGTCGATCGAGTACGGAGCCGCCAGCGCTGTCGTTGACCCAGATCCGGGCCGCGAACGTCCCGGAACTCGTGTAGGTGTGAACGACCATCACCCCAGCCGCACGGGTTCCGTCTCCGAAGGCCCATGCATAATGGAACGGGCCAGTTCCACCGGAGACGTTGGCGGCAAGCGATAGGCTCTGTCCGGAAACCGGCGGTGCGGCGGCACCCAGGATGAGCACCGACATGGCCTGATTGACTTCGAGCGTCGTCGGGTCGGAGGTAACCGTGAACCGGTTCGAATCGAGCACTGTGACGGTCACGTTGTACAACCCCGGTAGCGTCGGAGCACAGACCATCGTCGAGGCATTGCTCGCGCACCCCGGCACGCCAGCCCAGGCGTAAGTGAACCCTCCGGAACCTCCCGACGCCCTCGCGGAGCCGTTCGCGACCACCCCAACGTCACTGAAAGCCGGCCCGAAGGTTGGTGGGTCGACCGTGGGGTCACCGAGAACTCGGACCGCCAAGGAGGTCGCGCTCCCGGATTCACCATTCGCATCCGTGACCGCGACGCTGACCGCAAAAGAGCCCGCTGCGGTAGCGGAACAATTGATGGTAGCGGAGGAGGTCGGACTGCAGGATAGCCCTGCCGAACCGGCCGACCCCCAGGTCCAACGATATCCGGCGATCCCAGGACCTGGACCCACGATCGCGGCCGTGAAGGAGACGCCCTGTCCAACGTCAGCCGTGGTCCGGTTGACCAAGGGCGGCGCGACCTGAGGCGGCAGGAAGACCGGGAAGGGCAGGGTCCCGCTCGTCGCCGTGAATCCCTCCGAATCGGTCACCGAGACGCTGACCCGGAAGGTGCCCGCACTCGGGACGCTGCTGCACCGCACGGTCGTAGTCCCGTTACATGACCCTGGTAGACCGGCCCACTGGAATCGATCGCCCCCCGAGCCGGCGTACGGGTTCGTGGAGAAAGCGACCGATTGGCCGACGTCGGCGGAGGATCGATTTGCCGTTGGCGTGGTGACCCCCGGGTCGCCCGTGACGTTGACGGAGAGGGCCGCTTGGGCAGAGTTTCCGACTGTGTCGCCCACTCGAACCCGTATCGTGAACGCGCCGGCGGTCCGGTAGTCGTGGGAGGAAGAGGGACCCGTGGTCGAGGCCAGGGTTCCGTCCCCGTAGTCCCACTGGTACATTGAGTATGGCGCGAACCCTCCGCTCGCCTGGGCGCTGAAGTTGAAGGGGGTAAGGGCGTCCCCGGAGGTGCGCGCCACCCGGATTCCGACCGACAGGTTCGACGTGACCAGGAACGAACCAAGGCCGGTGGCGAGCTGCGAGCTCCGGTTGGACGCTCGAACCACATACCAACCCGCCGAGGCTCGGGGCACCGTGAAGGTGCAGTTGAAGCTCCCGGCCCCGTTCGAGTTCCCAGCGCACTCGGTCGCATTACCGGGCAACCAACTGACGGTCAGCCCGAGGCCCGGGGTGAACCCTCCCCCGGAGACGGTTGCCGAGGTCATCGGGAGTCCGAGGGTAGGCGTGAAGGTGAGCTGGTTCAAACGACCCGAGGTGGGGATATAGACCCCACCGCCGACGCTCAAATTCACTCGGTCAGAGACCGACCCAGCGCGGAGATCGAGACGGTACGATCCCGGCAAAATCGAGACATTCAAGGGGGCGGAGGTGTAGTTCACCGCGGTCCCGTCAATCGAAAGCGCCCCGGGAACCGGTATCGAGCTAGCGTTTAGGACCGCATAGTTCGAGGGGCCGTAGAGGGCGGTCAATGCACCCGAACCGTTCGTGAGCTCGGCTCCTGGGGTACCGGCGGACGATCCGGCGGCGAGCGACGCGACAACATTCGAGATCGCTTCCGCCGTGTCGCCTCCGAAATTGAACGCGTTCGGGACCGCCTCGAAATTGTTGCCGTTGAACTCTTGCAGGGATAATGAGAGGTTCGCGCCACCGGCAGAGGTGCTCGAGCCACCACCGGGACCGCCGAGGACCCACTCGGCGTCGTAGTAGACGCCGGCCGGGGGCGTGGACGCGCCGTCCACAAGGAATCCCTGGCTGGCCCAGCCCTTGGCCGAAGGGAAGGTCACATTGTCGTAGGTGACCCATCCGTATCCGTCGTCGTACTGGAAGCCGACGTGGGTCAACCCGGCGATCGTGCTCGCCACGACCTCCACGGAAAAGTTCGCGGGGTAGAGGAGCTGTACGTCGTTTCCGGGATAGGAGGATCCGGCCACATCGGCGTAATAGTCGCCGTTCCCGCTCGTGTAGATCGTGCCGTTGCCTCGGACCGAGGACGCGGGGAGGGCGAGGGAGCTGCTGCTGGACAGGTTCCAGACGTTGTCGATCATCTGGAAGGTCTGAGTACTCGTATCGAGGAACGGGACATTCTGGATCCAGTACGATGCGGATTTCGACCCTTGCGTGAGGACGAGGACGACGTTGAGTTGAAAACTGACCGAGTACGGGTCGAACGACGGACCATTGGTGGTGAGCGCGTTGATCCGGGCGGTCGCCAGGAAGCGCGGAGTCCAATACGAATACGGGGAAAACCCTGCCGTCATGCCGAAGTCCCCTACCCCCATCGGCGCCGGTTCGGACGAGTAACTGGGGGACGGAGTGAGTTCCCGGCTCAGGATCGCCTGCTTGACGGACGCCGCATGTAATCGGGCGGGCGGGCTCGGCACCCATATTCCTGCCGGGGTCGCCAACCCTGAGGCGGGAGCGTTGAGGCGGGTCTCACCCGAGGTCGTCGGCGAGTCGGCCCGCCCTGCCTGTGACACGGTATGCCCCGAATGAGAGGAGGTCGCCGCTGGCGTCCGAGCGAGCAGGGCTGGACCTGCCGTCGAAGAGTATGGAGTGAAAGGCTGCAGGAAGGCTGACGGGGTGGCCCCCCCGACTTCGGGTACGAGGAGGAGAAGCGTGACCACGGCGAGACCCACCAAGAGTCGTCCCATTCCGGCGGCACCCCTTGGGTTCAGGAAGGGCACGGTCTCTTCTACCTTACCCGGGACGAGGACAGGGATCGACGTTCCGTCCGTACGCTCCCGCAATGCGCCCGGTCGCTTGGCGGATCGGCCGGGAATCGGCCGGGCCAACTCCGTCCAGTCGATGCTGCGTCGAGCCGCAGGGCTGATTAGGGTGGTCCAATCTGGCCGCCCCGATGGGGTTGAAGGGGCGGGACCTGGTCTCGATCCGGGACCTGTCCCGGGAGGAGGTCGTCGAGGTCCTCAAGGCCTCCCGTCGGATGTTACCGTATTCGGAGGGGTCGAAGATCGGTCATCAGCTTGAAGGCAAGGTCCTGACCCTCGCTTTCTTCGAGCCCTCGACCCGGACCCGGCTGTCGTTCGAGACCGCCATGGCACGACTGGGCGGGCGGAGTGTCACCATCTCCGATCCGTCTGCCTCCTCGCTCCGCAAGGGGGAGACGCTCTACGACACGATCCGGGTCATCGGCCAATACGGCGACGCGGTCGTCCTTCGTCACCCCAACGAAGGCGCGGCGCGATTGGCCGCACAGGCTTCGGACCGCCCGGTCATCAACGCGGGGGACGGGGCGGGTCAGCACCCGACGCAAACTCTGATCGACCTCGCCACGATCGAGGAGAAGTTCGGCACGCTCCAGGGCCTGAACGTCGTCCTCCTTGGGGATCTCAAGTACGGCCGGACCGTCCACTCGCTCGCCCGCGCCCTGGCGCTGTTCGGCACTTCCCTCGTCCTGACGGCCCCTCCGACGCTCGCGATGCCGGAAGAGGTGCGGAAGGACCTCGACTCCGCCGGGGCCAAAGTCCAGGAGGAGCCCGAGCTTGAACGGGCCGTGAAGAACGCCGACGTCCTGTACGTGACCCGGATCCAACGCGAGCGCTTTGGCGACGAGGCGGAGTTCGCGAAGGTGGCGGGGTCGTATCGAGTCGACCCAGCGCTCCTCGAACCCGCGAAGGAGAGGATGATCGTTCTGCACCCGCTCCCTCGCACGGGCGAGATCAGCCCATCGGTGGACGCGAGCCCCCACGCGGCGTACTTCCGGCAGGCGTTCCTGGGCGTCCCGGTCCGGATGGGGCTCCTCTCCCTGATCCTGACGGGGAAGGCCGCATGACGGCGCTCCGGGAGCTCAAGCTCACTCCGATCAAGAACGGCACGGTCATCGACCACATCGGCAACGGCCTCGCTCTCGACGTCCTGCGGATCATCGGCATCAACGAGATCGATCGGAGCTCCACCGTCTCGGTTGCGCTCCACGTCCGCAGCCAGAAGATCGGTTGGAAGGACATCGTCAAGGTGGAGAACATGGAGCTGTCCTCCCGCAAGGTCAACGCGATCGCCTTGGTAGCGCCGACCGCGACGATATCGATCATCCGCGACTTTCACGTCCGAGAGAAGCGCCCGGTCGACCTGCCGGACCGGGTCGTCGGCGTGCTCCTGTGCCCGAACGCGAGCTGTATCACCAACCAGCCGGAGCCCGTGGAGAGCGATTTCGAAGTGGCCCGTCGGAAACCGGTCGTGCTCCGATGCACGTACTGCGAACGGCTGGTAGACGACTTCCTCCACCACCTCGCCTGACGCGCCCGAACGAGGCTCCCTTTGGTGGCGATCCCCGACCTGCTCATCGTCTTCGCCGTGATCGGTCTGCTCGAACTCTCCGACCGGACGAACTTCGCCCTGATCGGCCTCGCCTCCCGACGCTCCGGATTCCTGACCTGGGCCGGGGCCGCAACGGCCTTCCTGGTCACCTCGGCGATCGCGGTCGCGATCGGGACGGTCGTCCTCGCCTTCTTGCGCCCCGAGATCCGCCTCGTCCAGCTGGCGGGCGGAGTGCTGATCCTCGTCTACGCCGCTCACCTGGCCCGACGAACCGATCCGGCGGAGGAGCCTCCGGCCCGGCGTTCCGCTTTCATGACCGCCTTCCTGTTGATCCTCCTGCTCGAAATGGGGGACAGCACCATGATCCTCTTGGTGCTCTTCACCGGAGGTCTGGGCGACCCCATCGGGGTGTTCCTGGTCGGTTCGGCCGCTCTCCTTGGCGTGGCGGCGTTCGCCTGCACGTTGGGCGGCCAACTCGGCGCCCGGGTCGAGCCGAAAACGCTCGACCGGATCGTGATCGGAATCCTCGTTTTCGTCGGGGGCGCCACGATCCTCTTCGCGCTGTTCCCGTCGCTACTTCCCTCGGTCCTCTCCTAGATACAACGGAGCGGAGCGCGTCCGAGGTCGATCGTCCTCGTTCGGGACATCTCCTCGGTGAGCCGGCGGAGTTCGCCGAGTGGGCCGGGCTCGAGACGCACCGCGACCGTGCGACTCCACGACGCGCTGGATCCACCGGCTCGCTTCGGCCCCCGCAAAGGTGGCATTATTATGGTGGACCTGGGTGGGACGACGATGGCAAAGCGCCGGTCTCTCACCCGCCGGAACCTGTTGAAGAAGAGCGTCCAACCGGTCGACGTGACACGGGTGCGTGGATCAGGGGATCTCCTCCGGGCGTTCCAGAGTACCTCGATCCAGGCGCGCAACCTGGGACGGTGCCTGTCGGTGTGGGAGAATGCGCTCACCGACCCGAAGCGACCGACCATCCTCATCGGTCTCTCCGGACCCCTCATCGCCGCGGGTCTTCGAAAGGTGCTTCGGGACCTCGTGGACTGGGGACTCGTCGACGTGGTCGTTTCCACCGGCGCGGTCCTCTACCAGGACATCTACCAGACCGTCGGAGGTCGGCACTGGGTGGGTTCCCCCGACGCCGACGACGTCGAGCTAAGGAAGCTCTACCTCGACCGGATCTACGACACCTATGTCGACGAGCTCAAGTTCGAGGAGACCGACCGGGCGATCGGCCGCGTCACCGAACGGTTCCCGGCCCGCCCGGCGTCTTCGAGAGAGTTCCTCGAGTTCCTGGGACGCGAGTTCCGCGATCCAGAGTCGATCGTAGCCACGGCCTCCCGACGGGGGGTTCCTGTCTTTTCCCCCGCGCTGATCGACAGCTCGATCGGGATCGGTCTCACGCTCCATTATCAACGCAATCGCGGCAAGCCCCGATTCATGCTCGATGCGGTCCGGGACAACTATGAGCTCGTCCAGATCCTCTCGCATTCCCCGCGGACCGCGGTAGTGTACATCGGTGGAGGGACGCCGAAGAATTGGATCAACGACGGGATCGTCATGGCCAACTACGCCTTCGGGCGGGAAGGGGAGGGCCACTACTACGCCCTCCAGATCACGACCGACGTGCCCCATTGGGGGGGGCTCTCGGGGAGCACGCTCGATGAGGCCCAGTCCTGGGGCAAGATCTCGCCCACCGCCACGCGCGCGATGGCCCACGTCGACGCGTCCATCGGCCTCCCGATCCTGGTCGGTGCCTTGTGGGACCGTCGCAAGGTCTGGCAGCCGCGGCGGCGGCTTCGATTCGAATGGGACGGTGACGAAATAACTCGGGTCGTGCGGTAACCCGGCCCCCGCTCGATTCGGGCTCCCCCGCCAGCCTATCTGGTCGGACTCGATCGGGTTCCCATGCCTCTTGCCCGACCGGAGGGCAGCCGGATACCGCCCGGGCAGGTCTTGAACCGAGGGTTTCCGATCCTCCATGCCGGAACGATACCCACCGACCTGACCCGTGACAC
Source organism: Thermoplasmata archaeon (assembly GCA_022750055.1). Taxonomy (GTDB): domain Archaea; phylum Thermoplasmatota; class Thermoplasmata; order Lutacidiplasmatales; family UBA184; genus Lutacidiplasma. The sequence continues at coordinate 416,878 of JAKIWL010000002.1, forward strand.
CTGGCGGCTGCGGGTCCATGGCGCCGTCGCCCATCCCTTCGAGCTCGCCTTCGCCGAGCTCCTCGAGTTCCCTCAGAAGGAGGAGGTCGTCGACATCCACTGCGTTACAAGCTGGACCAAATTGGACACCCGCTGGCGAGGAGTCCCGTTTCGATCGATCGCCGAGCGTGCGGCGCCTGATCCGGACGCCCGATTCGTGGTGATGGAATGCGAGCAGGGTTTCACGACCTCCCTGCCGATGCCAGCGCTCTTCGAGGACTCTGTCTTGCTAGCCCATGGCTATGGTGGAGCGCCGCTCGCTCCCGAGCACGGCGGCCCGGTTCGGATGCTCGTTCCGCAGCGCTACTTCTACAAGAGCGCGAAATGGCTCAGGGGGATCAAGTTCGTGGTCCAAGACGAACCCGGATTCTGGGAGGTTCGTGGGTATTCCAACCTGGCCGACCCGTGGAAGCAAACTCGCTATGAGGTAGATGATGTTCGGGAGATCCACGCGATGCGCAAACGTTCCCTGTTCGAGCCCATCGTGCGAGGATAGAGCATGGTGGTCCCCAGCAGGCAAGACGTAAAGTATTCGACCCGACGCCCGCCGTTGTGACGTAGGGATAGAATAAGGAATCTTATATTAGTGCGCATCTGCCCGTATAAATACGGGTCGATTTACACCCCCAAGTTATACGACGTCGAGTGGATATTACTTAATACCCAATTCCCGACGGACGGGATGGAGGTGACTCGCACATGTACCTGCCGATCGTTCCGCCCCTTCCTCGCGACCAACTCTAAACCATTAAGGTTGGACGGGGGGGTTCCTACCCCCCCTCCGCCTGCTCGGCCGGTGAAGGGAGCTGCGAGGCTCCTGAGGCCGAGCCACCCGAGCCTCTCGACCGGAGGTTCTCGATCTTCGACTTGAACTCCGATTCCATCTGGTCCACCCACCACTGCATTCCCATCGATGCGGCGAGCTGTACCGCCGCATGGTACTCCTGCCGGGCGAGGGAGGCCTCTCCCAACGCGGTGTAGACCTCCGTCAGGTAGGATCGCGCGAACACGAGCGAGTCCGACACCGGCAGTCGGCTGAGCACGAGCACGCTCCGCTCGGCGTGTTCTCGCGCCTGCCCGAGCTTGCCCTGTCGCAGTTCTCCGGCCGCCAGGGCCGCGAGAGTGTGCCCTAGGACCGTCTCGTTGCCGAGGCGTTCGGCAAGTCCGATCGCCTCCCGGGCGAACTCTCCGGCCTCCTCCCACTTGCCGGCCTCCATCGTCATCGCCACGAGTCCGCTCAGGGTGTAGATCAGCTCGTTGAGGTGTCCCTTCGCCTCGGTCTCGGCGCGGATCTGGCGCATCTCCAGGTCGGCCAGTTCGGGTTTCCCGGTCTCCTGGTAGGCCCGGGCGCGAACGAGCAGGAGGTTGAAGACGAGCTCCATCTGGCCCGACGCGCGCGCTTCGGGAAGGCCCTGTTCGACCATCCGGAGGGCGACCTCGTGCGCCCCGCCGATCGAGGCCTGTCGGGACCAACGAGCCAGGGCCTCGAGCGCCACCTCGGATTGACGGTCCTTTCGAGCCTGCTCAAAACACGTCTGGAACAGCTCCCGTGCCTTGGCGAGGTCCCCGCGAGCCTCCACGAGCCGGGCCTCGTAGAATTGGAACATCGACCGGAGCCGCTTCGTCGTCGGAGCGGACCGCCGGGCCTCGTCGAGGGTCGCTCGGGCGCTCTCTACCTGCTTGAGCCGGATCTGAAGGTCGGCGATCTTGAGCTGGCATTCGGCCCGGGTACGGCGGTCTTCGCCGGCATCCGTGCTAGCACGCCGTAGGAGCAGGATCGCCTCGGAGTATTCGGAATGGGTCCGCAGGAGCTCGGCCTGGACGCGCAGCGCCCTGAGGCGCCCCGGCCCGAGGGGCATGGCGAGGGTCATGTGGTTGAGGGCGTTTCGCAGGGCATCCGAGTAGCCGAGCGAGAGGATCTTGGTCTCCTCGCGAGAGAGGACCTCGGAGGCCGACCGCCAATCCTCCCCGGCCACGAGATGGAGGAACCGCTCCCGGACCATGTCGGATCGGTGGCTGCGCAGGTAGTACGAGGCGAGGGTGCGATGGGCCTCCAGGTCGAGCGGCCCGGCCCGGCTAACGATGGCCCGACGGATCGCCTCGAGAATCTCGACACGGCCCTCCCCGGTCGGGTGCAGGATACCGATCCGGACCAGCTCGTCGAGCCGTTCGGGGCTCATCCGTCCGAATTCGGTCAGAAACGTCAGCGGAAGGGGGGCGTTGGCCAACGCGACCGGCAGTAGGTCGGCCAGCTCCGAGCTCGGCATCTTCGCGACCACCGCGTCGGGAAGGGTGGACGGCTTCGCCTCGACGCCAGGATTCAGGACGGCGAGTTGGAGCATCAACGGGCTGCCGAGCGACGCCTGGTAGACGCTTTCGAAGCGGTCCGCGAGGCCGCCCTGTCGATCGGTCAGTTCGTGGGCGGAGGCGCGGTCGAGTCCCCCGATCTCCAAGCGCCGTATCTCCGATTCCCCGGCGATCATGAACGGGGGCTCCTGTCCCACCATGAAGAACAGCGACTTTCCTTCGATCAGGAGTGCGGGAAAGAACTCCGAAAGGAAGCTTCTGAGGTCGGGACCGCCGAACTGGACGTCGTCGAGGACCCCGAGCAGATGGTGGTCACGGAGGGCGCGGAGGACGAGGCTCGCGACCACCCGTCCGGTAGGCGGTCGGGGGACCTCGGCATAGTAGGCGAGCTGAGAGGCTCCCAAGGGGGCCAGCGCGTGGGCGATCGCCTCCAAGAAGTGTCGGGGAGACGACCCGGGCCGAACCGTGAACCAGAACGGAACCCTACCCCGTTTGAGACGCCACACATGCTGAGCCACGAGGGCGGTCTTTCCCATGCCTGGGGCGCCCTGGACCCAGATCAGCGATTCCGGGTCGTCTGAAAACTCGGCGAGCCGGCGGAGCTCGTCGCGGCGTCCCATGAAGGGCCGGGGAGGAACGGGGAGTTCAGCCGGTAGCATCGGGACGTATCGGGCCTGTTTGTGGAGCACCTCCCGTCCGTCCGGGGTCAGTCGGTAGACGAGCTGTTTTCGGACCCCGCCGCGAACCAGCCCCCGGTGGGCCTCCAGTTGACGCTCGGACACGAGCGTCTGCAACGGCCTCGACATCGAGCAGGGGTGGTAGCCGAGGGATTGGGCGAGTTCCCCCTGGGAGATCCCGAACGGCCCTTCGTCGGAAGTGTGGGTCCCGACGTAGTCGAGGATCTCGGTGTGGACGTAGGTCTTGACTGGCACTGACTCGGGGTAGACCGTCCGGCTACTTATCCTTATTTTGTACAAAATAGCAGGCAGGGTTTATGTACGATGCCGGGAACTGAGTCCTTTGCAATGACGCAACCGAGCGAATCGGGCAAGCCCGTCGGCGGCATCGGAACGATGCTGATGCAGTCCGACGTCTGCCCGGCGTGCGGGAAGGTCCACAACAGTCGATTGGTACGCTACCTGCCGTCGGTGGGTCAACTGATGGGCACCCCCACCGCCTATCCGACAAGCCCCGTCTCCACGGAATCCGCTCGATCGCCCCGGGTTCGCGGCCGGAAGCCCTCGAACATGCCGTTGTTCTGGCCGATGCCCCAGTCCTCTGAGGGGTACCCATGAGTCCGCCGGAGTCCCTGGCGAACGGCTGGAAGCTGCTCCCGAAGTTCGACATCGAGGGAGAGTCGACCCACACAGGCCGCAGCGGTCACACCGACTCCCTGTCGCTCCCGTGCCCGGTCTGCCGCAAGTCCCACGGCGCTCGGCTCGTCCGCAGCCTGGTCGTCTCCCCGATCACGCCGCCCCGCGAAACGATCCCGAAGGAGCCTCGGATCGATTCCCGATACTACCCACCGGCCGTGCCCGTCCTCTCCCGGCAATCCAAGGGCCCGATCAACCTGTCGGCCCGTTGGTCGCTCTCGGTCGTCTAGGAGGGGTTTGCATGGTGGTGGATCGAGAGGTCGGCCGCGGAAGTCGGATCTCACCGCGCTGGCTCGATTCGCCCCGCGGCGAGGCGTTCCTCGTCTCGGTCGGCAAGCTGACCAAGGAGGAGGAGGCGGCGACGTGGCCCATGTGGCTCTCCCCGACCTCCTCGAGCGGTCCCGCGGTGAACCAAGGGATCTCGGGTGGGCGGCGACCGGCTCTCGGCAAGCGCAGCGCCCCGGCTCGAACTGACGATGACCCAAGGCTCCCGCCGGGGATCCCGGCCCCGACGGGAGCCTAGAAACCCAGGGCGACGATGACGCCCGGATATCTCATCGAAGCCGATCCCAGGGCCGCAAACGAAAGATACTTCCAGGGGGGTTCCTCCGCCCTGGTATCGCTGATGTCCGAGACCCGATGCGCGAACTGTGGAGGGTCGCTCGAACCCGGGTTCGTCTCCACCACGAACGGGTCGGGCCTTTTTTGGTCCCACGAGGCGAATTCGACCCGCCTTCGACCCAAGGGTCTCGAAGTCCTCGTCCCGACCGGATTCCAGGGGACCTACTCGGCGAACATCCCCGGGCTGCGCTGCGGGGCCTGCGCAACGATCCTGTTGCGCCTGAAATAGGCCTCGGGCCCGTTAGGCGCCGGCCACGCTCAACGACCCTACCGAAAGGGCGGGGGCCGACAATTGACCCACCAGGGTCGGGCGGCCCCCTACTGCGCTCACCGACCGGAGTAGCGACGGCTCTCCGGGGGCCGCCAAGGCAACCCCTCCGACCGTTCCGCCTCGGACCGGGGTCGAGAGCTTTCCGTCCTTGACGAGGTACCCGAGGCGGATCTCCCCACCGAACGCGCCCGAGACCGGGTCGGGAAACGAGTAGCCAAGCTGGTCGACCCACAGGCCCTCTCCAAGGGCCTCGATCATCTCCTGGTCCGATCCCCCGTCGCCCGGGCCCAACACCATGGTCGAGGGACCGGGATTGGGCCGGATCATGAAATGGAACCAGGGGGACAGGGTCGCGGTGTCCCGGCGCCCACCCCCGGTGGACTGATCGCTGAGCGCACGGCCGTGGAGAACGTCGTAGATCGGTTCCCGGAACTCCCCGGATTGGATCAGGGGCCGTTTGGCGTGAAGAACCCCTTCATCGTCCCACGGTGCGGAGGCGAGGCCGTACGGATAGAGCCCGTCATCCCAAAGGTCGATGTTGGCCCCCCCCACGGCCGACCCCTTCGGCGGCATCATTCCGCGAAGGGCGGCCTGACCGCCCAAGCGGAACCCGAGGGTCGCCGGCAAGATCTCGCTCAGGACCTCAGGAGGGAGAAGCACCTGGCGTACCCCGGGCGGGGTGGGCGACGCGCTCCCTGCATCCCGGGCTTTCCGAGACCATTCGAGGCCCTGGGAAGCGATGGCACGGTGGTCCAGGCAGCAGCTCCGCTGGTTGACCCAGTACTCCCCCGACCCGGGCCCTTCCGGTCCTGCGGTGGATCGGACGGCGAACTCGAGCTCGGCCGAGGTTCTCTGAAAGCTCGCCTTGGCCCCCGAGGAGTTCGCGAAGGTGACGTCGATGAGCGCGACTCGAAGCGACCCAAAGCTCGGACGGACGTCCTTGCGACCATCGAACGGAGCCAGGACCTCCGAGACGAACCGCTCGATGGACGCCTCCGGGCGCGCCCAGAGCTCCGGATCGGCACTGAGGACGGTGCCCGAGCTGGGTAAACTCCCAGGGAGCGAAACGTCCTTCGCCGGGAAGGAGGAGAATCGCGAGGCGATCGTGGCTTCCTCTATCGTCCGGGCGACCCCGGCCGTGGAAACGTCGGTCGACCCGGCGAACCCGACTCGTACGCCCCCGTTGTGGGGCGCGATCACCCGATACCCGTATCCCTCGAGCTGGATGGGCCCCCGCGTCATCTCGACCTGGTCGCCGTTGATGTGGATCTCGAAACGACGGATCGCCTCCCCGTACACGTCCCAGGGCCCCGGGGCCCGGCGCACGCGGTCGGCCACTCGAAACGCGGTCTCGGCCGAGGAGAACGGGGCGGTCACGCGGGCCCCACGATCGCTTCGGAGAGCAGGTACGGACCCCCGGTCCCGGTCGGAAGGAGGTCGGTGTGTCCCTTGCCGCAATATCCCGGGCTCATCTCGAAGTCCTCCTTCCGACTGACCCCTCGGATGGCGGTCAAGAATTCTAGCACACGGCCGGAGAGCGCCATGGAGGGACGGATCGGCCCGATCTCGCCGCCCCGGACGAGATGGCCCTTCTTCACCTTGATCTGCATGTTTCCTCCGAGCGGGTCCTCGATGCCGCTCGTGCAGGATTCGAGGATCACGCCATCGCGCATCTCCCGGACCATCTCCTCAAGGTGCATCGCCCCGGGTTCCACGAATGTATTCGTCATCCGGACGAACGGGCGGCTCAGGAAGTCGGCCCGTCGGGTGTTCCCCGTGGCTCTTCGATGGAGCGCGGCGGCTGTCTCCCGGTCGTGGAGCGCCTCGATGAACTTTCCGTGATCGACTAGGACGGTCCTCCCGGAGGGATGGCCCTCATCATCGAAGAAGATCGAACCCCATCCCCCCGGGAGCGAACCATCGTCGACCAGCGTCAGGCTCTCGGGCCCGAGGACCTTTCCAAAGAGGGGCTTGAGGTACGAACGGTCCCGCAGCATCTGGTCGGCCTCAGCGCCGTGTCCGAACGATTCATGGGCGAACGTGCCCGACGCGCTCGGGTCGAGCAGCACCTTCATCCGGCCGACGGGAGGCGAGGGAGCCTGAAGGAGCTCGACCGCCGCATGGGCGGCCCGGCTCACCCGTTCCGGAGTGATCTCTGCCAGGATCTCCGCCCCACCCATCCCCCCACGGCCCGTGAAGTCGTACTCCACCTTTCCATTCTCGATCGCCAGGGCGGCGACGGCCCCCCGGGTCCGGTCGATGGTCTGGAGCGTCCGGGCCCCAGCCGTGGAGAGGAACAGTCGGATGTCGGTCCGCGATTGGATCGTCGCATACGCATTCCGAATGCCTTTCACTTCGGTCGCCCAGGCGAACCAGGTCTGAGCGAGTGCGACCCGTTCGGAGACCGGAACCTCACCCATGGGTTGTTGGGTCTTCGTCGAGGCCTCGCCGCGCTGAGTGGAGGACTCCCCCGGTGGGTCGGGGGCGCCGCCGGCGAACCCGAGATGTTGGATGAGGGAGTCGGCGGCCGTCGTGAGCGAATCGGCCTCGAGTCCGCTCGCGCCCGCCTCGGTCCATCCCTTGGGTCCCCATGCCCGGAACATGGCCCCTCGAAACCCTGGAGAGGGCTCGACCACGGTCGCGGAGCGGTCGTACCGGACGAGGTGGCTGGTGGTCTCCTCGGCCATCACCTCCGCATAGGGCGCATGTCGTTCGATCCGGTGGAGGAGCCGGGCGAGGAGGTCGTCGACCTCAACGACTCCGGGCATGTTGGTTCCCCCTCCGGCAACGCTCTGGGTTCAAGTAAGGCTCGCTCCGGTCGGAGACGACCCGCCAGGCCGCCTCGAGCGCGGCCGCTCGAGGAGGAGTCGGCGCGCTGTCGGTACCGGAGTGAACGAACGGATCACTCGGACCGTCGGGAACCCCGCTGGTCTTCGCCCACGGCGGCGCAGCCAGACCGCGCCCAGCCCTGCGGAGACGGCCCCCAGCACGTCACTTCGCCAGCTATCGCCGACCATCGTGGACTCGGAAGCGGCCACCCCTGCCCGATGGAGAGCCGCCCGGAATATCGCTGGGTCGGGCTTCAGACAGCCCTCCTCCTCCGAGGTGACCATGAAGTCGATCCATCGGCCTAGCCCGAGAGCCGCGATCTTCTCTTGTTGCTCGGTCGTGTGATTGTTCGTCACCACACCCACGGTCACGGCGCCGTGGAGGCTCCGCAGGAGCGGAAGGGCCCCCCGGACCGGCCGGCGTGCACTCTGGTAGGCCGCCCGGTACGTCGCCGACCACCGCTCTCCCGTATCGAAGTCTCCCGTCCCGCCGAGCCAAGCATCCAGCCGTCGAAACCTCGCGATTCGGGCCTCTGGGTGGGTCCGCGGCCCCCCTTCCCCCACCGGTTGGATGAGGTCGAGGAGCCGCTCGTACTCCCGGACGATCCGGGGAAAAGGAACCGACGACAGCCGCCGGTCGGTGGCCCGGAGCGCCCGCAGCCCTCCCACGAGAGAGCGAGTGTGGTCGAAGAGCGTATCGTCGAAATCGAAGAACAGCGCACGAATGGGTCCGTCCAGGGGGACGGCCCGCGAACTCGTCGAACTGTCCGTACGCGAACGGGCCCTGGGCATCGCCTCGGCGGGCCGAGCCGGGCGAATCGTAAAAGACCCCCGGACCCGCCGAGGGGACCCGGAAGTCCCCTCTTGGGACCTGGGCATCGATATAGCCCCAGCCGGTTCCTGGGGGTCGACCATCGTGAGCGCGAAGGAACTCGACTTCGGTATCTCCGGCTTCGACCACGTCGACCTCCACGTGAAGGATCTCACCAAGGCCCGACGATTCTTCGTCGAGCAACTCAAGCTCGCCGTCATCGGGGAGGGACCCGACCATGCGTTCCTCCTCTTCGGGGACCAGGTCCTCGGCCTACGGACCGGCGAGGCGAGATCCGGGACCGATGGGGTGGACCACATCGCCCTCCGCGTGGAGAGCTGGACGGGGCTTCGAACGCGCCTGAAGCGCGCCCGGCTCGAAGTGGTGAAAGAGAAAGAACGCGACGAGTCCCGCTCGCTCTACCTGAAGGGCCCCGACGGACTCTCCCTCGAGCTCGTGTGGAGGCCGGATCCGCACCGGCACCCGGTCCATCGCTGAAGGGGTCCCGTTCTAGCGGCGGGCCGGCCGAGCGACCGCGCGAGGCGCGGTCGGGACGGGCGTGAGCCAGCTAGCGTACTTCGGCTCCTCTCCGTGAACGACCCGATAGAACACGTTCATGACCGCCTTCGTGACCGGACCTGGGGTTCCCTGCCCGATCGAGGAATGCCCGATCTCGCGGACGGGCGCGATCTCGGCGTACGTCCCCGAGAAGAACACCTCGTCGGCCGTGAGCAGCTCGTTGACCGAGATCGGCTTCTCGATCACTGGGTAGCCAAGGTCCGAGGCGATCTCCTGTACCGAGCGACGCGTGACCCCGAGGAGGATGTCCGACTCGAGCCCGGGCGTGTACAGCCGGTTCTCCCGGACCAGGAAGATGTTCTCCCCGGTGCCCTCGGCCACGAATCCCCGATGGTCGAGCAGGATCGCCTCTTCGTATCCGTCCTCGGCCGCGTCGATCCCGGCGAGGTAGCTGTTCAGGTAGTTCCCGGAGGCCTTCGCGAAGGACGGGATCGAGTCGGATTGGGGCTTTCGGAACGGGGAGATCTTCGCCCGCACCCCGGTCTCGGAGTTCGCCCCGAGGTACTTCTTGGCGGGGATGGCCGCGATGGCGAGGGAGACGCGCCCTTTCAGGTTCTTGACGCCGAGGGCCGGATCGCCTCGGTAGAGGATGGGCCGGATGTACGAGGGGGAGAAATCGTTCGCCGCCTGGGTCTCGACGATCGCGCGAGCGATCTCCTCCGCGGTGTACGGGCAGACCATACGATAGATGTGGGCCGAGGAGAGCATCCGGCGCACGTGGTCGGCCAATCGGAAGATCATCGTGCCTTTCGAGGTCGGGTAGGCCCGGATCCCCTCGAAGACGCCGACGCCATAGTGGAGCGAATGGGACAGCACGTGGACGCGAGCGTTCGCGAAATCGACGAGCTCCCCGTCCATCCAGATCTTCTTTCCCTCGGTCGACATCATCGTCTTCCTCCTCGGGAGCCGGACGGCTCTCCGAGTCAGCGAACCGAACCGGGTATATCCTCTCATCGTAGTTCCGCCGACACGGCCGCGGCCCTCCGTCGGGTGGAGGGCCCTTCCGCCGGCCGGCTAGGGGGAACAGCCCGAGACGGCGAAGTCGTCTCCGTTGAACTCGGCGAAGCCGTAGTCCTCGTAGAGATCGGTCTCCGTGACGGTCACCGAGTTCACCGGATCGTAGAAGACCGTCGTCCCCGTGCTCGGGTCGTAGGAGAGGATGACCGATGGCCCGAGAGCCCGATGCAGGGCCTGGAGGGTACCACTCGGAACGGCCGGACTATCCTTCACACAGGAAGCCGCGACGTGGCTCCCGGAGCCCCCGGAACCGGAAGACGACCCCCCACCGCCTCCGGGGAAATGGGGAGGGACCCCCGCGCTGACGGAGGGAGTCGGGCTGGGCGCGTAGGTGACGGCTGCCACCGCGCCGATCACGATCAGGACGAGGAATCCCGAGGTCAGCCTTCGGCCGATCGACCAGGGCGGCCATGCCGGTGCACGTGGAGGGTCGCGACGGAGCTGACGGCGGCGCCCATTCCGGCTCCGGCGGGCCGGCTGGAATGCCCCGACGGACGCTTTCGATGCCGACCTCACGTCTCGAGCAACGCGGAACGCCACGGCGCCGAGGTTCGTGAGGAGCAGCGCGACAAGAACGCCGGGGCCGGGCATCGCCAGCGGCAGAAACACCGCGCCGAAGGCGACCATCGCCGCGTAGAGCGGGTGCAGGAGCGGGTCTGCCGGTGCGGTCCGAGGCTCTACGACCATGAAGAGCCCGAAGAATAACGTCGCGGGGTCCAACACTCCCAGGACGAGGAGCTTCGGGGCGAGCGCAGCGCCGACGATGACCTTCATCGCCACCGAGAACGGCGCGTATACCACGAAGAATGTCGCGGCCAGACGCCACGAGGTCAGACTTCTGAGGACGAGCCCGACCCCCAAGGCGACCAAGACCTCGTTCCCCCACGGTCCCACTCCGGCCCACCACGCCGGGGCCATGCCGAACAGGAAGACCCCCGCCACGAGACCGGAGGCCGCGGGGTTCAGAACGGGTCGACCCCGATAGCGCAAGGCGTGCTTCAGGCCGATGGCGGCGAACGTCACCGTCCCGGCCGCTACCAAGGGAACCGTCGGGGTGGCCAGCAGGGCGAGGAAGAGACCGGTCGCGAGGGCTCCGTCGGGGAAACGGACCGTCGGGAATCGAACGCTCTGGAAGGCAAGGTCGGTCGCGACCGCGACAACCGGAAGGACGGTGAGCGACAGGGCCCCGGCCCCAGCGAGGAACTGGACGCCCAAGAGACCGAGGACGAGCAAGAATATCCAGGTCACCCGAGGAGGAGGCAGCATCCGAATCAGGGATGGCCACGGAAGTCGACCTTCATGCCGCACTTCGGCGTTTTCCGGAGCGGAGCTCCCGGCGGCAGATCCGCTCATTGAGCGCCCGAAGCGCGGTCCGGGCTTATCGTTTGTCGGGCTTCCCGATCGGCCCGCCAGATCGGACGGTCCATACCGGTCGAGCAACGAGTAGATGGAGCGGTTAGTTGGACGCGGGAGGAGCCGGCGTCGGCATTCCGCAGGCCGCGCGGTTCGGACGCCTAGGGGTCCGTCGCCAAAGCTGAAGTGACCGCGGCCGTTCGTGCCCGCGAAGGGTTGATGGGCCCGGGATCGCTCGGGCGCGTCAGGGGGCGTGTTCATTGATTTGGACTTCGATGCGAATCCGGCGAGGGACTCGATCCTGGACCTGGCTCGGGCTAACCGTCGCGCTCCTCGCCGCGTTCCCGGGGACCCATTTCCCTCGAGGCGGCGTTGCCGGCAATCCCTGGACCCACGGAGACTACGGTCCCGGCTACCCTGGCTCGGGCGTCGTCCCGCGCTCGAGCGTTTTCAATGGAGCTCCTTCCCAACGGCCCGCCTCCATCGTCCCTGCCCTCTCCCCATCGGCGCCCTCGGGAGCGGACCTCCTCGCCACGGTGGGCACGGGCGACAATCCCACGACGCCGTGCTACGACAGCTCCGACGGCGACGTCTACGTCCCCGACTATGGGGCGGTTCTCCGCGGGGGAAACAACGTCAGCATCATCTCTACGAGCACCAACTCCCTGGTCGCGAGTCGGTCGGTCGGCGACGATCCTATCTTCGCGGTCTACGACCCGAGCGACCAGGACGTCTACGTCCTCAACTTCGGGATCAGCCACAACCTGACCGTTCTGCACGGTACGAGCATCATCGCCTGGCTCGGGGTCGGGTCGGCGCCGATCGGCGCGGTCTATGACCCGGCCAACGGGTACCTCTACGTCTCTAACTTCCTATCCGATAATGTCAGCGTAGTGAACGGAACCTCCGTCATTGCCTCCGTCAACGTGGGAAACCATCCGAGCACTCCCGCCTATGACGCCGCCGATGGCGATGTCTACGTGCCGGATCGAGGTTCGAATGCCGTGAGCATCATCAAGGGAACCTCGGTCGTAGGAACCGTGACCGTCGGGAGCCAGCCCAACGCGCCGGTCTACGATAGCGGCGATGGCCACGTCTACGTCCCGAACACCGGGGGGAACAACGTCAGCGTGCTCGCCGGAACGATCCTGGTTACGAACGTGACCGTCGGCTCGGCCCCGTATTCCGCGACCTACGATAGTCGCAATGGGTTCGTCTACGTCCCGAATACCGGGTCGGACAATGTGAGCGTGATCTCGAACGGGGTCAACGTCTCCACCGTGACCGGTGGGTCCGCTCCCCGCCAGTCGTACTACGATTCGTCGACGGGAGCCATGTACGTGACGAACCTCGCCTCGAACAACGTGACGATGATCAACGGAACGACCATCGTGGCCTCGATCGATGTCAGTACGAGCCCCTATGCAGGGGTCTTCGATCCGAACAATTCCGAGACGTACATCACCGATTACAACGGGAACAACGTCAGTGTGTTGGGCACGAATTCGGGTCCGTATCAGGTGATCTTCAACGAGACGGGCCTCCCAAGCGGCACCGCCTGGGGCGCCCGGATCGGAGCGACCACCTTCTTCGAGTCCGGCCCATCGATCACCTTCTCCGAGCCGAACGCGACCTACAACTACTCCATCCGGCCGATCGCCGGATACACGGTCAACGGGACCGGGAAGGTCACCGTCAGCGGCCAGGACGTCGTCGTGAACGTGACCTTCCGAAAGCTCTACGAGATCCCGTTCCAGGAGACCGGGCTGCCCCTCGGAATGGGATGGAACGTCAGTATCGGGAGCGAGTGGAACAACACGACCACCCCCGTGATCGGACTCTTCGAGCCGAACGGGACGTACACCTACGACATCTTCCCGATACCGGGCTATGCCACCACCTGGTCCGGCCAGGTCCAGGTATCGGGAGCCCACGCGACGGTTCCCGTGGTCTTCTCGCGGGTGAACTATACCATCACCTTCGACGAGACGGGGCTGCCCGGAGGGACCCCTTGGGCGGTCACTCTCGCCGGCGGCACGATGAGCGCGGCCCGTTCCGCGATCTCGTTCGTCGAACCCAACGGGACGTACCGGTACACCGTCAACCCCGTCCCGGGTTATTCCGGAAACGGCACGGGAAACGTCACCCTTCGAGGGAGTGGGCAAACGGTCGCCGTGCGGTTCGTGGCGACCTACGTGGTGCGGTTCCTCGAATCCGGGCTTCCGGCAGGAACGAGCTGGTCCGTTCGGGTCGGCAACTCGACGAATGGATCGACGACGTCGGCGATCGACCTGCGAGAACCGAACGGAACGTACAACTACACGGTGAACCCGGTGGCCGGCTTTGTTGCGAACGGAACGGGCCCCCTGTCCGTCTTGGGAGCAGGCCTGACGGTGCGGGTCGCCTTCCGGGCGGTCTACGCGGTCACGTTCCTGGAATCCGGTCTGTCCAAAGGCACCCCGTGGGCGGTTCTCCTCGGCTCGGCGAACAATGCCTCCTCGACCCCGACGATCGGCTTTCTCGAGGCGAACGGGTCCTTCCCCTACACGATCGAGCCGGTGACGGGCTATCTAGGGAACGGCACCGGCCAGGTCGCGGTCTCTGGAGCGGGCCGGACGGTGTCGGTGACCTTCGTTGCGGAGTTCCGCGTCACATTCCAGGAGTCGGGACTTCCGACCGGGACTCAGTGGAGCGCGTCGATCGGGACCGCGTCGAACCGATCTAGTTCCTCGGTCATCGATTTGTTTGCGAACGATGGGACCCACGCGTATCGGATCGGTTCGCTCCCCGGATTCCGTGCCCAATGGACGGGCACCGTCTCCGTGAACGGGGCTGCGGTCACCGTTCCCGTCCCGTTCGTCGTCACCGTCTATCCCGTTTCCTTCGCGGAAACAGGGTTGGTAGACTCGACCAGCTGGTCGGTGACCCTCAATAGCTCGATGAGATCATCGACGGGGCCGTCGATCACCTTCGAAGAACCCAACGGCACGTACCCGTACTCGGTCGCGCCGGAGTCGGGCTACCTCGGCGAGGCCCAGGGGAGCCTGCGAGTGGCCGGCGTCCCTCCCGCAACGGTCGAAGTGGCGTTCCAGCCCATGCACGGGCCCGCGACGGGGTTCGCAGCCATCTCGGGACCCGAGTGGGGCGTTATCGGCGCGGTGGCCATCGCTGTCTTCGTTGCCCTCGCATGGGTGCTCCGGCGGCGCACCCCGCCCTCTCCCTCCGAGGAGGAGGGACCCTCCCTCGAGTCGGTGGCTCCTTTGGAGAAGGGCGAATACGAACCGAACGGTCCGGCGTAGTGAGGCAGCGGGCCTTCCGCCGGGAAGACGGGATCCGGGCGCGAGCTGTCCTCATCCACCGGGTCCGCCCAGGGTCCCTTCATGGTTCGGGAGGAGACGTTCGATCGTCTAGGATAACAAAGCTCGGTTAGAAAGGACCACATATGTAGATACATATGTGGAGTAAGGGCCTCCGTCGTCATGGGCCGTCCACTCCCGGGTCGACATGGATCGTTGCGATCCGACCCGCTTCTTGCGCCCAGGATAGGGGATCCCGCGGCTCGGGCGATGCCAGACCCCGTCCATCTGGATAGCACGACCTTCGACCCTCTGATGGCATCCGACGAGGAGCAGCGCAGGCCCAGCGTCAGCGTTGAGCTCGCCGCTCAGATCGAGAGAGTCTCGACCTCCTGCCCATTTACAATGGGGATGGCGAGCGTCTCTACGATCGGCCGAAGATCCTTGCGGGACTCCCTTTTCGACCCAGTCTAGGGGTCCCTCGACGTGAGGACGTATAATTCGAGTTATACGACGGATTTCGGGGTTCTTCTTGCTAGCAGAATCCAAACCTTAGGCTGGTAAGTAACGAATCTATGCTAACTAACTCATGCAATATGGAAACGCCGCGCCCTGATCGGGAGGCCCGTCCGGGAAAGGGTTGGGAGACAAGCCCAAGGGCAATTCACCCGCCCGGGAACCGACCGTCAGCGATACGAAGACAATTGCATAACTCAGTAATGCAAACTGCGTAATATCTACGCCTTAGACTTCGCAGGAGCGAGAACGGTTACCTTCAGGTCCGATGAGTCGGGGAAACACGCCTCTCGGACCGTCGCCCACTCGTTGCATCCCCCCGCCTGGAGGGCGCCGAGGATCAGCCAGGAGGCTGACGAGGCACCGGCTAGAGTGGCCCGAGCCGCCTGCTGAGCGGCAAGCCTCGCCGAGCGCTCCTCGATCGGGAGCACCGTTAGTTTCCTTCGCAGCCGCTCGATCGCGGCGAGCCGCCGCTCTCGGCCGGGTGCCCGGCCCGTCCGAGCGATCGTCTCGAGCTCGAAGAGGTTCACCGACGTGGTGCAGAGCTCCTCTCCTTCCCACTTTCGCAGCAGGGCGGTCACTCGCGGGTCCCCTCGAAGAAGTCCGAGCAGGACCGGTGTGTCCAGCCCCTTCACGGCTTCCCCTTCCGGACCCCGTCGATGCCTCGGAGGCGCCTCCATCGGGCCCTATCGGACCCCTTTGTACCGCCTGGCCACGCCCCCGAGAGGTCCCGCAACGGACCTCGCTGATTGAGGAGGCGGAGGAGGACTTTGGTAAAGCTTTCCTGAGGGCGACATTCCTTTCGAAGGGCATCGTACACGTCCTTACGAACGGCGATGTTTCTCGAAGGCATACATATGCCTATGCATATGTGGCTTTAAGGGAAGCGCTCGGCTGGAATCCGATCCGAACCGGGTCGAGCGACCCACCGGCCGGGCGAGCACGACCGTCGGAGGAGGTGCGACCGCGCTCGGGAGGCACAGGCCATAAGGGCCCCGGTCGGTCCGATTCCGATGGTCACCCGCTCCCGCGTCCTGGTGCTGGGTCTGGATTCCCTCTCCCCGAGCATCCTAACAAGCCGCTTCCGGTCCCACCTCCCTAGGATCACTCGGCAGGTCGAACGGGGCGCGCTCGGGACCCTGAAATCGTGCGATCCACCGATCACGATCCCCGCATGGGCGGTCATGTTCACCGGGATGGACGCCGGATCGCTCGGCCTGTACGGGTTCCGGAACCGCCGGTCGGGAACGTATTTCGAGAACGTCACGCCTACGCCCGCTGGCCTCCCGTATCCGGCGGTGTGGGACGTCGCCTCCCGAGTCGGGCGGCGGGTGTGCGTCGTCGGGGTACCCCCCGGGTATCCCCCTCCGGCGGTCAACGGGGTCTATGTCTCCTGCCTACTCACTCCACCGGGCGCGCGCGACTTCGTATCGCCCGTCTCGCTCGTCGACGAAGTGGAACAGGTGACCGGAGGCTACCAGTTCGACGTTCTGTTCCGGACCGAGGAGCGAGCCGCGGTCGCTCGAGAGCTGATGGAGATGACCCGGAAGCGATGGACCCTGGCCCGCCACCTTTGGAAGAAGGAGCCCTGGGACCTCTTCATCGTGCACGAGATCGGGACCGACCGGCTCCATCATGCTTTCTGGAAGTACTTCGACCCTGCCCACCCTCGACACGACCCGAACCCCCAGTTTGCGAACGTGGGCGACCTTTACTACGACCTCCTCGACCAGGAGGTCGGAGCGCTCCTCGACCTAGTCGGCGATGACGTCACCGTCCTCATCGTCTCGGACCACGGGACCCAAGCGATGGAAGGGTGTTTTTGCATCAACGAATGGCTTCGCTCCAAAGGCTGGCTCACCCTGAAAGAGCCGTGTCCCGCGGGGACCCCGCTCGAGCGGGCGAACGTGGATTGGAGCCGTACGAAAGCCTGGGGCGCAGGAGGATACTACGCCCGCATCCACTTGAATCTGCGCGGGCGCGAGCCCGAGGGCATCGTCGACCCCTCGGAGGCCCCGGAGGTTCTCGACCGGCTTGCGGCCGAACTCGAGGACGTTCGGGGGCCGAACGGCCACCTGCTCGGGGTGGAGTTGGCGCGGCCCTCCGAGATCTACGACGAGGTGCGCGGTCTACCCCCAGACTTGATCGTCTACTTCGCAGACCTGAAGTGGCGCTCGGCCGGAACGTTGGGACATTCGAGCCTGTTTCTCGATGAGAACGACACCGGTCCGGACGACGCGGTCCATTCATGGGATGGGATCCTCGCCGCCGCCGGCCCGAATCTCAAGGCGAAGGGGGCGATATCCACCTCCCGGATCCGCGACGTGGGTCCGACCATCCTTCGCCTGATGGGGATCCCTCCCCCCCTCACGATGCGGGGACAGGTCATCTCCGGGCTGCTCGGGCGCCACCATCACGAAGAACGCTGAGGGGAACCCCGCGTCCCTTCGGCCCCTCCCGCAGGAGCGGTTGAGGCGCCCTCCGCGCTCACGCGCTGCGATAGGCGGATGGCGACGGGGCTCACTCTGGCTTGTGTTTTCAACTCCGATCCAGTCGAGGTCAGGAAGGGGTTCGGCGCGTCGCTTCGGGCCGGTCGACCTCGTCGACCGTGGCCTCGTGCCCCACAGGGAATTTCACCGAGCTCGCGATGAAGCACCGTCGGTGCGCCTCCACGTGCAGCGACCGCGCCTGGTCCGGGTCCCCACCGGATATCGTCACGTGGGGGTGGAGGGTCACCTTCCTGAATTCGCCGCCCCCATCGGGCCGGGTCTCCATGACCCCGTCGGCCTCATCCCGATACGACACGACCCGGACCCCGGCCACCGCGCACAGGTGTAGGTAGGCAAGCATGTGACAGGACGAAAGGGCGGCGACCAGAAGTTCCTCGGGATTGTATCGCGTCGCATCGCCTCGAAACGACGGGTCGGCGGATCCGAGGAGCACCGGCTTGGACCCGGCGCGAACCGTATGATCCCGACCATAGGAGGAGTAGGTTTCCGTCCCTCGGCCGAGATTTCCAGTCCACTCGACCTGGACCCGGTACGCATGGCTCCGCTCCATCGAAGGACCCTTCGACCGGAGGCATCGCTCTCTTCATACAGATTGCCAGGACGCGGTGCCGGTGATCCGGATTGGGCTCGACAGAAGGGGCGCTCCGCGCCGGGGGAAGGGCGCTCAATCGAGCGGGGGCCGAGACGTAAGTTTCGGAGGATCTACGAGCACGGCATAGTCCCGGCCCTCCCAGGTCCCACGGCTCGGCCAGTAGAAGGTGAACACCAGCCCCCGCCCGGGGCGTTCGACCGTCGAGAGCTCCACGAAGTGGATCCCCAGCCCCGTTTCCGTTGACGGGGTATCCTGAGGCGTATTCCACTCGTCGTCCGACCAGTGGAGACGGAACGGTTCCGGCGCCTGGATCCTAAGGACCGGGCCGCTCGGAACATGGGCGGGCCGGTAGTGCGGTTTCCAGACCTCGACGTTCGGCTTCGGATGGTTTCCGTGGATGTAGCGTTCCTGGACCTCGGCGAGGCAGGAGAAGACCCGACCGTCCGAGATCGACCGCAATAGCTCGAGGTATTCGGCGTGGGCCCAGACCAGCGGCATCGCCGCCGTGGTGGGACGGCCAAGATGGAGGTGGAGGTCCGGCCGATCCTCCTGGTCCCACACCTGTTCGGGGAGGAGCCCGGTACGCGAGGCGAACCGTTCGAGGGCATGCAACAGGTGGCCCGGGTCGCGCCCTCTCGCCAGTTCGAAGTGCCCGCGTTCTCCCGTCAAGAGCGGCCAGGCCCGTCCCACCCCGTCGGTCAGGAAGGGACCTCCGTCGTCCCGTTGGCCGTATCCGTCGTGGTTGTAGCGGTGCCAGCACGGGCCGAGCGGGGTCTCGACCTTGAGGACCCGGTCGATGACCTTCACGGATCGGGCGATGGTCGGATCGTGAGGGGATCGGACCCCATGGCGAACCAGCTCGAGAAACCCGGCGTCGACGACCTCCTGGACGGGAAAGTCGTTCGGGGCGTCGGCGGGAAGGTTGGCGATGCGGACCGACCCGTCGTTGGCCGGGCCCTCGACGAACGATTCCATCGGATCCGCGGGTCGGATGCGGACGTAATGCCTTGCGATCTCGGGGACGAGCGTCCCTCGGGTGGTCACGGTCCACCGCTCGATGTGGTCGTTGAGCCAGTCCGCATACTCCTCGATGAAGCGGGCCAGATTCTCATCGTGACGGTCGCGGGCGAAGGTGGCCACGACGATCAGGGCCGCCACGTTCGACGCGAGGGTCGACGGCGAGTACCCGGCGAGCTCCTCCCATCGTTCCTGTTGGGTAGCCGGACCATAGTCGATGAGGAACCGTGCCGCGTTGCGAACCATCGGCCACGGGTCGAACTCACCGAGGGCCCCTTCACGGCGAAGCAGCCCGGCTAGGAGCACGGGGAACGCGACCTCGTCCAGTTGGATCGCCCCGTAGAACGCCTCACCGTTGAGCCAGGAGTTCTGGGGGAAGCTTCCGTCCTCCCGCTGGCTTCCCGCGAGGTAGATGAGGCTGCGGAGCGCCGCCTCTCGATTTCCGGCGGCCAGGAGCCCGATCGCGGAGTGGACGAGGTCGCGAGTCCATATCAGGTGGTATCCTCCCCGGTCATCGTCCCCGTGGGCCTGCCCCCAGGGGATCGACAGGGAGGCGATGCGCGCCCCCGGGTAGGTCTTGTCCTCGTGGGCGAGGATGAGGCTGTGGGAGCTGTGGAATAGATTTCCCTTGTCTCCCGCGTGCTGGCCTAACGGGAGAAGGTCCCGGCAGACGCGCTTCCAGCCGTCGCGGAATCGTTTCTGATGCTCCTCAAAGGGGGTGGACAACGACTGCATCAAGGTCGTGATCGCGCTCGAGATGTCCCGGCCGAACGCGAGCCCTACGGTGAACTCGTCCCCGACCGTGGCGTCCAGCTCGCCCGTGAGAGCGATGTTCCCGTCGGTCGCGCGGTCGAACTCGTAGTCCATGAGGTAGTTCTCAGCGAGGTCGGTCCACCCATCGGACCGACCCACAAACCCGACGCTCGACCGGCGGAACGGGCAACTGGCTCCGAGGGCGAGCCAGTAACGATTCCGGTGGGCCACGAGGAACTCCCGACCCGCTTGTTGGACGACGTACCCATCATTGCCCCATCCCGCGACCCCCAAGTGGGGTGCAAGCAAGGCGTAGACCGACATCTCCGTCGGGGTCCCGAGCCCCGGATGGATCCGGGTCCGCTGGAGGACCGCCGGGAGCGTCGGATCTGTGATGATCTCCTTCTCGAGCCGGTATCGGTCCGAGGGAGCCTGGGAGTTCACTCGGTAGCCGAGGGAGTGCTCGGTCAGCCGATGGACCGTCGCCTTCAGGTGGCGCTTCTCCTCGTGGAAGAACGACTTCCCGTCACTCACGAGGAACTGCAGGTCGCGGATCTGCGGTTGGTCGATGAACGGGGTGTAGACCTCCGTGATCACGCCGCGCCAGATCGTGAACCAAATCTTGCTCGACGGGTACGGGCTCGTCCCCACCCCTTCCTTGTTGGCCTGCGTCCACCGAGGCTCCATCCCCGGCGCCCCGAATGCCTCCCGGTCTCCTCGGAAGCGCACGGGGTTATCCTGGTGGGCCCGAACGGGAGAAGGTGGCCCCGGCAACCTTCCCGCTCGGGCTTCCGGGCGGGGCCTGGACCGAGGAACGATCGGCCGTCCGACGGCCCGCGACGTGGCGCGACGACGGGGGCCGCTCGAAATGGCGAGGGAGGATTCCCCCGCTGTGGGTCCCTGACGAGGGCCTCTCGACCCCGCGACCCGGTCGCGGCGGCATGAGGGGGTTCGGGGTCCCGGCCATCCTTCGGTAAGCCGGGCGTTCGGGGGGCATCTGCCCAGTCCACGACGCTGCCCACTTAAGGTGGTTTCAGAGGACTCGGGGGGTCACCGTTTACGGGACGCTCATGGTTTCACGATAGCGATAAACGAGTTCGAGAAACGCAGCATGGGACCAGGTGAGAGGCGTTGCACTCTTCGGCTCGCCCGTCCGGGCGTCGACCTGCTCTGGGAGGAGACCCGAGGCCGGGGTGTGTTGCACGACCCAGTCGATGAGTTCGCGACCCCGCGTTCGGTTCCCCATCCGTAGGTGGGCCGCCGACAGCCACAGCGTGCAGACGATCCACGGGTTCTCGTGACCGTAGTATCCGTCGTCCTCGTACCGCGCGAGGCCACCGACCTCCTTCGACCACAATCGCTCGGTCACCGCGTCCACCGTGCTGCGGAATCGCGGGTCGTCGTGGGGCAGGAGGTTGAGATCGAGCGCGAGCAATAGCGAGGCGTCGATCCGTTCGTCCCGAGGCGCGAGGGAACGGATGAATCGCCCGAGCTTCGGGTCCCACAGATGCTCCAGGACCCCGCGTCGGATCTCCTGGGAGGCGATCCGCCATCGGGGGTAGTCCTTCCCGAGCGTCTCGGCGATCCGCGCCGCGCCCTCTAGCGCGTGTGCCACCGCGGCCGACGAATAGGCATGGACCCCGAATCGCTCCTCCCAGAGGTCGAAACTGGCCGCTGAGAGGCCGGTCGCCTCGTCGCGGAAATCCGTGAGGAAGTTCGCCGCCCGTTTGACCATGGGCCAGAGTTCGAGGAAGGTATCCGGGTCCGCGCCTCGCTCTAGATGGTGCCAAGCAGCCGCCACAACGCTCGCCGTCTGGTCGACCTGCACGAACGGGGGAGGATGCCAGGTGCTTCCGATCTCCCCGTCCGGGAAGTGGCGGTGCACGAACGCCCCGTCCGGGCTTTGGCACTGCAGCGCGAAGTGCAGGAAGCGGTCGGCGTATTCTCCCATACCAGAATCGTCCATCGCCATGCTGACGTAACCCCCGTCCCGCCACCAGCAGTAGTTGTACGAGTCGCCGCCGATGGCGAGGGAACGAGAGTCGGGGGAGGCGATGATCGACCCGTTCGTTCCGGAACAATGCTTTAGGACGAGCACGCTCGACCGGACGAGCCGACGGATCGGCTCGCCGAAGCCGCTCACCCGGCTCCCGAGGTGTCGCGGGACCCACGCGTCCCAGAACGCCTTCGATTCCGACTCGTACCGAGCGAGGCCCCCCGCCCGTACCTCGTCGCGCAATCGATGGACCGCCGCTGGCCCTCGGTCGATCGCGAGGACGATCCGGACCGCCGATTCGACCTTGGGGGCGAGATGGACGTCCCACTGAAGGACCGAATCGGCCGCGCCGTGGGCGATCGTGCGGCCTTCGAGGCGGCCGTCCTCGGCGTCGACATAGCTCCCCTTGAGCCCCTTCAGGGTATGCTCCCCGCAGACGGCTCGGTCGAACGCGGGATCGCCGAAGAGCTCGAAGTAGTAGCCGCGCTTGTAGTGGACAAGGGACCAGCTCGTCGGGTCGAGGTAGGCGGTCTCCTGATACATCGATTCGGTGATCATGAACGATTGGTACGAGAACAGACGCAGGCGTCGCTCCTGCTCGCTCTCCATGCGGACGACCCGCACCACGAGGTTGTGGTTCGGGTGTACGATCTCCTCGGTCGTCAGGGTGAGCCCGTCCCCCTTCCAGAGAGTCGACGGGTAGGAATCCGAACCGGGAATGGGGCCGAGATAGGCTAACCCGTTCCCCGGCCGGAGCCACTGGAATCGGCTCCGTGTCTCGTCCCAGAACCCGAGTCGAGCCTCTCGGAGGTGCTGGAACTGCCCCGGGTACGGGTAGAAGAGGTTCTCCCACTCGCCGGAGTCGTTGAGCGTCAGCAGGATGCGACCGTTCCCGGCAAGTTGGGTGATCATTTCGGCGCGGACACTCCCGCGCGGACCGACTCCGTCATGGTGCCAGCCGCTCGATCGCCCGCCGTCTCAGGTCCGTCAGGGCGTTCATATAATTGGCGTAGGCATCGTACGGGCTACCGTACGCACTGAAGTACTGATGGACCCCCGCGTCCGCTCCATGACCCCCGACGTACATGTAATAGAAGTGGTCGGAGGTCAGGAGGCGTCGCCACACCTCGAGTATCTCCGGATCCCGGGCACGTCGGGCGAGAACGCCCACCTTCTTCGCCGCCTCGAACGCCGATCGCTGGAGGTCGTTCCCGAGCCAAGCGCCCAGGTCCCGATTCTGGTCCGCCCAGCTGATGGTCACCGGGACGCTCACCGGCCCCCGATCGGGTAGGTCGAGCGCATCCTCGACGGTCGCCCACTCGAGACCCGGGGATCGCCGCACGCTCCGCGGGAGGGCCGACAGAAAATCGAGGATCCCGCTCGAGGCGGGATGGTGCTCCCCGAAGGTCTCGAAGTCCATGAACAGGTTGACGACCTCCCCCGGAGTGGAGGCGAGCCACTGCACGTACTTTTCGCTCGTCAGCGGGTATTCTGACCAGCCCTTCGAGGAGAATCGGAAACCGACATCATCGCTCAGCCGGTAGTGGCGGGGCAACAACCGGACCGAGGGCGCCGAGGCGGCGGAGTAGACGTGCGTCGAGGGTCGGTCTCCGAGAACGCCTTCCCACCCTTCCATCAGCATGCCCCGGAAGGAACCCTGCTGGGCGAACAGCGCGAGGTCGTCGGAATACGCGAGCTCGGTCATCCGAAGCACCTTCGGCTGCACGCCGAACTCGGCGCGTAGAGCGGCGCGGTGCCGGTCCACTTCCTCCTGGAGCTCCGGAGGCGGGAGCAGGAAAGCGAGGGAGTGATAGTACGTCTCGGACAGGAGGGCGACCCGTTTCGTCTCCACGACCTCCCGGAGCAGCTCGAGCACGTCGGGGGCCGCGCGCTCGGCCTGCTCCAGGAACGTGCCCGTTACGCTCAGACTGAACCGAAACTCCGAGAACTCCCGGAGCGCCATCGACAGCCGCGAGAGGGCGGGTCGGTAGCATCGGTCGGCGATGCCGCGAAAGATCTCGAGGTTCCGTCGCTCGTCGACGTAAGGTCGGCCCGACCCCAGGTCGACGTATCGGAACCGGCCGAGCCGCCAGGGCTGGTGCATGTGCAAGTACAGGACCAGTTTCAACGGCGCCCCCGCGTCACGAGCTCGAAGTAGACGCCGACGGTCTGGATCGCCCGCTCCTCCCAGCCCTCTCGGGTCGCCGAGACCCGACCCGCCTCCCCCATAGTGTGACGAAGGGCCGGATACGCCAGCAGCTCGGAGATGCGGCTCGCGAACTCGTCGATGTCCCAGAAATCCACGGTGAACACGCTGTTGGTGATCTCGGCGACCCCGCTGGTCTTCGAGACGATCGCCGGGACGCCGGCGGCCATGGCCTCGAGGGCGGCGATCCCGAACGGTTCGACGACGCTGGGCAAGACGAAGACCGAGGTCGAGGTGAGAAGGGTCGTCCGTTCCTCATCGGTGACCCGGCCCAGGAACATGACCTGCTCGGAGAGGTTCAGGTGCGCCGCCAGGGCGAGGAGCCGCGGGAACTCCGGTCCCTCCCCTGCGACGACGAACAGCGCATCGGGTACGGCCGGGGCCACCCGGGCTGCGGCCCTCAGGAAGGTGTCCACCCCTTTCATCGCGGCGAGCCGTCCCAGGTAGAGCACGACCTTGCGACCCCCGGTCACGGCCGAAAGGCGTTCGCTGGGTCGCACCGCGTTGTACACCACACGGACCTTGTCGGGAGCGGCACGGTATTGCCTGACCAGCTGACTCTTGAGATGGCGACTGACGGCGATGACCCGGTCGGCTCGGTCGATCCCGGTCTGCTCCCTCGCCAGGATCTGCTTCCAGGGGTGTCCGAGGGACCGGTCGTACTCCGTGGAGTGCACCGTCAGGACGAAGGGCAGCGAGAGCCGATGGGCGAGGCGGGCCGCACCGACCGCGCCAAACCAATCGTGCGCGTGGAGGATGTCATACCCGTCGTCGGGGAGGCCCGCGATCCATCGGTTGAACCGATCGATGTCGTCGTCGCCCCAACCTCCGGAGGGGGACCCATGGATCTCGTAGGCGCCCGGATACGGCGTCGAGCCGGCGTCGTGGGGGGTCCGGAAGGAGACCCCCGGAATCTCGGTGCGGGCTCCCTCGAACGGAAGCAGGAAAGTGATACGGTGGCCCATCCGGGCGAGCTCCTGGCATAGCTCGAACACGTGAACGCCGAGGCCCCCCGAGTGGCTGGGTGGCCACTCCCAGCCGATCATCAGGACGTGGAGCGTTCGTTCGACCACCCGGATCGGGCGAGCGGAGGGCGGCTCGACGGTCCGTTGCCAGACCAATTGGGAGGTAAAGGGTTCGAGCTCCTGCTTCGAGGCCCGTCGACGTCGCCTCGGTCGACTCGGTCCAGCGCGAGCGCTCTTGGGAGGGGCCGGCGACCTTCCAACGAGTCGGGATCGGGATCGTGGGGTCCGCCGAGGCTTACGCCGACGCAGTTCGGGGGGATCTCCCCCGGGTGTACCCTCGGGGGGCAGGACCGGATGCGAACGCGGCATATTGGTCGAGCGTTCCGCCCCCTTCTCCGGGTGCGCGGAGCCCATGGGCCCTCAAGGCCCTTTGGCCGGCTGGACCGGACCACCCGGGGCCTCCCCGACCTTCCCCGGCCGGCCCGGACCGGGGGGCCCACCGTGCCCATCGTGACGAGATGCCTGAGCGTCCTCCCACGACGCTGAGGCCCAGAGGACCCCGCGGTCTCCCCCGCCGGTCGGACTCGGCACGCTACTTTCGACCGCGAGCGCGGACGGCCAGGAAGACTCCGATTCCCACGATCAGGACGACGATCAAGAGGAGGACGACCATCCCCTGCGAACCGAACAACGCCCACGGCGAGGGGGACGATCCGGACGGCGCCGGACTGACCGAGACGGTCAGATCCGCGGTGGCCACCCCGCCGAGCGAATCCGTGACCGTGGCGACCACTTTGAACTGACCGGAGGCGATCGGACGGCAGGCCCAGGACGGATCCAATTGGATCGGGCAGCCCGTCGGTAGACCGGACCACGTGAAAGTGAACGGACCCGAGCCATCCACCACCAACGCCGAGAGGTTCAGGACCTCGCCGACGACCACCGAAGGCGGGGCCGCGACGATCGAGAGCTTAGGGCCAGCGACGACTACGACCTCCACGGTCCGGGAGGTCCCCCTGAACGAGAACGAATCGGAGACGGTGGCGGTGGTGTTGAAGGAGCCTGCGCCTCCGGGGGTACAGAGGAGGTCCGCCGTGTTCCTCCCGGCGCAACCGGTGGGGAGGCCGTTCCAGGAATAGGCGGGGGTCCCTACCCCGCCCGCCGCGGTCGCGGTGAACTCCACCGATTGGCCGACCTCGATGGTCGAGGTGCTCGCGTTAACGCTCACGGATGGGTCCGGTTCGATGACGAACCCTGCCGACAGCTGCGTCTGTACCCCGACGGAGTCGGTCGCGGAGACGGTCAGCCGACCGACCCCCGCGGCGGTCGGGGTGCATGACAGGGTAGTGGATGGGGTGGGTGAACACCCAGGCGGCAGGCTCGACCAGAGGAACGAGGCCCCGCCGGAGCCGCCCGCGATGACGGCCTTCAACGTCACGGGGACTCCGACGTCGACCGGGAACGCCGGGCTAGCCGTATACGTCAGGCTCGGAGCGGGATGGACCGTCACGATCACTGGCGTGGCGCTCAGGTTGAGGGCGGGGGACCCGCTACAAGACGAGGAGTTGAAGACGTCGAGATACCCCCCCGCGCCGATAGTAAAGTTGCCGGCTGCGGAGAAGGTCACGGTTGCGTTGGCCGCGGTGAACGGCGAGGTGCACGTAACGTCGAGGTTCGAACCCACGAGCGGGATATGGACCCGGCAAGAATTTCCAGCGGAGCTGACGCAGGTTGAGTTGAGAAATCGGAAGGTCACCGTAGTGGATTGGCCCGCATCGAGAACGGTCGGTGCCGCGGAGAGGTGCACTTCCTGCCTTGCGGCGGCCGTCGAGTAGGTAGCCTCGGCGAAGGCGGTGCCCCAGGTGGCGCCCGTCGCCCCCACGAACTCGCCCGCCAGCCAAGCGTGTGTGTCGTTGGGGGTCCAGGCGGCGCCGAAGTAGTCCCCGTAGCGGCATGCCCCGTTCGAGCACAGACCCCCCGTCATGGCGCTGGTCCCGGCCCGCAGTAGCGTTGGCGGCGCGAAGGATCCGCTGGGGTCGGACGGGCCCCGACCGGTCGCATAGATGCTCGGGTAGACGGTCGAAGAGCTCTCACCGTACACCATGAGGACGGTCCCGTCGGGACCGACCGCCACCGCCGGATAGAGCAGGTAGGCTTTCGCGACGCCGTAGTCGAAGTCTTTCACGATCGCCGGGGTCGAGGTGTTGATCTGGACGAATCGGACGCAGCCACGGTTTGTGACGTCCCCGGACGGTACGCACTGGTCGCTGAAGACCAACCAGATCGACCCGTGGCCGTACACCGCCGACTGAATTCGCGGATCTCCCGGATCGAGAAGGTTCGTGCTGGATGGCATCGGGGCTCCGGGCGCGCCGGAGATGCTCGAAACCGTGAACGACATGTTCGAGAACACGGGGGTGGCTGGCGGAACGCCGGTGACGCTCACTAGGTCGATCTGGTTCGATGCGAACGGATCGACCTGGACCATCCGGAGTGTCCCATTCGGGGAGACCCCCTCGACGGGATGCAGGGAGTAGTCCACGCCCGAAGGTCCGTAGGCCTGGTAGGCCAAGACCCCGCCGGCGACCGCGCTCGACTTGTTGACGATCCAGAACTGCACGCCCAAAAGCGAGCTCCCGCTGAACAAGTTGACCGCGAGTCCGATGAGCGAGGAGGACAGTCCGAGGATCGGCTGGTCTCCGAGGTCTCCGGGCACATCGGGGAGCGAGTAGACCGTCCACGTTCCGCTCGCGTCCGACGAGCTCGAGACGGCGAGCACGTTGAAGACGGCGGTTTGAGCAGAGTTGATGTGCAGTATCGACGCGAACCAGCGATCCGATTCGTTGTCGTACAGGATCTTCGGGTCGGACAGGTAGTCGGTCCCGGTCTGGAAGAAGTTGCCGAGGTAGAAGGAGCCGCGGCTCGCCCCGGTCAGGTTGAAGATCTCCCCGTAGAGGTTGACGAACTCGACCTCTTGAGTGGGGCCAGAGGCGAATTGCACATCGGGAGGCGTCGTCATTCCGGCGGAGCTAAAATCGAGGCCGTTGGTTACATGGCTCAGAGAGACACTTCCCGACAGGGCGGGAGCGGCCGGCGGGGCACGGACGAGCGCAAGGCTCGGCGCCGCCGGGCCCGCGAACCGAGCCCGGACATCCCATCCCGGCGGCGGGGAGAGGGTGCTCGGGGGGGGCGCAGCGCTACCAAGGATGGTTCGAACCTCGACCGTACCGATCGGATTCGTCCTCCCGGGCAGCCCCCCGTGAGTGAGGAAGTCGATGGGTGACGTCATGACGGCCCGAGCGGCGCTTCGAAATTGGATAGGAGCCTCGGGTCGGTTGCCTGCCAACGCTCCGAGATGGACCGCCGGGATCAGGAGCAAGATCGCCACAAGGCTCACCAGGACGTACGCCGACCTCCTGGAACGGATCGGAGCTGCGCTGCGCTCGGTCCCCGACATTCTACCCCGTACAATTGCTATTGACGCGGTGGTCCCTATTTGAGGCGATTCCCCCTGCCTTGGGTCGGCCCGGACACCCCCACAGGGGCGAACGATTCCGCCAAGGAGTACCCGAGGGGACCCTGGCGGGTCAATACCCCTAGAAAAAAGCCTCCGAACGCCCCCCAGGGGGACGTTGCGGAGGAACTCTCGAATCGGAGTAGGGACCACTCGACCGCCCCGCTATCGCACGATCCCGTTCTGCCCGGACCTTGGGGTCCGGCCTGAGAGTGCAGGGCCCCCCCCGTTTCAGCCGCGGGGTCTCGAGAACCCGGAGGCGACGCCACCCGAGCGCCGGGGCGCTCCCGGAGGGTTCGCCAATCCCTCCAGCAGAAGGTGGAGCGCCCGATCGGGGTGGGTCGATCGTACGACTCCGCTCGCCACGAGCACCCCCTTCGCCCCAAGCTGCATCGCCATCGAGACATCCTCACGCCGGTGGATTCCGGCTCCGACTAGGAGCTGGGTTTGGAGGGAGACTTCTCGAACCGCCTCGACCGCCTCGACGATCAACTCCGGTCTCGCGGTAGACACCGAGACGTCGCCTCCGATGAGCTCGGGCGGCTCGATGGCAAGGTAGGGAGGGTGGAGAGCCGCCATTCGCCATACCTCGGCCAGGTCCCGGGCGCATACGATCGCCGCCAGGCCGGCCTCGGCGAGCCGCTGTACGACCCGGGCGACTTCCTCCGCCCCAAGAGGGCGCTCGGAATGATTCACGAGGCTCCCCGAGCAGCCCGCCGCTCGGACCGCCTCCGCGACCAGCCGCCCGGTGTGGGCTCCGGGCGGGTCCGGGTCGGTGTGCTGGGCCAGGACTGGGATCGACACGAGCGCGGCGACGGTACCGAGGTCGGCGGAGGCAGGACAGATCGCTGCCGGAACCCGGAGCCGCTCGCTGACCCGTTCCAGTACGCGGGCGAGGCGGATCGCCCCCGGGCCGAGTGCCTGGGGGTAGGATTTCAGATTCAGAACCAGGAGCGGACGGCCGAGGGGAGACGGGTCAGTGCGCGATGGCTGCCTTGGGCCGGCGCGGCCGCGAGCAGATGGCGTACTCGTCCCCGTCGAAGAAGACCTCTCGGTCCGGGTGGTGTTTCTGGAGGTCGGAGATCTTGGATAGGACATCTTCGAGCGTCGTGGTTTCGTCATTCGGGTCGATCCGAAGGTGGACGATCTTCTCCGGCTTGTCGTGCGCTCGCCCTCGCTCCACCATCGGGCTCCGGCGGGGATGCGCTACGGTGTCGGGTCTAATAGCCTTGCGCGAACCGGGCCGTCCGTCGAATTTATCAGCGGGGGGCCGAATCCCGGGCCGGTTTGCTGTGCGCGACCGGACCGAGCTCCAGCGCATCGTCATGGGCGAAACCCGCATCATTCTGACACGGGACCTCTCCGTGATGAACCCGAATCTGGTCGTTGGGGCGCAGGGGCTCGCGGTCGGGAAGCTCGCGAGTTACGTGCTCAAGGTCGCCTTCCCAGCCGTGACGGTGGGCGTGAACTGGCAGGATTGTGACATCGTCGAAGGCATGAAGGGGATGCCGACCAATGCGGACCAGCCCAAGGTGATCCCCCGCCCCCGGGCGATCGCCGACGAATAGTCCCAGATCCGCACCGCGTCGCGCGACCCATCCGGGGCGACTATCGGATCCGCTCGAGTGCGAACGAACCGATCACGAGGGCGCGGTTCGTCGCGCGGTACTCGATCCAGTCCCGGGACTCGACGTCGCCGATCCCTTGGACCGACAGGAACGTGCGCCCCCCTTCACGCTTGAAGTAGATCGCCCCGTCGAGTCGCGACAGTACGGTCTCGAGCTGGGTCTCCGGGAGCGTTCCGCTCTCGAGAGCGTAGAGCGCGATCGCGTTGCGGGTCTTGAGGACCCCGACGATGTTCTGGATGAACTGCAAGCGCTGGCGGTCGTCGGCGTTGGCGAGGGAGGACGACAGGCCGAAGAAGGCGACCCGGATCGGACGGGAGTTACTCTCCACGAGCGCGTTGGCCGCCTTGACGAGGGCCGAGAGGATGCCCGCGTGGTCCTGCGGGCCGTTCGTCTTCAGGTGGGTCTTGGCGAGGTTCTCCTCGGTCGGGATCCCCCCCGTCGAGGAGGCATCCACCCATCGGACCATGTCGAGCTGTTCGTATTCGTGGAACTGGGGGGCGACGAGGCCGATCTTCTGGGCCACCTCTTCGGGCCCGCGGGCGGCGCTGATGATCACGACCCCCTCCCCTCGCTTGAGGCCCTCCGTCAGGAATGCGTAGAGCGCGACCTCCTTCCCGACGAACGCGTCCCCGATGAGGATGACATGACCCTTCGGCGGGATCCCACCCAGGAGCAGGTCGTCAAGCCGGGCCGTCCCGGTCGGGAGCCGGTCCGCGAACCGATTCGTCACGGCCCGGGTGAGCATCCCCGGTTCCTCCGGTTGGGCGGGGGGAACGTACGGAGAGTCGACCACGGTGACGCCGCGCCGCGGGGGGGCCGCTGCCGGCTTCAGGTAACCGGAATCGGGTACCGCCGCGAAGGCGAGCGAGAAATCCTGGGACCGGCCACTGCGCTTGGCCGCCGACTGGCGGGCGAGCTTGAGCTCGTCATCGAGCATCGAGACCTTCTTCTCCTGAACGGTGAGCTCGCGTCCACGCCGGTCGATCTCGGCCCGCCGGTTCTTGATGTCGACCTCGTGGTCCGCCTGGCTCTTGGCCCGGCCCTCGAGCTCCCTTTCGCGCTGGTCGAGCTCGTCGCCGCGCTGGCCCAGCGCCGCCGCCCGGCCGTCGACCCCCTGGATCTTCTGGTCGAGGACCTTGAGATTCTCTTCGTATCGGTGAACGTTCGCTTCGGCCAGCGCGATCCGCTCCGCGGCATCCTTCTCCCGTTCGATGGCCTGGGCCTCTTGGAATCGAAGGTCCTCGAGCTCCCGGGTGCGGCCCTCCCGAGACTTGGATAGCTCCGCTTGCTGAGCCTGGATGTCGGCCGAGCGGCCGTCGAGGGAGCGCTTCTGTTGGTCGAGCGTCTCCTGAAGGACGGCGAGGCGGGCCTCCTTCGCGGCGAGGTCCGGACCGGGGGGCGCCGGTGCCCCCTTGGGAGGGGGCCCCCCTCGAGCGATCTCGCTCTCCTTCTGCAGCAGTTCTTGGGTCTTCCGCTCGATCTCTTGACGACGTGCGGTGAGTCGGGCCTCCATCTCGGCCGCGTCGGTGGCTCGGCGATCGAGCTCCTTACCCCGCAGGTTCGTCGCCGCCTCGCGCTGGACGAGCTCACCCTCCCGGCGGATCGTCTCCTTCTCCCGGTTCGTCAGCCTCGGAAGTCGGGCCTCGATGTCCTTCTCCCGGAGGAGCAGCGCCTGTTCTTTGTCCTCGATGCCGCGGGCCCGGGCGTTCGTCTCGGCGAGCTTCACCGCAAGCTCTCGTTGGAGCCGCGTGAGCGTGGTCGTCCGAGCCTGGCCCTCCGTCTCGAGCGTCGTCGCGTGGACGCGGGACTCCTCGATCGCCTCGAGCTTGCGCTGGATCCCGATCTCCGCGTTCTCTACGTCCGCCTCGCGGCCGATCAGGCTTGCCTCGCGGAAGCGGACCGCATCCTCCCGGTCCTTCAGTTGGTTGGCGACCTGCCCGAGGCGGCTCTGGGAGGAAAGGATCACCGCCCGCTCGTGGGGTCTCGTTCCGGAGGCGATGAGGTGGAGGAAGGAGCCGGACATCAGGTAGAGGACCGCCGCAACGGCCAGCGAGAGGGCGATAGACGAGGCGTGCGCGGCCGGACTGAGCCCTGGAACGAAGACGATGAGGGCGAGCAGGGTGGGACCCACGGCCGCCGCAACCCCGAGGGTCTTCGACTGGGTCCACTCCGGCCAGGTCAACGCGAGGCCGACCATCGGGAGGCTGAGACCGACGAGGCTCAGGGGATAGAACCCCGGCAGGAGCCCCCAGGAGGCGGTCGGGCCGGCATGGAAGACGGTTCCGCCGAAGATGATCAGCAGCACCGCGTCGAGGGCGACCGCGAGCAGGGTGACGGCGAAATGAGGTTCCCAGGGCCAGACCTGGTACTCCTCCCATTTCGCCCAGAGGCCATAGGCCGCCACGTAGAGGCCCGCGACGAGGGGGAGGGCGAGGAAGTAGAGCGAAGAGAGCTGTAGCGAGGCCGAACCGGAAAGCACAGGGGGGAAGATCAGGATCAACGCCGTATCGAGAAGGAGGGCCGCCGCCACCCCGACCGAATAATAGTGGGCCCCCCGACCGATGGCGAGCTGTAGAAGCGCGTCCTTCTGGGAGTGGTCGATGTCCCTAGGGGTGAGCGCCGACGCATACGGCCTCGGGGCAGGGCGGGCGGTGGGCGGCGTGGGGGCCGCGGCCTTTGGAGTCGGCTTGGAAGATGGCAAACCCAGCACTACCCATCAATTCACGGGTCCGCGCGCTACTTAATCATGCGCTTTTTAGGGTGGTGGGGCCTGGGCTCGGACTCCAGCAACCAACAGGGAGGCGGCGACCTCCCGGTGCTCGACCTGCCGCCCGAACCGTTCCTCCAACTCGAGGAGATTCTTCCACGCGCGGGGATCCCGTGAGACTTCACGGACCCGGTCCGGGTCCGCCCCTAGGAGAGGGGCCACGGCCAGGGACTCTGCCCACTCGACCCCCGCTCGTTGGAACTCGGCGCGGAGATCGCCTTCGGTGAATCGGCGAAAGCCATGATGGGGTCGGGTCGGGGCCAGGATCGGCTCGAATCCCTCCCGTTCGATCCGCGCCTGGAGGGCGTTCGGCGGGGCCAGCATGAGCCGGCCGACGGCCTTCGGCGGAAGCCGCTTGAGGTATCTCGAGCGGGCTCCGGTCCCAGCGACAGCCTCCAGAACGAGAATTCCCCCGGGGGCGAGAAGGGCCGAACATTCCGAGAGAAGTCTCTCGGATTGAGGGCCCGCAAATCCAAGCGGGTTGCCGAGTGCGACGACCAATTCGAAGCGACCACGAGCGAGCGGGGGACGGACCCCGTCCCCTCGGACCAGGGCCGGTACAGGAGCCGAGGACCGCGCCGCCCAGCGGTCTCGAACGTAGCCCAGGGCTGCCTCGGACAGGTCAAGAAGGACTCGCTTCCCTGGGTCGATTCCCACCCAGGGTGAGAACCGACCCGGGCCGGGGCCCACCTCGAGCGCTCGGCCCGATCGCCGTGCGTTACGCTGAAGGAACCTCTCTCGCAGTTGACGAAACAGGTCTCGCTGCGGGGTCCCCTCGTAGCGCCGCCATTCCCGCTCCACCCGGTACCGGTCGAGATGGCGAAACCGTCCGCGCGCCGACGGTGTTTCCACCGGCACTGAGGCACCAGAAGGTCGGGAGCCGACCGTTCCACCCTTCACCCGACCAGGGTGAGGGGGCTCGGGTCGCAGTCTCATCGCGGGGGACCCCTCTCGTCCGGCTCGAGCGACATCGATCGGACCGCCAACGGCCGGCGACCGGGTCGGGCGCCCTCGAGTGGGTCGGCTCCGGATGGGATCGGCCGGCCAGACGCCCCCCCGATCATCGGCCCCTCGGCGCAGCGAACCTCTGGACCGAGCCCGATAGGGATCACCGGACTCCCTTTCGGAGCCTCCAGACGAGGATTCCGAGCACCGCGAGCCCAACCGCAGCTCCAATCGCGAGCTCAACTGGCAGACCGGAGGGCCCAAAGAACCCCTGGGATCCGGAACGGCCCACCAGTTCGACCGGACTGGAGGTCGCGTTGAACCCGTTCGAGTCCCGAACCGTCACGACGACATGGTAGGACCCTGCCGTTTCGACCTCGCACACGACGGTGGGCCCGGAACTCGGGCAATCTGACGGGAGACCCGTCCACACATACTCGTACCACCCTGATCCTCCACTTGCTCGGGCCGAGACGGAGAAGAACCCGCCCACCGACACCGATGGAGCGCTCACCGATCGGGCGCTGACCTGAGGATCGGAATCGGTCGTCACGCGGATGGACGCATTCGTGGCCGACCTCTCGCCGTTCGAATCAACGGCCTGCACCGAGATCTCCATGGCTCCCACCGATTCCATTTCGCAGGAGACCTTGCTCGTCCCGGCGGACTCGCATCCGGCCGGTAGTCCGCTCCAGATGAATCCGTAGGGGCCGACTCCTCCGGATGCAGAAGCAAAAAATCCAACCACTTGGTGGATATCGGCCACGTTCCGGCTTGCCTCGGCATTCGTCAGGTTCAACGCGGGGCTCACGAGGAGTCGAACCGTAGGACTGACCCTAGAGACGCCGTCCTGATCGGTCACCAGGACGAACGCGGCGAGCGGCCCGGGCTGGACTAGCTCGCAGGTCGGCGAGGAGGTCGTGAGGCCCGAGCAGGACGCCAACGAGAGGCCCCCCCAGGTGTACTCGAGCGAGCTCCAGCTAACCGCCGCCTCCGCGAACCTGACGGTTTGGCCCACATCGGCGCTCGAGGGATTCGCGGACGGCATCCTCACCTGGGGGAGCAGGTGCACCATGAAATCCAACGGAACGCTCTCGACCACGTCCCCGTTGCCGTCGTGCACCAACGCTCGGACGGTGAGAGCTTCGGGGTATCCGAACACGCAAGTCGCCCGATCCGTGTCGAGGCCACTACACTCTGTCGACGAAAGCCCCTGCCACACAAACCCCGAGTAGTTCCCGTCCCCCCCGGAAGGCACTTCGACAAACGTGATCGACTGATTCACGTCCGCGGAGGGAGGGCCCAGGGTACCGTTATGCAGCACCGTGATGGCCCCGGCAGCAAGGGAATCGTTCGTAGCGAGTCTCAGAGAGTTCGAATAGCCGGAGGAGGCGTTCCGCCACCATCCCTGGACCTCGAAGCAGTAGGACTCCCCCCGGTTAAGCCCGGTGACATTGTAGAAGGTCGATCGGCCCACGCCAACACCTGCGCTCCAGACGCCGCACACGCCTCCGTACAGGACGGTGCCATTGTCGATGGCCGCTGGAGCGGTCCATGCAAGAGCCACGGAGTTCCCGGTCCGGCTCGGTGATCGAAGGTCGAAGGGCGCGTTCAGCTCGACCGTAAGCCCGTTCGAGTATTCAGAATCCGCGCTGCCGTTCCATCCGGCAACAGAGAAGCAGTAGGTCCCACCGTCATAGAGGCCGGTCGCTGTCGCGACCCGGACGTCGGGTGCTTCAACGTCAACATAGGCCCACGGGCCGCTGACCGCCGACGCGCTGGCGCACGGACCCTCGCGGTAGAACAGGTAGACCGCCCGGTAGGCGAAACTCCCGTTATGGACTACCCAGGCTAGCGTCGCAGAGGTCGGGCCGCTTCCCAATTCCGATAGGCCCGTGGGACCGCCCGGCGGGTTGCTCGAACGCGGCGCGGTCACGTCGGACAGTTTCAAAGGCGTTCCGAAGAAGTGCTGGTTCAAGGGGACGACCTCCATGTAGTAGGTTTGGGCGGAGGAAAGCCCCGTGAGATTCACGAAACGCGCGGTGGGGAGTAGTGACATCGAGGCAGTAAAGTTCGGGGAGGTGCCCCAATAGACCGTGTAATTCAGCAGGGGAAACTCCCCGGCAGCCGGCTGGGCCCATGAGAGGTTCAAGTAGGTCGCCCCGGTGCCGATCCCGGTTTCCACAGGGGTCGCCGGCGGCAGCGGCTGGGCGATCGGGGAATCGGAAGGGAACGGGAACTTCGGTTCGCCGAGGCGCCAGTAGTAGTACACCTTCCCCCGCGAAGCGGTCTGGTCAATCAGGCAGCTCGAGAATGTATGACAGTCCATCGCCTCTAAGGAAAGGGTGTAGGTCCCGTTGAAGAACAATCCCTCCTCGTTGTACGCCTGTTGGGCCGGATACTCACCTCCTCCGGAATATTGCGTGCCCCAGACGAGCGAGACGTTCGTGGCGTACCACTGTCCGCTCCCCGGATCCAAGAGCCACGAGTCGTTCTCGAATGTGTTGTTCCAGGTGCCTGCGACCCAGGGGCCCTGGGCAGCGAGGCCGATTCGATGTTCGGAGGACCCGGTGGGTAGGCCCCCCTGGCTCCCCTCGGCGAGAGGCTCCCCGAAACCGCATCGGTGGCCGCTCGGGAGGTAGCCAGCACCGGACATCACCCCTCCAATCCCGAGCGTTGCGTACCCCGTGTACACCGCCGAACCGGCGCAGTATCCGGCGGTCCAATACAGGCGATGCCCCGTCAGGTCGTAGTCCATCCCGGCAACATAGTTCGACGGGGCTCCACCCGGCCCCCACGTCGAGCTAGCCACGCTGGTGATGCCCCCACGCGTGAGCATGTATTGGACGACCGTCCAAGTGGTCGCCCCGTTGGCGGCGATGTTGAACCACGAATTGAGCGGAGGCACCCAGTAGAGGTTGTTGGCCTCGAAGAAGGAGAGCACCCCCAACCTCCATTGCGTGTGGTTCCGTAGGTCCCAAGCCCACATCTGACCCTGGCTGGTGGTCAGGACCGCCTCGGTGTAGCTTCCATTGAGGCCGACCATGTTCACCTGGCCGTTCAGATTCGTGCTGGCGGAACTGACCCCTGACCAGTTCCATTCGAACGTTTGTCCCGTCGAGACGTTGACCGCGTAGAACGTCAGGGTCGAGGCGGACCCACAAATGGACCTACATCCGAGCTCGTAGACGAACGACCCATCGGACGTCACCCACTCGGTGTCCTTCTGGCAACCGTAGTAGCAGATGTTGTCATAGAGCGGGAGCCAGGGTCCGATCGGCGTAACTTGTTGGGTCGCGAAATTGAAGAAGACGAGCTCCAACGACCGATTCACGTAGAACGCCCCGTCGGCGGTCCAGGAGAGTAACGGGACCTGGACATTCTGGTCCACAGCCGTACGATACGGACTCAGATCGTAGTAATCGGGAAGGGTGAGCGTTGCGTTGCCGTAGGGCAGGAACGGCTGGGCGACGACGTCGCCGAGATTCGACGAGGGACCCGAGGCGACGAAGTACCAATCGGCCCCGCCGTACCCCGTGGTCCGATTCGTGAAGAGGTAGTACGATGCGGAGGAGGCCGGGAGGCCCACGGAGAAGGCCCCCCCCGATTTCGAGAGGGCGGAGCCGACGAAATGGCAGCTCGCAATACCAGATTGAGTGGACGGATACGACGGGCATGGATATTGGACGACGGTCACGTTCGCCCCCGCTATTCCAGAACCGCCCGGCGTGGTGATGTTGCCGAATACCGACCAAGACGGGGCCAACCACGGGGCCGTCGCATTCTCATTCTGAGCGTGCATTGGAATCGTCGGTGTCGCCATCATGACGATGGTGAGTAGCATCAGCGGGACGGACCACGGCATCGGCTTCGCCCTCCTGGAGGGAGCTCTCGGGGCCCAATCAAGGGTCGCCTTGACCGGTCAGCCCTACCGCTCCGGCTCCCAACAAAGTCGTCTCCACCTTCCTGCCGAGCGGGCGAAGTGGTCGGGAACGGCGAACCGTCGACCTAGGGCCCTTATATACTCTCATCATCACGAGTCAGTTAGTTGGAAGGAACCATGCCGTACTACGAATGCCCAAAATGCGGTGGGGGATACGTCATCGATGTTCAGCCGAGCGCGAAGCCGGTGTGCGATCGCGATGGAGCGAGGCTCAAGCGGACCAGCGATGCCTCGTACGAGCGAAGCGCCAGGGAAGAGTAGGCTTCTCGCTCGAGGGGCCCTGTCCTGATGGCCGCCCGGGGTCCCCTCGTCCCAAGGGCGGCCCACAGGGCCGGTCTGCTGATGCTGGTAGCGGCGGTCGAATTTACGGCCGCCATGGGAATTGCTCAGAAAGGGTATCCCGGATTCAGCGATGTCTCGAACGCCATCAGCGACCTCGGCAACTCGACGAAGTCCCCCTGGTTCCTCGTCTTCAACGTCGCGATCGTCGTCTTCGGCTTCATCGGTCTAGGAGCCTCGTGGCTCTTGCGGGCTGCGTTCCGGCCCAAGACGTCCGCTCACATCGGGGTCGCCTTGTTAGGGGCCGCCTTCGTCGGAGCGATCGGGGTCGGACTGTTCCCCGAGCAGGTTCAACATGGACTCCACGCGGCGTTCTCCGCCTTGGCTTTCGTCGCGTCGGGGATCGCCCTTCTGACGCTCTCCCTCTCGATGTTAAGGGACACACGCTGGGAAGGAATGCGATTGTATACCGCTCTCTCGGGCGCGGTGGCCCTCATCGCGATCGCGCTGCTGTTTTCCTCCCTGACCACTTCGTCCGATTTCGGGGCGGTGGAGCGGGTAATCGTCGCCCCCGTCTTGCTTTGGTTCGCGGTCGCCGGGATCCACTTGTGGCGAATGCCGGTCTACGACCCGGTCGCGCTAGGTGAGGCTGGCGCCGGATAGGACCGGCGCGACCCACCTGGCGCACATTCGACCCCTGTTGTATCGGGACCGATCCATCAGTCCGGCCACCAGGCCTGGGTCCTTGTGAGTGGGCGGGCCAATAGGGACCCTCGAGCCGGGAGCCGACCTGAGCCTGCGCGTCGACCTTCGGTTCGCCACCTCCACGCGCTCGCCCCAGTTCGATGCGCTGCGATGTACGGCCGCGTCGAGAGGGCGCGCTACGACGAGACATGGACCGACGAGGAGGGTCGTGGGCTTCCAAGCCGGCCTGCGACGTCGCGCCGTTCCACGTGTGGGCTGGGGGGGTCGCGCCGAGTTCAGGATCGCGATGTCGGGCAGAAGCGCCGTAGCGCCTCCCGAACGATTCGATCGTGATCGAAAGCGAGCCCGACCGCCTGATCGATCGGGACCCACGATGCGTTCCGAGCATCATCCCCGCCCTGAGGGGACCCGCCCCGCCCTTTCATCCAAAACGCGACGGAGGCGGTCGGGCCCCTCGGATCGCGGTTCGGGCCGGAAAAGACCCCGACGATCCCTTCTGGACGGGCGCGTAACCCCGTCTCCTCTCGGAGCTCTCGAACCACCGCCTCCTCGACCGTCTCAGTTGGGTCAACGAAGCCACCGGGTAGCGCCCATCGACCCACGAAGGGCGGACGACCCCGCTGGACGAGGAGGAGCGAACCCCGTCGGACCCAGACCGCGTCGACCGTGAGCTTCGGTCCTGCGGGGTAACGCATGAAGGTTGAGGGGCGAAGCCATGGATAAGCGTCGGGGCCGGCGGACGGGCGAACCGTTCGGATGTTCGGCATGGTTAAATCAGGGGCCCGGGTCCGCGTCCATCGATGGCCATCTTCCGGAGCAAAGCTCCGCTGAGGATCAGTTTCGCCGGCGGCGGGACCGATGTCTCCCCCTACCCCGAAGAGAAGGGCGGCGCCGTGCTCAACTGCACGATAGATAAGTTCGCGTACGCGACGCTCTCCTCCAAGGAGAACGCAGCGGGCGCGACCCACGTGCACTCCCTCGATTACAACCTCTCGGCGAGCTACGACAAGCCCGAGGACCTCGTCTTCAACGGCGAGCTCGACCTCGTCAAGGCGGCCCTGAAGGTCCTCCGACCCTCGGTCGACGGGCGCGACAGCGGTCCGGGGCTCGAACTCTTCCTTCACTCGGACGCCCCGCCAGGGACCGGCCTCGGCTCGTCCTCCGCGATGTGCGTCGCGCTCGTGGGGGCCTTCCAACTGTACCTGAAGGAGGCCTGGACCGGATACGAGGTCGCGGAACTCGCCTACCGGATCGAGCGGGAGGAGTGGGGGAGGCGTGGGGGCCGGCAGGACCAGTACGCGGCGGTGTTCGGCGGGTTCAACTTCATGGAGTTCAACGGTACGACCACGGTGGTCAACCCGCTGCGGATCCACCCCGACGTCCTGAACGAGCTCGCCTACCGGCTCCTACTGTGCTACACAGGGACGAGCCACTACTCCAACGACCTCATCGAGCGCCAGCAGGCGAGCTACTCGCAGAAGCGGCCGGAAACCGTCGACGCCCTCGACGCGACGAAGCGGCTCGCGCTCGACATGAAGAACGAACTGTTGCGAGGGCGGATCGACGAGATGGGCCGGCTCCTCGATGAAGCGTGGCAACTGAAGAAGCACTTCACCGAGGGGATCTCGAACGATCGGATCGACTCGTTCTACGCCCATGCGCGGGAGGCGGGAGCGCTAGGCGGAAAGCTCGTGGGAGCGGGCGGGGGAGGTTACATCCTCTTGTTCTGCGACTTCGAGCGCAGGGCCAACGTCGCGAAGTCGGTCACCGAGTCGGGCGGCCGGGTCGTGGATTTCTCGCTCGAGCCGGGCGGTCTCCGGACGTGGATGGTCCGACCCTAGTCGGATCGGGACCCCGCGGGACCCGATCGAGACGCCCCGGGATACCCGCCTAGGAATCGATCGCGCCCATCGGGAGGCCGGCGCGCTGCCGGAGCGCGTAATAGAATCCGCCGAACGCCGTGGCTGTGTGAGTCCGCATCCCTTGCATTCGAAGGGCCTGCTTGACCTCCTTCGGGCTCTGACGGGCATCGAGCGTCTTTGACGTGTCGTACTTGTACTGGAACGTCCCCGCCGGGCCCTTGGGGAACTGCTCCCAGTCCCGCGCGTTCGTGGGTCGCAGCTCGTGGGGTCGGTGCGGTCCCTGTTGACCGGCAAAGATGGGCATCGACAGGTGTTCCTCCGTGAGCCAGAGCATCGTCGCGTCCCGGATCGCGGATTCGGTCGCTTCGTCGAGCGCGCCGGGAGCGACCTGGGACTTTACCCAACTGACCATCGCGTCGAAGGTCTTTTCGGAGTTGTCCTCGAGCATCTGTAGGACCGCGAGACGGATCGCGCTCCGTCGAAGCGCGTCGATCCCGGTGTCCGATAGGCGGTACTCGGCGGCGAGTCCGACGAGCGCCTCTGCGTTCTCGGGCAGGTCCTTGAGCGAGAGCATGAACAGCGGGGTCGGGGGCTCCTTCTCCGCCACGTGCCAGAGCGAGAACTCCCCGCCGTCCGTCAGGAGCACGAGGGGTGCACCGACGCTCCGGGCCTTCTTGGCGGCCTCTTCGGCGGCCGAGCGGACCGGGGTCTTTGCGGCGTAGACCTCCAAGACCAGGCGAGGGCGTCCGGACGGGTCGAGCAGGGCGTACGAGGCGTGACCGCCGTCGAACTTCGTGGGGAAATCGAGGTAGACCTGCTTCTTGTCGTGCGGGTCCCATCCGAGCGAAACGAGGAAGGGGCTGACGATCCAGTGCTTGACCTGTTGGGGCGTGATGTCCTTGACGTCGGTCAGCACTTCGTTTGCGATGACTTGAAACTCACTCAATCGGCGCTGTAGGTCTTGGGCGTCCATCGGAGGAAGGAAGGCGGAGTAGGTGGGATAAGACTACCGAAGGGTCGGGGGGGCGGCGCCGGCCGGGGACCGATCGCCGCGAAGCTCCATCGCGACCGCCCGAAGGTACGGTTCCAACCGTTCGAGCCCACGCCCTCGGAGGGCGGCGGGAGGAAGGCCGAGGCGACCGCTCAGCAGCCATTCGACCTCGTAGCGGTAGAGGAGGCTAGAGCCCACGGCTTCGAGCAGGCTCGCGAGCCGCAACGACCCCCGAGCCGAGAGGCGCCAATAGCGCGGGCGCTTGCCGAGCGCGGCGAACATCGCGTCGGTCAGCTCGCTGTATCGATAGACGATCGGACCCCCTAGGTCGTAGCGGCCGGATTCAGAGGAGTCCAGGGCCTCGCGAACGACGCGCGCGAGGTCGGTCACGGCGATCGGGCTCAGCGTGCAGGCGCCGTCCCCGAACATCGGGAAGAACGGGTACCGGTGGATCGAACGCATCATGACCCCGAGCAGCTTGTCCCCGACGCCGAAGAGTGCGCTCGGCCGAAGTACCGCATAGGAGAGCCCGCTCCGCTCGACGGAGTGATCGAACCGTCGCTTGTACACTAGGTAAGGGAGTGTCGTCTCCAACGAGTCGGGCGCCTCCGGCACGCTGACCTGGATGAGCCGGGCCACCCCGGCCCGGACCGAGGCCGCGAGCATTCGCTCCAGCCCCTCGTACAACACCCGGAACCGCGCCTCGGACCCGGATCGATACCAGGCCACGTTCACCACCGCGTCCACGTCGCGTAGTCGCTGGTCCCAGTCAACCTTCCCGCCGAGGTCGGTCTCGACCCACTCCACTCCGGCACTGCGTTCCTCCGTCGAGGCATGTCGATGGAGCGAACGGATCGAGTGATCCACGGCGAGCTCTCGGACCAACGCCCGTCCGACGAACCCGCCCCCTCCCCCGACCAGCAGGAGGCGAGGGCGGGGCCTCGAGCTCATCGGGCGAGGACCGACGCTTCGCCCGGGGGCGCGGCCCGAGGCGGTTCCCAAGGCGTCCCGAAGATGTGTTCCCAGGCCTCTCGGACGGGAACCCTCAGCGATCCCGTCGTCGTCGGTCGGCGAAGCTCCTCGGACACCGACGTCATCACCGTTCCGGGGAGGCCGCAGGGATGGAACGCCCGGAAAGGGGCGAGGTCGTTCGAGACGTTGAGCGCAAACCCATGGAACGTCACCCACGATTCGACCGCGATCCCCACGGAAGCGATCTTACGCTCCCCCCCCACCCCGACCCCGCGGCGTCCGGCCACTCGGTCGGCGGTCACGCCGACCGCTCCCAAGGACTGGATCAGGAGCGACTCCACCTCGT
Organism: Thermoplasmata archaeon; assembly: GCA_022750055.1. Taxonomy (GTDB): domain Archaea; phylum Thermoplasmatota; class Thermoplasmata; order Lutacidiplasmatales; family UBA184; genus Lutacidiplasma. The sequence continues at coordinate 459,880 of JAKIWL010000002.1, forward strand.
GGACGAACCGGCGCACGTCCCGCCCTCGCGAGTTGAGGTCGACGATCGGGTATCCCACCAGCTGGCCGGGGCCGTGGTACGTACCCTTCCCGCCCCGTTCAACGGCGACGACCGGGATCCCTTCCGGCATCGTCTCTCCGTCGCTTCCCTGTACTCCGACGGTGACGACGGGGGAATGCTCGACGAGGAGGAGGGTGTCTGGGATCTCCCCTCGTTGACGTAGCGCACGCAGGGCGCGCATCTCCTGGAGGGCGGGAACGTAGGGGCGGGTTCCCCAGTCACGGATCGCGAGCGACACGCTTCCTCGCCACTACATGGAACGGCTCGCCGAGCCACAGCAGGGCGGCCTCCTGAAGCGTCTCGGAGAAAGTCGGATGGGGGTGGATCGTCATCGCGAGGTCCCGGACGGTGGCGGCCATCTCGATAGCAAGCCCGGCTTCGGCGATGAACTCCCCGACCGATTCTCCGGCGGCCTGGACCCCCAAGAGCAGCCCCGTCTGGTCATCGCCGACTATCTTCAGCCAGCCCTTCGTGGCATGGGCGGCGTGGGCCCGTCCCAAGGCGGCGAACGGAAAGCGGGCCTCCCGCGCCGCGTGTCCCTGAGCGCCGGCCTCCGCCATCGTCAACCCGACGCTGGCGAGCTCGGGGTCGGTGAAGACGACAGAGGGGATAGTTTGGAACTGAAATCGGGTCGGTCGGCCCGCGATCGCTTCCGCGGCGACCACGCCCTCCCGATAGGCCTTGTGCGCCAGCATCGGAGGACGCGCGACGTCGCCCACCGCGTAGATATGGGACACATTCGTCCGTTGCTGGGCATCGACGGTGATGAATCCGGACTTGGGATCGCGCGTCACCCCTGCCTCCTCGAGTCCCAGGTCGTTCGATTCCGGACGCTTGCCCACCGTCAGGAACAGCCGTTCCGCCTCTAGGTCGTGGGAACCGGCCGCGTCGACCACCGTGAGCACGACGCGCCCCTTCTCTCGGAGGAGGTGCGTGGCCCGAGTGCCGACCCGGACCTCGACCCCTTCCTTGAGGAAGGTTCCGGTGAGCTCCTGCGAGAGATCGGGATCGACGCCCGGAAGCAGTTGCGACAGGAGCTCCACGATGGTCACGCGCACTCCCACTCGAGCCAGGAACTCCCCGAGCTCGCAACCGCTCACGCCCCCACCGAGTACGAGCATCGACTTCGGGAGCGTACCAAGGGTGAGAATGTCCTCGGCGGTCAAGACGCGGTCTCCGTCGGGCTCGAAACCGGGGAAGGAGGTGGGCGAAGCCCCCGTGGCCAGGATGGCCGAGGAGAAATCGATCCGTTCCCTCCCGCCATCGGGGGCGGTCAGTTCGGCCGAGTTCGGCCCGGTGAGACGCGCCTCGCCCTTCAGGACCTGCACTCCCGCTAGCTTCAGCAGCTGTTGGACCCCGGAGCGCTCCTTCTGGATGACCGACTCCTTCCACGCCATCGCTTTGGCTAGGTCGAAGCGTGGGTTCTCGGCGAGAACTCCGATCTCCGGCCCCTCGGTCCGCACGGCATGCAGCAGGCCGGCGGCGTGAATGAGCGCCTTGGACGGGATGCAACCTCGGTTGAGGCACTCTCCCCCGAGCTCTCGACGCTCCACCAGAAGGACCTTGAGCCCGAGTTGGCCGAGGCGGATCGCAGCGATGTAGCCTCCGGGCCCTCCACCGATCACAAGGGTTCCGGTCTCGCGTGCGTAGGTGCCGGCCATATCGACTCAGCCGCCTCCCGAGCCGGGCGGAAGGAAAACGTCCGTGGTCAGCGAGCGCGCGTCGGGCGGGGCGGTGGCCTCCGCCTCCTTCACGGCCGACCGGACCCGAGCGTCGGCGTCCGCCGCCACGGTCCGGACCACCTCGTCATCGAGAACCCCCCGATCGCGGAGAAGCCGCGCGAGGCGCGCGACGGGGTCCCTCGCGCGCCCTCGGACGAGGAAATCGGCGGGCTGGTATCTACTCGGGTCGTCCGAGCTCGAGTGGGGGGTCATCCGGAACACCACGAACTCGATCAGGCTGGGTCCGCCCCCCGTCCGCGCTCGGTCGAGGGCCTCCTTCAGGGCAGCGTGGACCGCGACGACATCCGTCCCGTCGATGCGAACCCCGCTGAACCCGTACGCGTTCGCCTTCTCGGCGAGGACGTCGACGTGCGTCTGGCGCTGGACCGGGATCGAGATCGCCCACTGGTTGTTCGTCAGGCAGAAGACGACCGGCAAGGAGAGGGCCCCGGCGAAGTTCATCCCGGCGTGGAAATCGTTCGCGCTCGTGGCGCCGTCCCCGAAGAACGCGAGCGCGACGCCCGGGTCGTGACGGAGCTTCTGCCCGTAGGCGAGGCCGACGGCCTGCGAGATCTGCGTCCCGATCACCGAGGACATCGACACGTACCGAACCTCCCGGGCCGTCGGGTGGCACGGCATCTGCCGCCCCCGAGCGGGGTCCAGGTCGTCGGCGAACAGATGGTGCATGTACGTGACCAGGGAGTGTCCGCGCGCCAGCGCTAGCAGTTGCTCACGGAGGCCCGGGAACACCCAGTCCGATTCGGCGATCGCGAGCCAGGCCCCCAGACTCACCGCTTCCTGACCCGTCGCCGGCCCGTAGAATCCGATCCGCCCTTGTCGCTGGAGTCCGAGCATCCTCTCGTCCAGGGTGCGTCCGAGGATCATCCATCGGTAGGCGTCGAGAAGGCGAACCCTCCAATCGGGTCCGACCGAACCCGCGAGGGCACCTTCCGAGTACTCGAGCGCTACGAGCTCAGGCTGTGCCGGAACGGGGGGTTCCGGCGGCGCGCGGGGAGGGCCGCGCCGGGTCGAGTCGGTCCGCTTCGCCCGAGGCACGGGGAGCGAGGACGGTCCTCCGGTATTTCACGGGGCCGCCGTCCGGACGGGAGGCCCGCACGCGGATCGCCGCCCGCCCGAGACCGGAGCAGCCGGCCCCGACCGACTACCGACGCGTCGGAAGGGTATTGAACCGGGCGCATCGCTACCGCTTCAGCTCCGGCCCCACCGGATGAGGGGCCGAGGCGGGTCGGGAACGCATGCTCGACGCCACCACCCAGCTCATCGTGGACCTGTTCGTCCTCCTCGCCGCCGCGGTGCTGGCCGGAGAGATCTCGGTCCACCTGGGCCAGGCCGCCCTGGTCGGTCAGCTGATCGCCGGCGTGGTCCTGGGGCCCACTTTGCTGGGCCCGTTCTTCGGCCTGACGGGCTTGACCGCGGCGCTGACGGCGGTCCAGACCCTGGCCGTGATCTTCGTGCTCTTCCTCGCCGGCCTCGAGGTCGTTCCCACCACCATCTACCGGATGGAGTTCGGGAACCTCGTCCTCGGCATCGGGGCGTTCGCCGTCCCGTTCACCCTCGGAGCCCTGCTCGTCGGGCCGGTGCTCGGACTGGGGTACCCGACCAATCTCTACGTCGCCCTGACGCTGTCCATCACGGCCCTGCCGGTGATGAGCATCATGCTCGACGAGCTCGGGCTCGGCCGGACGCGGCTCGGAACCTGGCTGCTGAACGCGGCCCTCGTCAACGAACTCACCGCGGTCTCGGTCTTCGCGGTCCTGTTGCGACTCGGTACGACCCCGTTCGCGAACGTGACCGCGGTCCTCACCGGCGTGGTCTCCCTCGCACTATTCATCGCAACGATGCTCACGATCCACCAGGGGCTCAACCTCCTGCGTTCGTCGCGTCTCTGGGACCGATTGGCGAAGGGGTTCGCGAAAACATGGCGGAGCAAGCAGGGGGAGTTCGCCCTCCTGATGGTCCTGGTCGTCGGGGCCACCCTGTACTCTCAGTTCCTTGGACTGACCTACGTGGTGGGGGCCTTCTACGCAGGGCTTCTCGTGACGCGAGAGAGCGCCGGCAAGGAGGCGCACCGTTCGATCAGCCAGATCTTCGGCGCGATGAGCTGGGGGTTCTTCATCCCGCTCTTCTTCGCCCTCATCGGGGTCAACATGAACCTCCAGCAGCTCGCGACGCCGACTCTCGTGGTCTCCTTCGCCATCCTGCTCGGGTTCGCCGCGATCAGCAAGATCGGGTCGGGATTCTCGATCGCCACCTTGTTCGGGTGGAAGCGGACCGACGCGCTCACGATCGGACATCTGGTGAACAGCCGGGGCGCCGTCGAGCTCGCGATGGCCGTGATCCTCCTCGACGCGGGGCTGATCACGATCCGGATCTTCACGCTCGTCGCCGCCATCGGCCTCGTGACGACGATCCTCGCCCCGATCGGGGCGACCCAGGCGATCCTACGGGACCCGGAACGGCGCGATGCGCTGTATCGACGGGTCCCTTCTCTCCGGCCCGGTCCGGGACGGCGACGATATCGTTCGGTCGACCCGGAGGAGGCCCTTTGGGGGTGGTCCCCGGGTTCGATCTTGGTCGAAGACACGCGGGCCTCTGCCTCCGGCGTTCCGAATCCGTCCGCGGGCTCGACCCCTCCCCCTCAACCTACGCCGGACCCAGCGTCCGGATCGGCCGAGTCGGCGGCCCCGGCGGGCCTTCCACCCCTACCGCGCGATCGACGCAAGCCCAGGCCCGGGAAGTAGGGAGCGCAGCACACCTGGGCTCAGAAGGCAAGAGGCGGTTCAGGCCATGTCCGCGAACAGCGAGTGGGGGTCTTCGAGATGCGCCTTGACGACCGCCAGGAACTGCGCCCCGACGATCCCGTCGAGAACGCGGTGGTCCAGGGAGACCGAGAGGTTCATGAACTGGCCCGGTCCGATCGACCCGTCGGTGAGGTAAGCGGGCCGGCGCTGGATCTTGTGGACCCCGAGGATCGCGACCTCGGGATAGTTGAGGATCGGGGTCGCGAGGATCCCACCCAGGGCGCCGAGGCTCGTGATCGTGAACGTCCCTCCCGAGAGTTCGGCCAGGGTGAGCTTCCCCTCGCGAGCCCGCTCCGAGAGCTCCTGAATCTCTCGGGCGAGCTGATTGAGGCTCTTCCGTTCCGCATGATGAATGACCGGGACGATGAGTCCCTCGGGCGTCGCCGCGGCGATCCCGATGTGATAGCTCGAAAAGACGTCGAGCTCCCCCTGTGCATCGTCCATGCGGGCGTTCATCCAGGGGTGGGCCTTCAGCCCCTGGACCACCGCCTTGACGATGAACGGAAGGTAGCTCAGCTTCGCCCCGCCGGAGACTTCGATGTGCTTGGCCATCCGGTCGCGTAGGCGCACGAGCTCGCTCACCTCGATCTCCTCCACGTAGGTGAAGTGCGCCGCGGTGTGGACGGACGCGCTCATGCGTTCGGAGATCACGCGTCGAATCCCGCGGATGGGTACTCGCTGAAATTCGCCCGCGTTCGATGGCCCGGCTGTCGCCGTTCGAGGCGGGCCGGAGGCGCTACCCGCAGCGGATGGGGACCCACGAGGAACTTGCGTCGACGCCGAAACGTCCGGCCCGGGCGCGCGCCCTCCCAGATCGGACTCCTGGATCCGACCGCCGGGACCCGTCCCCGTCACGTGGCCCAGGTCGATGCCACGTTCCGAGGCGAGTCGCCGCAGATAAGGCGTCGCGAGGATCCGCGCCGGACCTTCGGCGGCGGGCGTCGGGCTTGCGGACGGGTTTCCCGGCGCGGCATCGGATCGGGCGGGGCCGGAAGTGGGACGCGGTTCCGTGGCGCTGGTGCGGGCGGCCGCTCCGGACGCTGCCGGGCGGGAAGCCCCCGAGCCCGCCCGGGGTTGGGGAGCGCCCCCGGCGGGAGAGGCCGGAGTACCCCCGGATTCCTCGATCGTGACCAGGATCCCGCCCACCTTGACCTTCTCACCGACCTGGGCGTGGATCTTGACGATCCGGCCGGACTTAGGGCTCGGGATCTCGACATTGGCCTTGTCCGTCAGGACGGAGACCAACGGCGCGTCCTCCAGGACGGGACCCCCTTCCTGGACGAACCATTGGACCACCTCGCCCTCGGCGACGCCCTCGCCGATGTCCGGCAGTCGGAATTCGTAGCTCATCGCGGGCTCCTATCCTTCACGGGCGCTAGCCCGGATGGCATGGGCGATCCGTTCGGCGTTGGGGAGGTAGAGGTTCTCCAAGGCATAGGGGAACGGTGTATCATACCCCGTCACCCGGCGGACCGGCGACTTGAGCGAATAGAGCGCCTTCTCGGCGAGCAGGGCCGCGACCTCGGCGCCGAATCCGACGAAGCGAGGGGCTTCGTGCACGATGACGGCGCGGCCGGTCTTCTCCACCGACTTGAGGATCGCCGCTTCATCCAGCGGCACGAGGCTGCGCAGGTCGATGACCTCCGCCGACAACCCCTCCGCCTGGACCGCCTTTGCCGCCTCGACGACGGGTGGGATCATCGCGCCGTAGGCGAAGACCGAAACGTCGCTCCCAGGTCGGACGATCGACGCGCTGCCGAGGGGCACCCGATGATCCCCGTCTGGCACCTCCCCGGTCACGGCCCGGTAGATCCGCTTGGGCTCGAGGAAGATGACCGGGTCGGGGTCGAAGATGGCCGAGGTGAGGAGGCCCTTGGCGTCGGCCGGGTTCGACGGGATGACGACCTTCAAACCCGCGGTGTGCGCGAAGTACGCTTCGGCGCTTTGGGAGTGGTACAGGCCGCCCTTGATGCCCCCGCCGTACGGAGATCGGATCACGACGTGGCAGGGGTACTGGCCCCCCGATCGGTACCGGAACTTGGCGAGCTCGCTCACGATCTGGTCGAAGGCCGGGTAGATGAAATCGAGGAATTGGATCTCGGCGACCGGCTTCAACCCGTAGAGCGCCATGCCGATCGCGGCCCCGACGATCCCGGTCTCCGAGAGCGGCGTGTCGACTACCCGCTCCGGACCGAACTCCTTGATGAGTCCCTCGGTCGCACGAAACACTCCGCCGTTCACTCCGATGTCCTCGCCCAACAGGAGCACATCGGGGTCCGCGCGCATGGCGTCGAACAGCGCCCGATTGACCGCCTGGACAAGGGTGATCTCCGTCACGGTTTGAGCACCCCCTCTGTGAGGAACTTCGAGAACTCGGCTCGCTCCTCGTCCAGCCGGGGGGTCGGCCGCTCGAAGACGTCGTCGAAGAGGGTGGAAGGATCGATCGGGGCCGTGCCTTCGGCCTCCTTCAGGGCCATCGCGATCTCGGCGCGAAGCGATTCGAGCAGCTTCGCCTCGGACTCCTCCGTGAGGCCCCCCGAGGTGAGGAGTTCCTGACGAACCCGGCCAACGGAATCCCTCGCCTTCCACTCGGCTAGCTCGGCATCGGTACGGTACCGTTTGGGGTCGTCCGAGGTCGAATGGGGTCCGAGACGGTAGACCTGAGCTTCGATCAGCGTGGGGCCGCCTCCCGCGATCGCCTTCCGACGAGCGTCTCGGACGGCCCGGTAGACCGCATGGACATCCTCTCCGTCGACGACCACCCCCTCGATGCCATAGGCCGAGGCCTTCATGGCGAGGGTCTTGCTGCGGGTCTGGCGCTCGCGAGGCATCGAGATCGCCCACTGATTGTTCTGGCAGAAGAAGATCGTCGGGGCCTGGAATACACCGGCGAAATTGAGTCCGGAATGGAAATCGTTCGAGCTCGTGGTGCCATCCCCGAAGAACGTGACCGTGACGATCCGTTCCTTCTTCCGCTGGGCCGCCATGGCAGCGCCGACGGCGTGGATGATCTGCGTACCGACGGGGCTCGAGGCGGTGACGAACCGGTACTCCCGAGCTCCGTAATGGTTCGGCATCTGGCGCCCCTTCAGGACATCGCCAGCGTTTCCGATGAATTGGTCGAAGAGGGAGACTAGCGGGAGCCCCCGGACCAGGGCGACGGCAAGCTCCCGGTAGGCGGGGAAAAGCCAGTCCGATGGATCGAGGGCCCACGCACAGGCGACCTGGGCGCCTTCCTGACCCTGGAGCGGAACGTAGAACCCGATCCTCCCCTGCCGCTGGAGCGAGAGGCAGCGCTCGTCCATCAGCCGAGCTAGGAGCATCGCTCGGTACACTTTCGGGAGATCCTCGGGTGGGATTCCCCCGGCATCGGACGGAGGGGAACCCGGTTTGGGCAGCTCGACCGCTTGCGACATCGACCCTCCCCGACGCGCCGAGCGGGGGTGCTGATATAAAGTTGGAGGACGGCTGCGCTCGGCGGGCCGGCTCCCGAGGAAACCCCGGCCACGGGGGAGTCCCCGGCCGCTTCGTGACCGCACCGTTTCCGACCTCCTGCCAAGCATGATACGGAGTGACCGATTCGTTCGGGCGTGCCGCTGTTTGGGACCCATCCTAGAGTCCGACTCCTTGGGTTCCCGGGAACCGGAAACAGGGGGACGGCCCGTCCGTGAACGAAGCCGCCATTGAAGCGCACGGAATAGGGCGTGTCTTCGAGTCCCGCAAGGGGTTCCTAATGCAGGAACGGGTCCGGACCGTCGCCCTCGACGGAGTCGAGCTCTCCGTCCGACCCGGTGAGCTCTTCGGACTGCTGGGTCCGAATGGAGCCGGGAAGACCACCCTCACGAAGATCCTCTCCACGCTCCTCCTTCCTACGCGAGGCCAGGCGAAGGTCCTCGGGGTGGACGTCGCGCGCAACCCCGAATTGGTACGCCCCCGGATCGGCCTCGTACTGGGCGGGGAGCGGGGGCTGTACAATCGCGTCAGCGCCCGGGAGAATCTACGGTACTTCGCGGACCTCTTCGGTATCCCGGTCGAGCGTCGGGAACCCCGTATCGTCGAGGTCCTAGCGCGGGTGGGCCTAACCGACTCGGCGGACCGGCGCGTGGAGGAATTTTCGCGCGGCATGAAGCAGAAGCTCCACCTCGCGCGAGGGATCCTCCACTGGCCCCAGGTCCTGTTCCTCGACGAACCTACGATCGGCCTCGACCCGAGGAGCGCCCGGGAGACGCGCAAGCTGGTTCGCGGCCTCGTCTCGGATGGCGTTACGATCTTCCTCACCACCCACTATATGTTCGAGGCCGAGGAGCTCTGCCACCGTATCGCGGTGCTCGGGCACGGCAAGATCATCGCGACCGATACGGTCGCGGCACTCCGGCAGCTGGTCGGGGGCGACCGTACCTTCGAGGTCGAGGGCTACGGGTTCGAGGATGCGGAGCTCGCTCAACTTCGCCGCTTGCCCGGAGTATCGAAGATCGTCTCGGAGGAGTTCGGCCCGCGGCTCCGGCTGACCCTGCGGGTCCGCACCCGCGAGATCGTCCCTGAGGACATCCGCGGGGTCCTGCTCAATCACGCCGAGCTCTCCGTCCGAGAGCGCGGCACGAGCCTGGAAGACGTCTACCTCGACCTAGTCGAGGAGGGAACGTAGATGATCGAGCTGTCGGTCTCACGCGCCCGGTCGACCCTGGCGTCCTTGCGCCTCGCGGTCCTCATGTTCCTGGCCGACCCCCAATGGCTCATCCCCTCCATGATCGCCCCGGTGATCTTCGGGCTCGTCGCGTTCGAGATCTTTCGAGGGTCCGGACCCTACTTCGTGGTCTACGCGATTCTCGGGGCTGGGATGATGAGCATGTGGGGCCAGACGCTGTACGGGAGCGGGTGGGCGACCGGCCAGGACCGCGAGTTCGGCACGCTCGAGCCGACCCTCCAGGCCCCCACGCCGTACCTCTACGTCGTTCTCGGGCGCGTCATCTGGAACGTCCTCTCGGGATTGATCGGGGGGCTGATCGTCTATCTCGTCGTGATCCTCGCGTACGGCCGGCCGCCCCCCCTCGTCGACCCGTGGGCGTTCGCCGGCTTGTTCGTGTTCGTGGTCCTGACGTTGGCGGCCGTCGGCGTGGTCTTCGCCGCGTTCTACGTGTACACCCGCTACGCGGGTTTCATTCAGAACGTCGGGGAGTTCGCGTTCTACGTCGGCACGGGCTGCATGTTCCCTGTCGTCCTGCTTCCGTTTTGGACGAGCCCATTCTCCCTCTTCTTCCCCCCGACGTGGGCGCTCGACGCCCTCCGGTACCTCGCGATCCCCGGCTACGCCGGGTTCTCGTGGGGGTTCGGCATCGATCTTCTTGGCGCGGTCGGAACGACGGCGGTCTATCTGGCGGTCGCCGGGTCGGTCTTCCAGCAGGTCCAGCGCCATGTGCTCGAGTCGGGCGATCTGCAGGAGTACTAGTTGGCGCCCTTGGACCCGGTTCCGACCCTGCGTCCTTCGTTCTGGCGGAACCTGTGGGCGAACGCGGTCTTCTCGCCGAGGACGAGCCTCGGGTTCATGCGGCTCGACTTCGTTCTCGGCACGATCTTCATCATCCCGTTCACGCAGATGCTCTTCTTCGCCTTCACCGTTCAGCTCGGCGGCGGGTCGGCCGCCGCGATCCAGTTCGTCGTGGTCGGCAACGCGGTGGCGACCGTGACCTACTCGAGCGTCTTCTCCGTCTGCCAGACCACGGACAGCGAAAAGAACCAGGGAACGATGGAGCACCTGCTCGTCTCGCCGGCGAACCGGCTCGCCTTGTACCTCGGCCGAGGCCTGATCCCTATCGGCGTCTCGCTCGCGACGGTGACGGTCGCCCTCACGTACGCGGCGGTCGTCTTTCACGTCCCGATCGCGGCCGCGGACGATCCGGCCCTGGCGGTCTCGATCGTCCTGACCGCCTTCGCCATGGTCGGATTCGGCCTCGTGCTCGGTGGGGTCGCGCTCTACTTGCGAACGTCGATCATCCTCGGCAACATCTTCCTGTTCATCGGGCTCCTGTTCTCAGGTGCGAACTTTCCCCTCACCGACCTGCCGGCTCCGCTCCAAGCGGTCGGGTACGGGCTCCCGCTGACGTGGGGTCTCGCTGCGATCCGAGCGGCTCTCTCCGGCGCCTCGCTCGGCTCACTCCTGCGCCTGTGGGGGATCCTCGGATTCGCGATCGCGATCAGCCTCCTCCTCGCGATGGCGCTGTGGGACTACTTCGAGCGGCGGGCGCTGTCCACCGGTAGCATCGCCCGGTTCTGACCCGGTCCAGCGGGGTCCGGCTCACCAGATCGAGACCCGGAGGTTCTCGTCCTGACGCATCGGAGAACCCGGAGGGATATCGAATGCCTCCCAGAACTCCGGCAGGTTGGCGAGGATCCCGTTGACCCGGTACCGGCCGGGGCTATGCGGGTCGATCGTGAGGCGGCGCCTCAGCTCCTCCTCCCGGATGTTGATTCGCCAGATCTGCCCGTAAGAGAGGAAGAACCGCTGGCGGGGCGTGAAGCCATCGATCGGACGGTCCGATGTTCGACCCTCGGCGAGGCGCCGCTCCAGGGCCTCGAAGGCGAGGCTGACCCCACCCAGGTCGGCGATGTTCTCCCCCATCGTCAGCGCTCCGTTCAGCGGGAGGCCGGGCAGCGGTTCGAAGCGGCTGAACTGTTCGACGATCCGTTGGGCACGGGTCTGGAACTCCTCCGCGTCCTGGGGGGTCCACCAATCGTTCAGATTCCCTTCCGCGTCGTACTTCCGCCCCTGATCGTCGTACCCGTGCGTGATCTCGTGCCCGATGACCACGGCGATGCCCCCGAAGTTCACGGCGTCGTCCATCGACGGGTCGAAGAACGGCGGCTGCAGGATCCCGGCCGGAAAGAGGATCTCATTGAGCGTGGGCTCGAACTGAGCGTTGACCGTCGGGGGAGTCATGTGCCACTCGGTGCGGTCAATGGGACCCCCGATCCGATCGACCCAGCGACGGATCTCGTAGGCGCGAGCACGTCGGACGTTTCCGAGATGGTCGCGCCGGGCCACTCGAACCTTCGAGTAGTTCCGGTACCGCTTGGGGTGGCCGATCTTGACCGTGAAGCGATCGAACTTCGCGAGCGCGCGGGTTCGGGTTTCCTGGGTCATCCACGGGACCCGTTCGAGCCGATCGTGAACCACGGCCCGCACATCGTCGACCAGCTCGGCAACCCGGTCCCGTGTCGCGGGAGGAAAGAACCGTTCCACGTACAGCCGGCCCAGCGCCTCGCCGAGCGAACGGTCGATGAGGTTCGCCGCGCGCTTCCAGCCCGGTTCCGGCTCCTGCTGACCGAGCAGACGCTTGTGGAAGAAATCGAAATCCTCCGCCTCCAGCACCGGATCGAGGTGAGGGGCGCTATCGTGGACCAGGTGCCAACGTAGGTAACTTCTCCAATCCTCTACGGGGGTCGTTCGGAGCAATGCGTTGAGGGAGTCGAACACCTCGGGCTGACCGACCACGACGTAGGACGCCTTCCGGGCCCCTCGGAGCCGGAGATACTCCTCCCACCGGATCCGAGGCTGACGACGTGCGAGCGAGCTAACCGAGAATCGGTTATAGTTCCGTTCGGCGTCGCGGAGGTCGACTCGAGCTCGACTCGCCTTCGCGATCGCCGTCTCGACCTTCAGGACCCCCCGAGCCGACTTGGAGGCACGGGTCGGTTGCTCCCCGGTGAGGGTGAGGGCCTTCTCGACGTGCCGAAGATATGCGCTGCGCGTCCCCGAAAAACCATCGAGGAGGTAATAGTCCCGGTCGGGGAGCGACAACCCCCCTTGGACGAAGTAGAGCGCATAGACCTCGCTGTTCTTCTCGTCCGGTGCGACGCCGCTGTGGAACAGGCAGTCGATCCCTCCGAGGTGAAACCGCGCGACGAGCTTGGGGATCGCGGCCGATGAAGTGAGCGCCTCGATCTCCGCAAGGTCAAGCTGGATCGGGCGGCAACCCAATCGGCCGCGTTCCCTCTCGTCCAGGGCCGCAGCGTAGAAGTCGCCCACCTTGCGGCGAGGACTCGCCGAGGAGCCGCGTCGGACCTGTCGGGCGTCCTCGAGAAGTGCGTGAAGGAGCCCATAGTTTCGCTCCATCAGCTCGTCAAATGCGCTCCACCGGGTCTTGTCGTTTGGAACCGGATGGGTATCGAGCCAGTGGCCCGTCGCGTATCGGTAGAAATCCTGGGTGAGGTTTCCCGTTCTGTCCAGGTAATTGACCGAGAACCTTGGGATAGCGTCGGCTGGAGACGCCGGGTGGGGCGGAGAAGGGTCCCGGTTGGGTTCAACTTCGTGGGCATTTGGTCGGGCGCGCCTCATCGCATCATCCTGGACCGGCTTCAACGGACGGGGCTTGATGAAGTCTGTGTCCGCCGCCGGCCGTTCGAATATACGACGGTGGCGCAGAGCGCATGGCTCCCTCCGAAAGACGTATCTCTCCGACGCCATCCGCGAGCCGGGGCCCATAGCTTAGGCTGGCTGGAGCACCCGGCTGATAACCGGGAGGTCGTCGGTTCAAATCCGACTGGGCCCATAATCACTCTCTTATAGAACCCAGCCCAAAACGGGCTCCGGATCGACGGGGGCGCGCCCATCGCTTTGCCGCGATCCGGGCCAAGCCATCGCCCCTTGAAACGGCGCCGGGGGTGGCCGTTTGACGCCCCAGTACGCGGAGATCACGTTCATTGTCGAACGGGATGGCCCCGTCTCCACTCCGCCCGTACCTCGCCTGGTCTGCGGGCGCTGCCGCTCGGACGCCCGACACAACCTGATCCTCCGCATCTCGTTCTGCCCGATCCACGGCTTCGCCGCCGGACTGGTAGAGGTTCAGCTCACCGGGTACGCGCGCACACGGGGGCTCCCGGGGTGAGTCTCGTGCAGCGACCACCGCCTCCGTCAGTGAGGGCTCCTTCCGAGCCCGTTCCGGGCTCTCCCATCCTCTCTAACTCCCCCGAGTTCCGGGACATGAACTACGGTAGTTCCTGTACCGGAACTACCCCTGTTCCGGGCCCGGAACTCCCTCCCCCTCCTACCTCCCAGCGCCACCTCTGGCTCTCGGACCGGACGTGGTTCGAGTTCCGGCGCGTCCAACGGATCATCTCCCAGCGGGGCCTCGTGGGCTCCTCCGGTCGGGGGAGGGGCCGAGGCAGGTCCGGGGGACGGCCTCCGATCGCTGACGCGACGCTTCTGGAGCTGCTGGAGGCCTACCGCTGGCGGCAGCGCGTGTGCGCGCGCGCTGCAGCTCCTCGCAAGGTCGACGAGGCCGCCGTTCGGGCCTTGCGGGTCTTCTACGCCCCCCACCCGTTCGGTTGGCTCGCACCGTTTCCCGCGGTCGATCGGATGGTCGTCCAAACCTTCCCGAGCTACCGACCTCCACGACGGCTCCACGTCATCGCGGGATTCTGCGAGAACGGCCTGCTCCGACCCACGTGGAGCGACGGAGATGAGTGGATCATCGTCGATTCGGCTCCCCCGCCGACTCGGGTTCCCGACTACCACTACCTCCGAGGCAACCTCGGCGCCCGGCCGCTCGACCAGGGGGCGACACTCGCCGGATGAGCGAGACCGTCGCGCTCCGGCTGCTCAGCCGGCGCGAACTGGAGAACGTCGTCCTCCTGCTTCAGGGCTACGCCGCCCGGCTCAACTCCATCGTGGAGGAGTTCACCAAGCCGGAGTGGCGCGTTCGGAATGAGCTGGAGCGCGTGCGGGCCGAGTTCGCCCCTCGGGTCCAATTCGCTCGCGACGTCGCAGTCGAGCACCGGATCCGCCGGGCGAGGGCGGCGCGGAACGAACGCTTCTGGCGGAACCTCGAGGAGGCAACGTGATTCCCAGGGACCTCACGCCCGCCATCCTCGAGGGTGATGTCGGGGAGGTTCTTGGTCGCCTGCCCGACGAGTCAATCCAGTGCGTGGTCACCTCGCCTCCATATTGGGGGCTTCGGGACTATGGTGTGCCCCCGATCCTCTGGGGGGGCGACTCGTCGTGCCGGCACAGCTGGGCCAAGCTCCCTCCCCGACGAAAACGCTCCCCGCACGACGTCCGGAACCCCGGCTCGCTCCAAGCGGGTCACCCAGGGGCCAACATCGAGCTCCGATCCACGGAGGCATGTCTCCGGTGCGGTGGTTGGATCGGTCAGCTAGGCCTTGAGCCGACCCCTGAGCTCTACGTCGACCACATCGC
>JAKIWL010000003.1 GCA_022750055.1 Thermoplasmata archaeon
CGCGCACCGACGGGCGGCCCGCGTGCTTTCGCCACGAATTGACGGCCTTTACGGTGCTGTGGATGTAGGAGCCGGCATGCTTCGCCTTCGACTCAGCCTCGACGAAGTCGAGGACCACGTCGCGGAGCGCCTTGTCGCCCATCCTCGCCAACGCCTCGGGGCTGGTCTCCATCGCCCGACAGAAGGCGGCGAGCCTGCGGGCGTAGACGTCCGCAGTGGCTCGACTACCCTGGGCGACGTTTCGGTGCCAGCGGCGACGGTCCTCGCCTTCCGCCAGGAAGGGGGCAAGGCGTGGGGTGCGATCTGGGGCCATGGAAGGGTCATGGGAGGCTGGGTTCTAATAGCTTATCATCTTAGACCCGACTGGGCCCATTTATCGTCGCGAACACTCGCCCACTCGGGAAGGAAGTGCGGCCCGAATCGGGCCTGCTTCGGGCACGGGCGCTGCGAGGATGCTCCGCCGCCAGATCGCCTGGTTCGCTGGCAAACAGTTCGACCTACTCTTGACGACGACCCGCGTGCAGCGTTTCTACCCTTTCCGGCCCGCCTCTTCCTCCGGTTGGAGGTGGCCGATGGGAGGTACCCGAAGAAGAACGAGGTCCGGGAGGAGAACTGGCAAACCGTCCTAGAACGGGCGATCGTCGACTCGGGGCAAAGTCTCTTCGCCGTTGCTCCCCGAGGGCGATGTGGGTGGTTCTGCCGGACCCCTCTTCCGCCGACGCCATAGTAGGAGTGCCGCTAGGGCGATCACGAGGGCGGCCGTTGCGACCCCGCCAAGCTCGAGGGGGAGGGTGGAGGAGAATGATCCGGTGGAGCCCGAGGGCGCGAAGGAGGTCGTTGCCGTTACGCAGGTCGACTTCTGTGATTGCCCCGTGGCGTTCCACGCGGTGACGGCAAGGGCGTACTCCGTCCCGGGGCTCAGCCCGGTCAGCGTCGCGGTCTCCCGAGCACCATAAATCGACTTGGCGGTCATCGTTCCCGAGCAGTTCGTTCCAGCTTCGAAGTAGAGGGTGGTCGAGACGAGACCACCCCCGCCCGGGTTCGTCCAGGAGACGGAGATTGACGAACCATTCGCTGAGGCGACGTCCAGCCGGGTCGGCGCGGCGGGGACCTGCGCGGTCGTCTGAGTCACGCAGTTGGAGGGGACCGATTGCCCGGTCGAGTTCCACGCCGTGACGTCGAAGGCGTACGTGGTGCCCGTAGCCATTCCGGTCGCGTTGTACTGGTAGCTGGGGTAGCCGGACAGGGCCCCCGTTCCGACGGAGTAGGCTTTCGTAAGCCCGGTGCAGGAGTCCCCGTGGGCCCGATACAACGTGAGATTGAGGAGTCCTTTTTCCGACTCGGTCCAAGAGAGTAGGACGTAGGAGGTCCCGAAAGAGAGGACGGCAAGGTTGGCCGGTGTCGTGGCGATCTGAGCCGTCGTCTTCACGACGCAGCCGCTCACCGGCGATTGGGTCACGTTCCATGCCGCGACGTCCATCGCGTACGCGGTTCCGGGTGTGAGGCCGGAGATCGTCGATGAGGTCACGAGACCTGAGGTTCCCGCGGCCTTCATCGGGCCGGAGCAAGAGCTGCCCACTCGATAGTAGACGGTATCGTTGACGATCCCGCCGCCGGGTGGATTCGTCCACGAGAGGGTGATCGAAGTCTTCGTAAAGGCGGTGATATGCAGGCCCGTCGGCGCGGCGGGGGTCTGGGCGGTCGTCTGATGGAGGCAGGTCGCGGGCGGGGACTGCCACGTCGAGTTCCACGCGGTCACCGTGAACGAGTAGGCCGTCCCCGCGGTGAGGCCCGAGACCGCATACGAGGTGCCGACGCCCCCCAAGGAGACCGCCGACATCGTGGCGTCGCACCCCGAACCATTGGTCCAGTAGACCGTGTCGTTGACGAGCCCCCCACCGCCGGGATTGGTCCAGTTGAGAGAGACCGTCGTTAGGCCGGTTTGGGTAACCTCAAGATAGGTCGGCGCGGACGGAAATAGGCCGGTCGTGCGAACGAGGCAGCTCGACGGCGAGCTCTGCCCGGTCCCGTTCCAGGCCGTGAGGTCGAAGGCGTACTGGGTGCCGGGGCTGAGGCCGGTGACGGTCGCCGTAGTGCCCGCGCTGTGGGTCCCAATGGCCGACATCGGCCCCGTGCAGTTCGGACCCGCAGCGTAGTACACGGTGTAGTTCCATAACCAGTACCCCGGATTCGTCCAGCGGAGCGTCACGCTCGTATAGTTCTCCGTCGGGACAGTCAGCCCCGTCGGGGCGCTGGGCAGGCCGGTGCAATCATTGCCCACACAGTGACCGGCCGGGTTCATCGACCAGGAGCCTCCGGTGAAAAACTGAGCCTGTCCTTTTGCCGAACTGTAGAAGGGTTCACAGTTCGTCAACGCCAACGGGCAGAGTCCGAACATGAGGTCGGCGGTGTTATTCGCCGTGCCCGTAGAGGTCCACGCCCGGGAGGAAGGGGCACTCGAGCTCGCGGTGATGTTGCTCCAGACCGTCCCGTTAAGCTCGTAGACGCTCTCGTAGTTGCTGTCTATGCCCGTCTCCTGGGTTGCCGTCCCGCCGATCCCCCCCGCCACAATCAGATAGTTGTCGGTTGGGTTGTAACCCACGTAGGGCGAGAACGTGAACCCGGAGGCCGGCATATTGGCGAAGTTCCCGCGGGTCCAGGTCTCGTTGGAGTACATCCAGTAGTCCTTCGTCGCCGTCGTGACACCGCTGGTCGTGTTCCAGCCCGAGACGAGAATGATGTGTTGGGTCTGGTTATCCCAGGTGAGCGTGGCAATCTCCGTTGGATTGTGGCCCTTTACGGAGCGGGTGATATTGCTCCAAACCCCGCCGGAGAACTCCCAATCCACCGGCACAAACGATTGCTTTCCGCCGGGGTTGGGGCACGCAGCGTAGTAGAATCCGTACCCGTCGAGCGGGTCCCATGCCGCCGCCCCCAGTTCTGGCAACCCTGCCCAACAGGCACCTTCTGGTGGAAGAGCGTGTGCGGTGGCCGAGATGTTCGACCACTCCCCCCCCTGGAAGGAGTAGGTGAATTCAGTGTACGTCTGGGTCTGGCTCAATCCGGAGACCGTCACGAATGGTTCGACCAGGAAGATGATCGAGTGGGAAGGTGGATTGTAGAAGCAGGCGTCGCTCGGCCCTCCGTTCGGCATCTTGAACCCTGATGAGCTCGTGAGGTTCGTCCACGTCCCGCCCTGGTAGGTGTACGTCCAGTTACGGTAGAATGCCTGGCTTCCGGATGGACTCGAGGAGGTCGAATTGTACCCGCCGAACGCGACATACTCCTTGTCGTACGGACTCCAACAGACTGTCGAGAGCGCCATCCCTGGCGGCACCGACGTGGCCATCGTTCGGATCGAAGCGTTCCCCTTCCCCGATGGTGTGGAGGGTTGCACCGGACCGGAGCCGACCCAAGTCATGGCTAGAAGAATCGCCAGGCAGACCCCGAGCGCCGCGCCCTCCTTCGCCAGGTCGCTCATCCTCACTCTAGCCCGAGACATGAACGCTCCTCCTGCGAGAGCACCATTCTCGCATGCGGAACGCCACCCGTCCATTTCGTCGGCGACCCACCCGATTCCCGGATGAAGCCAGCTTTTCACACGGGGTCGGGGAGGAGCGAAGGGTAGGATCCATCCCGTGCCCGTAGGGCGAAAGGGGGTATGGTCCTTTCCATGCCCCCGGTCCGCCCCCCGGTGAGGCGGCCGCAGTAACCGGCCGATCGAACGGGGCGACCGTCGACTGAGGTCATTTGCTCGGACCGAGCTCCGGCCTGAGGCAGTGCGCCGGCACCGTTGACCGGCCCACCTCACCCATCGCAGCCGGATCCGAGCGAGTTAGACCCTACAGGGTTAAACCCCGACTCGGGCCATCTGCCGGCCGAGATCCGACCCTCAGGGGCGGAACACCCGAGTCTCCCCAGTCCAGACGACGCAGTGGCGCCCTCCGTGGCTGCGCCTTACCTCCTCGACCCTTGGGCCCGCCGTCGCGGTGCTCTCGACGAGCATCCCGTAACATCGCTCGGGAATGCGTCCTCGGGCTCGAGGGGGTAGGATGGAGATGTACCAATGAGGCCCGGATTGGCGCATTGGCGAATCCTCGCCGTTGAGGTACCGCCAGAGCCGTATCTCGGTCGCTCGACCGTTCCACGAGCTTTGCTACACTCTCCCCATGCTGTCGCGGGCATCGAGTCCGGACCCGCGAACGGAGGGACTCGCCAACGGATGCAAGGTGGACGTGGCCACTCAGGCCCAGATTCCAAGGGTTCCGACGGCGCTAAACGCGGCGAAAGGAATCCATGCATTCCCGCTGGGCGAGAAGCCCGGTTGCAGCCGGAGGACAATCACTTCGAGCGCTGCGAATCGATCGAACCAAACAAGGACGAACCCTCGAGCGAACCGTTCCCCCGAGAGCGGCTGCTTCACCTCGCCGCTCGGGTCGAACTCGACCGGGCCAGCGCTTCCCGTCATTGGAGACGGGGCGGCGAGGGAGCCTGGCCGTGCTTCGTGCAGGCGCAGTGCACCCGTAGAGAATCGGGTGCCCCGCCCTTTCGAGTCCGGGAGGTTTGAGATACTCCGAGAGGACAGACGGGCCGTTCAAGACTGGTCGCAAGCGCTCGACGCATTCGAATGGAATCGCGCTCCGGCATCCCTCCAGTTGGGATCGGGATTCTCGTAAGACTATCAGGGGAGGAGGGGAGGTAGCCCGTCGAGTTCAGCCTACGCGGAACGCGATCCCCTGCGAGAGGGCGACACCGAGATTGCGGTCGAGCAGAACGACCAGCTCCCGGGGCCAGCGGGGCCTGTGTTCCGATGGGGTCACCCCCTGGGGCGTCGTCCGAGGGGGTCCAGGTCTTCGTTGAGCCTTAAGTACTGGTCGACTTTACTTCCCTTGCCGAGAGTCTGGATGGCGAACCGAGGATCGACGAGGGGGCGGGGTATCACGCCTCTGATCTTCTTGGGTCTGGAATTCGGGCTTGGAAGCCGATTGGGCGCGCTCGTCAACGTCGCGCACGGCGGAGTGCATCGCTGAGGGAGCTTGGGGTAAGGGGAGCCAACATGGAGAAGAGCAGCATCGGAGTGAACGTCGCCTTGATCTTGATGACAATTGGACTGCTGGGCGCCCCCGTGCACGTGGGGCTCTCCCCGGGCAAATCGGTCACCTTGCTCGGACCCGTCGGGCATTCCACACATACCTTGGTCCCTGCGGCGGTCGGTCGATCGGTTCCAACCCCTCTGACGACCTATCCGCGGACTGTCTTGGTCGAGACGTTCACCGGGGTTTGGTGCATCCATTGTCCGGCCGAGTCTCAAGCGCTCTTCAATATCGACCGGAACACAAGCCACACTGTCCTCGACATCGCCGAGTTACACCACTGCATCTCGCCGCCGTCCAATTGCATGGAGAACTATGCGCCGCCGGACGGGACCGAGGTCACGCGGGGGACCTTCTACAACGTTTGCGGCTACCCCGACGTCTTTTTTGATGGGAGGAACGACGCCTGCGGGGCCACCAACTCGGCCCCTCAAATGGCCAGCGAGTACAATTCCCGGATCGCCAACGCTTCGGCGATCCCCGGCACCGTCTCCATCAGTCAGACCGCCTGGGTATCACCGGGCGGGGTGACGGCGTTTGCCAATGTGACTTCGGCGGTGTCGGGAACGTATAACGCGGTCTCCTACCTCCTCGAGTTCATCAACAAGCAGAACGTGAGCAACGGGTACGGACCTCACGATGTCGCTTCGGTGGTCCGAGCGACGCTCGTGAACCACCCGGTGAATCTCACGGCGGGCGCCACCACAGAGGTCAGCACCACGCATTCCTTGCTACCCGCCTGGAACGTCCAGAATCTCAGCGTCGTGACGTTCATTCAGCAGAACTCTACCAAGATCGTTCAGAACGCGAACTTGGCGACGGTCTCGACGATGACGGCAGGCGTTACCCTGAGCAAGTCGACGATCGTCTCTGGGGCTAGTTCGACGGTCACCGTTCGAGTCCTCAACAGCACCACGGGGACGGTCATCGTTGGGGCGGCGGTGGACCTCACGAGCAACGGGGTAGGCTCGTTCAGTCCCTCGAGCGGGGTTACCGACAGTACCGGAACGTTCACGGCCAAGTTCACGGCGCCGACGGTTTCGTCCGCGCAGACCGTCCCGATCATGGCGCATGTGAGCGCCGCGGGATACGGCTCTGGTGACGCAACCACCGCTCTCATCGTGAACCCGATCGTGACCCCTGACGCGGTCACTGGAGTGACCCTCGCCCCGGGGAACTTGCAGGTGGGCCTGAATTGGACCCAGCCCGCCTCGGGTGGCGCGGGCCTGAGCTACCACGTCTTCCGCTCTACCTCTCAGGGCGGGACCTACACTCAGGTCGGCGTCTCGAGTTCGACGGGGTTCCTCGACACGGGCTTGATCGGCGGGTTGAGCTATTGGTACATGGTCGGCGCTCAGAACACGGCGGGATTCTCGCCGAACTCGACCCCAGCTTCGGCTGAGGGGGTCACGGCCATTCCTCTTGGACTCACACAGAACGTAGGATGGTGGATCTCGATCGATTCCGCGACCTTCACTTCCGCCACCAACGCTTCCCTCTCCCTGTACGTACCGAGCGGGGTATACACGTACGATTTTGGAGCCAAGTCTTTCTCGTTCCTGGCAGCGCAAGTGACCGGGCCCCTCGACGCGTCGAACGCCGCGATCTCGATTTTCGTCTCCTTCTCGCCGCGGTACGCAACATTGCAGGGGACGGTCAACCCGTCGGGCGCGACGGTCACCGCCAACGGAGCTCCCGTCTCGGTCGTCCATGGATCGTTCGATGATCCGCTCGTGGCGGGCGTCTATGCGCTCGTCGTTTCGGCCCCCGGCTACGTGGCGAACGCAACGTCGGTGACGCTGACCCCGGGGAATGCAACGACCGTCAATGTCGTGCTGGTTCAGTCCCCTCAGGGCTCCCCGTTCGTCGGACTCGGTGGGCTGACGGGCGTGGCGATCATCGCCGTCGCTGCCGTGGTCGGGGTGGCGGGGATCATTGGTGGTGCATCGGTCATGTCCAAGAAGAAACACGGCCTTCCGCCCCAGTCGGAGCAGAAGTGAGCCCCGTCCCCGGCCGGTTCCCCCCAGCCGGGTCGAATGCCCTTCGGTGATCCAGGACCCGTTGTCCGTGCCATGAACAACTGGCAAGCGAAGGGGTTCGCCACAGCGATCGGAGCCGCGCTTCTCCTCGTCGGGATCGGAGGCGCATTCGCTCAGGCCCCCAAGGGGGCCCCGACGGTCGTGGTCCAGGCCATCAACCAGAGTAGCCGTATCACCGAGCACGACTCCCTTACGGTCTCCATCGAAGTCGCCAGCACGGCCAACATTCAGCTCGTCTTCTTCAATTTCTGTCGATTGACCGAATCGGTGTGCTATGCGCCCGTCATCATGTCCCAACAGGGTTCGAACTGGTTCGTTGGAACGACCAAGCCCATGTCGAGCTACCGTGGGATGGCGGTCGGTGTCAGTGCGGGATACAACATCACCCTCCAATTGACCAACAATGTCAACGTCACGGAGCCTGGACTTCCGAACGCGTTCACCAATCTGACGGTCGCCGAATCCGTCGTTCCGGGGTACTATTATTACAAGATGACCGTCGCGAACCCCCTCTTCGCGTTGAGCGGTATGGTCTATGACTCCACCACGGGCCACGCCCTTGCCGGCGCGACCGTCTCTCTTTTGCCCGGGAGCAACACGACGACGACGAGTGCGGCAGGCGCCTACTCGTTCTCGGGACTGCTGAACGGGAGCTACACGGTTTCGGTGTCGGAGCATGGATACCGGAGCTCAAGCACCACGGTCGCGGTGGCCGGCAGCGACGCCGTCGCGGATCTCCGGATCACCAACTCAACCCTGCCGGTCTCGAACCATGGGACCGCTGGTTCCAAGTGGTGGTCGTCCTATTCGCTCGATGGGGTTAGCCCGTTCATCTTCGTTCCGGCGATCCTCGTGGCCGTGGGGTTGTTCGCCTTCTTCGCGTCGAGGCGGATGAAAGGCGGCCGGTCGAGCCAAGAACCCGGTGAGGCGCCAACCGCGCCCCAGCCACCGTCCGGATGAGTCGGCGGAACGCGACGGGGGGACCTGAGTCCCCACCGAGAAGGTTTTCTTGTCCCTCGAGCTACATTCCGAGGAGGGGGGGCCATATCCATTTGCGGCCGGCCCGAATGCGCGGGATTCTTGGTCGGACCATGGCCGGCCCCGGATCGAACTTACCTTGCAGGCGATCCGGGTCGTTAGTCGCCCTACCGGTGGGTTGACCTGAACCGATGAGGCTCCGTACGCTCATCCCGATCCTCGTCGTCCTCCTGGTCGTCGCGGCAGCGGGCCTCTACTTCGGTCACTTGCTCCCGGGCTCAAAGAGCCCGAGTCCCACCGCCGCCCCCGGATTCGCCTTGACGGACATTTACGGCAACAACTTTTCGCTGGCCAGCTATCGGGGAAGCGACGTTGTGATCGTGGAATTCACCGCGTTATCGTGTGCCGAGTGTCAGGTGGTGGAGCAGAGCCTGCATACGCTGTATTCTTCCTACAATCAGAGCAATTCTAGCCACGTTCGACTCGCTTCGATCTACATCGAACCTCAATTCGGCGACACCATCCCGGCCTTGAAGGCCTATCACGCGAAGAACGCCATCACCTGGACCATGGCGCAGGACACGCCCGGCCTGTCGGTGTCACGCGCGTACCAGGTGGGCCCGATCCCGACGGTTGTGATGATCGACAAGCAAGGGCATCTCGTCTATGATGTGGAGGGAGCCCAAGACTCCAACCGACTTCACTCGACGGTCGCCTCGGCCCTCTCGGGATCGGCGAGCGCGATCTCGCTCGTCACGGTGAGTGTCTTTGCCTTGGCCGCCATCGCGGGGGTCACGACCTTCTTCTCTCCGTGCGCCTTCCCGATGTTTCCGGGCTACATGAGCCTCTTCTTGGGGTTGAACACTCGCGAGGGGGCGTCTCCGGCCGCCTCCGCTGGCTCCTACCAAGGGGCGGCCCGACGGGCCGTGTTCGCCGGTTCGATCACGGCGCTCGGCATGATCCTGGTCTTCTTGATCATCGGCACGGCGCTCGTCTTTGCGGCGAGCTTGATCAGCGGCTACATTCCGGACCTTCAGATCCTCGTTGGCGTGGCGCTAGTCGCGCTTGGGGCCCTTCTCCTGACGAACCTCCAGTATTGGAGGATCATCACCCCGTTGCAGGGGTTGTGGTATCGTCTAGGAGGCAAGCGGCCGGAGGTGGTCCTCGCGGGCTCCACCGCTGCCTCGGGAAGGGGGTTCCACCTGAAACTGTTCAGTTACGGGATGGGATACGCGGCGGCAGCGGCGGGGTGCGTCGCGCCGGTCATCTTCTCCGCCATCATCGCGGGCCTGGCCCTAGGCCTGCTCGGTGGGATCATCAACATCCTGATCTATAGTCTGACGGCCGCGCTCCTGATGATCACCGTCACCGTACTACTGTCGTTGGCCGGCCAGAAATTCGTGAATCAACTCAAGGCATTCACGCCGGTGATCAAGAAGGTCAGCTCCGTCGTCCTCATCGTCGTCGGCGTCTACCTGATCTATTTCTTCTACACTTCGTGGGTCGTCTAGTCTGCCCACGTCGCGGCCACGCCCGACACCCCGGGCGACCGGGAACGATCGACCTGAAATGGGGGCCCCCTCGATCCGCTCGAGCCTACATGTAGAAGAAGCCCGGTCGGTGTCCTGACCCCATGGCCGGCATCGACCTCCCCGAACTCCTCACTCTCGTTCAGACCGCAGCCATCATCATCGCCATCATCATCGCCGTCTATTTCTCACGCCGACAGATCCAGGCGCTCTCGGCCGACCTCGAAGCGCGGGTGCTGAACGACCTCGATGAGAAGCTCCATCGGATGGGGGAGATATTCATGGAGAAGCCCGAATTCGTCCGGGTTCTCAACGAGGTGTCCTCGTCCGTCGGTCCCGAGGCCGCCTTCGAGCCCGAAGCGGCCTTCGCCTACTATGTCATGTTCTTCTGCGCTCACTGCTTCCACATGCGGCAGCGCGGCATCCTGAGCGACAACGACTGGACGGGGTGGCTCCAATGGACGAAGAATGCGTTCCAGCACGGCCGTCTCGGCAAATACTGGAAGGAGGCTCAGATGCACGCGTGGGTCGACCCGGCGTTCCGAGAATTCGTGGAACGGGAGATCTTAAGCACCCCCTCGAGTGCGACGGCAGATCGGAGCCCCGGCGCGCAGCCGGTCCGATGATCCCTTGTGACCGTCGGCCCCGGACCTCTCAGAAGGAAGGTCCGGGCGACGGGACGCGGTACCGAAGCAAGAGATAGTCCCCGGCCCGTCGGACGCTCACCAACGAACTCCACAGGGGCCGCTCGGGCCCGAAGGTTCGCCCCTCGACCAGGGCCAGTCGCGCACGGTCAGCGACCCGACCGGCTAGTTGAGGTGCCACGGTGAGAAACAGCTCATCGAGGGCGCCCTCGGTGAGGAAACCCGCGAGGAGGTGGGGGCCGCCCTCGAGGAGCACGAGACGGGCCCGCGGAAGTCGCTCCCGCAATACGCGCGTGATCGCCTTGGCCGACACTCGCTCGGTCTCTCCCGTGCTCCGGATCTCGGTTTGAGACGGAACGTCGGCCTCGCGAAGCGATCGGGCTCCGCGTGGGGTGGTCACGACCAGGCACGGAAGCCCCCGGGTTCGGAACACGGGGAGGGTCAAGTCCAAGTTGCCGCTGGCGGTGACCACCACGTTCGTCGGAAATGGGGACAGGCCGAGGCGCTTCCGCAGGGCGGCGAACTCGGTCCGAAGTGCCGGGAAGACGTGCTCCGCGGTCCAGAGGTGACGCGGAACGGAGCGAAGGGTACCGGCTCCCACGACGACGGCGTCGGCCGCCGCGCGGAGCACTCCCATGAGCAGTCGATCTTCCGGGTTCCCGCCGCTGATCTCCCGGCCTCCGCCCCGGATCCCTTCGAGGGCGACCACCCCGTCCAGCGTGCTCACAAAGTTCGCAATGAAGTAGGGCCGAAGGCGAGGACGGGGAAATCGAAGGGGACCGTACCATCGTTCGAGGGACGGACTGAGGGGAAGGCGCGCCCCTCGAGCGCGGTCGAAAAGGGTCGCCAGCGGCGGGGGGCCCCTCATTCCTGACGACCGCACATCGCAAGGAATTCCGACCGGAGGGCGGCGTCGGATTCGTAGCGGCCCCGCCAGCAGGTCGTCCGGGTCAGCGGAAGGGTCTCTCGGACCCCACGCATCTGCGTGCAGATGTGATGCGCCTCCACGTACACCCCGACCCCGTGAGGCTGTACCAGTTCGACGAGCGTGTCGGCGACCTGTTGGCCCAGTCGCTCCTGGACGGTGAATCGCTTGGCGTACAAGCGCGCCAGTCGGGTCAGCTTGGAAAGGCCGAGGATCTTCTCATGCCCGATGTAGCCGATGTAGACACGACCGTAGAAGGGGAGGGCGTGGTGTTCGCACAACGAGAAAAAAGTGATCGGACCCTCGATGACCTGGCTCAGCTGGCAATCGGAGCCTCCATGGCACTCGGTATCGAAGGCGGTGAGCAGCTTCGGGTCGCCCTCGTATCCCTCGGTCGAGTCGAACATCGCTCTCAGGAATCGACGGGGCGTGGTTCGGGTCGCCGGCCGGTCGAGGTCCAGGCCCATCGCGGCGAACATCTCCCCCAGGTACCGTTCGAAGGTGCGCAGCTGTTCCTCGGTCACCGGCCTCGTGTGCTGGACGAGGAGGCCGTTCAAGTCCGCATCTTCATCGTGGTTCTTCGCGGTCATGATTCCCCCGTTCCCAGATGGCCTTTGAGTCCTCCGTACCGCCCCAGCGCGGGCCCGGTCTCTATCCGTGGGTCCTAGGTAAGAAGGGAGGCGGGGAACGGTCCCTTCCTCAACCCGAGACTCGAGGAGGCACCGCGAGGAACGTACGGAACTGGATTGCCTGTACCCGCTGCCAAGGCTCCCCCACATCCCGAGGAAAGAAACGGGGGAGGGGACGGGCGGTCGATTCTTGGCC
This sequence comes from Thermoplasmata archaeon, assembly GCA_022750055.1. GTDB lineage: Archaea > Thermoplasmatota > Thermoplasmata > Lutacidiplasmatales > UBA184 > Lutacidiplasma. The sequence continues at coordinate 12,034 of JAKIWL010000003.1, forward strand.
CGTTCGTCCGGAGCTTGCCGACGAGGCTACCCATGGCACCTCAATATCCTTCGAATTCATCGATCCGTAGGTCGCCTTCCGAAAGGTGGATCTCCTGGAGCAGGACCTTTCGATCCGCCTGGACGAGGCCGGGGGGACCCGCCAGATAGAACAGGGGATGGCGGACCCCTCGGATCGCGGTGCGGAGCAGTTCCCCGTCGACGTGGCCGACGTGGCCTTTCCACGCCTCCTTCGATTCCGCGGGTCGCGTGATGGTATGGATGATCTGGATGGAGTGATTCCGCCGCACGAGTTCGTCCAGTTCCTTCCGAAACACGATGTCCTCCGGGGTGCGGTTGGAATAGATCAAGATAAGCGGTTTCTCGATCCGAGCATCGGTGGCGTACCGGAGCATGCTCCGAAACGGCGTGATCCCGACGCCGCCTGCAAGCATGACGGCCGGCCGTCCGGGTTCCAGGACAAAGTCCCCGTCCGGCGCAGTGATGTCAACCAGCTCTCCCGCACGAAGGGTCCGGAGTCGCTGCTTGAACGGACTTCCGCTCATCTTCGTGGAAATGGTGAGCGAGCCGGTTTCGGTGGGACTCGAAGAGATGGTGAACAATCGAGTCGGGCCCCGGGGGTCGACGAGGTCTGGAAACTTCATCTCCAGGAACTGGCCCGCGCGCCATGCGAACGGCTCCTGCCGCGTGCTGAATCGGAAGGTCGTCACATCTCCCGTCTCTGGGGTCGATTCGACGAAAGGAAGCTGTCGTGGTAGGAATCTGGCCGGCGCACCCATCACCGGTATGCCGCCTTCACCGAGCATGCGAGACTCCGCCGAGCTCGGCTCTCGCGGATCGTCCTCCTCGCTCGTCGCCTTTCGGCCGCGTTCGCGTCCATCCTCTTCGCTCGTCAGCCCTTCCCCTGTCCTCATTCTGGCCTGGGCGCGCCCGCGACCTGTGGTCCAGGGCAGGGGCCGACGATCGGGCGCCGCCCGGGTGCGCCGCGAGCTCGGAAGCCGGACGACGCGTCCACCCCCCTTGCCCGAATGCCATCGCATCCGCATAATGAACACTTCGCCTCCGGGTCGGGTCCGGCACCGGTCCGGGGCCGTCGACTTGACGATTCACCCCCCCGACCGGGAAGCCCGAGATGATTGAAGCGCACGAGCGGGAGTCTAGCCCAGGAGCTCGATCAATCGGTTCCGGAACCTGGTGCGGCCCACGTTCTCGACCGAGTGCGCGTCGGGGGGAACTCTCCAAACCACGTCCCCGCGGCGTACCTTCAGACGTTCCTTCTTCCCCTTCGGGTCGGTCATCACCAGAAGGGCTCCCTCGATCACGACCGAAAGATACGGGTGCCGATGGCGATGCATTGGGTAGGTTTCCCCGGGCCCGATGACCATCTCCCAAACTCGGACTCGGCGGTTCTTACGCAGAAGACGTTGGGCGGGGGGTCTACTCGGCATGCGGAGGGATAAGATTCTCAGCCATAAGGGACCGCTGCCGACACTTGGAGCGACCCCCGAGCGGACGGCACGATCTGTCGAGGCGAGCGGAGGCGATAGATCGCCCCCAGCGTCGATGAACGGGTACGATTCGCCGGCCGAAAGGCCGGCGTGACACGCTTACGATGGTGGAAAGGGCCCGGACGCGGACGGCTCGTCGGGTGGGACCTCGGGACCGGCCCATCGGCTCTCCCTGCGTCGTCTCAGGAGCACCCCCACGACCCCCGCCACCGCGAGCACCGCGACGAACACCCCGCCGAGGGCGTACCCTTCCGTGGCCGGCAGACCCAGCACCGTGGGCGCCGGAGGGGGCGCGGTCGTGACTGCGACTGCGGAGAATGCGATGGGCTGGGAGGCCGGGCTGCCCTTCACGTCCACCGCGCCGCTCGCGTGGTCCGCGACGAACCCGGTCACGGTCCGGACCTGGTAGGCCCCGGTTCCGTTCGGGATCCCGGAAAACCCAATCGTCCCGGACGACGAGTTCGTGACGCCGTCAAACGTCACTGTCCAGTGAGTCCCCTTCGGTAGACCGCTCTCCGTGAAGGTGACCAAGTAGGTCACTTGAGTCCAGTTGAGCGACGCGTCGACACCGGATCCGAGGACTTGGGCCGTTCCTGTGAACGCGGCTGTAGTCCATCCGGCGACCTTACCGAAGCTGTAGATGTACGTCCCGTTCGCCTCCGGGACCCGTATGGTGTTGGTCGAGGAGGGGACCGAGGCGCCGCCCAGCGCAACCGACCAGTTGGTCCCGCTCGGCAACCCAGTCTCGGTGAACGTGATCGGGAACGTCACGCGGTTGAAGGCGACCGTGCGTGCGATCACGCTACCGTTCACCACGAACGCCTTGCCGACCGCAGCGTAGGTCTTGTCCGTTGTCGCAGCGGTGTAGCTGTACGAGCCGTTGGGCTCGTTCACAGACTGGGTGGGATTGGTCGAGGAGGTGGATTGGTTCGCACTCAGGTTGATCCACCACAACGTCCCACCGTGCAACCCCGTTTCCTGGAACTCCACCGGATAGGTCACCTGAAACCAGGCGACCGGGACCACGTGAGCCATCCCCGAGACGAGGACCGTTCCGTTGAACACGAAGGTCGACCAGCCCGGCACGCGAGCTAACGAGTACGAGTACGACCCGTTGGGCTCCGGGTGGGAGATGGTAGAGGGGAAGGAGGACGAGGATCCCAGGAGGAGGCCGCCGAGGACCAGGGACCAGACGGTGCCGTTCGGCAGACCCGTCTCCGTGAACGTAACGGGGTACGTGACGAGCTGGAAGCGGACGTGGATGATCAAGGCCCTCCCGGTCATCGTGAACGAACCACCCCGGTTCGCGTAGCTCAGGTTCGTCGTGGAGATCGTGTAATTGTACGACCCGTCCGAGAGTGTGAAGGAGATGTTCGCCGTGGAGGATGAGTTCGAAACGCCCGGAGGCAGGTTGACCTGCCAGGGTGTCCCCGTCGGAAGCCCGGTCTCTGTGAACGTCACGGGGTTGTCCCCGACGATCACGCTGACGTTGTTGGAACCTTCGTTGGGCACGTAGATCGCGCCGTTCCACGAATCGAACACCGCGTTCTGTGAGTAACTACCTCCGCCCACCGTCAGAGCCAGGGAGGTGCCGTTGATCACGCTGACACTGCCCGTGTAATACGAGTTGGGAATGTACACGTCCCCGCTCCCGGGATCGAACGCGGCGGCGAAGGGGTAGTTGCCCACGGCCACCTTTCCCACGACCTTGGTGCCGTCGATCACGCTGACGTTCGCGGAACCGTAGTTCGCCTGATAGACGAAGCCATTCCGACTGTCGTATCCACCGAAGAGGGGTTCGGAGCCGACCCGCACGGTCGCCTTAAGGGTCGTGTTGTTGATCACGCTCACCGTTCCCGAGGAGTCGTTCGGAACGTAGACGTATCCGTTCTTGCTATCGTAGGTTCCGGACCACGGACTGATCCCGACGGCCACCGTGGCGATGACCTTCGTGCCGTTGAGGACGCTGACGGTGTCGGACGACCGGTTTGGAACATAGACATATCCGTTCGCCGGATCGTACGTGGCGTTGTCCGGGCTACTCCCCACCGTCACCGTGGCCACGACTTTCGTCCCATTGATGACCGACACGCTGCTGGCGCCTTCGTTCGGTACGTAGATGTATCCATTCTGTGGATCGTAGGCCGCGTAGTAGGGATAGTTACCTACCTTCACGGTTCCGAACAGGTGCGTGCCGTTCAGCACGCTCACATTGCTGGAGCCCTGGTTTAGGACGTAAACGAACCCATTCCCGCTATCGTACGTGGCGGAATAGGGCTGGCTGCCGACGCGGACGGTTCCAACGACCTGGGTGCCATTAATGACGCTCACGGTGCCTGAAGCGTAGTTCGGTACGTACACCCATCCGTTGGAGTAATCGCATGTAGCCCAGAGCGGTTCGGTCCCGACCGTCACGGAATAGACGACCGGCGCGGAGAGGGGAGGTAGCGCTGGAACCGGCAAGAGAGAGATGGGAGGGCTGGCGGCGGGGAGACCAGAAGGCAACCCGGAATGTTCCACCGCTCTGGTGGAATCCATGGCGCGCGGAATCAGCGCTTGCGTGGCGGGTCCCCCGGCCTGGGTCAAGGACGACCTATCGAAGTGGATGCCCGACGAAATCGGCAGGCCGGCGCCAGAGAGAAGCGACGCACAAGCCAGGAGGGAGAGCGGGACGAGCGTTACTCCCAAGGCCCTGCACGGAGCGGAGCGAAGTCGGGACATCCGGCTGCCGCACGTGCACCGGGGGTATCTTTCTTTCCGTGGGGTAGCCGTCGTGGTGGGACCCGCCCACCGCCGCTGGAGCCCATCGCCTCGGTGGGTTCAGTCTCCGCCGATATTTCTCTGCCCCCGCGAATCATCGGCCCGTAGGGAGGGCCGATTCCGTGGATCGCACCGACTCGACCTGAGGTCGGGGAACGGGAGTGCCGATGGATGAACCACCGCGCGACCCTCGGCCAAGGATCGGGAGGTGGGCGAACTTCGCATGGCGAGCCGGGCCAAGTACCTCCTGGGCCAGCAGGACGGCGAGGCCACCGACGAGAGTCACGATGGCCGCGATCCAGAAGGCAAGCTGGAAGGCATAGTGAGACGGCAGACCCGACCCGGCCAAGATCCCGGACTGTATCGTGTAGGAGGCGAGGAGAGAGCCGGCGATCGGTGCCCCTACGCTTCCGCCCAGATTGCGGAAGACGTTGTTCATGGCGGTCGCCTGCCCCATGTCCTTCGGGTCGACGGTGAGCACGAGAAGGTTGATGACCGAGGCATTGAGAAGAGCAATACCCGCTCCGACGACGAGTTCATCGAGCAGCGCGCCCGACAGGGAGGTGGCCTGCGAGACGAGGTAGAATCCCAAGGCGGTCAGAACGGAGCCACCGAGCGCCAAGGGTTTCACGCCAGTACGCGATACGACCAAGCTCGCGAGGGCGGCGACGACGATCATCCCGACCGCGAGGGGAATGATGTCGAGACCGGCATTCAGGATGTTGATGCTCGGGAACGCCGCGTTGTAGCCCCCCGACGCCCGCGGGTACTCGAACTGATAGATGAGGACGAACAGCGCGAGGTACATGCCGAGACCCGCCACCGTGAGGACGGCATTTGTGACCGCCACATTCCGCTCTCCCAGGAGCTTGCGATCGATGATCGGCTCCCGGCCGAGCCTCTTCCACCAGAACTCGAACAGGAGAAACGGGACGAGGAGAATGAGGCCGACCGCCGCGAAGCCGAGTGTCAGGACCGAGGTCCAACCCCAGATCTGGCCCTGGGCGAGGGCGGTGACGAGGGAAGCCAGAGACGCGCCCAGCAGGGCGGCCCCGCCGTAATCCACGCGGGTGCTGGGACGCCGGTACTCCGACTCCCGGACCAACGCGACCACAAGGACGGTCAGCAGGAGGACGAAGGGGATCGCGGAGTGGTAGGTGAACCGCCATCCGTAGTTCTGCGAGACGAACGACCCGAGGGGAAGGCTGACCGCGAATCCCACCCCGAACATCGCGCTCAGGAGACCCTGGGCCCGAGGGACGAGTTCCCGGGGAAACTCCTCGCGCATCAGCGACATTCCCAACGGAAGGATCGTCAACCCCACCCCTTGGATGGTCCGCGCCGCGACCATGAACGTGAAATTGGGGGAGAATCCGGTGACGGAGACCGCGACGGCGTAGGCCAACATCGTCGCACTCAGGACCCGGCGCTTGCCGTAGATGTCCCCCAGCTTGCCGATGATCGGGGACAGCGCGACCCCCGAGACCGCGTAGGCCGAGATGATGAGGCTGACCTGCGCCGCATCGACATGGAAGTCCGACTGGATCGTAGGAAGCGAGGGAGTCAGCATCCCTTCGATGTAGAGTACCGCCATGACGATCCCCATGAGAAGGATCATCACTCGATTCGCGTAGCGCCGGTCGAAGTTTTCCATGGTCTTGAGGACCGGCGGGGCGAATGCCCCGGGACCCGACGGGCCGCTTGCCGACATCAGGTGCTCCCTCCTCGAGTCTCGGCAGCCGGACGGCTCCCGCGGAGCTGCTCGACCAGGAGCGAGGTGATCCGTCCGAACTCCCGGCGCTCCCGGGCAGCGATCCGGTCGAGTCCCCGTTGGAGGTATCGGCGGCGCTCGGAGGCGAGGGTCCGGAGGGCGCGCCTCGAACGGGAGGTCAGGGAGGTCCCAAGCCGTCGGCGGTCTCCGGTGGGATGGGTGCGCACGACCCAACCCCCCGCTTCGAGGATGTTGATGGAGGAGGTCGCGGCCGGTCGGCTGATCCCGAGTCGATCGGCGAGCTCCGATGGGGCGAGGGGTCCCTTCACCTGGACCAACCGTAACGCGACGAATTGGATGAGGGTCAGGCCGTGTCGCCGAGCCGCCGCATGGAAGAAGAGCATCGTCTCGCTGATCAGGTCCTCGAGGGCCGCGGCCCCCGCCTCCACGTCGGGTCGGCCGACCCTTGGCGATCCGTGTCGGCCCTCGACGAGAGACCTCATTTGATTAGGATGTTTGAACTATTCGGACTACTTAACGTTCAAGGGCTCCCACTGGACCCCGTGCCTCGATGCGGCGGACCGCGCCCTCCACGGTATCCGCGGGGCGGTCCAGGGTCCGGCGGGCCGGGCTAGGAGGGAGCGGGTGTGCTTGGAGCGGCTCGGCGACTCAGCCTTCCCGCGAGAGCCTGACCGATCCGCACGCTGAGGTAGCCACCGAAGGCGATCGCCACGATGAAGAAGCTGGCTGGGTAGTTCGAGAAGAACTGGACGAAGAGACCGACCCAGGTGGCGACGAGCGCCACCGCCACCGAGGTGAGCACGGCGTAGAGCGGGCGTTGCGTCAACCGGATCGCCACGGCGGCCGGGGTAACCATCAAGGCGAAGATCAGCAGGACCCCCACGATCTGAACGGCGATCGAGATAGCCACCGCCAGCATCAACATGAACGCGAGACCGAGGCCGAACATCGGGAGGCCCTTCGCCTCGGCGACGTCTTCGTCGAGCGAAGCGAACAGGAGGCGACGAGCGATCAGCGCGAGCCCGGCGAGGACCACAGCGGAAACCTCGACGGTCAGGACCACGCCCGCGTCGCTGATCCCGAGGATCTCCCCGAACAGGAGCGAATAGACTTCGTCGGCGAACCCTTTGTATAGGCTGAGGAACACCAGGCCGAGCCCGAGGGTGAACGCGAGCAGCGTGCCGATCTCCACGTCGCGATTCGCGGCGCGTTGGCCGAGCAGCGCCATGCCGGTGCCCATCCCCATCGTGAACACCAACAGGCCGTAGACCGGGTTGGCTCCGAGGAGGACCGCGGCGGCGGCGCCCGAGAACCCCCCGTGCCCGAGCGCGTGGGTCGCGAACGCGGAGCGGCGGAGAACCACGAGATACCCCACGATGCCCGCCACGACCGCAATCATCGTGCCGGCCTCGAACGCATTTTGCATGAAGTGGAAGGACCACATCAACCGGAGGTCGGTGACGAGGTTCCAACTGAAGTCGGTCACGGCCCCCTTCCTTCGTGGGGGTTCTCCCCCCCGACGATCACGATGTTGTTACGAGAATCGTGAAGCACCTCCACCGAAACCCCGTACAAGGCCGAGAGGCCCTCCGAGGTCAAGACCTCGTCCGGTCGACCGGTGGCGACGTGGCCGTTTGCGACATAGATCACCTTGTCGAGGCACTCGATGAGTGGGTTGATGTCGTGCGCGACGAGGAGCGTGGTCACGTGTCGGGATTGGACGAGCCCATGGACCAGCTCGACCAGCTCTCGACTCCTGCGGAGGTCTAGGTTGGAGAGCGGTTCATCGAGGAGGAGCATCTCCGGGTTGCCGATCAGTGCCTCCGCCAGGAAGATCCGCTGGAGCTCGCCTCCCGACAATGCGCCGAGGGGCCGGTGGGCGAGCTCGGTGGCGCCGACGGCACGGAGCGCCACCGCCGCCGCTTCTCGTTCCGCTCGCCAAGAGAACCCTGGGCCCCATCGAGCACCGGACCCCCCCAACCGGACCAGCGTCTCCGATTCGACGTTCGTCTCGTTGTCGATCGTATGGCGCTGGGGAACGTAGCCGATCCGGGGATTCCCACGTTCGGGCCGCACCCCGAACACGGTGAGCGTGCCCGCGCGAGGTCGTTGCAATCCGAGGAGCAACCGGAACAAGGTCGTCTTCCCCGCTCCGTTCGGTCCGATGAGCGCGATGAACTCCCCACGTTCGACCGTAAAGGAGGCGTCCTTCCAGACGACATGGTCCCGGTACCCGACCTCCAGACCGTCAGCGCGGATGACCGACCCGACGTCGCCGGATCCCCCCCCGGGGGGGTCGTCGAGCCCTTCGCGTCTCATTTCCCGAGCGCGTTGGCATTGAGCGCGTTGTAGAGCTGAAGGTACTCGGCGTCCATCCAGGTCTGGAAGTCCACGCCCGGGGGCTGGATCGTCTCCGTGACTCCAACGATCGTCACGTTATGCGCCGCGGCGATCGCCTTCAGTTGGATCGTGATCGGGGTCACGGTCTGTTGATTGTAGACGAGTACCTTCACCTGTCCGCCTTCAAGTTGGCACTGGAACTGCACGACGCTCTGCGCGGGCGGGTCGTTGCCTTCGGCCACGGCCTCCATGAACTGTGGGGGAGAGACCAGGTTGAGGTTGGTGTAGTTGGCCAGGTAGACGAAGATGTCCTCGGTGGCCGCTACCTCCGTCCCAGCGAAATGGGCCTTGATCTGCGCTGCTTCGCCGTACAGCACACCGAGAGATGCGTTGAGGTCCGCGTACTGTTGCTGGAAGTATGCCATCGAGCCCGGCTGGAGGGAAACGAGGTCGGAGAAGATCGCCTGCACCGTGCGATTGACGTAGATGGGGTTGTACCACATGTGCGGGTTCCCGGACACGATGCCACCGCCGACGGTCGGCCCGTTCAGGGTCCCCACGTTGAGGACGACCTGGTTGGACTGGCCGTCCGCCGCCACGAGCTGCAGGGCCCAGTTGTCATACCCCACGCCGTTGACGATGATGAACTGGGCGGTGGAGATCGCCGTCGCGTCGGTCGAATTCGCCTCATATTCATGGGGGTCCGCATTGGGGTCGGTCACGATGCTCAAGACGGAGGTATGGTTCCCTCCGAGTTGGGAGGCGAGGCTGCCCCAGAAATTCTCGGCGGCTACGACGTGGATGACCCCGCTGGCGCTCGGCGCGTCCCCGGGGTGGCGGAGCGCAGCGTCACCGGGGACCTGGGTGCCGGGGCCGGCAGCGCTCGTCGAATGGCCCGGGGTCGTCAGGGAGGTGGTTGCGGAACGACAGGGATTCGCGGGAGGGGTGCTGGTCAGCACTGCATAGGTCCCCACACTCGCCACCGCGATCGCGAACACGATGGCCGCTGCGAGCTTGACCCACTTCTGCATGCTATCGTACCGATCGGTCTCGCGTTCCCTCAGCGGTTCCGGCTCGAGGAAGGACACGGGGGGATCGGTTCGCCATGCGGACACGATACGGGATGACGCTGGGCCCGACAGATCTCCTCGATCGTCCGGTGAGAGATCGCGAGGTCGATCTCGTGGGCCGCGTGGCAGGTCTCTGAGGGCGGGAGCCCGAGGCGACCGAAAAGAGTCTCCGCCACCCGGTGGTGTCGCTGGTACTCGAGCATCGTGTCGCGGCCTCTCGCCGAGAGGCGAGTCTTTCCGCGATACCGGACGACCAGTCCAAGGGTCTCGAGGGGCGTCAGGTGGCCCAAGGCGGCAGGGGGGGTGAGCCGAAGGGAGGAGGCGATGAGCTTCAACGGAACCCCTCGATCGTTCGTCTCGTGGTTCCGGATGGTCGCCAGGGCGTCGAGCTGTCGACGGGTGAGTTTCTGCAGCGTCTCCATCGCGGGATGGAAGTCGGCACAGAATATAATGGTACCCTAAATTATTAGTATCACCGAATTTTCTACCGTTTCCTCGGTCCGGCGCGCGGACGGTGTGCCCCCCGAAGGCCTCCGGACCTGGCTGGCCGCTGCCTCGCCCCGTCCAAGCCGACCGCCTCCTGCCTCGCGATCGAGAAACGGGTGACCCGCCGACCGGGGTACGTCCGAGATTCGGGGGGTCGGGGGGACGTCCCTGCTTGGAAAGCATCGCCGCCGGAGCCCGGCGGGGCCGAATCCGCCCTCCGAGGATCCAGGGGGGTCGTTATTGGGCGGGAGTTCCGCAGTATGAACAGAATTTGGCGCCGAAGGCGAGCATTCTCCCACATTTCGGACAGGGTCGACCGCGCTGAGGGCTCGTGTAGGCGGCCGGGCCGGGGACGATGGGGATTCCTGCGGGGACCGCCAGGGGGGCGTTCGGGTAGAAGGCGGGGCCCGGTGGGACGGGCGAGTAGTACGTCGGAGCCGGTGGAGCCGGGGGATAGTACATCGGACCCCCCCAAGGAGGGAAGGGTGTCGCGGGGGGGTGGGGGGAGAACGCGATGGCGAGGCACCCCCCGATGACCCCCAGGATCAGGCCGACGAGGCCACCTCCCCCACCGAGGATGCTCGCGAGGGAAAGGATCACGATGCCGACCCCGAGGGCCGTGTGGTGCTCGGGGCGAGAATCCAATAGGAACGCAAGGACGAGTATGCCCACTCCCATCCCGAGGGCCGTCACGCCCGTGAAGAGCAGGAACCGGAAGAAGCCCGAGCTGAACGGGCCCACGAACCATCCGAGCAGGAACTCGACGACCCCGACGAGAATGATGAACACCCCTGCCAGTAGAGAGAGGACGAACGCCGTGGTCGGGTGAGGCGGGGAGGGAGGGGGATACCAATAGTGGGGGGCCATCGGATACGCAACCCCCGGGGGAGGACTCGGAAAGCTCATGGCATCGGCTCGGCGGCGACCTCCCTGTGGGTCATGCTCACCGGGTTATTTCTTCGACGGCACTGCCCACCTGGGAACCCCACCACCGTCACCTCCCTGCGGCGAACCGGTCGACATACCACGCAGTCCGATCTAGCCCACGGACCTGGGCCGCCGGGGCCACCGGTTGCCCCGCCCGAGGGTTCAACACGTTCGAAAGGGCCGTGCGTTTCTCCTTGCCCGCGACGAGGAAGAGGATCTCTCGAGAGCGGTTCAGAGTGGCCAACGAAACGGAGATCCGGGGGACGTTCGGCGGTTGGGTTGGGGTCGGTTCCACTCCGACCCACCCCGCCGTGTTCTTCAGGAGGGGAGAACCGGGGAAGAGCGAAGCCGTGTGCCCGTCCGGCCCGATCCCAAGCAGGGCGAGGTCGAAGAGGGGTTCGGTCGGTGGGTTGGCCCCGGGCGCAAAGAACTGACGAAGCTCAGAGTGGTAGACCCGCGCGGCTTCCTCGGCCGAGGGGAGCTCTCCCAACACCCGATGGATCCGTTCCGATGGGGTCGAGAGGGGGCCGAGCCAGGTCCGGGCGGCCAGCCCGTAGTTGCTCCGGGGGTCGTGCGGTGCGACCGCGCGCTCGTCCGCCCAAAAGAAGTCGACCTCGCTCCAGGGTGCGGCGTCGCGAAACTCGTCGGCCAGGATCCGAAAGAGGGTCTCGGGCGTCGCGCCGCCCGAGAGCGCGAGGGCGAAGCGGCCGCGCTCCTCCAGGCTCGAACGGGCGAGGGAGACGACCCGCTCCGCGAGGGATCGGGCAGCGGTCGCTAGGTCGGGTGAGATCTCGACCCGGGGGGTTACGGAGGACACCACTCGTGCCCCTCCGTCCCGAGGAGCTCCTCGGCCGCCTTCGGGCCCCAGCTCCCGGCCGGATACGGTCGGATCCTCGGTGGGTTTCGCAGCAGCGGCCCGAAGACCCGCCACGATTCCTCGACCTCGTCCGCCCGAACGAACAGGGTCTGGTCCCCTCGGAGGACGTCGAGGATGAGCGTCGGGTACCCGTCGGAGAGCGGGCCGAACGCCTCCGAATACCGGAAGTGGAGCTGGTGAGACTCGAGGGAGATCGCATGGCCCGGCCGCTTGATCTCGAACCCGAGCTCGAACCCCTCGTCCGGCTGGAGGGTGATGCTGAGCGTATTCGCATGGATCTCCCCACCCTCCATCGGTCCGAAGAACCAGACCGGGGGTTGACGGAACCGGACCACGATGCGGGTCAGCTTCGTCGCCAGGTGTTTGCCGGTTCGGAGGTAGAACGGGATGCCATGCCACCGCCAGCTGTTCACCCCCAGGCGCACCGCGACGAACGTCTCGGTCGACGATCGGCGCCGGACCCCCGGTTCGTACCGGTAGCCGACCACGTGTTCCCCATCGACCGACCCCGCGGTGTACTGCCCGAAGATCGCGTCCTGCGGTCGGATGGGTTCGAGGGAGCGCAGCACCTTGACCTTCTCGTTACGGACCTGGTCCGCCTCGAGGCTCGTCGGGACTTCCATAGCAGCCAGCGTCAGGAGCTGCGCCAGATGGCTCTGGACCATGTCACGCAGCGCCCCCGTCTGGTCGTAGTAGGCAGCCCGGTTCTCCAGTCCGAGCTGCTCGGCGACCGTGATCTCCACGTGTTCGACGCGGTCGCGGTTCCAGACCGACTCGAACAGCATGTTCGCGAACCGGAAGACGAGCAGGTTCTGGACGGTCTCCTTCCCGAGATAATGGTCGATGCGGTAGACCTCCTTCTCGTCGAACGACCGGTGGATGAGCTGGTTGAGGGAGCGCGCGGAGGCGAGGTCCCGCCCGAAGGGCTTCTCGATGACGAACCGCGTCCAACCCGGTCCGCGGTTGAGCCCGGCCGACCCTATCGCGCGGATCGTCGGGGGGAAAGCCTCCGCCGGAAGAGCGAGGTAGAGCACCCGGTTCCCCGAGGTCCGCTGCGTTCTCTCTTCCTCCTCGATCTGGGTTCGGAGACCGTCGAACTGCTCGGCGGGTTCGGCGGCGAACGAATGGAAGGCGAGGTGTCGGGCGGCCCAGGCCGTCGCGTCCGAACGGGTTGCGGCCTTCGCCGCGACGAGCGAACGGACGGCGTAGCTTCGAAATTGGCGCTCGGTCCAGGGCCGTCGGGAACAGCCGAGAATTCGGAGGGCCGCGGCCGCGGGACCTGTCGAGGTCGTGATCGCGTAGAGGGCGGGGAGGAGCTTACGCTCCATGAGGTCGCCGGTGGCGCCGAGCACGACGAAGAGGTCGGGGCGCACGCGAGGCTTCCCCATCCCGTCACTCCGTCTTGACGGCGTGGCCCCCGAACTCCTGGCGCATCGCCGCAAGGAGCTTGTCGACGAGAGGGTCCGATTCCCGGGAGCGGATCCGGCGCTCCAGGGCCAGCATGATGACCGGGGCCGAGACGTTGAGGTCGAGGGACTCGAGGACCGTCCACCGTCCTTCCCCCGAATCGGAGACGAACGGGGCGATCTGGTCGAGCTTGGCCCGATCCTTCAGCGCGTCGGCGGTCAGGTCGAGCAACCAGGAACGGATCACGCTGCCGCGTTGCCAGATCCGTGTCACCTGGGCCAGGTCGATCCCGTACTCCTTCTTCGCGTCCAGGACCGCGAGCCCTTCGGCGTAGGCTTCCATCAGTCCGTACTCGATCCCGTTGTGGACCATCTTGACGTAGTGGCCGGCCCCGTGGCCACCGACGTGGCCCCAGCCGGCATCGGGAGCCGGGGCGAGGGTCTCGAGGGCCGGTCGCAATCGGGCTACATCGTCCGCGTCGCCTCCCACCATCATCGAGTACCCCTCCTCCAACCCCCAGATCCCCCCGCTCGTCCCCACATCGACGAAATGGAGGCCCTGGCCGCTCGCTTCAGACGCGTGCCGCACGGTATCCTTGTAGTAGGAGTTTCCACCGTCGACGATCAGGTCCCCCTCGGACAGGAGAGATCCGAGTTCCCTCAGGGCAGACTCCGTCGCGTCGCCGGCGGGGAGCATGAGCCAAACCGTCCGTGGCGGGACGAGCGCCTCGACGAGGGCGGGAAGGGTCGCGGCTCCTGTCGCCCCCAGGGCCACCGCCGCGTCGATGAGCTCCTGACGTCGGGCCTGGCCCACGACGCGATGGCCCCCACGGACCAGCCGGGTCGTCATGTTTCCGCCCATCCGGCCGAGTCCGACCATCCCAAGTTGCATGGATCTTGCCTGCCTCCCGTACTACCCTTGGACGAACTTCGTCACGGCGAGGATCCCCAGGTCCGCATCCTTCCCGACGTCGACCTTGGCAAGGCGCCGACCCGTCTTGAGCAACGCACCGGCGTCGCCGTCCGCTTGGGCTCTCAGGATCCCTCCGAACGTCGTCGGACCCGGTGGCACCATAACGTCCTCGGTCACCCCTTGTACAAGCTGGAGGAAGAGCCCAGAGTTCGGGCCCCCCTTGTGGAGCTGGCCAGTAGAGTGGAGAAACCTAGGTCCGTACCCAAGCGTCGTGCTTACTTTGAGGCGCTCGCGAAGGACGGTACGGAGACCCCGGAGCGCCCGGTCCACCTCCGGCGAGGGCGCGACGAAGGCCTGGATCGCGAGATAGTCATCGGCGCGCGCGCTCGCCAACCAGGGGACGAGCGTTGCCCCGAGGGCAGAGGCATTCTCGGCGAGAGCCCGTTCCGGGGCGGTCGCCTTCGAGCCGATCGGGTTCGCCATCGCCTCGCGAGCGAGCTCCTTGGCGAGCTCGACGTCCGGCTGGTCGAACGGGTCGATCCCGAGGACGGAGCTCGCCGAGGCGACGGCGATCTCCCAGCGGAGAAACTCTCCGCCAAGGTCGAGCCGGTCGGAGAGCTCGCAGACGACCGCGGGAGTTCCCTCCGCTTCGGCCTGGGCGAGCGCTCCGTCGATCTTCTCGTCCTCCTCGCCTCGAACGGTCAGGTAAGCGAGGACGCGGTCGGTCGCCCTGAACGAATCGAAGCGGTCGACCTCATCGGCGATGGGGATGATCCCGCGTCCGAGCTTCCCCGTGCTCTCGGCGATCAATTGCTCGGCCCACGACGGAAACGCCGTCAGGGACGGAGAGGCGAGGAAGACTACCTTATCGCGACCCGCGACGGCGAGCTCGCCCAGTTCCGCGCCGAGTCGGAGGGCGGGGTTCTCGGCGACGTCGACATCCGCGCCGCACGCCTTCGCCATCCGCCCGGCGTGCTCGAGCAACCGGCCGACGGGGACCCCGAGCAGCGCCGCCGGGACGAGCCCGAATTCCGTGAGGGCGCTGTACCGTCCCCCCACGTCTGGGTTCGGGGTGAACGACTGGCGGAATCCCTTCTCCTCGGCGAGAGCTTCGAGCGGCGTTCCAGAATCGGTGATCGCGCAGAACTGTTGGCCGGGGTCGGCGGAAACAGCGGTGACCTCCTTCCAGAAGTAGGCGAAGTAGGAGTTCGGTTCGAGCGTCGTCCCCGACTTGCTTGAAACGATGAAGAAGATCTTCTCGAGGGGAATATCGGCAGCGGCCCGACGGACCGCATCCGGATGGGTGCTGTCCAGGACGTGCAGCGAGGGATGCCCCTTCGCCGGACCGAACGTCCGCGCGATCACCTCGGCAGCGAGGCTCGATCCGCCCATGCCGAGGAGGACCACGCGTTCGAACCCGTCCTCGCGGACCTCGTCGGCATTCTCGACGATCCCCTCGACCCGTTCTTTCATGGTCATCGGGAGCTCGGTCCAACCCATTCGCGACCGGACGACCTCGGGGGGTGCGGCGGGCCACAGGGTCGGGTCGTGCCGCCAGAACCGGGGGCCGTACCCCTCCCGACCCCACGTTTGGAGCCGGGCGGTCACCTTCGCTTCGAATGCCTCGAGGTCCGTCCGGGGGTCTCCCGTACTGCCGGTCGGTTCGGGCAGGCTCACGGAGCCGCTCCCTCCCTGGGGAGATGAAGTACCGATAGGGCAGCCGCGACCACGTTCTCCGGGGTGAATCCCAAGCTCGCCAGAACGGCCGCTCCCGGCCCGGATGCGCCGAATCGCCGTAGGCCCACGACGGCTCCCTCGGTCCCGACGTACCGTTCCCATCCCATCGGGCTCGCGGCCTCCACCGCCACCTTGGGCACTCCCGGCGTGACAACGCTCTCCCGGTAGGAGTCGGTCTGTTCCTCGAACAGCTCCCAAGACGGCATCGAGACCACCCGCGCGGGGATCTTCCTGGAGGCAAGCAGGGCCTGGGCGGCGAGGCATAGTTGGACCTCTGAACCCGTCCCGATGAGGATGACCCGCGCCGCGCCGCCTGCGGCCTCGGCGAGCACGTACGCACCTCGGGGAGCTCCCGTCGCCACCGGATACTTCGTCGGATCGAGGACCGGCACCTTCTGACGGGTGAGCACGATCGCCACCGGCCCCTTCCTCGAAACGGCCGACCGCCAGGCTTCCGTCACCTCGTTCGCGTCGGCCGGACGCAACACGGTGTATCCGGGGATCGCCCTCAGCCCCGCGAGCTGCTCCACCGGCTCGTGGGTGGGGCCGTCCTCCCCCAGGCCGATGCTGTCGTGGGTGAACACCGTGATCGTATGGATCCCCATCAGGGCCGAGAGCCTCAACGCCGGGCGGGCGTAATCCGAGAAGATCAGGAACGTCGCGCCGTAGGGAAGGATCCCTCCGTGCAAGGCCATTCCGCTCACGATCGCGGTCATCGCATGCTCTCGGACCCCGTAGTGGAGATTGCGTCCCCACTGTGGGCCGAACGAAAAATCGCCATCTCCTTCCAGAAGGGTTCGCGTGGAGGGGGCGAGGTCCGCGGATCCCCCGATCAGCTCGGGCAACCGGCGGGCGACCTCCTGCATGAGCTGGGTCGACGCGTCCCGCGTCGCCATCGTGGGAGGGTCGGGGCGGAAGCTTGGGAGTCCGCGCGCCCAATCCACCGGCAGCTCGCGCCGCATCATCCGCTCGAACTCTCTCGCGAGGTCGGGGAACTCGGCCCGATACTGGCGGAGGAGCTCGGTCCATTCCCCCTGACGGCGGGATCCCGTCTCGAGGGCCTGGCGGAAATGGGTGCGGACCTCCTCCGGGATCAGGAACTCGGGTTCGGTCGGCCAGCCTAGCTTTTCCTTCGTCGCCTTCGTCGCGGCAGGTCCGAGCGGCTCGCCGTGGGCCTCCTTCGTGTCCTGCTTCGGGCTACCGTATCCGATATGGGTCCGAACCCGGATAAGGTGAGGGTGATCGGGCTCCTTGCGCGCCGTCCGGATCGCCGTGTCGATCGCGTCGAGGTCGTTGCCTTCGTCGACGTGGGACACCGCCCAGCCGTACGACTCGAACCGACGGCCCACATCCTCCGTGAACGTCAGGCTCGTCGGACCCTCTAGGGAGATGTGGTTGTCGTCGTAGAGGTAGATCAGCTTGCCCACCTTCAGGGACCCGGCGAAGGAGGCGGCCTCAGAGGCGATCCCTTCCATCAGGTCCCCATCGGAGCAGAGCCCGTAGGTCCAGTGGTCCACGAGCGCGAATCCCGGACGGTTGAACCGGCTCCCGAGGTAGTGTTGGGCCAGGGCAAATCCGATCCCGTTCGCAAAGCCCTGGCCGAGCGGACCGGTGGTCGCTTCGACCCCAGGGGTATGCCCGAACTCTGGATGGCCGGGGGTGCGGCTCCCGAGCTGGCGAAACCGCCGGAGCTCGTCCATTGGGAGGTCGTAGCCGGTCAGGTGCAGCAGGGAGTAGAGGAGCGCGGAGCCGTGTCCGGCAGAAAGGACGAACCGGTCCCGATCCCACCAGTTCGGATCGGCCGGATTGTGCTTCAGATGGCGACTCCAGAGCACGTACGCCATCGGGGCCGCTCCCAGAGGGAGGCCGGGGTGGCCCGACTTGGCCCTCTCCACCATGTCGACGGAGAGGAATCGAAGCGTGTTGACCGACCGGTCGTCGAGTCCGCTCACTATGGAGCCTCTCGTTCGAGCAGGGATCGGGCCCGGTCCGCTGCCCCGACGACCCCTGCGTCTTCGCCGAGCCCCGCCCGGACCATCCTTAGCGGCGCGACGGCGGCCGCGAGCGCCCGCTGCCGAACGAGGGCCTCCGTGGCGGGGATGAGGCTCGGGAGCCCTTCGATGACGCCCCCGCCGAGGATGAGGACCTTGGGGTTCAGGGAGTTCACGATGCTGACGAGCCCGGCAGCCAGGTACTCCACCGTGGCCTCGAGGATCTCCTGGGAAAGGGGGTCACCGCCTCGATAGGCATCCGTGACGGTCTCGGCGGTGATCCGGTCGATCCCGCCGGCCAGCTCCCGCAGGCGGCCCGAATCGTTCGGCCGTGACTTGGCGAGTTCGCGGGCTCGTTCGGCGATCGCCCAACCTCCGACATAGGCCTCCAGGCACCCGGAATTGGGACAGTGGCAACTACGTCCGTCCGAGACGATGGTCAGGTGGCCGAGTTCGCCGGCCGTGCTGGAGGCCCCGTTTTGAAGATGCCCGTCGGCGACGATCCCGCCTCCGACGCCCGTCCCGATGAAGAGACAGACAAGGTCGCGTTCACCGCGGCCCGCCCCGAACTTCCATTCTCCGACAGTAGCCGCTCGGACGTCGTTCGTCACCATCGCTGGGAGCCCGGTCGCCTTGGCGAGCTTCGCTGCGAGCGGGACGTTCCGCCAGGGAAGATTCGGCGCCCAGAGTAGCGTGCCGTCCCGTTCACGGATCTGGCCGGCTACCCCGGCGCCGATCGCCTTCGCGCCGCGGGCCGAGTCGCCGAGGCAAGTCTTCACGCAAGACGCGATGACGGCGACGATCTGGTCCGCCGAATCGGTGGTCTCCGTCGCATGGCGGTGGGATGCTCGGACCGAACCATCCGCGGAGACGACGGCCAACGCAATCTTGGTCCCGCCCATGTCCACCCCGATCGTGAGCGAGTCGGGCCTCGCTCGATCGGCCGGCGGGTCCGCCCGGTCCGAGGCGCTCCCGGGGCGCGTTCGGGGCTTGTTCGGCATTCTGCTGGCCCGTCGGGGCGTCCACACGGGCGCACTCGAGGGGGCGACGCGGAAAGAGGGTGGGCCTGATAAGCATTGACGGAGCGGAGGCAATTTCACGCTTCGGGGGGCCGCCGCTCGAGCCGATGCAGGTCACGGCGAGCGGGCCAGCCCCCGTCCCACCTCTCCCGAAGGAGCCGTCCTCGACGAAGGGGGGATTCTGAAGGTTTAAGGCGGTGTATCTCCTGCGGCCTTCCATGCCCCGACCGATGGCGAACCTCAGCTCGCAGACGAAGACCGCATTCCTCATTCGCGCAGTCCTGGTGGTGAGCGTGCTCGGGTTCATGGTCCTCGGGGGCCTTCAGTTCGGGACCGCTCCCCGGTCGACGGCTTCGGTCGGGACGCCTTCCAAGGTCGACACGTTCGCAACGGGAGCCGTCTTGATCGCAGGCGCTGCGAGTTCGCTGTCGACGGGCGCTGGACCTGCCGCGGGCCTTGCTGCCTCCTGCGTAACTTCCTCGGCGCTGGCCGCCTCCTGCTCGACGTTGAGCTCGGCTCGGCCCCGCCCGGCGATCAGCCCGAACGGGACCTGGATCAACATCACCGGTTCGTTGCTTGCCGGAGCCCCACCGAATGGGCCCCCCCCCCGCTACATCGGCACCATGGTGTACGATGCGTATGACGGGTACGTGCTGATGTTCGGGGGGGAGGGACCGACCGGACTGCTCGGGGACACCTGGACCTATCAGAGCGGAAAATGGATTCAGTTGACCGAGTCGGTCTACCCGGATCCGAGGTACGGCGGGCAGATGGCCTACGATGCCGCCGAACACAAGGTGATCCTGTTCAGCGGTTATGATATCAACCTCGCGATGTGCGTCAACGATACCTGGTCCTTCTCGAACGGTACCTGGACCCAACTGTCGGCCAGCGGTCCGGCGTCGAGGTGGCGCGGCGGCCTCGCGTACGACACCGACGCAGGCTATCTGCTCCTGACCGGGGGGACGGCCGTCAGTGGGAATCCTGTTTATGCGGACACCTGGAAGTTCGTCAACGATACCTGGGTGGATCTGACCGCGACCGTGACCGGGACGCCTCCTACGTTGTATCGGGCCTCCATGGTCTACGATTCCTTCGACCACGAGTTCGTATTCTTTGGGGGTACTACCAAGACCGGGACCATCGTGACTCAGACGTGGACCTTCACGAACAACAATACGTGGAAGATGCTCACGCTCACGACCGCCCCGGTAGCCCGTGTCTATGTGGACATGGTGTACGACGACCAGAAGTCCGCCGTGCTCCTCTTTGGAGGCAGCACCACCTCGAGCGGCGGCACCATCGAAATGGACACGTGGGTGTTCCAGGGCGGAAGCTGGACCAAGCTCCTCCCGAAGGTCTCGCCCACGGCCCGCGGCTACGGGATGATCGCCTACGACCCGGTCGGTGGATACGTGATCCTGTTCGGCGGCTATAACAATGTGAAGTATTTCGACGACTCCTGGACCTTCAGCGCGGCGGCCGTGGTCTGGGGCACGGCCACTCCCTCGGCCTTTGATGCCGGCCTTTCTACCGTACTCAGCATCACCGTCGTCTCTACGTTGACGAATCTGACCATCTATTACCTGGGCCTCCCGGCAGGGTGCGTGTCGAACAATTCGACCCGGCTCGCGTGTACGCCCACCCAATACGGCAACTTCGATGTCCTCGCTGGCGTCAACGACAGCGTGGGCGACAACGCCTCGGCGAACATCTCCCTCCAGGTTCGGGAGGACCCGACCGTGAACGGGTTCGCGTTCTCCCCACCGGCCGTCGACATCGGGTACACGACCAATATCAGCGCGAACGTCACGGGGGGAACCGGAGCGCTGGTCTACGACTGGACGAAGCTCCCACCCGGCTGCACCTCGGCGAACGCGTCCAAGATCTCCTGTACTCCAAACCAGACGGGTGCCTTCCCGGTTCGGCTGATGGTCAAAGATCAGGTCGGGATCAACGGCACCGGTCAAACGACCTTTACGGTGAACGCGACCCCAACGATCCAGCGGTTCTATGCCTCCCCCGCGGCGATCGACCTGGGGCAGTCCACGGTGTTCCACGCCGATGTGATTGCGGGAACCCCCCCGTATCAGTACAATTGGCAGTATCTCCCGGCGGGTTGCACTTCGAGTAACACTCCTTCGATCGCGTGCACTCCGGTCGCTACCGGGCTGACCCGCGTTGAAGCGGAGGCGACGGATGCCTTCAATGCGACCCTATTCGGGAACATCACACTCCAGGTGAACCAGGACCCGGCGTTCGCCTCTGCGGCGGTGTCTCCGGGTACGGTCGACGCGGGGGCCAAGGTCACGCTGTATTCGAACGTGACCTTTGGAACGGTGCCCTACACCTACAGCTTTCAGAACCTCCCGGTAGGATGCGCGCCCACGAGCTCGAAGGTCAGCACCTGCACACCCACGCAGATCGGCACGTTCACGATCACCGCGAAGGTGGTCGACGCCGCGGGGACCCCGGTGTTCTCTCGAGCCCTTCACCTCACCGTCGTTCCCGACCCTGCCATCGCCGCCTTCAACGCGAGCCCTGCGGCCACGGACGTCGGAAAGTCGGTGGCGCTATCGGTGAACGCGATCCAAGGCAGCGGATTGTTCGTCTATGTGTATTCGGGACTGCCGTCCGGCTGCTCCACATCGAACACCCAGTCTCTGACGTGCACGCCCACCGTGGCGGGTCGTTCCACGATCGTGGCGACGGTGACCGACTCGGAGGGGAAGTCCGCTACGGCGAATCTCAACCTCACGGTCAGCAAACTGCCCACCGTCACCCTCACGGTCGCTCCCACGTCGGTCCAGCCGGGACAGTCGGTGACGTTTACGGTTACGACCACCGATGGGGTGAGCCCGTTCACTTACCATTATTCCGGCCTCCCATCGGGATGCTCCACGCAGAACGCGCCCACCCTGACCTGCGCTCCGTCGTCCTCCGGGACGTTCACAGTAACGGTGACGGGGACCGACAAGGCGACCGCATCGGCCCAGGGTTCCGCGCAGCTCGTGGTGAAGAGTTCGACCTCGGGTTCGTTCTTGGGCCTTCCGCTCCTCGCGGGCGTCGGGATCGTCCTCATCGTGATCCTGGTCGTCATCGTCGCCGTCGCGCTCATGATGCGACGCCGCCGAAAGCCCCCCGCTGCGGAGACCGAAAAGCCCTAGGCCAGGACGACCCGCCTTCCGGTAAGGTTATCAGCCCCGGACGGGCCGAAGGAGTACGCAGCGGACCGAGGCGGCCGAACCCCCACGGGGCCTCGACATCGCCCTGATCGGAACCGGCGCGATCGAGATCCCACCGACGGGCTACGGCGCCGTCGAGGACTATATCGCGAGCCTCGCTCCGGAACTGCAGGGACTGGGGCATCGGGTGACGATCCTCAACCGGCGTCCCCGGTTCCCCTCCGCCCGGGGCCGGGAGATCCTCTCCGCGCTCGCCCTCCCGGCGGACCTCCGTAGACATCGATTCGACATCTTGCACGCCCAATCGCCGATCACCGCCGAGGCGCTCTCCCTCAGCGGCCACCGCTACGTGTTCACCTCTCACTCCCGGTACTGGTTGACGCCGGCGACCGGTCTCGACCGGCTCTGGAGCGCCCGGGACCGAGGGGCGGTCCGACGGGCATCGGGCGTGATCGCGCTCAGTCCGAGGGTCCGACCCCTCTTCGAGGCAGAACTGGCTCGCTGTGGGTCCGGGGGGCTGGTCGACGCCATTCCGTTCGGGGTCGACGTCCAGCGCTTCCAACCGCCGTCCGAGGGGTCGCCCCGGTCGGGCGTGGTCGGGCTGGGCGTCGTGGTCCGACACAAGCGATGGGACATCCTGGCCGCCTCCGCCCGTCGCGCGCGGGTTCCGGCCTCCGTGATCGGGCGGGTCCAGGACGTTGAGGTCGCGGCCTCGGCCCGGCGGTTGAATCCGGAGGTTCGGTTCGTCGGACCGGTGATGAGAGAAGCGCTCGCGACCGAGCTGGGGAGGGCGAAGGTTTTCGTGCACCCGTCGGACATGGAGCTCGCGAGCGTCGCGACCGTGCAGGCCATGGCCTGCGGCCTCCCCGTCGTCGGCTCGGACCTGCTCTCGGACATCGTCACCGACGGACAGGACGGGTTCCTCGTGGACCGCGCGCTCCCGTTCGACCGACGTGTGGAGGCGACCGCGGGCTACATCGAGCGATTGCTCTCCGACCCGGCCCTCTGGAACCGGATGGCGGCTCACGCTCGTGCGACGGCGGTCGAACGGCACTCCTGGCCGCGGATCGCGATGCGCGTCGCCGAGCTCTACGGGAAAGTCGCAGCGCGCTCGTCGGTGGGGACCCGCAGGGCCGGTTCGTGATTCGCTCAGGCGGGGTCGGGACGCCTGGGCCACAGGCTCCGGGCCGCCACTAGGTGCATGATCTCCGACGGGCCGTGGGCGAGAGCGCCGCTGCGGACGTCACGCCACCTACGCTCGTGGGCGAGTTCCTTCGAGTACCCTTTCCCTCCCGAGAATTGGATCGCGTGATCGATCGCGGTCAAAGCCACCTCGGTCGCCATCCACTTCGCGAGGGCCGATTCGGCCTCGACGGTCTCTCCCCGCTCCATCCGTTCGAGGGCCCGGTAGGTGTACAACCACGCGGCATCCAGACGCGCCCAATCCTCCACGAGGGGAAACCCTACCGCTTCGTGGGAGGCGATGGGTCGTCCGAACGTCGCCCGCCCCCCTGCGTACTGAACGACCTCATCGAACGAGGAACGACCGACCCCGAGGTAGATGGCGGCGAGCAGGAGCCGCTCGCGAACGAGCTCGCCCTTCAGGTAGTCGAACGCGCGTCCCTCCGGTCCGATCCGTTGCGCTTCGGTCACTTCGACCCCTTCATAGTGGACGGTCCCTCGACGCATCCAGCGCTCCCCGAGATCGTCCTGGGTCGAGCGGTGAATCTCCGGCCCGTCCTGAGGAACGACGAACGCGGAGATCCCCGCGCTCGAGGCGGTCCTCGGGGCGGTCCGAGCATAGACGATCGCCGCGTCCGCGTCGACGGCGAAGGCGGCCTGGCTCTTCGTGCCGGTCAGCCGATACCCCGGACCGGTCCGCTCGGCCCGCAACGCCAGGGCTCCGGCGTCGGCCCCTGCCTCGGGTTCCGTGACCTGGTTCCCGACCAGCATCTCGCCCCGCACGAGCGGTCGAAAGTACTGGTCCACCAGCGCCGGCTCCCCATGCTCGCCGAGGATCCCGGCAAACTCGGGCTGGAGGGAGAGCTTCGCGAAGGTGGTCCCCGCCCGGTACGCCAGGTGGTGGAGAGCGATCCCGACCGTGGGCAGCGCGAGTCCCCGTCCTCCGAGTCGTTGAGGGGTGCGTAGACCCAGGAGGCCGAGTCGTCCGAGCTGTTGGAATTCCGACCGCGGGAACGCGGGATCCCGGTCCAGCTCCGCCGATCGCTTCGCTAGGTTGAGCGTCCGTACGGCCGCCTCGACCTCGGCCACGATCGGATCGTGGGGAATCGGCGCTTCCGACGGGTTCACCGAGCCTCCCGGAGAAAGAACGGGGGCGGGTCGGGCACGTCGGTGGGGCCGGGCCGGCAACTCCCCAGAGTCCCGTCCCGCTCGAGGAGCTCGATCGCGGATTCCGAATAGCCGAGGATCTCCTCGAGGATCGCCCGGTTGTCCTGTCCAAGCCAGGGCGCTCCGCGCCACACCTGGCCGGGGGTCCGTGCGAACTTGGGAACGATACCGGCCCCCTTGACCCGACCGGCCACCGGGTCGTCCCACTCTAGGAACATCGAGCGTTGCCGATAGTGGGGGTCGCGGGCGATGTCGGAGATATCGTAGACCCGGGAGATGGCAAGGTCGATCTCTCGGCCCGTCTGCTCGAGCTCTCCGGCGGTCCGGGTCCGGAAGAGCGCGGTGATCGCCTCGTCGACCCGCTCCCGATGACCGGCCGCCCACTCGAGCGAATCGGACCCGGCCTCGGTGATACCGACCAGGGTCCGGACGGTCTGCCACGCTCGCGGCGTTGGCGCCGCGAGGACGACCCAGCCGTCCCGGCACGGGTAGACATCGTAAGGGTACAGCCGGGCGTGCGACCGGCCATGACGCCCCCGGACCACCCCTCGCAAGAAGTAGTCAAGGGCGAGGTTTTCGAGCAGCGTAAAGAACACCTCGTACTGGGCCACGTCGATCGATTGGCCGAGCCCGGTTCGCTCGGAATGGACGTAGCCGAAGATCGCCGCGGCGGCCGCCGCTAGCCCCGTGACCGTGTCGTTCATCGCCGTGCCGGCTCGCATCGGCGGCGACGGCTCCGGATCGCCCTGGAGCGCGAGGTAGCCACTGAAGGCCTGACCGGTCAGGTCGAACGATGGGGAACGGACCCGGTCGCGCTCGCCGGTCTGGCCGAATCCCGAGACGTGGACGATCGTCAATCGAGAGTTGGCCGCGTGGACCTCGATGTCGGAGAGGCCGAGCCGGTCGTACGTCCCCGGGCGGGACGATTCGACCCAGATGTCCGATTGGCGCACGAGGTCGAGAAAGACCTTCCGGCCCCGGGGAGTCCGCAGGTCGAGGCCCAAGGAAAGCTTGTTGCGCGAATACTGGACCCAGGATTCGGAGACGCCTTGAGGGGGACTTCGTCCCTCCGGCACGATAGGAGGAAGGCTTCGCGTCGGGTCCGAGAACGGGGGTTCGAACGGCGGGCCCTCGACATGGACGACTTCCGCCCCGAACTCCCCGAGGTAGGTCGCGGCCCACGGGCCGGCGACGAACCGCCCAGAGTCGATGACACGGATCCCGTCGAGCGGACCGAACGACGGAACGATCCGCCCCTCCGAGCGACGGGGTCCCATCGGGCCGAACCTCGGTCCTCGGGTCTTAAGGGGCGGGGTTCAGGGGGGAACCCCGAGTTCCAAATAGCACGCCCCGGTCGAACCGCAATGCCCGAAGCACCCTGGGTCCGATACGAGGGGGAGGCCTTTCGACGTGAGCTGACCCGTTTCAAGATGGAGAATCACCCGTTCCGAACCCACCGCTTCTTCCGGGATCTCGAGTCCGGCGCGGCTCCTCGGGAGACGGTCTTCCGATGGGCGACCCAGTTCTACCCGTGGCTCGCCTGTGTCCCGATCGCGATGGCCGAACGGTTCGCCCGGACGTCGTGGCAGGCGGCGAACGACCGGTTCCGGATCATGATACTTGATCAGCTCGTCGAGGAGGCGGGGGACCCGAAGGGAAAGGAACCGGGCCATCCGGAGCTGTGGCTGCGGTTCTGCGAGGGTCTCGGGCTCCCCAGGGACAAGGTCCTTGGCGCGCCCTTGCTGCCGAGCACCCTCGTCGCGATCGACGATTTCCTGTACATCAATCGAGAGATGCCCTTCTACATATCTGCGGCCGGGTCCAGCGAACCGCCCAACGTCGAGTTGTGCCGCCGCCTCCTTCCCGCGTTCCGCGAACATTACGGCGTCGATGAGTCGCACCTTGCGTACTACTCGCTGCACGTGACGGCCGACGAAGAGCACACGCGTTTCGTCGGGGAGATGGTCGAGGCGTTCGCGAACGATCCGACCGTTCGCCACCAGATGTGGGACGCCATGCTCCGCGGTTTCGCGCTCCATGGCCTTCTGGTGGATGGGGCGATCGCTCCCGGGGGCGCAGCGTGATCCCGGCTCGACCCTCGATGAACCCGCCCGACGGTACGAGCGCGATCGGCTAGCCACGGATGCTCGGCACGACGATCCGGCTCCGGAGGGTCTTCCCTCCTGACCGGCCCAGGGTCTTCGCTGTCCCCCTCGACCACTCCGTCTCCATGGGACCGATCGACGGTCTGGAGGCGGCGGCCCCGGTCGTGGGAGAGTTACAATCCGCGGGGGTCAACCTCCTGATCGTCCCGAAGGGCGCGGTACGGGACGTCGCGACGGCGCTGCTCCCGACGACCTTGCTCGGCGTCCATCTGTCCGCCTCCACGAGCCTCGGAGGAGCCCCCGATCACAAGTTGCTCATCGGGACCCCGGCCGAGGCCGCGGCCCTCGGGGCGGATCTCGTCTCGATCCAAGTCAACTTCGGTATCGCCCAGGAGGGGGCGATGCTGCAGGACCTCGGCTCCGTGGTGGACCAGTGCCGCTCGGTTGGGTTGCCCCTCCTCTGCATGGCGTACGTCAAGCGTTCTGGCGGCGGAACTCCCGAGGAGATTCGGCATGCGTGCCGGGCGAGCGCCGACCTCGGAGCGGATATCGTGAAGACGAGCTACCCGGGATCCGAAGCCGAGCTCGCTCGCCTGGTACGCTCGACCCCAGTACCCGTCCTCCTGGGGGGCGGAGAGAAATCCGGATCGACGGACGATCTGATGCGCCGGGTCTCGGAGGTGGTTCGGGCGGGAGGACGTGGCATCTGCATCGGCCGCAACCTGTTCCAACGGCAACCCATCGGTCCGCTCGCGCGCCGGATTTCAGCGATCCTGGAAGGGCGACCCGACCCAGCCCCATCATGACGCGCGAGCGGTTGATCCTCGCGCTCGTGGGGCGGAGCCGCGCGGGTCGGGCGGCCAGTCTCGCTCGGGCGCGTAGGCTCCGATTCCACGACTTCGCCGCCCGACCGGGACAGGGATTCCCCCCGGCGCCCGACGAACGATGGTACCGCTATCGAGACGACCGGTTCAGTTCGACGGCCGGTCCGCGCGCGTCCGTCCCCTTTCTCACCGTCCGTTCCCCGGTCCAGCTGTCGCGCGCCTTGCGAGTCGGAGCCGAGAACGGCGCCGTGGCGATCCGATGGATCGGCTCGCGGGTGATCCCCCTCGAGGGCGCCCTGTCCGTACGGTCCCCCGGCTCTTCGATCTGGGTCGTCACGCGCCGGACCGAAGAAGTACCCGCGGCCCTGGGCGCCCTCGAGGTCGGGGCCGACCGAGTGGTGGTCGAGATCCCCGATCCGGCCTCGGTCGATGCGCTGGAGAGGACGCTCGAGGGGGCCCGCGCCGGGCCCCTTCGATGGAGCACCGCCGTCGTCTCCCGAGTGGAGCCGGTGGGCGCTTCAGAACGAGTGCTCGTGGACTCGACGTCCCTCCTGGCCCCGAACGAGGGGATGCTGGTCGGAAGCTCCGCGGGGCTACTCTTCCATGTGGCGAGCGAGGCCGAGGGATCCGAGTTTTCCCGACCTCGACCCTTCCGAGTGAACGCCGGGTCTCCGCACCTCTACATCCTGATGGCCGACGGAACCACTCGCTACCTGTCGGAGCTCGTGACGGGGGACCGACCGTTCGTCTGCCGACCCGGTCGGCCGGGCCGAGCGGTCCGAGTTGGGCGCCTCAAGATCGAACGTCGCCCGATGCTCTTGATCGGGGCACGGCACGGGGGGACCGAGGCGACGGTGTTCGTCCAGGAGGCGGAGACCGTCCGACTTTCGGGGGTGAGCGGGAGAGAGCCGGTCACGGAGCTGCGCCGCGGCCATCGACTCCGGGTCGTCGCGCTCCCGGCCGCCCGCCACCTCGGCGTCGTCGTCAATGAGCAGGTCGAGGAACGGTGACGGCGCGCCGCCCCTGGCTGATCGCTACGCTCTCGGCTCGTTCGGCCCCGGAATGCCGTTCCGAGTTGGACGAAGCGTCTCGGGGCGGGGCGGACCTCGCCGAGGTCCGCGTCGACCGGTGGCCGGAGTCGGAGCGCCCGGGGCTATCCTCCCTCTTCCCGTCGCCGCTCCCCCTGATCGGGACCTACCGATCTCATCGCGAGGGTGGGGAAGGGGACGATGACCCGGGGACTAGGGCCCGTATCCTGGCCGAACTCGGGGCGCTCCCGTTCTGGGCGATCGACCGGGAACGCGCTCGCGACTGGCCCCCGGCCGAGCCCGAACGAGCCGACTCCATCCTTTCGATGCATCTTTCCGAGGGCACCCCTCCCGAGGCGGTTCGAGGATACCTGCTCGAGGCGGAGGGGAGCCCGAGGTTCGTCAAGGTCGTGCTCCCCGCCACCCTGTCGGCCGCACTCGAACTGCTTCGCCGCGCCGTTCCGACGCAGGAGAGCGGTGGATTCCTCTTGCACACGACGGCCGGCTCCGGCCCCCTGTTTCGTGCGCTGGCCTGGAGCTTGGGGTTCACAGCCGTGTACGGATCCCTCCCGACTCGAGCCGGCCGCGAGACCGTGGAACCGTCTCAGATCCCCGTGAACCGCCTCCGGCATTACCTCTCGGCTCCTCAGCCGGGCCCTCTCTTCGCGCTTCTCGGCGGGTCGGTCGGACGATCGCGTTCTCCAGCCTTGTTCTCCGGGTGGATGGAGGAACTCGGCGACCCCGGTCTCTACGTTGGACTGGACGTCCGAAGCGAAGCCGAACTCGCCGAGGCGCTCCCCACCCTGGCCGCACTCGGGTTCCGCGGGTTCAACATCACTCGACCGTGGAAGGAGGCGGCCCATCGCATCGCGAGCCGGATCGGACCTGGCGCGGGCCCCTGTGGGTGCGCGAACGTCCTGAGCGTTTCCCCCGGCGGGGTCCTCGAAGCAGAGAACACCGACCTCGCCGCGATCCTTCGACGACTGAACGAACTGGTCTCCGAGGGACGCTGGGATCGGAAGGAGCTGTTGATCGTGGGCGCCGGTGGGGCCGCCCGGGCTGCGCTCGCCGCCGGGCGATCGATGCAGGTCGAGATGCGCCTGCTCGCGCGCAATCGCCCCCGCGCTGAGGGGCTCGAGCAGGAGTTCGGAGCGCGACCGGCGGACTCGTTTCTCCCGAGAACGGCCGCGCTGGTCGTGAACGCCACGTCGATGGGCACCGATCTGACCGACCCGCCGGGGGTCTATCTGAAGCCGTTCCTGGATTCCGAGACCTACGTCCTCGACCTCGTGTACGACCCTGTGGACCCGTGGTTGCGCGCGCAGGTCGAGGCTCGCGGAGGGCGGTACGAAGGGGGGCTTCGACTCCTCGTGTATCAAGCCGCGGAGAGCTATGCGATATGGCAGGGTCATCCCGTGCCCGACGAGTTCGTCGAACGGGCCATCGAGGAGGAGTTGTGAACGGGAGCGGAGCCGCGTGGGGCGCGATCAGCCTCGTCAACGCGCTCCCGACCGGAGTCGGCGCGGCCGCTTCGATCTCGCTCGCCGTCCGCGCGCAGGTATCGCTGACCCCTTCGAAGGGGGGTGCCAGTTCCATTGCCGTCTCCGAAGAGTCGGACACCCCGCTGGTCCGTCGGAGCGTGCTCGAGGCTCTCCGACGGCTCGAGCCGGAGGACCCGTACGATGCAACCCTTCGATTGGTCTCCTCGATCCCCCCCGGCCGAGGCCTGAAGAGTTCCTCGGCCGTATCTGTCGCGATCTTTCGCGCGATCGCCTCGGCGGGCCGACGGTCCGCGAGCCCGGAGGAAGCCGCCCGATTCGCCTCTGAGATGGGCCGATCGATCGGATTGAGCGCGACCGGCGCATTCGACGACGCGTTGGCTTCGGCCCTTGGGGGTTGGGTGGTGGTCGATACGAACGATCAGCGACTGCTCCGACACGATGAGGCCGATCGGAGCTGGAAACCGGTCCTGTGGATCCCGCGAGAGAGGCACCGGCCTTCACCGCAGTGGCTCGACGCATTTCGTGCAAGGGCCTCGGAGGCACGCGGCGCGGTGGATGCGGCCAAGACCGGGCGCTACCTGGTCGCGATGGACCGAAACACCGAGCTCGTCGAGAAGGTCATGGGATACGACTACCGCCCCCTACGTCGAGAGCTCAGTCGGCAGGGCGCGCTGGTCTCCGGGGTCAGCGGGATGGGACCGACGCTCGCAGCCATCGCTACCGTGCGCACCCGCTCGAAGGTGAGCCGGACCCTGCCGATCGCCTCGGGGGAGGTCCTTGAGGTTGAGTTCGTCCCTCCCGGTTCAGTCCCTCCAGACCAGGGGATCGGATGAGTCAGCTCGAGGTCCACCCGTCCGTACTGCGAGGGGATGCGACCGCTCCCCCTTCGAAGAGCTACACCCACCGCGAACTGGTCGCCTCGTTCTTTTCGGACGGGCGGTCTGACCTACTGGGCCCGCTCGTCTCGGACGACACCCTCGCAACCTGCCGGGGCTTGAGCCGGCTCGGGGCACGAATTACCCCAAGTAAGGGTGGCTGGTCGGTCGAACCTCCGGGTCCCCGTCGGTCGCCGTCCGTTGGGTCCGTCTCGCTTGATTGCGGGGGATCGGGGACGACTCTTCGATTCCTGTTGGCGGTGGCCGCGACGCGGGACGTCCCGGTCACGCTGCTCGGGACGGCGCAACTCGCCCTCAGGCCGGTGGACCCTCTGCTCGATCTGCTCGAGAACGCGGGGGCTTCGGTTCAACGCGCCTCCCGGGGCCGCTCCGTTCCCACGACGATCCGGGGACCGATCCGGTCGGTCCGTGGTCGCATCGACGGCTCGAAGAGCTCCCAGTACCTGTCCGCCCTACTTCTTAGTCTGCCATCGCTGCCGGGCGTCCATCGGGTTCGGGTAGAAGGGGCGAGGGTGTCGGCTCCCTACATCGAGGCCACGCAAGACGTCCTGCTGCGACGGGGCGTCCGATGGACGGTCGCCGGGCGCGAGTTTAGGATCGAGGGCCCGGTTCGGTACGGCCCCCGGCGGACTCGGATTCCCGGAGACGCCTCTTCGGCCGCCTATCTATGGGCCGGGGCGGCGGTTTCCGGCGGGTCGGTTCGAGTCCGCGGCATCCCGCCCGGTCGCCCCCAGGCCGACTTGAAGATGCTCGAGATCCTGCGACGACTGGGGGCTCATGTCCTTCCACGCCACGATGGGGCAGTCGTCCAAGGCGCCCGCCTGCGCGGCGTGAGCGTCAACCTCGCGGACGCCCCGGACCTCCTGCCCTTGGTCGCCGCCCTGGCGGCCCGGTCTTCGAGTGTCTCTCGTATCCACGGCGCCCTCCATGCCGCGGTGAAGGAATCCGACCGTCGGAAGGGGAGTGCCGACCTGGTTAGGGGGCTGGGGGCCCGAGCGGTCCTCACGCGGAACCTCCTCGAGGTCCGACCCGCGCTACGAAGCGGTCCGGTCGTGTGGAAGGGTTCGCTCGACCACCGACTCGTGATGAGCGCGGCCATCGCCTGCCTCGGGGGGAGCGGAGCGGGTCGAGTCGGCGATGCCCGCGCGGTCGGGAAGTCGTTTCCGGGGTTCTGGAGCCAGCTACGGGCCCTGGGTGCCCGGATGGAGGCCGTTCGTCGATGATGGAGTTTGGGAGCCGGTTTCGGGTGACGCTGTTCGGCACGAGCCACGGCCCGCAGGTGGGAGCCATCATCGAGGGGGTCCCGAGGGGCGCCTCCATCGACCTCCCCCGGATCCAGGCAGAGCTCGACCGACGTCGACCCATCGGCCGTCGACTCGCGACCCGTCGGCGAGAGAGCGATCGACTGATCGTCGATGAGGGGATCGTCGGGGGAGCGGCGAGCGGCCGACGGATCCGGATCCACGTGGCGAACGAGGACGCGCGTTCCGGCCCATATGAGGAGCTGAGGGGGACCCCCCGACCCGGCCACGCGGACTATCCGGCTTCGGTGCGGTTCGGGACGTCGGTAGACCTCTCGGGCGGCGGCATCTTCTCCGGTCGCATGACGGTCGGGCTCGTCGCGGCGGGTGCGATCGCCCGCGACCTGATCGAGCCCAAGGGGATCGAGGTCCTCTCTTTCACCCGGTCCATCGGCGGCATTGACGACGCCCTCGTACCGGACGAGTCGTTCGCGCAACTCCGGGCGCGCCGTGACGCCAACGAGGTGGGCGCCATCGACCCAACGCAGGCCGCGGCGATGGCGAAGCGCATCGAGGAGGTCCGACGGGATGGGGACAGTGTAGGGGGTACGATCGAGGGGCGGGCGGTCGGGCTGCCGGTCGGCCTCGGCGAACCGTTCTTTGATTCGGTGGAGAGCGAGATCGCTCACCTCATGTTCTCCATTCCCGCGGTCAAGGCGATCGAGTTCGGTGCCGGATTCCAGGTCGCGCGGTTGCACGGGAGCGAGAACAACGACCCGTTCTATTGGGATGAGGACGGAGTCGTCTCGACCCGCACGAACCACGCCGGCGGGATCCTCGGGGGCCTTTCTACCGGGCGGCCGCTGATCTTCCGGCTCGCGATCAAACCCACGGCTTCCATCCCCCGGCCCCAGGAGACCGTTGACCTCATTAGGCGGACGAGTGCGACGATCGTCGTGAAGGGCCGCCACGACCCGTGCATCGTCCCGAGGGCCGTCGCCGTCGTGGAGGCCGGTACGGCCATCGTCCTCGCCGACCTATGCCTTCGGGCGGGCCTCCTCCCTTGAGCGGGTCGATCCGGACCGCGGTGCTTGGGGCGGGGGGGTACATCGGCCAGGAGTTCATCCGCCTGCTGTCGGACCATCCGTTGTTCCTTCCGCCCGCGCTCATCGGTCGGGGCCACTCGGAAGGCCGCCGCCTCGCTGACGTCTGGCACCTCGCGGAGGAATGCCCGCCCGAGCTCGCTTCTCAGAAGATCGTCCGCGCGACTCCCCGCGCCATCGCTTCCCAAGCGGATGCGGCGTTCAGCGCGCTCCCGAGCGGAATCGCGGGCCCGATCGAATCCGAGATCGCCCGTCGCGGAGTTCCCGTCTTCTCAAACGCCTCGGACCACCGTCTCGACCCCAGTCCTACGATGATCGTGCCGGAGGTGAACGGCGCTCATCTCCGGAAGCAGCCCCGGGGACGGGCCCGCTCGGCCCCGATCCTGACGAACCCCAACTGCTCGGTGACGGGACTGGCCCTTGCCCTCGCCCCGATCCTCTCGATCCTCAAGCCCATCTCCATCCATGTCGCGACCTACCAGTCCCTCTCGGGGGCCGGCTTTCCCGGGGTGGCCGCCCTCTCCGTGACCGACAACATCGTACCGTTCATCGCCGACGAGGAGGAGAAGATCGCGCTCGAGACCCCCCGTCTGCTCGGACGCGTGCGCGGCGGCCGCCTCCGACCTCTCCCCGTTCCGATCCTCGCCCACTGCGCCCGGGTGGGGGTCCGAGAAGGCCATCTCGAGGCCGTCACGGTCGAAGCGAGGGGCCTTGGGGACCCAGCGCGGCTCCGAAAGGCGTGGCGCGACTTCGACCCGTTGCAGGGGCTTGCCATCCCTTCGGCCCCCCATCCACCGATCGTGGTGAGGGCTGAGGTAGACCGGCCTCAGCCGATCCTGGACCGTTGGGCGGGAGTGGAACGTAGCCGTGGCATGGCCGTCGTCGTCGGGCGAGTCCGCTGGACCCCACCCTACCTACGACTCTTCCTGCTTTCGCACAATGCCGTACGAGGCGGGGCAGGCGGTTCTGTGATCAACGCGGAGTACGCGCTCGCGCGCGGCGTCTGGGGAGCGCGAACGCCATGAAGACCTTCGTGAAGTTCAGCGGCTTGACGGAACGCGCCTGGGTCGAGGGAGTCCCTAAGGGGGGTGCCGCCGGATTCGTCGTCGAGGTACCGGACTCCCCCTGCACCCTGAGCGTGGAAGCCGCCGCGCGCCTCGCGGAGATCGTGCCCGCCGAGGCCGAGGTCTGGGCGGTCTGTCGGGACCCGACCCCGGAACTCATCCGCCGCCTTTTCGATGAGGTCGGCGTGGATCGGATCCAGGTCTTCGGCACGGTACCGCCGGACCTCGAGTTCCTCGAGACGCATCACATCGTCCCATCCGTGCCGATTCGCTCAGAGCTCGGGGACGGCACCCTCCCCAAGGTTCCGACCCCGGAGGCCCACCCGATCCTCCACTTGGACTCTCCCGGGAACCCCCTCGCCCTCGGAAGTCCCTTCCGTCCGAACTGGGAGATCTGCCGGGGCCTGGTCGATGCCCATCCCGGCCGCAAGCTCGTCCTCTCGGGGGGCCTCGAACCGGCCAACGTTGAAGAGGCGTTGGTCACCGTACGCCCGTGGGGGATCGACGTCTCGGCCGGTATCGAGAGCTCGCCCGGCCAGAAGGACCCGCGCAAGATGGCCGCCTTCGTCGAGGCGGTCTTGCGAGCCGAACCGGCCCTGCCCTGACCCTCGCAGGGGCCAAGTCATCGGCGGTCCAGCCCAAACCCCCGCTCGTAGGATCCTCGGACCGGGCCGGCGTTCGACAGGGCCGCCACGGGACTCAGGGTCGCACGCGCTCTAGCGAGAGGAACCGGACGGGCGCCCCTTCGGAGACGGAAGCGATCAGGAACTCCTTGCGAACTCCCTGGGCCACCCGAACCCCGCCGGCGATCTCCGGCCAGGGCGCCCGATGGTCGGCGTGGACCGCGCGGATCAGATAGCGAGCGTGGGCGCGCTCCGGATTCCGAGGGTACGCGCGGAAATGTGCGCCGTACTTGAAACCGGTCTTGACGACGAGCCGGCGCTCTCGGAGCGCGCGGTATGCAGCCCGGCGGTCGTCGAATCCCGCTTCGAGCCGTCGAGCACGTCGTAGGAACGATTCCGGGGTGACGACCCGGCCCGAACGCGCGTCGCGGACCTCGAGCTGGCCGAGGGCGCGCAAGTGGTCCGCCTCGAGCAGGCTCACCTCGAGGCGGTCTCCGATCCGGCTCCCGTAGGATTGGGAGCGCCCGAGCGCCTCCACGGCGTCGCTCTCGAAGACGACCACGCGGTCACCGGAAAGCCAACCCACGGCGGCATGGTCGAGGCGAGTGGGTTCCAGCGCTCCCGACGGAGCGGGTCGACGAACCTTGTAGTAGGTCAGGTCGGACTCCTCGTCCACGAGCGCGAGCAGCAACGACTTCTTCGCCCCCTGGGCCCGGTCGGCGAGGTCCGCGAGACGGGCCAGGTCGAACGGCACCCGCTCGGACTGGGCCTCGACCCAGTACTTCGAGGGTGTCTTGTGCAGGATCCCGCCTCGTGGCAAGACGGCGAAGGACACGGGGGGAGGACTGACCCGTACCACGTAGCCACGCTGTCGAAGGTCTCGATACACGACGTATCGGACGCCGAACGTCGGGTCCGCTCGCGTGGCGGATCGGAATAGGGTCGGCCAGTCCATCGTCCTGCCGCGGGCATCGACCAGGTTCAAGCGGTGGGTCTCGCCCAGGTACACCGATTCGAACCGGTCGAGCGTGAGGGTCGAGCCTTCGACCGTCCCGAAGAAGCCGCGGGCGTGGACCGAGCTCGCCTCCGCGGGGTCCGACACCACCGACGTGGCGTCCGGTCCGGCGAGCCCGCTCACGCCGGCGGACCCCGAAGCTCGTCCAGGGTGGCGAGCGCGTCGAGCCGGATCGAGGCGCCGGCGAGTCGCTCCGCCGCCCCCTCCTCCCGGTCGACGACGACCAGGACGCGTTCGACGTCGGCCCCGGCCGCGCGCAGGAGCGTGACCGTCTCCAGCACCGACCCGCCGCTCGTCGTGACGTCCTCGATCACGAGGAAGCGGGCCCCGGCCGGGACGGTCCCTTCGATCCGCTGGTCCGTCCCGTACCCCTTCGGCGCCTTCCGGACCACGACGAACGGCCGACGGGAGTACAGGCTCGCGGCGGCGAGCAGGGGAACGGCACCGAGCTCCATCCCGCCGAGCCCCTCGGCGTCCTCGACCCGCTCGGCGAGGGCCCGGCCCAGCATCTCGAGATGGTCCGGGTCGGTCCACGTGCGCTTGATGTCGACGTAGACGTCGGAAGTGCGGCCCGAGGCGAGCGTGAACTGGCCGAATCGGACCGCCCCGGAGTCCCGGAGCATGCGCACGAGTTTCGTATGCGCTTCCATCGGTCGCTCGCCTCCTACCAGGGGACCTTCTTCCACCCGGCCCAGTATCCCACGTAATTGAAAAGCGCGTGCATGCCCAGGGTGAAGAGGAGCATCCAGGCGAACCCTTCCGGATTCCAGAACACCGGTACGAACAATCCGGGAGCGACCAGGAGCCCGACCCCGACCGGGAGTAGGACGAACGGAAGCTGGTCGAGGAGAAAGGCCCGCGAGCCGCTGGGTCGCCCGAGGCGACGCTTCACAAAGGAGCCGAGGACATCGCCGGCGAGGGCCCCGCCGGACAAGAGCAGGATCACGGGGATCGCGGCGACCACGGTCGGAGCGAAGGGCGGCACGATCGCTAGGTCCGTCGGGGCGATCAGGATGAGATACGATTGGAGGACTCCGAACGGCAGCGCGGCCAGAGTGCCGAACACGAGCCCGGACCACGTCTTGGACGCTCCCAGGATCCGCCGCCCATCCGGGGTCCAGAGCCGCCCGAGGTCCATGGGCGGTCCGCGGCCCTTGGGGATCGTTGCGAACGCATTCGCGAGGAAGGGCGTCGTCAGGACCCACAGGACGCGGGCGGGGATCAGGAGCTGGTCGCTGACCACGGCCGGGACTCGCCTAGGCCTCTCGAGCGTACTGTTCGATCGTCGCGGAAACTTGAGCGATCAGTCGTGGGTCGACGCTCTCCTCCGCCTCATGGATGTGCGATTCCCGGTCCATGCTCCCGAAGACGAGAGCGGGGAGCGCCGCCCCTGTCGGGGTGGTGATCTCCGACAGGCTACTCGCGTCGGTGCCACCGTACTCCCCGTACACGCCCGACTCGCCCAGTCGTTCTCGCAGGATGCGGGCCAGCTTCTGGACCGCGGGATGGTCGATGGGGATCGCGTAGCCGCCCCGGGCCCGGGTCCGTGGTGCGTCCACCCGAGCCGACGGGAGCTGATCCGTCGCCCACCGATTGAGGCGGTCGAGGGTCTGCTGGCGTTCGGGCTCGAGCGGCATTTCGGGGATCAGCCGGAGGTCGACCGCGAAGGAGGCGCGCCCCCGGCTCGTCACCGATATCGACCGCGATTCGAGGAGCCGGTCGATCAGGGAGAGCGCGGCGGGAACCGGATTCGCCCCCCGATGCGGGTAGCCGCCATGCGCGCTCCTTCCGAGTATCTGGACGGTTCGGACTTCGGGGGCGATCGCCAGCGCGGTCGAGGTGGCGGGCGACTCGAGTCGGAAGGGGACCGGGAGCGCTTCCCGCATCCTCTCGATGAGCCCCTCCCAACCCTCGGGCGGTCCCGCGAAGCCCAGCGTCACCGCGGCTGCGATCTGATTCGGCGCGTCGTTCTCTGCGTGGGCCGAGACCAGGGCGAATCCCCCGCCGGCGCGATCCCCCTCTTGGAGGTCGAAGCGCGTGAGCGTGGCGCGCCCTGTGATGACCGATTCCGGGGCGAGGTGGTCCGGCCAATCTGGAGAGGAATAGGCCGACCGATGCGCCCGTGCGAGCGCGTCGAGCCCGAGGAGGGCGTTCCCGAAACGGACGATCTCCCCCGGAGTGGCCGGCGTCTCGAAGGTACCGTCCAGGAAGATGAGGCCGCTTGAGGCCGCCGTGGCGTGGGGACTCCCGTCCGGGATCAGGGCGGCCGACCCGTCGAGGAATCGACCGGGATCCCCCATCGGGAGCCGCCGGTCGTGTTCCTTGATCGCTTCGATCCCGCCGAGTCCCCCGGTCTCTTCGTCGCAGCAGGCGAGCAGGCGAACCGACCGAGGTGCATCGCCGGAGTCGGCGAGGCGCTTCATCGCGAGCAGCGAGGCGACCAGGCCGCTGCCGAGATCGTCGTTCGCGCCACGACCGTAGAGTCGCCCATCCGCGCGACGGCTCAGGCTGAAAGGCGGGGTCTTCCAGTGACCGAGTTGCTCCTGAGGAACGGGGACCACGTCGAAGTGCGCCAGGATCAGGAGGCGGTCGGACGTCCCGGCCTCGAGGTCGATGATGAGATTGGGCCGGGGGACGCCTCGGTAGATCGGGTCGGGCGGTAGGTCGACGGTCGGGTCGAAATGGCGCGTCGACAACCCGAATCGCCTCGCCCACCGTACGATCTCGTCGGCCGCGCGTCGATAGTTCGGCTTCTCGTATCGGTCCGAAAGCGGGTCCTCGAGGTTCGTCGGCGCGATCGCCACGAGAGATTGGAGCATCTCCAGGCCCGACCGGTCGCCGATCGCCTCGGCCGCGGTCGCACCCTCCTCGGACGACGACCGTTCCCCCATTCACGCCACCGCTACCGGAACGCGAGCAGGACGACCAGGGAGCTGGTCAGGACGAGGAGGAACGTCATGAGGAGGGCATTGGTGAACATCGACAGCGTGTCCCCGAGCGAGGTCAAAAGCCGTGCGGTCCAACCCGGTTGGAGAACCGGGATGGCCGGGATCGGGCGGGACCCAGAACGGACCTCGACGTCGGAGAGGTCCTGGACCGCGGCCTCGGTCACGGCGCGCACCTCCTCGGTCAACCGTTCCTTCGGGAAGCGCTCCCCCACGGGGTTGGTTCCCCCGTCGACCTCGTGGACGATGTGATTGTCCGTCGTCATGACCTCCGCCGCGTCCACGATCGGGCGGACGGCATCGAGCAGGCTCTCGCGCAGGCCGGGGAGCAGGTTGTTCCCGTCGATCAGGATGTAGGCGGTCTTCGTTCCGGCCGTTTCGATGACGAGGGACCGGATCCCCGCCGGACCGATCCCGTCTGCGCCCAGCGAATAGCCCGCGCGGACGGCGACGCCCGCCCGGATCGGCCCGGGCCGCGCGACGGATCGGGCCCGAGCCACGGCCCGTTCGATGTCGCTGACGAGCTTCGAGGCGCTCGGCGTCCCGAAGGAGATGTCTCCCTGGTCTTCGACGTACGAATTATGCGCATCGATGAGGGCCACCCGGGGCCCCCCGGCCGCCTCGAGCCGGCGGACCACCGGGTCGACGACCGAGAGGGCGATGTCATCGGTCGGGGCCGGTGCTTGGGTCACCAGGGTGATCGCCGTGGTTCCGAGCAATTGGACCCGGGCGAAGCTCTCCGAGTCCGCGCCGACCAACGGGCTCGTCAGGGTCTCGGTCGAGGTGGGGGCCGGCCCCCGAACGAGCTCCTTCCACAGGATCCGGGACTCGGCCGCGACCCGCTCGAAATCCTGGCTCGTCGGCAGGTCCTGGTCATGATTACACGGAGTGTGCGGGACGAACACCACTCCGGCCTCGAGTCCCAGGCGCTCCCCCAACCGTCGGGGCAGGTCGCTCGCGCCCAACGCGCCGAACGGGCCCGGGTGAACGGTCGGAAGCGCGACTGTAGCCTTGATGTTCGGTCCGGTCCCGAACGTGATCAGGACGACCTGGAGGTCGGCGGGGACCGAGAATCTTGCGAAGAAGCGCTCGAGCACTTCGGTGGCGACCGGGTCGCGTTCGTTGATGTGATCGAGCATCGGTCGGATCAGCGAGACGCCGGAGACACCGAATTCCCGTCGAAGCGGTCGGTCCGCCGCCCGAAGCAGCAGCGCGCACGCGAGGAACCCGATCAGCAAGAACAGGAACGCTTCCAAAAGCAGCGGTGCGGTGGGCGGGAAGAACCGGAACACCATCGCCACGGACAGGAGCGGGCCGACGAGCGAAGCGGGGAGCGACCGCAGGTGGGACGGGTTCGAGACGCCGAAGAGGGACATCTGCCGGAACCAGAACACCGGCCCCTGCAGGAACAACAGCACCGCGGCGACTGAGGGGAGCGCGGTGGAATCCAGGGCCCCGACCCCGCGCCATACGAGGGCGATCGGGATCGGCAGAAATCCGGCGGAGACCGAGAGCAGGAGACTCCTTCGGAGGGAAAGGCGGCCCCCCAAGGCGCCGGCCAGGGGACCGGTGAGCAGCCCAGAGACGAGGGTCGGTAATAGGAACAGGGCGATCCACCCGATGAGGAAGGGTACCGGCAACCCCGTGGGCCAGTCGAACAACGCCGCGAGAACGAGGCTCTCGGCCAGGATCAATCCGACCGACTGGGCCTCGTTCGGGGCTCGAAATAGGAGGCGCCGGTTCCGCGATCGGGGCCCCGTATCGGGCCGGATGAACGGGACGCTATCCTCCGGCACGGGACCTTCGGACCTCCGTGAGGATCGCCCGGAACCCTTCTCCGAGTCCCTCTTCCTCCGTGATGGTACCGGTGACGAGGATCTGCGCGCCCGCGTCGATCAAGGCCCGGGCCTCCGACCCGGTTCGGATCCCGCCGCCAACGATCAGGGGGACGTTGAGAACATCGCGCACGGCCCGTACCATGCCGACCGGCACGGGACTCGGAGCACCCGAACCCGCCTCCAAGTAGACCATCTGCATCCCGAGCATCTGTGCGGCGAGGGCGTACCCGACGGCGGTGTCGGGCCGGTCGCGCGGCACCACGTCGACCTGCCCGACCTCTCCGACTCGCATCCCCGGCGCGACGACGAGGTAGCCGAGCGAGATCGGTTCGAGTCCAAGCCGTCGGACTTCAGGAGCGCTCTTCGCGTGGAGCCGGATGACGAGGTCGAGGTTGCGCGAGTTGAGCAGGCTCATGAAGAGGATCGCGTCGGCTTCACCGGTGAGCGAGACCGGTCCCTCCGGGAAGATGATGACGGGAAGCGGACCCGACGACTTGAGGGCCTTGGCGGCCGCGCCCATCTTCTGTGTGGAGATCCCGGTAGACCCCCCTAGGAGAATCGCGTCCGACCCGAGCTCGGCCGCACCCCGACCGATCGCGGACGCCCTCTCGCCGGACGATTTGTCCGGATCGACGAGCGTGAAATG
This sequence comes from Thermoplasmata archaeon, assembly GCA_022750055.1. GTDB lineage: Archaea > Thermoplasmatota > Thermoplasmata > Lutacidiplasmatales > UBA184 > Lutacidiplasma. The sequence continues at coordinate 53,163 of JAKIWL010000003.1, forward strand.
GAGCGGACCCCGGCGCAACCGATCGGCGAGATACTCCCCGACTCGACCCACTTCCCGACCTCTACCGGAACGCGGCCGCTAGGAAGGCGAGGAGCGCGACGGTCATGGCGGCCTTGCTGACGGTCTGCTCCCGATGCAGCCGTCCCGGCAGCCAGGCGACCGAGACGACGAACAGTACATCGACCGCGAGCACCAGGGCGAGGTAGATAATCCCGCCGCCCGACGTAAGATGGAGGAAGGTGACCAACGGGACGGGACTGAGGACGATGGCGAATCCCGCCGCGGTCCGGGCCACCCGGCTCGCCACCCCCATCCCGCGCGTGCGGGGGAGCGTCCGCCGGTCGACATCGCCGGAGGCATCCTCCATGTCCTTGATGACCTCCCGGCTGAGCGTCGCGCCGAAGGCCATCGCAGCGAAGGGCACGACGACGAGGAGGTTCCCCACCCCGGCGCCGCCGTACAGGAACACCGCCGCGGTCAGATAGGCGACCATTGCATTGCCGGGGAGGCCCCTCGCTTTCCATGCGTATTCGTACGCATAGAGGGCCAACCAAGCCGAGACCAAGATCGGTAGCAGCAGCGGGGCTCCTACGACGATAGGGACGATGCCGACGAAGGAGAGGATCACCAGGGTCACCGCGAGTCGGCGCGCGGACCGGACGGAGACCGCTCCGGTCACGAGGGGGCGATCCGGATGGTTCGCGCGGTCGGAGTCCCGGTCTCCCAAGTCGTTCAGAATGTTCCCCCCGGCCGTGACGCACGCGGTCGAAAGGCCCGCAAGGACCACGACCCCGAGGGTCGTGACGGGAACGGAGAGGCCGACGCCCTTCGCCGCGAGGCCCCCGATGACCGTCCCGGCGAAGGAGACGGCCACGTTCCCGATGCGCACCAGGGTCAGGTAGGGTCCCACGGGTCGAGGATGGCGGGGCGTGTTGCATAATGGTTGGCTTGCAGGTCGCTGCCTCCCCCGGAGGGGAACGGTCTAATCCCCATGCGACCCGTCGCCGCGTCGATGGCGAAGCCGGTCCGGGCGCGGCGACCGCGGGTCGAGCGGTTCCGCCTTCGAAACGGCCTTTCCGTCGTGCTGGCCCCGATCGCCAAGAGTTCCACCGTGAGCGTCTGGGTGTGGTATCGGGTGGGTTCCAAGAACGAACGACCCGGGATCACGGGGGCCTCGCATTGGGTCGAGCACATGCTCTTCCAGGGCTCCCCCCACTACCGCAAGGGAGAGATCGACCGGGCCGTCGTGAAGGTGGGAGGGAGCCTCAACGCGTTCACCGACTACGATTTCACCGCGTACTTTTCCACCGTCCCTCGGGACCATCTTTCGGTGCCGTTAGACATCGAGTCGGACCGGATGACCCGCGCCCTGCTCGAACCGGCGGAGATCGAGCGCGAGCGCACCGTCATCCGCTCCGAGCAGGAAGGGAACGAGAACTGGCCGGAGTTCCGGGTGGCCGAGGAGCTCGGAGAGCTTGCCTTCCGGCGTCATCCCTATCGATGGGACCCACTCGGTTTCCCGGAAGACCTGGTCGCCCTCACACCCCGGGATCTCCGCGAGTACTATCGTCGGTTCTACGGCACCCGCAACGCCGTCCTCGTCGTCTCCGGTGGGTTCGAGCCATCCCAAGTACGAAGGCAGATCCGGGCCCTCTTCGGTCGGCTGCCCACCCTCGGCGAGGTCCCGGACGTAGCGGTCGTCGAGCCGGAGCCGACCGGGGAGCGTCGGGCGACCCTCTCCGGTCCGGGGACGACCCCCTACCTCGAGGTCGGCTACCGCGCCCCCGCGGTCCAGGATCCGGGGGCACCAGCGGCCATCCTGCTCGACGTGGTCTTGGGGGGAGAGACGCGCCTCTTCACGGTGGGGCGGGGCTGGGGACCCTCGGGCGAACACCCGTCGGCGCGCATCTATCGGGCGCTGGTGGACCGAGGACTTGCGGTCCGCGCGACCACCCAGTACCGACCGCGGCAGTATCCGGGCGTCTTCCTCATCGGCGCGCAGGCGGCTCGGGGCGTGAGCCTAGACCAGATCGAGGAAGTCATTCACCGGGAGACGGGGCGCATCTCGCGTTTTGCCCCGGCTCGGTCCGAGGTCCTCGAGGCGCGCCGAAAGGTACGTCGGGGCGCGCAACTCGCCTACGAGGGAGCCTCCGGAATCGGGTTCCGGCTCGGCTACTTCAGCATGCTCGGAGGGGAGCGATTCGAATCCGACCTGCTCTCCCGGGTCCTCTCGGTCTCGCCCGAGGCGGTCCGAGCGGCCGCCGAGCGCCTGTTTCCAGCCGAGCGGCGCGTCGTGGTCGGCTACGAGCCTTCGCGGGAGGCGCCGAATGCGGGATGACAACGACCCGCTGATCGTCCGTCGTTCGGAACGCTCGGACGGACTCGTCGTCGCTCGCCAGGCCCCCCCCGCCTCGACCGCGAGCTGCTCCGCCACGTACCTCGCCCCTGCCGGATCCGCCTACGACCCCCCGAGCCGGGTCGGTCTCGCGATCATGACCAACCATCTCGTCACCAGCGGGGCCGGGTCCCGCGACCGGGTCACGCTCGCCCGGGACCTGGACCGGCTCGGCGCCACGCTTCAAGCCCACTGCCACCCCGAATCCGCGGAGGTGACCGTGTGGGGTCCGGCGGAGGTGCTGTCGACCCTCCTATCGATACTTGCGGACGTCGTGTTGCGCCCGCGGTTCCGGGGGGAGGACCTGGAGCGGGTCCGTCGCCAACTCTTCGAGCGGCAGATGCGGGAACTCTCCCAACCGGAGAGCCGCGCCGAGCGCGAGATGCTGCGCGCGGTCTTTCCGACCGGCCACCCGTACCGTGAGACGGGCGCCGGCACCCACACCTCCGTCTCCCGGATCGATCGCAACGACCTGATTCGGTTCCACCGGGATCACTTTACCGCTTCCGGCGCCCAGGTAGTCGTTACCTCCCCCCGATCCGGTCCCGCCATCCTTTCGGAGGTGAACCGGCGGTTTCGGGATTTCGAGCGGGAGACCTCCCCACCGATGCCCACTCTCCCGCCGACCCGCCGCGTGTCGGCGACTCCCCATCGGATCGACATGCCCGGTCGTTCGCAAGTGGAGATCCTCCTGGGAGGGGCGTCCATCCCTCGGGACGCTCCCGAATTTGCGGGGGCCTTTCTCGCGAACGAAGTGCTCGGCGGCCGCCCACTGCTCAGCCGGCTCTTCCAGCGCGTCCGGGAGGCCCACGGGCTCGCCTATCACGCCTCGAGCGAATTGGAGGCGATGCGTTGGGGTGGGCTGTGGATGGCTCAAGCCGGAACCGGTCCCGAGCGAATCGCCCGGGTCCTCCCGATCTTGAGCTCCGAGCTCGAGCGGATCCGGTCGGAACGGGTCGGTTCCGGGGAGCTCGACGAGATACGGGAGAGCGCGATCGGAGAGATCCCGCTCGGCGTGGAGACGACTTCCGGCGCCCACGACCTCGCCGTCGAGGTGACCTATTTCGGACTCGCACCGGATTTCTTCCGTCGATGGCCCGCGACGTTGCGGTCCGTCACGCCGAAGGAGATCCAGCGGTCCGCGGAGGTGGCGATGGACTCCTCGGTTGCCTGCACGGTCATCGCCGGACCCAGCCGGTCGCCCCGCGCGTCTCAATAGGCCATACGCATAAATACCGCGCGCCCCGTCAGTACGACGATGCGAGGGGGACGTAAGTACACGAGCGATTCTGGTGCCATGCTCCGCAAGAACATCACGATCACTCCCGAGGAAAACCAGTTCCTCGAGCGGCACCCCGAGATCAACCAGAGCGCGCTGTTCCGACAGATCGTGGAGAGCATGATGCTCGCGGAGCGGGCTCCGCATGTCGCCTCCGTCTCGAACGTCCGGCTCGGCAAGGCGATCTACCGCAGCGGCGCGATCATGTTCCAACGCCCGGGCCGGACCCGAGTCCCGCCGAAGTAGTTCGTTCGGACGCGGGGCCGACGTCCCGACGGGGCGCGTGGCCCTCCGAGAGGCGGGGCCGCAGGCGTTGCGCCGAGACCTCGAGCGCGTCGGAGGCCCGATGGAAGACATACCCCTCGGAGCCCGGCGTGAGCGTCCCCGCACTCTCGATCGTCTTCGGGTCGGCGTCGGCGAGGGCGTGTCGCGATAGGATGTGGCCGAACGCCCATCGTCGTTTCAGAGCGAGGTCCGTGAAGTGGGGAGCGTAGTGCCCACCTCCGACCCCGACGACCACGTGATCCCGCTCGTCCTCCTGTAGGACCGGGAGGATCCGGGCGAGGGCGCGGGCTGCCTCCGCAGGCGGAGAGTCATCCTCCGCGAATCCGATCTCAGCGAACATCGAGGGCAGGTCCAAGGCCGGTCCATGGTGGGTCGCCTCGTAGGTGGCCGGCAGGCCGAGCTCGCCGCCCGCCTCGTGCATCCGACGCAGGGCGTCGGTGGCGAGCCGCGGGGCCGCCGGGTTGAGCCGGGCTCGCTCCCCACCCACCTCCGCCTCCCCGACGTTTCCCAAGGAGTGCACCGTGAAGCAGCGCACCCCCCGTTCGCTTCGATGGACCGAGGGGAAGACGAGCGGAATACCGGGCGAGCGGAGGCCGGTCGGTAGGTGGCGGTCGAGGTGCTCGTCGTAAATGTGGAGTCCCGGTCTTCGGAGCAGCAAGACCCCTTGCGCGATCCGGCGGATCGGGGTACCCTCGACCGACTCGCCCGTCGCCTCACCCGAGGGGAGCCCCTCACCAACGAGCGCCGCCACCGGATCCTTCTCCGAGAGGATGACCAGGTATCGGGGTGCCGCCACTCGATGCTCAATGGCCCGGCTCGGATAACCGTATTCCGGTCACCTCGGGCAGATGACCTCCGGCCGCTCCAGTCCGCGCGGGCCTACGAACTCGAGCCCTGGATGGGAGCGTCGGTGGGACCGTGAAAGTTCCCCGCGATGGTCTGCAGGTCATTAGGGTCCATGAGCCCCGTTCTCAGAGGGACGAAGATCCGAGCCCCACGGTCGCGGGCGATCTCGTCGATCTTGGAGAGGAACGCGGTGATCCGGGCGATCCCGTGGATGGTCACGAGGTACTCGAGGCTCTCTAGGAAGATCGCCTTCGCGTCGTGATCGTTGAGTTCCGAACGAATGCCGAACTCGATCCCGTCCAGGTCTCCCGGACGGGCGGTCGGATTCGCCGGCCCAAGCGGGATGTTCGAGAGCCAGACCACCTGGACCACCCGACTCCCGAGGGCCGCCCGTCGGGCTCCGGGCGGTTCGCGGGTGATGCAAACGCCCCGGCCCCCACCCAGGGTGAGGTCGAGGAAACTCGACCACGCGCCTTCGGCGTCGCTCCCTCGCCAAACCTCGACCCCGGTCGGCTGCGGCGGCGGAGGTGGGGCGAGGGGGACCGGACGGGGCTCGAACGGGCTGGGGGTCGGGGGTTCGCGCCGTTCGGGCGAGGGGGCGATCGTGGGCACGACCATCGACGGGGCGGGCGTGGCGGCTGGGCCGGGGAGTATCGATACCGGCACCCCGGGCGGTGGCGGCGGCGTGATCGGGGTCAGCACCGGCGCGGCGAAGCCCCGCGTGGAGGGGATCATCTGAACCTTCGGAGGCTGGACCCGAGGCGGGATCCGCGTTACTCGCACGGGGGGGGGCGAAGGCGGAGCTGCGGGGACCTCGGTCACCGGTATGGGTGGGGGCGGGACGGCTCGTCGGGCCACGGGGGCCGGCTCCGGTGCGGGGACCGGGAGCGGGGGAGGGATCGCGACGACTGGGGAGGGGGTCTTAGGGACCGAGCGAATCGGAGGGGCCCGGGGCGCGCGTTCCGGGACCGTCCCTCCATACTGATGAACGATCTCGGCGGCCACGAAATACCCGAATCCAGGGAGCTCGGCGATCTTTTCGAACGGAGCCGAACGGAATTCATCGACCGTACGAAAGCCGGCGTCCCACGCGGCGGCCATCTTGGCCGGACCCAGCAAGGGCCGTCCGACGTCGGCCGCTAGCTGGTCGGAGAGCTCCAGGATCGAATCGTAGCGCTTCAGGCCCGCCTCGTCGAGTTCGAGCTCCGCGTCGGGCTCCTTGGGTGCGATCCGGCGCACCCGGGCCCCCCTCGGGCGGGCTTTCGGATTCTTCAGCCGATGCGCTCCGAGCGCCACGCCGGGGATCCAGACGGCCCATCGGTCCCCGCGTCGAGTCCGCCCGGTGGATCGCTCGGCCAGGGGAAACCGGATGTCGTCTGCTACGAGCTCGAACCGCCCGCAGCGAAGATGCGTCGCGAGCGCGGCGGCGTGGTGTCCGAGCTCGATCGCGAGCGCCCCGGTCGCCGCGGCGAGGATGCGCTCGGGGGGGGCTTGGAGCCCGGCCCGCCGCAGGCGCTGTCGGATATGCCGGATGACCGCGAGACCGTCCAGGGAGAGCGACGGCAGGCTGCCGTGGGCGCTCTCGGTCGGGTCGACGAGCAGGATCTCGCCATCGCGCCAGGGCACCGGGATGACGCATTCGGGAAGCGACTCCATGAACTCGAGCATCCCCGGCAGGATCTTCACGGTCTGGCCGTCCAGTACGACGTTCAGGGAGCCGTTGCGCATTCCCTCCATCGCCTTGCGGCCCGAAAAGCGCTCGAGGAGGTGCAGGATCCGCCCGGTCCGGCTCCCGTAGACCCGTTGGATCTCGGCGGGAACGGGTCGGGCCTCGATCCGCCGACCCGACCAGGCGTGATTGGGGGAGTCGATCTCGATCTGGCCGGTTCGGCCCACGCGCGCGAGCACAGGGGCGACCTGCTGAAGCTCCGCTGCGAGGGCGTCGTCCCCGACGAGCAAGACCACACGGGGGAGGATGGAGTCCGCCGGTAAGCCGACCTGTCGGCGGGCCGAGCGGAGCGCTCCGGCAAATTCCACCCATCGGTCGAACTCCTTCTCCCGTTCCGCGTCGACCAGCACGTCGCCGATCGCGGTCAGCCTGCGTTCGAAGAGGGACGGGGAGTCCGGCCGGAAGGCCTGGGCGATCGCCTCCGACGTGAAGGGAGCGATCGGTGCATACTGCTCCACCCACAGGTAGACGACCCGCGCGAGGACCTGACAGGTGGCGGCGCGCACCGACGGAGACGACGAGGGAAGGAGTCGGGTCCGGGCGAGCGGCAGATACCCGGTACCGACATCCTGTTCCATGAAGCGAGAGAGACGGTCGAGGGCGCCCTGGAAATCGAGCGCTTCAAACAGCACCCGCACCTCGTTGCGGACTCGTTCGAATCGAGACAGGAGCGCCCGGTCCTCGTCCGGAAGCTCGGTGAGATGCTCGATCGAGTAGGCGATCTCGACATGGACCCCGTCCGACTCCATCGTTTCGAGGACGTGGCGGGCCAGCTGCCAGAGCTTGCGGAGTCGCCTCGACTCGTGCCGGAAGCGGTCGGAGAGGTGACTCGGGCGAAGCGACGGGTTCGTCGCTCGGATCAACGAGGCTCGAAGGGCGTCCGCGCAACCCCCCGCCGACAGAAGCTCGGCGTCGCTGTCGGTGGCCATCGTCGGGAGTCGGACGAGCTTCAAATCGCCTGGCCGCACTCCGGCGGCCTCTCGGGCGATCAGATGGTGGAGGAGCGTCGGAACGCGACGCCGGTCCGGGACGAACAGCTGAGCACTCTCCGATGCCCCCACCTCCGCCCACACGGCCAAGGCCCCAGAGATGGCGGGCAGCAGGTCCCGACGAACCGGGTGCAGGGCCGTGGCCCCGCATGGGCAGCGTTCGTCGAAGGAGGGGGCGTGGAGGCGGTCGCATGAGTCGCATTCGAGGAGCACGGGAGCCGATGCCTCATGGCTCTCGACCGTCTCGCTCACGGGCCACGGAACCACATCCCGGGCCGGTGGCAGCGAATCGTCCGGGAGGAGGCGGGCGAACTCCCGCTCGATCGGCGCAGGCAACCTCGCCATCTCCACGCACCACGCTCGGCCCGGAAGCCAGATGAGGCTCGAGCCGCAGATCGAACAGTGTGGGACGCCGCGTCGGACCGTCAGTTCGGCAAAGATGAGGCCGGACTCCTTCAGGTCCCGAAGGACGAATGCATCGGCCGCTTCGAGGGGCAGTCCCGTGTACTTGTGGCGGGGCTCCGGCCGCACGATCCCCCCGGGCGTGACTACGAGCGGCCCGTCGACCCTCAGAGCGGCGGCCGCCTGGGAATCGGCGGCGCCATGCCGTGGAACCAATCCGACGATCCCGGTACCCGAGTCGCCCACCTCGCTCGAAGCGAGGACCGTGCCCGCCGGGGGCGTCAGATTCGCGAGCGGCGGACACTCCGTGAGCAGTGGGTGTACGTACGCGGTCCCGGAGAGCTCACCGCCGGGTCGCTCTTCCAAGACCTCGACCTCGCAACCCGGGAGCCACTCCTTCAGTCTCGGGATCGCCGATCTGGCAAGAACGATCCGCTCGACCCCGCCCCGCCGTCGGTAGACCGCCGTCACGTACGGGAGGTCCGGGCTGACGAGCACGGCCGACGTCCCGAGCAGCTTCCACGGATTGTCCGTCCAGACGAGCAGGCTCGTAGGCTGACTCGAGTCCCGGATCGGGAATCGGACGAGGTACGCCGGGCCGCGCTCCGATTGATACACGATCGTCTCGGGGGTCCTCGGGGTCTCACACTGCGGGCAGGAGCGGAACGGGAACCCCCGCGCGGCCAGGATCCCCGATTTCGCGAGGCTTTCGAGCATCCGTTGCCGTTGTGCCGCGCCCTCGGGGGTCGAGAATCCGATGGGTACCCCGTCCGCCGTCCACGCCGCGACTGCTTCGATGGCCGCTCGGGCGAAGTCGAGCGTAGGGGCGGCGACGCGGGGTCGTTCCGGGACCAGACCGACGGCCCGACGACCGGTCATGGCGAGGTAGCGAGCCTCCACGTCGGCGCTGACGAACCGGACCAGCCGGTCGAGGGGGGCCTCGGTCTCCCCGATCGGCCCGAAGAGCTGCCGAACAATCGCCCCGCCCACCGGTCCGACCGTGCCCGGGCTCGGGGGCAGCCCGCGCGTTGACCAGAGCGCGCGGGTGCTGGCTTCGATGGCGGCTGGGTCGTAGACCGCCGGAAGTATCGGCATGCGTCGGAGGGGCCGGGTCGCGAGCTCGACCCACCCTCCGAGGAAATTGATGGGAAAGGCGCTCGATAAACCTTGTCAGTCGACGGGCAACGAACTCTGCCGGCAACCCTTATCAATCGCGCCGCGTCCCCGCGGTCGAGAGGCTTCGCGAATGGCGTGGACTCAAGCGGAGGTCCGCGAACTCAAGGAGGGCCGATACATGCTGATCGAAGAGGAGCCGTGCCGGATCATCAGCATCCAAACCTCGAAACCTGGGAAGCATGGCGAGGCCAAGGCCCGGATCGACGCCGTCGGCATCTTTGACGGGTCGAAGCGCAGCGTAGTCTATCCGGTCAAGCACAAGGTTCAGGTGCCGATGATCGGCAAGAAGTCGGCCCAGGTCCTGTCTCTCACGGACGCCGAGGTCCAGCTCATGGACCTCGAAACGTACGAGACCTTCTCGCTCCCCCTAGACGCCGACCTGAAGGGCCAGCTGTCCCCCGGCACCGAGATCCAGTACCTGGACGCGATGGGCAAGCGCCGAATCACACGGCCCTAGGCTCGGGTATTGCCCTGTCCAGAACGGACCGCGCCGACTCGACCCCGCGAGCGAACTCCCTCGGTCCCGGTCTCCACCGGATCCGGCTGGGGCCGGTCCTGGGACCGGATTCCCGTCGGAACCGACGAGCGCGCCCGACGCAAAAGGGAATAAGCCGGGGCTCGCATGATTCGAGCGGCCTCTTGGCCGCTATCACAACCGGATCCGGTCCAAGGGTCGGGGGAGACGAACAATGACCGGGTCGGGCGGCATGGGAACGATGCCCTCCTCCCGCCTGACCCGACTCCTTCAGGAGAAGGCCGAGGCGCTCAGGAAGCGTCGTCAGATCGCGGAGGCCGCGACCGAACAGTCGGAGGGTCGGCTGCGGTTGCTCGCCGAGGTCGGCGTGGAGCTGCCCGAGACCGCCGCTCGTCAGGAGCGAATCCGGGATTGGCAGCGCAAGTCCGATTGGGAGGCCTCGGACGTCGAGGCGCAATCGCTCACCCAGTACATCGATGCAACCGCCCCCGAGGCCGTGAGCGTCCGGCGTCACGAATTGTTGGACCGTGTCGAGAGCCTTCGCGCGGCCGGCAGTGCGGTACCCCCCGAGTTGGACGAGCTCCTCTCGGAAGTGCGAGAGCTCACGTTTCGCACCGATCTCCTCACCGAGATCACCACCCTCGCCCGGTTCGCGACGTTGGTTAGGGGGGTCCAGGAGGGCCTGGCGAACGGGGCTCGCCGCCAGGTCATGGCGGTCGCCCGCTGGGTCGGCGTGCCCGCCGACGAAGCGGCCGAGATCGACCGGCGAATTTCCGAGATACTGCCCGCCCCGGATGCGGGCCCCTCCGCGGATTGGGTCGACCGACTCCAGGCGGCGATCCCCGAACTGATCCCCGCCGCGGTGGCGAGGCGCGAGCGAAGCCGGGCGGAGGCGGAAGCGGTGGTGACGCTCGGACGGGACATCGGCCTCGCGGTCGTCGAGCTGGAGGAGGCCCTCGCCGCCGATGCACGGGCCGCTCCGTCCCAGTGGGGGGAGACCGTACCGAGCGTCGAGCAGGCGACGTCCCGGGTCCGCTCAGAACTTCGCGGCCGGGTGAGCCAGGTCCTCGGCTACCTCACGACCACGTTGGATTCACTCCCGGAGCACGGGGCCGACCCGGGCGATGCGGTTGCGGAGATCGCCCGAATCCAGGCCCAGGTCGAGACCGCGGGCGTGATGGAGCTCGGTCCGCTGCTCCAGCGGGCGCGCGAGACCGCCGAGGAGCCGATCGTCTCGGTGGTCGCCGGGTTGCTCGATGAGGTTCGGCCCAAGCTCGTCGAGGCGCGTGAACTCGGGCGCGACCCGAGCGAGGTGTTCGCTTCCATGAACCGAGCGCGCGAGGCGCTCCGGCTGAAGATCTATGGCGAGGCCCTCGCGGCGAGCGTCGAGGCGATCGACCGGGTCAGCCAGCTGACCTCGGACCTGGACGCGGCGCGAGAGGAAGCCGAAGCCCTCGGCCGACTCCTCGGCCGGCTGGAGACGTTGAAGGTCTCGGTCGTTCCCTTCCGCGCCGCGCTCGCGGAGGTGACGGCCCAGCTCGACCACTTCACGATCGACCGAGCCCGCGCCACCCTACGGGACACGGTGCGCGCCCTCGGTCGAGAGACCGCCCGGTACTTCGGAGCGGAGATCCAGCGACTGACCGCCGCCGCCGACACGGCGCGGCAGCGGGGATTCCTGCCCGAGGGCGTCCCTGACGACCTGGAGAAGGCCCAGCATCACATCGACGCGGGGGCGCTTCCGGAGGCCGGCGAGGCGATCGCCCAAGTGGACGTGCGACTGCGTACCGCGGCAGGCCCGTACATCTCCCGGCGGGTCGAGGAGATGCGCCGGGGGTTCGAGGAGATCCGGGATCCGGACCTCTCCATCAGCACCCTGCGCTCGCTCGCGGATTCCGATATCGCCCTGCGGGTGAAGGAAGACCTGACCCAATCGCTAGAGAGCCTTCGGCAGGCGGAGCGCGAGTTTTCGGCCGCGTTCGCGGTCGAGTCCTCCTCCCTCCTCGAGGCGCTCGAGGAACGCCAGCGGGTCCTAGAGGAGATGGGCGGAGCCGGGTCGGAGTTCCTTCGTCAGACCGACGAGATCCAGCAGATATTCGACATGGGCGATTTCGTGAAGTGCGCGCTCGCGGCCCGCGAATTCCTCACCTCGACCGAGGAGGTCCAGAAATCTCGGGCCGAGGAGGGGATCTCCCACGCAAAGCTCGACCTCGTCGAGATCGACCAATTTGGGCTCGCCAAGGCAGAGCTCACGAAGCAGTTCGAATCCGCCCAGCAAGACCTCGCGGCGGGGCGGTTGGTCGAGGCCTACCGGGGCGGGCTGAGCGTCCACTCGGGAGCGGAGAAGGTCCTCGGCGGCGCCCGGCCCGCGGCCGCGCTGCTCACCCAGTCGAAGGAACGGCTCCTCCAGATCGAACAGAGCGGGACCGACACCGGTGGTTTCCAGGATGAGGTGACGGCGGCCGAGGCTGCCTTCCGGTCCCTCGATTTCGAGGGGGTGCGCGCGCACCTCGGACGCCTGCAAGAACGCCTCGACCGGGCCGCCCAGGCGGAAGAGGTCCGCCGGATACTCGGCGAGTCAGACCAGCTCGCGGCCGATGCGACCCGCCTGGGGATCGCGGTCGAGGGGATCGAAGCGAAGCTCACGGAGGCGCGAGGCAGCCTCGGGGCCGCGGGGGGTCTGGAGGCACGGGCCCTTGCCTACGAGGCCCACCAGGCACTCGTCCAGACGCTGCGGCCGGTCCTGGAGGAGAACCTAAAATCCGTCGAGCAGGACTTCGAGATCGCTCGTCGTTTGGGGGTCGACATGGGGCCGTTGTCCGGCCTCCTGTCCGACGCCCGCGGTCGACTCTTCCTCCCCGTCCCGCTGGGCGCCGCCGATCTGATCGAGAACGCCCGAGGGCAGCTGTCCCAGACCCGCGGCCTCGTGGAACATGCCGAGCGCAGCGCGAAGCGGGTCGAGGAGGCGTTTGGCCAGGCCGAATTGTTGCGGCTGGCGACGCCGGCCATGCGAACCCGGGTCGAAACGCTCGAGCACCAACTGTCCGAACGCCAGTTCGCGCGCACCGTCGAGACCGCCGGCCCGCTCGAACAGGAGATCCTTCAAACCACGACCCTTCACCTCACCCGGACGATCGCCGGCCTGCAGGGCCTCGTGGTGCGGGCCCGTCAGGAAGGGATCCCGACGGCCGCCGCCGAGCACCTGCTCGCCAAGGCCCGCGAGGCGCTGCAGGAGGGTCGACCGATGGACGCCCTCCAGCTCGCGGCCCAGAGCGAAGGGGAGATCGAACGGGTGGGACTCCAGACCCGGGTCGCCCGCGGGGCCCTCGAAGCGCTCGACGCCATGCGGGCGCGGCTCGACGCGGAAGGGATCCGGTTCCCCCAAGGGCCGTCGATCACGGCGGAGGCTCGATCGTCGTTCGACCGTCGGGAGTACGCCCGGGTGCTCGAGCTCTCGTTGGAGGCGAGCGAGTTGCTCACGCAGACCCGGGAGCTCTATCGAAAGGCGCACGACGCCCTCACCGTAGCGAGCGGCACGGTCCAGGAGGCGCTCACGATGGGTGCGGAACCCGCGGAGGTCAACGCGATGCTCGGCCGGGCTCGGGAGCTGTCGGAGGCCGGCGATTACTCCGGGGCCGCCGCCCGGGCTCGCGAAGCGATCGATCTTTCCTCCTGGGCGATCGAACGCCGTTACTCCGGCACCATCACCGAGGTGCGCGGCCTGCTTCAAGCGACGCGCTCCGAGGGGTCTCCCGAGGCCGAGGGCGTGGCGAACCTGTTGAAGGAAACGGAGGCGTTCCTGCAGGCCAAGCAGTGGGCGAAGGCGGGGGAGCGGTTGGCGCGAGCCCAGGCAAAGGCGTTCCAGGTGCTCGACCGAGTGGTCGCCAGCCGAATCGACCGGATCGGCCAGCGGGACGCGCATCTCGAACCCGCGGGCCCGGCGGAGACGGAACGGCGCCGGGCGTGGCGGGCCGAGGTCGACGAGGCCCGGGCCCGAGGGGCCGTTCCGGAGGTCATGGCCTCGATCGACCAGGAGGAAGAGCGCGCTCAGGACTCTCTGAGGGCCGGCCTGGAACGCCGAGTCTCTGAGCTCAAGGACCGCCTCTGGGTCGGGGAACGCCTGGGCCTCGACGCGACCCCCGCGATGGAACACTTCAGCGAGGCTCGAATGGCCCTCGACCAGGGCCGGTTCGACGTCGTGGATCGCGAGGTGGTCCAGGGAAACTCGGCCCTCGAGGGGCTGATCCGAGAGGGGATCTCGCGCCGCGCGAAGCAGATCGAGACGGAGCTACTGTACGCTCGGGACGGTCTGAGGGTGCGCATCGGGGACATGGACCAACGGCTCTCGTCCGTCGACCTCATCGCTCGCGAGGGACGCCTCGTCGAGGCCGGGCGGACCCTGCTCGCGGTCGAGGAGGACCTCAACCAGCGAAAATCGCTCCATCGTCAGCTGATGAACCTCCACTACCTGATCGAGGCGGCTCTTCGACGCGCCTCGGAGGCACGCCTAGACGCCGGGGACGCCCGACGCCTGTTCGAGGCGTCGGTCCGAGAGTCGGCAACGAGCTACGCCGAAGCGATCGTCAAGGCCCGCGCGTCCTTGAAGCTCGTCGACGGCCTGCTCAAGGCCTCCGAGCCGCCGACCGCATTCTGGCCGTTCAAGCGACCGGCCCCGGACCCTGCGGAGCGTCGCGGTCAGTAGCTCGCCGTGGGACCGGTCGGCGTCGTCGCCGCGACCCCCACCGGAACGGGTGGGGTTCCCCGAGGCGTTCCGAGGGGAAGCCGGTCGTACTCGACGGAGTGCCGGACCCCTCGGCGGCGGAGCAGCGTGGAGACCTCCTCCGTCAGTTGCACCACCTCCTGGCATCGCGCGGGCTTGGAGAAGTAGAACTCCGGATGCCTCAGGTCGCACAGCGGAAACACCAGGCGCATCCCAAAGGCGTCGGCGCGATTGTACCCGCAGGGCTTTCGATTCGCGCGCAGGTCTCGCAAGTTCTCCTCGAGGAGGACCTCGGGCACCATCGGTTCGGCCTCCCTCGCGAACGGCCGGTTCGCTTCCACCACCTTCCGGTGGATGTCGGCGTAGACCTTCAGAAGGTCGCCGTAATGGCCGCGTGAGTCGAGGATGATGTGCCCGCTTCGGGCCTTGACCGGGGGAGTCACTTGCGGTGGCACCGACGCCTCGCTATTTCTGGTTGGCGGTTCTGGCAAACCCCCCGTCTCGACGGTTCGATGCGTGGGCCGAATGCCCCTCGGGATGGGCGCTTCGGCTGGGTGGGAGCCTCGTGGCGCGAACACGACTCTCCGGCCTCCCAGAGAGTTCCTTCCCAGCCGACCGAACCCCTGCCGACGGGCGCGGCCGGTGAGGCGCAACTCTTTCAATACCAAGCCGAATGGGCGCGCCCGGCGCTCCCGTAGTCTAGTGGTCAAGGATAGAGGCCTCTCGAGCCTCTGACGCGGGTTCAAAACCGCCGGGCGTTCGGCCTGGTGGGGAAACTCCCGCCGGGAGCACCCCTACTGACCCGGAGCCCATTCGGATTGTGAGTCGGTGCGGGGCGGCGCTCCCGACGAGGCAAGGGGCGCGGCACCCGGACCGAGTCGGGAGCGGTCAACGGCGAGCCACCTCCAGCCCTCCTGGGTCTCGACGGTGGCGACGACGATGTTCCTCCGCGCGAGCTCGGATCGTAACCCAAGGAGCGAGGCGACCACCTTCCTCGGATCGTCACCGGTTCGGCTGGAGAGTTCCGACGTGGTACCCAGCCAGACCCCGTCCCGGAGGAGCGAGCGGAGGGCCTCTACGTAGTGGGGCAGGCCCCCCGCGGGCGCTTCCGACATCCGACCACCCGATACCGAGACGGGGGCGATGGTTCGTTCGAGGTCCGGAAGGACCGAGGGACTGACCACCTCGTTCCACGCGGAGGGGGCCTTCGAAGTGGGAGGCCGAGTTGCCGTCCGGTGCCGTACGTCGTCGATCTCATGGAGGATCGAGTCCAGCTCCTGGACCATATCGAAGGACGGACCTCCTCGCGGTTCGGTCGGAGCCGCGTCGGTGGGGATGAGGGTTCGCGGCGCAGGGGGGTCGACTTCGCCGATGTCCGTGGCGGGGACGTGGATGTCAGGGTCGGAGGCACGCGCCTGGGCGATCCGAGTCAACTCGGTCATCTCTTGTTCCGGAACGGGCCGGAGGCTCCGGCGCATCCGAAATCGGTCGATCGCCTCCCGGAGTCCCACGCTCGGCACCTGGAAGGTCCGACGATTCTCCCCGTCCCTCAAGGCGACGAGCGGATTGCCGTCCGCGTCACGCAACAACCTTAGACCTGCGTACAGGACGAGGTCGCGGTATAGCTCGTGGGCCGGAGGTCCCCCCATCGCCCCGATTGGGGGGATCCACTCTCGCAGGGCCGCCCGCGATAGCTCTCGGATCTTGATCTCTTGCAACATGAGGCTACGAACCCATCCCTAGTTCCTAGCCACGGAACTGGCTGGCCGGATGCGACGAGACCACAGGGAATCGTTCGATTCCCAGCTTTAGCCCTTATCGTGGGAGTGGAAAACTTTGGGCGGACCGAAACCGGGGCTCGACCGAGCCTCGCCAGGGCGCGGCGAATGCCAGCGGCGAGGTGGCCCGCGTGGCTGGGCTCGAGCGCGAGGGTTCGGCTCGGCCCGGGTTTACCCGGGAGGACGGACCTCGCTCGCAGACAACTCGCCCCAAAGACGGGTCGACGGGCGAGACCCAGGCCGCAGCTGGGCGGGGCTCCCGTGGGCGCCGAGGTCCTTCGCCCGGAATGGACCGACATTCCATGACCGGCTCCCTCCTGTCCCACCGGGCGCGGGAGTACGTTCGTCGACCCAGCACCGTATCATTGTGGGGAGGACCCGCCCCGTAAGGAAGGCTGACGGGGTGACCGATTGGGCTCCCGGGATCGCCTAGCGGAATGCCGACGCGGAATCTGTAGTGGCGGACATCGCGGGATGCCCTCACCTGCTCCTCAACGTAGCCTTCCCCCCATTCGTCGGCTGGTACGGGAGGGCGCACACCAAGTCCCGCGCGGAGAAGATGACCACCTTCGATGAGTTTGTCTTCGTGACCCCCGAATTCAACCATTCCGTGCCAACGGCCGTCATGAACGCGCGCCGTTACCCCCAGACCGGATGGAAAGGCAAGGCGGCCGGGTTCGTGGGCTACCGGAGCGCGGGCGTGGTGCTCGCCGTCGAGCACGTACGGGGAATCGCCGGCGAGCTTCGGATGGCCGATGCCCAGGCTGAGGCCATTTCGTCCCTGGCCACGGACTTCGGGAACGATGCGAGACTCTGGCCGGACCCGCAGAAGGAGACGGCGGTCGAACGGATGTTGAACCAAGGAGCGTGTTGGAGCAACGCCCTAGCGGCGGTCCGAGCGCACACGCCCTCCCCGTAGCCCCCGAACGACCGGGCGACTCCTGCAGCTAGACTCCAGGGGTGTCCCGGGTCAGCCCTTTCGCCCTAGGCCTTGGGCCACTGGTACAGGCCGACGACGTTCCCTTCGCTGTCCTTGAAGTATCCGGTCCAACCCATGCTGCCGTCACCGATCGGTTTCTTCCGCGCAAGGATCTTGCCGCCGTGTTTTTCGATGACCTTCTCCGCGTCGTCTATCTCGTCGACCATCACCGTCAACACCGGATGTGAGAGATGGCCGCCCCGCTTGCCAATCCCACCTCCGACGACCCCCGGTTCCTTGGGCATCCCTTGATCGTCGACGGCTCCGGTACTGACCATCGTATAGTCCATACCCGGGACTTCGGTCATCTTCCAGCCGAAGGCCGCCGCGTAGAACTTGCGGGCTCGAGCCGTATCGTCCGCGGGTATCTCAAAATGGCCCACTTCTCCGCCCATGAATCTTCGTCATGCCGAAGGACCCGCAACTATTACTCCTTTGCACGGGCCACGGGTTAGGGCGGGCACACGAGGTTCGATCTTGGGGCCGAACGAGACCGAGCCTGGGGAACCGGCCTCGGCCACTCGAAACGGCACGCACGTACGGAGGATGGGGCGGGGGCCGTCCCGGTGACGGATACCGAGCGGGCCCTCATGCGATTTCGTTCCGCCCAAATCCGGTTAGACTTTCCCTGCGCTGGCCATCCGAGGCTCAACCCGAGATTCGAGTCGGACTCCCTATCGTCCGACCTCCTCCCCCACCGGGTTTTCCCGTCCTCCACGGGGGCACCCTGTGCCGGCGGTTCAGAACGGAGCGCCACAGCTCGGGCATCGAAGCGTACCTTGGTCAGCGAGCGCACCGCAGTACGGGCAGCGGAGTCTCGGAGCGGTCGGAGGGCCGGCCCAGGGCGCGCCAACGCCGGTCACGATCGGAGGGGGCACCGCCGTATTCCATGGGGCGGTCACGTAGGTGGTTCGGGCGGCGCGCGCGACGGTGAGGAGCCCGACCAGCAGGAACAGCACGCCGAACACGACCACGAACAACACAGCGCCGCACCCCGACGGGTACGCAGTCTGGCCCGACGAACCCGACGTTGGCGCTCCGCCCACCGCCGTGCACGACACGTAGAGCGAGGTTCCGAAGGCCGCGATGCCGAGACCCACGATCACGAGAACGACCCCGCCAACGACCCCGCCCGCGTTCACGATTCCCTTGACCCCCCGCGGCGCCTCCCCCGGTTACGCCGGAGTCAGCGCCAGCTCCACTTCGACGTTCAACCCGAACTCGACGTCGAGGACGGCTTTCGTCGACCAGAACGTTACGAAAAGCTGCCCTTGCCAGGGCCCGGTCATGGCATCGTTGTTC
Organism: Thermoplasmata archaeon; assembly: GCA_022750055.1. Classification (GTDB taxonomy): domain Archaea; phylum Thermoplasmatota; class Thermoplasmata; order Lutacidiplasmatales; family UBA184; genus Lutacidiplasma. Next base: position 71,518 of record JAKIWL010000003.1, read on the forward strand.
GGCACGGGGATCTGAAAGGAACCCGAATACGAGGAGGCCGTACCGTCGAGTGGACTCTCGACCACCAACGTCGGCGTCCGAAAGATGCGGGCCACCCCGCGAGCGTGATACTGGATGACCCGGGTCAGCGCGTACTGAATGTACCTTAATTTCTTCCCGCCCGGATTCTGGACTTCAAAGAACGCCTGTAAGGTCCCCCCAGGTAGAAGCGGACTCGGATCCGAAACGCCGACCGAAAGAGCCGGATGCCCCGGATTCGAAGCGCTCTGCATCGTCGGGACGATCCCAAGGACTCGACGCGGACTGAAGACGGGAATGATCGCGCGGGCCACCAGGTCCGCCCACAACGGGACCTGGAGCCGAGCTTCGACCGTGTACTCGACGAACATGCCGTCCGGGCGAGCATTGAACACCCCTCCACCCGGAGCATATTCGCTCGTGTGGATGGACGGAGTTGCTGTCGGGGGTAACGCGAACTGGAAGGGCGCCCGATAGACCCCGGGCGCGAGGTGATCGGGATCGACGAACGTAACGTCCTGGTGGATGTCGCACTCTTGTTGGAGGAACACCCTTTCTTCCACGACCTTCTCACTCGACTTGCCCGCCTGAACGGTGGCCTGGGCGATCTCCTTCCCTTCGAGGTGGACGGTGAGATTGCGTCCTCTCGCCGGCTTGTCCGCCTCGACGACGACGGTACCCGCGATGGCCCCCCCGGGCCAGCTGTAGGGAGGCAACCCTTCGAATCCGATGGTGGCCATTCGACGCTCCAGTCCAGAGAGGAACATCAATCCACCTCCCACCCGCGGCGCTCGGGGCTCATCCTGAGATCCAAGTGCGGGGATCCTGAACGGGCCGACGCTAGAAGTCTCCCCGTTCCCGGACCCCTCCTGTACCGACAAAATGGGAGAGCGCTGCCGAGCTCGGCCCGTGCGACAAATTCGAACTCGCGGCGAGGTCCGTCGTCGAATCCAACGACCGCCCGAACGGACCTAGTCATCCGCGACGCAGCGGCCCCCGCCGGATGGCTCCTAGGATCGCCTCGGCGATCCCGGGCTCCTCGATGTTTAACACGGGGGGCAAGGCGTCTCCCAATCCACTTTCTCCAGACCACCGCAGCATTGACCTCCCGCGGCGACCGTTCCATCTCTCCTCTCCATGCCACTTGAACTGCGCGAGCTGAACGTGTCGCTGAGGAGTGATTTCGGTTCAAATAGTGGCCCTGCCTCGGCCCTCTCGCCATGAGCGGGAGTCCCTCGTCCCTCGAGCGCGCCGCCGCCCGCACCTTGGTCAAAAATTACCTCCACGTCCAGCCCGGCGAGAACGTGATCGTCGAATCCTGGACACACACGCTCCCCATGGCGTCGGCGATGGTCGACGAGGTCCGCCGAGTCGGCGCGGGTGCCTCACTGACATACGAGAACGATGACGCCTGGTGGCGCACGGTGGAACGGAAGCAGACCAAGCTCCTCGGCCGCTTGACCGATCCGGATTGGGCCGCGCTCAAGGCGGCGGACGCCTACGTGATGTTCTGGGGCCCGGGGGACTCGGCCCGGGTAGAGGAGACCCCCGTAAAGAACATGGACGAGACCGCGAACTGGTTCGACCGCTGGTACAGGGTCGCGCAATCGACCGGCTTGCGCGGGTTGCGGATGGACATGGGGTTCGTGACGGACACCCGGGCCCGTCAATGGGGGGTCCGCACGAAGACGTGGACCAACAGGCTACTAGAGGGATGCCTCGTCGACCCGAAGGAGTTGGCAGCGAACGGCAAACGCCTCTCCCGCTCATTCAGCGGGACGAAGAAGGTCCGGATCACCCACCCCAATGGGACCGACGTCGAGGTGGCCCTGGCCGGGGTGCCCGCCCGAATCTTCGAGGGTTACCCCCACCCCAGGGACAAGGCCTACGGCCCGTACGACATGATGGCGAACGTCCCCGCGGGGAAGTTCCTCGTCGCGCTGGACGCCAAGACCGCCGAAGGGAGGATCGTTTCGACCCACCCCAGCTACGACCTCACCTGGTACCCATGGCAGAGGTATTCGGGAGGCACCTTCGAGTTCTCCGAGGGCAAGCTTGCCTCGTTCTCGTTCGAGCACGGAGAGGCCGAGTTCGCCAAGCACTACGCCCAGGGCACGCCGGGGAAGGAACGGACCGGCCAGCTCGAAATCGGACTTAACCCGAAGATCAAGGACGTCCCGTATGCGGACGACAAGGAGCGCGGCCGCATCCGCTTGAGGGTGGGGGGGAACGAGTATTCGGGGGGGAGCAACCCCTCGGACTTCACCGGATGCATCTCCCTTGCGGGTTCGGAGATCATCGTCGACGGGACCTCGGTTATCCGCGCGGGAAAGATCCTGTAGGTCCGCGAGATTCGTCCGCGCGGCGGGGTCCTCCCCCGAGGTCCCCCGGCGCCGGCCGCCGTCGAAGAGGCAGGAACCCCAACGCGCCAGCACGTCCCAGGCTGCGGTGGAGAACGGACCCTCGATTCAGTCGCGACGTATCGTCGCAGATCATGAGCGGGAGCTACAGCGCACCAAGGCCCGGGTCGCTACTGCAGGCCTCGCGTTGCAGGGTTTAGAGACACCCTGCCCCCGATGTTTAACACGGAGACACAATATCTAAATAATCGTTGAATTCTGTTAAACGTCATGCGCTTTGCCCGAGGCTCGAGACCCGCCGACCGATTCCTTGGCGTCCGACTGACGCACGAGGAACTCGAGCAGCTCGACCGCCATGGCGGCGCGATCGGTTCGTCCAACCGGTCGGAGACGGTTCGCGCGTTGGTCCGCGGCGCCCAAGGACCCACGCACGACCAGGTGGAGCTCCCCCCGAGCCTTCGGGAGCAGCTCAACGTTCTCGTCGAGGATGGATGGGCGCCGGACGAGGGGGCCGCGTTGACAGCGGTGCTGACGCTGGGCCTCCAGGAGTTCGCCCGGACCCACGCCGAACGGATCCCGAACCTTCGCCAGGCGGCTCGGGACGGAGCAGAACGCCGGAAGGCCCGGAGGGCGGCCGACCGCGAGGGGCGGGGACTCCTCGACCGATAGCCCTCAGAAAAACACGGGTGGTTGCATGGAGACCTTAGGGATAGCGTGGAGCGAACGGTGCGGGTTCATCTGCCGATTGTGCCGACAGGACGCCAAGCATAATGAGGTGCTTCACATCTCGTTTTGCCCCGTTCATGGGCTGGCTTCACCGCTAGACCAGTTGCCGGGGAGACCGGAGGCTCGAGCGGTACGCGGCTTTACACACGCACCGGTGACCGGGGAGAGACCGGCCTCGCTGGTGGCGCCCGCGTACTGAAGGACTCGGCCCGGATCACCGCGTTCGGGACGTACGACGAGCTGGGCGCTTCGCTCGGCTTGGCGGAGGCCTTCCTGCCTCCGCCGGCCACCGCCCTCCGCGCCCTGCTCGTCCGGCTCCAGCACGAGATCTACATCGCCCAGAGCGAGCTCGCCGTCCCTCCAAGCAGCCCGCCCACGAAGCACCGGATCGAGGAACGGCACGTCCGCCGGCTCGAACTCGACATCGACCGGTACTCCGCCCGGCTCGAGCCGCTGCATTCCTTCGTTCTCCCGCGGGGCTCCCGGGCCGGCGCCCAGCTCCACGTCTGCCGGACCCTCGCGCGCCGGGCCGAGCGGAGCCTCTGGCGCCTGAATCGGGAATCCCCCTTGCGTCCCGCGATCCTCCAATGGTCGAATCGGTTGAGTGACCTTCTGTTCGCCCTCGCGCTCCACGTCAACCGCATCCAAAAGGTCGTCGAGCTGCCACCCAACTACTCGACCTGAGGTCGCGCGCCCGAGAGGTGGTAGATGGAGGTCGGAGTCGTTGGGAAACCGAACGTCGGCAAGTCGACGACGTTCAACGCGCTGACGCTGCTCGACGTTCCCATGGCGCCGTACCCCTTCACCACGACCACACCGAACCGGGGCGTCGGGGCGGTTCGAGTCGCCTGCCCGCACGCCGAGAAGGGAGCGCCGTGCGACCCGGGGAACGCGAAGTGCTTGGACGGGGTCCGATGGGTGCCCGTGAACCTGGTGGACGTTCCTGGACTGGTACCCGGGGCCCATGAGGGGAAGGGACTCGGCCACAAGTTCCTCGACGACCTGCGGGCCTCGGCGGGTTTTCTCCAGGTCGTCGACGCCTCGGGGGCCACGAACCCGGAGGGGGAGATCGTGGCACCGGGTACTTCCGACCCGTCCGAGGAGGTCCATTGGCTCGAGCGGGAGCTCGTCGCCTGGGTCACGGAGATCCTCACGCGCGACTTTGCGAAGACGATGCGGTCGGTCGAGCTCGAGGGGGCCAAGGTCGAGGAGTTCCTCCAGGCCCGGCTCACGGGGCTGTCGATCACCCCGGCCGAAGTGAGTGCGGCCCTCCGGGCTGTACCCGTCGACCGGGACCGACCCTCTACCTGGACAGCATCGGATCGGGCGCGGCTCTCGGAGGCGCTGTTACGCGCCTCGAAGCCGCGCGTCGTGTCGGCCAACAAGTGCGACCGATCGACCCCCGAGGCGGTCGAGATGCTGTCGGAGCGATCGGCGCCCATCCCCGTCGTCCCCACCTGCGCCGAGGCGGAGCTGACCCTTCGCCGGGCCTCGCGCGGAAACCTGGTCCGTTACCGGCCGGGGGACCCCACCTTCGAGGTCGCGCCGGGCGCCCCGCTGTCCGATCGCCAGGAGCGGGCGCTCGCAGAGGTCCGCGCCGTCATGAAACGATGGGGCTCGACCGGCGTACAGGCGGCCCTAGAGCGGTTGGTCTTCGGCGAGCTTCGCCAGATCTCGGTCTTTCCGGTCGAGGACGAGGCCCGGTGGGTCGATTCGCGGGGACGACGACTGCCCGACGTGCTGCTCGTCCCGGCGGGCACGACCGCCCACGCGATGGCCTATCGGGTGCACACGGACCTCGGGGAGAATTTCATCCGGGCCATCGATGGTCGCACCCACCGGGCGCTCGCCGCAGAGCATCCGCTATCGGACGGCGCGGTCATCCGGGTCGTCGCCCGGAAGTGATCGGCCCGAGACCGCGCCCGCTGTGGCCGGAGGGACGAGGCCCGCGCCGAGACGCGCGACCCGGACCACGAACGGAACGCCCCCGGCTCGGGCGATCCTTCGGACCGCCTCGACCTCCCGGCCGGGGTGGGGGAGGACCACGATCGAACCGCCGGCCCCGGCTCCCGTGAGCTTGCCGCCGAAGCTCGCCGGGGCCGCCGCCTCGAGGAGTGCCTCGAGCCGGGGGTGGGAGACCCCAACCTCTCGAAGGAGACGTTGGTTCTCCGTCAGCAGCCGGCCGACCTCCTCGCGACGTTCCTCGCCGATCGCTTCGATCCCGGCGAGGGCCACGGTGCGGAAGCGCTCGAGCAGCCCGGGCCCGTCCGGCTCGCTCAATCGCCGGCTCACGGTCCGGACGGTCTCGGCCGTATTCCTTGGGATCCCGCTGTACGCGACGACCCACAGCCACCCCGGGTCGGACACGCGACGCACGGCCCAGGTCCGCTCCCCATCGGACACGCTCCAGAGGCTCGCCCCCGCCCCGGCGTTGAGGGCGACGTACCCTCCGGCGACCGTTGCAGACGTGTCTCCGGGACTGCCGACGCCCTGCGCCCCGCGCTCCACTTCGAACGCCCGCTCCGCGAGATGAGCCCTCGACAGGCCGCCGGTCGCCGAGCCGAGGAGCGCAGCGATCGCGCTGCAGAACGCCGCGGAGGATCCTAGGCCGGCGGAGCGAGGCACTCGGGAGGTAACGGTGAGCGCGATCGGGGGTCGAGTTCCCCACAGACGATGCAATCCCTCCTGGAAGTACGGGTTCTCCTCGGCGGATTGGGTGCTTCCATTCAGGGAGGGGCGGGGCGCGGCCCGCGCGCCGACTTGGACGTAGAGGTCGATCGCGACGACCAGCTCGGGTCCGCCGTGCACGACCGCATGCTCCCCGAACACGATGCACTTGCCCGGCGAGCGAGCCGCCAATGGCAAGGATCCAGCCGGGACGTCCTCCCCTTCGATCATCCTACCGTCCGCACCCGCTTGCCGCGGGCGCTCGGAACGATCCTCTGTCGGGCTCCCTGCCAGGCCCGGGGTCCGGGGGAACCCAGAAGGCGAGAGAGGAAGACCGCCAAGGCGGCCACTTCACTATGCGGTTGGTGGCCGATGGCGACGTTTTCAGACGCCATCGAGAACATCGGGGCAGGGACCTTCGCCCCGCCGACCACGACCAGGATCCTCGGCCTCCGGCGGAGCGAATCGATGACCCGCTCGACCGGTCGTCCGTACATCGTCAGGTGGACCGTCGTTCCGTCGAACTCTCGGACCGCGCGCTTCCAGTCCGAGCAGCCTTCGATCGCGAACCGTCCCCCCCAGCGTTGCGCCAAGGAGTGGATCCGGTCGGCGAGGGCGGGGTCCGGTGGGTTGAGCCACATCCGCTCCGCCCCGAACGCCCGGGCGGTAAGCGCGAGGTGGGTCGTGAGCCGTGGGTCTCGACCGGCCCGGTGCCCGAGGCGGAGCACCTCGACCGCGGGAGGACTACGATCCCGGCGGAGGGGCATGGAAACGTTCGATCCGGTGTCCTCGGTACTCGAGCTTGTCGGAGCGGCGTACGAGCCCCTTCAGCCGCGTCGGAGACATCTCGAGTTCCTCGGCGACGTCCGAGAAGAAGCGGCCGGTGTCGCCGACCGCGTCGAAGATGCGCTTCTCGAGCTTGGAGTAGTCCTTGTCAGACATGCTCGCGATCGACAGGATCTCGGAGACCTCGGCGAGAGGAGCGGAGGTGCTGATGTTGATCGTCGAGTAGTAAAAGTGGTAGCTCTTATCCGGCTGCCGCCGCCCTTCCCGCGCCACCCACCGGGTGTCGATCAGCTTGAGCTTCTCGAAGAACTGGAGGGCCTTGATCCCGTCCTTGCCGAACTCCTTTTCGACGTCCGCTTCCGTCAGCCACGTCTCCCCGAGGCGCTGCACGAGCTTCAGCTTCACCGGGGAATCCACGGCCCGCAGGATCGGGACGAGCTCGCTCACGTCGTTGACGACCTTGATCCGATGCATCGACGAGGCGACCGAGAATCCCATCTACGCTCCCCCGGGGGCCGCTCGGGCCTCGGCCATGAGGGCCCGCCGGTACTTCCCCCACCGGTCCTGGGGTGAGAATCGAGCGGGGTGGGGCGATCGGGTCGACGCCCCGCACGACGGGCAGGAAACGTCCAACGAATACCGCTGACAGGCGAGACAGAATCGCAAGATGGACTCGTTCATGCGCGAGCGAAGCTCCCCTGACCGCCGGCCTGTCGGATCGCGCCGAGCGCGGCCTCGGTCGCTCGCTTCAGGACCTCTTCCGCTTGTTTGTACTGGGTCCCAGAGACTTGGACCCGGTAGCGGGGCGCGCCGACGTATTGGACCTTCACCGACGTCGGGTCGGTCTTCTCGGCGGCGGCCAAGGCCTCGCGGATGTGCCCGACCCCGTCGGGGGAAGGGTCCGTGAGTTCGAGGACGCCGCGAACCGCGATATGAGGCGGGACCAGGTTTTCCTCGGCGACCTTCAAAAAGGCCGAGACCCAGGGAACCTTGCCGTTCTCCGTGGCGAAGCGCTTCGGGTCCGCCGAGGCGACCTCAAACGCGGCGAACAGGCTCCCGTACTTTTCCACGAGGGAAGCCCCAAAGAGAGCGTAGGCCCCCTCGACGTCGCTCTTGAGCTGCTCCGCGACGACGGCGACCAGCCGGTTGGCACGCTGCTCGTTCTTCCAACCCTGGACCTTCTCCCGGCGCTGGTGGTCGTTGATCCGTTTGAGCGACAGGTCGACCTGGTTCTTGACCGGGTCGATCCGCAGGACCCGGGCGACGATCTTCTGCCCTTCGCGGATGTGATCCCGGATGTACTTGACCCACCCGGTGGCCACTTCGGACAGATGGATGAACGCCTCCCGCCCACCGAACTCGTCGAGGGTCACGAACGCGCCGAAGTTGCGGATCGAGGTGACGGTCCCAACGACGAGTTCGCCTTCCTCCGGCAGTTCGCCTCGGAGCGGCATCGGAGGAGCGGACTTGGCGCTCACGCGATCGTCTTCACCAGCTCGCCCCGGAGCTTGGCTTGGCCGCCTGTTGGGGTGGCGAGGGTGGCCCCGCAGACCGAACAGTTCACACCGGTCGACGGGCGGCTGAAGATCGTCTGCTCGCCGGAACAGTCCGGACACTTGACGACCCAGAACGGAGAAGGTGCGCGCGACATCGACTCGGTCCTATCGGTGCTCGACGAGCTCGAGTTGGCCCGCGCGCCAGCTCGCTGGCTGAACCGTGTACTTGCACTTCTTGCATCGGTACTTCAGATAGACCCGACGTACCGCCTTGGCGCGACCCTCAGGCTTGGGCCTGGGGAATCCGCCGTATCCCGACGTAGCCCGTCGGAACCGCCTCTGCCCCCACTTCAGCTCGGAGGCCGGCCGCTTCTTCCCCTTCTCGACATCATGGGCGGTGTGCGTACGGCATTTGGGGCAGTACGTCGACACGACCTTTGGATAATGCATCGCCTCGCGGCGAGGCGCGATTCCTATTTACGCCTTGTTCCGCACCGATGGGCCTCGTTTTCTGCCTCCCGCTCGGCGAAGGGTCATACGCTCCGGGTCACGCGCCCGGTCCGTCAACCTTTAAGTAGCATGGCCAATTCGCCGCCCCCACGAGAGTCCATCGATGGCTGACCGCACTCCGCTCGACGCCGTGAACGAGGCCCTCCAGGGCGCGCCCGAACGGAAGTTCCCGGAAACCGTCGAGGTCTCGATCAACCTGAAGGAACTCGACCTCTCGGTCCCGAAGAACCGTATCGAGGACGACGTTCCGCTTCCGAACGGACGGGGTCGCAACGTCAAGATCGCCCTGTTCGGCACCCCCGAGATGTGTCAAAAGGTCCAGAATGTGGCGGACCTCGTCTTCGTCCCCGCCCAGCTCGACGACCTTCTCAAGGACAAGCGCGCTGCGAAGAAGCTCGTCGAGGAGGTGGATTTCTTCCTCGCCGAGGCCCCATTGATGCCGACCATCGGAAAGCGGCTGGGAGTCGTCCTAGGGCCACGCGGCAAGATGCCGAAGCCCGTCGCGCCCGGAAGCGATCCGACGAACCTGATCCAGGCGCTCAAGCGGTCGATCCGCATCCGATCGAAGGGCAATCGCACGTTCCACGCGCCCGTCGGCATCCGGACGATGCCTCCGCTGCAGATCGCCCAGAACGTGGACGCCGTACTCGCGAGGGTCCTCGGCAAGCTCGAGCGGGGACGGAACAACATCGATTCGGTCTACGTCAAGACGACGATGGGACCGGCGGTCCGGATCTGGTGAGAGGGCCGATGCCGGGACGGGAGTCGGTACGCCCGGAGCGGCTGGAGTCCGTCGCCCGATTGAAACGCACCCTCGTGGCCGCCCCCATGACGGCGCTCGTGGGAATTCGCGGCGTTCCGGCGTCCGCCTTGCAACGCATGCGGCGAGAGCTGCGGGAGCGGGGCCACCCAATCGCCGTCTCAACGAACACACAACTCCGACACGCGATCGAGGAAGCGAGCGAGCAACGCCCCGCGTTGAGGCCGCTGCTGGAACATGTCGTCGACCAGACGGCGGTGTTGACGGCCCAGGGGAATCCCTTCTCGTTGGCAGGCGAGTTTGCCCGAACCCGCTCCCCGACGCCGGCCCGAGGGGGCGAGGTGGCCCCGAAGGACATCCTGGTGCCCGCCCAGACCACGAGCTTCAAGCCCGGGCCGATCGTCGGCGAATTGCAACACGCCGGCTTTCCCGCGGCCATCGAAAAGGGGAAGGTGGTCCTGAAGCGGGACATCATGATCGTGAAGTCGGGGGCGACGATCTCCAGGGAGGTCGCCGGGATGTTGACCCGTCTGGAGATCTTTCCGCTCGAGGTTGGCCTCGAGCTTCGGGCTCTCCTCGACGGCGACACGTTCTACCAACCGCAGGTCTTGTCGGTCGACCTCGACGCGCGGCGGGCCGACCTGTCTCGGGCCCATCACCAGGCGCTCGCCCTCGCGATGGAGATCGGCTACACGACCCCGGCCACGATCCCGCTCCTGCTCGCCAAGGCGCACCGCCGGGCCATCGCGCTGGCGGTCGGCGCTGGCTACCCGACGAAGGCGACCCTTCCGGCCTTGCTCGCGCGCGGTCTGAGAGAGGCCGCCGCGCTTCAGAACCTCACGGGTGCCTAAGGTCCGTCACCAACCAAACGGAGGAAACACAAATGGAGTATGTCTACAGCGCGTTGTTGCTCAACGCCGCCGGAAAGCCGATCGATGAGAAGGGACTTTCGAACGTCCTCACCGCCGCGGGGATCCCCCCCGATGCGGCGCGGGTGAAGGCGCTCCTGGCCTCGTTGGAGGGAGTCAACATCGCTGACGTCCTCGCCAAGGCCGAGACGTTCAGCACTCCCGCCAGCGCTCCCGCCCCGACCGACAAGAAGGAAGGGAAGGGCGAGAAGAAGGAAGAGGAGAAGAAGGAAGAGAAAGGCGTCTCCGAAGAGGAGGCCGCCGAGGGCCTGTCCGCGCTCTTCGGGTAATCCGGGGCGCTTCGTTTAAGACGCTCGTCCGGGTAGGCACCGAGGGAGGCGGGTTCGACTCCCTCGGTCCTTATGCCGGCGAGAGAGGCGTGCGGCGTCGTCGGGGTATCGCTCCAGGGTAAGGGGGCGACACCGTACCTCTACCGAGGGCTTCGCGCGCTCCAGCACCGAGGTCAGGAGTCCGCAGGGATCGCCACGAGCTCGCACGGGGCCCTCCACCATCGCCGGGGGATGGGCCTCGTTCACGACATCTTCACCCAGGACGTCATCGATGCGCTCCGCGGGACCGTCGGGATCGGCCACACTCGATATTCAACGACGGGGGGGTCGGGGGTCGAGAACGCGCAGCCGATCGTCTTCAAGCTGCGCGATGAGGATGGCGCGCTCGCCCACAACGGTGACATCGTCAACTACGAGCGTGTTCGACGGCGGCTCCAGATGCAGGGAGTCGAGTTCCTCGGGAGCGCCGACTCCGAGACGATGGCGCAGATGATCGCGCTCGAGTACGGCCGCTCTCGCGACCTGGAGGCGTCGGTCCGTCGGGCGTGCGCGGAGCTGGTCGGAGGCTATGCCGTGACGATGCTCGTCGGCAGCAAGCTCGTTGCCTTCCGAGACCCGCTCGGGATCCGTCCGCTCGTCCTCGGCACCGTGGATGGGGGCTTCGCCGTCGCGAGCGAATCGGTGGCGATCGAACTGATGGGGGGCCATCTCGTTCGGGACGTCCTGCCCGGCGAGGTCATCGTCATCGAACGCGGTCAGACGCTCCACAGCTCCCGGATGGCCGGGATCGGCGAGCGGGCCCACTGCATGTTCGAGTGGGTCTACTTCTCGCGACCCGACTCGATCGCCGAGGGCCGCATGGTCTACGACGTCCGCCATCGTATCGGACGGCGCCTGGCGAAAGAGTCCCCCTCGGAATCCGACCTCGTCATCCCGGTGCCGGACTCCTCCCGCCCGCAGGCGCTCGGGTACTCCGAGGCGACGGGTATACCGTACGCCGAGGGGCTGATCAAGAACCGTTTCGTTGAGCGCACGTTCATCCTTCCGGACCAGAAGCGGCGCGAGGACGAAGTCCGGGTCAAGCTCCATCCGGTCCCCGGACTTCTGGAAGGGAAGCGGATCGTCCTCCTCGACGATTCGATCGTGCGCGGGACCACGCTTCGGGAGATCGTCCAGATGGTCCGGGCGGCCGGTGCGAAGCGCGTGGACGTTCGGATCGGCTGCCCGCCGATCATCGCCCCGTGCTACTTTGGCGTCGACATGAAGGAACGCAAGGAACTCGTCGCGAACGGACGGACCGAGACGGAGGTGGCGGAAGTGGTCGGCGCCGACTCGGTCCACTACCTGTCGATGGCCGGCCTGGTCGAGGCCCTCGGACTTCCCCAGGAGAGCCTGTGCCTGGGCTGCCTGACCGGCCGCTACCCGGTCGAGGTGCCGGCGGAGCGCCGACGGTTCCAGAAACTTCTCGAGGAGTACTAGCGCGTGCCGGCCGCCGTCCTCGTTCGAGGGGGCGGGAAGCTGTTCCTCGTCGACGTCGACTCTCGCCAGGTTCAGCCCCTCGGTCCGGACCCGGCCCGATCGCCCGGCGACCCAGCGGAACCGGATCCGCTTCGATCGGCCTTGTCGCGAACGGCTCTCGTCGGTTCGGTCCGAGCGACCGACCCCTGGTTGCTCGAACGCCTCCAGCGTGCGCAGGTCCCGGCCCAGATCGCCTCGCTCGCCGAGTTCCGGATCGGCCGGGAAGCGATCCCATGGCCGCTGTTCCGGGCCGAGCGAGCGGCGGTGCTCTCGATGGCCCAGGAACGGTTCGCCGAGCTCCTCGCGTCGCCGGAGGAGACGCTGATCGCCCTCGCTCGGGAGGAGGAACGCCTCGAGCGGGTCCGGTCCCGCGAGCACGGCGCGGCGGGGCACTGGATCACTCCCGAGGTCGGCCCGATGGCCGAGTACGCATCGGACTGGGACCGATTCCGGGGTGAGCTCGACCGCCATCACGACTCCTTGCTGGCTCGGCTCGAACGCGAGGCCGAGCGGACCGTGCCCAACCTCGCGGCGATCGTGGGTCCCCGCGTCGCCGCGCGGCTCGTGGCGGCCGCCGGGGGGCTCGGCGCGCTTGGACGCATGTCCGCGTCGCGATTGCAACTTCTCGGCGCTCGTCGCCGCGCCGGAGGGAACCGCGGACCGAAGTACGGCGTCCTCGCGAGGAGCGTCTATGCGCCGGAGGTACCGCCCGGAGCACGCGGCGGATATGCGAGGAGCCTCGCGGCCCTCGCGGCCATCGCCGCCCGGGCGGATGCGAGCACCCGTGCGTCCGTCGCTCCGGCCCTGCTCGCCCGTCGCGACCGCCGGCTCCGGACCCTGCAGCGGAGGTACGCGACATGAGAACGAGGACCCCGTACACTTCGCTCGCTCGATCGCCTCGTCTCCACCGCCGTTCCGGCGACGACCCGGAGAGCTACTGGACCCAGGCGCTCGGGGCTCCGCCCTCCGTCTACGGGGAACGGATCGTCGAAGCGGCGATGGGAACACTTCGCCGGTGGGACCCGAACCGAAGCAAGCTCGGAGCCGCGATCACCAAGGGTTGGACGGAGCCGCTTCCCCAGCCCGGCGAGCGATGGCTCTACCTGGGTGCGGCCTCGGGCACGACGGCTTCCCACCTCGCCGACCTGCTCGGCCCGGACGGCGCGCTCTATGCTGTCGAGAAGAGCATCCGACCCTTCGGCCGCCTGCTCGAGCTCGCCGGGCGGTATCCAAACCTAGCGCCCCTGCTCTCCGACGCGCGTCACTGGGAGGAGTTCGTGGGGATCGTTCCGCCGGTCGAGGGCCTCTACGTGGACATCGCCCAACCGGATCAGGTCGGGATCGCTCTGGACTGCGCGCGGCGGTTCCTGAAGGGAAGCGGCGCGCTCCTGCTCGCGCTGAAGACCTCGAGCATGGGAAGGGAGGCCGGCCCTCGGGGCCACCTCGACCGTTCCCTCGAGGCGATCGAGGACGGATTCGTGGTCGAAGCGACCCTCGCGCTCGACCCGTTCCATCGCAAACACTATCTCATCGGCGCCCGGGCGACGCGTCGACTGGTCCGCCCGGCGGAGCGGGCTGGCGGGGCGAGGCTCACGCGCCCCGCGACCCACGCTGCACGACCACGGTGACGACGTCCTCGTCGGCCAGGACATGCTCCCGTCCGACCGTCTGACCGGGGAAGCGCGCACTCGGCCCCCAGATCTGCGCCGCCTTGAAAGAGCGGTCGAGCTCGCCGGGGAGCCGTATCAGCAGCTCGGCGACCCGCTGACCTCGCCGGAGGATGACCGGCTCTTCGCGGTCGGGCGGCTTGCCGGGGGGTTTCATGTAGATCCGGATGAACGCGAGCGCCCGGCCCACCCCGTCCACCAGCTCCCGCAGCCCGACCCGATCCCGCGCCGAGGTGAACAGGACCTCGAAGGGGCGAAGTTTGGCCGCCAGACTGACGCGCTGACTCAGGGTCATGAGGTCGGCCTTGTTGACCGTCAGGATCGCCGGAATGTACACCCGATTCCCGGCGAGGGCGTCGATCAGGTCGTCCGGGGTGCTGTCCTCTCGAAAGACGATCTGTCCGTTGTGCAAACCGAACTCCCGGGCGATCGGGCTCGCGAGGCCCCCCGCGAGGTGGGTGAGCTTCACGGTGCTCGTGACAGTGAGCCCGCCCCGGTCGGCCCGGGTGATCACGATCTTAGGTGGCCGTCCATTGATCCGGACCCCGGCTCCCTCGAGCTCGTTGCGAAGCGCCCAGAAGTCGGTGTGGTCCGGGTCGATCATGAACAAGATCAGGTCGACCGAGCGGACGACGGAGAGGACCTCCCGGCCCCGCCCCCGGCCCTTCGCCGCGCCCGGTACCAGACCGGGCATGTCCAGGATCTGGATCGATGCGCCGCCCCAGCGCAGCATCCCCGGAATGATCGAGACCGTGGTGAAGTCGTAGGCCGCGGCCTCGCTTGCCGCGCCGGTCAAGGCCGTGAGGAGCGTCGATTTCCCGACCGACGGATACCCGACCAGCCCGACGGTCGCATGTCCGGATTTGCGGACGGCGTACCCGAGGCCGCCTCCCTTGCCCTTGGCCCGAGTCTCCCGTTCGAGTCGCAGGACCGCAAGCTTCGCCTTCAGGCGCCCGATGTGATGCTGGGTCGCCTTGTTGTACTGGGTGTTTCGGATCTCGTCCTCGACCTCCGTGATCTGCTCTTCGAGCGAGGACACGGGAGAACTGACCCCGCCGAACGGACCGGGGAGCCTACTTGACGATGGCGCGGTGCCAGTCGAGGTATCCGACGGAGGATTCCGACCTTCCGGGAGCTACGGCGCGCTCCAGCGCAGAAACGCTTTTAACGAGGGTCACACTCGTTCAGTCGAATGCGACGGTCGTCGTTGGGTGGGTAACCCCCCCGCGGGTCCCCAACCTGGGTTTTTCGCCGGTCTTCTCGATGGATGTCTTCGAGGCCATTCGCACATTCCGACCCTGCCGGCAGTTCCAGCCGCGGCCGGTGCCCACCGAGAAGCTCCGCGCCGTCCTCTCGGCCGCCCGGCTAGCACCCTCCCAAGGTAATCTTCAACCCTGGCGGTTCGTCGTGGTTCAGGACGACGAACGCAAGCGGCTCCTCGCCCAGGCCTGCGTCAAGGGGAAACCCGTCGCCGAGGCGCCGGTCGTCGTCGTCGCCTTCTCGGTCGAGGAGGACATCCCCGTCACCGTCGGCGGGTACATGTCGGCCTATCCCCTCGATGTGGCCGTGGCCGTGGGTCATCTCCAATTGGCGGCTACGTCGGAGGGTCTGGGCAGCGCGTGGATCGTCGACTTCCACGAGGAGAAGGTTCGCGCGGTCCTGAAGGTCCCCGAGGGAATCCACCCGATCGCGATCATCCCGATCGGCTACGCCGCCGACCAGAACGGCGGGGTTCGAGTCCCGGTCCCTGGCGAGGGCAGGAAGAGCCCGGACGAGATCGTGGCCTACAACGAGTACGCCTGGTAGGGCATGCGCGTCACCTTCGTGACGTCGAATCCGAACAAATACCGCGAGGTTCGACGGATTCTCCGTCCGTTCGGGATCTCGGTGGACTGGCGTCGACTCGAACTGCCGGAACCTCAGGCGGACTCCCTGGCGGAGGTCGTTCGAGCGAAGCTCGCGCACATCCCTCGTCGACGGGGGGTATTGCTCGTCGAGGACTCGGGCCTCTTCCTCAAGGGATTGGGGGGGTTTCCCGGGGTCTACGCGCGCTACGTTTACGGAACGATCGGACTTCCCGGAGTACTACGTCTCCTGAAGGGGAAGGGTCGGAGTGCGGTGTTCCGAACCGTGGCCGGGGTACGCCATGGACGCTCGGTCTGGCTGATCGAAGGACGCTCTACCGGATCGATCGCCCTGACCGCCCGAGGGTCGAACGGATTCGGATACGACCCGGTCTTCGTCCCCACCGGGAGCGATCGGACCTACGCCCAGATGACCGCCGTCGAGAAGGACCGGACCTCCCACCGCGCTCGAGCGATGCGCGGGGTCGGGCGGAAGCTCGTCAAGGCTCGGGCACGCCGAAACGGGTCGGCGTGATCCGGGTCGAACGAAACGGGGTCCATCGGTGAACGGGCCGCTCCCGGGCGATCGGCCCGGTGAGCCGCGAAGTGGTTGGTCTGGGGGCGAACGGCCGCCCTAGTCCTCGCCGAAGTCGCCGCCGCCCATTCCGCCCATGCCACCCATGCCGCCCATCCCGCCGCCGCCTCCCCCGCCGCCCCCGGAGGGCGGTGGGCTTGACTTCGACGCGATGACGTCATCGATGCGCAGGATCATCACCGCAGCGTCGGTGGCCGACTCGATCGCCTGGCGACCCACGCGGATCGGCTCGATCACGTGCAGGGTCAGCATGTCGTCGACCTTTCCGTCGCGGACGTTCACACCGGCGTTCCTCTTCCCACCCTTGTGCGACTTGCGTAGTTCGATGAGGATGTCGATCGGGTCAAGACCTGCGTTCTCCGCGAGCGTCCTCGGCACGGTCTCGAGCGCCTCGGCGAAGCTCTCGAACGCGAGCTGCTCCCGCCCTCCGACCTTGGACGCCTCGTCCCGCAGGGCCATCGCGATCTCGGAGGCCGCCGCGCCTCCGCCGATCACGTAACGGCCATCCTCGACGGCGACCGCCACGACGTTGAGTGCATCTTCGAGCGAGCGCTCGATCTCGTCCAGTACGTGCTCGGTCCCACCGCGGATGAGGATCGAGACGGCCTTGGCCTTCTTCGCGCCGGTGACGAACGTGAGCGAGTCCTCCCCGATCTTGCGTTCCTCGACCAATCCAGCAGTTCCGACGTCCTCCGGGGTCAGTTCGCTCACCTTGGAGACGATGTTCGCGCCCGTCGCCTTGGCGAGCTTTTCCATGTCCGACTTCTTGACCCGCCGGACCGCGTAGATCCCCTCCTTTGCGAGGTAGTGTTGCGCGAGGTCGTCGATCCCCTTCTGGCAGAACACGGCGTTGGCTCCGCTCTTCTTCACCTGGTCGACCATGCGGCGGAGCATGCTCTCCTCCTCCTGGAGGAAGGCGTTCAACTGCGACGGGTCGTTGATCTCGATCTTCGCGTCGATCTCGGTCTTCTTGATCTCGAGAGCGGCATCAAGGAGGGCGATCTTCGGCTCGGCGACCCGGGTGGGCATCCCGGAATGGACCTTCTCCTTGTCAACGATGACCCCTTCGATCAGCTGGGTGTCGGTCATGGCGCCGCCCTGCTTCTTGACGATCTGAATGTTGTCGAGGTCCACATAGGTGGAGGCCTCGTTCTTCTCTGCCACGGCGGTGACAGCCTTCACGGCGATCTCCCCTAGGGCATCGCGGTTGTACGAGACCGACTTCGAGGCCATCGAGGTGACGGCGATCCGCTGGAGCGTCTCGTAGTCGTCGGTCTTCAGCGAGGTGGAGATCGAGTTCAGGACCTCGAGAGCCTTCTTGGACGCGAGCCGGTACCCTTGCGAGATGATCGTCGGGTGGATGTTCTGCTCGATGAGGCCCTCGGCCCGCTTGAGGAGCTCCCCGGCGAGGATCACGGCGGTCGTGGTGCCATCTCCCGCCTCCTGGTCCTGGGTCTTGGCGACCTCGACGAGCATCTTCGCCGCGGGATGCTCGACGTCCATCTCCTTTAGGATCGTGACCCCGTCGTTCGTCACGACCACGTCACCCATCGAGTCCACGAGCATCTTGTCGAGGCCCCGCGGGCCCAGGGTCGAACGGACCGCATCGGCGATCGCCTTTGCGGCCGCAATATTGTTCGAGAGCGCGCCGCGTCCCTTCTCTCGCCTCGTCCCTTCGCGCAGCACCAGAATCGGCGTTTGACCAGACATCATGGTTGTTTTCCTAGCCCGAGATTACTCTCGGTCGTCAGCACAAGTAGATTAGCACTCGTATTTAAAGTAGAGCTATCGGTCCTCTGGAGTCCTGGAATCGTTTCCGCCTCCCGGCGGATCGCCGAACCACTGGCTCGCCGATCTCCCTGACCGTGCTTGGCAGGCCGGGGTCGGAGGAACGTGGGGCCCAGAGGGGTCAGGGTCCAGAGCCGGTGCCGCCCTTGCCGAAAGTGTGGGGGGGGTCCGGTCTCATCGACCCAACCGTCTCTGTCTCGTCTGGAACGACCGGATCGCCCGGAGAAAATCGATCTTTGTGAGCCCGGGCCACATGACGTCGGCGAAATAGAGCTCCGCGTAGGCCGACTGCCACAGAAGGAAGTTGGAGATCCGTTCCTCGCCGCTCGTACGGAACACGAGGTCGGGATCGGGCATGTCAGCGGTGTAGAGGCGTCCCGAAACGGTCCCGGAATCGATCGCTTCGGGAGAGATCCGGCCTGCCGCGACGTCCCGGGCGATCGCTCGGATGGCCTCGACGATCTCCTCCCTCCCCCCGTAGGCGATGGCGATGTTGTACCGGTAGTCGTCATAGGCCTCGGTGGCGGCCTCCGCCTTGCGGATCGCCTCCTGGACCTCGGGCGGCAGCATCGAGAGGTTCCCGATCGTCTTGACCCGTATTCGGTACCGGTGCACCCGTTCGTCAACGGCGATCTTCTCGAAGCTCTCCCGGAACAGCGCCATGAGCGTGCGGAGCTCCTCCTCGGATCGGCCGAGGTTCTCCGTCGAGAGTGCGTAGACGGTTAGGATCCGAATTCCGATCTCGAGGCACCAGTCGAGGAGCTCCTCGAGCTTGTCCTTGCCCCTCAGGTGGCCCTCCTCGACCAGGAGGCCGTGCCCGACGGCGAAGCGTCGGTTCCCGTCCATGATGATGGCGACATGGCGAGGGATCGGTTCGGCCCGGACCCGGGAGAGCAGAGTTTTCTCGGTGGCGTCCCGGAAGGCGCCGGCCACCGCCTGGGAGAGGTACTTGGGAGGAGGCTGATCCCGGGCCGGCACGGCCCCGGCGCGAGTCCGGGCCGGGGATTAAGCTATGCAGTCGTTCGCTGACGAGCGAGGGGCCGACGCCTCGCCCGGGGCGAGGAGCGCCCTGGTCGGGATTTCCGGCACCGGAGGGTGCGCCTCCGGGGACGTTCGAACCCGAGTCCCAGGCTCGACAGACCTAGATCCTAGACCACTAGACTACCAGGGCACTCGGACGGCGGTAGGTTCCCCCTCTCTTGAACCTTGCGAAGGAGGACGCAGTGGGGACCGAAATCCGGTCGGCCCCATCGATCGGAAGCGCCCGGGTCCGACCTCTCGAGGGTAGGACTCGACGGTCCGCGCTCCCGCTCTTCCAGTGGAGCTTTTCGTTTTATCTAGGGGAACCGCACCAAACCGGTAACCCCAGGGGTAGGAATATGGGGGCAACGTTGGCGTGGTTTACGACGGTAGTGCTGATCTATGCGGGGGTCCTCCTGCTGGTCCATATGGGAGTGGACACCGGAGGGATCTTGGGAACTTTCCTGACGGGCGCGGAACATTCTCT
This sequence comes from Thermoplasmata archaeon, assembly GCA_022750055.1. Lineage (GTDB taxonomy): Archaea > Thermoplasmatota > Thermoplasmata > Lutacidiplasmatales > UBA184 > Lutacidiplasma. The sequence continues at coordinate 90,958 of JAKIWL010000003.1, forward strand.
CGCCCACCCCGTCTCGTTCCCGTAGCGGTACTCGGTTCCAAGGCCCCCGGCCGAGGTCGCCCTAGGTCGTCCGACCCATCTGGCGGATCGTTCGGACTCGACTGGGAGGGATCACCCCGAGCGGGGTGACGAATCCGGTGACGTAGCGAGACGGGGTCACATCGAACGCCGGGTTGCGGACCCCGCTCCGTCCGGGAGCGAGGCGCCGCGAGCCGAGGGAGCGGACCTCCTCAGCGCCCCGCTCTTCGACCGGGATGCCCGCCCCCGTCGGCATGCGCGGGTCGAAGGTGCTGAACGGCGCAGCCACGTAGAATGGGATCCCGTTCTCGTGCGCCACGACGGCCTTCTCGTACGTACCTACCTTGTTGGCCACATCGCCATTCCGCGCGATCCGATCCGCCCCGACGATGACCGCGTCGACGTCCCCCCGGAGCATGAAGTAACCGGCGGCGTTGTCGACGATCACCGCGTGAGGAATGTGCTCCTGGGCGAGCTCCCAGGCCGTAAGCCGGGATCCCTGGAGCAAGGGCCGTGTCTCGTCGACCCAGACGAAGAGGTCCACCCCGTGGTCGTGCGCGACGCGGATCGGCGCGAGTGCGGTGCCCCATTCGACCGTGGCGAGAGCGCCTGCGTTGCAATGAGTAAGGACGTTCGTACGCTTCGAGAACAGGGGGGCGCCCACCTCCCCGATCGCCTGGCACTCTGCGACGATGCGCTCCCGGTACCAGTGGGCCGATTCCACGGGATCCTCCCCCGCCGTCCAGGCCGACCGCACCGCCTCGATCCCGACGAAGAGGTCGTGGGCCGTTGGGCGGGTCGATGCGAGGAGCTTGGCGGCCCGCGTGGGGGTCCAACCGCGTTGCTGGGAGGCGATCGCCATGCCGTACGCGGCGGCGACCCCGATGGAAGGCGCCCCGCGTACCACCATCGTGCGGATCGCTTCTGCGACGCCCTCGACCTTCCGGTAGGTCCTCACGACCCGAGCGTTGGGCAGGCGCCGCTGGTCGATCAGATGCAGCCCGAGGCGATCGTACCAGAGTGCGCGTACCCGCATGGCACCCCTACGGCTCGAACGTATGCAGGAGGTCGCGCCAATCGGCGGGCACGGTCTTCGGGGTCCGCAGGGCTTCCGCGAAGGGGACGCCCACGACCTCACTGCCTCGCAGGACAGCGACCTGTCCGAACTTTCCCTCGACAGCGAGGTCGACCGCCTTGGCGCCAAGCCGGGTCGCGAGGATCCGGTCGAACAGGGTCGGAGAGCCCCCGCGCTGGATGTGCCCGATGGCGGCGCTGCGACTCTCAACCCCGGTCGCGGCTTCGATACGCCTTGCGACCTCCTCGCCGACGCGACGTTCCTTCAACAGCTCGTGATCGAAATCGTCCTGGTTCCCGGCTGTCCCTTTTCGCGGCCCCAGCTCGATCCCCTCCGAGGCGACCACCAGGGCGAACCCGCGATCCGCGATCGCCTTTTTCACGTGCCCCATCAGTGCATCCTCATCGAATGGTTCCTCGGGAATCAGCGTCGCGTCGGCGGCCCCGGCGAGCCCTGTTGCGAGCGCGACCCAACCGGCGTTCCGCCCCATCACCTCGAGGACGAGCGCTCGATGGTGGCTCGCGGCCGTGTCCCGCAATCGCCCCAGCGCGTCCATCGAGACCGAGGCGGCCGAATCAAATCCGAAGGTCCAGTCGGTTGCTCCTACGTCGTTGTCCATCGTCTTCGGCACCCCTACGACCTTGCCCCCGAGCCGATGGAGCGCCTGGGCGGCGCTCAGCGTGTCGTCCCCGCCGATCGCCACGAGGGCCTCCACGCCCAACCGGTGGAGCGTGTCGGTGACGCGCGCGGACCCCTCCGGGGTCTTGAAGGGATTCGTCCGGGTCGTCCCGAGTACGGTCCCGCCCCGCAGGATGCCGTCGGCGAGGTCCTCCGGAACGAGGTCGCGGGTCTGGCCCTCGAGGACTCCCTTCCAGCCGTCGAGGAACCCGATCGTGCGGTGACCTCCTCGGTGGGCTCGGAAGACCACCGCGCGGACGGCGGCGTTGAGGCCGGGGCAGTCCCCCCCGCCGGTAAGGACGCCGAACTTCACGCCGGAACCTCGATGTACCCGCGCGGGGCCGTGGTCAGGAACTCGTACCCGCCTCGGGTGACCACAATATCGTCCTCGATGCGGACCCCGCCCTTGCCCGGGAGATAGATCCCCGGTTCCACGGTGATCGCCATGCCCTCTTCGAGCGGCTCGTCTACCAGTTGATTCATTCCGAACCCATCGTGGACGGCGAGGCCGATGGAGTGGCCGAGACCATGGATGAACCGCCCCTTCCACGGGGAGGCGTCGATCACGCGCTGCGCCGCGAGGTGGGCGTCCTTGGCCAGGAGTCCGGGCCGGATGACGCTTAGAGCGGCCTCTTGCGCCTCGAGGACCTTCTCGTGGACGCCCTTGAGTTCCGCGTCGGCCGGTCCGAATCGGAACGACCGGGTGATGTCGCTCGCGTAGCGCTGGTACAGCGCGCCGAAGTCGCACACGATGCTCGTGCCGGGGGTGAGGCGACGATTCTGGGGCGCATAATGCGGCTCCGCTCCCATAGCGCCGAACGCAGTGATCGTCGAAAAGCTGCGACCCGAGGCGCCCCCGCGAACCATCCGGTACTCCATCTCAGCCGCGAGATCGAGTTCGGTCATCCCCGCCTTCAGGAGCGAGGGGATCTCGACCGCAACGGCCGAAGCGATCTCCGCCGCCCGGCGCAGCCGCGCGATCTCCTCGGCGTCCTTGATCATGCGGGCGGAGCGGATCGAATCGCTCGCATCGACCCATCGCGCCTTCGGAAGGGCCTTCTCCAGCGACAGGAAGCTGTCGTGCGTCAGCTCTCGGTAGTTCAGGGCCACGGTCGCATCCGAACGGATGAGCCTCGACAGAATCTGGTCGCGCTCGGGCCGGGTGGTAGGAACCTCGATCGTAACCGTCGGGTCCCTCTTGGCAGCCTGCCGGGCGCTCTCCTCTTCGAGGAGCGAGCTGAGGATCGTTAGGCGGCCGTCGGGGAAGGCCACGGCGCACGAGCCCTCGAACATGCCGCTGGGCACATCGAACACGTAGACGAAACTCTGGTCGAGGTGAGGCTCCGTGCTGTTCACGAGAAGCATCACGTCCGCAGGGGAGCGCAGGTGTTCGAAGATCTTCTGGACCCGAGCTTTCATCGGCGCCCTTACCGGGTGAGCGGCTTCAAGCTTTCCGAGCGTTGGGATCGGTCGGCGAAGACGGAGCGCCCGCTGCGTGAAGGCACGGCGGGGCCCCCACTCACTCCAGCCCAGCCGGCCCGAAAAGCCCTGCGCTGCGACGACGAACCTGAAGGTCCATCCACTTGACTGCGGGCGACACGAGCTCTTATACGGCGCTGCCCCGGAAGGTACGGGGGGAGCCACGTGACCTCGTCCACGGCCGTCAAGAAGACTGTCGTGGTCCTTGGGATGCACCGGTCGGGTACCTCCCTCGTCGCAGGGATCCTGCACGCCCTCGGCGTGAACATGGGGGCCCGCGCCGAGGGTGAGGCGTGGGTTGGGCGGCATTGGTCCAATCCGACCGGCCATTTTGAGAATGCGGAGTTCGTCTCCCTCGACTATCGCATCCTCGGTGGAGATGCGACCGGGATCCGCGGTCCCCCCCGCTGGGAGGACGTAGCTGCCCGCTCGGCACAGTTCGAGGCGGAGGCGAGGGCGCTGATCCGCCGCCACGAGGCAGAGATGTGGGGATGGAAGGACCCGTGGACGGTGCTCACGCTCGAGGTCTTCCTCCCACTCCTTCGGTCCCCCTACTTCGTCATGGTCCGTCGCCCGAAGGAGGAGGTGCTCGCCTCGCTCCGAAAGCGCTCTACCTCCCAGGACTCGGACATTGCGGAGCTGTTCGACGTGTACGAGCAGCGCTTGGCCGAGCTCAAGGAGCGACTGCGGTCGTTCCCCGTGATCGAGGTCGATTATCCCACCCTTCTTCGGGAGCCCAGCCCAACCGTGGGCCGCCTGATCGAGTTCTTGGGACTCAGGCCAACCCGGGAGGAACTGGACCGCGCTCTCGGCATGGTCTTGGGCGGTGCGGAGCTCCGCCGGGAGAGTCAGCGGATGGCGATCCGGGGGGTCTTCGGCTTTCCGCGGTGGGTGGGTTGGGTCTTGAAGCGGGACCTAAGAAACAATCCCGATGTCGTGGCCACGGACCTCTTCTCCTCGGTCCCCAAAGAGCTTTTTCAGATGTTCCGGACCCTTCTGTAGTCTCGTGGACGAACCCGGCGGGCCGCCCGCGGAGGATGGAGGGGGAGCGACAGAGAGCGATACGGAGCCTCGCCGCACGAACGGATGGCACGGGGGCACCCGACCGGCACCCCCGGGAGGATCTGATCTCGCCTCTCCGCCCACGAGTCGGCCGTACTTTTCGGTCGTGATCACGGCCTACAGTCGGCCCCGGTTCCTCCCCCAGGCCATCGACTCGGTGTTGGGGCAGACCCTGCCGCGGGCGCAATACGAGGTCATCGTTGTCAAGAACTTCGCCGACGAGGAGAGCGACCGCCGGATCCGAGAGAACGGACTGGTCGGCCTATTCCGAACGGAGAAGCCGCTCGGGATCCATCTCAAGGCCGCGCTGGACCGCGCGCAGGGAGAGGTCGTGGCCCTGCTCAACGACGACGACCTGTGGGAGCCGGATCGACTACGGATCGTGCGCGAGCGATTCACGACGGACCCGAAGCTCGGCTTCCACGCGACGAGTTACACGGTCGTCGATGAGCGGAATCGATCGATCGCCGGCACCCGGGATCGGTTCACCGCGGTGGGCCGGTTCGAGCGGAACGCCGGGGCGGAGTTTCGCGTGGGACCCGAGTCTTCGTCCCTCGAGTTGGACCGCTTCGTCGAAGCGAATCCGGGAAGCGACAGTACCATTACCATTCGGACTGCGATCCTCCGCCGATTCCAAGTGGAGCTCGCCGACTTGCCTTCCTCGGTGGACACGTTCATGCTCACCTGCGGGTTCCTTTCGGGAATGGACCTGCAGATCGAGTACCGGCCCCTCACTCGGCTTCGGGTACATGTCGACAACATGTCCCGATCGACGGACGCCTCGTTCCACGCATATCTCATGAAGTACGCCGAAACGATGGGCGGATTCGCCCGGGCGACGGATCATATGCTCCGAATGACCGATCCGGTGTCGAATCCCTGGTGGCACGAGCGCCTGGAAGCGAAGTACCGGAGTCTCGACCACTTCGCTCGGATGGCCCAGGGCAGCCTGGGAAGAGCGGAAGCTCTTCGGGACCTGGGGGGGGAGCTCCATCGGTACGGGACCTCCCACCCTGGGCTCCTCGGTTCCCAGATCCTGTACGCCGCGCTGCCCCCGCTCTCGCAGGCCGTCAATTTCCTCGTGGGTCGTCGGATCGCCGGAGGGTGAGATGCGGGCTCGCGACCGATCCGGCTCGGAGGAACTCCGTCCGACGTCGGATACCGATGCTCGGTGGAAGCGAAGCCCGGCCCATCGCCCCCTTCATGTCTGGATCGACTTCGACGGCACCCTCGTGGTTCCCAACGTCGCAGTGGAGCTGGTCGGCCGATTCGGTCAGAATGGCACCGTGGTGGCCCACGAGGTCGATGAGCTCCTCCATCGAGGGGCGATCACGCTCCGGGAGGCCTGGGAGAGGGAGATCGCGATCTTGCCGCTCGACCGTCTCGACGAGATGATCGAGTATGCCTGCGAGCATGCCCCGCTCCGTCCGGGGGCCCGGGAACTCATCGCCCTGCTCGATCGGAAGGGCGTCCCCACCACCGTTCTTTCCGGTGGGGTGGACTTCTACATTCGTCCCGTCCTGGAGCGCAAGGGGATCCGATGGCCGTTCCGGTCGGATTCACTCACTCGAACCCCTCAGGGCCAACTCGGGATCGCCCACCCGTACGGGCACGCCACCTGCCGTCTCTGCGGGATATGCAAGGCCCAGGCCGTACGCTCGGAGCCGGATCGCACGGCCGTGTTCATCGGCGACGGAGGTACCGATCGGTACGCGGCGGAGGTAGCGGACGTGGTGTTCGCCCGCGGGCGTCTGCACGAATACTGCCGGGCCCGCGGCATCCCAAGCCACCCATTCGAGGATTTCGGACCGGTCGTCCAGTGGCTGGAATCGCGCCTATCGGGGGACACGGTCCCGCTCGATCCCGTCGGAAGTGGACTGAGCGGCTCGGAGTGTCCGATCTCCCGAGAGCTGACTGCGTCGGGGGACCCGAGTTCCGTGCCCACCCCTCGGTAGGCCCGAGAGGTCCAAACCGCCATGGAACGAACTGCTTTACCGCCGACCGCGTAGGCCCCAGCACATGGCGCCCATTCCAAGAGCAACTGCCTCGGGGAGGATCGGCTCGGGAACGTCCGAACCGATCGGCAGCCGAGGTCGCCCATGATCCCTCGGCCCCACGGCGGGCGCCTCGTCAGCCGGCTCCTCTCGGACCCCGATCGAGCGCGACGGGAGGCGGAATTGGACGACATGATGCGGCTGCACCCGGGCGTCGACGCGATCTACGATGCCGAGAAGATCGGCCTCGGCGCCTACAGTCCCCTCGAGGGTTTCATGAACCGGACCACCCTGGATTCGGTGCTCTCGACCGGCCGACTTCCGAACGAGTTGCCGTGGTCGATCCCGATCCTCCTCGCCCCAGCCGGTCGGGAGAACGACAAGGTCGTGGCTTCCGCGAGGGCCGGCGATTCGATCGCCCTCTTGGACGCGTCGGAGAGGCCTTTCGCCGTGCTCCAACTAGAGGAGAAATTTCCCTACGACCGGACGGCCGTGGCGCGGACCACCTACGGGACCACCGATCCCGCCCATCCCAACGTCGCGGACCTTCAGGCCGCCGGGGAGGTGGCCCTCGGAGGGCGGATCGACCTCCTCCGACGCCTCGACCTCCCTACCGGTCCGCTCGAACTCTCTCCCTCAGAATCGAGGGCGGCGTTCGAGCGACGCGGTTGGAAAAACGTCGCCGCGTATCAGTGCCGGAATCCCCCCCATACCGCCCACGAGTACCTTCAGCGCCTGACCCTCGAACGTGAGGACGTCGACGCCCTCTTCATCCAACCGGTCGTCGGCCGCCTGAAGAAGGGGGACTACCGACCGGAGATCATCCTGCAGGCCTACGAGGCGCTGGTTCGGCACTACCATCCTTCGGACCGCGTGATGCTCGCGTCGTTGTCGATCACGATGCGATATGCCGGTCCGAAGGCGGCGCTGTTCCTCGCCATCGTCCGGAAGAACTTCGGCTGTTCCCACTACATCGTAGGCCGAGACCAGGCCGGGGTGGGAACCTACTACGACCCGTATGCGGCCCATCGGATCTTCGACGAGTACCCGATCGGCATCCAACCCCTTCGCTACGAGGAAACCTTCTACTGCCGTTCGTGCGGCTGGATGGCGACGAAGAAGACCTGCCCTCATCCGGCGACCGACCGATTGGACACGAGCCAGACCCGGATCCGCAAGGCGCTGGCCGAGGGGATCGATCCCCCGACCGAGCTGCTTCGGCCCGAGGTGGCGAAGGTCCTCCGGCAACCGAACGTCCTCTTGGAATCCTGACCCGCGGACCCCGTCGGCCCGGAACCGGGGCCACCGCCGCGGGGGGCCTAGCTGGGAGATCCGGCGAGCCGACCGAGGCGCTGGAGCTCCGCGATGACGAAATCGGCCTCCTCCCCGGGAGTCCGGCCGGTCGTATGGACGACGATCTCCGGATGATCCGGAGGCTCGTACGGGTCATCGACCCCGGTCATGCCCGTGATCGCGCCCGAGCGGGCCTTCTTGTACAGGCCCTTGACGTCCCGTTCTTCGCAGAGCGGGAGCGGCGTGTCCACGTAGACCTCGACGAAGTGGCCTATCTCCGCCCTCGCCTTGGCCCGGGAGGACCGGTACGGCGAGATGAGAGCGACGATCGCCACGACCTCGTTTCGGGCGAGGAGCTTCGCCACGAAGCTCACCCGGGCGGCGTGGGTCTCTCGCGAGACGCGGTCGAAACCGAGGTCGGCCGACAGTCCCTGCCGGACCTCGTCTCCGTCGAGGAGCTCGACGTGGAGGCCCCGCCCCCTCAGGCGCGGAAGGAGTTCCCGCGCGATCGTCGTCTTCCCGGCGCTCGGGAGTCCGGTGAGCCACAGGCAGAAGCCCCGTCCTCCGGGGGACTGGGGCACGGGTCCGGGCAGAGTCGAAGAGGGCATGGATCACCGAGGGGAGCCGCTGGAGGGAGCCGGGGAGCCGACGGGACCTTCCGGCAGGGCCGGGGAACCCGGCGGTCGCGGGGGCGAGGTGGGCGCCGTCGGGGGTTCCCGAAGGTCCCGCCACGACAGGCGCAGTTCCCGGGCCGCCAGGACCTCGTCGACACGCCGAACGGAAGTATGTCGAGGTGCGGCGTGTAGGTTCTGCGTGGTGTCTGTCGCCGCCCTCTGGAACGCCTCGACGAACCGGTCCAGGTCGTGGCGGCTCTCGGTCTCGGGCATCTCGATCATCAGCGCCTCGTCGACGAGGGCCGGGAAGTAGATGGTCGGGGCGTGGATCCCTTCGTCGAGCAATCGTTTGGCGAGGTCGAGCGTCCGAGCGCCCCTCGCCTTGAGCGGGGCGCCCGACAGGAGGAATTCGTGCTTCACGAGGGAGCGGAACGGCCTCGGCAGGGTCTGCGAGAGCGCGCGGGCAAGGTAGTTCGAGTTCAGGACCGCCCGACGGGAGATGTGCTTCAACCCCTCCTCGCCGTGGTACAGCAAGTAGGCGTAGGCCCGTAGGTCGAGGCCGAAGTTGCCGTAGGCGGTCTTGATCTTCCCGATCGATTTCGGTCGGTCGTAGTCCAAGCGGAACTTCCGGCCGACCTTGACCACCCTCGGCACGGGCAGGTAGGGGGCCAATCGTTCCCCCGCGGCGAGCACCCCCGCGCCCGGACCTCCCCCACCGTGGGGCGTGGCGAACGTCTTGTGGAGGTTCAGATGAGCTACGTCGAAGCCCATCCGCCCGGGGTTCGTCACGGCGAGGATGGCGTTCAGGTTCGCGCCATCGTAGTAGAGCAGACCGCCGGCCCCGTGGATCGCTTTCGCGATCTCGTCGATCTCGCTCTCGAAGAGCCCGGTGGTGTTCGGATTCGTCAGCATGAACGCGGCGGTCCGGTCCGAGACGGCGGCACGGAGCGCCGCGACGTCGACGCACCCCTCCTTCGACGGAATCTCTCGCGCGGTGAAACCGGCCATGGCCGCGGAGGCGGGGTTCGTCCCGTGGGCGGTATCCGGTAGGAGCACCTCGGTCCTCCGGTCCAGCTCTCCGCGGTCCCGGAAGTAAGCGCGAATCATCAGCAGCGCGGAGTACTCCCCGTGAGCTCCGGCGGCCGCCTGGAGCGAGACCTCAGGAAGACCCGTGACCCGTTGGAGCCCCCGTTCCAGCCGCCAGATCACCTCGAGCGAACCCTGGACGGTCTCCTCGGGCTGGTACGGATGCACCTCGGCGGCACCGCGTCGCCGGGCGAGCTGTTCGGAGACCGCAGGGTTGTACTTCATCGTGCACGACCCGAGGGGGTAGGAGGAGGTGTTGATCCCGAAGTTCATCTGCGAGAGACGCGTGAAATGCCGGATCAGCTCGAGCTCCGAAAGCTCGGGCCAGGCAATGAGGCGTTGCCGACGGAACCGCTCGGGAATCCCCGGAATAGCGACGGCCGGGGGGTTTCCCTCTGGGGAGGTCCGTCGGATGTCCCATAGGAGAGGCTCGTCGTATCGTGCCTGCCGAAACGTCACGGCCCCCCCGGGTGGTGAACGACCGCGCCACGGGCGGCCTTCGCGAATTTCTGGATGTCCTTGTCCGTCGTCATCTCGGTGGCGGCGGTAAGGAACCAGCCCTCCATCCGGCCGCCGTGGGCCGGACGCGGGTCGGCGAGGGGATGGCCACCGAGGACCTTGCGAGCTCGAAGCCGCCGCAGGAAGTCCACGGCGGAGCCGCTCGAGAGCCCGACTGTGAATTCGGAGAGGTACGGCGCATCGAACCGGGGCGCGGCGAGCCCCTCGATCCCACCGAGCGCGGAGGCCAAGGTCCGGGCCTTTTCGGCGAGCCGTCCCTGCAACTCCGCGAGTCCTTTCGGTCCGACGGAGGAGGCGTAGACGACGAACGCGAGGGCTAGCAGCGACTGGTTAGTGCAGATGTTCGACGTGGCCCGGGATCGGCGGATGTGTTGCTCCCGGGTCTGAAGGGTGAGCGTGAAGGCTCGACGACCCTCCGCGTCCTTGGTCCCTCCGACGATGCGCCCGGGCGCGTAGCGGACGTGCTCCCGACGGCAGGCGAACAGCCCGAGAAGAGGGCCTCCGAACGAGGGCGGTTGGCCGAACCCCTGCCCTTCCCCGACGACCACGTCAGCGCCCCAATCCCCGGGCGGCCTGAGGACGGACAGTGCCAACGGGTCGGCCGACACGGCGAGCGGGATCTCTCCGAGGATCCCCTTGAGATCGAGGACTCCCTCGTCGACGTGGCCGAAGCCGTTCGGAACGTCGGCAAGCGCCCCGAAGACATCGCCCGAAGCCACCGCCGCTCGAACCGTCCCTAGGTCCATCCGGCCGGTCCGATCATCGAACGGGATCTCCTCGATCCGGATCGGATGGCCGATGGCGTAGTTGGCGAGGACGCTCTTCTCCTCCCACGGCAGGCTCGCGGGGATGAGGAAGCGATGGCCCTCGTGGAGGCGACGGCACAATAGCAGCGCCTCGCCCGCGGCCGTCGCCCCGTCGTAGAGGGAGGCGTTTGCGACATCCATCCCCGTGAGCTCGACCACGAGGCTCTGGAACTCGAACAGCGACTGGAGCATCCCCTGGCTCGCCTCGGGTTGGTACGGGGTATAGGAGGTGTAGAACTCACTGCGCGAGAGGATCGCGTCGACCGCGGCCGGAATGTATCGGACCGGCATCCGCCCTCCGAGGAAGGTCGAAAACTTCGAGTACGGCTTGTTGCGGTCGAGGATCTTGTCGATCGCCTGGACGACGTCGAGCTCTTCCTTCGCCTCCCCGACGCCGAGCTTCCCCATGCGGACACGCCGTGGAATGTCGGCGAACAACTCCTCGAACGAGGCGAATCCCGCCGCCTTCAGCAGCTCGGCTTCGTCCTCTGAGGTATCGGGAATCCAGCGAGGCACGTGGTGACCCCGAGTGCCGCGCGAGCCGGGCGCGGCTTAAATCGTTCGCGCCCGCTCGCAACGGGTCCGGACACGTCGAGCCGCGGCGCCCCTTCACGGCACCCTTTTCACGCCGCCCCTCGTGGCGAGCCGGGCATGCCGACGCGCAGGGGCCGAGAGGATCGCGGCGCCGCCGGAGGCGCCCGCCCCGGAACGCCCCCGTCCTCGGCGATCCTCGATACGGCGTTTCACACGGCGTACAAGGCGACGGCCCACGGGGACACGCCCCTCGACCGGGCCCGTCGTCGAGCCCTCCTCAAGATCGTCCGGTCCTCTGCGATCGTCGTGCGCCACCTGCGCCTGTCGATACAGACCGCCACGAAGCCGGAGCTGACCGATTTTGACCATGCCATGCTCGACCGCCGGTTCGGTCGCGGCTCCTTCGACCGGTCGGCCCGCCGAGTCCTCCGAGCCGTCGAGCGGATCCGAGGACTGACCGCCGAGGAGCAGCGACTCCTCCGAAAGGCATCGACCCGGGAGGCCTTCGGTGAATCGGTTCGGAGATTCTACGGAAGGCTTGCGAGCTTCACTCGGGAGGTCGACCCGGACCTTGCGTTCCTTGGTGAGGTGGCCCGATTCCGTCGGAACCACCCGCACCTCGACCCCGACGCCCCCGTGCTCGCGGTCGCCGGGTTCCCCAACGTCGGGAAGTCCTCGCTCGTCGCCCGTCTGTCCCCCGCTCGACCGAAGATCGCCCCCTACCCCTTCACCACGGTCGCCCTTGAGGTGGGTCACGCCGACCTCGGGTTCGACCGATTGCAGGTCGTGGACACTCCCGGCGTCCTCAATCGAACGCGCCGGGGCAATCCGGCCGAGGCCGAGGCGGAAACCGCCGTCTCTCATGCGGCCACGGTCGTCCTGTTCGTCCTCGACCCGTCGGAGTCATGCGGGTACTCGTTGGAGGAGCAGGAACGCCTGCTCGCCCGATGGAAAGACGAGCTGCCGGCGGTGCGGATCATCGAAGTGGAAACGAAATCTGACCTGACGAAACGGGGGAATCAACGCCTCACCGTTTCGGCGACCACCGGAGAGGGGATCGAACGGCTCGTCGAAGAGATCGCCCGGGCGATCCGGGAGGCCCAGCCGGCCCGTACTCCCCCCCCGCCCGTCGAAGGGGACGAGTTCATCGTTGAGCCCCCCGGCCGTTCCTGACGGAACGCCCGGGGGCGCGGGGGACACCGAGCGATCGAGCCCGGGTGAGTCGACGGGGGGCCGGCCCGCGGCGCGGGCCGAGGCTCCCCTCGATCCGGTCAGACTTCGAAGCGGTGGCCGTTCTCAGGAAGGACCACGTCGAGCTCGCCGCGCAGCGCGTCGGCAAGCGCTTCGCGCTGGTCCCCATGCATCAAGACGAGGGTCTTCGCTCCCGTATCGCGGACGATCCGGATCAGGTCCGAGTGGCCGGCGTGCGCCGAGAAGTCGAACTTCAGGACCTCGCACTCCGGTCGGATCGTCACCCCATCCACGGTGATCGTTCCCTGGTCGATGAGCTGGCGCCCGTTCGAGCCGTCGACCTGGAATCCGGTCAGTAGGATCGAGCTGCGCGGGTCCTTGTAGTGTTCGGCGATGTACGTGAGGACGGGCCCCCCATCGAGCATCCCACCGGTGGTGATGATCACCTCGCCTTCTCGGGCCGCATGGCGACGCTCCTCCGAGCTGGCCACAGTGTGGACGGATTCGACGGCCCGGCGGAAGCGCCGCGAGTCGGCGAGGTATCGGGGGTGGTTGAGGTAGATCGAGTTGACCTTCTTCGCCATGCCGTCGAGCCAGATGTCGTGCCCGGTGCCCTGCAACGCGAGCAGGACCTCCTGAGCGCGCCCGACCGCGAACGCAGGAACGATCGCCTGCCCGCCGCGCGCCACCGTCTCGGCGACCTTCTCCCGGAACTCCCTCTCGGTCACCTTTCGGTCCGGATGCTCCCGGCCGGCGTAGGTCGATTCCATCACGAGCACGTCGCCCTTCGGAGGCTCGGCCGCGGGGACGAGGTGGGTGGCCTGCAAAAGCACGTCCCCGGAAAAGATGAGGTCCTTGGCGCCCCGATATCGGAACATCGCCGCGCCCGGGATGTGCCCCGCCGGCGCCACGTCCACCTCGATGCCGTGGTGGCGAACGGACCCGCCCGGGTCGGTCTCGGTGAAGCGGCTTCGCAGCGTCTGGATGTCGTCCGAGGTGTAGGGCGGAAGGTACCCTTCCAGGCGGGCGACCTTGAGATTGTCGCGCGCGAGCAGGTCCGTGACCGCGGTCGTGACGGCCGTGGCCACGATGCGCGTCTTCGGAAGGCGGCTGACGATCGGGCTCATGCCCGTGTGGTCGAGGTGCGCGTGCGAGATGAAGGCCGCGTCGATCGTCGATGGGAGCGGTCTCGGGTACGACGGCGGGTCGCTGGGGGTGATCCCGTAGTCGAACAGGATCGTCCGTCCCTGGTCCCGGACCACGAGTCCGAGCGAGCCGATCTCGGAAGCGCCGCCGAGGAATTGCAGTTCCATCCCGCGCGCGAGCTGGGCGGTCGATTTAACACCTCGGTCCGCCCGAGTGCGACGACGACTCCGCACGTCGTTATAGTCGGGGCCGGGGTCCTCCGGACGTGACGGAGGGGGAACCCGGTGAGCTTGACGTTCTCTTCCGGATTGCGTACGCCGTTCACCGCGCGGTCAACCAGTCCCGTCGGTCCCCGAGCCGCGGGACGATCGTCGGAATGGGTGCGTTCGGAAGTCCCACCGAGGAGATCGACCGGGCCGCCGAGGCCCAGGTGTTCTCCTCCCTCGAGGCGGAGGGGGTCGATTGGGACGTCCTCAGCGAGGAGGCCGGCCTCGTTCGGCGCGGAGGGCGGCGCACGCTCGTGCTCGACCCGGTTGACGGAAGCCACAACGCGCTGCGCGGCGTGCCGTTCGCCACGGTCTCCCTTGCCCTCGGTTCGAAGAACCTCGCAGGGGTCGACATCGGCGTGGTCCACGACCTCTACCGGGGCCACACCTTCTGGGGGGTGCGGGGGGAGGGAGCGTTCCGGGACGGCCATCGGATCCACCCCCGCGCGTGGGACCCTCGAACCGAGCTCTTCCTTCTCAACCTCGGCCGCCACGCGTCTCCGCGGTCCGCCACCTGGGCCGCGAAGGGCCGGCGGATCCGATCGCTGGGCTGCGCGTCGTATGAGATGGCCCTGATCGCCGAGGGGGCGGCCGACGCCTACTTCTTCGAGAACGACCCACCGACGAGCAACCTGCGGGTCACCGACATCGCTGCAGGATACCGGATCCTGCTCGAGGCCGGCGGCGGGGCCACCGACGCGCTCGGGAAGCCGGTGGACCGGGTGCCCCTGCATCTCGACGAGCGGACGAGCGTCTTCGCCTGGGGGGACGCGACGTTCGCCTCGAAGGCCCATTCGGAGGGATACCTCTGAAGATCGGGATCGCGGCGAACCCGAACAAGCCGCTCGCGGTGACGCTCGCGCGGCGCGCGATCGACCTGATCGGGTCCCGGGCCGAGATCGTGCTGACCGCTGAGACCCGGGCGGCGCTCGGCACGGTGGGGCCGAGCGTACCCCTAGAAGAGCTCGACGCCGACGCCCTCGTCGTGTTGGGGGGGGACGGGACGATCCTGTACACCCTGCAACGATCTCGCATCCCGATCCTGCCCATCAACGCCGGCACCGTCGGCTTCCTCGCCGAGATCGACGGGGAGAACCCCAAGGCGTTCGAGGGGGCGGTCGAGCGGCTGCTCCGGGGCGCCTATCACGTCGAGGACCGGATGAAGCTCGCTTCCTCGATCGGACGAGTCCCGCTGCCGGACGCGACGAACGAGGTGGTGGTCCACACGGGCCAGGTCGCGAAGATGCGCCTGTTCGAGATCCTCGTCGACCGGAGGCCGGTCGGGCGGCTGCGGGCTGACGGCGTGATCGTGGCGACGTCGACCGGGTCGACCTCGTACGCCCTTTCGGCGCTCGGCCCGATCGTGGACCCGTCGATCGAAGGGATCCTCGTCGCCGCCCTCGCGCCGTTCCAATCCACCCAGCGGGCGGTCCTCATCGATCCGCTCCGCATCGTCGGGGTCCGACTCGTCCAGGAGGGGAAGGACGGGGTGGTCGTGGTGGATGGTCAGGAGGAGCGCCCGGTCGCGGGTGGGGCGACCGTGACGGTCTATCGGTCCCCCCGGCGGAGCTCGTTCATCCGCTTGGGAGGAAGCTTCTTCCGGCGCCTCCAGGGAAAGCAGATCCTTCCGTGGAACCAGCCCGCCCAGGGTCCGGAGGCGTTGGATGCCGATCTTCCGCCCACGCCGTAAGAACGCGAGCCGGGCGCGGATCGGGGTCACCCCTAAGGCCATCACTCGGCGCTGCCTGGACTCGGCGCTCGCCTGTGCCGCCTCGGCGTATCCGAACGAATTCGGTGGAATCCTGCGCGCCGACTCGCCCGGAACGATCTCGGAGCTCCTCTTGCTTCCCGGGACGACGGCGGGCCACCGCCACGCAAACTTCCAGCTGTACATGATGCCCGTCGACCTCGGCACGGCCGGCACCGTGCACTCGCATCCGTCGGGCGCCCTGCACCCGTCCGAGGCCGACGTCCGGCTCTTCCGGCATTGGGGCCGGCGGCACTTCATCCTCGGGTACCCGTTCGGACCCGGCCAGTGGCGCGCCTACGACGGGAACGGCGAGGAGGTCTCGATGGACGTGGTCGGAGTGGGGGGGGGTTCGTCGACCCTATCGACGTTCGAGCGTCGACGCGGACACCGGGAACTCGGCGACCGCGCTAGGCCGATCCCCGACGAGGCTTCGCCGGGGGACTCCGAGTAACGCGCGCGAGGCTATTCTCGCATCGGTATCGTCGGGATCGGGATCCGTTCCGGATGAGCGAGCGGGCTCTCGAGACGACCGGCCGGCGCCTTGCGGGGGGGACTCCACAGACCCTGGCTCTTTGCGATCACATCGAGGAAGGTGATGAAGCCGCGGAACGTCGCCCGATAGGCGGTGGGGTGGCCGGTCTCCCAGTCGAAGAAGTCGCGCAGGAGGCCCTTTGACTGGCGTAGCCCGTGGCTGAGCGCGCGCTTGAACAGTTCCTGTTGGACCTCGGAGAGCCGGTCCCGCCGGAACCAATCCGTGTTCTTCAGGTGGCCCAGCGGAACGAAGAACATCGGCACGAGGATCGCCTTGAAATCCCAGAGGTCGTCGATGAGTTCGATCGTCTTCAGGACGTCGTCCTCGGTCTCCTGGGGAAGGCCGACGATGAACGTGCAGGCGGGGAAGACCTTGTTGTCGTTCATCAGGCCGGCGGCCTGCACCACGAGTTCCGGCCATTGGGAGGCCTTGAAGGGAGCGACCTTGCCCGGCATCGCCGCGGTGATCATCCGGGGGCTGCCCGTCTCCACGCCGACCTCGACGCCCCACCAGGACTGCTTCTCGTCGATGAGCACCTCGGCGCACTTCCCGAGGAGCTTCGGTTTGGTCATCAGCGAGGCGATCGCGACGTGGCTCCAACCCACTTGATCGTAGTATCGCTTCGCGAGCGCGAGGAGGGGGAGGAGCTTCTCTTCCCGGGGCATCACGTTCGGACTGCCGTAGAAATACACGTCGTCGGAGTGAAGCAGCCCCTTCTTGATCCCGATTTTCGCATTGACCTTGAGCTCCTCTTCGACCTTCTCGAGCGGGTACCAGCGGGTCGGGCGGGTGGTCACGGAGCAGAACGAGCAGCCCCGGCAGCATCCGCGTCCGATCTCGATCAGGCCGTTGACGCTCGGATACTTGATCGAGGAGATCTCTTCGACCTTCGGAGATTCCTTGGGGGTCAGCACGACGTGAGGCGGGAGGTACTCGTCGTTGAGCGCCTTTCGGACGATCTCACGGACAAAGAGGTCCGACTCGCCTTCGACCACGGAGTCGACGCCGCCGATCGATTCGACGAACTCCCCGACCCACGGTAGCTTCTGCCGGGTCGCTGGCGCGAGCTGCCAGGCGCACGGACCGCCCGCGATGAGCTTCATACCCTGTTTTCGGGCCTCGAGCACGTGCGGCTGGCGAAGCATCCGCTTGAAGTTCACGCTGTTGAGCGGTTCCTTGTGCATCACGCCACCAAACGTCGAGGACGGCGGGTTCAGGCCGAAGTAGTCGTGGCCGGAGACCAGCAGCACCTTCGCCTTCCCGGGCATGTACCGGTCGAGGAAGCTCGGGTGGACGATCCGGGCGTCGAATCCGGCGTCGATCAGCGACGCCTCAATCTTCCGCATCCCGTAGGGTGCCTCGCGAGGATACCCGTTCTCGTCCGTCTCCATGGTCGGGAAGAACAGCCTTTGGTAGACCCGCTCGGGAAAGATGTAGGCCGGCGTGGTGGTGCCGAAGCCCAGGAACTCCTTCCCGTGATGGTTGCTCATCATCGTCCAATCGCAGGTGATGACGACCTCTGGCATTGTGGAACCCCCGTCGTAGAATCGGACGGTCGTTCTGCATATAGAGATTCTGGCGGGGCCGATCGGCTCCCCCTTCCAACGGGGCCCACTCGGAGGCTCGTTACGCCGGACCGACGTTCCGATCAGCCGAAGTCAGACTCGTCGTCATCCCGCGACAGCCCCCCTTCAGAAGGCTCCGAAGTCTCCTCCGTCGCCTCCTCGCCCCCTCCCCCCTCGCGGAAGGCGGGGTCGCGTTGCAGGAGATGAATTCGCACGCAATCCCGGTGCGCCGGATTCCCATTCCACGAGCTCGTTTCATCGGGTTGCGTGAGGGGCTCCTTGCATAGACAGCAGATTTCGGGGGGTGCGATGATCCAGGCGATACGCCTGGGGGGGGCTGTCACAGTAGTACTCATCAGACATACCTCGACGGGCGCTTTGTAGATTTCGATACCCCATTCGATCCTTCGCCGACTCCATGACCCGAGAGGAGGAGGTTGGGATCCGACGAGGGCCCGTCGAGGTCCACGATCGCGGCCAGGCGAGCGCTTGGCTAGACCACACTCGGTCGAAGCTGCCGGCCGGTCCATCGAACTGGAGGGGGTGGACCGAACGGCGATCCGCACGGAGCCCCGTCCGAACCGGCTGCCCCGGGCCGGGAGACCGACCAAGAAGGCCCCGACCCCGTTCCCTGCTCAGCACGCAACTCCCATTAGCGCCCGACGGTCACGGTTCGAGGCATGGACACTCTGTCCGAGATCCGCAAGCGGCGTACGGCGCTCGGTATCCCGCTGAACGAGATCGCGAAGGCGGTGGGCCGTAGCGATTCGACCCTGTCCCGAATCGAACGAGGTCAGATCCGCCCATCGTACGACCTCGTTCAACTCATCCTCAACTATCTCGAAGAACGGGAGGGGGTCGAGGCACCCAGATTGCACGCCGGGGACCTGATGAACCGAACGCTCGTGTTCGCCGAAGGCTCTGCCACCTTGGCCTCCGCAGCCCAGGCGATGGAGCGGGGTGCGTTCTCCCAGGTGCCCGTGATCGAGAACGGCCGGGTGACCGGATCGATCTCGGAGGCCCGGATCCTGCGCGCCCTCGCGAGGCCGGAGGGCCGCCGCACTCGCGTGCGCGAGGTGCAAGAGGAAGCCTATCCGCAGGTCGACGAGGCGTTTCCCGCGGACCTGCTCGCTGGTCTGTTTGCGCGGTACCCGGCGGTCCTCGTCGCTCACCGGGGCGAGCTTCGGGGGATCCTGACGAAAACCGACCTCATCCGCGGTCTGCGAGGGAACGCCTTGCGCCGGACGGCGGCGTCGCCTCCGTCCAAGGGACCTTGACCGCGCGCAGGATGGCGCCGCCGACGAGCCATTGTACGATGACCCCCAGGTGGTCGACGATAGCGCCCGGATACGGCTCCCTGCGGCGGGATCGAACGTCGTTCGTAGTCGACACAAACACGACGTCTCCGTCGGTTGCCGAGTGGGCGGGATCGACCGCCCGGGCCATGCCGTCGTGCGCGTAGACCGCCAATCGCTGGAGCGCGGCGCGGCCCAATGGGACATCCGTAACCACCGCAACGAGGGTGGTTCCCCGCTGCCGGGCGATTCGACTGCCGAAGCCTCGGACGGTATGGAGCGGGATGACCGCACCCGTACGATCCCGGGGACCCTCAACGAACACGCCCGATTCCGGGTCGCGTACGGCGCCAACGGAGTTGACGGCAACGAGCGCGCCGACCCGGCCGAGCCCGCGTTGCTCGAACGCCGCCGACCCGATCCCTCCACGAGCGGCCCGCTCCCGGCCCAGGTACTTACCGACCGTCGCACCGGCGCCCGCCCCGACCGACCCCATGGTGACCGGCGATCGGGAGGCGATCTTCGCCGCTCGGTATCCGAGCCTCTCATAGTTCGGAAGGCGACCTGCCGTCCCGGGGAGGTCGAAGAGTATCGCTCCGGAGATCGGGACGATCAAGTTCGGGTTGTCGAACACCCGGACGCCCCCGCCTCGCTCGAGAATGGCTCTGCGGATCCCGCTCGCCGCGTCGAGGCCGTAGAGGCTGCCCCCCGAGAAGAAAATCGCCTGACGATACCCGAAGGTGGCGTCCAGGGCGAGAGAGGCGGTGTCGTAGGTTCCGGAGGCGCCCCCACGCACATCTACCACCGTCGGGGACGGAGAGTCGAAGACGACCGCGCTGACCCCGCTCCCGTTCCCGCTCGACTCGGCCTGACCGACGGAGACGCCTCGGACATCCGCCAGGGTGGAGGGAGCCGGCACCACGCGCCCCTATCCCGTCTCGGGCGTAAGAAACCGCGCCCGTTCCACGGGGTCCCGGACACGCTTAAGGGGATTCGCCAATACTGACTCCGAATGGCTGCTCGTCGTCGATCGGAGAAGGAGGCCAAGCTGCCGTCCGGGTTCACGATCACGCGGGAGCTGCCGCCGGGACGACACCCGCTTCTCGCCGCGTTCCCCGATCTCGGCCGACTCGAAGCGGCCGGGCGACTCGAACCGGATTCGGCCGCCCGTACCCGCCTGTTCGAGGAGACCTGCGTTCAAGTGGTCGAGCAGGACGTCTGGATGTACGTCGCCCCGCACTCCCTACCGAAGGCGATGCGCCGACGCTGGAAACCCCACGTCTCGCCCGGTTCGGATTGCATCGTCGTCGGCGCCGAACACCTGAAGGAGAGCCCGGCCCTCATCCTCTACCTCGACATCTTCCACGAGCTCTGCCACATCCGACAACGACAGGCGGGGCTGGAGCTGTTCGACCGATCGGAGAGCTACGTGCGGCGACCCACCGAGATCGAGGCGTACCGCTTCGCGGTCGAGGAGGCCCGTCGGCTGGGCGTCTCCGACGAGGTTCTGAGAGACTACCTGAGGGTGGAGTGGGTCACCGAGGACGAGCTGCTCGACCTGTTCAAATCGGTCGGGGTCTCCCCGGCCTCGACCTGAACCGGTCCGGGCCGGACCGCCTTCGGCCGGAACCGAGGATTTATCGGCAACCGCCCTCGTCAGAACCCTCCGCACGACCGGGAGGGGGGAGTCGTTGGACATCAAGACCCCGGCCCCCATCCGCCCCTCGACGAGCGACCTGTGGTTCTTCTCCTACCTTCCCCTCGCCATCTCCGACGGCATCGCCACCCCGCTGATCCCGCTCCTGGCGCTGCAGGAGTTCGGAGCCTCGGCCTTCGTCGTGACGATCATCGTCGCCGCGAGCGCGATGAGCCAGGTCCCGTTCACGATCCTGTGGGGCAACCTCTCGGACCGGGTCGCGCACCGCAAGTTCTTCCTCGTGGGGTCGTTCCTCGCGACGGGCGTCTCGATCGTCCTCATCGCGGCCGCGTCGACGCTGATGAGCTACTTCTGGCTGAATGTGGTCGAAGGATTGGCGTCCGCGGCGAGCGCCCCGATCGGCACGATGCTCCTTCTGGAGACGCGTCAGAAGCGCTGGTGGCCCCAGGACATCGGGATGTTCGGGCTGATCTCCGGTGTCGGTAGCACCGTCGGGCTCGCCATCGGCATCCTGTGGCTGTTCGTCGTCGGCCTCCACCAGCCGGTCGTCGAGACGATGCGCGGCCTGCTGGTGCTCTCCGGGGCGCTCTCGCTTCTCGCGGCGGGGATCGCGTGGGTTTGGATCGAGGAGCCGGCGGTCCGCCTCGAACGGCGGAGTCTCGCCGACCTCGTCAACCTGCACCGGGGCGTCATCGAACGGGTCCGCCACTTCCGAAGCCGCGTGCTCAACATCGTCGACCTGACCCGGGGGGGCCCGGAGCGGATCCCCCGCCGGGAGGTCCTCTTCCTGGCCGCCCTCGGGGTCATGTGCGTCGGGTTCGACATGTTCTACGGTCCGTTCCCGGTCTTCCTCTGGCAGACGGCCCGGTTCTCCGATGCGGGGGTCTTCATCGCCTACCTCGCAGCGAGCGCCGCGTCCTCGGCGCTGTTCTACCATTCCGGTCTGGCGGTCGAGATCCATTCGCCGAAGAACGTCTTTCTCGAATCGCTCGGCGCGCGGGTGGTGCTGCTGTTACTTTTCCTGTGGGGCCCGGCCTACGTCCTGTTCGGACTCGGGTCCCCGGCGCTCCTGGGTTGGGTGAGCGTGCTCAATGCCCTGATGGGTGTCTCCTGGGCATTCGTCAGCACCGCGAGTACCCTGTTCCTGGTGCGGCTCGTCGGGAGGACGAACCGAGGTCGCGCCCTCGGGCTGTACAATGCGATCGGCGGCGCCGGAGGATTGCTCGGGACCCTCCTCGGCGGCTGGATGTTCGTCACCTTCGGTGTCACCTTCGCGTACGACGTGGCCGCGCTGACCATCGGGCTCGGCGCCGTTCTGCTCCTTCCGATCCCCTACCACATGTTCCTCGTCCCCCACACGGCCCGAGCCCGCCGCCCCACCCGCGCCCCCGAGCGGGTCCCGGTCGCGTTCGACACGCTGCCGAAGATCCCTCGATGAACCGTCGTGGACCGCACCCCGATTTTCGGAAAAGGGAATATACGCCACCACGATGAGCGGCCCCATGGCCGGGATGAATTCGCCGACGGTCGTCGGCGACCCGACCGGCGTAGGACCGAGCCCCGCCTCGTCGGGAGCACCTACCGGATCGGGATTCGCGGCCACGCCCCCTGTCCAGCCGACTCGCTCCGCGGGTGCCTGGAAAGGATGGGTCGTGCTGATCGCCACGGTCCTGATCGTGGCGGGGGCTGTGGCCTATGTTTCGTTCGGGGGTTCTGGACCGAAGCCGAAGGTCTTGTTGAAGAGCGGGACCGGGATCGAGATCCCCGCCGGAGAGTACTTTGCCGTCCCGGTCTCCGTCTCGAAGAGCGCGACCCTCTCAGGTAGCCTCGATTCCGGCGACGGGGTCGCGGTCTACCTGATGAACCCGTCCACGTACAACGTGTTCCACGGCTCGGGACGAACCGCGGGATCGCAGTGGAGCTCGGGGGTCGTTCACAACGGGTCTTTCGAGGTGTTCTTCGGCTCCGGTTCCTGGGAGGTCGTTTTCGAGGCGACCGATCCGAGCCTGCCGACGGAGTTCATCGCGACGAGCGATCTCACCGTCACGACCTCGACGTAGGGGAACCGGCCGACCGAGTGGCGGTACGCCCGCCACGCGAGCCGCTATACGGGAGGCTTGGTACTGAGGAACCATGGTCGTCGATTTTGAGCTGAAGAAGAGTCCGAAGTATCGGGTCGCTTCCCTGAGCCGCCGGGGGCCGTGGAAGCCCGACCATCTGCGAACCGAGTTCAGGACCCTGGCTGCCTGGGCCAAGAAAGGTCGAGTACGGTCCGGACGATGGATCTTCGTCCACGGAGCCGACGACCGCTTCCTCGCCTGCCTGGAGGTGTTCGGAGCGGCCCGACCCGAGGGTCCGATCCGGCTGCGGACGCTCCCGGCGACGATGGTCGCGAGCGTCACCTTCGACCCCGATCAGGTCTCGCCCCGCCTCGTCTATCATGGATTGCAGGACTGGCTGCGCTGGCGCAGGCGAGAGAAGAAGATCCGCCGGGTCGGCTCGTCCCGCGAAGTTTATTCCGGGGACCCGTGGACCAATCCGAGAGCCTGGGCCCGTTGCGAAGTCCAGTTCATCGTCCGGACCTAACGTCCGGGGGGACGCGCCCTCGCCCCGGTCGGAAGGCAGCCGGGACCCGAGCCATCCCATCCTGTCGAGGTGGGGCCCGGAGCGCGGGCCGTCGTCGTGTGGACCGCTCCCCGCTCGTCGAGATCTCGTGGGCCGTGACGCCCTCCGTGACCTTCAATTCCCCGCGCGCGTGCGTTCCGTCCTTGGACGCGTGGGCCGAAGTCGACTTGTCCCTGCTCGAGGGCGTCTCCTTTCGATGCCGCCCTGGCTGCGGCCTCTGCTGCTTCACCACTCCCGCCGCCGACCCGAGGGAAGCCGAGCGGCTCATCCAGCTCGATCCGAACGTCCCCTGGTTGGAGGGGGAAGACGGGTGGCGATTCGTTGCGGGCCAGGGTGACGGGGGAGCGTGTGGCTTCCTTTCCCGATGCGAGTGCCGAGCCTATCCAGCACGCCCGTTCTGCTGTCGGGAGTACCCGCTTTCCGTCCACCTCGGATTCCGCGCCCAGGCGACGGTTGTCCTCTCCTGTCCGGGGGTCACAGTGGCGGGCTGGGGGAATCCGACGGACGCGGCCTCCCTCCGCTTACCGCCATCAGGCCTGTCGGAAGAACTCGAAGCGGCGCACGAGGAGTTCGAGCACCAACCTCACGCGCATCGACTCGCGGAGTGCGCACGCCGTTGGAGGGTCCTCGAGGGTCGCCTCCGCCGTCGAGGGAGCTGGTCGACCCCCGAGGAGATCTCCGATTCCCTTCGCCCGCATCTGCGGATCCTGGCTCGATCCGGCTTCCCGCCCCCACCACCGCCGCCCAGCTCCGGTGGGGTGGAGAACCTGCCTCTGGTCTTCGACCCGGACCTTGGGTTGATCTCGATCGCAGACCATCCGGCGGGTTGGGAGGTCCTCTCCGTCGAGGAGAAGGGAGGGCCGCCTCGATCGTTGGGGGTCTGGCCGGCTCCCGACCAACCGCCTTCGGTGACCGCCGACGGGAATCGCGTCCTTGAGTCGTACCTCGAGTACCTGTTACGACGAGACTTCACGTACTGGTCCGCGGCGGAACGACTCCGGACGAATCGGGGCGGTTCCCTACTCGAGGAGGTCGGGGCGGACCTCGAACGGTTCGGCGCGCTCGTCCTCGCCCGGGCCCAGCTGCTGGAGCGACTTCACCCGAGCGAGGGGGGACCCCTGACGGCCGAGCGGGTCTGGGATGGCGTCCGCGCCACCGACGGGGAGTATCTCGACCGTCCTACCCTCGGATGGGTCCTCTGAGGTCTGCGGCCGGACCCGGAGTCCACGACCGGTCTCTTATCCTAGGCGAAACTGGGGACGCCAGGCCGGGACCCTCGAACGTCCGCCCCATCTGATGAACGACGCCGAGCGACCGAACCCACCCTCGACCTCCCAAGAAGAGGGCGGGACCTTCGAGGATCTGCCGCTCCACCCGAAGATTCGCCAAGGGATCCGTGAACTCGGGTATCGTTCTCCGACCCCGATCCAACGTCGGACGATCCCCGACGCGGTCGGGGGGCGGGACCTGATCGGAACGGCGCAGACCGGTACGGGCAAGACCGCGGCGTTCCTGCTTCCGATCCTGGAACGACTCCTCGATCAACCGACGGGCCGCATCCTGGCGCTCGCCCTCACACCGACCCGGGAACTCGCGATCCAGGCGGAGGACTTCCTCCACAAGCTCGGCCGTCACACACGTCTGCGGGGCGCCGCCGTCTACGGAGGGGTCGGGATGGGGGACCAGGAGCGCGCGCTTCGGGGAGGGGCCGAGATCATCGTAGCCACGCCCGGTCGCCTCCTCGACCATATGTCCCGCGGGTACGTCCGATTCCAGGACGTCCGCATCGTCGTGCTCGACGAGGCGGACCGAATGCTCGACATGGGCTTCCTCCCGGACGTTCGCCGGATCCTCTCCGAGCTTCCCCGACAACGCCAGACGATGCTCTTCTCGGCCACGATGCCGCCGGAGGTCGTTCGGCTCGCGAAGGACTTCCTCGTCGATCCGAAGACGGTCCAGGTCGGGCCGACGACCGCGGCCGCCGTCGGGGTGAGCCACCTCGCGCTGCCGGTTCCGGCCCATCTGAAGACCGACCTCCTCGTCGAGCTTCTGCACGACGAAACGATGACGAGCGTGCTCGTCTTCGTCCGGACGAAGCACCGGGCCGACCGGGTCGCGCGCCAACTCGAGCACTCCGGCGTGCCGGCCTCGATCATTCACGGCGACCGGAGCCAGGGCCAGCGGATCCGCGCGCTCGAGGGATTCCGCGAGGGCCGTAGCCGGATCCTCGTGGCGACGGACATCGCAGCGCGGGGGATCGACGTGGAGGGCGTGAGTCACGTGGTCAACTACGACGTGCCCCACGAGGCCGACATCTACATCCACCGGGTCGGTCGGACCGCTCGGGCGAAGAAGCTAGGGGATGCGTTTACCCTTGTCGCGCCGGAGGAGGAAGAGGACTTTCTGCGGATCGAGCAGTTGATCGGGTTCACCATCCGGCGCGCAACGATCCCCGGCTTCACCTACAACCGGGCCGCCCCCGAACGCCGCGAGATGTTCCGGGGCCCTCGTGGCGGTGGCCGTGGCCCCCCGCGCGGGCGGGGACGCGGCGGTCCGCCCCCGCGGGACCGTTCCGGTCGACGTCCGTCTAGCGGCCGGCGACGTCCCGACGCGTCCCCCGGCCGCGACCGGCGTCCGACGTGGTGAGGGCCGAGGCCTAGGGCGGCGCGGGGAACGCGACCCCGAGCTCCTCCGAAAGCTCCTCGACGAGGAATCGGGAGGTCTCGCCGGCACCCGGTCGCTTCGGAGCGCCGGGCGGATCGGTCCACGAAACTGGGGCCTCTTCGCCGGTTTCCCGCTCGAATTCGGCGCGCCACGACCCGGGGAGCGGACCGTCCCCCCGATCCGACCCGGCGAGGAGGAGGCCCGCCCGAGCGAGAACTCGCGCGACGTGGGCGGGTGCGTAGCCGCCCCCGCCGGTGACGAGGATCCGGCCCCCACAGAGTTCCTCCGCGAGCCCTACCAGTTCGCGGAGGACCGAGGCGTACCCCTCGGGACCGTAGCGCAGCCCGGCAAGGCGATCTCCGGCATGGCCATCGACCCCGTGTTGGAGGATGATGAGGTCCGGCCGGAACGTTCGAAACATCGTCGGCATCACGCTGTGAAGCGTCGGGACTAGCACCTCGTCGCCCGCGCCGGGGGGCACGGGGAGATTCACTTTCAGGCCGGCGCCGTCCCCGGTCCCGGACTCCCCGATCCGGCCCGTGCCGGGGAACAGGGTGCGCCCATCCTGGTGCACGTCGATGTCCAAGACCCGGCCGTTCCCATAGAATCCGTACATCACGCCGTCGCCATGGTGCGCATCGATGTCCACGTAGGCGACCTTCCCGAACGGGCGGCCGGGGCCGACGAACGACGCGATGGCCACCGCCACGTCGTTGAAGATGCAGAATCCGCTCGCCGAACCGGGGTGGGCGTGATGGAGGCCGCCGGCGGGATGGAAGGCTCGTCGGCTCGGTCCGGAGGCGATCGACTCCAGACCCCGGAGCGCGCCGTTGACGATCCGTCCCGCCGCCTCGTAGCATCCCGGGAACGACGGTGTGTCGCCGGAGTCGAGCGGGGGGGCGCCTTTTTCGGAGGACCTTTGTTCGACCAGGTCGAGAAACTCCTCTTGGTGAAACCGCGCGAGCTCGGTCCGCCCCGCCGGGGATATCCCGGAGACGAGGGCGGCCCGAGCAGGATCCCGAAACAGACCTGACCGTTCCATCAAGTGGACCGCCAGCTCGCGGGTCCCTTCCTGGAACGGATGGTTCGGACCGAAGTCATACGAGCGAAACGCCGGATCCCAAAGGACGGGTAGCACCGGGCCTCGGGCCATCGAAGTCGGCTGGGCGCGAACGCGGATAGGCCCTTCGCGGTCGGCCGATGGCGCGTCCCGTCCGTCCCGGCGTCCCCCCCCGGGGTCACGGGAGGCGAGAGGCCCGCCTCGGCTCCGGACCCGCTCGTCTTAAGAGCCGGACCTCGTCGACGAGACGGGAAGCAGGCGATGGCGATCGAGGACGAGCTCTCCGGGAATGCGGTAAAGGTGTACAAGGCGATGAAGGAGCTCGGCTATCTGAACGAAGAGAAGATGGGTACCGCCGAACGGATCACCCAATCGGCAAAGCTTCCCAAGACGATGGTCATGAACGCCCTGCAGGACCTTCAGACGAAGGGATTTGCCCGCCGGAAGGTGCGCGAGAAGGCGGCGGGCTACTTCCTAACGAAGTAAGCCAGCCCCTACGCGGGGCCCGGCGGGGCCGGCCGCGGGATCAGGTTCTCGAGCAGCCGGCTCGTGGATCGGAGGGTAACTTCCGTCACCGCGCTGACGCGCGCGACCTGGGCGCGGGATCGACGCTCTCCGGAGCGCTCTGAAGCGACATAGATGAGGGCCGCGACCAACCCGTGGGCCGAGATACCCGACACCTCCGGGCTCTGGTCCACCTCCTCGAGCATCTCCTCAACGCTGGAACGGACGGTCTGCGAGAGCGCGAGCTCCTCGGCGTACCGCGCGAGGAACGCCCTCGCCGCGATCGTCGGCACTCCGATCCCTCCCGATCGACGAAGGAGCTTGAAGACCCGCCCGACCTCCGAGCGGCTCGCCCCGGCCCCCCTCGCCATCTCGCCGAGGGTACGCGGGATCGAGTACCGTCGGCAGGCCGCATAGAGGGTCGCGCCCACGCTCGACGGCAGGTTGCGGCCCCGGAACACCCCCCGGGCCTTGCATTCCCGGTAGATCCGCTCGGCTTCCTCGATGACCACGGCGGGGAACTCCATCCGCTGCCCGACGAGCTCGATCTCCGATCGGGCCTGTGAACGGTCGAGGACCCCCTCGACAGCGCGCGCGGTCTGGCGGTGCATCACGCGCTTGAGGTGTTGAAAGGTGTAACGGGCATGCCAGTCGAGCGGGCGACCCTGCCCGTCGCGGTACCCCGAGAGCGTGGACCCGAGGGTCCTCCGTCGGTTGACGGGATTGGAATACGGACCGATCCCACGGCCACTGCCCTCCCCCGAAAGGGTCGTCGAGGCGAGCGGGGGCGTGGCGATGAGTTCGGACCCCTCGAACACGATCCCACACTGCTCGCAGGTCTCCTCGCAGCGTATCGGGTCGATGATGCGATGCCCCCCGCAGCTCGGGCAAAGTGGGGTCGTGCCGATCCCGGAGACCACCGCCCGGCCGGCCGAGGCCCTCTCCGCCCCTGACACAGTATAACATGCATGTCTGGGGGGCCCTTTAGGGTTGCTCTCGGCATCGGGACGCCGGTCGGGGGTCGGATTGCCGAGATCGGCTAGGGCGTCGTCGCTTCGGGGGCCCCGGATCTCCCCGGCACCGCGGACCGGGATAGGATTATTCGGGACGGCAGCGTCACGGCTCCGGTGCGGCCGGGTCTCGTCGTCATCGGCGTGGCGTTCCTCGCCGTCGCCGCCGTGAGCGCTACCTCCCTCTTCCTCTGGCCCAACACACCCTCTACCCGGACCGTCACGACCGAAGTGCCGTCGACGGCGTCCGGTCCCAACGAGACCCGGGAGGCCCTGCTCGTCGGGACCAATAGCACATCCGGCACGTTCACCCTGGATTGGCAGTCGACCGGACCGTTCCGGGTCGTCCTTTACGATGTGCCGGGATGCGCCAGCGCCGCCAGCGCCTGTGCGCGCGGCTCGCCCTTGGCCTCCTGGCCGGGAAACCTCTCGGGGCACTTTCGCGCGGACGGACCGCTCGCCTTTCCTTACCTGCTGGTCTGGACCGACCGAAGCGGCTCCGTCGGTTCCCTTCAGGCGACCGCGGAATCCGTCGCCGAAGTGACGACGCCGGCCCCGGTGTGGGCGACCCTCGCGACCGTCGGGGCGCTCGGCTCACTGGGTGCCGTCGGGGTCGTGGCGTTCTTCCTCGGCGTGTTCCTCCGGTCCGGAGTCTACCGGCGGCCCGGCGCTGCGGACGCATCTCGCCGTCCGGCCGTGGAGCGGGAACGGATTCCGTCGGATGGGCCTACTGGCCCCAAAACGGGTTTTCCTGCCGACGGAGCCGGACCACCTCGTCCAGGACCGCCTTCTCCCGGTCCGTGAGCGGGGCCGATTTGAGCAGGCGAGCCGCTCCCTCCGGTAGCTCCACGTAGAGCTGGTCGCCTTCCCGAACGTTGCGACCCACGACCGCGCCCTCGATCGACGCCGCGAGCTCGTCCGATTCGCCCGCCTCGGTCACCGAGACCTGGTCCTTCTGCAGGGCCTTCAACAGGCCCACGCCGACGCCGTCCGGTCGCATGACCCGGACTCCCGGTCGCAGCGTCCCGGCCAACACCTTGATCCCGACGATCGCAGGGTGGGAGCTACGGAACACAAACCCTCGGAGCACTTCGAACTTGGCCGGGTGAACGAGTTGGAGCCGACGCTGGGCCTTCAGGGCGGTCGACTTCTCCTCTCGCCACGCCACGTACTCCTCGAGGACCCGATACATCACGTCCCCCCGGAACACGCGGACGGGGGATTCGGAACCCTCGGGGAGGGCGTCGGGAAGCACCGGGACGTTGAACGCAAGCACGGCTCGATGGGTGGGATCCTTGACCGCCCCCACCTTCAGGACCGTCGGTCGGCCCACGGGCCCGACACCGGCCTCGTGGATCGGGATCGACGCCTGACGGCATTCGAACGCAAGCGCCTCGAGCCCTCCGAGTGTATCGGCCGCCAGCGCGACGCCCGACTCGGCGAGGTCGGCGACGGGGTGGCTTTCTTGGGCGAGGTCCGCCTCGGCGCTCGTTCGCTCTGCGTCCGTCCGGACCACCTTGAGGAGCCCGCCGGGAAGGGCATCCTCGATCCCGGGAGCCGCGAGGTAGACCCCTGCGGCGGCCTCGACCCTCGGTACCGAGTCGAGGACGGTCCGTTTGCCTCCACGCCCCCGCACCACGGGGGCGGGCCGGTAGATCCCGCGGATCTTGGTCGAGAACGGCGCGCTGCGGCCCGTCACGACCAGTTCGTCCCCGACGGAGACCGCGCCGCGATAGACGATGACGCTGCCGACCGGACCGATCCCTCGCTGGTCGCTCCGTTCGAGGATCGTGCCTTCCCCGGCCTGGTCGACGAGCTCGAGCTCGGCCTGGAGGAATCGTTGGGAGAGCCCGACGAGAAGCGCGATCAGCTCCGCGATCCCGACCCCGCTGCGTGCGGAGACCGGGGCGATCCCGATGTTCCGCGTGAAGTCGCTCACCCGGTCGTAGCGTTCGACGGAAAACCCCATCCGGTCCATCTCTTCGGCGAAGGCATACAGTCGGGCATCGAGGGCGCGCTCGAACTCGGGTCCGCAGCGCTTGAGCTGCTGGGCGAGGGAGATCGGTCCCGCCGGCTTCTTCCAGCCGGCGATGAGGTCGATCTTCGTGAGGGCCACGGCGAACGGGGTCTTCTCGTGGCGGAGGATCTGGACCGATTCGCGGGTCTGCGGCATCGCGCCTTCTCGGACGTCGACCACGAGGATGGCAAGGTCCGCGAGCGCGCCTCCCCGGCGCCGCATCGTCTCGAACGAGCGATGTCCGGGCGTGTCGATGAACAACAGTCCGGGGACGGAGAACCGTTGGGTGTCGAGGATCCCTTCACAGAGCGCGAGGACGCTCTCCTTCGGCACCTCGATCGCGCCGATGTGCTGGGTGATCCCTCCTGCTTCCCTCTGGGCCCGGATCGACCCGGAGATCCGGTCGAGCAGGGTCGTCTTTCCGTGGTCCACATGGCCCAGCAGCGAGACGATGGGCTGGCGAAGGTCGGCCACGACATCGAAACGGCGTCGCGACGCTCTTTACCGTTTCGAATCGGGGGGTGCCGACGCCGCCCCGAACGCCGCGAGCGGGCCCGCGACGAGAGGGACGACCAGTTCGGCCGCCTCGAGTCCCCCGTGCGCGCCGTACAGGAAACGCTTGGGTTTTCCCATTCCGGGCAGCCGGTAACTGAGAGACCCCGGACTGGGCACGAGGGCGAGCAGGTCGCCGAGGCGCTCGTGGATCTCCGGATGGAAGGGTGGGGGCCCAAAAAGTCCCGCATCGACCGCATCGGTCATCGGGATCACTCGAGACCCGTCGGGCAGCGCGTCGAGCAGCGCGGCTCGGAGGGGTGCTATGCGTCCGGACCGGGCCGAGAAGAATCCGGCGCGGCGGTCCCCGGCGAGCGGCCGCGCGAGCTCCGCGGCGACCGCCGGGATCGCGTCCACCGCGATCCCCGCCGATGGCTCGGCGGGCACCTGGCCGTGGTCGCCGGTTAGGAGGAGCATCGTCCGTTGCGCGAGACCAGGGGGCAGGTGGTCCGCCACGTACTCGATGAGCTGGGCCGTTCGTTCGATCTCGAGGTCGATCAGTCCCGGATGGGGTCCCTTGAGGTGCTGGATCGTATCGAGCTCGTCCCAGTAGACGCTGACAAAGCGCGGGGGGTGGCGCTCCAGGAGCTGGAGGAGTTCGTGGGCGAGGTCGGTGGCGGTCGCATATCCGACGAAGCGGGCGCCGTCGTACAGAAGTCGCGAGAATCCCGTCCCCTGGAAGCGATCTCGTGTCAGGGCGGCCGAATCGACGCCACGGCGGAACAGGGTCGGCGCTCCGGAGAGGTGACCGGGTTCCCAGTCCGGCCCGACGAGGAGGTCCCTTTCCTCCATCCCCGTCGGGCTGAACTTCAGCATGTCCGCCACCATACCGAACCGGGGGAGGTACTGGCGGTATCCGAGCAGACCGTGCCGGCCTGGCGGCGTCGCGGTGGACAGGCTCAGCAGCGCGGCGGTCGTGGTGGACGGAAAGACCGAGGTGATTGGATGGGCGGATCGGCGCCAGAGGGCGCCCCGACCCGCCGGGCGATGCCCCGTCCAGCGGTCGAAATCGTACCATCCGAGGCCATCGATGACGAACTGGACGATCGTACCCTCGAATCGGCCGCGGATGAACGGGTCGATGCTCGGGTCGAGGGGCGGGACGACGGGTGGATCCTCCCCCGCACCGCCTCCTCCGGCCGCCAGGATGGTCGCGGCCAGGTTGGGAAGGGACCGGCCCTCGTACGAAGGGATCGGCACCCCGAGCGGGCCGCGAGGTTCGCTCAGCCGCGCGGCGTCGTCAGTGAGGTCGGGGGTCATGGGATCCTGCCGAGCAGTTCTCTCACGGGCTCAGTCCGATCCAGACGCTCGTGGCGAGAACGGCGAGAACGAAGGCCGTGATCAAGGAGAAGGAATACTCGCGACGGTGGGTGAAGTGCGCGAACGAGACCAGCACCCTCCCGATCGGGGTGAAAACGAGGACAAGGACCCCGAGCAGGATGAAGGCCTGGCCGTTCCCCACAACGATCCTGCCCGGAAGGGAGGCGACCGAGATCCGAGAGGGGGGGGCCAGGATGTCCGCGGTGCCCCCGACCAACGCGAGGCCGATCCCGACCAGGAGCAACGCCGCGGCGATGATGATCCCGATGCGCAGGGTCTCCTGTACCTCCTCCGAGAGCGTGGCATCCTCGCTAGCGATCATGCCAGCACCCCCGTTCCGCGCAACAGGAGGAGGAGCGCCGCGAGGACGAGGATGCCGACGAACACGAACCGGAGCCGTTGCCTCGTCCAGGTGCTGCCCCAATGGGTCGATAGGTAGCTCCCGAGGAGGACGGCGACCGCCACGGGCGCGACCAACGTCAGGGCCACATCCCCGGCGAAGAGATAGACGAGCGCTCCGGCCGAGGCCGTGACCCCGATCATCAGCGTCGAGGTGGCGCTCGCGACCCGCAGCGGAACGTTCATGAAGGCGTTCATGGCCGGGACCTTGAAGATCCCGCCTCCCACGCCCAACAGGCCCGAGGCGAGTCCGGCCAGCGAGGCGAATCCGAGCCCGTACGTGGTTCCACGGACGCGGTACACCTCCCGTTCTCCGCTCGAAGGGTCCACATACTCCCCGCCTAGACGTAACCGATCGGCGAGCGGGTCCGGCGACCGGGTCTTGGTCCCAGACCGAGTTCGGCCCATCGACATCAGTACAGCGGCGAGCAGGATCACCGGGATCAGGGCGAGGATCAGTAGGTTGCCATGCCCCGAGAGCAGCGTGACCGAGATCAGCGCTCCGACGAGGCCCCCCACGACGGTGGCGGTCTCGAGGAACATCCCGAGTCTCAGGTTCACAAACCCCTCGCCCATTCTCGCTGCCGTGGCCCCCGTGGTCGTGGCGACCACGCTCACGAGGCTCGCTGCGATGGCCACGTGAACGTCCAGTCCGAAGAGGAGGATGAGGGCGGGCACGAGGAAGAGGCCGCCGCCCACCCCCATCAGCGCGCCGATTGCCCCCGCGGCGAACGAGACGATGAGCAGCAACGCGAGGTCGAAGAGCGGGGACGACCCGCCGATCGCGTCGAATGAGACCACCCGAGCCCCGCCGCGTCACGCGGAGCGCGTTACTTAACGGTGGGGGGATTGACCGGGCCGAACTGGTCGAGCCGGACTTGCCGGTCGATGGCTTCGGAGAGTTTTTCCACGCCGACCGAGAGCGTCCGGACACGGCGCCGGCGCGCTCTTCGCTCGGACTTCCACAATTCCCGGAACAACCGTTGGGCCTCGCCTCGCAAGGCTTCGGGGCCTTCCTGCACGCTCGGCATCGTTCGGCTCCGCTGCGTCCGTTCGAAGTCCTGCCAACGCACGGCAACGGTCGCGGTGCGGTAGCGAAGGCGTTCCTGGGCGAGCGCGCCGGAAAGGTCCGCGGCGAGCTGGCCGATCGCGGCCTCGAGTTCCGGGAGGTTGTCGGTGTCCCGGTCGAACGTGTGGTCGGAGGAACGCGACCTTGGGGATCCCTCGGGCTCCCCGGCCTCGGCCGGCGATTCCCCCCGAGACAATCGGTAGAGCTCTTCTCCGAATCGTCCGAGCTTGTGCCGAACGGCCGGAGGAAGCGAACGGATCTCCCCGATCCGCACCACACCGACACCGGCCAGGAGCTCCTCGGTCTTCGGGCCGACTCCGGGTATGGCCCGCACCGAGAGGGGCGCGAGGAAATCGGCCGTCGCCTCCGGGGCGACCACCCGGACCCCGCCGGGCTTGGCCTCATCGGTCGCGATCTTGGCGACGATCCGGGAGCCGGCTACCCCGATCGAACAGGGAAGCCGCAGCGTCCCCTGGAGCTCGGCCTGCACCCGTTCGGCCCGAGCGCGGGCGGCGGCGACGTCCGGTAGGTCCTCGGTCATGGCCGCTTCGTCGATGCTCAATGCGGTGACGTGTTCGAATCGCTCCGCTAGGAAAGCGCGGACCTCCCTCGCCACGCGGCCGTACTTATCGAAGTCCGGAGCGACCCAGATCGCCTCCGGGCACAACTGGCCGGCCCGAGCCACAGGCATCGCGCTGTGGACCCCGTTCGCGCGGGCTTCGTAGCTCGCCGACAGGACCACGCCTCGGCTCGGGCCATTCTTCGGGTCCGGCCCCACGATCACGGGCCGGCCCTCGAGTTCCGGGCGCTCCCGACGTTCACACGACACGTAGTACGCGTCGAGGTCCACGTAGAACACCCAGCGCACTTCGGTCCCCTCCCAGGGCGGCATCGAGTCCGGCGACTTGGGTGTTACTGTCCTCCGATCCGAGTCGGCGGTTGCGGGGACCGCGGGAGGCGCTACGTGCTCCCGAAGTCGACCGCCTTGGCATCGACGGAGATGCCGCCGTTCCCGATCCAATACGGTTGGACGGTCCGGGCGTGGGCGGTCCGACGCATCTTCAGGATCCGGAGGGAGAGCCCCACCCGATGCCCATCCTCCGCCGTACTGTATCCGAGCAAGAGGACACCGTCCGCCACGTACTCGGACAGCCCATCGCGGGTCACCGCCGGATGGGTCGGGTCGGCTTCGGCGGTCAGGAGGGTCGTCGCGCCGGCGGCCCGACAGGCGCCAGCGAGTCCGAACAGGACCTGGCGCCTCGACGGCTCGTCATCGCTCAACATGTTGAGCAGCGAGACCGAATCCACCACGATGCGTTTCGCTCCCAACTGGCTGAGCTCTTTACCGAAGGATCCCTGGATCCGCTGGAGGCTCTGCTTGGTCTCCTTCGGGTCGAGACGCAGGATCTTGAGCGAGCCGGCCTTGAGGGCTTCGTCGACGGGCCAGCCGAACTGGCGAGCGCTCTCGGTGAGTTGAGGGGCGTCCTCCTCGAGGGAGAGGAACAGACCGGGTTCGCCCTTCGAGAACCCCGCGGCCAGGAACTGAAGGCCGAGACAGGTCTTCCCGGTTCCGGGCAGTCCCGTCACGAGGACGACGTGTCCGGCGGGAAAGCCTCCGCCGAGCATCTCGTCGAGGCCCTTCACCCCGGTGAGCACCCGGACCGTACTAGATTCGCTCATACTGCGTGGTCACCAACCCGTTCAGTGCGCTCACCCGGATCACGAAACGGCCCTGCATCTCCGCGGGGATCCTCGAGAGCACGGACATGAACTTCTCGATGAGCATGCTGCGGTTACGGTGCGAACTGAACGGTCCGGCCGTCCACGTGAAGGAGAGTACCCCATCGACGGAATCGTAGAGCGCCTTCTCCACGGAATCCGGCGCGACCCCGCGGGAGAGGATCAGATAAACGATGCCCCCCCACCACTTCGCCCGACGCCGGAGTCCCTTGACCAGGGTCAGGAGCGATTCGACCTCGATCCCCTTTCGGACGACGAGGTCCGTGAGCGAATCGATCAAGATCACGTTCGAGGCACCGTCCGCCTCGACCGCGTCGGCGATGGCCGCGAGCGGGTCCGAACTCCGGGCCGCGGGAGCCGCAGCGAGCAGCGCGCTCCCGGAAGACGTCCACCCGGAGGGCACGACGGAGTCAGAAAAGTATGCTTGAGAGATGTCGTGGAACCGCAGGTGTCGCTCGAGTACATCATGGTAGGCCGGCTCGAAGGTACCGGCGACCTCCCGTAGTACCTGCTCGCGGGACCGGGTCGCGCTGACATAGACGATCCCGTTCGGGTACACGAACGGTCCCGGGGCGTTCCCGAGGAAGAGGGCGTGGGTCCGGGGTTCGTCGTGATGGAGCATGATGTGCACGGCGGAGGTAAGTGCGAATTCCTGGTGCCCCGCCCCCGCCTCCCCGATCAAGAGGACGACCGATCCCGCCGGTATTCCGCCTGTCAAGTAGTCGAAATCGGCTACCCCGGTTGGAACGCGATCCCCGGTCCCTTGGGCGGGGCTGAACGGTCGGGACGGGACCGTGTCGAGAGGTGCGCTCCAGGGCTGGGGAGAGTCCGTAGCCATGCCGGGTTTCCTAGCGTGGGATGCCCTGAACCCACTATTAGAAGGGTCGGTTCGAGCCGTCACCCGCGGGCATGGCCCCGGCCTTCAGGAACTCCCGAAGGAGGACGGTCGCATAACTTCCCTTAGGGAGGGAGAACCCAACCCAGATCCCCAACTTGTGTCCGTCCGGGTGTTCGGCTGCCTCTTCCCCGCGGAACGATATCGGTGGAAGTGACACGAGCGCGGGTCGCCACGAACCGGCGCTCGCTAGCTCCGGCGTTTTGGGCAACTGGAAATCGCGCGGCGCGACGCCCTCTGCGGTTAGGATGCCTTCGAGGAGGCGGCCGACCGGCCCCGTCTCAGAGACGGTCTCGTAGCCCACCAGGGGTCCCGCCACGACCGCGCGACCCCGCGCCACCATATCGCGACACTCGGGGCGATTGTCGGCGGAGACCGGGATCGGGTCAAGGGTGCGCACCGTCCCATCCGGTCCTCGACGCAGCAGTCGGTCCCCCGCCTCGGGGGTATCGAGTGGTATTCCCGCCGCCCACCGCTCGCTGAGCCAGCGGTTGAACAGGAGGGCCTGGTAGGCGTGAACGAACAGTTTCCGGAGCTCTCGGGACAGCGATCCGAGCGCGCGCTCGGGAGAGTGCCCACGGGTCAGGTGGTCGAGCAGTCGCTTCTCGAACTGGAACGAAGGCGGAAAATCGCGCTGAGCGCGGGCCGCGTCGTGATCGAGGGCGTATTGCCTCCTCGCCGCCGCACCCAGGGTATCGGCGTCGCCGGTGAGGTAGGTCAGGTAGGTCTCCACGGCCGCCGCGGGATCTCCGCGAACCAGGTCGCGGCCGACGAGGTGCGTCACGGGTCGTACCTCGCCAAAGCGCTGGAGGCCGAAGAAGTTGGCAAACCCTCCGATCGCCCTCAGTTCGTCGCGGCAACGTTCGAAACGGCCCACGACAGGTTCGGGCGGTTCGCCCAGATCCGATATCCGGACCGCGAAGGTGTTACCGTAGTGGTGGCCCAGGACGACCCCATCCCGCGCTCGGTACGATTCGAGGACGGTCACATCCGGAAGTCCGAGCTCCCGATCCGGCGGTTGTCCCCGATAGGAGAACAGCCGTTCGGAGACCGCGCGTCGGTCCTTCGTTCCCGCCCAGGAGATCGCGTGGGGGGCCAAACCGAGTCGCGAGGCGATCCTCTGCGCGAGTTCGTGCTGCTCCCAATCCCGCGAGCGGACCCGCAGAACGGCGTACTGACCGCGCGGGTCCGGAAGTGGATACGACGAGATCTCCTGCACCTCGAAATCCTCGGCCGTGGCCTTGATCCGACCCGGAACGGGCGGGGAGTTCGTCGCGTAGAACCCGAGACCGACGTCCCGTTCCCCGGAGGGCGGATTCCATCGCGGAGGTTCCACGAGTCAGCGGAACGGCGGGTCCGCTAAACCTATTCGATAGGCCCACCTCTCCCCGCCCGATGATCCGGGCGGTCGCGAGGGTGCTCAAGAACATCATCGAGATCGAGGTCGGACCGGAGACCTGGCTTGCGCGCCCGGTCCCTTCGATGAGCGCCCCGATCGCCCGTCAGCTCTCCTCGCTCTTCTCGACGGTCTACGAAACGTTCCGCCCGGCAGACTCCGGAGCGATCCATTCGACCGTATCCTACCACGCCAAGAAGGACGAGATCATGGTCCAAATGGGCGAGACCAAATGGCGGACCCGCTCGTCCGCCTTCGGACCCCTGATCTTCGACTACGCCGGCCTCACCTACGAGATCCACGAGAAGCTCACGGGAAAGTTCGCGATCTTCCAGGACCAGCAAATGGTCGCCTCGGGGCAGCTCGGTTTTCGCTCGTGCTCGATGGCCGACTACTCTCCCGATCTGGAGCCCTTCTTGGCGAACCTCGCCCTCGGATACTTGATCCGGACGCTCTTCTGGGAGATGTTCCGGTAGCCCGGGTCGGGGCGGGCGGACCGTGCAACGGGGGCTCGCGTTCCGAGAACTCGGGCTGGACAGCCGGACGAATGCGGGACGGGTTCCCAACCGGTGCCCCGGAGGACCGGGGGATACGGGTCTCGTACCAAACCGCGTTTTCCGTCGAGATTTCGACGACTCTATGAACCCGAGGGTGGCTCGCTTTTCTCATGCCCGCACGATCCGAGTCAAGGCCCAGGACCGTCCGATGGACCCCTATCCCAGACCCCCCCGACCGGTTCTCCACGGGGATCCCCGAGTTCGACCGCCTCCTGAGCGGGGGGTTTCCCCGTGGTGGCATGGCCCTCTTTCAGTTCGATGAGACGGTGACTCCAAGCGATCGGGAACTGTTGATGACCCCGACCCTGCTCAACTTCCTCGGTCAGTCGAACGGAATCATGGCCGTCCTGCCGGCGAGGGAATCGCCCCATGAGTTTCGTTCCCACCTCACCCGTTGGGTCACCCGACGGCTCTTCGACACCCGGGTCCGGGTCGTCTCGTATGTCGGGGAGGATTCGGAGGCCCCCTATGTCGTCGAGTTGAAGATCCGAGGGCCCCGGGCGATCTCTTCGAAGGAGAAGCGAGACAGCGCTCTGGCCATCAAGAGGTTGTCCCAGGCAGAGCGAGCGGTCCGAGGGGCCCGCTCAAGAATGTACCTGGAACTGATCGCCTTCGAGATCATGGACATGATCGCCGGCTCCGACACGGCCTCGAGAATGTTCTTCTTTGCGATCAAGCGGATTCGCCAGGTCGGAAACCTGTGCATTGGGATCCTCCGTCCCGGACTCGGCTGTGCGGACGCCGTTCGAGGAATGGCGGACCTCGAGTTCGCGGTGCACCGCGATGAGGTCGGTCTGACCCTCCGCGGGATTCGGCCTCCCTTCGCCAGCCACCGGGTCCTGCCCGATCCCCGGCGAGGGGTCCCGTGGGTCTCCTTGATGCCGATCCCGTCAAAACCGGGCCCCACCTAACTTCTGGACTCCCTGACCGGTGGGGCGGGCGACCCGAACGGGGACGGCCTTCCGAGGCCGTTGCGATGGAGGCCGCCGCCACCTGGGCCAAGGACCGGCAACCCACCTCACCCCTAGGGAACGTTGCGCTGGGGCGAATCCTCATTGCGCCCCGGCCCTCATCGCAGAGGGGAGGCAGGGTGTCCGTCCTTTGCGAGGTGATCTGGGATCCGGCGTTCCAATCCTACGACTTCGGACCTGGGCGGTGGTCCCGAGGCGGACCGAGATCGCTCTCGGTCGAGCTCATGGAACGAGCTGGGTTGTTCTCCGATCCGTCGCGCGCTCGCTGGAGGCACCGCGTGCGCCCGGCGAGTCGCCTGGAACTACGGCGATTTCATGACCGACGATACCTCGACCTGGTTGAGAAGTTCAGCGCCCAGTCGGGGCGCATGTTCCTTGATTCGGGAGACACGCCCTCGTTCCCGGGGTGCGGCGCAGCCGCGAGCCGGATCGTGGGGGGTGCGATCGCTTCTCTCGAATCCGTTAGGGTGGGCCGTGCCCGTCGGGCGTTCCATCCTGCGGGCGGGCTGCACCACGCTCACCGAAGCCGAGCCGCAGGCTTTTGCATCTTCAACGACGTGGGGGTCGCACTCGCCCTTGCGACTGGCCCGGGCGGTGCCTACCGTCGAGTCGCGTACGTGGACATCGACGCGCACCACGGGGACGGCGTCATGTACGGCTTCTTCGATTCCGGACGGGTCCTCGATATCGATTTTCACCAGGACGGGCGAACGCTCTTTCCCGGCACCGGTGCGGTCGAGGAGACGGGTCAGGGGGACGGAGCGGGGCTCAAGGCGAACGTCCCCCTTCCCCCCGGGACGGGAGACCGAGGCTTCGCCTCGGCCTTCTTGCGCGTGGTCCCGACCCTGCTCCGATCCTACCGACCCGAGATCATCGTGCTCCAGCACGGGGTCGACGGGCATTTCGGCGATCCTTTGGCGCGCCTACGTTACAGCGCTTCAAGCTTCTCGCTAGCCGTCGGGACCCTGATGGCGCTCGCCGAGGAGCTTTGCCAGGGTCGGCTCATCGTGACCGGGGGCGGAGGGTACAATCCCCGGAACGTTGCCCGGCTCCTGGCCGCATGCGGGTTCCTGCTGTCCGGTCAATACCCCCCCGAAGGAGCTCTCCCTGGGGCCTGGCGCGCACGTTTCGAGGTCGAAACTGGAGGGCGGGCTCCCGCGAACTGGCCGAATTTGCGTCCAGCCCCCGCGGGAGACCCGTCACCCAGGGCCATCCGGAATGTCGTGCGCGCCCTCTCTGAGGAACTCGGGGTGAAGTTCCCGAGCGCTCGAACGGTGCGATGAGTCGGTTCGGTTGCAGGGTCTGGGAACGGCTTCGGACGTCACGAGGTCCGCAGCGGTTTTCCCCCGAGGGGGGGAACATAGCTCCCCCATCGGCCGACGGCGGTACCGTTTCGGCGGGCCGACGCTGTAATTACCTCGGACCCACTAGCGAGAGGTTCGGAGGGAGGGTCCTTCATAACGGGGTTTGAACCAACCGTTTCGGGACTCGCACCAAAACGTGAGAATACACTCCGCCGACTTGCGATTTCAGATGCGCCGACGGATGAGCCACTGGTCCCGACCCGGCCGGATTCGAATCGTCTCCGCCCGGGTCGCCCTGTCGGTCCTGTTCGCAGCAATGCTCGCCTTCTCCGTCTACGGAACGCTCTCTCCTCCTCCCCTTCGCTGTGGTCTACCGGGCTCGGTTGGCTGCTCGGGCGGACTGCTCGGTCCGGCCCTGGTGCCGGCAAGCTCCGGCGAGCAGTGGTTCACCGTCACGCTGTTCGACTACGGGTTCTGGATCGTCGATTCGACAACGGGCGCCAATGAGTCGACGGCTTGGAACGTCTTCGAAGGGTGGACGGTCCACGTCAACGCCACCAGTCTGGCCCCCGACGCGGCGGTCGGTGGGACCGCCTACCACGGCCTAGGTGTCGAGCTCAATCAGACCGGCCAGCAACTCCTTTCCCTGGCCGCGCCGGTCGGAGCTTGGACCCCTGGGAGCTTCGTGGCCCCTCTCGCCGAATACCATCACCAGCACATCTGGTGCACGATCCAATGCGGTCCGGGCCACGGCGGGCAACAGGCCTGGGTCCTGAACGTAATCCCTTCGGTCCCACTGCCGAAAGCCACGGCCACCTCGAACCTGACGTCCGGGCGAGCCCCGCTCGCCGTCACTTTCACGGGGACCCCGAGCGCAGGGACGCCGCCGTACAATACCAGTTGGGACTTCGGGGACGGAACCGCGATCGGATACGGCGTCAGCGCGGGCCACACGTACGCGTTAGGGGGTGCCTACGAGGCCCAATTCCGAGTGACCGACGCGAAAGGGATGGGCGCGACCGCGAGCGTGGGTATCCTCGTCAACTCCTCCGACCCGCTTCGGGCGTCCGTTTCCGCCGCCCCGACCCTCGGGGCGGCGCCGTTCACGAGTACGCTCAGTCTGATCGTGCATGGTGGCGCGCCGCCGTACACGTACGCATGGTCCTTCGGGGACGGGAGCACGGGCTCGGCCGGGAACCATACGAGTCACCTCTACGCCGCCCCCGGTGTGTATGCGGTCGTCGCCACGGTCACCGACTCGCACGCGAGCTCGGTGCGGATCCTGACGTCGATCATCGCCTCCCCTCCCCTCGGCTATTTCCCGGTGACCGTCATCGCAAACCCACCGAACGGGTCCGCCCCTATCATCATCCAGATGAGCGCGACGCCGCTGGGTGGAACCGCCCCCTATCGGTACCTCTGGGTCTTCGGAGATGGCTCGACGGGATCCGGGGCGTCCTCGGCCCATCAATACAACCTCACCGGATCGTACGAGGTCAACCTGTTCGTGAGCGACTCCGCCGGTCACGTCGGGTCGGCGGCGGTCAACCTCCCCCTCGTCGCAGCCTCGGGCGGGGGCGGCGGAGGCGACGAACGCCCCGCGGGCGGCCCCCTCGCCTCCCCGGCGGCTGTCAATGGAACGCTCACGATCTTTCCCCTGGCGACTCCCCGAGACGGTGGCTCGCCTCTTCTCGTCAACGCCTCGGCGTCCATCGAGGCGGGTACCGGATTGGGAGAGACGATCAGCTGGAATTTCGGGGATGGCACGACAGGATCCGGGACTCAGGTCTCCCATCAGTTCGCTCGGGTGGGGGCCTACAATGTCACCGTCACGGCGACCGATTCCGGCGGGAACCAGGGTTCCAACCGGACGGTGGTTCGGGTGGAGCCGCTCAGCATGACGCTCGTGGCGAACCGGTCGCTCGGTGACCCGCCCATCTCGGTGACGACGGCCGTCTCGATCGTCGGCGGCACGGGCCGGTTCGGCGTCGTCAGTTGGAATTGGGGGGACGGCAATACGTCCTTCGGCAACCTCGTGAACCGGACCTACGGTCCGAACGAGACCGGACCGATCGTGATCCGTGCTTCGACCACGGACTCGTTGGGGACCCTTGTGAATGCCTCGATCACGCTTCAGGTGAACCCCGTACTCGTGGCGACGGTCAACGTCCGCCACCCGTCGTCGGTACTCCCCCCGGTCAATGTGGACTTCACGCTGGACACCCGGGGCGGGAGCGGCTCGTACAACGCCCTGCCGTTATGGGACTTCGGAGACGGCACGAGTACTCGCAGTGGCAATGTGACGAATCATTCCTACTCGAAGCTCGGCGACTATCGGATCGTGGTGCGGACCAACGACAGCCTCGGAAGCTCGGTGGTCGCGAGCGCATGGCTGAACCTCACGGTCGCCCCACCGACCCAGCCGGTGAAGTTGGGAGGGAAGCCACCGTGGTCGCTCACCGGCGTCTCGGATCCCAAC
The DNA here is from genome assembly GCA_022750055.1 of Thermoplasmata archaeon. Classification (GTDB taxonomy): domain Archaea; phylum Thermoplasmatota; class Thermoplasmata; order Lutacidiplasmatales; family UBA184; genus Lutacidiplasma. The sequence goes on from JAKIWL010000003.1 coordinate 134,080, forward strand.
CGTGCTGCGCTCATCCTGATCGGCATCGTGGCGGCCACGGGCCTCCTACTCCTCCAGCAACGTCGACGCCGGTCCAAGGCAAAGCCGACGACTCGTCCGAACCCCCGTCCGGGACCCGGTGCGACCGCACGCTCGGCTTCGCCTCCGTCGGTCGCTCGGCCCGCCAGTCGGCCGGTGACGGCGATCGGGGCGAAACCTGGCGCAGTCCCGCCGCCGTCGAAGGCCGTGAAGTAGCGCACCGTCCATGATCGGGTCGAGCGCTCAGGAACCCTCCCCACCCTCTCCGAACGAACCTGATCGCGCCGACCTCCCAGTGGTTCCGAGCGCACTCGGTCGTCGTGTCCTCCTGTACGAGTTCGTGGTGCTCGCCGAGTACTGGCTCGCCCCTACCTTGCTCGGCGTGACGAACTACGCCGGCATTTGGTCGGACGTCGGTGTGCTCCTCTTCGTCCTCTTCGTCGGTTCGCTCGCGTGGTTCGTCCTTCGACCGCTCCGCCCCCACCTGAAGCGGGCTCTTCGATCTCGCGAATCCCGTCTCGCCTTCCATGGTGTGTGGGCGGCCGCGCTCGCCGCGGCGCTGTTCGTGACGAATGTGTTTCAGATCAGCCGGCCGAGCGCGATCGGCAGTTCGGTTCAACTCGGCGACACCACGGTCTACTCCCCGTTCGGGGCGTGGCCCAGCCTGACGGTCTACCTACCCAGGATCGGCCTGTTCGGAACGTTCGATGTTGAGGTCCTCACCGTGCTCGGACTCATCTCCGTCCTCGGGTCGGCGGCGCTCCGCCTCGCGATCGACCGGAGGTCCACGACCTGCCCCGCTGTCCCGACCCGACCCTGGACCACGCGGGTCGCCACCGTCGCCGTCTGGTCGCCCCTTGGACTCATCACCGGATGCACGGCTTGTGCCCCTGCGTACCTCGCGATCCTCGGCCTCGTCGCGCCGGCGGCGTCGACCGGGCTCGCCTCGGTCCCGTTGGTCCCGTGGATCGGACTCGCTGGCCTTCTGTACCTGGGGAGCTTCGGTCTCGCCATCCATCTGATCCGGCGCGCGACGGGCCCGGCGCCCGAGTCGGTGGGGAACCCGGAGCCATAGGGTCGGATGGCGACGGCCGGCCCACCGACCCAGATCTTTTGCCGGCTGTGCGGCCGGATGATGGCGCCCGCCTCCCGATGCCCGGGCTGCGGGTGGGTCGATCGGATCGGGCTGCTCGCGGAGGCGAGCTTCACTCCCCCCGCGCGGCCCTCGGCACCGGTCCCGCTCGCCCTGCCGGCCCGGCCACCGGCGTCCGCCCCCACGACGACCCCCGAGGCCCGCCCGTTGGGGTCCCTGATCGCCCCCACCTTCACCGACTCGCTGAGCACGTCGGGGGCCACCGGGAACACCCAGAGCGTCCCGGCCCCTTCGCTGGCCGTCCCACCGACTGAAGCGGGGCCCAAGAAGGAACCGTCGCTGACCGCCCCGATTCGGCCCTCCGGATCACCCCGCCCGCCTTCGCCTAGGGCGCCGAGCCCCTCTGGAGCCGCTCGCGTCCCTCATTCCGCGGCGGCCGCCCGGAGCCCAGCGACCGCGCAGCGGGCGCGGACCCTGTCGCCCCGCGCTTGGCTCAAGGCGCTCTGGAAGCGCCACCTGCCGCCGGTTCGCCTGGTCTGGGTGTTCCTCGCGATCCTCCTATGGAACGGTCAAGGATTGAGGAACTTCGCCACGGCCCAGCCGCTGCTGCTGCTCCCGCTCGTCGCCGTGCTGGCCGACCTGGGTCTCCAAGCCGTCCGCTTCCCCAGGGTCCGCGTCCCGGACGCTGCAATCGCCAACGGCCTGTTCCTATCGGTGATCCTGTGGCCGACCCAGATTTCGCTCGCGCTCGTCGCGGTGGCCGTGGTCACGGTGGGGCTGCGGCACGCGGCCCGGGTCGCGAGCCACCCGATCTTCAACCCGGCCGCGGCGGGGGTCCTGATCGCCGCCACCGTCTTCGCCCTCCCCCAGCCTTGGCACATCGGGATCACGCGATGGGATACGCTCCTTGTCGCAGTGCTCGGACTCGTCCTCTGGTCCAAGGCTTGGCCCACCTGGAGGATCTGGGGTACCTACTTCGCGTGCAACCTGATCGTCGTCGTCGCCGTCGCCGACCTGCTCGGAGGCTCGAAGGCGGTCCCCCTCGTCCTGCAGACGTCCCTCCTCGGCACGACCCCTGTGTTCTTCGGTCTCTTCATGGTCACCGAGCCTCGGACGGCTCCGACCGCGCGTGTCGCGATGCTCGTCTTCGGCTCCCTCGTCGGGGCCTCCGCGGCCCTGCTACCGGTCCTCTTCGCCGAGTACACGGCCATCTCCGCCCTCGGCGTCCTCGCGCCGTACCTCGCACTCTTCGTCGGGAACGTCTTCACCGTGGCCCTCCCGTCGGCGCGCGGGATCCGCCGGCCCGCGACCGCCCCAGTCCCCACCCCGGCGCCCCGACGTCCGGCGGGCGCGGGCAGCGGGCCGTCGTGAACCGCCCTCGGAAGCGGGGCCGATGCGCCGTGCCGTGTCCCACCCCCAGGGAGACACGGTGACGCGACCGGACCGGGTCGGGCTGGATTGGTCCACGTTCTCGCTCCGCGAGACTCGTTCCCGGGTCCATGGGTGGATGGCTCGGGGCCTTGCCACTGTGGTCGGAATCGCGGTTGCGCTCGGGTCCCTGTTGGCGGGCGGGATGCTGACGCTCTTCCCGACCCAGGGGGTGTACACGGCCGAAATCCTGAGCGGAAGAGGCCTCGCGGGCTGGTGGTTCTTTCCCGAGGTCCTCGTCGTCCAGCCGTGGGGGATCCTGCAGCTTCCCTGGCTTCCGACCCTGGCGATGATCCTGGTGGCACTGGGGGCGGGATGGGGATCGGCCGCGTCCATCGGCGCGATCGTGCGTTGGCTCCGCCGCCGGACCCCGGGGGAACGGGGGGCCACGGTCGCCGGGATCGCGGCGGGAGCGGGCCCCGGGATCGCTTCGATGGCTACTCTCGGTGCCTGCTGCTGCACCTCCTGCACCTCAGCGGCCGGACTCGCGGTCGTGGCCGCGACGAGCGGAACGACGGTCGGCACGCTACTCCGGGTCGACTGGTACCTCCCCGTCTTCCAGGTCGCCGTCGTCTACCTGAGCCTCCTGGCACAGGAGCGCGCACTCCGCCGGACCGAGACCCTGGAGCCGACCTCGTCTCCGCAGGGTCGTTGGTTCCTCGTCGCAGCGGCGCTCCGAGTTGCCCTCCTCATCGCCGGGATGACCTGGTCGCTCGCGATGTTCGTCGAGTGGGGGACGGTCGATCCGGCCACGGCCTCCTCCGCGGACTGGTACCATTGGATCTTCGAGCACCAGCTCCTGTCAATGATCGCCATCGCCGCCGCGCTGTTCCCCCGAGAGCTCGTATCTCTGTTCCAAAATCGGCCGTGGCGGATGCCGCTGTGGATAAGTCGCGCTGCGTTGCTCCTCGCCGGGCTGACCTGGGGCACCTGGGTGCCTCCCGCCCTCGTGAAACTCGGCTTGGGAGGCTTCGTCAACGAGCTGCTGGGCGCGATCGGGTTTCCCCCCTCCTGGGGGGCGGTGGCCCCGGACGTCGCAGTCGGGCCGGCCTTGGTGTTCCACTGGGCCTTCCAGCATCTCCTACTCTCTGGATTCTCCTTGACCCTCGCCCTCTCCCCCACGATCGCGGCCCGGGCCGTCCTAAACTCGACCTCGGCGCCCTCCCCCTCCTCGGGGGCGCAAGGAGATGTGGTTCCCTCCGCCTGACCCCCCGCGCCGGGCGGTCTGCTGACCCGTTCGGAGAACGGCTGCCCTTCTCGGGCTTCGACCCCCATCCCGAATGAAGCTCCCTCGGAGGGGACCGCCGAATGAGGTGGTGAAAGGCAGGCGAGACCTGCCGCCGAGCGGACCCTTCGGTCCCGCTGCGACCGGAGGATTCTCAGAACGGTCGGTTCGGTCGGGATCGGCCGCGATACGCGGCCAGGGCGAGGACGCTGACCATCCCAACGGCGACCGCCATCACCTCGGTCGAGGCCGGAGTGATCGCCCACGCCGGTAGGAGGCCGTGGGTGAACGCCGTGAGGTTGAGTTGTACCAGAGGGTCGTACTCGAGCTCGGAGTACCCGCCGCGGGTCGCGTTGAATCGCAGGAGGACCGTCGACGCCGACGCATCGCGAGAGAAGTTTCGGTAGGCTACGACCGAGCTGTTCGACCCGGGCCCGCTGCCATAGGCGACCGACGCCGACGAGACCCAGGAGAGGGTTGCGACGGTCTGATGGCTGCCGTTGGCGACCTCGAGGACCGAGTTCGGGGCGACCCCTGGGATGAGGGTAGTCGAGGGCACCGCGACGCTGGCGATCTCCATCCCCAGGACGTCGCGTGTGTCCGTCCAGGGCCAATGGTCGACCGCCACGTCGAAGCTGACGGACGACGGAGCCGGCGCCGCCGAGGCGTTGAGCGTGAAGGTCAGGGAGACGTTGGTGCTCCCCGGACCACTGTCGAGAACGGAGACCTCGTCGCCGGATTCCCAGCCGCCGTGGGTGAAGCTGACGCGGGCGGTCGCGTTGAGCCAGACCATCTCCCCGCCGCCGCTCGGGGCGGAGGCGATGCGCCAGGTGACGTTCTGGGTCAGGAACGGAGCGAAGGCCGTGACGTTTCCCGTGGGGGTCACCTCCGCGATCCGCTCGAACGAGTGCACCGAGGCGACCCGACCGTCCCGGTCGGAGGTGATGGTGAACGAGGGAAGAGGGTTCGTCAAGGTCAGGCGTACGACGCCATTGTCCCACGTCCCGGCCGCCGAGTCGAGGAGGTGCAGGCCCGTCCCGACCCTTGCCATTGAGCCCGCCGGGCCTCCTAGGCCGGAGGGCCCCAGAACGATCGTGATCGCGGCGAGGGCGACGAGCGCGGCGGCGTAGGCGCACCACGTCGGGGCCCTCCCGGCGCCCCTGGATTCCATCGGATGGTGGTGTATCCGGATGCGAGGATTCGTCGGTTTTGGCGCAAGACCCGCAATCGTTGGTGCGTAGATTGTCATTCCAGGGGGCTCGTCGCTCCGACCCTTCATCGGAGCAGCGCGCTCCAGGTCTCGACGAACCGATCGACCAGCCGATCCCGGAACGATTCCCGATAGAGACCGAGGAGTTCCGCGAGACGCTTCGGTTGGGAGGGTCGGAACCGGCGAAGATTCCCGTCCCGAAACATCTCGACCGCGCCGACCCGAAGGAGTTCACGCAGGTGGAACGAGGTCGTGCTCAGGCTCATTTCCGTGGACTCGCTCAGACCGGCGACGGTCAATCCCGGCTCTGCGGCGAGCGAGATCAAGAGTCGACGCTGGGTCGAACTGCGCAACGAACGCAGTAACTTCCGGTCGTCCCACGCTACACTGGGACGAAAGTAGTAGTCCCGACGGCCCCCGCGTTCTCGACGAACCGCCCCGGCTCGGGTGAGCTGATCCAGGTGGTAGGCGGTCTCCCCCCAGGCGAGGCCGGAGAGGCGTTGGACGTCGCGCGCGCTCGAACCCGGATGGCTCCCGACTACCTCGTAGATCCGCCGGCGGGTCGGCTGGTCGAGAATATCATCCATGCTTCTCCGGGGCCCGCTCGGGTCGCCGTCGGACCAGGGCGACGTACAGGAGGACCACCGCCACGACGGCGAGGGCAAGTGGAACGTCGTCGACCGCAAACCCCCCTCCGTACCGGGGAGAGAGCTGGTGCAGCAGGGAGAGGATCCCGATCGCCATCAGAAGGCCCTGCGCTCCGCCGACCGCGCCCAGTCTCGCGTCCCGGTATCGCGCGGCGGCGGCCAAGCCGATCGTCAAGAGGATCGCCGAAAGCCCGGCGAGCAAGGTGGAGAGAAGAACAGTCAGCAGTTCCACGGTTCTCAACGAGTGTCGAACCTATTTCTTTCTTCCTCGTTGAAAGAGAGGGCGCTGCCCGTTTTCGTATCCTGGGGCCGACGGTGCGCTCGCTTACCGGCAACGCGCTTCACGAGCCGGACCGAAAGATGGGCCTCTGGCAGAAGGACCCTGTCCGATCCGGTCCGGAGGGCCGGCTCAGCCGGGCTTCGCCCGGAGGGAGGTAGTGGCCACCCTCGCCGCGTTGCGGTGTCGTCGAAGGGAGAGCCGGGATCCCTCGAGTTGCCACCACCGAATGCCGGAGGGGGGTCGATCCTTGGCGATGAAATCCCCCATCGTCGGGCGTGTGAAGAGCGCGTACCACGGGGCCACGATGTCGATCAACGCGCCGAGCACCCCGTTCGCGAAAAGCCACGGAACCGCGACATGCCGTTCGAGGTACGCGGCGTGAAGACGATACCCTTCCACGTACGCCACGACGATCGAGATCCACACGAATCCGGTGAAGACTCCGGTGAAGGCCGTGAGCCGACCGTAGTGGAGCGCCGCGCTACCGAGAAGGAGCAGGACGGAGGGTAAGGCGGAGAACCAGGCGAGGGCCGAGTACGCGACGGTCAGGCGTCGACGCAGCGGTAACTCGTCTAGGCGGAACAGCGCGTGGAGAACCCCGTGGACCCAACGTCGCCGCTGTCGGAGCTGGTCGTGGAGCGAGAACGCGCCCTTCTCGTAGGCGAATCCTGAGAGCAGCCCGAACACGGAGCCGTAGCGGGCCCGCACGCGAATCTCGAACGCGAGGTCCTCGGTGGGGTTGTATCCGGGGGCGTCCCATCCCACCGAATCCTCCACGTCGGCCCGGACGAGGATGTGGGACCCGTGGCAACCCGCGGTCGGATTGCCGGGCATCGTCATCGAATCTAAGAGGCGAAGATCGTCATACGACCGCGCCAGTTCCTGGACGTGGCTCGGCGTTCCCGCCCAGTCGAGAGGGTAGAGGATCATGCCGACCCCAACGAGCTTCCGACCCTGGTCGATGAACTCCGAGAGGCCCTGCAAGGTATCCTGTCCGACGCAGGTCTCCTCGTCTTGATGGTAGACCCAGAACGACGGGGTCGACATTCCCTCGGCGCGGCGCTGGGCGCAGGCGTACTCCAGGGCGCGGGCCTTCCCCCGGGTTCCTAGCGGGGTACGGTACTCGGGTGGCACCATGAGGACTCGGACTCCCTGGCGCCGAAGCCGCTGGTAGAATCGGGGCGCCAGAACGTAACCGAGCGGTTCGACGACGACCCAGATGAGGTAACGGAATCCCACGCGGGGGGTGTTGCGGACCCAGTAGAGGACGGATTCGACTGATTCCTGCAGCGACTCGGGGTTCTTGCCGATCGCCGTGACCTGGAAGACGACGGTGGGAACGCTCACGTTTCTCCGGGGAGCTTGAGGTGGTTCTGCCTCAGCACTCGATGGGTCCCCCGGAAGGCGATCAGGAAGAACGGAACGGGGACCAGCCAAACCACCGGAAGGATCGCGACCCAGAGCGGGGAACTCGCCGACGCATAGACGACGGTCAGGATCGCGATGGTCAGTCCGACGGCCGCCGAGAGAGCCACCGTGAACATTGCCAGGACGCCGCGGCGTCGTTTGATGTCGTCGACGGTCCGGTTGTACGCCGAAACCGTGAACCGAACGAACCTCCCGCCGATCGCTTCGCCGCTCGTGAACGAAGATAGTGACGCCGCGGACGCCGCGGACCGTCCTCGCCCCTCCCGGGCTGGGTCGAAAGAGGGGACGCCCGGAGAACGAGGGGGTTGGGGTGGTTCGCTCGGGACCGACTCGCCCCCATACGAAGACCGGACGAAGACGAGTTCACGGACGGCCTGGTCCAGCTCCCGTTCGATCCGGACGATCGTCCCTCGAAGATCCTTCGCCCGACGCTCCATTTCGTCGATCTCCCGGTGGACTCCCGACGCGGCCGATCGGGCGGCCTCCATCCGCTCCTCGAGGTAGGCGCTGGGCGAGCCGCGCACCGGGGAGGGTCGCGGCGGTTTCGGACGGGACCCCGAATCACGGCCTGTCAGCGGCACGAGGAGGGGTCCCGGCCCGGCCGCAGTAGGGAGGGTGCGTACTGGGTCGCGGGGCGGTTCCGGAGCGACCGGGGTGACTGCCGCCGGGATGGGTACCAGGGGAGAAACGAGACCGGATCCGGCGAGGGGGACGAGTTCGAGGTCGTCCTTCCGGTCTGAGGTAGAGACGCTCTCGGCAGCGGGGCTCGGTTCGGCCGGGATGGGCGGAGGCGCGATCTCCTCGATGGGAGGGACTGTGGCCTCCTTGACTCCATGGGTGACCAGCTCCGTCGCGAGCTCACCCTCGAGTGCCTCGGGGGGGCGAGGACCCTCGATGGGAGGGTCTTCGACGATGCGTTCAGGCGTCGGCGGAGGGGGAACCGGACTCGAGAGCCGCTTCCTGAGCGAACCCCACCGAAGCGAGGTCGTTCGGCTCGATCGCTTCCTGCCCCTTCTGGATTCGCGTTCCTTGGAATCCCTCCCCTTCTTCTGGGCGGTTGCGTGTTCCGACGAAGACCACCGGGTTCCGGCCGCTAGCTTGGGCTGGGAAGGAGAGGTTGATTTTCGGCTCGCTCGCTTCTTAGACTCTGATCCTCTTCCCCTAGGAGGTTTGCGAGAGGGCGCGGACCGACGGACCGACCTCATGGCCCCCTCTCCAGAAGAGGCGGGGCGCTGACGGTCCTGCGGCTCAGCGCGCTGGCCGCGCTAGCGGTGGTTCCCACGGGCATGCCTGGGCAGGGTGAAGGTGACCCGGTGTCGCTTCCACGATGGTATTTGGTAGCTCCACGTATAAATACACACTCCCACGCATCGAGTGCTAGGCAGTAGAACCCGCCGATTATCGGGCATGGCCTGGGGGACGAAGACCCTCGGCGCGGACGTAGCCCCGAGCGGATTCGAACCGCTGTCGCCGGCTCCAAAGGCCAGCATGCTTGGCCGCTACACCACGGGGCTGCAGCCGCTCGGACGGAGACCGGGTACAAAATGGGTTGTGACGGGGCGGCGTCGCCGACGGAACTGGCTCGGGCTGATTCCGAGAGTCAAAGTTCGGGTTGATTCTCGCACTAGGGAGCGGGGCCGGGCCCGACCGGAAGGCCCGAGACTGCGGTCCCTCCTCGATTCGGTTTTACGAAATACAGCAACGGGAGCATCCCGACGCTGACGGCGCCGGCGAACACCCACGCCTCCGCATATCCGACCGACCCGGCGATGATCCCAAAGATGACGGCGATGACCCCCCCGACGAGGACTTGGAGGGAGTTCACCACCCCGACGCCAAGCGCGAGTCCCTCCCCCTGGGTTTCGACGAGGTAGGTCGGGATCAGGTAGAGAATCGCGAACGTCATCCCATCGAAGAACCCGGCCGCCAGGAGAATGGGCCAAAGCTCCGCCCAAGAAGCGAAGGGGATGAGAAAGACGAGGAGGCTTGTGGCCAGGCCGGCGAGTCCCACCAGGAGGCGACGGTCTCGTCCGCGCTCGGCGATCCATCCTCCGATCGGGCCCCCGGGAAAGGCCGCGAGCACGACCACCGCCGCGAGTAGAGCGGCGGGCCCGAGGCCCCAAGATGGGTGCACGGTCTGAGCGTAGTCGACAAAATACTGAGCGATGACGAACACCGCCGCCCAGAATCCCGAGATCGATAGGGCAAGGGCCCAGATCGATCGCGACCGCACGACCGCTAGCCCAACCCTTCTCAGCGATAGGGACGGGTCGACGGGGGGGCCGTCCGGGCGGCTCGGCACGACCCCCCACGCGACCGCGGTCGCGGCGAGGAGCGCGATCCCACCGTACCCCAAGGCCGCTGGCCAACCCTGGACGATCCCGAGCGAGGCGCCGCCCAGGAGTCCGATCGCTCCTCCGATCGAGAACCCGCCGTTGTACAAGCCGATCACGGGGCCCCGCTGGGATCCGGGAAAGTACGTAGCCACGAGACTGAGCGCGGGAGCGAAGAAGAACGCCGCCCCGATCCCTCCGGCGAATCGCAGGGCGGCGAGGGTCGGCCAGGTCGGCGCGAAGGCCGAGGCGAGCCCGGCCGCCCCGAACACGCCGATCCCCGCGAGCGAGACCCGCCGCGGTCCGTACCGGGCACTCGCAAGCCCGGCCGGGAGCTGAAAGATCGATACGCCCACCAGAAAGGCTCCGAGCACTACGCCGAGCGCTGCGGTGGAGGCGTGCAAGGAGGCACCGATCAACGGGAGGACCGCCCCGACATTGTACCAATTGTAGGCGTAGACGATCCGGGCGGACACCAGCGTGGCCACGACCGCCCCTCGACGGGGAATGCGAGTTGAATCGACCACGGGCTACTCAGAAAGAAGGCCCTGGGTTCGGAAGTAGCGAAGCAGGCCTTGGGCGGCCAGGTCATAACCGGAGATGAGCTCCCCGCGGTCCTCTTGCGGGTCGCTGTGCCCCGCTCGGGCTGCCGAACCCTCCTCCACCGTCCGCAATGCGCGGGAGACCGCTGGGACCGAAGGATCGGTCCGCGCGGCCGCCAGCGCGGCATCCCGCCATTCCTGGACGGCGCCCCGGTACGCGGCGAGGTCGTCGGGTCCGTCGGGGCTTTCCCCGAAATGCGTGAATAGGATGCGCCGAGGTGCGAGTCCCGCCATCCGATCGAGGCTATCGAACAGGGCAGTGAGATCGAGATCCGGGGGCGGCACCGCCGGTCGCGGCCGCCAGCCACCAGGGAGCCTGACCCCGGCCGCGTCCCCGGTCATCAGGCCGCCCGTCCCGGAGTCGAAGAAGGCGAGGTGGTGGCGGGCGTGGCCGGGAGTGGGAACGGCCAGCAGGGCCCCGCCCCGTATGGGGAAGGATTCTCCTCCCTTCAATGGAACGAGCCGCGCGGACGGAACGGGCACGATCGTACCCCAGAGGGGGTCCGCCGCCGCACCCCAAGCCCTCCGTGCACTCGCCACGAGGCGGGTCGGATCGACCAGGTGGGTCGCGCCCAACTCGTGAGCGTACAGGGTCGCGTTGGAAAGGTCACGGGCGAGCGCCCCCATTCCCCCAGCGTGGTCGAGGTGAATGTGAGTGACGAAGACCCGACGGACCGCGCCCCGATCGATCCCTGCGAGTCCGAGGGCCGCGAGGAGGCGGTCTCGGCACGTGGAGGGTCCCGTCTCGATCACATCCCACCCGTCCTCCTCCGGTACGAAGTAGCTAGCGACCAGGCCCTCGGAATCGCGGAACCCAAGGTCCGCGTAGCACCGCCCCGCGCCGAGCTCGACGATCGCCGGTCTCGTCATCCGCCTAACCGATGGGAATGCCGACGATCGCGACCAGAAAGGTGAGCGCAGAGAATCCGCCGGCGAGTGCGATCGCACCGACCCAGACCCCGCGGCTCCATCGCCAGACCTTCCGACCGTCGAGGGGTCCGAACGGGAGCAGATTGAAGGTCGCCCAGAAGGAATTGAGATACGCTAGGATGAGGAGCGTCTCCACCCACGCCACCCCGACGTCCATCGATGCGGTCGCGACCGCGGCTCCGAGAAAGACCGCAGCCTCGACGAGATTTACGGCGGGGCCGGCGAGGCTTGTGCGTCCCCATTCCCGGACGTCGCCCATGCCGCCGACCATGGTCGCTCCGGGCGCCGCGAACACCACCCCAACGATCGCCGACATGAACAGGCTCAACAGGAGGCCCACGGGCGACATCCGGAACTCGGCCCAAAACCCGCGACGCTGGGCGGCGACCTTGTGGGCCATCTCGTGAACCACGAACCCGGTCAAGGCCGCCGCGAGCCCGAACGGGAGGAACATCGGGACGGCCGACGGATCCGGCACCGCGAGCAGTCCGGCCCGGCTGAACGTGGAGCGAAGGAGAGCGAAATCGACCGCCAGCACGAGCGTCGCGAGGACCAGGTGGACCAGCTCCGTCCGTGAGGTGGACAGCCGGTGAGTAGCGGTCGGGCGGTACCCGATCGTGAATCCGCCGGTCGAGCTCCACGTCATGAGGCCCGGCTCCCCTCGACCCACGGTTCGAACGGCATGGCCACACGAGGGTCCGCGCCGTGCGAGAGACCCTCCAACAGAGCGATCCCCTCCGATAACCGCGGACCCGGCCGACTGAAGAAGGCTTCGTCGGCGAGCCACGCCCCGAGCCTCGGGGGCGACGCCCCGATCCTTTCGAACGCCCGCAATAGGGCCGGTTCCGCGCGGGTTCGGTCGACGGAAAAGCTGCACGGGCTCACGATGACGAGGTCCGGCCTCTGACGGGAGATCGCCTCCCAGGTGGTACGCTCCCCCGGTTCGCCCTCGCCTGGCCCGATCGATCGACCGCCGACCTGTTTGACCATCTCATCGACCCAAAGCCCGGCTAGGATCGGAGGGTCAAGCCACTCGACCACCGCGATGGTCGGCCGGCCGCTCGAGTCGCCGGCCTCCGGACCGGATCCCCGATGGTGGAGACGGTCCACGAGGGCCCGGACACCCGTCCGATTCCCGATGGCCTCGCCCACGGTTTCGATGCTCTGGCCTACCTCGCGCAGCGTTCGCGGGGATAGGGACAGTACACGAGGGCGGATGCCCGCGACGGCACAGGCTTCGGCCGCTTCGGCTTCGGTGACCGAGCACACCGAGCACAGGTCCTGGGTGAGGAGAAGGTCGGGGCGGAGCGAGCGAAGGAGATCCACGTCCAGGTGATAGAGGCTCTCGGAGCGGGCTCGGGTCGCTCGGACGCGCTCGTCGATCTTACCCGACGGCGCTTTCGAATCGTCCACGTTGGGCCGCATCACAGCAGGGAGGGCGCGGATGGTCGCAGGATAGTCACATTCCGAACTGCGGCCCACGAGGGAGTGCTTCGCTTCTAAGGCACAGACGATCTCGGTGGCGCTCGGAAGAAGGGAGACGATACGCATTTCGCACCGGAGGGCCGTGCCCCCTCGAGGGGCCGACTAGCGGGCGCGCGGCTTCTTGGGCTTTGGGGTACCCTTTGGAGGGGGTCGTGGCTTCTTGGAAACCTCAACGGGCACGCGCGCAGCCTTCGGCGCCGCTGACGACCGACCGGCCGGTTTACCCCGGCGGGAAGCGCGACGCCTCGGAGCCGCGGGGGTAGGGATCTCAGGGGCGGAGGGCGCGCGGGCCGGCGCCACGTCCGGCCGGGCCTCCGGTTCAGGGAGTCCGAGCTGGGCGGCGAGGGCCTTCTCCCGGTCGAACGTCAGGCCGAGGGCTCGCGCTCGCTCCCGTTCTGCGATGGCCGCCCGGGCCTCGTGGGTGCGTTCGAGGGCGACCGATCGGACGTACCGGAATGTGGGGTCGTCGGGCGTCCGCTCCAGCATCTGCTCGATCTCCCGGCGAGCCGCAGGCCACGCCTGCTCGGCGATCAGGGCCGCGACGAGGCGCGCCCGAACCGCGAGCCGTTCGGGATCTTCGGACAGGAGCGTCCGGTACGCGGCGATCTCCTCCTGGGTCTGTCCGAGCCGTCCGAGGATCGCGGCTTTGCCTAGCCGCGACTCGAGGTTCCCGGGGTCCGTCGCCAGCACCTCGTCATACGCCCGAGCCGCCTCGCTCGGAAGTCCGAGCTCGAGGAGGGATTCGGCGATCCCATTCCGAGCGGGCATGAACTCTGGCTTCATGGTGGAGGCCTGCCGATAGAATCGCAGGGAAAGCGCCGGAACTCCCCATGTGCTCCAGCTGCGGGCCCGCTCCATGATCTCGTCCAACTGGCGGGCGCTTGGGAGCAGTCGGTTCGAGACGGGAGAGGCGTCGCCTCGGGGCTCCTCGCCGATCAACGGGCCGAGTCCGAGGCCGCGCACGAGTTCGACGAATCGCGACGAATCGACCACGGTCCCTCGACGCCGCAGCACTTCGGCGGCAAGGGCGAGCGGGAGTCGCCCGCGGGTCAAGACGACGAGTCGGTTTCCCTCCTCGCCCAACTCGAGCCCCAGTCGTTGGATGAACCCGAGCGAGACCTGGGCCGGGTCTTCGAGCATCGCATAGAGGAACCCATCGGTCGTCCGGGCGAGCACCCCCTCCGGGACCTGGCGCACCGAGGCGAAGGATTGGCCCATCGCCTCCAAGAGCTGGCTCGTGAGGTTCGCGAACTCCGGACCGGGCACGCCGGTTTGATAAGAACGCGACTTAAATATGTGCACTCCTCGATGCAACGGTCGAACCCCCGTGGACCTCGACGACCTCACCCGCTGGATACCGGCCGTCGAGCGAACCCTCAAGTCGACGTATCGCAGCGAGCGCCGACGCGTCGCGCCGGAGTTCCGGACCCAGGTGAAGCTGCTGGAGCGCTTCGCCCTGCGCGGCGGGAAGCGGTTCCGCGCCTTGATGGTCCTTGCGGGATACCACCTCGCGACGCGGCGCCCGCCGACGGCGGCTCTGCCGGCCGCGGCGGCGATGGAGCACTTCCAGAGCTGGATGCTCATCCACGACGACATCATCGACCACGCGGAAGTGCGGCGAGGAGGACCCACGGTCCACCGAGCTCTCGAGCGAGAATTGCGTGCGAGGCGCAGCCTCGGGGATCCCGCGTCCCTGGGGGTGGGCTTGGGGATCACCCTCGGGGACCTCGAAGAGCCGTTCACCGTGGCTGGGCTGATCGACTGTCCCGTCCCCGTTGCGCGACGCCTCCGAGCCCTCCGGCAGTACGTCCAGATGACCCGGCTGACGGCATATGGACAGGTCCTCGACATCCTCAACGGCGCTCGGCCGGTGGGCGACATCGCAGAGTCGGACGTTCTCTGGGTCCACCGGCTCAAGTCCGCCATCTACACGGTCGCCAACCCCTTGAAGATCGGGGCCACGCTCGGCGGGGGCTCCGACGGGCTGCTCGAGGAGTTGGAACACTTCGGCGGCGACATCGGGGTCGCCTTCCAACTTCGGGACGACATCCTCGGTACTGGATTCGACTCGGGGGCGGCCGGGAAGAGCGCAAACGACCTGATCGAAGGTAAGCGAACCCTCCTCGTCGTGAAGGCCTGGGAAGGCACCGACGCCACCGGTCGTGCGGTCCTAGCGGGCGTGCTCGGGAACTCCTCGGCATCGCCCGCGAAGGTGGAGAGGGCCCGCCGAGTCATCGAGGAGAGCGGCAGCCTTCGCTACTCGGAAACGCTGATCCGACGGCTCTCGGAGCGCGCCTACCGAAGGGTGAGGGCGAGTCGCCGCGTCTCCACGGCGGGCAAGGGCCTGCTGCTCCAAGTCGGGGACCGGCTCGTCCACCGTGCGTCGTGACCCCCCCGTCGGTGAGGGGCGGAGGTCCGCCCAAGGTTCATGCGATCGGACTCGAACCCGCAGGTTCGGCCCACGGCGGACTACGCTCCCGGAGAGCGAACTTCTGACGTGACGCCGGCGGCCTGGAGCGCCTCGCTCAGTTCCTTCTGCATCAGCGAGTAGCGCTCCTTGAGGTGATTCTCCTGGCGTTCCAGGGCCTTCACTCGGACCTCGAGCGTTTCCTTCTCTTCGCCGAGCAATTCCTCGACCTCCTTACGGTCCTTCGCGCGCACGAGCAATCCCCCGATGGGGCGGTAGACCGTCGAATCCTCCGGGATCTTCGTCAACGCATCGAGGGTGTGCACGGTCTCGCGCAGCTTCAGGTCCATCTGGAGCCGCTGTTGGGTATACTGGGAAAGTTCCTGCTGGAGCCGCTGAAATTGCTTGATGTCGTTCTGAAGCTTCGCCGGTAGCGCCACGGGCCTCGCGAGGCGGGGCGACCGAGATAAGCACTTCGGACCTCAGGGCGCTCGAGATGCGCTCCCTGCGCCGCCGCGCGCGCCGCCGGCGACGCGTTCCGTCTCGAGGGCCAGTCTGACCCAGCCAAGGTACGCGTTCAGGGCCGCGCGCAGCGCCCCGGCATCCTCCGCTTCGACGTCCAGAGCGACGGTGCGATCATCCGGTCGGGAAAGCGTCGCCCGAGATCGCGGAACCTCCCGGGCCGCCTCGGGTCGAAGCGCGCGCTCGAGGTGGTCCGCGGAGTTGGGATCGACGCGCTGCACTCGAATGGTCGCCTTCCACGTCGACGGCGCGGCCGTCACGGGGTCAGCTGAGGATCGAGCTGTTGCAGGACCCGGTCGGTCTTCTCGGCGGCCGCCTTCACGTATCGGTCTGGATCCACCAGGGGTCCCAACTCGGCCCCGGAGATCCACTTCGCAACCTCCGGACTCGCCTTGGCGCGCTCGGCAAGAGAGTCGCCGGCGCCGAAGTCCCGGGTCAACCTCCGAAGCAGATCATGGGCCTCGTTCCTGGGGAGACCCTTCTGGGTCAAGGCGAGCATCAGCCCCTCCGCCATCGCCGAACCTCCGAACTCGGAGAGATTGCGGGCCATCCGTCCGGGGTCGACCACGAGGTGGGTGAACACGTCGACGAGCTTTCGCAACAGATCGTCCGTCAGGATGACCGCATGGGGGACGACGATGCGCTCGGCAGCGGAGTTGGTCAGGTCGCGCTCGTGCCACAGGGCGATGCTTTCGAGAGGGGGGAGGGCGAGCGCGCGCACGACGCGGGCGAGCGAGGTGACATTCTCCGACAGCATGGGATTGCGCTTCTGGGCCATCGTGGAGGAGCCGACTTGACGCGTCTCGTCGAACCACTCCGAGGCTTCCGCGATCTCCGTCCGTTGGAGGTTTCGCACCTCGGTGGACAACCGTTCGGCCGTGCCGGCGACGAGGGCGAGCAAGTTCGTGAACTCCGCGATCCGGTCCCGGCCAACGATCTGTGTCGGGGCCTCGTCCGCATCGAGGCCGAGGATCGCCATGACGCGTCGCTCGACGCGCTCCGCCTCCCGACCGAAGCCGGCGCCGGTTCCCACGGCGCCGGACATCTTGCCGACCGCGATACGAGGCAGCAGCTGATCCAGCCGACGCCGTTGTCGCAGGACCTCCGCGGCGGCGACCGCCATCTTGTAACCGAAGCTCAAGGGGACCGCCGCTTGTCCGTGGGTCCGTCCGAGCTCGGGGGTGGCGCGGTGGGTTCGGGCGAGGGCCGCTAGCGCCCTGGCGAGGTCGGTCAGGTCGGTCCGCAGGACCCCCACCGAAGCCTGGAGCTCGAGCCCGAGCACCGTGTCCGTGATGTCGTTCGAGGTCGCGCCGTAATGGACCCACCCGGCGCCGGCTCCCGATTTCTCCGCCAACGCGCGAGTCAACGCCATGACATCATGTTTGAGCTCGCTCTCGAGCTCGTCGACACGGGCCAGCAGGACCCTTCCGCCCCGAGCGGCCTCTCCGATCGCGTTTGCCGCCTCTCGCGGGATCATCCCGGCCTCGGCTTCGGATTCGGCGAGGGCCGCCTCGACGAGGAGGGCACGGCGCAATCGTGCCTCCCGAGAGAACAGGGCTCGGACCTCGTTGCGTCCGTAGCGATACTCCAGGGCGCAGATCGGTCCAGGGTCGTGGTCGGGCACGACCCGGGACTTGGCCCCCGGTATATTATGGGGTAGGCGGCCTGCGCGGGTGGTGGCGCGGTTCGCGGACCCGGGGGGGTCGGAGCGAAGGCCACCGCCCCGTGCATGAGAATCGTAGTCGCGCTCGGCGGAAACGCGCTCGCGCGAGCCGGAGGCAAGGGGAGCTGGTCGGAAGCGGTGGGGCAGATGGAGCTCGCGGCCCCCGTGCTCGCCCAGGTCGTCGGTCGAGGCCACGAGCTGATCCTGACCCATGGCAACGGGCCGCAGGTCGGCCGTCTGCTGCGCCAAGACGAGCTCGCCGAGGGCGAGGTCCCCTTCCTTCCGATCCACGTGCTCGTGGCCGAGAGCGCGGGGCAGATCGGCTACCTGATCCAAGAGGCGCTCGCGCCGGCTTTGCGGCGGGTGCGGGCGCGGAGGACCGTAGTCCCGTTCGTCTGCCGCATGGAGGTCGCCCCCACGGATCCCGCGTTCCGCCGGCCCACGAAGCCGGTCGGAAGGTACTATTCGGATTCTGAAGCGCGCCGCCTTCGACGGGACGCGCGTTGGACGATGGCCCTCGACCGCTCCCGCGGAGGCTGGAGACGCCTGCTACCCTCCCCCCGGCCCCGGCGTTGGCTTGAAGGAAGGACCGTCCGCGACTGGCTCGAGCGCGGCTTCGGGCAGAGCTGCGTACCGGTGGTGACGGGCGGGGGCGGGGTGCCCGTCGTCGCTCGAGGTCGCGGGCGATACGACGGGGTCGAAGCGGTGATCGACAAGGACCTCGCCGCGGCCTTGGTCGCCCGTCAACTGAACGCGGATGTGTTGGTGATCGCGACGGATGTGCCCGGAAT
This sequence comes from Thermoplasmata archaeon, assembly GCA_022750055.1. Lineage (GTDB taxonomy): Archaea > Thermoplasmatota > Thermoplasmata > Lutacidiplasmatales > UBA184 > Lutacidiplasma. Next base: position 152,142 of record JAKIWL010000003.1, read on the forward strand.
CGCCCTCGGCTTTCGTTCTGCCTCGCCGGTGTGGCTACGGAAGGCGTCTCTCCGGCAGCTTGGCGCCGCGGCGACCCGGGGTGAATTCGATCCCGGTTCGATGGGACCCAAGGTCGAGGCGGTGACGGAATTCGTGCGTCGCACCGGCCGAGTCGCGATCGTCACCGAGATCAGTTCCCTGGTCCGCGCGCTCGACGGTGGCGCGGGGACGACGGTCAGCCGACTGTAGGAGTCACCGAATCAGACCGGTCGGGGCCGGGTCCGGTCGAGTCGGTGGAGGTCCCGCGCGACGCCGCTTCCGTATTGAAGGGCGACCTTGGGTCGGTCGGCGAGAAGCGTGGGCAGACCGCGATGCCGGGCCCACGCCCTCTGAAGCGGCTTGGTCAGGTCCTTCGGCCCGATGGGCCCGAGGGGTCGTGCGAGGGCCCAATCGGAAAACGATCTGTCGAGGTAGGGGGACCTCAGGTCCTTACCCAAGTCGACCGCGAGTTCCCTCGACCGCGGCCAATCCTCGCTCAGGAGACGGTCCCAATCCCGGCGGCGTCGCTCCTGGAGCGCAACTCCGTCGAGACTCCGGAAATGGGCATATCCACCAAAGAGCTCGTCCGCGCCCTGGCCCGCGATGACCCGTTCGTTCGTGGCCGCCCGCAGACCTACCCCCAAGGCGACCTGCACGCTGCGAGCCGGCTCGCGCAGGGGGCCCGTCCGGCTCTCTAACCGGGTCAGCGACTCCTGAAGCTCCCGGTCCGTGAACTCGGCGACCCGTATCGGGAGGCCGAGCTCGCGGGCGGACAGCGTCGCCGGGAGCAGGTCCCGGCTTCCCGCGTTCCCGACCGTGATCAACTCGACGGGCACGGAGGACCGCAGGCCGTGCACCACCAAACCGGAGTCCAGCCCGCCCCCAAACAGGATCGACACGGCGGATGCGCCCGAGACCGACCGGGCCAGCGCCGCGTCGAACCTTCGGTCGAGTTCGCAGAAGTACGCAGCCGGTCCACGCGGATCGGACGGATCGGACCGATCGCAAGGGTGGGGTGCCTGCATCGCCGGATCGGACGCTGGCGATCCCGCATGAAGAAGCTTTGCCGGCCCCGCGCGGTGCTCCCGAGGGCACCCCGGCTGAAGTAAAAGCTCCCCGAGGACCTGTCCGCTGGAAGAGACCGATGGAGGTAGTTAGACCCCCAGGGTCACGGCCGTTGCCGGGAGGCGGGCCGCGTAAGGCGGTCTTTGTCGACCGGGACGGAACGCTCAATCCGGACCTGAAGTACCTTCGGGAGGCTGAGCGGCTTGAGGTCTACCGGGGCGTCATCGCCGGCATCCGGATCCTGAAGGCCCACGGGTATCTGATCGTCTGCGTGACCAACCAATCCGGAGTGGAGCGGGGATTCTACACGGACGCCGATGTAACGCGCATCCACGAGCGGGTGAACCAGATACTCGGCCGGGGTGGAGTCGCCGTCGACCGCTTCTACTACTGCCCCCACGCACCCGAACACGGATGTGAATGCCGAAAGCCCGGTACGAAGCTCTTCCGGGACGCCGCCAATGACCTGGGGATCGCGTGGGCCCGAAGCGCGGTCATCGGCGACCGTGTCCTCGACATCGAGGCCGGAGATCGACTGGGACTGTGTACCGTCCTCGTTCCGTCCCGCGGGCACCGAGAGGAGGTGCTTCGTGAGTACCCTGCGAAGGGCCCCGAGCCGGACCTCCTGGCCCCATCGTTCTACGGGGCGGCCGTGCGCATCCTTCACCGCGGATAGCCTACCGACAGCCTTTCATGCCCCGACCCGACTCCAAGTTGGGGTCCGAGTTTGGTCCTCCCGTTCTTAGCTGCTGGCGTTGGCGTTGCGGCGACCGCTGCGCTTTCGTATGCGTCGGTGCGCGTCGAAGCGCTCACGCCCCCAGCGGGGGGGGTCGCCTTCGCCTTCGGCGCGGTCATCGTGATCCTCGGCGGGTTTCCGTTCCTCGCCCTCCTCGTCCTGTTCGTGGCGGCGAGCGTCGTGGCGACCCGATACCGGATCCAGGAGAAGGAACAGCGACACGTCCAGGAAGGCCGAAAGGGGGAACGCGGCGTCTCCAACGTCGTGGCTCACATCCTGGTTCCCACCGCGCTCGTGCTGACGGCCTGGGTCTCGCCGAGCGTTCTCTCGTCGGCCAATCTCTCGATCTTGTACTCGAGCGCCCTCGCATTCGGGGCGGCTGACACGTTCGCGAGCGAGTTCGGAGTACTCGCGGGCGGAGCCCGGTCCATCCTTACCGGTCGGAGGGTCGACGCGGGCACGAATGGCGGAGTGAGCGCGCTCGGAGAGGCCTGGGCGTTGGTCGGCGCGATCACGACGGCCCTGTTCGCCGTCTCGTTCCTGGTCGCGTTCGGGATGCTCAGCGCTCCTGCCGACCGCCTCATTGCGGTCGCGACGGCGTCGGGCTTCCTCGCATGCCAGGTCGATAGCGTCCTCGGGGAGGCCCTGGAGAACCGGGGTTACCTCACGAAGGGCGGGACGAATCTCTTGAGCATGGTCTCGAGCGTCTGGATCGCCGGTGGGTTGCTGTTCGCATTCGGGGTGGCATGAGGGGCCGCCGCGTCGCAGAGGGTCCCTCCGTGGTGCTCCTCTCCGGCGGGATGGATTCTGCCACCTGCCTCGCCATCGCCGCTGCTCGGGGACCCGTCCACGCCCTCTCCGTGCGGTACGGCCAACGCCATGCGAGAGAGTTGGGCGCGGCTCGCGCCCTCGCTCGGTACTACCAAGCTACCGGCCCGGTGCTCGTCTCGCTTCCGCTCGGACCCCTGCTCGATTCGGACCTCACCAGGCCAGGGAGACGTCTTCCGGTCGGCCGGCCACGGGGTGGCTCGACGATCCCGACCACCTACGTTCCCGCTCGAAACACCATCCTGCTTTCCGTGGCGCTGGGGTACGCCGAGAGCCATCGAGTCCGGTCGATCTATCTGGGCGTCAACGCCGTCGACTACTCCGGATATCCGGATTGCCGTCCGGAGTTCCTCACCGCGTTCCGCCACCTGGCCCGACTGGCGACGCGCGAGGGAGTCGAGGGCCGGCCCATCCGGATCCTCGCCCCGCTCCTGCGCATGACGAAGGCCGAGATCGTCCGCACTGGGGAACGACTCGGGGTTCCCTGGGCGCTGACCTGGAGCTGCTATGCGGGCGGCGAACGACCCTGCGGTCGCTGCGACGCGTGTCGGCTGCGAAGAATGGGATTCGCCCAGGCGGGAGTCAAGGACCCGCTCGCATCGGGGAGAGGGCCGAGATCCCTCCGCACCCCCGCCGCTAGGATACCGGGATGACGGGCGAGGTGCAGAACGAGCAGCGCTTCGCCTTCAACGGGATCTGAGACAGGCACTCGGGACATTCCCGGGTGGTCGCAGCGGCGGCCGGTCGGCGGGCCTTCGCCCTCGCGTCCATCTGGGCCACCGGTCGCACCACGAGGAAGAACACGACCGCCGCGATGATCAGGAAGCTGACCAGCGCGTTGACGAACGCACCGATCTTGAAAACGCTCCCGTTGATGTTCACGCCGATCGAAGAGAAGTCAACGTGTCCGGGGATCCCGATCAGGGGAGTGATCAAGTCGGCGACCAGGGCCGTCACGACCGCCGTGAATGCGAGGCCGATCACGATTCCGACGGCGATGTCGATGACATTGCCCTTGGTGATGAACTCCTTGAATTCCGAAGCGGCCGACATCGGCGGTACGTCCGAAGTCGGGTATTCCACCCCGGCTAGATAAGCGTCCGGCGACCGCGAAGGAGCCCTCCGACCGCAGGCCGGTTCACATCCGGTCGAGCGGCGGGACGCCCAGCAGATCGAGGACAGATCCAAGGGTGGTCCGGGACGCGGCCACCAACGCGAGCCGACTGGACCGTTCCGATCCGGCCTTCAGCACAGGAACTCCCTGGTAGAACCGGTTGAATGCCTCGGCGAGGTCGTGGGCATACCCCGCGACCGCGTGCACGTGGGCGCTGCGCGCTGCATACGCCACGACGCGCGGCCATCGGGCGATCGTCCGGATCAATGCCTGCTCCTCCGGTTGGGCGAGCTCGGCCCCGCGATACGGGAAGGCCCCGCCGCCGCCCTCCGCCTTTTTCAACAGGCTCGTGGCCCGGACGTACGCGTACTGAACGAATGGGCCCGACCGTCCTTCGAACGACAGCGCATCCTCCCACCGGAACGCCACGGTCTTGTCCGGCGCGACCCGGAGGATGTGGTACCGGACCGCCCCCGTGGCGACGGCCGTCGCGATCCGATCCACCTCGTCGTCGGGGCTCTCCGGCCAACGGGTCCGAACTTCCGTGCGGGCGCGGCCGACGGCGTCGTCCAAGAGCGCATCGAGGTAGACGGCCGTCCCCTTCCGAGTGGACATCCCCCCACCGGACGGGGCCGTCAGGTACTGATAGAGGACGAACTCGGGGCGGCGAGGTTCCCCCATCTCGGTCAGCAGCGCCTCGAGCGTTCGGGCATGCAGCAGGTGATCCTGGCCGAGCACGTCGATCACGCGCGGGAACCGGGCGAACTTCGACAGATGGTAGGCCAGGTCCCGAGTCACGTAGAGGCTCGTCCCGTTCCCGCGCGCGACGATGATCTTCGACGACTCCTTCGGCAAGCCGTAGGTGGCAGCATCGATGGCGAGCGCCCCATTCGGCTCGTGCGTGGCGTGCGCCGCCTGGCCCAGCCGTTCGAGCACTTTTGGGACGCTTCCATCGACGAGAAAGTCGGACTCCCAGACGAATTCGTCGAATCGCACGCCGATCCGGGCGAGCGACGCGACCATCGCGTCGAGCGTCGCCGTTGCGATCTCCCGGTGCCGCGCCGGCGCCCGGCCGACCTCGAGCGACTCGGTGATCGCGGCGACCTCCGTGGCCGCCTCGGGGTGGGACTTCAGATAGGCGCTCACGGCCGGGTAGGGCTTCCCGAAGTGGAGGTCCGCCCGTTCGTTCGGGTCGTCCCACCGCGCTCCCGGGATCGACCCACGGATCTCTTCAGGCCACTCGGACGGAGGCTTCGACCAGATCCACGTGATCATCGCCGCCTGCCGGCCAACGTCGTCGACGTAGTATTGGGTCGTGACGGGGTGACCCGAGGCTCGCAGGACCCGCGCGAGCGTGTCCCCGATGATGCTGTTTCGAATCCGGCCCACGTGCAGCGGCCCGGTGGGGTTCGCACTGGTGTGCTCGACGCACGCCGCTTCGGCCTGCACGGCCGCGTGGCCGAACCGATCGCCCCCGTCGACGACCTCCTGCAGGGTCCGGTCGGCAAGCCACGCCCCGTCCACCCCGAAGTTCAGGTACGCCCCCACGGCCTGGACGCGGGCGATCCCCGTCGATGGGGGGAAGCCGGTCGCCACGGTCCGAGCGAGCGATTCGGGGGCGAGCCCAGAGTTCTTGGCGGGGCGGTGCAGCGCGATCGCGACGTCCCACTCTGGACCCTCGTTCAGGTCGAGCTCTCCCCTGACCCATCCTGGATCCGTTGCCGCGCCGGCGTCGTGCAGTCGCTGCTCGAGCACCGGGATCAGGGGGTCCAGGACCGCCCGCCACGGGTCGCCGGAGACCGGCAGAGCGGGGCCGGCCTTAATCGACATCTCTAAGAGGAATCGCGGAGCGACCGGGCCGACTTAACGGTTCCTGCATGACGGCGCTCGTTCTGGTCCGGTACGGCGAGCTCGCGCTCAAGTCCCCCCCGGTCCGACGCGAATTCGAGCGGACCCTCTCGCGAAATATCCTCGACCAGTTCGCCGCGGTAGGGATCGAATGCCGCATCCGGTCCGACCACGGGCACCTCTACGTGGAGGCGGCGGACCCGGGCCCAGCGGTCCGGCTCCTGCGACGGGTCTTCGGCATCACCTCGGTGAGCGAAGTCCATGCGACTACGAGCGACCGGCCGTCCCTCGAAGAGGCGATCCGTTCGCTCAGCCGTCCGCACCTGTTTCCCGGGGCCCGGTTCGCGATCCGGGCCCGTCGTACCGGACAACACCCATACACGAGCCAAGAGTTGGCCCGGGACCTGGGCGGCCGGGTGCTGGAAACCTGGCCGGACCTGGCCCTCCGCGTCGACCTGACGGAACCCGAGGTCGAGATCTTCGTCGAGGTACGCGGACCGAAAGCCTACCTGTATTTCGACCGGGCGGCCGGCCCGGGGGGTCTTCCGCTCGGCGTCGCCGGTCGGGTCGTGGCCCTCGTCGACGGGACCCGAGGAGCGCTCGGGGCCTGGCTGATGATGAAGCGCGGCTGCCGATGCGCCTTCGTGAGCACGGCGGGGGGACATGCGTTCGTCGAGGGCGTCCTACAGCGGTTCGACCCGAAGTCTGTCTCGGCGGCGGCGGTGACGTCCGACGAAGTCTCAGGGTCCCTGCAGCGGGCCGCGGACTCCTGGGGCGCCGACGGACTCGTTCTCCCGCTGATGGTCGACGACTACCCGGCAGCCCGAGAGCGCTGGTCGGACCGGGTGGTCTTTTCGCCGACGGTCGGGCTCACGGATGAGGAGGTAGAGGGCCGGTGGCACGGCGTCGTCGAACTCGCCTCACCCTAGGGGGGAGCGGGACCCAGCTCCCGCTCGACCGATTGGTGGACCGCGGCCCGCCCGAGGGTCCCGCGACCACGACCCCCACGATGCTTTCGGAGAGCAGTTCCGACGCAGCCATGAACGCGAGGCGAACCCGATGGCTGGAGGAGCGCGCGAGGTTCGAGAAGGCGAACCCTCGGCCGCGGGCTCGGGAAGCCACGGTGGATGAGGAGACCCGGTAGCCTCTCTTTGCCCCCAGAAGGTCTTATCAAGCCACCGTCGGTGCCTGGGTCAGCCTCGTTGGGAGACTCCATGCCCCGCTGGTCCGTCCACGGAACGTTCCTTGCCCGTCGCGCGACCTGGCAATCGTTCACGAAGACCTGTGAGGCCCCGGACGCCAAACAGGCGAGAGAATGGGTCCTCTCGGAGATCGGAGGATGCCATGGGGTTCGCCGATCTCTCATCCGGGTCGAGTCGGTCGGTGAGGCCGACGCGTGAGCGCATCTTCCGCCCCCTCGGAAGAACAGGTCCAAGAAGACCTCATGCGGCTCGAAGCCTATCGGAACCAGCTGAACACGCTACTCCAGCAACACCAGTATCTGTCCGCCTCCTTCGGGGACCATCGGAGGGCCCGGGAGACCCTCGAAGGCCTCGAGGGGGCGAGCGCCGAAGGGGAGTTCCTGATCCCGGTCGGCGGGGAGACCTATCTGAGAGGGTCCGTCGACCGAGGGGCTCACGTCCTGATCGGACTCGGGTCGGGCGTCGTCTCGGAGATGCCGCGGCCCCAAGCGAGCGAGATGCTCGCCGACCGGATCGCGAAGATCGAGGAGGCTCGCCGGGAGCTCGAGGTACAGATGAGTGAGTTGGAGACTCGGATCGAGGCGCTATCGCAGCGGCTCGAGGCGATGACCCGCGGCGCGACCCGGACCGACGATGTGGGCGGCGATTAGGGCCCGCCTTCGACGGGGCCGACCGCAGGACGTTTCCCCCCCGGACAAGGCCAACTCGAATTCAAAGACCGCCTCCCGCGGCGCGGCTCCGCCGGAGCCGGCTCCGTCGGCGTTCTCGGAGGGGTTGTTCGCGAGGTCGGTGGACGTGGCCCGCGTCGAGGACGTCCTCGATGACCTCGAGATCGTCCTCCTCCAGTCGGATGTGGCGCTTCCGGTGATCGAGAAGATCCGACGGGACGTCAAGAAGGAGCTCGCCGGGAAGAAGCTGCGCTGGGGTGGTGACCTCGAGGCGGCGGTCCGATCGAGCCTGGAGGAATCGATCCGGGCCGTTCTCTCCAAGCCCCCGTACGACCTCGCCGAACGGATCCGCGCCCATCCGACCCGTCCGTTCGTGATCCTGTTCGTGGGGGTGAACGGGACGGGCAAGACCACGACGGTGGCGAAGATCGCCGGCCGACTACGGGACGCGGGGCTCTCGGTCGCGATCGCGGCCGGAGACACCTTCCGAGCCGGCGCGATCGAGCAGTTGCTCGTGCACGGAGAGCGACTCGGGGTCCGCGTCGTTCGCCAGCAGGAGGGGAGCGATCCGGCCGCGGTCGCCTTCGATGCGATCGAGCACGCCAAGGCGAAATCGGTCGACGTGGTCCTCGTCGACACCGCGGGGCGTCAGCACACCAACGAGAACCTGATCGAGGAGGCCAAGAAGATCCGTCGGGTGGCGCAGCCTTCGCTCACCCTGTTCGTCGGCGATGCGCTCTCGGGCAACGACGTGATCGAGCAGGCGAAACTCTTCCAGAGCGCCCTTGGGATCGACGGGATCGTGCTCACCAAGCTTGACGCGGACACCAAGGGGGGCGCCTCGCTCTCGCTCGCGTTCGTGACCGGCAAGCCCATCGTGCTCGTCGGAACCGGCCAGCGGTACGAGGACATCGCCCCCTTCGACCCCGAGGCCATGGTGGAACGGCTGTTCGACGAGGGGACGTCCGCGTGAGCGCCGAGATCGAAGTGGTCCTCGTCCGTCCGAAGGAGGACGGTAACGTCGGGGCCGTGGCGCGGGCGGCCCGCAACTTCGGTGCGGACCGCTTGACTTTCGTGGCACCGCGCGCCGAGCTCGGGCCGGTCGCTCGCCGCCGGGCGATGGGGGGCCTGGCCCTGCTGGAGTCGGCGAAGGCGGTGGCGACGTTCGCCGAGGCGGTCGGCGAGGCCGACCTGGTCGTCGGCACGACCGACCTCGTGACCGGCCGTTCCACGGCCTACCTACGGCGATCGGTCTCCCCCGAGCGACTCGGGGAGGCGCTCCGGTCGGTCGTGGGGCGGGTCGCCGTCGTCTTCGGCCCAGAGGACAACGGGTTGTCCCGCTCGGAACTCGCGCGCTGCGACCTGCTCGTGCACGTCCCCGCCCGCCGGGAGTTCCCGACGCTCAACCTCTCCCACGCCGTGGCGATCGTGCTCTATGCGTTGCACCGGGCCCGCGGGGGCGAAGACCCCGAGACCACTCCGGCTCCCGAGGTCCTCGAGTTGGACGGGAAGGGAAAGGAGGTCTTCCTCCTGCACCTAGGCCAGCTCCTCGAGCAGACCGGCTACCCGTCCCACAAACGGGCCGGGATGGTCCTGATGTTCCGACGGGTCCTTGGAAGGGCGGCTCCGGGCGAATCGGAGTACCGAATGATGCTCGGGTTGCTGAAGAGCTCGAGGCGGGCGATACGGAGGGGTCATGGTCGCTGAAACCGAATGGGTGCGGGTGCGAGGCATGGGGCGGGAGCGATTCGCGGGCCATCTGTCGGACTACCTGACCGGGATCGGCTACGCGGTCGAGCGCATCGAGTCCACCGAGCCCGCGGAGACCCGCATCGTGGCGAAGTTGGTCAGGATGAACCCGGCGATCCCCGAAGGGGGCAAGGAGCTTCGGTTCCGACTCTACCCCACGAGTGGGGGGGCCGCGGCCGGGTGGGTGGGTCCGAACGCCGTGCCGGACGCCGAGCGCGGCCGATTCGACCGGATGGTCCGGGAGATCTTCGCCCACCTGGAGCGTGCGGTGTTGACGGAGAGTCACGCCACCGCGAAGGTCACGCGCGCTCCGGATGTCCGCCTTCCGTGGGAGAGCGAGCGATAATCGACGGCTCGCCGATGGATTCGAATCCCATTCACGCCATCCTTATAGGGGGGACCCGGGTGGGCCGCCCGCGCCGATGACCCAGTCCGCCTATCGATACATCTCGCGCTCGTTCCGGACCACCCTCGGCGAGGAGGGGCAGGCGTTGCGCCACGAGCGACTCCTCACCTGGCGCCGGGACCACACGGTAGTTCGTCTCGAGCACCCCACCCGCCTCGACCGCGCACGGGCGATCGGCTGGCGGGCGAAGAATGGCTATCTGATCGCCCGGGTGCGCGTGCGCCGGGGCGGCCAACGAAAGCGCGCGATCATCGCGGGTCGACGTCCGAAGCGAAAGGGGATCCTCCGGATGACGCTCGCAAAGAGTCTCCAGCGGATCGCCGAGGAGCGCGCCCAGAAGCACTACCCCAACCTGGAGGTCCTCAACTCCTATTGGGTGGGGGAAGACGGGAAGGAGAAGTTCTTCGAGGTCATCTTGGTCGATCCGGTCCACCCGGAGATCGTCTCCGACCCGAAGATCTCCTGGATCACCGCCCCGACTCAAAAGGGGCGCGTCTACCGAGGGCTGACCCGGGCGGGCACCGATGGCCGGGGCCTCCGGTGGAGCGGCAAGGGATCCGAGCGCATGCGACCTTCCCGGGCGCGCAATCGCCGCCCCACCCGACGCACCCAGTACAAGGTCATCCCCTGATCTCGCCGCCGGCTTCGCCCTCGCGTTCGAGGTAGTGTTCGAGCGGCGCCCCGGTTCGCTCGGCCAGCCGTCGGGCCCATCCGTGGATCCCTTCCACATGGACGACCTCGCCCCGAAGGACCCGCGCGAGCCGCCGCCGAAACTCGAGATCGACGGCGACGGGTCCGGGGGCGAGGAACTCGTTCAATTTGTGCGCGAGCTGACCCCCCGTTGCATCCCAATCGGTCAGCACGATCGCTCGGCGAGTGCCCCGGGTCAACGCGTGCGCCAGCGCGCTCAACGGCACCCCCCGGTGCACGAGGACGATCGGGCCCTGGAGACCGAGCGCTCGAAGGGAATCGCGGTCCCGATCCCCCTCGACGACGACGACCGTACCCGGTCGGGTCGATTCCGATCGGAGCGTCGACCAAAGGCCGAGGAACTCCTCGAACGCCGTCTCGGATGACCCGGTCGTCAACGGACCCCCTCGGCCCTCCCGAGACCGGGAGCTCCGCCTTCCCCCGGACGCGGGGCAACAACTATAGGCTTCGGCTCGCCCTTGCACTCCTCCATGCCCGACCAGTACACTCTCCTTCTCGAACTGAGGCGTTCGGAGGGGGCCAATCGAGGACTCGCCAAGCTCCCCCACGACTTCTACGGCACCACCTCGGCGTACCTCACCGAGGTCCGCCGAACCTTCGAGTCGGAGTTACGGGAGAATCCCTCGGGGCGCAAGGGGGAGCTCTCCCGGCAGACCTACCAGCGGGCGAGCCAGGTGGCCCGCGACATCATCGAAGCTCGGATGACCAAGCTCCTGTCGCTCGCTTTCCAGGCGAGCGTCGGGGGGGCGAAGGAGATCCCGAACACGCTCCCCGAGGAGCGCGGACTGTTCGAGTCGCTCACCGGGGTCCTGCGCACGCACCGGGGTTCGGTCGCCCCGTACCTGCAGGCGGACGCGGGACCGCCCGCCGCACCGACGGGAACGCCGGCCCCGGCGGCGTCGCGCGACTCGACCCCGCGGGTCGAACCGCGACCCACCCGCGCAGCGGCGGCCCAAGCCTTAGTTCGGATCCTCAAGGATAGCCGGCCCCTCGAGCTGGGGGGCGAGACGATCGAACTTCGACGGGAGGATATCGTCTCGCTCCCACCCGAGGTCGCCCGGATCCTGGTCGACGGCAAGATCGCCGAAGCGCTCCAGGCGGAGTTCCGACCGACCTCCTAGGTCGGCGGGACCTCCCCGGGCGGGGTCGCAGGGGTGGGCGGCGTCGGCCGGCTTGGGTCCCCCGCGGAAAGCTCGAGGGCAAAGAAGGTCGAGAATCCGAAGAGCAGGTTCTTCACCGCGAGTCGGGTGCGCACTGTCTCCTCCGCTCCTTCGGAGGCGCGCAGCGCCTCCTCCGTCCGCCGTTCGAGCCCCCATGCGACCAGGGCTTGTGCTTGGGGGCGGAACGCCCGCTCGTGGAGGCCCGCCGAACGGGCGGCCGCCCGGATCCGTGAGAAGTTGACGAAGGCGCTCAGGTCGAGCAGACCGGGATGGGCCAACGGGTCGGGCATCGGACGCTGACGGCGCACGGCCGCGAGCGTTCCGGATGGGTGGTCTCGTAGCAAGGGTCCCTCCTCGCCCCCGTAGTCGAGCAGGAGGGCCACGCCGTCGGTCAGGTGGTCGGCGACCTCTCGAACGAACCCCTCTGCCGCCGGGCAGACTTCCGCGATGGCGCCCGGCTCCGCCGGACCCATGCCGACAGGCGGCGGGGACTCGGTCCCTTCGGATTCGCGCCAGACGATCGAGTCGCCGGTGACCGTCACCCCGAGCTCCCTCCAGCCCTCGGGCCGCCGGATCCGGCGTTGGAACGGGAGCGCGTCGAGGAGCTCGTTGGCGAGGACCACGCCCGGGAACGGCCCGTTCTCCGCGAGGGAAGCGACGGCCTCCACCTCGACGGGAGTTCCCTCCGCGACGGCGGTGGCGCGGTCGACCGCTCGTGCCCGCAGGGCGGGGGACCGGTCGACGAGAAGGTATCGTAGGCCGGGGGCGTCCCCCAGTCGGCCCGCGAGGGCGCGAATGACGTCGGCGCTCAGCGTGCCGTCCCCGCACCCGACCTCGACCACGGTGAACGTGGGGGGACGCGCGAGCCGCGCGTACTCGTCGGCGATCCGGTCGGCGATGGTCGCGCCGAACAGGCTCGACACGTGGGCGGCCGTGTAGAACGCCGCGGCCGGGCCGACAGAGGCCTCGGGTTCGGTGTAGAACCCGACGCCCGAGGCATACAGCGCGATCTCGACGAACCGGTCGAACCGCAGCCACCCGCCTGGTCCCGCGGCTTCGATCAACCTCCGGCGGACCTCCCGCTCCCGGATCCGCTCGGCGTCGAGGATCGGCTCGGCCGGATCGCCGGCCGTGGGGGGAGCCGACTCGCCCGGTTCGGACCGCACGGCGCTAGGCCATCAGCCGATGTAGCCGAGGTCTTCCCTCGGCGCGTTGGAGGCTTCGCTGACCTTCTGGTCCGTCTCATGGATCCGTTGGGCGATCCGGTCGATCTCCTTCGCCTTCCCCTCGAGGTCGGAGAAGTTGAGCTCGATACCGAGGACCTTCGTGAGCACCTTGAGGACCGCCTCGGCGCTCCGCGGGTCGACGAAGTATCCGCTCGTCTCCCCCATCAGACAGACTCCCTCCATTCCGAAGAGCTGTCCGAGGCCGAGGAAGAGCCCGCTCGCCCCGATGAGCCCGCCGCCCGGGTCGTTCCGGGAGAAGACGACCCCGAACTTCTTCATCGTCTCGACGAGCGCCGGGGTCGTCGCCGCCCCTAGGACCCGGTGGTTCTCGACGACATGTCCTTGGGCGAACCCCGCGAGCGTGTAGACCTCGCGGGTTGCGAACTGGCGGTGGCAGAACTCGAGGACCCGCTCGGTGAGCTCGTATTGCCCTTCCGGACTGATCCCCTGATAGTCCCCTCCGAGGATGAGCAGGTCGCGGGACCCGGACACGACCCCCTTGCGGTACGACAGGTCGTTCGAGACCAACCGGATCAGCCCTTCCTCGCTCACGTAGACCTGGGGGGGGAAGAACTTCGAGTAGAACGTCGCGAGCGGCTTCGCACCGAGCTTCTCCTTCAGGTAGTCGGCCGCCAGTTTGCCGACGTTCCCGACGCCCGGTAGCCCCTCGACGAGGACCGGGTCCTTGAGGGCGACCTTGTCGAGCAGCCGGATGTGTACGTCGTCCATCAGCGGTCCAGGGCCAACGAGCGGGACCCGACAGATAAGCCCTGCCGTTCGCCGGGGAAGTCAGGTGGCGTTCCCGTCACGGTCGGCCTCCGCTGCCGAGGGCGAAGCCGTTCGGCGTGACCCGGAGCGTGGCGGTGCGCTTGAGCTCCGGATGATTGCGGACCTTGCGGACCGCGAGCCGATGCTCAAACCTCGGACCTTCGGGTTGGGCGCTGAGCTCCAGGACCAGGTCGGCCATCTCCTCGAGCAGGCCCGAGGCTCGCCGCTCGTGGATCTCGCTGTGCAACACGAGCAGGGTCTGGGCGCCAAGGGACTGGGCGCGGTGCCGGGTCTGGCGGGCGATGGTCAGGACCTCCGGAAGGTCCAGTACCTCCAGGAGGAAGTCGAGCGAATCGATGACGAGCCGGAACGGATCGTTGAGGCCCGCGATGTCGGAGAGGATGCGGTTCGTGAGGTTGTACGGCGGGGGGGCGATCTCGACCGGCTGGCGGTGCGCGAGGTCGGAGAGCTGGAGGCCCCGGTCCCGGATCCGGGAGACCTCGAGCTGGGGCGAGAGCACATGCACGAAGTACTCCTCGGCGAGATTCACGATCCGCAGCCGGGCCGGGTCTCCGCCGAGCGCCCGGAACGTCGACTGAACCTCCTCGGTGCGTTCGTACGTCGTGTAGAACACCGCGGGGGCCTCGGCCGACGCCCGGGCCGCGAACTGTTTGGCGAGGAGCGACGCCTCGGCGTCGGTCGGCGCGTTGAGCAGCCCCAGCCACCCCTTCGGCAGGCTCGGGGCGAGCTCTCGGTCGAGCTCCGCGAGGCCCAGGATCGGCCCGGTCGACTCCTCTCCCATCGGGGATCACCCCGGCGGTCGGACGACGTCGATCGTTTCGTCGACGATCAGGCTCACCAGTTGATCGAGCTCGCTGACCGTGTCCTCGGAGACGATCAACAGGAGCGTGAGGACCTGACGGCTCTTGAGATTATTGACGAGGATGTGGAAGAATTCCGTGAGAAGCGCCTGCGGGTTGTGAATCGCGAGCGAGTTGACCGAGTCGATGATGAGCATGGGTCTAGCGCTCGCGTGGCGCCGGAGGAGGTACTCGACGCGCAGCATGATCGTCTCGAGCATCCGGGGGCTCTCGACGTACGTGGCATTCGGGAGAGGTTCCCGGTAGTTCATCATCGTATGGCTGATCGCGTCGACGAAGGAGATCCGGTCCGGGGACACGTCCAGGGCCTGCGCGATCGACCAGACCAGGCCGCACGGATTCGTCACGGAGACGTAGATCGTGTGGACGTCCTCCCCGTCACCACGTTCTTTGAGCGCCGATTGGAGCACGGCGAAGTAGTCGTCGGCATACTCCCTCGGATTCATCCGGATCGCGACCGCGGACGCGGGTGAGAGCGACCGGATCCGTTCGCCGATCTCGGACCCTTCGGTCACCCGGTCACCCGCCTTCCGGCCGGTTCCCCTTCAGGTGGGGGGCCATCAGGAGGCCGATCGGAGTGAGTTCCATCACGTACTGAGCCCGGGAGTGGGACGTGCCCCGCATCTTGACGACCTGGAGGACCCGAAGGATGTCGCCGCGCCGGGAGGCGTTCCCGAGGAGGATGACGCCATCGACGATCGCCTCCTCCACCCCGTGGGCCGAGTACCGTCCCTCTGAGGAGGCCACCTCCGAGACGAGCAGGGTCGTGCAGCCGAGCCGGTTCAGACCCTGACCGAGGGTCAGCATGAAATCCCGGATCCGTTCCTCGCGCCGGATCCGATACCCGACCGACGTGAGGGAGTCGAGCACGACCCGTTGCGCCCCGGTCTCGGCGACCAATGCGAGGATCGAGCGGGTGAGCAGGCCGATCTCTTCGGTCGTCAATTCCTCGTGGTCGAGTCCGAGTCGGGAGTACATGTCCGGCAGGTCGACGATGACGAGGGACCCGGCCTCGAGGAGATCGTGCCGGAAGAACTCGAAAGCCGAGAGATTCTCCGTGAGCTTGACCGAGGATTCCGTCACCGACAGGAACAGGGACCGTTCGCCTGCCTCGGCCCCGCGGACGAGGAACTCGAGGCTCAGGGTGGTCTTGCCCGTGCCGACCGCGCCGGCCAGCAGGACCATGCTCCCCTTCGGGATGCCCCCGTGCAAGATGTTATCCAACCCGTCGATCCCCGTGACGCATCGGTCGCGGGGGGGAGCCGGTCGGCTCTCCGTCGGTGGGGTCGCCGTCACCATCCGATGAAATGAGCCACACCCATGCCTAAAGCATTGAGGTCAGCACGAACCGCTGCCTCGCTTCGCCAGATCCTTCCACCGCTCGGTCGCCGCAGCGAGCTCGATCGGGTCCACTCGCTCGGGGAGCAGACTCCGAAACGTATCGATCCGCAGTCGCCAGCAGCGACCGTTGGGTCCGTCCGAAGTCTCGACGAGGGCACCCGAACGAGAGAGCAAGCCGCCAACGATCCTTAGGGCCTCTCCCCCGGGGTCGAGGGTCTCCCGCAGCATTGGCAGGTTCAGCAGAAGGTCGGTACCGGGGCTACTGTCCAGAAGGCCGGCCCAGAGGACCATCAGGATCTGATGCACCGTTTCATCGCGCGGTCCCTCGATCTCCTCCGGATCTTCCGCCGCGGGAGTCCCGGAGCCGGTCTCTTCCGAACGGTCCTTGGCCCAGTGCGCCCGAGATGCCTCGAGGACATCGCTCAAGGTCCGTTCCTGCATCCTTCCTGGATCCGTTCGTGCGAGGGTCACCCATTGAACGTCCTCCCCCTTGCCCGTCAGTACGAGCGCCTGGCCAGCTCCGAGTGAGAGAAGACTCTCTTCGGGGACCGAAGGGAGCCACCGGTGGAAGGCGCGAGCCTCGTCCGGGGAACCACGGAAGATGACGAAATCCGCGGAGTTCGTCCGGACCGCCTCCGCTACCGACTCCGGAAGGGAGGCCAGGGCCTGCGTCGCGATCCACAAGTGGACGTTGTGGCGCCGGCCCAGCCGGAGCACTTCGGCCGTCGTTTCGTGGGCGTACCATTGAGCCTCATCCAACACGAGTACCGTCTTCAGACCCGTACTCCGATTCATGATCTCCGACCACACGAGCGCGAGGAGGACGGCGAGGAAGTAGCGGGCGGCCGCCTCGCCGTACTCACTCGCGTCGCCGCTGATGACCGTGATCCGTCCGGGTTCGACCCACTCGGACACTGCCGTACGCGCCTGCGGCTCGCAGAGCATTCGGCGAAGTACGGCGCTGCCGGCGATCTCCCCGAGCAGCCGACGCGACCCCTCCACCTCCTCGGGCCGCTCCCGGACGCGTTCCTGAAGTTGACGGACTGCCGGCTGGGCCTCCGGAGGGACCCCACGGATCGTGCGGCCGGACGCGGAGAGAAGTCGCTCGGCGTCGACCAACGTCCCGTTCGGAAGGGAGCTTGCGGCCGTGAGGGCTCGTCGGGTCATCTCCTCGATCCGGGGTCCCCAGAAGGGAGTGTCACCGAATCGATTTTCGCGGACCCGCCGGAGCGCGTTCACGAGGTCATCGATCGTCCGGTCCCGCTTGCCCGGGTTCGAACGGGGGCCGGCAGCCGCCGACGCGAGAGCGTTGATCGCCATCGGGGAGGAGTAGGGGGAAACCCACCAGGCCCGGGACCGACTCACGGCGGGCAGGGAGTGGAGGAATTGGCGCGCCGTATCTCCGATCGGGTCGAACAGCACGACGCCGGCCCCAGAACTGACCTGCCGGGCGAGGCGAACGAGGAGCGTGCTCTTCCCCATCCCGGTCTCCCCGAGGACGGCGAGGTGGCGACCTTGGTCGGGGTGGACCCAGAGTCGCGCCGTTCGACCTCCGGGTCCCGTACCCAGAACGAGCGGGACGGACCCGTCCGGGTGCTCCTCGGAGAAGGAGAGGAACCGGCACCCTGGCCCCGGCAGTGCCATCGCCAACTCCGCCGAGGAGAGAAGGATGGCCCGGGGTGATTGCGGAAGCCAACGTTTCAACGGCCGAAACCGAAGTCCCGAGCCTCCTTCCCGGTGCGACGCTATTTCGAGTAGGTCGGCGAACTGCGAGACTCCGTGGGCGTCCAGTACGGGACCGTCGGGCGAGGTGAGCCGGGCGGAGACCTTCCAGCGGGTCGCCAAACGGCGGTCCTCGAGCCGGTCCGAGATCGTCCGGCTCGCTAGCGCGGGAATCGGAGCTCGGAACCCGACCGGCTGGGGTACGAGTGACGCAGGGGGGGCCGGGCGACGGTCGGTCGGCGGAAATCCCAGGGGTTCGCCCTCGAGGACCAAGGTCCCCCCACGGGGAAGGAACGGGCTCCGAGCTAGGACCGATTCGATCCAAGGTGTCCGCCCGTCGAAGACCGAAGGGAACGGCCCGAGCGGGTCCGGAGCGGAGGACGCGTAGCAAGCCGTCCCGCCCTCGAGGATCGGAGCTGGCACACTGACCCATCTCCCCGCCGGGTAGGTTGGAATGAGGACCGCGTCCATCCACTCGGTCATCGGCTCCGAGCCAGTAGAGAGAATCGCACGCCCCCGCGGTCCGGTCTCCACCGTCCAACGGAGCAACCCACGGGATGGCGGAGCCACCCGGAGAGCCCCCTCGATCAGCTCGGGGAACCGTTCCCGCGCCCGGGGGTCAGCGAAGACCTGACCGCTCGAACGGAACGCCCAAGCTTCCGACATGGACCGGTTCTTGGGGCCCCCAGGTCGATCGGTTGACCGTGTTATCCGTACTCCGCCTTCGATGGGGGTTGAAATCTGGAGCTAGGCCAGCCCCGGCGTTCCCTTCCGCGAACATGATTAAATAGGCCTTTGGAAGGTCTTGCACAAGCGCCGACATCTGTCCGACAAACGGGCGGCCATTGGCGGCAGGACTCGGAAGGGGCGGGAAGGAGCTGTGCACCTAAAGCGCGTCAAGGTCCGCAACTTCAAGTCTTTCTCGGGCGCGACCGAAATCCCGTTTCAGGCCGGTTTCACCGGGATCGCCGGCCCGAACGGTATGGGCAAGTCGAACATCTCCGACGCGATCCTCTTCGTCCTCGGACCGACCAGCTCGAAGGCGCTGCGCGCCGAGCGTCTGACGCACCTCTTCTTCAACGGGGGATCCTCGAAAAAGCCGGCCACGGAATGTGAGGTCTCCCTCGTCTTCGACAACCAAGACCGCATGCTCCCGGTCGAGACCGAGGAGGTCGAGATCACCCGGTACGTCAAGCTCACGTCGAACGACCCGGACGGGTACTACTCCTACTTCTACGTCAACGGGCGCCGATCGACGCAGACGGAGATCGATTCGCTCCTCGCCCACGGTCGACTCTCCGGCGACGGATACAACCTCGTTCAACAGGGCGATGTGAACCGCATCGTCAGCATCGGCCCGATCCCCCGCCGGAGCCTCGTCGAGCGCCTGGCCGGGATCTCCCAGTACGACGATGAACTTGGGAAGGCCGATGCGAAGCGCACTGACCTCGAGTCGAACCTCGCGCGGATCAACACCCTGCTCGGGGAGATCAAGGGCCACCTCGCCGCTCTCGAGTCGCAGCGCCTGCAGGCGATCCAGTATAAGCAGCTCCAGGACCAGAAGCGGCATGCCGAGGCCCGGCTCGCCCGGGCGGGCCACCTGCTCGCACGAACGGAGGTCGCGAGCTGCGAGGCCCAGCTGAAGAAGGTCCAATCCGACTTAGCCGCGCTCCGGGGGCAGACGCAGAAGCTCGAGGATGAGCGGGCCGCCCTCGCCCAGTCGATCGATAAGGCCGAGCTCGAGATTGCCCGCCAGGGCGGCACCGAAGCGGCGAAATTCAAGGCCGATCTCGACGAGCGCCGGATGGCGTTCGCCCGCCTCGATGAGAACGTGCGCACCGCCGAGGAGGAGCTCACGGCCATCAAAGCGCGAAGCGGGGAGTTCTCGACGCAGCTGACACACGAGGAGAAGGAGGGGGTCGACCTGCGGAGCCGAGAGAAGGCCCTCGCGGCGCGCGCGAAGGAGGTCGATGCTCGAGTCGGCTCCCTATCGGCCGAGTTGAAGGAGGCGACCGCCCGGACCGACCCGTCGCAGGGAAAGCTCGCCGGGATACGAAAGGACGTCCTGCAGACCGAAAAGGAACTCGAGGACGCTCAGCGGCGTTGGGAAGCCTTGGTGACGGTCCGGGAGGCGGCGAAGGCCGCCCTCCAGACCTCCGAGCGGGACCTGGCGGTGGTCGAGGACGACCGAGCGACCCGCGAGATCGAGCTCAAGGACGCGGAGCTCAGGACCCGTGAGGCGTCGGGAACCGAGGGCGGAGGCAAGCCGACGCCGGAGATGCAAAAGGAACTCTTCCAGGTCCGGGCCAAGGAAACGTCGCTGCGGGCGGAGGGCGAGCGACTAGGCCGCGAGGTCCTCGAGCTGAACCGTCGATACATGGCGCTGGACGCTCGCCTCAAGGTTCGCGCGGAGAAGGGGGGCTCGGCGGGCGCCATTGCGGCCGTTGATTTCCTCCTGTCCCAGCGGAACTTAGGGAAGGTATCGGGTATCCGCGGGACCGTCCACGAGCTCATCAACTTCGAGCCCCAGCACACGACGGCGCTCACGATCGCCGCGGGAAACCGCTTCCAGGCCCTCGTCGTCGAAACCGACCAGGTCGCGGAGGAATGCATCCAGCTCCTGCGCGCCGAAAAGCGGGGTCGGGCCACGTTCCTCCCGCTGAACCGCATCCTGCCGGGCCGCCCGAAGGGGAAGTCCCTCGTGGCGGCGCAATCTCCCGGTAGCCTGGGGTTCGCGATCGACCTCGTTCGTTTCGACGAGGAGATCCGGCCCGCCTTGTGGTACGTCTTCGGGGAGACCGTGGTCATGGACGACCTCGGTCGCGCCCGGAGCCAGATGGGCGGGGTCCGTCTCGTCACCCTTCAGGGAGACCTGATCGAGGCCACGGGAGCCATTACCGGAGGGTACCTCGACCTCTCCAAGGGCCCCAGCGCGGACACGGCAACCGACCTCAAACGGTTGGGGGAAGAGCTCCGGGAGAAGACCGCCGCCGAATCGGCCGCCAAGGCGGATCTCGAGCAGCTCGGGGTCCGGGTCCGCTCCCTGTCCGAAGAGCTCGCCAAACGCTCCGGGCAAGCCGACGCGCGGGCCCAGACGCGCGACGTCCTCGCGAAAGACCTCACCACGGCACGGGACCGCCTGAAGGAGTGTGCGCAGCGCTTGCGTCAGGTCCAGGAGGGGCGCGCCACCGCCGAGAAGGCGCTCGCCAGGGTCGAATCCGACTCCGAAACCCTTTCGAAGACCCTCCTCGACCTCAAGGCGAGCCGAGACCGGCTTCAGCAGGATTACCTAGGCCAGCTTCCCGCGGCCCTGTCCAAACGGATCCAGTCGCTCCACGAGTCGAATCAGGCCGCGAACGAGGAACGCACGCAGGTGGCCGGCGAGCTGGAGGCCGCTCGCGCCTCGCAGGCCGCGGCGACCAAGGCCCTCGCGGCCCGACGTGCCGAACTCGCCTCGCTCGCCCGTTCCCTCGCCGACAAGTCGAGGCAGCTCGACGCCCTTCGGAGGAGCCGGGATGCAGCGAAGGAGTCCCTCGAGGCCCTGCGCTCGGTCGAGGCAAAACAGTCTGCGCGCGTCCAGGGACTGACCGAGGAGCGCCGAAGGCTCGACGAACGCCGCCTCAAGGTCGCGGCCCTGCTCGGCACGAGCCAGGAGGCGCTACGGACCAAGGTGGACTTGGAACACTCCGAAGGAGTCCGGCTCGAGACGGCACGCACCCACCTCGCCGAGGTGGAGGCGACCCTTCAGGAGCTCCCGGAACCGGAGGACGACGCACCCGTGGTCCCGCTCGAGGAGCTCAAGCGTTCGATCCAGACCTTTCAGGCCCAGCTCGACGGGATGGGCTCGGTCAACCTGCTCGCCCTGGAGGAGTACGACGCGGAGAAGACCCGGCTCGCCGAGTTCGATTCGGAGGTCAGCCGCCTCGGTCACGAAAAGGCCGAGCTCACGGACCTGGTCGGGGAGATCGAGAAGAAGAAACGGGAGAAGCTGACCTCGGTCACCGTCCAGGTCGACCAGGGATTCCGGCAGATCTACGGCGAGCTCTCGGGAGGAGGAGAGGGAGAGATCGCGCTGGAGAACCCCGCCGACCCGCTCGCCGGTGGCCTCCTGATCAAGGCTCGGCCGGTGGGCAAGAACGTTCAGCGGCTCGAGCAGCTGAGCGGGGGAGAGAAATCTCTCGCGAGCCTCGCGTTCATCTTCGCGCTCCAGCGCTATGACCCGAGCCCGCTCTACGTGTTCGACGAGGTCGACATGTCGCTCGATGGGGTCAACGCGGAGAACGTCGGGCGGATGCTTCGGCGCAATTCCGAGCGGGCCCAGTTCATCGTCATTTCGCTGCGGAAAGTGACCCTGAAGTTCGCCAACCATCTGTTCGGCGTCACAATGCACGGCGACGGCTGCTCGAGGGTCGTCGGCCTCAAGCTCGATGAGATCGTCGACGTGGACGAGCGCGACCGGGGGCCCGAACCCCGGGCCGCGGAAGCGGTCGCCCTCGTCCCGGGGGCCGCGTGACGATCTCGCAGCTCCAGGCAACAGCCCTGGCAACCGAGACCCCGGCGGTCTCCCGGGAGGCCGCCGAACGGGTGGTCGAGTACCTCGTCTTCCACAAGGCATTGATCGGGGAATCGTCCGGCCACCCCGCGATCTTGGAGCGCTACCTCTCCCTCGTCCAGAACCTGAAGGAGGGGGTGCACGTGGTCATTCCCGACCCGTTCCAGAAGGCCACCGCCCTCCTGTTCGAGCTCGTGATGGAGGAGGAGTTCGACCCGTGGGAGATCGACCTGGTGCGGTTCACCGAGGTCTACCTCGAGCGGGTCCGAGAGGAAGGCGGCATCAACTTCGCCGTCGCCGGCAAGCTCCTGTACATGGCCTGGAGCATCCTCTATCTCCAATCCCAGGAGGTCCTGCGCGCCCGGGAACCTCCGGTCGAGGCCGTGGCGGCCGACCCCGCCGACGACACCTATCTCTCCGAACTGACCACGCCGGAGGCGGTCGACGTCACGTCGGCGATCCTCGATGGACCGGGAACGGGCGGCCTGACACCCATGGTCCGTCATCCCGAAACGAGACCGGTGAGCCTCATCGAGCTCGTCCAGGCGTTCAGCGACGCCGAGGCGCAGGCCCGACGCTCGCTGCGAGTGCAGGAGCTACGCGAGCGGCTTCGTGAGGAGCAACGGGCCTCCCCCGAGGTGCTCGTCCACGGCGACATCCCCGAGCGGGACCTCGCCGATGCCTGGACCTCGGCGCTGCGCCATCCGGTCGGCGAGCCGTTCCCCATGCTCGAGCTCTGGCGGGTCGAACAGGGCCGGGACCGCCTCGTGTCGGTGTTCCTCGCGACGTTGTTCCTGGCCCGAGAGCAGGCCATGGAACTCCGCCAGGAGAGGCTCGGAGAGAGCGCCCTTTTCCTGGTCCGGATCCTCGACGCGCGGCCGGCGAAGCTACCGGAGGCCTGAACGCCGATGCCGTCCCGGGTCGACCAACTCGTCCTGCGGATCGAAGCCCTCCTGTTCGCCGCTGGAAAGCCACTGTCGGTCCGGGAACTCGGTGACACGCTCGGAGCCGCCGACCATCGCCCGATCCAACGCGCGCTTCGGACGCTCGGCCGTACCTACGACCAACGTCAGACTGCGCTCGAGGTCCGGCGGGTCGGGGACCGGTACGCGCTCCAGCTCCGCGAGACGTTCGTGTCCACGGCCCACTCGGTCACGCCGGTCGACATGGCCCCGAAGACCCTCAAGACCCTCACGCTGATCGCCTACCACCAGCCCATCGAGCAGAGCCGCCTCGTGCGGATGGTCGGAGAGTCCGCCTATGAGGAGGTCAAGAAGCTCCTGGAATCCGGCCTCGTCCATTCGGAGCCGAAGGGTTCGACCCTCGAGCTCACGACGACCCGGCATTTTGCCGAGCAGTTCGGGATCGCCTCGACGCGTCCGGAGGAGATCCGCCGGTTCCTGGAGCAGAAGCTCGGCGTGACGGGCTCGCCGGAGGCCGCATCTCCCTCCGCACCGGAGCCCGGCGCATCCGCCCCGGACGCCGCCCCTGCGATGCCCGTGACGCAGCGGCCCGGCCCAGCGGAACCGGTCCCGCCCTGATCCGTCGAGTCACAAGCGACCGCAAGTGGGGCAGCGGACCGGCTCGGCCGGCCTCAAGTATCCGCAGTACGGGCAGACGAACGTGGGAGCGCCCCCGACCGGAGGCGGACCGCCGGCGATGGGAGGGTACCCCGAGGGGGCGAACTGGACCCTCGTCGACCCGGGACGACGGCTCACGGCGACCGCAAGGACGACCACCCCGAGGAGCAGCGCGCCCAGGGAGGCGATGAGGAGCAGGCCGAGGGTCGAGACCCCGGTCGGGCCCTTCGGTAGGCCCGGCGTCGGGCCGGTGTACTGATAACCGACGATCGGGGCCGTGCGGTATGCCGAGAGGAACCGGCTCGCGTCGATCCCACCCCAGCCCGTAGCCGCGTCCCATCCCGGTCCGGCGTGGAACAGGTAGTTCGAACCGGAGGTCACGTCGAGAAACGGGTCCCCGGGGCCCGGGTGGGCCGAGAAGTAGCTCGCGATCCGATACAACGCAGGGTCGATGAAACCGAAGCCGTGGCCGGCCACCGCGGCCCATTCGGCGACCATCCCCGCGAACAACGGGGCCGAGACGCTCGTCCCCTGCAGGACCGTGAAGTAGACGGTCCCGTTGGCACCGGTGCTGGAGTAGACGATCGTGTCATTGGCCGAGAGGGCCACATCCGGTTCGCCCCGGCTCAGGTTGGCGATCGCCTGGCTCCCTTCGGCCTCGGCGAGGGAAGGCTGCGCGGCAGAGTGGAACTGCCAGGACGGCTCGGGGTAGCGCGTGGCCCCGCCGCCCTCGGAGCCTGTCGCGTTCCCGGGGCCCCCCAGGAGGTTGTACCAAACGGATTGGCCGGTGATGGTCCCGGTGGCGCCGTCGTAGGCGACCGTCGGAGCGTGGGTGCCGTCGAAGGTGCCCGTCGCGCTGCCTCCACTCAGAAGGCTTGCCCCGCCGACCGAGACGGTACCGGTCGAGTCGAACCCCGCGCTCGCGGGCCACCCCGGCTCCGCACCCAGATACTCCTGGGTGTCCGCGGCCGGGGCATTCCCAGAGTCTCCGCTCGAGGCGATGACGGTGACCCCGGTCGCCGCCGCGTGCTCGAGTTCGGTGTTCCAGAGCGTGTCGTTCAGGTCGGTGATACCGAAGGAGGCGCTGACCGACGCAAGGTGCCGTCCCGAATAGTTGAAGCTCAGGGCGTTGGAGAGGGCCGTGGAGAAATCGTCGGCGATCTGCCGGTCGGTCGTCGCGCTCGGGGTCGCGTACTGGAGACTCGCCGGGAAGTAGAAGTTCACGACCTCGGAACCCGGCGCCATGCTGCCGGCCATCTCGAGGTCGAGCGAGTTCTCGATCTGGTCGTTCGTGTCGTCGGTGAGGTTCCCGCTCGGACCGGGAGAAGGGGGGAGGATCCCCGAGATCGAGATCGGAACCCCCAGGACCGTGGGCCGGGTCCAGGCCGGCGGGAAGGAGTCGGCGAAGTACTGGTCGATCTGTCGTGGGTCCCACGGGGGGAGGTTGCGGCCGGTCGATCCGTTGTATCCGCTCATCAGGAGGGTGGCCACGGCCTCGTTCGTCGCGTACGACGCGTTCGGCAGCGATTGGGGACCCCCGGGCAAGAGCGGGGTCTCGTTGTACAGGCGCACGTAGTCCGACCCGACGAACCACTGCGTTCCGGACACTCCCCCCGACCCGTTCAGGAAATCGGCGTGCGCACCGACGGGCCCTGGGTGCGTCAGGGCCCCCGTGAGCCGGCCGGTCGGTGGGACCCCATCGATCACGCCGGTGAGCCCCCCGACCCCAGCGATCATGCGCGAGACCGCCTCGGGAAGTGAGGGGGCAGTGGTGAGAGCTCGGAAGGGAACACCGACGGGACTCGAACCCTGGAAGAGCTCGCTCGAGAACGCGCGTTGCGCGCCCCCGGCATTCAGCGAGAACGACAGACCGAGGCGATCGGGCGTCGCGCGGAATCCGAGCGCGCCAAAGCCACCGAAGTACTGTTCGAGCTGGCTCAGATTGTCGGCCCGCGGAGCGAATCGTTGTTCGAACTGGTTCTCCGAGAGAAACCTTCCGAACTGAGGCGACCCCGGATCCGCGACCGCGCGGTCCCAACGCCCGAGGCCCGTCGCGTCATTCGGTTGGAGGGCGAGGGTGAGCTCGAGGGATTGACCGGTCGGGTACTTGCTGAACCCGCTCATGCCGACGCCCGACAACAGCCCGCGAGCCCAGTGCGTGCCTCCCTGAGCCGAGGTAGCGCCGTGCGTGGCGACGTTCGGCATCACCGGAATCGCCAGGAAAAGGGCGAGGAGCAAGACCCCGACCCGCTGGGATGCCGGGGGATGGGTTCGCACGGCCGAGCCAGCATCGGCCGGGTGATAAGGGCGAGCGGTTTCCCGGCGTTCGACCGCCCCGGTCCCGGTCGTTCGAACGCATGTCGACACCCCCTGCCGACGAGGTCGGATGCCCGTTCTGCGAGATCGTTCATCGCCGTTCCCCCGCCCACACCTTCTACGAGGACGACGAGGTGATGGCGTTCCTCGACCTCTTCCCGTACACCCGCGGGCACGCGTTGGTCGTACCGAAGCGCCACGTCGACCGGCTGACGGATCTTCCCGAGGAGGAGTACCGAGAGTTCCTGCGGGGGCTCGCGAACGTCTGCCGACGGATGGACCGGCTCTCCCAGCACTACAACGTGGCCCTGAACCAGGGATCTCGGGCGGGCCAGGTCGTCTTCCACCTCCACGTTCACGTCATCCCCCGATACGGCGAGGAAAATCCCTTCGCGACGAGGCCGCGGGCTCGGCTCGACGACGTCGACGCCCGAGCGCTCCTGGGGGTCCTCGGAACCGCGTGACGAAGATGAGCGAGGGGACACGGCCTCCCGCGGTCGCGGGTCAGTTCTACGAGGGGGAGGGGGCTCGCCTCGCCCGGCAGATCGAAGCCTGTTTTCTCGATCCCCGCGGGCCCGGTGAACTGCCGCCCCGCCATCGGTCGGCGAACCGAACGATCCGCGCGGCGATCGTGCCCCATGCCGGGTACCAGTATTCCGGCGCGATCGCCGCCCGGGCGTTCTTCGAGCTCGGAAAACAGCGGCCGGCACCGGTGGTCCTGGTCCTCGGCGTGGACCACCACGGCCTTGGAGCGCCGTTCGCCCTGTCGGACCGCCCTTGGGAGACCCCGCTCGGTCGCGTCGACGTAGACCACGCGCTCGTCCGGTCGCTCCGGCAGCCGCCGATCGTCGTCGACGAAAGGGCGCACGAGTCGGAGCACTCGATCGAGGTCGAGCTGCCGTTCCTCCAGTACGTCGAGCCGTACCCCGTCGTCGTGCCGTTGACCGTCCGCTTTGCTTCCTTCCCAGACCTCCAGCGCGTGGCCGAGGTCGTCCGACGCGGGATCGAGGGTCGGGACCTCCTTCTGATGGCCTCGACCGACTTCTCCCACTATGTGTCGCCCGAGACCGCCCGTCGGCTCGACCGGCGCGCGATCGACCGGATCCTCCAAGGGGACGCGCGGGGCTTGTACGACACCGTCACCGAGGCGCGGATCTCGATGTGCGGGATCGCGCCGACCACCGTCTTGCTTGAGATCCTCCGCTCGGAAGGTCTGCGGGCCCGCTTGCTTGCCTGGGGCCATTCTGGCGAGGTCGAGCCGATGTCCCAAGTCGTCGGTTACGCATCGATCCTCCTCGAGGCTCCCGGCGCGCCTTCCCCCGAGCCTGTGCCCGATCCGAGCAGGTCCGCTCCCCCCGCACCGGGCCCCGCGCCCTCCGTCTGGGAACCGGGTTGACCCGGCCCGTGGACTTCTGCGGTCAGCGACCCTGCGAAGGGGCGCGACTCCCGTTCCCGTCTCGACCGATCCGCTCGAGGGCGTACGGCAGTATGCCCCCGGCCCGATAGTAGGCGAGTTCCACGGCCGAGTCGATGCGACACTTCACCGAAAAGCGACGTTCCTGACCCTCCGGACCTTCCGCGCGAACGTCGACCTCTCCGTTCGGGACGAGCTCCTTCCCCCGACCGATCGAAAGGGTGTATCGTTCCCGGCCCGTCAGACCGAGCTCGGTCTCTCCCTCCCCCGGGTGGAACGATAGGGGCATCACTCCCATTCCGACGAGATTGCCGCGATGGATCCGCTCGAAGCTCTTGGCCAGGACGGCGCGCACCCCGAGGAGGAGCGGCCCCTTGGCCGCCCAGTCCCGCGAGCTCCCCTGACCGTAGGAAGCCCCGGCTACGAGGAGGAGAGGCACGCCCTCTGCGCGGTAGCGCTGAGCGGCATCGAAGATCGTCATGGGATCTCCCGTCGGCTGATGGCGGGTGAACCCACCCTCCTTCCCGAGTGCGAGCCGGTTCTTCAGACGAACGTTGGCGAGCGTTCCCCGAGCCATGACCTCGTGGTTGCCACGGCGAGTTCCGTAGGTGTTGAATTCCGCTGGCGGGACCCCGCGTTCGACCAGGTAGCGGCCCGCCGGACTGTCCGGAGGGATCTCGCCGGCCGGGGAGATGTGGTCGGTCGAGACCCGATCCCCGAGGAGAGCCAGGACCCGGGCGCCGTCGACCAGGGTTCCGTCGGCGGTCGGGGGCTTGGGTGGGTCCATCGAGAAGTACGGCGGCAGGCGAAGGTAGGTGGAATCCGGATTCCAGCGGTATTGGCCCCCGTTTCCGGCCGAGGCGAGATGGTTCCAATGGGGGTCGCCTTCGGTGATCCGCTGGTACTTGTCTCGGAAGATCGATGGGTCCAGGCTCGATTCCACGATCCGACGGACCTCCTCGGCCCCCGGCCATAGGTCCCGCAGGAAGACCGGTCGCCCGGCGGCATCCGACCCGAGCGGCTCGTGGGCCAGGTCGACGTCGACCCGTCCGGCCAGGGCGTAGGCCACGACGAGCATGGGGGAGGCGAGGTAGTTCGCTCGCACCTGGTTGTGGATGCGCGCTTCGAAGTTGCGGTTTCCCGACAGCACCGCCGCGACGTAGCCGTCCGAAGCTTCGACCGCGCGAGCCACGGTGGGAGGCAGGGGGCCGCTGTTCCCGATGCAGGTCGTGCAGCCGTAGCCGACGAGGGCGAACCCGAGGTCCGATAGCGGCTGCATCAAGCCGGCCCGCTCCAGGTACTCGGTGACGACCTTCGAACCGGGGGCGAGGGAGGTCTTCACGTAGGGGGGGACCTTCAGGCCTAGCGCCTGGGCCCGCTTCGCGATCAATCCGGCTCCCACCATCACGGACGGGTTCGAGGTGTTCGTGCAGCTCGTGATCGCGGCGATCACGACCGCCCCATCCGGTAGGTCGAGTCCCCCGGGCGGAGCCGGGCGTCGCGGGTGGTCCTTTCGGTACGACCCGACGGTCGTCCGGAACGACGCAGGGAGGGCCGAGATCGACATGCTCTCCTCGGGGTTCCCCGGCCCCGAGACCGTGGGGACGATCGACGTGAGGTCGATCGGGAGGACCTCGGAGAACTCCGGTTCGGGATCGCTGGGGTCGTGCCAGAGCCCCTGGGCCTTCGCATAGGCTTCGACGCGCGCCACCACGGCGGGGGGCCGACCCGTACCATTGAGGTACCCGAGGGTGGCGTGGTCGATCGGGAACAGCGACGCCGTCGCACCGTACTCCGGGCTCATGTTGGAGATCGTCGCTCGGTCCGGCACCGAGAGGGTCTCGAGGCCGGGTCCAAAGAACTCGACGAACTTGTCGACGACTCCCTTTTCCCGGAGGGCCCGGGTCACCGTGAGGACGAGGTCCGTTGCGGTCGCTCCCTCGGGAAGCCGACCGGTGAGCCGGACCCCGACGAGCTCGATGCGAGAGAGGAAGTACGGCTCGCCCAGCATCGCCGCCTCCGCCTCGATCCCGCCGACCCCCCAGCCCAACACGCCGAGCCCGTTCACCATCGGGGTGTGGGAGTCGGTGCCGACGAGCGTATCCGGGAACGCTTCGGGCCGCCCATTTCGCTCGCGCCGATCGACGACTTGGGCCAGGTATTCGAGGTTCACTTGGTGGACGATCCCGTTTCCCGGGGGGACGACTCGGAATTGCCGGAACCCCTTCTGGGCCCACCGAAGGAAATCGTAGCGCTCCCCGTTCCGTTCGAACTCTCGGTCCAGGTTGATGAGGACCGATCGCTTTTGTCCGAAGCTATCGACCTGGACGGAGTGGTCGATCACCAGGTCCACCGGGATGACCGCGTTCACGCGCGTCGGGTCGACGTGGTGGGCTTCGGCAGCGTCGCGCATCGCGCTCAGGTCGACCACGACCGGTACACCCGTGAAGTCCTGCAGCAGGGCCCGCGACGGGAAGAACGGAAGGTCCTCGACGGACTCCCCGAGAGCCAAGGCGCGCACCGAATCGATCGAGGCATGGCCGCGGTCGAGGTTGCGCAGCAGGTTCTCGAGGAGGATCCGGATCGTCTTCGGCCGCCGCTTCAGGGTCGCGGCATCGACGCCGGGGATCCGGTCCACGCGCCAGATGACGGAGCGCTCCTCCCCCACCTGTAACGTATCGGTGACGTCGATGGTCGAATCGGGGATCATGGCCGCCGGAGCGGCCGGGAGTTCTTGTGTTCTGCGCCCGCTCTAGGCCGGCCCGGACCGTCGGACGCCGCCGCGCCCGCCCCTTTATAGCTCGCGTCCGTTCCCGTCGATTCGCCCTATGATCCTCAGTGACAGTCGAATTCTCGAGGAGGTCGGTCGGGGACACATCGTCATCCGGCCGTTCCGCCCGGAGTGTCTCGGCTCCAATTCCTACGACGTCCATCTCGGGCCCTACCTCGCCACCTACCAGGACGGGGCCCTCGACGCGGCAAGCCCCAACCCGGTCCATGAGTTTCCCATCCCCCGGTCCGGGCACGTCCTGATCCCGGGCCAACTCTACCTCGGGGTCACCGAGGAATACACCGAGACCCACGGATTCGTCCCGTTCCTCGAGGGGAAGTCCAGCGTGGGTCGATTGGGGATCGACATCCACTCCACGGCCGGCAAGGGCGACGAGGGCTTCTGCAACTACTGGACGTTGGAGATGTCCGTCAAACTTCCGGTGCGGGTCTACGCCGGAATGCCCGTGGGTCAGCTCATCTATTTCGAGATCTCAGGACGGGTGAACAAAGGATACGGCCAGAAACGGGGCGCGAAGTACCGGACCGTCAGCTCGCACCCGACCCCGTCCCGCATGCACCTCAACTTTCCGGAACGCCCCGCCCGTCGCCCGGCGGCCCGGGCCCGCCGCACCCGACGAACCTAGGGAGCGAACCCCAGCCGCTTCAGGAGCGTCTCCTGAGCCCGGCCGGCGGCTTCATCGACGAGTTCCGGGCCGAGCCCCGCGCCCCGCGCGACACCGATGGCCTGCTCTTGGGTGAGGAGTTCCTTCGGTTCGTGCGCGTCCGAGTCCACGATCAGGGTGGCCCGCGCGCGTTCGCCCACTCGCGCTACGTGCCCGTTCGCGACCATGTGAGTCCGACGGCCCGAAAGTTCGAGGAAGACGTCATTCTGCTTGGCAAGGTCGGCCTCCTCCGCCGTGAGGAACCCGGGGTGGGCGAGGATGTCGACCTCAGGGTTCGACACGGCCGCGCGGTTCGTCCCCGGGGCGACGGGTTCGGCCAGTGTTTCGCCGTGCACGACCACGATCTGGGCTCCGGCGCGACGCGCCCGGGAGACGGCCTCGTCGAGTCGCTGGGGCGGGACGTGCGTGATCTCGACGCCCGGGATGGCCGTGATCTCCCAGTCTCGGGCGAGTTCACACTCCGCGATCTCGGCCTGGACGATCCAGTCGATGTTCCCGAAGCTGACGTGGTCGGTGATGGTGATCGCGCGCAGCCCCTTCACCACCGCGTGCCGGATCATCTCGATCCCGACGACCTCGCCGTCCGTCAAGACCGTGTGGCTGTGGAATTCAGAACGGCGGAAGACCGACATCGGGCAAACACCTCACGATTCCGGCGTCGATGGCTTGGTCCCGGCGAGAGGGTCGGTGGGACGGGCCGCTGAGGCGGGCGGGCCGAGGACCCCACCGAACAGGTAGAACGCAGGTCGTCCTGGGCGGGCCCGGTCCCGGCGCGCCAACGGGTCGAACGGTTTGCCTTCTTCCTCCCGCACCACGGAGATGGACCGGAACCGGAACCGTCTCGTCAGGTATCCCTGGGCGGCGGTGAGGATCGCGAGGTCGTCGGTCCGCTCCGACGATCCCTTCGGCTCGGAGCGGATAGAGGCGGAGACCCGGGCGATGTACTTCGCCATCTCGCCGCGGTACGCCGCGAGTTCCGGGTGGAGCTTGGAGCGCTCAAGTAGGTCCCGGAGGTTGGGTCCACCTCCCTCCGGACGGGCCCCTTCTCGGATCCATCCTTCGACCGTATGCTTCCAGGGGGCGGCGACGAAAAGGATCGCTTCATCCGGAGCCGCCCCCTTGGCATGGGCGGGTTTGAGAACGTTTCTTAGGTCCTCCTCGATCCGGTCCACGACCTCCTCGGCGGCGAGCGCGGCGGCGGAGTAGGGGAAGGAGGCGGCGTTGGGGAACGGGGAGGCCGCGACGAGGGTCGGGAGTCGCCCATCGAGGAGCTCCTCGGCGAGGTGCGGAGTGACCGGGCTCATCGTCGCGACCCAGGTCTCAGCGACACGGACGAGTGACTCGCCGGGTTGCCCGCCGCGTAGCAGGTAGCGTCGGATCGCGAGAGGAAACTCCGCGTAGACCGCCTCCGCAACGTCCCGCATCCGGCACTCCCCGAATGCCTCCACGATCCGGGAGAGGAGCTCGTGAGTCCGGCTCTCCAGCCAGCGTTCGAGTTCCGGGGGTCCACCTCCGCCTTCGGACAATGCCGTTCGGGCCAGGCGCGTGAGGTCCTCGATGCGTTCGGAGGTCGCATCGAGGAGCGCGGGGTCCCACTCCACGTCCTGGCTGGGAGTGGCTGAAGCCGAGTAGAAGAGGCGCAGCGCGTCGGGGCCCCAGCGACGGAACGCCTCGCGGAGCGGGGGGACGGAGCCTCCCTTCGAAGCCACTTCCTTCTTGGAGATCTTCGCCCCTCCCTGGTTCGTGACCCACCCGTGAAGGAACAGTCCGCGGGGTTGGAGCGCGGCCGGGAGGAGGAGCGCGTGGGTCGCCACGAAAACCGGAAAGTGTACTCGCTTGTGCTCCTTCCCGGCGATGTTGAGGTCGAGCGGATACCAATACAGGAACTGCTGGCGCACCGCCTGCTGGGTCGCGTGCGCCAGGCTCGGCTCTCCGCTCCCCTCTCCCAGGATCGCGTGATCGAAGAACGCGTCGGTGAGGGCGCTGAGCGGGACCTCACCCGACGCGACGAACCCCCGGATGGGGTAGTAGGCCGGGTAGAACGTAGAGTCGGCGATCGGCTCGATCACCCAGCTCTCGTCCTTGGGAAACGGCGTCCCGAGCCAGCGACCTCGTCGGGTGCAGGGTCGGTCCGAGAGCCACTCGAAGATCGCGGGGAGCTCCCGGCGATACTCCTCGGGGCGCACCACGAGACGGCCGACGAGAGTCCGGTCCTTCTCCTTCCAGACCGGATCCCCGTAGCGGAGGAACCACTGATCCGGAACCCGCTCGATGACGACGGTGTGGCCGTTCCGGCAGACCACCGGCTCGGAGAACTCCCTTACCTGGGGCGCCGTACCCTCGGCCTCCAATCGCTCGCCCACCTTGGCCCTCGCCTCGGCGACGGAGATCCCACCGAGGATCCCGGGCATCATCCGCCCGCGGATCAGCTCGAGGCGATACAGTCGCTCCGTGGCCCGATCGAGCGCGTCGGTGTCGGCCAACCGGCTCGCACCAGAGGCCCGGGCGGCCCGTTCGGCCGGCACCCCAGCGCCGGCCAGGAGTTCCCGCTCCGAAGCGGTCAACGTGGCTTCGTCGGTCCGAATGACCGACTCGACCGGGGGAATCCGGTTAAGGTCGTGTTCCGGGAGCTCTTGCAAAGCGACCCAGTCTGCAGGCGCGTGGGCCGGTACCGACATGACCACGCCGGTACCGATCGAAGGGGAGACGAGGGGACTCGTCAGGATCGGGATCTTCCGTTCGGTTATCGGAACGGTCACCGACGTAGACCGAAGCTCCTCGAACGGGACTTCGGCGCCGAGGTGACCGCCCAGCTGCTCGAGGAGGCGGCGCCCGCCCTCCGGACTGACGAGAAACCGGTGCGTCCCATGATGCCAGGTCGAAAGGGTCGCGTGGGGAGCGACCCAGACGTTGGTCGCCCCAAACAGCGTTTCCGGCCGCAAGGTGGCGGCGAGAAGGAATCGTCCATCGTCGAGTCGGAACGGGACGGTGTGATACACGATCCACTCGGCCCCGCCGCCTTGAGAGAGGTCGGTCTCGGAGGGGTCCACCGAGACCGGACCGCATACTGGGCAGACCGAGGCGAAGTGGGGTGCCTGGACGAGCGCTCCGGCCCGGTCGAGTCGATGAAACTGCCAGCGGATGAACGACCGATAGTCTTCGTCCATCGTCGTGATGTAGGCGCGTTCGTCGATCAGGAGACCGAACGCCCGGAACACCTCGAGGTAGCTGCGGCCGAGGAAGCGACCGGCGCGCTCCGGATCCTCTAGATCGTGCCATTCGGATTCCGGGACCCCGTGGTCTTCTAGCTGCCGGACCGTCGCAGGATCGCGCAGTTTCACCTTCTGGGAGAAGGTCACCGCCGGTAGTCCGGTCAGGTGCGTTCCGGTCGGGAAGAACACCGCGCGCCCGTTCATCCGGTGGAATCGATGGAGGATGTCGGCATACGCGAACCCTCGCAGGTGTCCGACATGCAAGAACCCGCTCGAACCCGGATATGCCACGATCGCGAAGAACTTCTCCTTCGAAGGATCGGCCTCCGCCCTTGCGAGCCCCGCTTGGGCCCACGCGGATTGCCAATGCGCTTCGCGCCCGCGCTCCATCCGGCCGCGCGAAGGGACTACCTTATCTAAGGCCTCGCGGCGCTCGACCACTCCGCCCCGCCCGTTGAAGGACACCTCGATCGCTTGAGGAAGGAATCCCTGTTCCGGGGAGTCCTCGCCGCAGGGTTCCGGCCTCAGTACGAACGACCCGCCTCGCCTCTCCCGGCCGCCGACCGACCGAGGTCGCCCGGTCGAAAGGAACTCCCCATCACCGATCCCGATCCGGGTTCAGGCCCGCGGGCCCAGAACGGCGCACAGCTTATGCGCGGGGGCGGTGAACTTCGCTCGTGAGGATCATCGAGATCTTCCATTCGGTCCAAGGAGAGGGTCCGTGGACCGGACTGCGAACCTCGTTCGTCCGGACCGCCCGGTGCAACTTGCGCTGCACCTGGTGCGATACGACCTACTCCTTCGGGCCGGGAACGGAACGGACCGTTCCGTCGATCCTCCGTGAAGTGCGGGGGCACCGGACCAAGTATGCCTGCCTGACCGGGGGCGAACCGCTCCTGCAGCGGGAGGCTCCCGAGCTGTTGCGCGCACTCTCGTCTCGCGGGATCCGCACCGTCGTGGAGACCGGGGGCTCGCTCGACATCACCCCGATGCTAGGCATCGGCGAGGTCATCGTCAGCGTCGACGTCAAGTGCCCCGGGTCCAAGATGCAAGCGCACAACCGCTGGGAGAACCTGCCACTCCTCCGGGATACCGACGTGGTCAAGTTTGTGATCGGAGACCGGGCCGACTACCTCTACGCACGCCGGGTCGTGCAGAAGCATCCTCTCCCCCAGGTGGTCTTCCAGCCCGTGTGGGGAACCGACGCCGGTCGTCTCGCGGATTGGGTGCTCTCGGACCGCCTCGACGTTCGGGTGATGGTCCAGGAACACAAGGTTCTCTGGGGGGACGTTCCCGGTCGGTAGCGAGGCGTCCCCCGCGCCCGAACGACCCTTTATACAGCGCTCGGGTCCCGTCGAGTCCCTAGGGGGGAGGGAAGACGGCAGCCCGAGAGGCCGCGCCTGGCGTAGGCACTCCGTTCGGCAAGGCCCGATCGATGGTCTTTCCGAGAACCGTGCTCGCGGGTCACGGCGTCTTGTCCGAGCTGGGGCGCTCCTGCCAGCAATTCGACTTCCCGAAACAGGGCGCGATCGTCACCGGTCCGAAGACCGCGGAGATGGCGGGGCACGCGGCCCGGACTACCCTCGAGGAGGCGGGGTTTCAGGTCACGGAGATCATCGCTCACGAAGCGACCCTGGACGAGGTCCAGCGGGTGGGCGCGCTGGCCCGGGAGGCGAAGGCGAGGTTCTTGGTGGCCGTCGGCGGCGGGAGCAAGATCGACATCGCGAAGGTCGCGGCCCGGGACCTCGACGTCCCCTGGGTGAGCGTCCCGACGTCGGCGGCGCACGACGGGATCTCGAGCCCGAGGGCTTCCCTGCACGACCCGCAGACGGTCACCAGCATCTCTGCGGTCGTCCCCATGGGCATCCTGGCGGACACTTCCCTCATCGTGCAGGCTCCCTTCCGGCTCCTCGCAAGCGGCTGCGCGGATGTCATCTCCAACGTGACCGCCGTGCTCGACTGGAAGCTCGCGACCCGATTGCGCAATGAGGAGTATTCGAGCACCGCCGCGACGCTCGCGGAGTACGCGGCCCAGGAGATCGCCGACCACGCACCCCTCATCAAACCGAACCTCGAGGAATCGGTCTGGGTCGCCATCCGACCCATGATCGTCGCGGGGATCGCGATGAGCGTCGCGGGCTCCTCCCGGCCGTGTTCGGGGAGCGAGCACCTGTTCAGCCACGCGCTCGACCGGAACGCCGCCCGCCCCAGCCTTCACGGCGAACAGTGTGGGGTCGGCTCGATCATGATGATGTACCTCCACGGCGGCGATTGGAAGAAGCTGCGTACGGCCCTCCACACGATCGGAGCCCCCGTTACCGCCCGGGAACTCGGGGTTTCGCCGGAGGAGGTGATCGAGGCGCTGGTGCAGGCCCACCGGATCCGTCCCGAGCGCTACACCATCCTCGGGGATAACGGCCTGACCCGAGAGGCGGCCGAGCGGCTCGCCACCGTCACCGGCGTTCTCGGATGATCCATGGCCGATATCACCCTGATCTCCAAGGAGCAAGCGAGGGCCGGATTCGAATTCGTCTACCAAGGCGCCGCGCCGGTGTGCCGGACCTGTCCGTTCCGACACGCCTGCCTGACGCTCGATGTCGGACGGCGCTACCGCGTCGCCAAGGTCCGCCCGGTCGAGCACCCCTGCGCGCTGCAAGAGGTGGTGGCGAATGTGGTCGAGGTCGAGCCGATCTCACGCAGCCTGTTGGTCGATTCCCGCAGCGCGATCGTCGGCAGTTCCGTTGACGTGGGTCGGTTTGCTTGCTCGCGCCTGGATTGCCCGAACTGGGATCCATGCGCCGGTCCATCTCTGCCGGTCCGACAGCGGTTCCTGGTCCAGAGCGTCCACCCATCGTTGGCCGAATGCCGGATCGGCAGAACCCTCAAGCAGGTGGAAGTGGTCTAGCGGACCCACGGGATGCGGGGCTGTGGGGTAGACACCGGGGGGCGCCATCGCCCTCTGGCTCGATTGGTCCATCCTTCGGGCTTTGGGAGCCCGGGACCCCGATTCAAATTCGGGCAGCCCCATTCCGGAGACTGCTGACGATCCCGCCTCGCGCGGCCGAGTTGGGCGGGATCCATGCGCACTCCCCGGACGCGCACGACCCGGTCTCCGGTGGGGAGGCGATCGACGAAGCGATCGCTCAGTTTCCCATGGAGACTTCGCTGAAAACAGTACCCGTGAGCGTCGCCGGGTCGATGAGTCGGATCGATTTCAAGCGGCCCGGGTCGGGCTGAGCCGCCATCAGCTGCAGGCCGAGCTTCGTCATCTTGGCGGTGATGCCGAAGTCCCCGAATTGGGGAATCACCTCGAGCAGCTTGAGCTTCTCCAGTTCCTGGATCCCGTCCGCGACGGACTCCTCGATCGGCCCCGGATACTCCTTGGGCGTTCCTTCCTCCTTCCCAACGTCCGCGGGCTGGAAAAAGTGCCAGAGGAGCCTCACCGTCGAGGGATACACTTCGATCGACTTGTCGAACCTTCGGTCGGACAGGTCCGATTCCTCCGGTGGGGAAGATTCGGCCGGGGGCGCGGGCGCGGCCGGTTTTCGCGATCCGAATAACCGCATCTCGCTTCGGTCCTAAGGCGACCCGGTACATACGACTGGCGTCGGCCGGACCCAGAGGAGGAGGCGGGTCGGATTCCTGGGTCCGCGGTGAGCTTCCCTATCGGTCGACTTTCTCGGAGAACGTCGCTCCCTCTCGATCGTGGAGCTTTCTCCGAACGACACACGTCGAGCAAGCGCGACGGGACCGGCCCTTGCTCGGCGGTCGGATCCGCGTCCGTCGGGCCCGGAGAGGTCGCACGCCAGGGTCGCAACCCTCTTCATGGCCGGAACTTCCCGACTGGGACCGATGCCCGAAAATGCAGTTGCCTCAGGACAGTCGGGTACTCCGGTGTACTCCGCTCTGATCGAGTGCGGGAATTGCGGGAAGGAGACGGAGCATCGAATCCTGCACCTCGACCCGAGGGGGAGGGGCCGTCCCAACGCCGAGGTCCGCGGGGTCGCGCGCTGCCGGGTGTGCCGGCTCACGCACCCGTTCCGCTCCGCTCCCGAGGCGCCGGTTCCCGTTCGGTCGGTGATCTCCGAAGGGCGTCGCTCGCACGCGGAGGTTCACCGGCTTCCCAAGGGAACCCGAATCGAGACGGGCGCGCTCCTTCCCGAGACCGTCGACCCGCCCCTGCGAGTCCTTCGGATCGACCGAACCGACGGCCGGCGGGTCTCGTCGGCGAGCGCGAGCGAGGTCGGTACGCTCTGGTTATCGCCCTACCGGGGGGAGGTCGTTCGGATCTCGATCGTGGAGGGACGGCACACCCGATCCGTCACTCAGGTCTACCCCGAGACGCACTCCTTCTCGGTCGGCGGTTCGGTCGATGTCGATGGCCAGGTCTTCCGGGTGGTCGGTCTGCGGGCTCGCGCTCAGACTTGGAAGGTGCCCGGCGACACCTTCCGCGCAGCGGAGGTCACCCGGGTCTACGCCCGGCGCAACGTGATCCCCCCGGAGGGCACAAGGGCCTGGATGCGAGAGCGCGGTAGCCCGAGCTCCCGGGCGAGCTCGACCTCCCGCTCGGGTCGATCCCGCTCCTCCCCCGGGGTCAGCACGAACCGGGGCTGGCCGACCCGCTCGAGAGAGCGGAGGGGCGCGACCGTCCACAGTTCGTCCCCCTCGTAGGAGACCGGCCCGATCGCGAGCTCGGTCGGGAGGTCCTTCATGATGTGCTTGGTCCCGTGGATCACCCAGGCACCACGGGGGACGAACTCGCCGCTCGACCCGGCTTTCGATACCTGGTCTGCCTCCACCCAAAAGGCGGACGCGCTCGCGAGCCCGGCCCGCCACGCCTTCGAGAACGACACGCCCCACTGGCCAGCCTCGTTCATCGTCGTCTCGGAGGCCGGCGCGACTCCAGGGGCCGGATGTTTCACGATCACGCTCGGGGCCCCGTGGATGTCGGCGTGAACGTATCGGTCGGTCGGGTTGAGGTATCGCCGGACGATCAGATCGTTCGAGGGCGCATCCCTTCCTCCGATGACCAGGATCCGCTCCGAAGAGAGGAACCAGCGATACCGCTCGAACCAGTGGGCGTTCCTCGGCCTCCCTTTCGGGACGATCGTGGATGCTACTCGCGGAGCCGGGTCGGGCCGGGTCTCGGTGAGGAGGCGATCGGTCTCGGCCAGAGCGACCCGGGCCCCATCGAGCTTCGCCCGGACTCGCTTCGCCTCCTCGAATAGCGCCTGGGCCGACTCTCGAAGCGGGCGCCCGATCAGAACCGAGATCGGTCGATCGCCCACCTGGATTTCGATGCTCGACCGGGCTTCGGGGGCCTCCCGGAGCGCGGCCGCGAGGGCGACTTCGGCCTCGGGGAACCGATGGAGGAGGGTCTCGGCGTCGGTGGCCAACTGAGCGGCCTCCCGCTCGAGGTCGGCGACGGCCGCAGTCTGCTGGCGGCGGTGGCGGTCCAGCTCGGCCAGGGCGCTCGCCGCGCGGGTCGCCGATTCCGAGGGGACGACGGGCGCGATCGCAGGGAAGAACGCCATCGCTGCGGCCGAAAAGGTCGGGAACGATTCCTCCGCCACGCTCGGGTCCGACCGGAATCGTTCGGATGGGATCGGTTCGACGTCGACGGGCAACTCTCCGCGACGATACAGGAAACCCCTCGGGTGGTCGCCCAGGTCGGCGAGCATCTTCTCCATCGCTGTACGAATGGCCGATGCGGTGCGCTCGACATCGGCCGTCGCGCTCGGGGTTCCCGAGACCCCCGCCCGCGCGAGGACCTCCTCCGCCAGGGACCCCCCGAGCGAAAGGCGAGCGGCCAGGGTCGTGGCCCGGTCGGTCCGAGACCCGGCGAGCGCAGCCTGGATCTCGGCCGGGGAGCTCGTCCAGGGGTCGGATCGCCCCGGCGGTCGCTCGTAGGCCGCCCCGACCCGGACGGCCCGGTGGGCCCAGGTCTTGGCGTGCTGGACCGCGAGGATCCGCCCCTCTCGCGCGACGAGCAGGTTTCCCGACCCGAAGAGCTCCATGGCCAACAGAAGCGGGGGGTCGGCCGATCCGGCGACGAATTCGATCTCGAGGTACCGTTCCCCCCCCGGCTCGGCGACCGCCATGAGCCGGGTCCCCGTGAGGATTCGGCGCAGCTCCTTCGTGAGCGGGCCAAGCTCTTCGGAGTGTTCCGCCTCCTCGACGAGGGCGCCGTATCGTCCGGGGACGAGCACGAGCTCCCGTCGGCCCTCCCCGGGAACTCGAAGGGCGAGGGTCCACCCGCCCGAGGGTCGGTCGAAGGCCTTGTCGACCCGCGCACGGACCAGGGAGCGGATCTCGCGAACCAGGGCGAGTGTGTCGAGCGCGGTGAACCGGTCCTTGGCCACGCCTGTTCCGGTTTCTGGCACCGACTGCCCTTCCCGCGGGCGGATGGCTGTTCGACTTAACATCTTGCGGGGTTGGCGTCCGCGTCCATGGCGGAGGAGCCGAATCCCGTGGAGGTCGCCTGGAGGCGGCGCGCCCGCGAGTTCGCGGAAGCGTCGATCCTCCCCTTGCAACGCTCCATCGATCGGGACGACCGCTTTCCTGCCGACCTGACCGCTCGTTTGGCCGAAGCGGGGTTCCTCGGCGTAGGATTGCCCTCCGACTGGGGTGGACGCGGGGGCAACACGCGCTGCGTCGCCGCGGTCCTCGAGGAGCTGGCCCGAGCGAGTGCCGCGGTCGCGACCCTCGTCTCCGTACACATCTCGGTCTGCGCCCAACCGATCGAGCGGTGGGGAACGGAGTCTCAGAAGGAGGCCTTCTTGCGGCCGCTCGCGCAAGGACGGTGGATCGGGGCATTCGCGCTGACGGAGGCAGGAGCCGGCTCCGACGCCGCTCGGATCGCGTGCCGGTACCGCCGCGACGGAGGCGAGCTCGTCCTTTTGGGCTCGAAAATGTTCATCACGAACGGCGCGAGCGCCGACGTGATCCTCACGTTCGCGGCGGCGGTCGATGGCCCGCACTCCGGCAGGATCTCCGCCCTCTTGCTCCGAAAGGGGACCCCCGGATTCACCGCGCCCCAGCGGCTCGACAAGCTTGGATTGCGGGGGAGCGAGACGAACGAGCTCCTCTACGACGACGTCCGACTCCCGGTGAACGCGCTGCTCGGGGAGGAAGGCCATGGGCTCTCGCTGGCGCTCGGCGCGTTGACCGCTGGACGGGTCGGCATCGCTGCCTGCGCACTGGGGGTGGCCCAAGCGGCCTATGACGAGGTCGAGCGGGCCGTACGGGCCGATCCCCAGGACCGGAACCGGTCGACGCTCGCTCGCGCGTACACGCGGCTCGTGGCCGCGCGCTCCCTCGTGGAGCGGGCCGCGGACCGGCGCGACCGGGGGCAGCCTTTTGTCCGAGAAGGTTCCGCGGCAAAACTCGCTTGCTCCGAGACAGCGCTATGGATCGCTGAACGAGCGGTGGACCTCGGCGGGGTTGACGCGGCGCTGGCCGGCTCCCGACCGGCCCAGCTGCTGCGCGACGCGAGGGTCTTTCCGATCGTCGAAGGCACGACGGAGATCCAGGAGCTCATCTTGGGCCGCGCCTTATCCGGCGAGTGAGCGTCACCGTTCGCCCCGAGCGAACGGCTTACATTCCCGCTGGGGGCTCGGCGCACGTGGTCGTTCCTTCCCCGGCCTCGTCAGGCACTTCCCTGGCGAACCTCGGAGTACCGGACGCCGTCCGGCAGGTCGTCGAGGCCACGGGGATCCGCACCTTGTACCCACCCCAGGTCGAAGCGCTCGGCCCGGTCCTTCGGGGGGAGAGCGTGCTGTTGGCCTGCCCGACGGCGAGCGGCAAGTCGCTCGTTGCCTACCTCGCCCTCGTGCGCGCCGCTCTCGCCCACCAGACGGGGCTCTACCTCGTGCCGTTACGGGCGTTGGCCCAGGAAAAATTCGAGGAACTGGTCCAATTCGAATCGCTCGGCCTCAAGGTAGGGGTCTCGATGGGGGACTTTGACGTTTCGGCCCACACGCTCGAACGACTCGACATCCTCGTCGCCACCAGCGAGAAGGCCGACGGACTCCTACGGAAGGGATCGGCATGGCTCGACCGGCTCGGCTGCGTCGTGGCCGACGAGGTCCACCTGATGCGTGACCCCGAACGGGGCCCCACCCTCGAGGTCTGCTTGACAAGACTGCGGCTCCTTCGACCGAACCTCCAGGTGGTCGCCCTGTCAGCGACCGTCGGGAACTCGGAGGAACTCGCTGCGTGGCTGAAGGCTCGTCACGTGGCGAGCGAGTTCCGCCCGATCCCACTGAAGTCGGGAGTCTACTTCGATGGTCGAATCACCTTCACCGACCTGTCGACTCGCCCGATCGGCCCGCCGGGGGAGCCCCTACCCAGGCTCGTACGGACCGTCCTCGAGGACGGGGGTCAAGCGCTCGTGTTCGTGAACACCCGACGTTCGAGCGAACAGACGGCCCAGGCCCTCGCTCCTACCGTACGCGCGACCCTCACCCCCGAGGGCCGAACGGCCGCCCGGGAGGCGGCCGAGGCCCTCGGAGCGCTCGGCGAGGAGGAGACCGAAGGGATCCGAAGGCTGTCGGCCTTGTTGCCGAACGGGATCGGGTTTCACAACGCCTCGCTCACCAACTCCGAACGCCGGGTCGTCGAGCGCGCTTTCCGGGACCGGGTCGTACGGGTCCTCGTAGCGACGCCGACCCTCGCCGCCGGGATCAACCTCCCTGCGCGGCGGGTGATCGTCCGGGACACGACGCGATACGATGACCGACTCGGAATGCAGGCCCCGATCCCGGCGCTCGAGGTCCAGCAGATGTGCGGCCGGGCGGGCCGTCCGGGACTGGACCCGGCCGGAGAAGCGGTGCTCCTCGCCCGGAGCGAGGAGGAGGTCGAGTCGCACCTCGATGACTACCTATCGGCGCCTCCCGAGGCCGTCCGTTCTCAGTTGGCGGCCGAACCGGCCCTTCGGATGCACCTACTCGCGCTCGTCGCGAGCGGGGCGGTGAGGAGCTCTTCGGACCTCCAGCGGTTCTTCGAGTCGACGTTTTTCGGTCACGCTCGTCCGGTCCGCGAGCTCGATTCGACGGTCCAGAGCGTGCGCGCGTTTCTGGAGGCTGAGGGATTCCTGGACCGAGGCGAACGACTCCGGGCCACCGAGTTCGGCACGATGACCTCCGAGCTCTATCTCGACCCGATGAGCGCGATCGTCCTCCGCTCGGCCCTGGAGCGCGCCCCTATCGGCGTG
The DNA here is from genome assembly GCA_022750055.1 of Thermoplasmata archaeon. GTDB lineage: Archaea > Thermoplasmatota > Thermoplasmata > Lutacidiplasmatales > UBA184 > Lutacidiplasma. The sequence goes on from JAKIWL010000003.1 coordinate 195,329, forward strand.
CGGCCGTTTGCCCTCCTCTCGGCGATCGCCGCGACCCCGGACCTCCCGCCGATGTTCCTGAGGAGGAACGAGGAGAAGGCGCTCCTCGAGCGGTTCCTCGAGGAGGAGGCGGAGCTCCTCGTCAAGCCCGAGGAGGAGCCGTTGAGGTTGGACCTCGACCTGTTCCTCTCGACCCTCAAGACCGCTTGCGTGCTCGAGGCCTGGATCTCGGAGACCCCGATCGTCCAGATCACCGACCGTTTCAACATCGGGGCGGGAGACGTTCGGGGCCGGGTCGAGGATGCCGAATGGCTGCTGGGCGCTGCGACACGACTCTCGTTGAAGTTTCAGCGGCGGGCCACGCGCTCGATCGACGCCCTCTCGCTCCGGGTCCGATACGGGGTCCGGGACGAGCTGCTCGATCTCGTCCGGTTGAGCGGCATCGGACGGGTCCGAGGGCGCGCCCTGTTCGACGCCGGCTTCGCCGACCGCGACTCCCTACGGTCCGCCTCGGTGGCCCGCCTCGAGGCGGTCCTGAATTCGCGCTCCCTCGCCCAGAGCGTCCTCCACCAAGTCGGTGCGCCAACCGACCCAATCCCGGGGTCCGGGCTCCCCACCGCCGTTCCGAACGCGACTACGGCCGTTCGAGCCCGAAGGAAGAGCCGCCCGCTCGAGGAGTTCCGGACCGGGCCGTAGCGAACGGTCCACCAGGGATCGGATGCACGAGCTCGAGGCGTGACTGGGTTCCCCCTGAGCCGCCGGTGCGGACCTCTCGCCGCAGGACCCCAGCGGCCTCGAGGCGCACGATCCGTCGCCACAGGGTGGTCGAAGGGAGCGGTCGGACCCCCTCGGAACGGGCGAGGCGGGCCTCCCATTGCTTGACGTCCCGTAGGAGGGTGGCTCCCGAGCACGCCGCCCGCTCGATGGCTTCCAAGAGCCGGGGTTCGACCGCTAGACGAACGGCCGCAGACGGCGCGGCATACGGAGACCCCGGAAAGATTCCGGCCGGGCCGAAGATCTCCCCACGAAGAAGTTCGATCGCCTGCCGGGCTCCGATCCCGTGGAACGTGGCGTGTTCGGCGATCTCCTTCGCCCAGCCCTCCGGTGCCTCCCGCCCGAGCGCGCGCCGAGCTCGGTCTCGGACGATCGCCTCGACCTCCCTCTGGCGATAGCCCGGTAGGACGACCGCGGCGTCGACCGTAATCCCCGCTGCCCTCGCCCGTGTCCAGCAAGCTTCCGCCCCCTCGGTTCCCGCGAGCAGGAGCCAGAGGTTCGGGGGTGAGTCCGCCCCCTCCGGAAGGAATCGGTTCGGGGCGAGCAGCGGCCCGAGGATCGGCCCGATGTCGGCGCAATCCGCGCCGAGGTCATCGAGGAGGACGACCGCCGGGCGCGCCGAATGCAAGAGTCGACGCAGGAACCCTGCCATCAGTTGAGGGACCGAGAACCCGTGGGCGCAGAAGGACGGATCCAATCGGTGCATCAGCTCCGTCGCGATCCCGAGGGGACCGGCGGCCCATCTGACCCGGACCGGAGCGAAGAGGGCCGGAGTGGGTTCCCCCGATTGCCTCAGCCGCTCGACGACGCCGAGGCCAGCTCGCCGGGCTACGACGGAGGTTCCAGACCCAGGCGGTCCCTTCAAGATCGCCACCTCCGGCCGGGTCCGCTGCGACCGGGGTACCGGCAGTTGACGGCGGAGTGCTTCCAACGCTTCCGAGCGTCCGACGAGGACGGGAGGGATCCAATCGGGGGCGAGCACTTCGGGATGGTCGGGTCGGAGCATGAATGCAAGATTACTACCTAATATAAGAAATCTAATATTAGCATCGTTCACCCGGTCCACCCGGGAGTCTCCCTCGTCGCGGTCGGATGAGCGTACCCAGGCCGGCTCTTGACGGGAGTCGCAGGCGGCAACGGATTTGTACTGTACCCACCTCGACGGAGCTCGAGGGGGGCGTTGGCGCATCGGATCACGCTCATTCCTGGAGATGGGATCGGCCCGGAGGTGACCACCGCCGCGTTGCGGGTGGCGGAGGCGACCGGAGTCTCGCTCGATTGGGAGGTGGTGCAGGCCGGAGAGGTCGCGATCCGGGAGAGCGGCACGGCGCTACCGGAGGCAGTTCTCGAGTCGATCCGACGGAACCGCCTCGCGCTGAAAGGACCCATCACGACCCCGATCGGGAGCGGGTTCCGGTCGGTCAACGTCGCGCTCCGGCAGCAGCTCGACCTGTTCGCTTCCGTACGTCCCGCGCGCGCCATCGCCGGCGCGGGGACCCGCTTTCCCGAGACCGACCTCGTCGTGGTCAGGGAGGCGACGGAGGGCCTCTACTCGGGGGTCGAGCACTGGGTCGACCGCGAGCACAGCGCCGCGGAAACGGTCAACGTGATCACCCGCAAGGCTTGCGATCGGATCACGAAGTTCGCGTTCGAGCTCGCCCGTCGGGAGCGGCGACGCAAGGTGACGGGCGTTCACAAGGCGAACATCATGAAGACGACCGGGGCGCTGTTCCAGACGGCGTTTCGGGAGATGGCCCAACAGTACCCCGACATCCCGAGCGATGAACGGCTCGTCGACAACGCGTGCATGCAGCTCGTCAAGAGGCCCTCGGAGTACGACGTTATCGTCACGACCAACCTGTTCGGGGACATCCTCTCCGACCTGTGTGCGGGCCTCGCCGGGGGTCTCGGCGTCGCCCCGGGGGCGCTCTACGGTGAGTCGATGGCGTTGTTCGAGCCGGTCCACGGCTCGGCGCCGAAGTATGCCGGCCAGGACCGGGCCAACCCCGTTGCAGAGATCCTCAGCCTCGAGCTCCTACTCCGACACATCGGCGAGGCGGAGGCCGCCGAGCGCGTCTTCCGGGCCGTCTGGGAGACGATCGCCGAGCGTCAGGTCCTGACCTACGACCTCGCCGGGCCTGGATCCACGGACCAGCCCGTGGTGGCGTCGAGCTGTTCGGCGATGGCCGCGGAGATCGCGCGCCGCGTCCCACTCGTGGACCTCTCCCGCCCCCGGCCGGCCTATCATCCGTCCTCGAAGAGCTAGAACGGGATCGCCGAGTTCCCGTGGGCTTTCCACATTGCCCGGCGAGCGCGTTCCCATCGGAGAGTTTATCGAATCGGCCCACCGAGTCCTCAAGCAGGAATGGAACCTACCCGAGCCGTTCGCATCCCGGCCGCCCGGCCAAGTAGCGAGGGAGCAGGGACCCGCGGGACCGCAGGAGCCGATGGGGCGGTGCACCCGTCCCTGAACCGATCCGGCTGTCAGCGAGCGATCCGAACCTACGCCCTCTTCCTCGTCGCCTTGCTCGCGATCTACGGGATCTTTTTGGGGACCTTCCTGACGGCGCCCGAGTCCGGCGTTCGCTCCAATCCGTCGGAGTACGGATTCTTCAGCCTCGTCCTCGTCGTGATCGGACTATATGGGTTCGGTGTCACCGTCTGGCGGGCGCCGCGCGAGGTCCGGGCCACCGAGCAGGAGGTCGTGGTCCTCGGTCGGACGGGGCGCGAACGGCGATTCTCAAGGGGACCCGGATTCGTTGTGAGTGTGCTGAAGCGGTATCCCGGGGGTCTGTTCTCGGACGAAGCGACCGAGCTGGTCCGGGTCGCTCTGCCCGATGGAAGCGCCCGAGTCTACCTCGTCGACGAGGGACTGATCCCCTCGACCTCCCCCGGGTAGCGCGCCCGGCGGACTCCGGGCCTATTCGAGCAGGTCTTCGAGCTCGTTCGCGACGAGAGAAAGCAGCTGGTCGAGGAATCGGTTCTTGAGCTCCGTTATCTGGCCGGTGTCGGTCTCGAGCCGGGCGAGGAATTCATCCCCGTCGCGCAAGAAGGAAAGGGACAGCAGATGCGCCCGGACCGCCCCGCGCGCTGGGGCGGGTTCAGGGACCGGCGGGGCGATCGCGGGTTTGGCGGCCCCCGACTTCGGGCGCGGCATGGGGGTCGGTTTCTCGGAACCCTTCTTCGCCACCGCCTTGGGCGCTCCTTTCTTCGGTACGGCTCGGGTCGCGGCCTGGGCTGGAACGGGAGACTTGCGGACCGACTTTACGGAAGGACTTGGCTTCCGAGGTGCCTTTCGGGAAGATGCCATTCTGAACGGCCTCGGCGCGCCCCCACCAACCTTCCCTATTTAGAGATTCGCGGGAAATTTCGTTGATAACGGGCTTCCGGCTCGCCGCACAGTACCATCATCTGGTCGAGGGCGTACTGTCACACCGTGGGACCGCCCGACGCGATCGAGGAGACGAGACCCCTCGAGGAGGGACGGCTCGAACTGCCCCATCTGTTGTGGGTCTTCGCCCTGTTCGGTGCCACCGTCTTTCTCGTTCTCGAGCCCCTCGTGCGGTTCGCGGTCTTTGGGTCCGATACGGGTGAATACTACCGCCTAACGGCTTCGATCGCCCTGAACGGCCACCTGCCGGCCCAGTACCTCGGGTGGGGTTCGGCCTATCCGGATTTCCCGGGAACGTTTCTTCTTGCCGCCGCGGCCGGAGGCGCCACCGGGGTCGACGCCCTCTCGGCCGTGACCGGGGCGATCCCGATCGTGGCAGCCCTGTCCGTCTTGCCGCTGTTCCAGCTATTCCGCCGGGTCTTCCCGAACGACTCGGTCGCCCTCGTCGGAGCCGGCCTGGCGACCGTCGCGTTCCCGCGTATCTTCTCTCTCGCTCACCCGGCTCCCCTCGCCCTCGGGGATTTCTTCGTCATCGCCGCGCTCTGGATGTTCGTCGAGGGGCGTCGCGACGTACGGTGGTACCTGCCGCTCGCGATCACGAGCGCGGCCCTCGTCGCCACCCACCACCTCTCCAGCTTCTTCTTCATTGTGAGCGCCCTCGGTAGCCTCGTCCTCGTCGAGCTGTATCGACCCGGAGCCTGGAGCCGCCGATTCCCGCTTCGCGAGCTCGCCTTCGCCGGGGCCTTCCTCCTCGGGCTATTCGCCTTTTGGTTCGAATACGCACGTTCCTTCCTGCCGACCGTGAGCCAAGGGGGGATCGGGACCGGGCCGATCCTGCTTGTCCTCTTCGAGGGCGGCGCAGTCGCGACGGTAGTCCTCGCCGGGGCCAGCCTCCGATGGCGGCGCACCCGCCCCTGGCCACGCTCGGTCGTTCGGATGCCCAGCGACCGGTCCGTGGCCCGGGACTACGCCCTCCTCCTCGCCGGAACCTTCGTCGGGATCCTCGCGATCACGGCGGGGCCTTTGCCGGGAACCACCCAGACGACGACCGTCGCCGCGGTCGTCTACTTCACGCCGATGCTTGCGATCGTCGCCCTCGCCGCGGGTACGCGGCGCCTCGTCAGCGCGTCCCGGCTCGGACCGTGGGTGATCGCCTGGCTGACGGCCGTCGGCCTCTCGGCGCTCGCGGCGCTTGCGCTCAGCAACCCCACGATCAGCCCAGCGCGACACGCCGAGTACCTCGTCATCCCCCTCGGACTGCTCGTGGCCATCGGAGTGGGCCGGCTCATCGCGCGGTCGCAAGCCCGGTGGGGACGCCCTGCCCTGCTCGCCGGCGGGATCGCGGTCGTTCTGCTGATCGCCGCCAACGGTGCGATCGCCTATCCACCTCCATCGGATTTCGGCGGGTTCCAGGAGGGACTGACCAACGGCGACGCCGCTCTCTGGGGTTGGGCGGGCGTCGGCGTGCCGAGCACCGCGGTGGTCGCCTCGGACCATCGGTTGAGCTCCATGCTCTTCGGGATGGATGGGAATCGCGCCACCTGGGATTCGACCCCGGCCCTCTTCACAGGCTCCGACCCTGCCGCCGCCGCGCGGGAACTCGAGAGCGCTCGGGCCCCGCACGACTTCTCGCCGATCGACGCCGTGGCGCTGGATGGAACCATGCGGGATACGGGCGTCGCCCTGGACCCGAGCGCGCTCGCGCAACCGATGAGCGCGAGTGCGAACGCTTGGTTCCTCGCCCCGCCCTTCGTGCCGGTTTACGAGAACGGCCCCCAAACGATCTACTGGGTCGAAGGTCCGGTCACGGCGCTCTCGTAGGGCCGCCGAGCCCCGTCCCGACCCCACCATTCGATCGGCGTTCCGCCGCGCTCCGCGAGGTCCCGGATCAGCCGCTCGGCCCACGCGAGTTTGGCGAGTTTGAGTGGGGCCGAACTCCTCTCCTCCACGGTCCGAAAGTCGAACCCCCATAGTAGGATGCGAGCGGCGCCGACGTGATCCGCCAGGTAGACCGACCGGTCCCCGTCGGTGAAGCCGCCGACATCGATCAGGCCGTCTCGCGGTGGGCCCGCCCACGACCCGGCGAGTTCCCCGGAGAACTCCGGTACCCATCGCTCGAGAGCCCGTAGGTTGTCGCCATGCGCGTGGATCAGCACGAGCGACCCGGCTGAATTCGCCGCCACTTCCGAGGGCACCGGTCCGTCGAGGTCCGTCACCACGACGTCCGGAATCAGTCCGGCCTCCATGCAGACGCGCGTTGCCCCGTCGGCCGCGATGATGGCGGATCGCCGGTCGCCTTTCCCCAGGCGCCAGACCGGGGGCGGTCCGGCGCCGGGGGCCAGGCCCACGACGACCACCTCGCGCTCCGAGAGGCGACGAGCGAGCCGTTCCAACGCCCCCGAGCGCGCCGCCTCTGGGAGGAGGCGCGCGAGAGAGTGTTCCGCCTGTTCCTCGCGCTCGAACGGGTAACCGAACTCCGAACGGATCTCCTCGTAACGACGGACCCAACGATCGTACTCCATCGCGACCTCGCCATCCCGGACACCCGGGCGCCCGACCAAACCCCTTGCGGGTCCCGGAATCGGCGGAACTCCTCGCCGCCTCCTCGAAAACGTAGCTTCTCCGGGGGATGCTTTATAACTGAAGGTCTGCATCCTCCGGCGAGGAAAGTACGAAATGCGCCCCCTCGCTCAGGAGATTCTCGCACACCTTCCCGGAACCGATTCCAAACGCCCTGGCTCCTCCGCGCCGCTCGCCCCTTCCAACGACGACGCCGAACTCGAGGCGGTCCTTGCCTCGCTGAAGACCCACATCAAGGTCGTCGGCTGCGGTGGCGGGGGCTGCAACACGATCAATCGGCTCTCCGAGGAAGGACTCAGCGACACGGAGATGGTGGCGTGCAACACGGATGCGCAGCATCTTCTCGCGATCCACGCGCCGAAGAAGATCCTGCTTGGCCGACGGCTGACCCGCGGTCTCGGGGCGGGTGCGCTGCCGCAGGTCGGCGAGCAGGCGGCGCAGGAGGCGGAGGAGGAGATCAAGAAGGCCCTGTCGGACTCAGACATGGTCTTCATCACGCTCGGGCTCGGCGGAGGAACGGGGACCGGCTCGGCTCCCGTGATCGCCAAGCTTGCGAAGGACGCCAACGGCGGCAATCCCCTGACGATCGCCGTCTGCACCCTCCCGTTCGCGTCGGAGGGGTTGGTCCGTCAGGAGAACGCGATGTCGGGCCTAGAGCGCCTTCGTTCCACGATCGACACCGTGATCACGATCCCCAACGACCGGCTCCTCGAGCTCGTGCCCCGCCTTCCCATCCAAACCGCGTTCAAGGTCGCGGATTCCGTCCTGGCCCGGGCAATCCGGGGCATCACGGAGATCATCACCCGGCCGGGCCTGGTCAACCTCGACTTCAACGACCTGCGCACGATCATGAAGGGAGGCGGCGTCGCCCTCATCGGGATCGGGGAGTCCGAGAGCGACAACCGAGCCGAGGACGCCGTCCTCGAGGCGATCCATTCCCCGCTCCTGAAAGTGGACATCGCCGGCGCGACCGGCGCCCTCATCAACGTCACGGGCGGACCGGACATGACCGTCTCGGAGGCCCAGAAGGCTGCCGAGGTGGTCCAGAAGGTCGTCAGTCCGAACGCCCGGATCATCTGGGGGGCCGCGGTCGACCCGACGATGCAGAGCACGATCCGGGTCATGCTGGTGGTCACCGGTGTTAAATCCCCCCAGATTTTCGCGGGACCCTCGGCCGGCGGCGCCCCGGCCCGCAAAGCGGGTCCGGAGCTCGACGTCGTCCGCTAGGGTAACCAATGGCGTTCCTCGACCGGGCCAAACGGATCCAGGATGAGTTCGACGGTCGTCTGAAGACCGTCGGCCACGGCAAGTTCGGCCGGGTCCTGCGGATGGCCCGCAAGCCCACGACGGACGAGTACGTCCGGGTGCTCGAGATCACCTGGCTCGGCGCGGTGCTGATCGGCGTGGTGGGGTTCATGATCTACATCTTCTTCAGCCAGGTCGGCCCCTGGCTCTGGGCGAACCTCTTCGCGAGCCTCTGAGGCGGGGGACCCCCGCGGTGGACATCATGGAAGGGAATTCGGGCGGCGACGGCATCGGTCTGATCACCGGGGAAGACGCGGTCCATCGCGTCGCCCCGAAGACCGCCCCCGAGGCCCGCCCGGTCGTACCGAGCCCGGGGAGCCCCGTGCCCCCCGCTCGCCCCCCTGCGGCGGGACAACTCACGTTGAAGGCGGCGGACGACGAGAGCCGGTTCGTCACGGCCGGCACGATCACGACGCTCTCGGCAGTCCTGACGAGCCAACGTCCCGAACCCACGACGGTCCAGGTCTCGGTCGAGATCGCGTACACTTCTACCTACCCGGGCGAGGGGGCCGACTGGCCGGTCCGCTGGCTGCTCCCCGGGAAGCGGAGCTTCTCTGACCTCGTCGCGCGCCGCGAGAAGTTCATGGTCCCGCTCTCCCCAGGTCACTCCGTCCCCTTCGCGTTCGAAGTCACCGCGCCCGTCGGGGTGCGCTACGGCGACCGGCTCGAAGTGCGCCTGACGGCCCGGTTCGACGATTCCACGTCGAACGACGCGACCCTGACCCTCGCGCTCATCGCACGCCAGGCGATCCTGGCGATCAAGACCTCGCGCGGCTACGAGCGCGAGGTCGCCGACACGCTGCTCGCCCGCGCCGAGGAGAAGCCCGACGTCGTCTTCGCGCTCCTCGTGCCCGCGGCGTTGCGTGGCTACGTCTTCGCCGAGGGGATGAGCTTCGAGGGGGTTCACGAGATGCTCAAGGGCATCCGGAAGGCCCGCGGCCTCGTCGCCGGCGAGACGACGCTCAAGGAGGTCGAGCCGCTCCTCGTCCCGAAGATCACGGTCGAAGGGTTCGTGGAGGGCGCGATCGTCGAGCTCATCAGCGGGCCGTTCAAGGGCGAAAAGGCCCGCGTCAAGAAGATCGACCAGGCGAAGGAGGAGATCACGGTAGAGCTCATCGAGGCGGTCGTCCCGATCCCCGTGACGGTCCGGGGCGACCACGTTCGGATGCTGGAGAAGGGAGGCGGAAAGAGTGGCGGATAGCGTGAGCGTGCTCGTCGAAGGAGGAAAGGCATCGGCCGGGGCCGGCCTCGGGGCCGCGCTCGGCCCGCTCGGGGTGAACGTGGTCCAGGTGGTCCAACAGATCAACGAGCAGACGAAGGGCTTCGCCGGCCTGCGCGTCCCGGTCCTCGTCAAGGTCAATCCGGCGAACCGACAGTTCACCCTCGAGGTGGGCCGCCCTCCCGTCGCCGCCCTCCTCCTCAAGGAAGCCGGTAAGGAGAAAGGGTCCGGGAAGGCGAAGACCGAGGTCGTCGGGAACGTGACCCTCGACGCCGTCCGACGGATCGCCGAGGCGAAGGGCGCCGACCTATTCGGCCGGTCCATCGAGGAGAAGATCAACCAGGTCATCGGTACCTGCGTCTCGGCCGGGCTCACGGTCGATGGGAAGGACCCTCGCCTGCTCCTGAAGGAGCGGACGGGCGCGCGGGGTCCCCGATGATGGGCTCTGCGCCCGGCCAGTCCCCGGACCTGTCCAACGCCGAGATCGTCGACTACACCCACATCGAGGGCGACGGGCGGGTCCGATTGAAGCTCAAGGACGGGTCGATCATCGAGGTAAAGCTCGAGATCATGAACATCCTGCGCGCCGGCCACGACCCGAACACGGGGCTGCCGGCGTACATCGTCCAATCCGCGCCGCTCGTCCGGCTCGTGGAAACCCCGAAGGAGCTCCGGCGCGCGCCCTCCCGTCCCGGCACCGGAAAGGACCAGAAGTCGATCCCCGGATTCGGCTAGCGAGCGCCCGGGACCGAGGAAGCCCCGGTGGCGTCGTCGTCCGTGACGGTCGACCCATCCGAGGCCCCGGCCGTCGCTCCCGAACCGGAAGGGGGCCGGGAGCGCCTCGGCCTGCGGATCGCCGGGTCCCTCCTCCTCGTCATCGGGCTGGGGTTCGGCGTCCTCGCTAACCTCTACCTCCATTCGGTCGCGGGAGCGAGCGGGACCTCCTTCGGTCCCTGGACGATCACCCCGACGATCGGGCCGTACGCGTGGGCGACCGTGGGCTTCGGTCTGTTCGCGACCCTCATCGGGATCGGTCTATGGTGGGTCTCGCGCCGCCAGCCCAAGGGCCCGATCGGGCTCCCCGGCGCGTCGTTCTGAACGTTGCCCAACGCCGGCGTAGAGGCGGGTCAGCGGATCATCCGCCGCGACGGCGGCGTCCGGGGCCCGTCGGGGCCCGTCCCCTTCCGGTGGAGAATACGGCATTCCGAACAGAGTCGCTCGTCGGTGTCGAGACAGTTCCGGCAGAACGTCCGTCCGCAGAACGAGCAGCGAAGGGTCGCCGGAGTGCCGCACTTCTGACAGGTACCGACGAGCATCACGCTACTCCGCGGGCGTTGCAAGTGGCCGGACGAGGCCGAGATGGATAAGCCCTTCGACGAAACCCTCGGCGTAGGATCGGCGGGAAACGTAGCGCGCCGCCCGGCGCGCCGAGGGGCTGCCCGACCGGAAGCTGGCCGAAGCGCCGGCCCCCCGGAGGAGTTGCGCGTCGTTGTCGCCGTCCCCGAGGGCCGCGCATTCCGAGATCGACACGCCGATCCGACGCAGAGCCTCCTCGACGGTGCCGAGCTTCCCGACCCCGGCCTCGATCAGATGGATCGCAAACCCGGTCGATTCGACCCGGACGGGGAGGCCCCGGACCGCCTGGCGGATCCGGCGCACGCTCACCGTGGCCTCGAGCGCGACCTCGGTCTCCCGCCAACGGTCGGTGAACAAGGTCCGGACCGGGACCCCACGGGATCGCAGACGTCGTAGCGCTCGGAGGGCCACCTTGCGGTCGGCGCGTCGTTCGACGTGCTCCGATCCAGATGGGCCGGTATAGAGGATCCCCCCGTTCTCTGCGACGATCGGGCCGCTGAGACCGAGCGACCGATGCAACGCGAGCGCTATCGGGAGAACGTTCCCCGTGGCCAGGAGCACCGGGATCCCTCGGTCCTCGACGGAGCGCAGGACGCGGATCGCCTCGGGGTCGAGCCGCCTCGACCGGTCGGTCAGGGTACCGTCGACATCGGTAACGAGGGCGCGGATGCGCGGGACCGAGCGGCGGCCCAGACGGTGGAGGGTCACGTACCCTTCGGCGCCGGCCCGTCGGCGAGCGCCTCCCGGAGCGCCTCCGCGACCGCCTTCCCATCGCAGCGCCCTCGAACCTGCTTCATCAGGTCGCCCATCAGGGGCTGGAACGAGTCTTCCCCCCGCTCGCGGACCATCTCGGCGTTCTGGTCCACGAGCTGCTGAGCGAGCGCGCGCAGCTCGACGTACGGTAGGCGAGTGAGCCCGGTCCTCGCCCGCGCCTCCTCGAACGACGGGGCGCCCTTCGCGAGCTCCGTGAGGACCGGGAGGATCCCTTCCTTGGAGAACTCGCCCCACTCGACCGCCGTCAAGAGCGCGTCGAGGGTCTCGATGGAGATCCGGTCCGCTTCCCAATCAGGGAGGCTGTTCTCGAGGGAGGCGAGGTCCTGAGTGAGGATCCGAGCCACCCCGGAGGCCGGGTGCCCACGCTTGACGAGCTCGAGGAACCGGTCGGTCGCGCCAGAGCGCTGGATCTGCCGGGCCAGTTCCTCGGAGAGCTTGTGCTCCGCGACGAGTCGGGCGCGGGCGAGCTCCGGACGCTCGGGCAGGGTGGAGCGGACCTCCTCAAGAAGAGTTGGGGTGATCGCGATCGGCGGCACATCGGTCTCCGGGTACATCCTATCCCGACCGGGCAGCGGCCTGGAGTAGCGAGTCGTTCCGTCCGGGAGCGGGTCCCGGGTCTCGGGAGGGATCCCGTCGAGCGCGATCCGGGCCCGGTGTCGTACGGCCTCGAGCCCCGCCCTCGAAACGGAGGCGGTCGGTGCCGCGACCAGCACGAAGGCGTCGTTGGACGCCGTCGCTCCCAGGGTGGCGCGCAGCTTCTGGGCGACGAACTCGTCGATTCCTTGGGACGGGAGCTCGTCGGAATGGAGCAGGCCCTTGACACCGGCGGAGCGCGCGTAGTCGGCGAACTCGCGTCCTAACCGCTCGGACGATCCCTCTCGGGACTTGAGCAACCCACCGAATCCGGGGAGGCCGAGGCCCAGGACCGCCCCGCCTCCGCGCAGGGCCCGGGCGATCGGTCCCTCCGCGCGCGCTCCCAGCAGCTGGCTCACCTCCTTCGCCGGCGAATCGGGGACGCTCGCCCCGCGCGAACGAAGCTCGGCCGTGACCTCGAGGAGGAATTCCTGGCGCTCGACCTCGTGGCTCGTGTACTGATGGATGCGCCGAAGATCCTGGACTCCCTTGATCTCGACGCGGGCGCCGCCCATGGTCGAGACGTTGAGGTCCTCCCGAATCGTCCCGATCCCGCGCCGGACCCGCCCCGTGGAACGAAGGAGAAGTCCGATCTCCTCGGCGACGGCCCGGGCCTCGGGTCCCTCGGAGATCTCCGGCCCGGTGGCGATCTCGATCAGCGGGATCCCCAACCGGTCCAACCGGTAGGTCACCTCGCCGGCCTGTTCGGAGACCTTGCGGGCCGCGTCCTCTTCGAGGCAGATCGTCGGGATCGAGATCGTCTTCCCCGCGACATCGAGCGACCCGTCCACGGCGACGAGGGCCGTGCGTTGGAACCCTGCCGTATTCGACCCGTCGACGACGATCTTGCGCATCACCTCGACCTCGTCGAGGGGAGTGGCGTTCATTAGGAGGGCCATGGTCAGGGCGACCCGCAGGGCCTCCGGGTTCAATCGGTGCGGCGGCTCCTCGTCGAGCTCGACGAGGCAACTCGACAGCGTAGCCTCGTAGCGGTAGGTGAGTCCGCGGCTCGCCTGGAACGCGGCGGCCGGGTCGATGGTGTGGTTCTCACCGCCGGTGGCGCGCAGCTGACGGGAGACGGTCCGGACGACGTCGTCAGAGAGCTCTGCCGGGCAATCACAGAAGAGCTTGCCGGTCGCCAGCTGCTGATGGACCTCGAGCCCGGCCTTCATGGGGTCTCGACCGGGAGATGGCGGGCCACGAACTCCCCGGCTCGGTCCGAAAGCATCAACCGCCGAACCTCGGCGGGGTCGGTCGATCGACCGAGCGACCACAGGAGCTTTACAAGGGCCGTTTCTGGCAGGAGATCTCGGGCGTAGAGGACACCGGCCTTGAGCAATTCCCGGCCGGTCGAGTAGACGAAGGGGTCGGCATTGCCCTCGAGGCACTGGGTCGTCATCACCACGACGACCCCGGAGCCCAGGGCCTCACGGATCCACGGCAGGTGCGCGAGGCTCACATGGCCGAGACCCGTTCCGGCGATCACCAATCCTCGAAGCCCTTGCGAGAAGGCCCCGCACCGCCGGGGGTCGAGCCCGGGGTGATACCAGAGAATCGCCGCGCTGGGATCGAGGGCCCCTGAGGTCCGGGCGGGGCCCGCGCTGCGCGGACGGATCGCCTCGTGGAAGGAGATCACCTCCCCTTCGATCACGCCCAGCGGGGGGCCGTCGCGGGTCCGGAACGCGTCCCTCCGGCTCGAGTGCATCTTGCGTACACGAGTCCCCCGGTGGATGGCGAAGCGATCGTCGGAGAGCCCCTCGTGCATGAGGACCACGACCTCCCCTAGCTCGGGGTAACGCGCCAATCGGGTGGCCTGGGCCAGGTTGGTGAAGGCATCGGAGGACGGGCGATCCGGGGACCGCTGCGCTCCGACCAGGACGACGGGCCCTGGCAGGTCCTCGAGCAGGAAGGAAAGGGCCGCAGACGTGAAGGCGAGTGTGTCCGTCCCGTGAGCCACGACCACCCCTTGCGCCCCCTCTCCAAAGACCCGGACGACGTGCTCGGCGAGCTCGACCCAGTCGGAGGGGACGATCTCCTCGCTCAACCGGTCCGAGACCGGAACGAGGCGGACCGGACCATCCCGCTCGAGGTCGGGAAAGAAACCGAGGACCTCCCGTTCGGTCTTCACCGGTCGGACTCCCCCGGTGCGATAGTCCACCCTCGACGCGATGGTTCCCCCGGTGGTAAGAAGGGCGACCCAACGGCCCTCGTTCGGTTGCTCAACGGTGACGGCGGGTGGCTCGGAGGGTTCCGGTTCGGGGTCCATCGACGGTGGCTCGGCGGCGCGGACGATGTCCTTCGGGCCGATGCGGATCCCGATGTTGTATCCGGAGTCGAGCTTGAGTTGGATGACGCGATCCCCGGACAGGTCGTGGGAGGGTACCAGCGTTCCCTTCCACCGGCGACCGTTCGCGGTCTCGATATCGACCCAGCGACCCATCGGGAGGGCACGGAGCGCTTCCCACGGATCGGTCGACCCCCCTCCTTCGCCCATTGCTCGATTGCGGCCAATCCGGCGGCGACCGTCGGAGTCCCTCGGCTCCTTAAGGACGGCGCTACCCGAGCACCGGCCGAAGCCGACGTTTTATAATCCGGCCCCAATCGCGAGGCTCAAATCGATCGATCGAACGCAATGCCCGTGTGGGGTAGCTTCGGGTTCGGGGACGTTCCCCATCCCGCTGCACTGGATTATCCTAGAGGCCTGCGGAGCCTCAGACCTGGGTTCGAATCCCAGCACGGGCGTGTCCTTCGTTCGGGATGCGCGCGGACCCGTCAGGTCTGTCGAGATCCCACCTTGGGAGGGTGACGCGGGATCGTTCCCAAATCGGGTCCATCGTTCCGTCTCCCCTGCTTTGACAAGTTGGAGGGGGTTTTCGGTTTCGATCCGTACCTTCCGAAAGGAGGACGTGGGTTCGCGAAGGCCAATCCAGGGGCGCAACGGTGGAACGATCCGAACTAGATCACTTATAGGTGGACGGGTGGGTCTTTCCCTCGTCGTCGACGATCGTGATGCACTCGCCCTCGCACTCGAAGAGGCAGGCCTCGCACATGATACAATCCGGACCGTTGATCACTGCGGATTTCTCGGCGCGGAACTGGAACTTTGCCCCCACCGCCGGGTCGTCCACGATCCCAGGGAACCGCTCCCTGGGTTGCATTTCGAAGACGTTTACCGGACAGACGTCACGACAGTGTGCGCACCCGGTGCATTTCGAGAGTTCGACATCGACCGTGACCATGGTGGGTCCGACCTCCGTGGGGGAATTTGGCCCGATACTTAAGAGGGTCCCAAGCGGGGTGATTGGCCCTGCTGCTTCAATCGAGGAGCGGTCCGGGATGCGATTGGCGGATGCGCCGGCACGTCACCCGGCCCGACGGGGCTCCCCCCTCGGGGGCACGTGCGTCCAGAGAACGCGGACCCGGTCCAACGTACCTTTTTTTCAAGGGCGTGAGCGACGTCGGACCGGGGAACTCGAACCCCTTCGACGGGGGCCGAACGATCTGGAATGCTGGCGAGACCGAGAGGGCCCCTACGTGAAACGCCACGAAGGAGGGTCCCGGAACTGGAGTGTGCTCCGACCCCCCACCGAGCTGGTTTCGAGTCTGAGTGAGGTCGTAGCGGGCCGAGGCCTGACTCGGTGGACGTAGCGATAAATACTCTTCCCCCCCCCAGCGCGGCGATGGCTAGCGGGTCGATCCGGATCGCCGGACTCACCAAGAGATTCGGTTCGTTCGTGGCCCTCGACCACCTGAACCTCACGCTCGAGGGGTCGAAGTGTGTCGGATTCCTGGGCCCGAACGGGGCGGGGAAGACGACCGCCCTCAAGTTGCTGACCGACATGATCTTCCCTACCGAGGGCGAGTGCGAGATCAACGGGATTTCCGTCCAGAAGGAACGCAAGCGGGCCCTCGCGGATGCCGGAGTGCTGATCGAGAGTCCGGAGATCTATCCGTCCATGACCCCGAACGAAGCGCTCGAGATGGTGGCCGACCTTCGAGGCGTCCCCGCTTCGGAACGAAAGGACCGGATCCAGGCCGTATTGGCCGAGGTCAAAATGGCCGACTGGGGGAACCAGAAGGTGGGGCGATTTTCTAAGGGGATGAAGCAACGGATCAATATCGCCGCCGCCCTGGTCCACGACCCGCAGGTCGTCATCCTCGACGAGCCCTCGACCGGCCTTGATCCGCGGGGGATGGCCGAGGTCCGTACGATCGTCCGGGATCTGAAGAAGAGCGACCGATTGATCTTCATGAGCAGCCACATCCTGAGCGAGGTCACCGAGATCTGCGATGAGGTGGCCCTCATCGATCACGGCAAGCTCCTGTTCTACGACACCCTGAACAACGTGACCGCCCGGGTTTCCGAGGGGCACGGTTCGGTCGACGTGGTGTTCGCGCGTCCGCTTCCGCCCGAAGTGGCGTCGGGTCAGATTCGCACTCTGACCGGGGTGACGGGTATCCTAGCCCTCTCCCCCGATCGGCTCCGGATCGGCTTCGACGGCGGCCGGGCGATCCAGGAGAAGCTGCTCGAGAGTCTCGTGGGGATGCATCTCGGCGTCGTGAGCCTGACCGAATCAGAGAGCGCGCTCGAGGAGGTCTACTTGAGCCGGATCTCCCGGGGGGATTGAGCCATGGCCACTCCGACCGTCGCGATCCCCGCGACCCACCGGATCGTTCCCGACTCCCTCCCGCAGGTCCTGAAGCTGACACGGTACCAACTGCGCGAATACCTGCGGTCCCGTCGTTTCTTGGCCCTGCTCGGGATCGTCGTCACCATCGGCGTGATCCTGTCCGCCGTGGTCGGACACTTCCGAGGGGTCCTGGTTTCTGACAACCTCTCTTTCTACGGCAATTTCTGGGGCAGTGGCGTCTATCTCGTCATCGTCCTCTCGGCCGTGTTCTTCGGCGGCGATGCCATCGCGGGCGAATTCCAGAACAAGACCGGTTACTTCCTGATGGGTCTACCCATCCGGCGGTCCACCGTCTACGTTGCGAAATTCATCGCGGCGTTCCTAGCGTCGACGGCGATGGTGCTCCTGTTCCTCGTCATCCTCGTCGGGAACGGTGCCTTCTACTTCGGAGGCGGACTCTTCCCGTGGCAGCTGGCCCTCTCGCTCGTGTTGGCGATCGCATATCTGGCGGCCGTCCTCGGGGCGACATTCCTGTTCAGCTCGCTGTTCAAGACGAGCGCCTATGGATTCGTCCTGACCGCGATCCTGTTCCTGTTCGGGTTCTCTATTCTCGAGTCCCTCGTCTCCGGGCTGATCAAGATCGAACCCTGGATGGTCATCTCCTACGCCCAGTCGACGATCGGTGGGGTCTTCTTCTCGACCACGAACTGGGGGTTCCATGGAACGATTTCGGCGGGGGTGTTCGGGAACACCATGTATACCGCGGGGATCGGGGAAGGGATCGTGATCATGGTCGCCTACTTCTTGGTCACTGCCCTCCTCGGCCTTTTCCTCTTCGAACGTGAGGAATTTAGCTAGGGCCGCGACCGGCAAATCGTCGAGCTAAGCTTCCAGTCGAATCGGAGGTTCCGTCCGCCCGTTGTCCGCCTCCGATCTCTGACGACCGCCCATACCGGACCCCCCTGTTTCCACTGGACATTCTCCCTTTATGTATGACATCCGTCAGACAGACGGGAAGCGGGCCCATGAGCGAAAACCGAGTGAAGTGGCTTCCTCTCGCCATCTTGCCGACGACGGAATCGTACCGGTCGACGCCGGACCTTCCGATCGCCTACATCCCCAAGGGCACACCGTCCTGGACCCGCCGTCCGACCCCGACGGAGGCCCGCCGAGGGCGCCTCCGATGAGCGGCCTATCTGATGGTCCCGAACTCGGGTCGGTTTCCTCTCGGAAGGTCTCGCTGGGGCTCGCCACGCCGCGGGGATACGGGAACCGGCCCCGGCTCAGCCCCCAGGCGGCCGCTGCGTTCGCAACGATGGTGGACACGGCACGCGCTCGCGCCGCCAGCGAGGGCCGCACCCTGGTCTATACCGTTCGGTGGCATTGAGCCGAGCCGCGGGGGAGTCTCCCCCGAACCCCCAGTCGGTTCCCCGAATCCGCTCAGGAACAGCCCCGGGAGACTCGGCGCAAGGCTACCGCGACGAGGAAACGGGTCGCACCCGCTCGATCGCTTCCTTGGACAGCTCGTCGGCCCGTCGGTTCTCATCCCGTGGTACCCAAAGGAAGCGGACCTCCTCGAACTCTTTCGATAGGGCCGCGAGCCGTTGGTGATAGGCTCGCAGATGTTCCGCCCGGACCTCATACTCGCCTTCCATCTGTCGAACGACGAGCTGGCTGTCGCCGACGAGTAGCACCGCCCCGTCGTACCCTCGATCCCGCAGATACTCGAGGGCTCGTATCGCTGCGGTGTATTCGGCCACATTGTTCGTCGCGCGCTCCGATCCGGGCGGAACGGCGAGACCACTCTCCTCTCGGTCCAGACCCTCCCCCGAGATCGTGAACCCGTAGGCAGCGGTGCCTCCGCTGCGGGGAGGCTGACAGGCCCCGTCGAAATGAACCGTTACGAGACGGGGGAACAACATCGTCGCGCGTGGAATGCGATCGTCGTTCACGGCGGCCCCCGGGACCCCCTGCGCCGACATGAGGGTTTGCGTTCTGCCTCCCCTTCGATCCCGTAACGGGAGTCAGGGGCGGCGCGAGCGGGAAATCGCCCCGCGCGTTCGCACGAACCTTCAAGCCTGAGTCGACCCATCGTTCCGGGGGCATCCTCATGGCCACCTCAGTCTCGACCCTCCCGTTGGGGGTCGCCATCCTGGCGGTCCTGGTCGGATTGCTCGGACTCTTCATCGCCATCATCGGGGTCCTGGTGCTCCTCGCGGTCGGGTTCGGGACGGTCCATTTCGCCGCCGCGTTCGGGGTCACGTTCATCGGCGGACTTCTGCTGACCATCGTAGGGATCGTCATCCTCGCCGTTGCGAAGGGTCTGTGGGACCAGGAGCTGTGGGCCCTGGTCATCAGCATCCTCGCGATCGGATTCATCCTCCTCGGGGTCATCCTCCAAGGGGCTGTGTTCTCCGTGGAAGGCGTAGTCCTCGTCCTCTTCGAGGTCTACCTCCTCGCGGTCAACCGACACTTTCGCTAACCCCGTCGTCGGTCCGGCCCCTCCGAGGCGTTATAGGCCGAGCTTCGGTGGCCGGCCATGGCAAACCCGCGCGTGACGCTGAAGACCACCCACGGCGACATCGGACTCGAGATCTTCGAGGACAAGGCCCCGAAGACCGCAGCGAACTTCCTGACGCTCGTGCGCAAGGGGTTCTACAACAACACGACCTTTCATCGGGTCATCCCCGGATTCATGATCCAAGGGGGCGACCCGAAGGGGGACGGAACGGGCGGCCCTGGGTACACCATTCCGGATGAGTTCCATCCTCTCCTCACTCACGCTGGACCCGGCATCATCTCGATGGCCAACGCCGGTCCTGACACCGGAGGCAGCCAGTTCTTCATCACCCTCGCCGCGACCGACTGGCTCGACCGAAAGCATGCGATCTTTGGGAAGGTCGTCGCGGGCCAGGACGTGGTCGACCGGATCGGGGGCGTTCCACGCGGTGCGGGAGACCGCCCCAAGACACCGGTCCGAGTCCTCTCTGCCTCGGTCGCTTGAACGGCCGCCTAAGCCGGAAAATCGAACGGGTAGCGCTCGGCTGGGCGAGCGCCATCCTCGACGCTCGTCAGGAGCGCCGAGACCAAGAGCAGAAGCGGGATGACCGTGGCGATCAGTACGAGCATGGAGAAGGTGACCGAGACCGACGCTCCCATGAATCGGATCGTGGCCGTGGCCTGGCCCGCCAGCCACAGGAGGTAGGCGAGGAGCCCGAGGGCGTGGAGGATCGACACCGGTCCATACGCTCGTGTCGGCTTCGAAATGTACCTAGCGAGCGAGAGCAACAACAGGGCAATGCCGAACAGCAAGATCGTACCGTACGAGAACGGGTACGGGATGCCGAGTCCATCGGTGATCCGGTGGGCCGCGTACGGCAGTCCGAGGTAGAAGAGGCCGATCGGGATCGACCGCAAGAGTCCCCAACCGAGGCGGTTCGAGAGCGACGGAAGTCGGTAGGTGGAGGGGGGCGGTGGGACGTACTGGCTCACCCGAACGACCTCGTGAGGAGGGGGACGTTCCACGGACCTCCCTGGAACGAGACCGCGATCGAACTGCCGGGCCCCTGACACGACGGAGGAAGGTAGACGACGGTACCTCCCTGGAAGGAGGTGTGCGAGTTGGCAGTGACCGGGAACGCCCCGCTCGTGCACGGCTGCCCGGCCGAGTCCTGGACCTGGTAGCGGATCACCCCGCCGACCGCAAACGACGAATCGTCGGAGAACGAGACGGTCAAGGGTACGGCGACGGTTCCATTCATTTGGAGGCTCGGGGTGCCCGAGACGACCGAAAGGTTCGCGAACGGGGCCCCCCAGGAGATGTTCCGAGGGAGGATGAGCCCGATCGAGTAGACCCCGGCGTAGGTCGCGTTGACCCAGGCCCAGCCGGGGAGCTGCATGTCATGCGTCAGCAGGATTCCGTCGACCTGGGAGGAGATCGGTACCGTCAGCTCGATCGGAACCTCGCCCTGGTGACCCCCTGCGATCGAGACCTCGGGCGAGGATCCGGTAGCGATGACGACGCCGTCGGTCCCGGGCATCCGGACGAGGGTGCTTATCCGCAGGCCGTCCAAGGCAAAGTACCCGGGATTGTTCACTGAGACGTTCGTTCGGAACACCACCGAGTTGGCTGCGCCCGGGGCGACGGAGCTGTGGGAACTCGACACAGACCCCGGACGGAGTTGGACTACCGAGTACACGGAGAGGAGCACGAAGATCGCGAGGGCCACCACGGCCAGGATCGAAAGGATCCCGAAGCTCGTGGCGGCCGATCGTAAGAAAGGACGCTTGGCCACCGATCTCCCCACTCCGCTGTATGATGCGCTGGGGTCCTAGTAAAAGGGTTTCTCGATAGCTTGCTGGCCGAAAGCCCCGCACGCTTCATCCTCCACCGACAGGCTAACTTCCATCTCCCGGTCCGTCCTCATCGACCGACGTGTTCCTCACGGTCACGACCGCGACCGCTGACTGCCAGTCTCCCGGTAGCGGCGAACGCTATCGTCCCCGCGACACTCTCCAAGTCCGGGCCGGTCCATTCGACGCCGGCCAAGCCGCTCTCTCGAGCCGACCGGATCCTGATCTTTCTCGATTCGAGTTTTCACCCAGGGTGGCGATGCCTTGGGCGACGGTCCGCGCGATCGGCCGCTCCCGAACGGTCTCGATGTTGCGAACCTGGAAACCCACTGACGGGAGAGGATCGACCGTCCGTCGGGAAACGTCCAGGCGTTCGCGGCCGATCTTGCCGGCTCGGCAACCCGGGGCTCGACCTAGGCCGTGGGGCGACCCACTCCAGGCCGGGGGGAGCTTGCCTCGATGTGGGCCGGCGACGCTCCCGGGACGCACCCCGTTCATGTCCCCGGACCCTCCGACCGGTTCCCGCTCGAGCACGCGGACTTTAGTCGGGAAGCCTTGGCAGGGGGCATGCTCCAGTCCGCACGATGGCTCGCTTCAGGCGGGGTGAGTCGACCTCCGGGCTTGTATTCCCGTTGCGATGTCCTGGCGGAGGGCCCGACGTGACCGAAACCGTACGGCGACTGGTGGTCAAGTTCGGCGGCTCGGTCCTGACGAGCGGGACCGCGGTCGCCGAAGCCGCGCGCCTTACGATGGAGGCATCCGCCGAAGAGCGGCTCGTCGTCGTGAGCGCACCAGAGGGGATGACCGACAGGCTCGTGAAGTTCGTCGACGAGGTGCCCTACCCGATCGACCCGGCCGACGAAGCCAATCTCGTCGCCTTCGGTGAGAGGATCAGCGCTCGTCTCTTCACGGCCATCCTGCGCAGCCATGGAGTGGCCGCCCGGTTGCTTGAGCCGGAGGATCCGGCCTGGCCGGTCGCAACCCGCGGTGGCAGCGTGGGGGCGGAGATCGACCCGGGCCCCACGCGCGAACGGTGCGTCGAACTCCTGGGTCCGATGCTTCGTGAGCGGGTCGTGGTGATCTGCGGGTTCCTGGGCCGCGAGGGCGGAAAGGTGACCACACTGCGGAGGGGCGGCAGTGACACGAGCGCGCTCGCGTTGGGTGCCTTCTTGCAGGCAACGGACGTGGTCCTCGTGAAAGACGTTCCCGGGATCCTATCGGCCGATCCCCGGGTCATTCCCGACGCGCGCCCGATCGCTGAACTTCGCGCAGGCGACCTCGCCGAATTGGTCCGATCCGGGTCCCCCATCGTCGCCCCGGAGGCGCTCGAGTACCTCAACTCGGGCCCGCGAGTCAGGGTCATCCCCCTGGGTCCGCCCCTCTTGGACTCCGCCGGGACGTGGGTCCAACCGGGTCCCCTCGACCGAGCGATTCCGGCCCTCTCGCAGTCGACCGACGCCATTGGTTCGGTCACCGTCGTGGTGGAGGAGGGGACCAATGGACTGAAGGTGTTCAGCGAACGCGTCAATGGACACCCATGGTTCGGCCTTTCGGCGACCCCGAACACCGTGACGATCTTCCTGCCGGAGTCGGAAGTCCTCGCGCTGGTCCGCTCCCTGCATGCGACACATTCGTTCAAGGCCGTCACGAGCCGAACGGGCCTGTCCCTCCTGGTCGACGACGCGGGCACGACCGAGCGCCCTCCCGAATCCTCGGCGGAGGGAGCGGGAGGGCGGGTGGTCGGTGCCTTCGAATCCGGAGGGATCGTCCATTCTGTTATCGAGGGGGAAGCTCGGCTCCCGGTCGGGCGGCGGAAGGGGTCGGGGAAGCGGGTCCGATGACGGGTCCTCAAAGGAGCGAATTCCCCTTGCCATTCCCGCCTGGTCGGAGCGAGGGCGCTCTGAAGCCCGACGGGATCCCGCCCTCTGACCCAATGGAGCGCGGTCTGGCGGCGGTCCGGTTATCCTACCGCCCATTCGCCCGGCGGGAGCCGCATCCTGGGACCTCGAGACCCCGGCTGACGGCGGGGGCCGGAAGGGTTCGCTTGGCTCCGACGTCAGCTCTTGATCGCGACGAGATTCGCTTCTCGAAGCGCTTGCTTTTCCTTCTCGTTGAGGTCGTGCATATGGACCGAAACCGTCACGGTCCCGTTCAGCTCGAGTCCGAGCGGGGTCCCCTTCCAATCGAGAGCGACGTGCTTCAACCGGATGTCCACCTGTCCCTGCTTGTCCGTCAGCGCCTTCAGGACCTCTCCTACCAAGGCCCCGGCCGTATCCCAATGTTCCCCCGTCATGGTCGTTCCCTGACCTCGGAATGCGACCCTCGCTAAAGTCCTTGCGCCCACGGCGGTTCCGGGCGGGTCCGGTTGCCCCCGGAACCCGTCCCGGACGGGAGCGCGCACCGGAGGTCATCCTCCTCGTCTAATGCGCCCGCGTTGTGGGCATTGGACCGTGGTCGCCCGACCGAAGGACCCGAAACTCGACCGACTGTTTTCGGAGCTCCCCGCCGAGTTGGGGCCGACCGCGCGCCGACTTCGGCAGGTCGTACGGTCCACCTCGCCGGAACTCACCGAGTGCGTGAAGTGGGGCAATCCCGTCTGGTTCGGTCGCGGCGACACGCTCTGCATCATGGTCTACCCGCACCACCTCAACCTCGGTTTCTTCCGGGGCGCCGAGCTGAGCCGCACCTTCCCCGCGATCACGGGCACCGGCAAGTCGCTTCGCCACGTCCGGATCTCGAGCCCGCGAGAGGCGGAGTCCCGCGCTGTCCGATCGATGATTCGCGCAGCGGCTCAACTCGATGCACGCTCCGCCTGAATGGGCCCGTCCGGGGCGATCCTCGTCAGCGGCGAACCGACCGGTTCACATCAGGCGGGCGCCGCACGCCGGGCAGAACGCGTAGCCCGCCGGCGCGAACGATTGTCCGCAATGCCCGCAACGGACGAGATGGTCCGTCGGGGGCCCCACCCACCGGGGGGGCGCGGGCGGGGGAGGGGGTGGCGCCGCGTACATCTCGGGACCCTCGGAGGGGAGCCGGGCCGAAGGGAGGGGGACCGAAGGCAGGCCCGACGGCCCCGATCCAGTCGGCGCGGTCGTACCGACGGGGGGAGGAGAGGGCCGGGCCCGCCCGGGAGCGGAGGGGCGCGACGCCATCGGGCTGCTCCGCATTTCGAGTCCCAGCGGTTGGGCCTGCGCGACCGAAAGGGGCCAGACGGGGGCCGATTCGCTCGCGACGATCGCCTTCGCCTGGTCGACGGAGACGGCCGCGAACAAGGTGCGGGGGCGGGCCCCGACCGTCGAGTACTGGAACATATAGGACCCCCTTTGGGGCTGGAACGAGGCGGGCGAGAGGTTCGACCATGCCACTCGCGTATCCCCGACGCGTCGAGCGAATACCACCCCGAGCCGGGTGAGTCCGACTCGGTCGATCACCACCTGGCGGTTGATCAGCAGGGCAACGCCCAGGAGTACGGCGAGGAAGATCCCCCCGACGACCGTTACGACCAGGCCTGCCCCGGTCGAGCCCGCGCTCGTGACAAGGAGGATCGGAACGAAGACGGCGAACGCGGCGACGAATACGATGGCGATCTGGGATCCTTGCCGTGCCCCCCATCCGCTGCGCCGTTCGACCCATCGTATGGGCTCGGTCGGGCCGAGCGGGAATCCGGGGGCGGCCCGACGGATCCGCCAGCGCTGGCTCAGGTACGCGGACCCGACGATGACCAGCACGAGGAAGAGGAGGACCCCGACTCCCGCGGCGACGGCGAGCGCGAGCGAGAACGTGGGCGCAGGGTTGAGCAGCAACTGCCAGGTACTGCCCGAATAGACCCAGGTGCTCGGGGAATCCCCGTCCGCGCTCACTCCCGAGAAGAACAGAACGACCGAGTCGTGGGCCTCGTAGGTGACCTCGGCGCCGTAGATGGCCGTTGGGGGGTTGGACGTGGCGAGGGGACGCCAGCCCGAGGCCCCGAAGGTCCAGACGTCGCTGTAGTACGCTCCGTTGTCGTACCCCCCGACGAAGAGGAGATAGCCGTCGGCCGCATCGTAGACGGAGTTGGCGTTCCGTCGAGGCGACGGCGCGCTGGTCTGGACGGGCGCGAGGTCAGTCCAGGTTCGATTCGAATAGGCCCACGTGTCGCCCCGGACCCCCTGGGCGGAACCGCCCCCGAAGAGGATCGACTCCTTCAGACTGGGGTCGTACTCGAAGACGGCTGAATTCCGGGCCGCGGGGATCGGGGCTCCCCCAGCAGGGACGATCGCCGTCCAGCGGCCCCCCGAGAACGACCAGGTGTCGTTCATCCCGAGCGCGCCGTTTCCCCCGCCGAACCCCCCGAAGAGGACGGCCGCACCGGACCCGGACGGGTCGTACGAGAGCGCCGCGCCGCCTCGAGCCGGCGGGGAAAGGTTGAGCTTCGGGGTGAGGTCGGCCCATCGGCCGGAGGCGAAGGTCCACGTATCCCCCAGCGCCGGTACGCACTGGGCGTTCGCACAGCCTCCGAACAGGACGAGCTCGCGGTCCGCGGAATCGTAAGTCATCGCCGCGTCCCAGCGAGGTGGGGGGGCGACCGAGAGAGTAGGGGTCAGGTTCGTCCAGTTGCCCGACCGGAAGCTCCAGGTCGTCCCGACCGAATCCTGGAACACGTCCTGCCCTCCGAACATCAGGGCGTACCCGTCGACCGCATCGTACGCCATCGATCCGAAGACCGTCGGGGGCGGACTCACTCCGTTAGATCGCAGGAACGTCTGCAACCTCGCCGCCGAACCAGCCGGCCCCGCGGCCGCCGCATGCCCGGGGTTCGTCATCGCGAGCGGTACGGCGATCAGGAGGGCGAGGACCACCACCGTGATCGGAGCCCCGAGTCGGCCGCCGACCGGCGCTCTGACTGGCGAGCGACCTCGGCTCGGGAGGCAGGGCCGGCGGACGGCCGGCACGTCGTGTTCGGTCAAGCGCTCGCCCCCGCGGCGACCAGCTCGGGCGGGAGTATCGGGGCGCCGCATCGAGGGCATCGGGGAGGGTCGCTTACGATCCGGCGAACGTCGATGAGCGCGTTACAGTACTGACACGTGACGATGAACTCCCGTGCGCGATCGAGCAAGGCCTGGCGGATCCGAACCTGCCGGGCCCGCGCGAGCAACACCGAGAACGCATCCTGAACGTATCGGTAGACCTGGGGAGTGTTCGGCAGGTCGCTCCAGACGATTTTCATCGTTCGGTGCAGGCTCAAGACGGCGGTGGGATTCCGGACCACCCCACTGTCGAATGTGAGCCGGCCAGTCGAATCCCCGACTTGCGTCATGTTGCTCACGGCGTCGTTCGCGATCTCCTGAAAAGTGCCGCTTCGGACACCCGACGTGGCCAGCACCCGCCGATCGGTGAGCGCGAACGCGGAGCCTCGCCAGGCGAAGACTGCATAGACGATCAGCAGAACCAGGACGCCGTCGAAGAACGGGCCCGTCGGGTTGGTCGGGAGACCGAACGAGACGGCCACAAACAGCAGCAGCAAGAACCCGTACAGCACGAGTCGTCCCCAATATCGGCTGAGCAGGCTGGGCCGGGTCTCGAACAGGACCGTCTCCCCACGGAACACGTAGCGGCGCGGGAATACGCCGGGGGTGTGGCACGGCGGGAGCTCGTCGACCAGCCCGGACAGCGTCTGGGGGCGGGCCGCCGCGGCACTCATCGACCGCGGACCCCTCACTCCGGCCGGGGGGTCCGGGATCCTCGCCGATCGAGAGTGGGTCGGAACAGCGGACGGCCCTGCGTATCCCCGGGTCCCTCCCGGGTCCGGTCCGCGGTACGAAGGAACCGTCCGAGGAGGTGCCCCATCACATCTGTTTCTCGAAATCCAAGATGGTCGCGAAGATCGCCGAATACAGGTGGTTCGTGCCCGGGCCGAGCTCGAGCTGCCAGACGTCGCGGACGGCGAGGATCTTGTGGCGTACCTTGCCGAGCTCCGCCCCGTTCGCGCCGACGATAGCGTACTTCCGGCGGAGGATGTTGCCCTTCGAGGACATCAATTGGGACCCGTCCGGGGCGACCCATGCCGCCTTGAGTCCGCCGATAAAGCTCCGCTTCATGTCGATGTGGCCGAAACTCCCTCCGGTCGCCGCATCGACCACTTGGAAGACCGAGGTGTTTCCACCCTTGCCCTTCCGGATATGCATCGCGAGCTGTCCTTGGGAGTCCTTCACCTCATACTCATACTCCCTCCGCCGGGCTGCCACCGGCCCACGTACCCTCCGGCAACCTGCGAGACCGCCGATCCGATCAACGCCCCGGTCAGATTCTGCCCGGCGTCGAGGCTGATCGTCCCGAGGACCCGCTGATTCGAATCCATGATCGAGTAGTTCTTCCCGAGGGAGAGGATCGCCATTTTCATCAGCAACATCGGTTGACCGTTCAAAGCAGTCACCAAGTTCTGCGCAGCCGGGTTCATTGTGGCGGCCATGGCGCCACCCACGACGGAGGTAACTTGAGCTTGTCGAGCGGCACGTTTTTCCCAGGCCCGGACCGCGCCTCTCGACGCTCCCCCCGGGGGGTTATGTAGACCCCACGACCTTTCGGCCGAGGCGACGTTCGTGGAGGATTCTATCGGCGACTTCCCCGCCGTAAACGGCGGGTACGGGGGGACGGGCACAGCCGGCTTGTCGAGCCCACGACGCGCATCCCCATTGCCGTGTTTCGCGTACGAACGGGCCCGCCGGGGGTGCGAGGGCCCGGTCGAGGGTCCGCTCGATCCAACGAAACCCTTCGAGGTACTATGACCGCTGCGTCTTCTCCCGAGCGCCCGCCCTCGGGAACCACTTCGGCCTCCACGCAAGGCACGATCGAGGTGGCCACCCTGGGCGGGGGGTGCTTCTGGTGCACGGAGGCCGTCTTTTCCGACTTGCGAGGGGTGACGAGCGTGTTCCCCGGGTACAGCGGGGGCCGCACGCCCAATCCGACGTACGAACAGGTCTGCGAAGGCAATACCGGGCACGCCGAGGTGGTCGACGTCACCTTCGACCCGAACGTGATCTCCTACCACGACTTGCTCTCGATCTTCCTTTCCGTGCACGACCCGACCACGCCCAACCGCCAGGGAAACGACGTTGGTACCCAATACCGGTCGGCGATCTTCTTCCACAACCCGTCGCAGGAGTCGACGGCCCGGCAGGTCATCGGTGAGGTCGAGCGATCCGGGATCTGGAACCGCAAGATCGTCACGGAAGTCGCCCCGTTCACCGTCTTCTATCCGGCGGAGTCGTACCACCGACAGTACTTCCGACAGAATCCGGAGCGCGCGTACTGCCAGGCGATCATCGCACCCAAGGTCGCGAAGTTCCGAAAGCACTTTGCCGACCGCCTCAGCCCGTCGATCTCGTAACGCGGGCACTTGCGGGCGAGGAATATCGCACCCGGCGGGGCCAGAGGCGCGAGCGGCACCTTCATGGAGGGGTTCTCAGTGCCCCGTCCCACGGGAAGGTAATCGAGCGGTATGTGCCCTCGTCGAATCCGTAGGGTGGACCCCTCGCAGGTGGCCGACGTCGGAACGGATCCCGAGCTCGACGCCCTCGAATCCATCGGCGAAGCGTTCCAGGAAGCCTGCGAACACGCCGCCCGTCTTCCGCCTCTTCGCACCGCTCGGCTCGGACCGCTCGTTCGGCTCCCCATGAGCGGATTGTGGCCCGGGGAGTTTGGATGGGCGCGCGCCCTCGCCTTCGGACGGGAAACGCCGAGTGCCACTATCCTGTGCTTTCTCCTCCCGGGAGCGACCTCCCGACCCGAGGTCGCTGAAACTCCTCTCCCCGACGTCGACCGAAGCGAGTACGAATTCCTCGAGGTCCTCTCCGGTCCACCCTGGCACGTCCTGGCGGCGCGGGGGACCCCAGGAACCACCGCGCCGGCCGTTCGGAAGTTCGCACGGGCCGTGGCGGACGAGCTCCGGGCGGGCTAGCCTCCATCTATGCCGTCCCGGGGGCGGACCCAACGGCCGCCGGCCCCCCGGTCTCGCCGTCGCCCCGTCGACGATGGGGATTCGGTCAGCGAGGCGGAGATCGCCGTTCATTGGAAGGAGGAGGAGCCCGTCGGGCCACCGGCCGACCTGGCCGCTTCGTTGGGCCCTTCGGAGCGCGCCCTCCGGGCACGGTTCGCTCGGCTCGGGTTCCCCGAATGCTTCCGGGTATACGCCGACCTGCTCACTTGGGAGCAACCGTGGACGCGAACCCTGGATGATTCCCGTCCGCCCTTCTACCGATGGTTCGTCGGCGGCCGACTGAACGCGTCGTTCAACTGCATCGACCGGCACGCTCGGCGGTTCCCGGACCGGGCCGCCTTCCGGTTCGTCCCCGAACCCCCGGACGAGCCCGTCGTGACCGTCACGTATCGCTCGCTGCAGCGGAGGGTCGAGGAGACCGCCTCGTTCCTGCGAGAGCGAGCGGGCGTGCGGATGGGCGACCGAGTGACGATCCACCTTCCGATGACCCCGGAGCTCCCCGTGACGATGCTCGCCTGCGCTCGCATCGGCGCGGTGCACTCGGTGGTCTTCGCGGGGTTCAGCGGAGAGGCCTGCGGCCGACGCATCGCCGATTCGGGGAGTCGGGTGCTCGTCACAATGGACGCGTTCTGGCGGAACGGCCGGCTCCTCGACCACCGTCCCGCGGCCGAACTCGCTATCGCGACCGCCGCCCAGGATGGCCAATCGGTCGACCACGTCCTCGTCTGGGAGCGCTATCCCGGGCGGTACTCCTCCCGAACCCCCCCCGTCACCGGCCGGGACGCGCTGCTGCCGGACGCCCTGCTGGAGTTCGCGGGGCGTCGCGTCCCGCCGGAACCGATGCCGTCGGAAGCACCGCTCTTCTTGATGTACACGAGCGGAACGACCGGGCGGCCCAAGGGCGTGCAGCACGGGACGGGTGGCTACCTCTCGTACACCGCCGGGACGACGCGGACGGTGCTCGACCTGCACCCCGAGGACGTCTATTGGTGTCTCGCCGACATCGGATGGATCACCGGCCACTCCTACATCGTCTACGGACCGCTCGCCCTCGGCGCCACATCGGTCCTGTACGAGGGGGTCCCGACCTTCCCGGACTCGGGTCGGCCGTGGCGGATCGCCGAGGCGTTGAACGTCAACGTCTTCCACACCTCCCCTACGGCGATCCGTCTCCTTCGCAAGCTCGGGCCCGCCGAGCCCGAGCGCTACCGGTTCCGATTCCGCATCCTGGCCACGGTCGGCGAGCCCATCGAGCCGCAGACCTGGCGGTGGTACTACGAGGCGGTCGGGAAGCGCTCGGCGGCGGTCGTCGATACCTGGTGGCAGACCGAAACGGGAGGGATCCTCTGCTCGACCCTGCCGGGTCTCGATGCGATGAAACCCGGCAGCACCGGGCCTCCCCTTCCCGGGATCGATCCCGCTATCCTTGATGATCGGGGCGTGGAGGTGCCGGACGGAAGCGGTCGCGCCGGGAACCTCGTGCTTCGAACTCCGTGGCCCGGTCTGATGCAGACGATCTGGAACGATCCGGACCGGTTCGTCTCGACCTACTTTGCCCGGTACAATACCGACCCGAAGAGCCGGGACTGGAGGCGTTGGCCCTATTTCTCCGGCGATGGCGCGACCCGAACGGCGGACGGCTACCTCCGGATCCTCGGTCGCATCGACGACGTGATCAACGTGGCGGGGCACCGTCTCGGCACGAAGGAGATCGAATCGGCGTGCCTCTCGGTTCCGGACGTCGCCGAGGCTGCGGTCATTCCTGAAGCGGACGAGGTGAAGGGGCGGGTCCCGGTGGTCTACGTGTCGTTGCGGCCCGGAGTGTCCGACCCGATCCGGGTGACGCGGGACATCGCCGACGCGATCGAGACCCAGATCGGGAAGATCGCCCAACCGAAGGAGGTCTGGGTGGTCCCTGAGATGCCAAAGACCCGGTCGGGAAAGATCATGCGTCGGGTCCTGTCGGCCATCTCGAATCGGAGGGACGTCGGCGACGTGACCACCCTCGCCGACCCCGCCGTGGTCGAGGAGATCCGCCGCCTCGTGCAGGGAGCTGGGGCCGGACCGGTCCGGAGCCGTCCCTCCGACCCGCCGAGGAAGAGGACGGGACCCCGATGAGCCCCCGATCGGCGCGCGGCGCGTTCGATCTTTCGGAGGGGATCCACTCTACGACCGAGATCCGGCCGGGGCTGAGAATGCCCGTGCTCGGGCTCGGTGTCTGGCAGACCCCGGCCGGGATCGCGACCGAAGAAGCCGTCCGGGCGGCCCTCCGGTCCGGCTACCGGCTGATCGATACCGCCGCGATGTATGGCAACGAGAGCGACGTCGGCCGAGCGATCCGCCATTCCTCCGTCCCGCGGGAGGAGCTGTTCGTTACGACGAAGCTCTGGAACGACGACCAGGGCTACGAAGGGGCCCTCGCCGCGTTCGAGCGCAGCCGGTCCAGGCTCGGAGTCTCGACCGTCGACCTGTATCTCATCCACTGGCCGGTCCCTGGGAAGAGGGAGGAGAGCTGGAGGGCCCTGACCCAACTTCAGCAGGAGGGAAGGGCCCGGGCCATCGGGGTGAGCAACTTCACGATCGCCCACCTCGAAGCCCTCGCCCGCGTTTCCGAGGTCACCCCGGCGGTGAACCAGGTCGAGTTCTCGCCGTTCCTGTTCCAAGCGGAGCTCCTGGAGTATTGTTGTTCCCACGGGATCCAGCTCGAGGCCTACTCCCCATTGGTTCGAGGCCGGCGGCTCGACCACCCCGTGATCGGGGCCCTCGCTGCCGCCCATGGAAAGAGCCCGGCCCAGGTCGTCCTGCGCTGGGACCTCCAGCACGGCGTCATCCCGATCCCCAAATCCACCCGTCCCGAGCGCATCCAGGAGAACTCGCAACTCTTCGACTTCGAGCTCGGACCGTCCGAGATGGCGGCTCTCGATGGCTTGGATGAGGGCCTTCGAATGGCCTGGGACCCGAGCGAGATCGGGTAAGGAGCGGCCGATCCAGCGGGTGCGCGTGTCCGGCGCACAGCGCTCTGGACTAGGTCGAGGACCCCGGACGGTTCGGAGGCGACGAGGGCGGAGGGTTCGGCTTCCACCGTCGTCCCAGGATCGTGCCGAGCCAGATGAACTCGGCGAGGAGCGGCAACGCCAATCCCACGAGGACCGATAGGCCGAAGACCGCGATTCGCCGCAGGCTCTGAACCTCGGCGAATTCGACCCATTCATCCGGTAGCCCCGGGTCCACGAGTCGGTGCCCCTTCGTGGAAAGGCGCCAGATCCCGTAGAGCACGAGACCCGTGATCAGCTCGACCGTCCCGAAGAGGCCCACGGCGAGGATGGCCGATTCGCTTCGGTCGGTCACGTCGTGCGGTCCGTAGGCAAAGACGAGGGCCAGGATGAACGGCGTGACGGAAATGAGCAGCAGGAACAGGTTGTTGAGCCGCATGAGCGCGGAGTCGTACCGTCGGATCGCAGAGAAGATCCGGTGGTGCTCCCCCCACTAGCTCGCAACGACGACGAAGGCCAGCGCGTAGTCGAGCAGACGAGGTTCCAACGTGGCGAGGTACCGGACGAGGGAGGGCATCGTCCCCGACTGAGTGACCGCAGGCAAGGCGAGATTGATCACGAGGAGGGTCATCGCGAAGCTGAAGACGCCGTCGCTCAGCGCGTTGATCCGGCTCAGGTCGGACCCCGTGCCGTCGATGCCCTCGTACGGGAGGATCGCGGCTGGCTCGCCGGGCTTCAGGATACTGCTCGCTCCGTTACCTCGGAGCAGGCCGACGGATAAACCGTTCCGTTCGGAGGTCGATTGGAGGGGTCGGAGCCTGGACCGGGCGGCCTCGGAGGGCCTTGCGAGCCGAGCCGGAGGACTCGACCGGCCCGCCCTTCCCTCCCCGCGAATCCGGGGCCCGAGGTAGGGTGGGCTCAGGACGGGGGAGAACTCGAGTAGACGGTGAACTGGTACGATCCGCTCAATTGGAACGTCGCGAGGTTCCAGACCACGATCTCCCAGTTCGTTCCGTCGAATTGGTTCAAATTGGGTGTGCCGAGATCGCCCGCGCTGGCGTTCTGACAGGAGGGTGAGTTGCCGGGGAAGCACCAGACGGGGGCCATGGGCGCTCCCCTCACGTAGGCATCCCACGCGGCGGGAGTCCAGATCCCCACATACACACTGCACGCGTCCGCCGGCGAGAAGGTGTTGGCGCAGACGCCGGATTCGTTGAACAGACCGTGGGTATAGTAGGTCCATGAGAGCATGCTGAAGGAGCCGTCGACGTAGACCATCGAATCGTGGTTCGGCAGGGCCCGGACGGGCATCACGATGGAATGGTTCAGCCCGCCGAGGAGGTCGCCTTGGTAACTGTGTTGGTCCCACACGGCGAGGGTACTCGGCCCGGTGGGAGAAGGGGGGGACTGGCTCGATGGAAGGCCCGGCAGCCCTACGCCGACGAGAATGACCGCCATGGCGGCCGCGCCCGTCAGAGCGAGGGAGAGTCGCCTGAGCTGCATCGACACGGTGGCTGGCCCCGCATTTCCGGCATTCCTCCAGTAGGTTAAGTGCTCTTGCTGAAACGCCCTCTCGTCGGAAGGTCCCTTCCCGGTTGCTCGGTTCGGATGGCACGCGACTGGCCCACTCCAGCAAGAGGTCGGGTGAGCGTCCCGGGCTACGGAGTCTTATCGAAGCCCGACTCTGCCGGAGCAGTCATGGCGGGCGTGCCGGATCCGGAGCCCCCGTACCTGATCACCGGGGCCACGGGGGCGGTCGGAGCCGCGGTGGCACGGGCCCTCGCCCGGGAACGAAAGCCCCTCGTTCTCTGGACTCGAACGCGGACGGGAGGGCAGTCGGTCTGCGAGACCCTGCGTGCGGAGTTCCCTGACGTTGCGGTGCGGCTCGTGGACGGCGACCTGGGGCACATGAGCTCGGTCCGCAAGACGGCGGCCGAACTCGAGCTGGTGTGCCCGCGACTCGGCGCCATCATCCACTGTGCGGGGGTCCTGACACGCCTCCGGGAGGAGACCCCGGAGGGGCTCGAACGCATGTTCGCCACTAACCACCTCGGGCCATTCCTGCTCACTCGCATGCTGTGCGAGCGGCTCGAACGGGCGCGACCGACGCGGATCGTATTCGTGTCGGCCGCCTCCGCGGCGCCGATCCACTTCGAGGATCTGCAATCCCGGCGGACGTTCCGCGCCCTGCCCGCTTTTGCCTCGTCCAAGACCGCTCAACTCCTGTTCGCTTTCGCCCTCGCGAGGCGGTTCAGCTCGGGCCCGTGGACCTCGAATGTTTTCTTTCCGGGCGTGGTTCGATCGGGCCTGCTGCGAGAGGCGCCCTGGATCGTGCGCGCGTTCTCGCGCGCCGTCGGGTCGGCGGCCGATCGGGCCGGAGATTCGTTGGCCTGGGTTGCCACCGCCGCCTCCCTCGCCTCCGCGAACGGACAGTTCTTCGAAGGGACCCGGATCGGTTCGACCCCTGACTACGTGCAGGACGTGGGGCGGCAGGAACGCCTCTGGGAGGCGAGCGAGCGAATCCTGTCGACGACGCAGGGCCACGCAGGCTAGGGGAGGTCCGCCGTCGGCACTGCTTGCATCGACGGAATCGCGTACCCGGGGGCTCCGGGCCGGCGCGCCGTTTGCCGCGCGCTCGAACCTTCCGCCGGACGGAAGGTCCATACCCCATCCCCCCTTGGGAGCCTCCGTGGGCGTGATGGAGTGGAAAGGAAAGGTGGTGTTGGTCGCGGGAGTGGGGGGCGGACTCGGCAGCGCGCTCGTGCAGGTGCTGTGTTCCGCGGGGGCCACCACGATCGCGGTGGCCCGCCGGACCGGTTCCCTCTCTCCGCTCGAAGCCCTCGCCCGTGCGCAAGGGTGGAGCTTTCGATCTCTTTCGGCGGACCTAGGCCGTCCGGCCGAGGTCGGTCGCGTATTCGAACGGGTGACCGACGAGTTCGGGCCCCTCGATGGACTCTCGGTCAATGCCGGACATTGGGTGGTCGGGGATCCGCTC
Source organism: Thermoplasmata archaeon (assembly GCA_022750055.1). Classification (GTDB taxonomy): domain Archaea; phylum Thermoplasmatota; class Thermoplasmata; order Lutacidiplasmatales; family UBA184; genus Lutacidiplasma. Next base: position 230,287 of record JAKIWL010000003.1, read on the forward strand.
CTGCACAAGTCCTCCGACGACGAATGGACCAAGGGCCTGTCCGATAACCTCGACCCGATGTTCTTCGTGTGCCGAGCGGCCCTGCCCGCCATGATCGCTCGCGGAAGGGGTGCCATCGTGCTCGTGTCCGCGACCGAGCGCGTCCGCTATTCCGGTAACGCCTCCTACTGCGCCAGCAAGGGAGCCCTCGTGGACCTCGGAGCGAAGCTGGCCCATGACTATCGGTCATCGGGGATTCGAGTGAACGTGGTCTTACCCGGTTCGATGGAACACGACGTGGACGTTTCGGCCCCCCCGCAGGAGGCGGCCACGCTACGGTTGCGCGACCAGTCCGGAGTAGGCGCGTGGGAAGTGGCCCGGACGATCCGGTTCCTTCTCTCGGACGAGGCGCGGTGGGTTTCGGGCGCCGCCGTCCGAGTCGATGGCGGATTCTCCACCCACGGGAAGGAACAACCCTCGGTTGGGGTGCCCTAGCGAGTGGCTCGGCGGCCGGGTCACACCTCGTTGACGATCTGACTGCCGCGAACGAACGTACCCTGCCGAAGGTCTGCGAGGGCCTGGGCGATCTCCTCGCGCGTGTTCATCACGATCGGCCCGTACCAGGCGACCGGTTCGTGGAGGGGACGTCCCGCACCGAGCAGGAACCGGACCCCACCGGATCCTGCCCGGATCCGGACCGCGTCTCCGTCGCCGTAGAGGAGCGTGTGACCCGGGCCGGTCGGGGCCGGCTGGGCCCCGGCCGGCCGGTCGGACCCGGGCGCCGTGGGTCCGCTTCCCTCGCCCACCACGCCAAGCCCATCGAACCGTGCCGTTCCCTCGATCGCTTGGGCAAACGCAGTGTGACCCCGCTTCACCGGTAGGTGGAATTCCGAGTCGACCGGGAGCGTGACATCGAGATAGACGGGGTCGACCGGGATATGCTGGACGGGCCCGACCACCCCCTGATACTCCCCGGCGATGACCCGGACCTCTCGGCCGTCCTCTCCGTGGACGAGGGGGATGTCGCGCGACTCGACGCCCCGGTAGGAGGGCGTCTCGAGCTTGTGGTCTCGGGGAAGGTTGACCCACAGCTGGAACCCGGACAGGACCCCCTCGGTGCGCTTGGGCATCTCCTGATGGAGGATCCCGCTTCCGGCGCTCATCCATTGGACATCCCCGGAATCGATCACCCCTTTGTTCCCGAGCGAGTCCTCGTGGGCGGTCTTCCCATGGAGCATGTAGGTGACCGTCTCGATGCCCCGGTGGGGATGCCATGGGAATCCAGCGAGGTAATCGGCCGGATTGCTCGACCCGAAGTTGTCGAGCAGCAGGAACGGATCGAGCAGGGGCACCTCGGAGTTGCCGAACATCCGTCGCAATCGGACCCCGGCTCCCTCAAGGGTCTCGGTGCCACGAAACGTCTGCCGTACCGACCGGATGGTTTCCGACATGCGATCCTCCTCTTCGCAAATCCCGGCGGTCCTATAACTCGGACCGCTGGAGCCGGAGCAACCAACTGGCCCACGAGGGGGGTCCTGCCGAGAACGGCGACTCGACGGGCAGCGACGTCCCGGGACGAATCGTCCTCTAGGCACCGGCGGTGGGCTCGAAGGGGCTGGCCTGGACCCACCGTTCGAACGCGTCGAAGTTGAACTCTCTCTGGAGGAACGCCTCGACGAGCTCTTTCGCCGGTCGCTCGCTTCCGGGGGAAAGGATCTCCTGCGCGTACCGGCGGGCCAGGTCGGGGTCGGCGAGCGTCCCCGTCTCTTCGAAGGGCCGGAGGAGGTCGCGCGCGATCGCGAGCGACCAGACGTAGGTATAGTAGAACGCCGAGTAGCCGGTCAGGTGGCCCCAGGACGCCTCCGGATGGTACGCCGGATCGAGCGGGATCGGAGTGTGACGGTCGTACGAATCCCGCAGGATCTTGGACGGGTCGGATCCCTCCGGGTCGCCGAGGTAGAACTGAAGGGAGGCTTCCGAGAGGGCTACCTGTCGGGCCCACCGGGACGGGCGCCCGAACGACTCGGAGGCTTTCATCCGTTCGAGCAGGTCGATCGGGATCCCCTCGCCGGTATCCGGGTCACGAGCGAAACGTCGGAGGGTTGCCGGGTCGCGCGCCCACTCTTCGAACAATTGGGACGGCGCCTCCACGAAGTCCCATTCGATCAGGGACTGGGAGTTGTACAACCACCGAACGTGGCCCGAGAGCATGGCGTGCAATAGGTGGCCGAACTCGTGGAAGAACGTCACCACGTCCCCGTACTCCATTCGCGCCGTCTCCGGGTCCCCGGACGGATCGAGGAAGTTGCACACCAGGGCGCTTTGAGGGAGCTGGATACCCTGCAACCCTTCCCGGACCCCGAAGCAGGCCGCGTGGTTGTACTTGCCTTCCCGAGGAGTCATGTCCAGATAGAAGCGCCCGATCCTCCTCCCGTCGCGGAGGACGTCGTACGCCTCGACCGTCGAGTGCCAGAGCTCGACCGACGTGTTCCGGTCGAAGCGAAGCCCGAACAGCTGCCCACACAGCTCGAAGAGGCCGGCCCGGACCTGCCCGTAGGGAAGGTACGCGCGCAACTGCTTCATGTCCACTCCGAAGCGTTCTGTTCGAATCTTGGCCCCGTAGTACCCGTCGGCGAACAGCCCGATGTCCCAGTTCTCGATCCGAGTCGATTCCGGATGGTCCTTTCGTTTCCGGACCAAGAGGCGTTCCGTGTCGGCGATCGCGGCCGCCCGTGTCAACGTACCGACCCGGGCCAGGAACGTTTCGGCCGCCTCGGGGGTACGCATCATCTTGTCCTCGAGCGCGTAGGCGGCGTAGCTCGCGTACCCGAGCGACGTCGCGAACTCGTGTCGGAGCGCGAGCAGCCGCTTCAGGACCGGTAGGTTTTCCGGATAGGCGCGATTCGCGAACTCCATCAGTAACCGACGCCGTACATCCGCGTCGTCGCAGTAGGTCATGACCGGTTGGAAATCGGGATAGTCGGTGGTCAATCGGACCCGACCGTCGGGTGCAGCCGGGTGGGACCGCAGGTAGTCCTCGGGCAGGCCGACGAGACTCGACCGCTCGAGGACCTCGATCGTCCGCCGGGAAGCGGCGATGTTCTCGGTAAACTCATTGGAGACGCGGTCGATCTCGTTATTCAGAGCGAGCAGTCGGGTGCGGCTCGCTGCATCCTTCTCGACCCCCGCCCGCCGCATGTCCCGAAGCATCTTCCATACCGCGAATCGGCAGGTTGGGTCCGCGCCCGTGAAATCCAGATCCGAGAGCGCTCGATAGGCGACCTCGTTCACCCGATACGAATTGAAGAATCGGTCCGCCGCCTCCGACACATCGCGTCCGGCACTGCGGGTCGCCTCCTCCGGGTGAACGGCGAAGAGGAAGCTTCCGTGCGCGCTCAGGTCCCGCACCTCCGTTAGCAATCGGTTCAGCGGGTCGAGGAACCCATCGATGGTTCGAGCGCCCCCGGTGGCCCCGAGCTGGTCGAGCTGGGCGGTCGCTCGGGCGATCCGTCCCTCCCCCATCCTTCGAAGTTCCTCCGCCGAGAGACGGAAGGTGAGCTCGCCCAGGGTTGCCTCTCGATCGGCCCCTGAATTCGACATGATGGACTCCCCCCCCGGAACCGGACCCGCTCATATCCTCGCGCGTCGGGTCTCTGGGACGATCCCCCCTCGACGGTGTCGCTGCCGAGGCGCTCCCGTACGGGGCCGCGCGAGGCCGTCGTCCAGAGAGGGCGAGCCTTCAAGGGTTCGCGGCGCTGGACCCAAGCATGCGCGCCTTCGCGGTCAAGGCTTTCCCGTCGCCTCCCGAACTCATGGACCTCCCGAAGCCGGTTCCCGGCCCGGGCGAGATACTCGTCCACTTGGGGGCGGCGAGCGTCAACCCGATGGATTGGAAACTCACCGGCCTTGCCGAGGGCGGGTTGGTTCCCCACGTCGTGCCGTTCGTGCTGGGGATCGACGGGGCCGGCGTGGTCGAGGGGGTGGGCGACGGCGTATCGAGATTCAAGATCGGAGATGGGGTGTTCGGCCAGTTTGCCCACACCCCCTACGGCACCGGAACGTATGCCGAATTCACCACGGCCCCGGAGACCCTTGGGATTTCCAAGACCCCACGGGGCATCTACACCGGCCCGGCTTCGGCGGTGCCCACTGCCGGCATGACGGCCCTTGCAGCGGTGGACGCCATCGGGCTGCGGAAGGGCCAGACCCTCCTGATCCAGGGTGCGAAGGGGGGCGTCGGGTCGTTCGCGACCCAGATCGCATCCAATCTCGGGATCCTCGTCGTCGCCGCGAGCCGGGGGGATCACGGGACCTACATGCGCAAGCTCGGAGCGTACGAGTACTTCGACTCGTCACGCATCGGTTGGACCCGGGACTACCGGGGTGCCCACCCTAGCGGAGTGGACGCGGCCCTGGACCTGGTGGGCACTGAATCCCTCTCTGACCCCTCTGCGTCCCTCGTTCGGGATGGCGCCGTTGTCGGTTCTCCCGTCGTGGCTCCGGGGGCGAGTGGAACGACCGAGCGGGGGATTCGGATCCTCCCCATCCAGCTCCAGCCGAGCACCAGCCTGCTCGACCGACTTTCCGCCGAGATCTCCTCCGGTCGGCTTCGAATCCCGGTCGAATCCACGGTCCCTCTCTCCGAGGCGGCCGAGGCGATCTCCCTCAGCCGCCAGGGACTCGGACGCGGCAAGACCGTTCTCACGATCTGAGCTAACCGCACCTCCGGCGTGAAACCGTCGGGGGGATCGGTCGGTCTCGCCCGGTGCCCTCCCCCGGAACGAGGTCGACCTAGAGCGAGCCGCCCTGGTCGGACCCCCCCGTTCGACGACGCCACCGAACGGGTCGAGGGGCCGGGTCCGTGGGGCAGACCGGAAAGGGCGGGGCCCTCGAGGAGCGCATCGAACGTCCCTCGAAGGCCTGATTACGGGAACCTCCTAGCCCGTCGGGGGACGCCCGATGCATCCTGAACGAACCCGTGCCTCGATCGGGCCGGCGCCGAACGGTCGCAGACGGCGCGCGGCGACGAACGTGCGCCCGACCAGGGTAGCATGAGCCGATCTCGTGAGGGCCGCTATGTAGTCCTCGAGGGCATCGACGGCTCTGGCAAGACCGAACTCTCCGATCGGCTCGTGCCCCCGATGGTACAGCGCGGTCACTCCGTTTCGAGGTTCCGGGAGCCGACCGACGCTTTCCTGCGGGCGCAGGGAGCTCGACTGGTCCGCCGTGACCCGGTCGGGGCAGCCCTCTGCTTCACCCTGGACCGACTGATCCTCCGACCGGAGGTGGAACGATGCCTCTCCCGAGGGGATCTCGTCCTACAGGATCGCTCGTTCTACTCCACGCTCGCGTACCAGTCCGTGGGGCTCGACGAGGGCCCTCGGGGGGAGCTCGAACGCCTCCAACGCACGGTCGCGATCGAGCCGGACCTCGTCCTATTCCTCGATGTACCGGTGGACGTGGCCCAGAGTCGGATCGCGGACCGCGGGGCAGCCGACGAGTTTGAAGACCGCACCTACCTCGGCGAGGTCCGATCCAATTTCGAACGGTTGTTCCGTCCTCCCCGCTGGGTCCGCCTGGATGCGATGGGCTCGAAGGAAGCCACCCTCGACCACGCGCTGCGAGCCCTCACCGACTTCGGCCTCTGATCCTCCTGGACCCGCCACCGTCTCGGCTCGTCGCACTCCCGGGGCGCTGAGTCGTCCGAAGCCGGACCTATCGGCCGTCGATCGAGACGAGGGCGGGAGGCCCCGCGGCCATCGGGTGGGAGACCGACACTGCGATCGGGGTCGGGCCCGGCTCGGAGGCACCCTCCGTCGGTGGGACGGTGATCCCGCCCAGAAGTTTCGCGATCAGGACCATCGAACCGAAGGAGAGGACGAACACGACGATCAGGACCACGACCACGCCGAACATCTCCACGCCGAGCTGGTGGATCGCCGACAGTCCACCGCCGAACAACAGACCGTCCGGGAGTCCGGGCGCGCCCGAACCGGTCGAGAACTGAGTCTGCGAGAAGAACGCGATCATGGCCACCCCGAAGACCCCTCCGACGAGGTGCCCGGGGAACAGGCCGACCGGATCGGAATACCACCGGAATCGGGCGAAGATCTTCTCGGCCCCGAGGAAGAGAGGCCCGCCGAGCAGCCCGAGGAGGATCGCGCTCCCGGGGCTGACGAATCCGGCGAGCGGGGTGATGATGATCAGGCCCATCAGGATCCCGTTCGTCCCCCAGAGCATGTCGGGTCGGGTTCCGTCGACGAGGTACGCGCTGACCAAGAGGGAGAGGAACGCCGCCGAGGCGGCGAGGAACGTCGTCAGGACGACGACGATCGCCTCATCATTGAACTGAAGGACGCTTCCCGGATTGAACCCGAACCAGCCGACCCACAGGAGCAGGATCGCGAGGGTCAACCAACTCGGCTGAATTCGGATCGGAACCTGGGGGCTCGTCTTCGCCCCGCGGGCCCTCTCTTCGCGCCAGATCTGGACGACCACGCCCATTCCCGCCGCCCCTGCGGCTCCGTGCACGACGAGGCCTCCTGCGAAATCGACCATCCCTAGGTTCGCGAGCCACCCCGAGGGATTCCAGATCCAGGCGGCAGGCAGGTTCCAGATGATGAGGAAGTAGAGGATCGTGTACAGCCCGATCGCCTTCAGCTTCACCTTTCGGAGGAACACGACCCCGACCAGGGCGAGGGTAACCGCCGCGAACGCGGTCTCGAACAGGAAGTACGTCCCGAGCGTCAGGCCCTGGCTCTGGACGGACCACCAGACGTCCGACACCGGGTTCGCCGAACCGGAGGAGAAGCCTCCGAGGAAGAATCCAGCAGCGTAGCCCGGGTTCCCGAGGAGACCATTCCACGTCGGGGCGAACGCGACGTTGAACCCGACGGCCGCCATGATCACGACCGCCGCGCCGGTCATGAACGTCGTCTTCAGGAGGCTGAAGGAGAACATCTCGCCGAGCTCGCCGACCTCGAGCAGGCCGACGGCGATGGTCATCGTGAATACGAGCAGGCCGGCGAGCAGCACCCACAGATTGTTGACGAGGAAAGAGGCGATCACAGATCGAACGTTACGTCCCCTGCCCTGCCATCGATCGATCCTTTCCTTGAGGGAGCTAGACCGAAATCGGCGGGGGGGCCTATTTAGCCGTTAGTTTGGAACGGTGGGCCCCGTCGGTGGGACCCGGTCCGGAGGCTGGTTCTTTCCCCTGTAGGAGCGCGCCCAAGATCCCGAAGCGGTGGGTTGGGTTCCCTCGATTTCGGGGTCCACCGGGAGGCCTAGCACGCTACCCGGTGTGATGGGAGCGTTCAGTTTAAGCCCTGGACCCGGATTTTGTCCTCGGGAGATCCGGATGGGCGCGGCGATGAGCTACTCCGAAGCGCGCTACGAGCGCGTCGCCGTTCCGGAGGAGCCACCCGAGCGACGGATCCACAGCTTCGACGAAGTGCTCCACTCGTACTCCAAAGAGGAGGCGATCATGGAGGCCAGCCGGTGCCTTCAGTGCGCCCTGCCCTTCTGCGTCGAGGCCTGCCCGATCACGCAGGACTGCCGGGGGTACATCGGGCTCGTCGCCGGCGGCCAGTTCGACGACGCCGCCCGGCTCACCCTTCAGGAGAACCCCCTCGCGACGACGCTCTGCAAGGTCTGCTACCACTACTGCGAGGACGCCTGCATCATGCGCCACCGCGGGGTCCCGATCGCGATCCGCCACCTCAAACGCGCCGCGATGGAGTTTGGGAACGATCAATTGGTCTACGTGCCCAATGCCCCCCGACACCAGCGGGTCGCGGTGATGGGTGCGGGTCCGGCCGGGTTGATGGCCGCCTGGGAACTCGGACTGCGTGGATACCCGGTGACCGTGTTCGAGAAGCTGAAGGTCATCGGCGGGCAGGCGGAGGCGATCCCCCACTACCGGATGCCCGGAAGCGAGCTTCTGCAAGACCTGGAACGCTTCCGCAACCTCGACGTCACGTTCGTTCCGGGAACTCGGGGCGGGGTCGACGTGGCCCCCGAGGCGCTCCTGTCGGATGGCTACCGAGCCGTCTATCTCGCGATCGGAGCCTCCAAGGCCGGGTCCCCCGGGATCCCCGGGGAGAACCTGCCCGGGGTCATCTACGCCCTCGACTTCCTGCTCGACGTCAACGAGGACAAGATCGCGCCCCTCGGGAAGAACATCGTAGTGGTCGGGGGCGGGGACGTCGCCGTGGACTCGGTCCGATCGGCGCTTCGGCTCTCCCCCGGAGCCCAGGTCTCGCTCGTGTACCGCCGTACCCGCCAAGAGGCGCCGGCGGGCGAGGAGGAGATCCGCGAGACGGAACCCGAAGGCGTGCGGCTGTTCTGGCTTCTCTCCCCATTGCGTGTGATCGGAACCGACCACGTGGAGGGGGTGGAGTTTCAGCGAATGGAGCTCGGCCCGCAGGATTCCTCCGGTCGGAGGGCCGTCCGTCCGGTCCCCGGCGGAACGCAGGTCATCGAGTGCGACACGGTCATCCTCGCGATCGGCCAGAACGCCGACCTGACCGGCTTTTCCACGGACCTCGAACTCAAGATCGGTTCGAAGGGGTGGCCAGAGGGCATCCACCCGGACACCATGACCGCGGTCGAAGGGGTCTTCGCGTCAGGTGGACGGTCGGTCGTGCACGCGATGGCGGCGGGCACCCGGGCCGCCGAATCGATCGATACGTACCTCGCTCGAAAGGAGGGAAGGGCGCCCACGGCGAGACCGGATCCCTTCGGCGCAGCGACCGCCCCCCCGAGGGTACCGGAAGGGTACTCGACCCCGGTTTGGAAACCGTAGCGAGCTCTATCGGGACCCGGGTTGAAGACCGGCCCGAGAGCCAGTAAGGTGCGCGCATTCGACCGGCCGGTTCAGGCGGCGGGTCCGAACCATTTGGACAGGGAGGGCACGAACTCGGAGGGGCCCTTCAAGCGGACGGACCGCAATCCCCATTCCCGCGCCCCCGCGACGTACTCCTCCGAGGCATCCAGATAGAGGATCGACGACGGCTCGACCGCGGCCCGCTCGATCGCCTGGATGTAGACCTGAGCGTTCGGTTTCGCAATCCCCTCACGGAAGGACAAGATCGTGTCGTCGAAGAGTTCGGAGAGCGGGTACTTCCGGTCGATCGCCTCGAACACAGGACCCGGGATGTTGGCGACGGCGAGCACGCGTACCGGGTCCCGTTCCCGCAGTTTTCGAAGGAATTCGTAGTTCGTCGGGACCGATTCGAGGGCCGAATCGAGGACGACGCGGGCAAACTCCTCCACTCCCATGGTCAGCTCTGCCTCGAGGCAGACCTCGCGGTAGAACGCCTCGAGGTCCTCGCCTCCGCGCTCGAACGCCGAGATCCGGGAGCCGAACGCCGCCAATACGTTCCGGGGGTTGGCCCCGGTACGGTCGGCGAGCTGGCCGGCGGCCCGGACCCACAGCTCCTCGACCAGGATGCCGAGGATCTCGGTCAGGATCGCCTGCGGTCGGGGAGGGTCGGCCGCCCCCTGCTGCACCGGGGCGGTATGGACCGCCGACGATAAAGGCGGGACTTCGCAGCCCGCCCAGTTCGGACCCGCGCTCTCCTGAGTGGGCGGTCCACGGCGGTCCGAGTGCAGTCGGCCAGGACGCATCCCACGACCGTGGGGAAAGGTTTTAGACCCCGTGGGTTCGGCGGTGGTCGATGGCCAGCATAGCGAGCCTCCGCGCGAATTCTAGTGCGACGATCGATGGGACCATCAGGGCCATCTCGGCGGTCCGAGAAGTGAACACGGTCCGAGGACCCTCCCGCGTCGCGGACGCGACCATCCAGGATGAGACGGGTACGATCGTTCTGACCCTCTGGGGAGACGATACGAAACGCTACACGATCGGCCAGAAGCTTCGGATCACCGATGGATGGGTGAAGGATTTCCGCGGGAAGCTTCAGATCTCCCCCGGCCGTTCCGGCCGGATCGAGATCCAACCCTAGGCCTACGGGCGGACTTCCGCGGCGGAAAAGGCACCTAATCGATCGCGGGGCGCGTTCGGCCCTCGTTACGGCAACTGAATGGCAATTCCGTTTGGCGGGGTCGTGCCGGAGCGCGGCGCCTCAGCCTTTCCCTTGCGCGGGCTCGGCCGGGGGCATCGGCTGTGGCGGCGGGCGGACCGCCTGTTTACTGGCCGCCCCGACGAGGAGTAGGAGCAAGCCGATCACGACGAGGGCAATCCCGGCCAACCCACCGGCTAGGGGTTCGCCCACGGTGACGGAGATGGTCGTCTTGCCAGTCAGTCCCGTCGGGACGACGAGGTAGTAATTGCCCTTCACGCCACTCCACGTGAGCGTCCCGGTGCTCCCCTTTCCGGAGGCGACCCGGTCGCTGCTGGGGTTGAAGTGCGTGCACGTGGAGTCGGTGCCACAATTGTACACGGTGACATTCACGGGGAGTCCGGAGTCGGACGAGTAGGTGGCCGAATAGGGTAGGTTCGGGCTGAGGAGGGCGAGGGGTGGATTAGCGTTGACCGCCAGCCCGGCGGTCGCCGGCACGTCGCTTGAACCAACCGCCAGGCTCATGGGGACGTACCAGAGCACGAATCCCAAGATCAGCACAATGACTCCCCCGATCACCCAACCCGTCCTCATGGAACCTCCGTCGGGGGGAATCTGGCGCGGTATTTAACTTGCCGAAAAGGGACGATTTCGGCCCCCGGATATGGGTGGATGGGGTCCGTCGTCCCGGGTCGCGTTCCGAGCGCTTCCGTTCTGGCCTGGCCCAGCGTGGTGGGTGGGCTTTGCTTGGGGGCGGCTCCTCCAAGGCAAGGTGAAAGGGGTCTCTCGACCCAGCGCAGCGATCTGTGGATCACGAAATAGCGGTTGCTCAGGTTCGGGGGAACGCTCACCTCGCGTTTGTGGGCCGGCCGCTTGCGGGGTCGGGCGCGGCGTTCAGGATCCGGTCTGCGTGGGTCCAACCTCGCCGGGCGAGTCCGATCGAGAGCTCGAGGTCGGCGAAATCCCCCACCGCTTTCGATCCCGCGCTCAGAACGAGAGACGTCCCGGCATCCACCGCCCGCCGGATCGATCCGGAGTCGAGTCCGTCCATCGGTCCGTCCGGAGTGACCTCGAGGGCCACCCCGACGTTCCTGCCCCACTCGATCCAAGGCGACGCGCGTTCCCCGATCGGCTCGGAAGGGTCCGTGGCGAACCTGAGATGTCCAAGAAACCAGGGAAAGAATGGGACTCGCTCCGTGGGCGCCGGCGCAGGCGGGCGAGGCGTTCCATCCCCCGGCAGGCCCACGAGGTAGTCCACGCCCGGGGGCAATTCCCGCATGGCCTCGATCTCCCCCAGGGGAGCCTCGTAGCCGACCAGGAGGCGCGGAGCGGCAGGTCCACCCTTCGCCGGCCACTCCGAACGAAGGCGGCGGACCCGCCGAGTCCAATCCGTCCCTTCGTGAGGGCCCGGGAGGACGACGCCCACATACTGGAGGCCTTGCCGGGTGGCCCCTGCGGCCATCTCGGAGAGCTCTCCGTCCGAACCCAGGAGATGCTGATGCAGTTCCCCGCGCAGGTCGCTCAAGTTCACGAGGCTCGGCACTCTCCCCAGAGCGGCGCCGTCAAGCTCGCCCTGGTTCTCCCGGATCTCGGGAGGGATCCAGGGTAGGTCTAGAGCCCGATAGACCTCCTCCTCGGTCGCCCCCGCCACGCGAACCTCACCCCGGAGGACGCCGTATTCGTTGATCTTCAATCCCCGCTCCCGCGCCCACGTCCGAAGCCGCACGTTGTGGTCCTTCGAGCCGGTGAAGTACTGGAGGGCTGCGCCGAAGCTCTCGGGCGGCACCACTCGGAGGTCGACCTGGATTCCGGGGTCAAGGATCACCGTACACTTCGTTTCCCCTTTCACGACGATCTGACGTACCCCGGGCAACTTGGCGAAGGTCTCGATCGCCGCTCCCGGGGAACCCGAGGTTGCCAGGATGTCAATGTCGCCGACGGATTCTCGTCGGCGACGGAGGCTTCCGGCGATCTCGACCTGATCGACGAGGGCGGCGGCAACGATCGCACGGACCACGCCCTGGGCGATCGCCCACGCGGTCCGAAGCGGGAGGCGACGGGCGACGGTGCCGGACGCCTTCTCGAGATCGCGTCTCAGATTTTGGATCTTTCGGGGGCCAAAACCCGCAACTCCGGAGAGCCGGTCGTGTCCGATCGCATCGAGGAGCGCGGCGGGGCTGTCAATGCCCAGCTCTCGGTAGAAACGAGAGGCGGTCTTCGGTCCGACCCCTGGGATCCGCATCAGGGCGAGTACTCCGGGTGGGATCTCCTGTTTCAGCCGCTCGTAGTACTCGACCTTCCCGGAGTCGAGGTACTCCTCGATCTTTCGGCGGATGGCCTCGCCGACCCCCGGGATCGCTCCGAGGAGGTCGTTCTGCCGCAGCGTCCGGAGGTCCTCCCCGGCTCCGAGGATCGAGCGCGCGGCCCTGCGGTAGGCCTCCGGCTTGAACCGTTCGCTCTTGAGCTCGAGAAGGTCCGCGATCCCCAGGAGGACCTCCGAGACCTCGACGTTGACCGACATGCGACCGGTCCGAACGGCCGTTCGATGGAAAAGTCCGACTGTCTCGTCCCAAACCCTCCGGAGGCAGCCCCACCCATGCGAGCCCTGACGCAACCACTCGGCGCACGGATTTGCCAGGGGCTCGCCGAGCGCCGGGGGCGGCGGGACGCACCCCCGTTCCGCGCGGGTCAGGGCCCCGGACGGCTCGAACTATCCCGGCCCGGGAAACGGCATCGGCGGTCCCGGGGCCGGCCACGGACCGGACCCCGGCCCTCCGGGCAGGGGGATCGGCATCGGCTCAATCCTCGAGCAGCTTCTCGATCCGTTCGAGGATCTCGCTCTCGACCTTGTCGCCCTTCCGGCCGCCTTCCCAACGCGCGTCGACGAGCTTGACGAGCTCCCCGGCGAGCTGGTCCATCCACGGGCCTTCCTGTGCCTCGAACCGTTTCTTGATCTTCTCACGCAGCAGTTCGTTGTACGCCCGATACGCGCTCCACACCCACGGCCCGTAGGACGGTCCGTGTCCGCACTCTTCCTCTCCTTCTCCCATGTGTTCTCGTTCCCGGTCGCCTTGCGACCGAGTATCCTATCGGAAGGAGAGGGATATTGAGCGAAGAACGGGGGACCCGGTCACGGGTCCGGGCTAGTTCGCGAGATTCGGACGCTCGTCGCGGGAGAACCGGGTCAGGTCTTCGTCGGACGGGGTCCGGGGGGTGTCGCGCACCGAGTCCAGGGCGCGGGCGAGGAGCGCATAGGCCGCGTCGTCCGCCTCGGGGCTCGTGGAATCGGCATCAGCGAGTACGCGAAGCGTGCCCCGCCGGACCGAGAGCATCGCGTGCTCCGAGGTCGTCCCCAGGGTCCATACAAGCCACGGATCCCCGGGATGTTCGTAAACCCCAAGCCATCGGAGCGGACCGAGCCAGCGACCGGCGAGGCGGCCGAGCAGGTCGTGGGCCGATACGTTCGGCGGCAACCGCACCGACGCGACCGTCCGTGCCCGAGGGGGCCCCGAGGCAGCCCGCGGGGGCACCGGTTCCCGGAGCGCATACCCATTCTCGGATCGGAGGACCATGCCCTCACGCTCCAGCCGTCGGAGGGCGCGGACGAGAGACTCCGGGTGGACCTTCAGAGTTCGTCGTAGCCCGTTGAACGCGAGCGTCCCCGAATTGCTGGCCAGCGCGCCGAGGACCCGTTCGTCCACCCGGGCATGAGGGCCGACCTCCATGTCCCAGTCCTTCACGGACCCGGAATCGACGAGGACGGGTATAGACGCGTGGTTACCCGGACGTAGCCAAGTAGAGGGGCCGATCGAGAGGGGGTGCCGGGGTGAAGGCGAACCCGGGGCTACCTCGGGGGCGGCTGTCGGATCGCGCGCCGCTCGAGCAGGGCGCCATAGGCTGGGATCCGCCCCCACCGGCCTCCCAGGAACTCGGTCCGCAGGAACTGGAACCGTTCCTCGAAGACCCCAGTCACCTCCGACACGGACGGCCGGTGGGACGGTCCGAGCGGGCGGGTGTATTCGCGTGCGACCCACGCGAGGGCGAGGCGACCCCCCGGTCGAAGGACCCGAGCGAGCTCCGACACGTAACGGGTACGGGATCGGATCGGGAGGGTGTGGAAGCAACCCACGTCGATGGCCCCCGCGAAGCGCGAGCGAGGGTACGGGAGGGCGAGCGCGTCGGCGACGCGGAAATCAGCCCGAGTCCGGAGGCGGCGAGCCCGTCCGGCCGCGGCCGAAATGGCCGAAGGGGCCACGTCGATCCCGCTCACTCGATATCCGGATCGGGCGAGGAACAGGGAGTTGGTCCCGGCTCCGCATCCGACGTCGAGGACCCGGCCCCCGTCGGCAAGCCAGTGTTGCGAGACCGATCGCCGGATCCACTCGAACGGTCGGGAAGAAAACCATGGGAGTTGCCGATAGGGAGTTTGTTCGTAGACCTGCCGCCACCGACGACGGGCCGGTTCGGGCAACCCTCGACGCCGGACCATCCCTGCACCCCCAAACGCCGTCGGGTCGACGACGGCTCCTTCGCCTTAAGCCTTCGTTCTCCGAAGGCGGGACGTCGGTCCGACGACCGGGCGGAAGGGGCCCGCCCGGCGTAGCTACGGTACTCGACCGGCCCGGGGGTGCGGTCCACCCGGGCGGGTATCGCCTGTCCCGCTCACAGTTTATTATAGGGGTGACACTCGCATCGTCCATGCCCGACACCTCCTCCAAAAGCTCGACCGCTCAGGCCCCCGATTCGGCGATCGCCCAGATCGTTCAGATGAATCCACGACGCGTCACGGTCACGCTCACTCTGCCGGTCTCCGGCGGGGAAGGCCGACCCACGGTCACTCTCGAATGGTCCCGGGAAGACACGACGATGCCCCTCAGTGACCTCCTACTGCGGATCGAATCTTACGTGAGCCGTTTCGGCAGCAAGTAGGATCGGGCCGTCGATCGGTACTGTCAGAAGAGGCTCCTCTCGGGGCGTCACCACTGCGAGCGTTCCGAACGCCGGCGTGCCGTCGAGCCGCTGCGGGCCTCTACGCCCTTACGACCTTCAGGGCCACGTTGTAGTTCCCGAGTGCCCCGGCGATCCGCACCCAAAGCGGCACCCACGCCTCCAGCCAGACCGCTTCCTTCAGTCCGCCGAGATCGATCACCCCGGTCCATCCGAACGAAGTCAGGATCTCCTTCGTCCTCTTCTTCGCTCCCTCGTCGTCGCCGCACAGGAGCATATCCGGAGCGCCTTCCTTCGTCTTCGGGTTGACCATTAGGCTGTTCGGGACGACGTTGAAACACTTCACGACCTTGGCACCGGGCAGCTTGCGCTGGATCCTCTCCGAGAGCGACTGCTTGCCGTCGGTAAAGAGCCCAGGAGGCATCCCTCTCGAGAAATCGAGCGCATTCGTCGTATCGATGACCAGCTTCCCGGTAAAGTGCTCCGCCCCGGCGAGCTCGATCGCCGCCTCGACCGCCTGCCCGTTGGTCGCGACGACGAGCACCTCCCCGAACGCGGCGCTCTGCCCGAAGGTCCCGGTCCTTCCCCGCGCCCCGACCTCCGCTATCCAATCCGTCAGCCCGGAGCTCTCGGGCGTCCGGGAACCGATCATGACGGAATCCCCGCGGGCCACAAAGCCTCGTCCCAGTGCCTTTCCGACATCTCCGCTTCCGAGTATTCCCACGTTCATCGCTCGACTTCCACGTCCATTTTTTTTGATGGGGGACCGGGACTTGAACCCTTGCTTACCCCCGCGCCAGAACGGGCTTGGCGAGAACGACGGGAGCCGAGACGCCCCCCTCTCTTTCCTTGGATCGGCCCTGAGTCCGGTCCGGCCAGCGCTCCGATGCCCGCAGCCACGAGGGGAGACGCGACTCCTCCCGATCCGGCGGATCCCACGAACCTCCTACTCCGCCATCCTCATCCTGCATGGAGCCTTCGTATCGGGGAGGGAGCGCCGATGTCCGACCCATCGAAACTGGCCCCACCGCATCGTTGGCGTCTGCGAACTTCCACGCAAGTCGAGTGGCGGGGACCCGAATCGGAGCGGTATGTCGACGGAAGCATCGAGATCGACGTTTCGATGACCAAGCGGTACCTCTCGGTCACTCCGGTACCGGTGGAGTATGTTCCGTCGGCACGCCTCGCCCGGTGGATGCGGTCCCGATCGGGTTTCCGTCTTCTCGGGAGGATCTCCGCGCATATCGTTTGGTCGGCGCTTCCCTCGGCGGACCCCGACGTCCCCCTCATTTTCGTCGAGATCGCCGATCGCCCATATCTCATCGACGGCCACCACCGGCTCGAGCGCGGACGCCGCCTCGGCCGTCCGGAATTCCCGGTCGTGGTGATCCGCGATACGGCGATCGTCCAACGGGCGATGAGGGAATCGAGTGCGCCCGTGGTCTACTGGTGGACCTGGTCAGTGGAGCGCCGGCTCCGGTCCTGGTGGAGAAGGCGAGGGCGAAGGAGCGCGATCCAGTTGCCTTCCGCCCCGTCAAGGTCCGCGTAAGCCTGGCGCGCGGGGCTGCGCAACCCTACCGGAGCCAACCGGGGGCGCCCGTGTATCGGTAGTGCCCGTCGAGCTCGTGGGCGTACATCTCGTGGTACAACGCATGGTACCGTTTCAGGT
Source organism: Thermoplasmata archaeon (assembly GCA_022750055.1). Taxonomy (GTDB): domain Archaea; phylum Thermoplasmatota; class Thermoplasmata; order Lutacidiplasmatales; family UBA184; genus Lutacidiplasma. The sequence goes on from JAKIWL010000003.1 coordinate 246,907, forward strand.
GGTCCACTCCCTGGACCGTGATCCGGACGTCGTAGCCGTGCTCGTCCCCCCGGACGGTCGCGTACCCCTGCTCGACCAGGTAGGCGAGGACCTTGTCGGTCATGTGCGAATTGGACCGGATCGCATGGAGGATCTCCTCCTTCGAGACCCGCTCGGCGGCGTTCTCGATCCGCGCGGGAGCCTGCTCGAACAGGTCCGGCTGTTGGAGGTCGAGGTCCAAGGCGTGGAACAGCCGCGCGAGGGCGATGTACGCGTACACACGGTACCCCCGGTAGGGTCGCGCGGTCACCGAACCCCTCGCTCGCTTCCCTGGAGCCGAACTCGCAAGAACCTACGGGACGCCGAGGACGTGCGGAATGAGGTCGTAGGTCCCGTCCGCCTGTTCGGTCACGATCTCGATCGCGACCTTCCCGCCGGGAACCGAGACCGGGTGGCCCACCGCGAAATCGTGGACATCCTCGGAGATCGGCTCGGACTTCGTGCGAACCAGGAGGGCCCGGGCGACCCGGGCCGGGAGCCACTTGGAGGCCCGGAGCACTTCGTCAGCGAATCTATCCAGGTCGGCCACCGTCGGGGAGTCCGGTCCGAGGCGGGCGAGCAGGGCGAACCCCGGGTCACCGATTCGCAGCCATCGGTACGCGAGGCCCGTCGGGGAGACGATCGTCAAGTCGAACGTGAGGGGCGGGGTCCCGTTTCCCAACCGCACCCGGTAACGCAGCGACTCCGGATGTTCGTGCAGGAGCGTCGCCACGCGGGGATTCGACTGAGCGAGGTATCGGACGAGCCGCTGCATCGGCGTGCGACCGGCCGGGACGTTCGGGGAGGGCTCGGCATCCTGCAGCAGCTTGATGCGACGATACCGTTCTGCGAACGTCCGGTAGAACCGGTCCGTTTCGACGAGCAGACTGAGCGCGATGAAACCGAAGACGATCGCCACGAGGGCGAGCACGGCGAAGGCGAGGTTCCCCGAGAGTCCGACGAGCAGGAGGACGACCATGATGACCAAATACAGTACGATCACGGTCGCCGTGTAGCGGTACATGCGTCGTATCGTCGGGGCCATCTCGGAGGCCCGGTCGGTGAGCTCGAAGATCGACGAGATCGGGTCCTCGATTCCGGAGGGGACGGTCATCGTCGGCGCTCCGTTCCCGGCCTACTTAAAACCCCCCGAATGAGTCGGCCGACCTTCTGTTGAGCCGGAGGGGAAGGTAGCCCACGCGTTGGTCCCCGTGGTGGTCGAATGAACCCTCACGGAACCCCGAAGAGTACCCGACCCGGCCGCGCAGCGACGACCCGACCTCGGCTCCCCCTCCCGACCCTCCTGCCTGCGTTCGCTTTGGCGCTCGCCGCCTTCGCGATCCTTCCGGCGGCGGGGGCGGCCCCCCTCGCGACGGCCCACGCCGTGTCGCCCATGGTCGCCGCTTCCACCGGTGTGTGGGCGTGGGGCGCCTTCGAGAACGCGAGCTACCAGACCGAGGTGTTTGGCGCGTATGCCGACTCCCTGAACCTGACGAGCGGCAACCTGTCCCACTCCACGGCCGTCGTCGGCGAGTTCGCCGCGGACCGGGCCCTCTATGGCGCCTATACGGTGGTCAACGCGACCGCTCCGACTCCCTCGACCCGTCAGGTCGAGGTGACGTCGATCGCGATCGCCAACTACAGCGCGATCGTCGAGGTCGTCGGGAACCTGCCTGCGACCGGGACCTACGCGCCGGGAGCCTCCGTCCCCCTCGTCAACGTCACGGGGGTCTACTACGCCTCGATCGTCGACGTGAGCGCGTACGTCGCGTTCACGAACTACACGCTATCGAACGGGACCCTCGCCTTGGCGAACGAACACGTCGAGGTGTGGAATGCCGCCAACGAGACGGTCATCCTCTACCACTGGCCCGGTTACACCAACGATGCCAACGGATCCACCACGGTGACGTCCACCACGGCGGGCGCCATCGCACTCGCGTGGGTCGCGGAGTCGTTCTCCGCCTCGTTCACACCCGCGGTCCCGATCGCCGAGGCGCCGCTGTCCGTCGGGGAGACCTGGCACGCGAACACCACCGCGACGATCGTCGGATGGGCGGCGGACGCGTCGGCGAGCGCCTACCAGAACGGGAAGACGAACACGAGCGCCAGCAACTCCGGCGGATGGTCGCTCAACACCACCGTGGCACTGGGGTTCTCCTTCGCGGTCGTCGGCACCCAGAACGTGGTTTTCCCCAATGGGACGACAGGGACGGGCTACACGATCGTCTCGACGGAAAACGGGACGGGCACCTCGGCCTACACCCTCTGGGATGGCCTCGCGGTCCTACCGGCGGGCCAAGTCCCCTCCACCCCGCCGTCGGCCCCCGCGGCCGCCTCGGCCGTGAGCCGCGATGCGCCGGTCGGCGTCGCGTCCTCGACGAGCTCACAGGCGGTGGTTTCCGCTTCGGGGTTCCCGGTCGCGACCAACTCGCGCGTTTCGGCGGGGGCGACCCTGCTGACGGCGCCGCTCAGTCCGGGCCAGGCCCGCGTTGCGATCCAGGGCACCGTGACTCCGAGCGCCCCCAAGCAGGCCGTCGCACCGGTCGTCCACGGCCCGCCGACGCTCGCCGGCACGACCCCGGTCCAGACCACGCCGACCCCCGGTACGAAGCCGACCCCGCCCACCCCCACTCCGTCGAAGAACGCGACGCCCGCGCCGTCCACGAAGGGCCACTCAAGTCCGCTCAGCCCCTGGATCCTCGGGGCGGGCGTGGTGGGCATCGCCCTCGTGTTTCTCGGGGTCGAGCTCGCCCTTCGACGCCGGACCGCCTGAGACCGAGCCATCGTCCGTCCAACCTCTTCCGCCCCGGGGGACCCCCCCGGGGCCGTCGTCGATCGGTTTCCCCCTGCCGTGGCGGGGTCGGCCGTGCCGACGCCGCGTAGGAACCCGGACCTCCGACCGCGAGGGCGTTCCGATTTCAGCGATCCGGAGCCCAGAGGACGGACTTAAGACCGGGTCGCATTCCCGCACCCGAGGGGCCGGTTGTTCGACAAGATCCTGGTGGCGTACGATGGCCGAAGCCAGAGCCAGTACGCCCTCAAGACCGCGACCGAAGTAGCCCTGCGATTCGGCTCGACCCTGACGATCGCGACCGTCAGCGCGGGCCCGAGCGATTCCTCCGACCCGGAGCTCGCCCGTCTGGTACCGGTCAGCGAAGACGAGCGACCCCTCGGCTCCCTCCTGGAGGAAGGTCGGGCCCAGGCGATCGAAAAGGGCGTACGATCGGTCGAGGTGGTATTCCTTCGCGGCGAGGCGACGCCCGCGATCGTGCGGTACTTGACCCAGTCTCCCCACGACCTGCTCGTCGTCGGGACGCGGGGTCTCCCTAGGGCGCACCGGATCCTGCTCGGAAGCGTCTCCGCCTCCCTGGTGAACGCCGCGCCGTGCACGACCCTGGTCGTTCGGCCCCCGCGCCGGCGCGCCTGACCGCCCCGGACTTCACGGCCTTGGGCCGGGCCCCCTATCAAGGGCTTCGACTCTTCACCCCTCGGGCCGCGGGCGAAACCGGCCCCACCCGAGCGGGCAGTGAAGCGATACCGGGTCGAACCGCAGGAGAAGGTCGACCTCGAGAAGTGGGGTCCGGCCGACGTCTCGGGTGTAGACGGCTCGCAGGAAAAGGCCGAACGAGATTCGGCCCGCTGGACCCGCCAGCTCGAGCGCCTCCAGGAGGTGCTACACGCCGAGCACCGCCACGCGATCCTCGTCGTGCTACAGGGAATGGACGCGGCCGGTAAGGACGGAACGATCCGTCGGGTCTTCGAAGGGGTCAATCCCCAGGGAGTCCGGGTGGTCGGGTTCAAGCAACCGACCCCTCTCGAGCGCGACCACGATTTTCTATGGCGCGTGCACGCCGTCCTCCCGGCCCTCGGAGAGATGGTGATCTTCAACCGCAGCCACTACGAGGACGTCCTCGCGGCCCGGATCCACAAGCTCGCCCCCAAGAAGGTGATCCGGCATCGGTTCGATGAGATCAACGAGTTTGAGCGGACCCTGACCGACGAAGGCACGACGATCCTGAAGTTCTTCCTCCACATCTCCTCGGGCGAGCAGATCCGCCGCCTCCGGGACCGATTGACGGACCCCGCGAAACGCTGGAAGTTCAGTGGGACCGACCTCGCTGAGCGACGATTCTGGGAGAAGTATCAGAAGGCGTACGAAGAGGTCCTCGAGCGGACGAGCACCTCCTGGGCACCCTGGTTCGTTGTTCCGTCGAACTCGAAATGGTACCGGGATTGGGTCGTTTCCGGGACGATCGTCCGGGCCCTCGAGGGCCTCGGCATGCACGTACCCGGGCTCTCCGACGAGGCGCGAGAGTCCTTGAAGGGGGAGCCCTGGGCGGCGGCGGCCCTGCGGCGCCAGGCGACGGAACCGCGATAGAGGACTGCCCCGGGCGGCCCGGGTTGAGGAGGTTCTATATGCGCCCCGCCCCCGTTTATTCACGATGACGCACTGCCCTTCCGCGGCTCGCCCGCCTCCGGGGGTCCGGGCCCGGAGCGGTCGTTCTCGGGCCGCCGCACGCTCGGTCCTGGTCATCGGGGTCGCGCTCGGGTTCCTGTTCTTGCTCGGCCCGGTCGGGCCTCGTACTTCCCACTCGGGACCGCCCCATGAGCTACCCAGGGAGGTGACGCTGAGAGAGACCCTTCCCGTCGGTCGGATCGGCCATCTTCCCGCCGCCCTGCCTCGTCCTCAGGCCTCGAACGAGTTCTACACCCAGATCGGGGCCACCCTGTCCGAGGTCAACAACACCTTCGCGATCGGGGGCCTCACCCACCTCGCCGAATCGATCCCGCTCGTGGTCAGCCCGTACCCCACCGGATACGAGCTCAACCTGTTGTCCGACACGGGGGACTGGTATCAGGTAGTGATCGGCGACAACTGGCCCGGATGCAATTCCGGGTTCGAGGAGATCATCGAGGTTTGGGACTCCCAGGGCGGGTCGGGCCCCGTGACGTGCGACCCTGCGGTCTCCCTCGCCAAGGGGAACGTGATCGTCCTCAACGGATCGTTGCCGAGCCGAACGAACGCCTGCCTCGGCCTCGATGACCTGACGACCCACCGCTCCCATGTGGTCTGCCAGGCCCAGCCCGACGCCGGCGGATCCGAGTTTATCTTTCTCGGCAGCGCCGCGAACGGAGATGGGTACTACACCGGTACGATGACGGAGATCGTGAACCTCTCGGCAACCTCGTGCCCGGACTACCGATTGATCCCCACCGTTACGTTCGACTTCCCCCCGTGGGCCCACTTCACCGAGTTCGTCCCTTGGTCGGACGAATGGGATAACGTTCCATCCGGGGTCTTCTGCTATTCGAGCTCGGGTCCCGTCGTCTACCTGCCGGGCCCCTCCCCCCAGAGCCACTACGAGGACGCCACGGGCGGGGCGACGGACGGTCCTCAGGAGATCCAGGGCCAGAATGACACGACGCTGAACGCGAGCGTCGGGTTCCGATTTCAGAGCGATCCCCGTCCGATCGCCTCCGAGACGCTGAACGCATCAGCGACCCACGTGAGCGCGGGTGGGACGGTGACCCTCCAGTCGAGTACGACCGGCGGCCGCGCACCCTACGGTACGCTGTGGGAGTTCGACGGGAGCTTCACGAGCGGCCAGACCGGGAGCGACTGGAACTTCAGCACCCTGACACCGGGCAACTACAGCTTTGTGGCCTTCGGCACCGATGCCCAGGGCAACGCCCTCGGTTCGCCGAAGGTCACGATCGTGGTCCCGTTCCCGCTCACGGTCGGACCGTTGACGGCGAGCACAGGGGGCGGCGCGGACGCCGGCCAGTCCGTCACGTTCTCCGCGAGGGCGACCGGCGGCCTACTCCCGCTTTCGTTCGCCTGGACCGGATTGCCGGCCGGATGCGCGAGCTCGAACGGGTCGTCCCTGACGTGCGTGCCGACGGTCGCTGGGACGAGCACGGTCGCGCTGACTGCGACCGATGCGAACGGTTCGCAGAGGCAAGCGAACGGCCTCGCATTCACCGTCTCACCGACCCTGTCGGTCGCCCTGGTCGCAAGCCGCACGGTCGGGGACGTCGGCCAGAGCGTCCTCTACCGCGCCGTTCCCACGGGCGGTTCGGGAGGACTCGGCTTCATCTGGTCTCAGCTGCCGGGCGGGTGCGCCAGCACCTCCATGCAGGCCGCCTGCGCCCTGCGCACGACCGGGGAGTCCGTGGTCACGGTCGCAGCCTCGGATACGAACCGAATGACGGCGACGTCTCCCTCGAGCGTCCTATGGGTCTTCCCGACGATGACGAGCCGTCTCAGTGTTTCGAGCTCGGGGATCGACCTCGATCATCCGGTCACCTTCTCGGCCACGGTCGTCGGCGGAGCAGGCGGAGCCCACTTCGACTGGAACGGGCTTCCCGGGGGTTGCACGTCGGCCGATACGGCGACGCTATCGTGCACTCCGTCGAACGCCTCCACCTTCTCCGTGGGCGCGACGGTGGCGGACCGGGCGAACGCCTCGGTCCCGGCCGCACCGGTCGACCTCCTCGTTTACCCGGCCCTCACCCTTTCGCTCTCGCCTAGCACGCGCGACGCGGTCGCGCCCGCCTCGCTGTCGATCTCCCCGACGGTACTGGGCGGGTCCGGTCTCGTCAACATCAGCTGGCTGACGCTTCCGACCGGTTGCCTAGCCCAGGGATTGCACCCGGTGGTCTGTACGGCGCTCGACATCGGGAACTATACAGTCAAGCTGCGGGTCGACGATGTGGGGCACGGCAACGCGACGGCCCAACTCCACTTCTCCGTCGGGTCGCCCGCATCTCCCGGACCGACCCCGCTCTCGGAGGTGCCCGGAGGAGAGCCGCTCCTGTTCGGGATCGTCCTGGTCCTGATCGTGGCCGCCGCGATCGGTCTTGCCCTTCGACGGCGCTCCCGAGCCTCGCCGCCCCGCTAGGGCAGCCGGACCGGCCCCGTCTACCCCGGCCGATGGTCGAAGAGGTACCAGTGGTTCCCATCGGGGTCGTCGAAGAGGGCGATGCGTCGCGGGCCGGCCCTCAGGATCCGCCCCACTCCAACGCCTCTCGCCGCGAGGGTGGCCGCCGCGGACTCGATATTTTTGACTCCCAGCCCGACCGCCGAACTTCCCGAGCCCGAGGTCGGGATCTCTTTCCGTCGCCGATGGATCCGCAATCGGATCCCGGGACCGGAGAACTCAGCGGTCTCCCCGTCCGACGGGCCCTCCGGGCCGAACTCGAGTGTCTCGCGGTAGAACCGTACCGACCGGGCGACGTCATCGACCATCAGCGTGACGAGGGCGCCGGTGAACACGCCTCGTTCAACGACCGAGGGCAGGTCAGTCTTTCGGAGGGGCCCTAGCGCCCTGGTCGGGGAACTCCTTCAAAGCCTCACGACCCCTGCGCGTGGGAGTGATGTATCTCTCCGTCTTCGGAGGCGTCCGAACGGCACCCCGCCGATGGACCTTCCGGGGCGTCCTGGGAGCGGGACTCGTCCTCGCCGTCCTCCTCGTCACGGTCGGAGTCGTACCCGCAATTTCCGGTTCGCCGACCTCCCAGACACTCATCGGGCGCTCGAGCCCGGCAATGGCACCGTCCACCGATGCTCGGCTCTCCGAGGCGAACTCACTCCCCCTTCCGAAAGTCGTCGGTCCGGTCGCGCTCGGTTCCCACGCGGTTCAATTCGGGCTTCGCACGGCGCTCCTCTCGGCCGTCTACGTTCCCCGTGTGTCGATCGCCAACGGGAGCCTCCCCTCGGGGAACGGCTCCCGGGCGACGGTTCGATTCTCGGGAACCAGCGCGACGATCTCGCTCACCCTGCTCGGCCTGGCGCCGGCCGACGTGACCCTTCCCGCGCTCGGCGTCCAGGAGGCGGCGGTCCCCGGGTTGAACTACTCCGTCGCCGGTGTCCCTCTCTCGATCTACATCGACCTGACCGGCGCCGTGAACGGAACTTCCTTCGTGGGTCCGAACGGGACCGGCGGCGGGGTCGCCTTCTCCTGGACCGCGCCCGGGAACCTCTCGATCCCGTTCACCGCGACCGGCCCCGCGCCGAGCCGAGTGGAGGTCGGCGTGGCTAACCTCTCCTATGTCCTGAGCGTCGCCGTCGTCGCCAGAGGCACGGCGGCCGGAATCCCGGTCTCGGTCGACCTGATCTCACCCGTGGCGCTTCCGGCTGCCACCGGCACGCCCGCGAACGTGGCCGGCGTGTTCGAGATCCTCGCTCTCGGCCCGGGCGCTCATCCCCGCGACTCCTCTCCGTCGTTGCCCCTCCCTGGGGGCCTGTGGCTCGTGGCGGCGGCCATCCTAGCTGCCCTGACCCTCGGTACCTTCGTCGGATGGCGGCTCCGTCACCGGTCCCTGGCGCGACCCGCGTCACCCCGAGTCTGCGCCTACTGCGGGGCTCCGGCGCCGTGGGAGGCCTCGTTCTGCGCGAGTTGCGCCCGACCGCTCCGTCCGGCCCCGACCGCCCCGGGTCCGCGGTCTCGTAACGATGGACCGCCACCCGACGCTTGACGACCGGCTTTCAGGACCGCCCCTACAGGGTTCGCTGCGCGCGCTGCTCGGGAGAGCGGAGCCGGGGACGAACGACCGGGGCGCCCACCTTCCATCGCTCGCAGAGCGTCGGGTACGGGAATCCGAGCGGGGAGAGCAGCGTATCGGCGCCCCGCGCGAGCAGCTCGACGTACGCGACCGGGTCGTAGCGGTCGTCCTCGGGAAGCCGCTCGGCGACCGTGACCCGGTCCCGGAACGAGCGCGACGAGCGGTCCCGCAGGACGTAGCGGACCGACTGGCCGGCCTCCCGGTGGACCCCGAGCGCTTCGAGCTGACGGAGCGCGGCGACCGACTCCGTGAAGACGACGTAGCGCGACGGGTCCTGGCCCACCCGGTGGGTCATCACGAGCTCGTCGATGGGCCAGGCGCCGGAGCGGACCCGCTCGGCGATCGCGTCGAGGCGTTCGACCGCCTCCGGGACCGCGCGCTGGACCCCGTCGGGGCCGCGTTCCTCGGCGAAGCGGTCGAGGACGGCGCGCTCGGCCTTTTCGAGGAGGACGGGCGTGTCACCCCGCCGGGACCGGACCCCCCGCAGCTTGAACTCCCCCGTCTCGTACAGGCCGTAGTATCGGTTCGGGACCCCGAGGCCGTGGGTCACCGAGGGCAGGAAGACGATCCACCGGTAGCGGCCCTCGTAGCCGAGCGGCAGGTCGAACTCTTCGCTCATCCGCACGGCGTAGCGCTCCGGGTCCGGCGGGTGGGTCGGGTCCGACGGCGCGAGCCAGAGCGAATCGACGATCCCGTGGAGGACGCGGTATCCCTCTGCCTCGGAGCGGGGGATCAACCGCGCGATCAGGTCGCGCGCGTAGGCGTTGATCGCCTCGTGGCACTCGATCCGGCCGAACCGGGCGTTCCGGTAGCCCTGGTAGCCGAAGGAGGTCACGAGGATCCACTTGAGCATCTTCGTGCGGCGGGCGTAGCGGTCCCGCTCCGCCTCCGAGAGGCTCGGGTCCTTGAGCCGCGTCTTGTAGGCGAGCCGGCGCGCGATGAGCGGGGAGAGGGTCCGGGGGATGAGGCCGGGGCGCTTGGTGCACGACCGGTACCCGAGCCCCGGCGCCCGGTAGGGGCTTCCGGGGCAGCATCGGCAGTCGAGGGTCTCGGTCGACAGGTTGTGGCGGACCATGATGTGCGGGTAGAGGCTCGAGAAATCGAACTCCTCGACGCCACCGTGGACGCCGACCGGCGGCAGGAAGATCACGCCCCCTCGGTCGGCCTGGAGGAGCCGGTCGAGCGACTTGAACTCCTCCGGGCGGTTCTTCTTCCACGGTACGTGCACGCCCCCGGTGAGGGCGTGGGCCATCTCCATCGCCGTGAAGCAGGTCCCGGGCGACTGGCGGGCGATGCTCTGCAGGGAGAGCCTCGAGAGGCGCGCGGCGTCGATCATCCCCTCGAACGAGGCGTCGCCGTAGAGGAAGGAGTCCCGTCCGTCGACGTGGAAGCGGCCGGGGATCGAGAACGCCGTGTCGCGGTGGTAGATCCGGCCGTAGCTCTCGTAGGAGCTCGACCGGCGGATCGGCCGGAACGCCGCGGGCTCCCGACCGAGGAAGAACGCCTCCTCGTCGAGGCCGAGTGCCTGGGCCCGCTCGAACAGCCTCGGGAGGTCGAGCGCGTCCCCGCCGTCCGTCAAGAGGAGGTCCGGGTCCTGGGTCGCGAGCGCGCGAACGAGGGCGAGGAGCGTCGCCGCCTCGGACTCCTCCTTCACCTCGACGGGCCCGACCCGGACCGATTCCACCGCCGCCCCGGGGGGAATGACCCCACCGCGCCGGGCCCCGTCGAACCGGGTCTCGAGCGGGACCCAGCGGATCGGCACCGGGGCGTAGTCGATCGTCTCGGGCGGTTCGGTCGCCCGGACCCCCGCCCCGTCCCAGACGACGGGGGCGAACGGGTAGAGGTCGTGGGCGAGATGGTAGAGCTGGGGCGCCGACAGGTCGACGTCGTAGAGCGTGAGCGCCCGGTACCCGCCGAGGGCATCGATGGCCGTCGCGAGGCGCCGGCGCGCGAAGTTCGTGCGGGCCGTCACCGCGAGGACGCGTCGGAGCCGGCGGTCGAATAGCGACGGCCGCTCGGTGCGCCGCTCGATCCGCTCGACCGCCGGGTCCGGGGCGAAGGTGCGCTCGACCCGATCGAGGAGCGAGGACGGCCCGTCGACCAGGAACGGGGGCCGCCACGGGAGGCGACGGGTGTCGACGCGGCCCGTCGAGCGCTCCTTGAGCCACAGCACGACCCCGGTCCCGGGGGCGGAGTCGGTGATGTCGATCAGCCACCCGTCCGGCATCGGCTCCCTCCGCGGCTCCCTCGGGCCGAGCGCGGCCGGGACCGGTCAGCCGCCCCGTGGGGAGGGCGATGTGCCGGCCGATGGCGGCCCGGTTCCGGATCGCTTTGGAAGCTCTCGGGCGAGGTCGACGAGCGCCGACAGGAGGATCGACTCCAGGAGGTCGGGACTCCCCGCGTACGTCGCCTGGGCGATGTAGCGTCGGGTCCCCCGGCGGATCCGCTCGAACGCGGCCCGGTCCTCCGGGTCGGTCAGGAGCTGACCGAAGGAGTCCCAGCGCTTCAGCCGTTCCTCCAGGGCCTGCCGGTACGTGGGGGCGGTGCGTCCCATCCGAGGATCACCTCCTGCGGGGCGATGCCGCCGAACTCCTCGAGGCCCCGCTGGCCCGAGGCACGCGGGACGAGGGTGAGGTAGGCGACCTCGCGGTACGATTCGAGGGCGAGCGCTCCCGACCGGGGCCGGCAGCGGACCACGTCGAAGAGCCGGGGGCCGCGGTCGGTGAGTCCCGGGAACGTCGCGGGCGCATCGGCGAGCGTGAGGAGCATCGGGAGTCCGCTCTCCTCGGCGAGGTCGCGGAGCGTCCCGGCGACGTGGGCCAGGAGCACCGAGCGCTCCTCGGGCGGGACCTCCTCGCTCTCGAACAGGTTCGATAGGCCGTGGGCGACGAGCAGGGTCGGGCGGTGCCGTCGGACCTCCCGGGCCCAACCGTCCACGAGGGCGACCAATTGGTAGGCCGTGAACGCCCGGGCGAGCCGCACCCGGCGCAGCACCTCCGCCGGGTCGGTCCCGACGAGCCGACCGGTCTCGGCGACCCGGTAGGGATGGATCCGGTTCGCGCCCTCGATGAGCGAGACCTGGCCGCCCGCCCGCGCGCTGCCCGCGTACAGGAACTCGAGGAGGCGGCCGAGGACCGGTTCGCTCCCGATCCACGCGGTCGCCTCGCCCTCCGAGAACCGTCGCTCCAGCCACGGGAAGATCGCCGGGGCCTCCGGGAGGAGGGCCCGGGGCGTCCGGTCCGGGCGCGCGCTCGGTCGGCCGACCCGGACCCGGGGCGTCGCCCGGGCCCGGGGGCGGTCGCGACGCCGCGGGAGCGCGGGCTCGGCCGGGACGGGGGTGCGGACCTCGGAGAGCGAAGACATCATCGGGGACCGTACGAGCGGCCCGGCCCTCCTTATCGCTCCCCGGGAGGGTGTGAAACGGTTCGGGGAACAGTGTTTCAATCCCGAGAGGCGGGGACGGGACTACAAGGCGTTGACCGCGAACCCCACGACGAAACCGACCAGGACGCCGAGGTAGACGATCCGGTTCCGACGGGAGGAGAGCTCCTTCGTCTCGAGCGGGCGGAACGCGGCCCGGAACATCGGGAGGATCACGTAGGCGATCGCCCCGATCGCCGCGGCGTCGAAGATCACGAGGAACAGCTCGCTGCTCCAGAAGTAGCCGATCGCCCCACCGAGGATCGTCGGGATGCCCCCGATGAGGAAGAGCCCCGTGATCGTGCCGATGCCCCGTCGCTCGGGGCTGGCGAGGAACGGGGAAGCGATCGGGAAGCCCTCCGAGATGTTCTGGAGGCAGAATCCGACGAACACGACGGCCAGGATGCCGACGGCGCCGGCGGTCCAGTTGGCGCCGAAGACGAGCCCTTCGGTCAGGTTCTGCAGCCCGATCGCCAGCGCGATGATGAGCGCGGTCCGGCGCGGGCTCCCCTCGGTCGCTCCGGCCGCGCGCGAGGAGACGTTGTCGACGGCGAACAGAAGGAGGAAGGCGACGAGGAACACGGTGACGAAGGCGATCGAGTACGACGCGACGGCGACGTAACCGTGAGGGTAGAGGATCGGACTCACGTTCGAGAAGATGTCGGCGAGCAGGAACACCAGGATGCCGATCGCGCCCGCGTTCAGGCCGGTCGCCCACCTTCCTTGGGCTCGCTTGTTGTAGACCACCGGCAGCGACAGAAAGATCGACAGGCCCATGACCGACGTGACCGCCAGGAAGACCCAGAAGCCGTCCACGCCTGCCGCCCTGTCGGGCCACGACGATTCCGCGCGAGTATAAGCCCATCGTTCGCGCCGGAGTCACGCCGGCTTCTCGTCGGAAGAGCCCGCCGGGCCCCCAGGTCGTTTCGGCCCCGATCCGGCGCGCTTCGACCTTCCTGGCCAGGGTCGCGTGACGAGGCGGCATGCGGGGACGGGGGACCCAACGGACGGAACGCGCCCTCCCGGCGCCTCGCTACACGGCGAGCCGCGCGGTCCAGGCCGGGGGCGGAAGGCCGAGCATCTCTTCGAGGGTCTGGCAGTTGCGCGCGGCATCGCCGCGAAAGTGGTTGTTGAAGAACCCGAGCACCGGACCGCCCGCCTCCGAGAGCGTCCGAACCCGGGGGACCCAGGCCCGAAGCTCCTCCGGGGAGTACCGGTAATCGTACCAGACCGGAGCCCCGTGGCCGTGCCAGCGGACGTAGGAAAACGGCGCCGTCGCCTCCAGGCGCACGGGGAGGAGGGGCTCGTCGACCACCACGTGGGCGAGCGCGAACTCCCTCAGCAGGTCGAACGACTCCGGCACGAGCCAGGAGCGCTCGCGGAACTCGACCGCCACCGGGCCGTCCTCCGACAGGCTCTCGTAGAACGCCCGGACCGCGGGGCGGTCGAACGAAAGGGTCGGAGGAAGCTGCAGGAGGGTCGCGGCGAGCTTTCCCGACTCGCGCATGGGCGCCATCGCTCGGCGGAATTCCGCGAGCTCCGGGCCCGCGCCGACCAGTCGGCGCTCGTGCGTCACCGCCCTCGGGAACTTCGCCGTGAAGCGGAACCCCTCGGGCGTCCGGCGCACCCACGACGCGACGGTCGCGGCGGGGGGGGTCCGGTAGAACGTCGTGTTTACCTCGACGACCGGGAAGAGGCGCGCGTAGTACGCGAGCCGGTCGGAGACCCCGCCCTTCGGATACACCCGGCCGGCCCATTCCGGGTAGTCCCACCCGCTCGTGCCGAGGAGTACCCTGCCCACGCGGCTCGGAGGGCGGAGCGAACCAAAGCCCTTCGCCCTGTCCCCGGCGAGCGGGGCTCAGTAGCCGGTCCCGGGGGGTAGCGAGCCGATCAGGGCCCGGTCGAGGTCGAGGACGTTGACGAACTCGGACCCAAGGAACCCCAGGACCGCTTGGACGACATGGGCGTTGACGAGACCGCGAAGGAACTCCTCCGACAGGTTCGAGTAGTGGGCGATCCGCGGGATCTGAACCAGGGCGGCGGCCGGCGTGATGTCCGGGTCGACCCCGCTCGCCGACGGCGCGACGAGGTCGATCGGGACGGTGTGGTTCTGAAGGCAGTCGACGGTGGCGTTTCCGCTCGTCCAATGGCAATAGTAGACGACGTAGTAGGCCGTCTCGTTGAGGAGGGCCGGGTCGGTGGGACCCGGCGGGACCTCGTTGCCCGGCCCGGTGCCGTTCCCGGCGAAGGTCTGGTAGTCGATCAACGACGCGCGGGGCCAGAACAGCGCCGGGTTCGTCACGTTCTCCCCGATCCATCGGGATCCGTAGGCCGTCCCGTTCGGGTACGTGAGCAGCGACCCGCCCGAGCTATTCGGCACGAGCGTGTGGGCGATCAGGCTCACCCCGCCCGGATAGAGTCCTCCGACGACGACGAGGAGCAGGACCAGGATCGTGCCCGACGCCCGGACCGCCCCGGGCACGGTCGGATCCGGCGGCGGGGGGTGGGGGTGAGGAGGCGGCGGGGGGTCCGTCGACATCGCTAGCTCCCCAAGGCTTGGACGGCCAGGTGGACGAACGGGGCGAACCACGGGCTTCCCACCAGGTAGAGCAGGGCGACGTAGACGAGCCAGATCCCGACGAACGCGCTGACGAAGCCCCCGACGCCGTAGACGAGGATGTTGTTCCGCAACAGGGCGACCGCCGTCCGGGGACGGAAGGGGGCCCCCCGGAGGGCGACCGGTATCATCAGGGGGATGATGAACGCGTTGAACAGGAGCGTCGCGAGCACGGCGATCGGGGGGTTGTGGAACCGCAGGACGTTCAGGAAGGTGACCCCGCCCACGCCGACGAAGATCGCCGGCAGGAGGGCGAAGTACTTCGCCACGTCGTTCGTCACCGAGAAGGTGGTCAGCCCTCCGCGGGTGATGAGGAGCTGCTTGCCGAGGGAGACGACCTCGATGATCTTGGTCGGATCGCTGTCGAGGTCGACCATGTTGCCGGCCTCCTTCGCGGCCGTGGTGCCACTGTTCATGGCGAGGCCGACGTCGGCCCGCGCCAGCGCCGGCGCGTCGTTCGTCCCGTCGCCGGTCATCGCGACCAGCCGACCGGCCGCCTTCTCCCGGTTCACGAGCTCGAGCTTCGTCTCGGGCTTCGCCTCGGCAACGAACTCGTCGACCCCGCTCTCGTGCGCGATCGCCCGGGCCGTGATGCGATTGTCCCCGGTGCACATGATCGTGCGGATCCCCATCAGCCGGAGCTCGCGGAGCCGGTCGGGGATGCCGGGCTTGACCACGTCCTTCAACAGGATGACGCCGAGTGCGGTCTTGTCCTGACACACGGCGAGCGGGGTCATGCCCTGGTCGGCGGCCCGGCGGGCGGCCTGGCCAAGCTCCGCTTCGAGTGGACCCGTCACGGACTCGATCGACGCCACCGCCCCCTTGAGCACTTCCCGGCCATCGGCCATGACGACCCCGGAGACGCGCCGTTCCGGAGTGAAGGGAAGGACACGGGCGATCTGCGGAGGGGGTCCCCCTCGGGCCGGAGAGCGCCGGAAGGCGAGGCGCAGGATCGAGCGGCCCTCCGGCGTGTCGTCGTAGGAGGAGGCCAGGGCCGCGGCCGCGGTCAGGTCGGTCTTGGAGACCCCTCGCGCCGGGATGAACTCGACCGCGATCCGGTTCCCCGTGGTGATCGTCCCGGTCTTGTCGAGGATCAGCACGTCGAGGTCCCCGGCGGCCTCCACCGCGCGACCGGACTTCGCGATGACGTTGGCATAGGACACTCGGTTGACCGCGGCGATCCCGATCGCCGGCAGGAGTCCTCCGATCGTCGTGGGCATCAGGCAGACCAGGAGGGCGATGAGCGTCCCGAGGCTCACGACGATCGCCCCGGACGCCGTCAGCATGTAGTCGAACGTCAGGATCACGACGAGCAGGCTCACCGTGAACGCGGAGAGGAGGAGGGTGAGGGCGAGTTCGTTCGGGCTCTTCTCGCGCGTCGCGCTCTCCACGAGCCGGATCATGCGGTCGAGGAAGCCTCCTCCAGGGTCGACCGAGATCCGGACGAGGATCTTGCCCCGCAGGAGGCGGCTTCCGCCCAGGACGCTCGTTTTGTCCCCCCCGCTCTCTCGGATCACGGCGGCCGACTCCCCGGTCATCATCGATTCGTCGATCTCGGCGACGCCCTGGAACACATCCCCGTCGAGCGGGATGATCTCCCCGGCGCCGATCCAGACCACATCGGTTTTGTGGAGCGCGTTCGAGTCGACGAACTCCGAGGAGCCGTCGGGCCGCATCCGGCGTGCCCGAGTACCGGTCCGGATCTGACGGAGGCTCTCGGCCTGGGCCTTCCCTTGGGCCTCGGCGATCGATTCGGAGAGGGTGGCGAACCAGACCGTCAGGAACAGGATGAGGGTGATCGCGAGGAAGTACGATCGGCTGAAGCCCGGACCCGACAGGTCCGGAAAGGCGCTCGGCAGGAGCGTGATGAGGGCCGTGAAGATGGTGAAGACATACACGACGAACATCACAGGGTTCCGGGCCATCGTGCGCGGGCCGAACCGGATGAACGATTGCTTCAGCGCCCCCCCGAAGCTGATCCGGGGGGTCTTCCGAACCGCGAGGGCGGTCGCCGGGATCGTCGCCACTACGGCCCTCCCACCATCTGCGAGAACGGTCCGAGCGCGAGGACGGGCAGGAACAGCAGGCCCGTCACGATCACGATGAACGCCACGAGGAAGAACCAGAACGTCACCGAGCGCGTCTTCAGGGTCCCCGGACCCGGTCGGTGCGGCTCCTGTTGGGCGAGGGATCCGGCGATGGCGAGCATCGCGACCGCCGGGAAATAGCGCCCGACGGCCATGACCAGGGCGCCGGCGACGTTGAAGAACATCGTTCCGTCGTTAATGGGACCCATGCCGCTACCGTTGTTGGCCGACTCGCTCGAGAACTCGTAGAGGAGAACGGTGAATCCGTGGGGGGTGTACCCCCCGATCGCCGATTGGAGGACGCCGGGGATCACCATGGCCAGGGCGGTCGGGATCAGGATCGAGAACGGGTGGGAGAGGATCGCCGCCGCGGCCCACTTCACCTGGGGCATGCCGATCTTCTTACCCAGGTATTCCGGACTGCGTCCGACCATCAGCCCTCCCATGAAGACCGCGAGGACGACGTTGATGAGCAGGGTACCGAACCCCGTCCCGACGCCGCCGGGGGTGGATTGCATGAACATCCCGAACATCAGGACGGTCTGGGAGAGCGGCGTCAACGAACCGAGCGCCATGTTGGTCGCGCCGGTGTTCGAGTAGACCGAACTGAACTGGAAGAGGGCGCTCTCCGAGATGGAGAACCGGGTCTCCGCCCCGACGAGGTATCCGGCGCCCTGGTTGACCGTGACCGGGAGGAAGTGATTGGACCCTTCGAAGACGAGGAAGACGATGAAGCCGGCCAGGAATATCGTGAGGATCGTCGCGAACAGGGGGGTCGCCTCGCCCGGGCGCCGGACTAGTCGGGCGAACGCGAAGGGGCTAGCGAGCGGGATCGAGAGCATGAGCAGGATGGCGACGAAGTTGGTCGCGCTGGTCGGGTCCTGGAACGGATGGGCCGCGTTCGCGGTGAAGAATCCCCCGCCGTTGGTTCCGAGGAATTCGATCGAGTCCCACGAGGCGACCGGACCGAGCGGGATCGATTCGTGTCCGCCGGTCAAGGGGAGGATCTGGGCCGTCTGCGTCAGGGTCTCGGGGACGCCCAGGAGGACGAGCGCGATCGCCCCGAGGACCGTCACCGGGACCAGGACGCGGGTCAGGGTCCGGACGAAATCGGAGTAGTAGTTGCCGAGGCGCCCGTCCTTTCGGGAGAATCCCCGGGCCATCGCGGCGAAGACGCACAGCCCGGTCGCGGGGGAGGTGAACATCAGCAGCTGAAGTCCGAAAAGGGAGCTCAGTAGCGAGGCCTGTTCCTCGGGGACGTAGTGCTGGAAATCGGTGTTCGTTCCGAACGCGATCGAGGTGTGGAAGGCGAGGTGCCAGCTCATGCTCGGCGCCCCGAGCGCGTTGTTCGGGAGACCCGACTGGAGCTGCAGCAGGACAAAGACGAACCCGATCGCGATGCCGTCGGTCAGGAGCAGAGCCTTCGCGTACTGGCTCCAGGTCATCGGTCGCCGAGGGTCGACGCCCATGATCCAGAAGACGGCTCGTTCGACCCGCCCGACGATCGGGTCCCAGACCGATGGTCCATTCGAGTAGACGTTCGCGAGATACCGGCCGAAAAGGGGCGCGAGCGCAATGGCGATCCCTAGGGTCAGGACGATCTCCGGTACAGTTCCGGTGGGGATCATACCCGGGGCCTTGGTGCAGGAACCGCGGCTACGCCACGGGGAGGAACGTCCAAAGACGCTGCGGCTGAGCCGTTGGAGCGAAGGTTCTCTCCATCTCGGGCCGTAGGTTCTCCGTGGGCCGCGGTTGACTCGAATGTCGGAATTTAAGCCATGAGGTCGATAGGCAGGTCGAGTACCGGGTGCGGCCCGTCCGTTCAGGCCATATACTCGTCGGGATGCAGCCCGCCCTTCGCGCCCCTCGAGGCGTGCAGGTCGCCTCGCGAGTCAAGGAAACGACGGGCGTTGGATTCGAGCCGATGCCACGAGGCGGTTCAACGTGCCGACGTCGGCCGGACTGCCCGGTTCCCTGCACAGAGGTACCGGGCCGGGCACGGCGATCCTCGTGAAAGGGACGGGCCATGGGGGTCAAGGCCCGGGCGCCCGCTGAACGATCCTCAACTCGGGAACCGTAGCCTGAGCCGACGGACCAGTTCCTCCCCCGCAGGGGTGAGCCGATAGACCTTGAGACGCATCATCCTGCCCTGGACGTGGGCTCGTTCGACGGACAGGATGTTGCCGACGACCAGACGGCCGAGGGTATTCGAAACCGCCCCTTGGCTTGCGCCGAGCGCCTTCGCCATCCCTGCCTGACTCAAGGCCGGTGGGGGCACCTCCTCCGGTCCGAACCGACCTTGCCGCCCGATGTGGAGCAGGATCCGGATGGAGATCCGGAGTTCCTGGGGGGTGGGCTCGGTGTCCTTGTCCCCGGCCGTGGGCGGACGCGGTCGAACGAGCACCTCCGCCTCGAGTCTCGTCGAGGACTCGCGGGACTCTTCCACCGGGTTCCCAGATCCGGGTATCCCGTCGTCGGACCCCGGGTCCTGTGAGTCGGGGTCGGGGTCACCGATCCACGGGTCGTTCGGACCGGACGCGGTTCGGTCCGACGCCCGCAGGATCCTGAACGCCATGGTCGGCAGCGATGGGCCCCGAAGCGACCCGCCCTGACTTCGCCCCCGCTCTCGATCCGTTATGGGGAGCCCCGCGGGGGGGCCGGCGGTGGCGTGTCGGACCCGGAATCGAGGCCATCGGCCACCTGATAGAGGCGGTCGACCAAGACCCGAGCCCGCTCCCGCTCCTTCGTCCGATATCGGTACGCCGTGAGCGCGAGGCCCAGCGCCCCGATGGTGGCGATCGCCACGCCGAGCACGGTCCCGGAGAGGATCGAGCTCGGAGCGAAGAACTTGGGACTGGATGGAATAGACGGGATCGAGGCGAAGCTCACGACCAACGTCGGTGGGGAGGCCCCGGAGACGGTCACGGTACCGAAACTCGTGATGTAGCCTGCCGCCCCGGCGGAATACAGGAACTTGCCGTTCGAGACGTGGAAGACGACCGGCGTCCCACCGGGGGATGCGTGGGAGACGTTGGTCGACTGACCAGGTCCGTTGAGGTCGATGACCACGCTGTTCGTGCTGCTTCCTAGGTCGACGAACCAGGAGGCTCCCGCCCCCAATCCCGTCTCGGTGAAAGTCAACGTGTAGGGGGTGGGGGTGGTCACCTGGAACAGGACGGGATTCACGTTCGAGTTGGAGAAGCTGTCGGTCGCCGTCGCCGTATAGGGTCCGATGGGTACGGCGGGCACCAGGAAGGCACAGCCCAAGAAGCTCCCGTCGGGTCCCGTGGTGCAGGGGGCGAGGAGGGAAACCCGGTTCCCCCCGAAGGACACGACGATCGGAGAGATGGGGGCATATCCGTTCCCGCTCATGGACACGGTGGCTCCCACCGCCCCACTCGGCCCGGCCATCGAAAAGCTCGCTAAGATCTGGAACGGGGTGAACCCGCTCGTGGAGTTGTGGACGAGGCTCACCGTGTTGTCGTATTCGTTCGTCACGGCGGCCTCCGCAGCGCCCGAGTCGTACGCGACCGTCACCGGGACCACGCCGACCTGCACGTGGGCGACCACCGAATCGTTGGTGTCGTTGATCTCGACGAGGGAGCCTCGCACGTTCGGGAGCGGGACACCGGTCCCATTGTTCCCTCCGGCCCCCGATGCGTTCAGGTCGTTGACCAAGATCGCCCCCGCCGCGGGGTCGTAGGTGACCCCCGACAGGCCCGTGCCCGCGGCGATCGTGGCGACCACGGTGTTCGAGGAATCCGAGATCACGCTTACGTTCGTTCCATTGATCTGCGAAACGAACACTTGGCCCTTCGCCGCGTCGTACGCCACGCTCCAGGGGTCGTGCCCCACCGACACCGTGGCTACCACCGAGTTCGTGGAGTCCGAGATGATCGTCACGTTCCCGGTGTACGCGGTCACGAACAGTTCCCCTTTCTTCGCGTCATAGGCGATCCCCTCCGGTCCGCCAGCGACCGAAACGGTCGCCACGACCTTGTTCGACGATCCTGAGATGGCGGTTACGGAGTTCGACCCGAAGTTCGTCACGTAGATCTCTCCTCGACCCGGGTCGTAAGCGAGTTCGAACGGGTCCGTTCCCACGGTCACGTTCGCGACCACCGAATTGGTCGAGTCGTTGATCACGCTCACGGTCCCGACGCCCCCGGGGTCATAGTTCGCCACCAGGACCTCGCCCAGGGCCGGGGCGTAGACGACCCCGTGTGGGCGATAGCCGACCGACACCGAGGTCCGAATTGAGTTCGTGGAATCATTGATCACGTCGATCGAGGCGGTGTTCAGGTCCGACACGAACAGCTCCCCCTTGGCCGAGTCGTACGCGATTCCCCAAGGACCCGATCCCGCGGCGATCGTGTTCTGCGGCGCGCCGCTCCCATACCCGATCACGCTCACGGTGTTGTCGTACTGATTCGCCACGAACGCCTGGCCGGTGCCCGAGTCGTAGACGACCGCCACCGGGACGCCCCCGACGGCCACTTGGGCGACTACCGAGTCGTTCGAATCGTTGATCTCGACGAGCCACCCAGGGTTGCCCGGAAGGGGGACCCCGTTTCCGTTGTTGCCGCCGGCTCCTGTGGCGTTCAAGACGTTCACCAGCATCGATCCGGCCGCGGGGTCATAGGTCACCCCGGTGGGGCCCGGAGCGGTGGTCACGGCAGCGACGACCGAGTTCGACGAGTCCGAGATGACGCTCACCTTCGTGCCGTTAACCTGGGTCACGAAGAGTTCGCCCTGGGCGGCGTCGTACGCCACGGCCCACGGATCGTTCCCGACCGTCACGGTGGTCAGGACCGCGTTCGTTGAGTCCGAGATCACGCTCACGCTACCGCCGTAGGCCGTCACAAAGAGCTCGCCCTTCCCGCTGTCGTACGCGATCCCTTGCGGGCTCGCGGGGACGGAAACGGTCGCCACCACGGAGTTCGTCGTGTCGTTGATCACGCTGACGCTGCTAGAACCGAAGTTCGTCACGAAGACCTCGCCCCGGCCCGCGTCGTACGCGAGCTCGAACGGATCGCTCCCTACGGTCACACTCGCGACCACAGAGTTCGTGGTCGCGTTGATCACGCTGACCGACCCGGGGCCCCCGGGGTCGTAGTTCGCGACGAACAATTCCGCCCGGCCCGAATCGTAGACGACCCCGTGTGGGCGATTCCCGACAGAGATCGACCCCGTCACCGAAAGCGTCGAGTCGTTGATCACCTCGACCGAGTTGGTGTTGATATCGGCTACGTACACCGCTCCTTTCGTCGGGGCGTAGGCGGCCCCCCAGGGTCCGGACCCGGCGGCGAGGGTCTCGATCGCAGCGAGGGTATGGTTGGAGGAGCTGGTGGATGAGGCGGCCGAGACCACCAGCGTTCGCGGCCCGTGCGGGGCCGCAGGGACGGTGAAACGGCACGCGAACGCGCCCGCCGCGCTCGCTTGGACTTTGAGACCCGCGCCGGCCAGGGTGCCAACCGAGCAATCCGTGAACGCGAGCAGTCGTCCGCCGAGCGTGGCAGTGAGAAGCTCATGCGGCTGGTAACCAGAGGCCTGAGCGGTCACGACACTCCCGACCGTTCCTGCCGAAGGAGACAGGACCACCCCGGCGAGGGCGGAGGAATGCCCTTCAGGGGAGAACGCATCCGTGCTCAACCCGCCTTGAGAGAGGGGTTGCACGGACGGCCCGGGCGCCCGAGACACCGGCGATCGCGGGTCGTGGCCGAGGGGAGGCCCGCCCCCGCGTTCCGGGCTGATCGGGAGGGAGTACGGAGCCCCCATCAGGAACATCGTACCGACCACGAGCAGTAGCATGGCGAGATGGAAACCGGTCCCCTTCGATCGACGCTTCCTAGGCCGGGAGGAACTCCGGATTCCGGTCGGAGACGTTGGTTCGAGGGGGGGCGGTTCAACGGGTGGACCCAGGTCGACACACGACGGCGCACCAGAACGCAGCATCGACGGTGGGCTCGGCTGCCGTCGTAATAAATCCTCGGCGAGGATACACGGAAAAACCCACACCGGTCAAGCTCGCGAACCGCCCCAGAGTGCGTTTGACGACCGCCGGAATCCGAGGGTCAGGGAGGCGTGCGGGCAGGGGAGCACGGGATTTCCCGTCGACTCGACGGGTTCCGGCGTAGCGTTCTGGTTAGGACTCTTGAGCTGTGGAGTTGCAAGGTGCGAACCGATCCGGCCGTCGTGGCGGTCCTTAGTCGGCCCTTCCGTTCCGCCCGCCCATCGCTTGAAAAAACGGTGAGGACTCCGTGGAAATCGCAAGAAAGGCTTTACTCCAGTTCTGAGCTGGTCTTTCACCTAATGGCTCGGGTGGGAGGGCGGCATATCCTGGCGGCCTTCGCCGCGGGCCTGGCAGGGGGTGCGAGCGTTCTCATCCTTGCCTCGGCATACTCGGTAGAGGAGGGGTTCGGGTTCCTCAGCCCATACCAAGGGATTGGGCGCGTTCTGGGCTTTTCAGGCACGACGGGGCTGGCCGTAGGTTTCCTGGTCGACTTCCTGATTCCGATTGTCGTGGCGCTGGTCATGGTCCTTACACTTGCGGTTCTTTCGTTGACCCGATGGAGAGTCCTTGAATTCACCGATCCCTTCCGTGCTTCCGGGGAGGGCGGCTTGGTTGGGATGGTTGTGTTCGCCGTGTTCTATATCCCCGTCATCGAGCTACTGACTCACTATCCCCCACTCCCCGCCCTAAGGGATTCGTTACTGTTCGGGTTCGCGGAACATCTGATTTTCGGGGCGGTCATCGGTTTAGTTCTATTCCTGGTGGGTGGACCAGTTCGATTCCGTTCGCCTTCACTCTACCTTCCCGGGGGGGCTCCGACCACCGAGCGGGAATACTCGGGTGGGCCTTAGAAGGCTCGCCCTGCCTGGGGGTCGGACCGGTGGAACCAGGGCTCACGCTTCCTCGTTCCGGGTCACCGACCAGCCGCCTATCCTTCGAACCGACCCGCAGAAGATTCCGAGTTCGCATCGGGCCCAGAAACACCCCGCCCCCCCATCCCAGCGGGGCGCGAAAAAACCCACTCGTATCCCCGGGGGTTATGGGAGCCCGGGGTTCCACACGATAGGGCGGGAACGCCGCAGGGCAAGTTAAGGCGTGGGAAAAACGCTAGGTCCGCTTCTTCGAGGCTGCTCGTAGGAGGGCTTTCGGGGGTTCGATTTCATCCGCACCGAGCCAGACTTCGGGCGTCGATACAAACGCAGTGGTTTGGTCTCCGGCCGTGATGACCTCAACCACGTACCTCTCCGGGTCTCGGCGGAGCCGCTTCAGGATGGACTCGAGCACACGACACGCGGACCCTTTTGCAAATATCACCACGGTTCCGGGCCCGTGAGCGATCAAACGCATTCGTACTTTCCCCAAGGTTTGTTCGACGGGGTTGCCAGCCACCACAAACAGAACGAATCGGTCGACATTCCGCAGGAATCCCTCAAGACGAGACTGGACATCGGCCGAGGTCGACTCCTCTCTGACGAGGAGTTTGAGGTAGGCAGTTATGACACCGTTTGCCACAAGTTCGGCGACATGGTGACCTGCGGCACCGAACCGGCGCTGCAGGTTCCCTCTCAGCGATTCCCGCACATCGCGAAGCCCGGGTTTCGATTGTAGCCTCCTTAACGCAAGACCAAGTTGAACTTGGATCCGAAGTTCTCGGTCGGTGACGTATGCTTTGAAGAAATTGAATTCCGGTGCCTGCCGCTCCTCCTTGATCAGCGAGATGACCGCAGGGTCTGTGGCGCCTCCGACTTCCCTGTTTCTTACGCGCTCGATGAATCGAGCGGCTCCTTCCGCGAGAAGCTTTGCCAGTCCGTATGCAGTGCTTGCGAACGGGTCTGGAGGGACATCCATCAGAGGATATCCCCGTGCACCTCCAGATACCAGGCGATGCTCACCGGATTGTTGTCCAACAGGACAACGCTGCCAGGGAGGACCGCGATATTGTCGAGCCGAAGAGGCTCCTTGGAATATGGATCGAGTGCACGCTCACCCGCCTTTACGAGGTGGATTCCATCCGAGTCGACCTCGCAACCGAGCTCCTTCGCGACCCCGACCCGAAAGTCGAGTGGTGTGTCCTTTAGGGATACAATCTGCATGTTCGTCGGCTTCTAGAAGGCCGCAAGGGGCGCATAATGCCACCTCCCATAAACCCTGTTTGAGTACGTAGATATGGGTACGTTAGGGCCGGCGAGCGACGTAATCCCCACCGGGGAAGCTCACTCAAAATCGAGGAGGACCCGGAGTCGATTGTTGGGAGGGCCGAGCAAGGAATCCCCCGGGGAGAAGCTAGTGGTTTTGAACCGAGGTAGGTATGGGAGCACGGGGATTTGAACCCCGATATGCGGGTCTCTCCGCGCGCTCCAGTCACTCGTCATGGGGGCCGCCGAAGCCCCTCCGCTGACCCGATGTCCCAGGTCGACGGTTCGTCGACCTGACTGGAGCCCGCCGGTCTGCCAGGTTAGCCTATGCTCCCTCGAAGGAGGGCGAGTCCTACGCCAACATAACCATTCGCGTCGACATTCAGGCGGTCGGACGGGTGCCCCCCCGTCGGGCCGCCTTCCGATGGGCGGTCAGTCCTGCGGACTCCTCGAGCGCATGGATCCGATCCCGGATCCGTGCCGCCTCCTCGAAGTCGAGGCGCTCGGCGGCGAGGCGCATCTCCTCTTCGAGATTGGCGAGCAGCATCGGAAGGCGGGACTTCCATTTCTTCCCGAGCCCCGAGACCGACAGGTCCCCGGAAGGGGCGGACTCCTCCGCCGCGAGCAGGGCCCGGACCTCCTTGCGGATCGTCGACGGGACGATGCCGTGCTCGGCGTTGTACGCGACCTGGGCGGCGCGCCGCCGGTTCATCTCCGCGATCGCGCGATCCATCGAGCCGGTGCGTCGGTCGGCATACAACAGAACCTTCCCGAGCACGTTGCGCGACGCCCGGCCGCTCGTCTGGATGAGCGAGGTCTCGCTCCGAAGGTACCCTTCCTTGTCCGCGTCCAGGATCGCCACGAGGCTCACCTCGGGCAGGTCGAGGCCCTCCCGCAAGAGGTTGATGCCGACGAGGACGTCGAACCGCCCGAGGCGCAGGTCCCGGAGGATCTCGATTCGTTTGAGCGTCTCTATCTCGGAATGGAGATAGCGGACCTTCAGCCCGAGGTCGGCCAGGTAGCGGGCCAGGTCCTCGGAGGTGGCCTTCGTCAGGGTCGTGACGAGCGCGCGATCCCCCCGGGCAATGACCGTCTTGAGCTCGCCGACGAGGTCGACGATCTGGCCCTTCGTGGGCCGGATCTCGATCTCGGGGTCGACGAGGCCGGTCGGACGGATGATCTGCTCGACGAGGCCGTCGGAGTGCTTGCGTTCGAACGGGCCGGGCGTGGCCGATACGAAGACCGCGTTGGGGACGTGGGCGAGAAACTCCGTGAACTTCAGCGGCCGGTTGTCGCGGCAGGAAGGAAGGCGCCATCCGAACTCCACGAGGGTGTCCTTTCGGGACCGGTCCCCAAGGTACATGCCGCCGAGCTGGGGCACGGTGACGTGGGACTCGTCGATGAAAACGAGGAAGTCCTTCGGGAAGAAATCAAGGAGCGTGTAGGGGGCCTCCCCGGGCTTGCGACCGGCGAAGTAGCGGGCGTAGTTCTCGATCCCGGAACAGTAGCCCGTCTCGCGGATCATCTCGACGTCGTACTCGGTCCGGCTGCGCAGCCGTTGCGCCTCGACGACCCGTTCCTTCCGGAGGAGCTCCTGGACTCGGTCCTCCTTCTCTGCCTGGATCTGGGCCAAGATGGATTGCATGCGCTCGTCGACCGTCAGGAAGTGGGTGGCCGGGAACAGCATCAGTCGGTCGAGCTCGCGCTTCTCTTCCCCCGTGACGGGGTCGAGCTCCGAGATCGACTCGAGGGTGCTCCCGTCGAGCACGATCCGGTTCACCGTCTCCCCGGCGCCCATCACGTCGATCGTCCCCCCGCGCACGCGGAAGCGACCGCGCTTGAGCTCGAGGTCGTTGCGGTCGTACTTCATCCGCACGAGCTTTGCGAGGAGCTCCTGGCGACCGATCGATTCCCCCCGTACCAACTCGACGACCGAGGCGCGATAGTCCTCCGGGGAGCCGAGACCGAAGATACAACTGACCGACGCGACGATCAGGGTGTCGCGACGCGTGAGCAGCGCCTGGGTGGCCCGATGCCGGAGCCGGTCGATCTCCTCGTTGATCGATGCGTCCTTCTCGACGAACAGGTCGATCTGCGGGACATACGCCTCGGGCTGATAGTAATCGTAGTAGCTCACAAAGTATTCGACGGCGCTACGAGGGAACAGGGCACGGAATTCGCTCACCAGCTGCGCCGCGAGGGTCTTGTTCGGGGAGATGACCAGGGTCGGCCGCTGGAGAGCCTGGATCGCATGGGCCATCGTGAACGTCTTTCCGGAGCCGGTCACGCCGAGCAGCGTCACGAAACGTTCGTCGGCACGGACCCGCCGGACGATCTCGGCAATCGCGGCGGGTTGATCTCCCTGCGGGACGAGTTCCGTGTCGAGCTCGAATCGACCGGTCAACGGCTCGGCGACCGCGGCCGGCTCGGCCTTCGGTTGGGCCTCGGTCATGCGCTCGGCCGCCACCGGTACCCGTGGGGGTCGAGGATCACGGAGCCGAACCCCAGGGTGGCCAGCTCCTCGCGTACCTCGGAGGCGATCGGGTCCGACAACAGACGACTCGTTTCGGTCGGGTCGACCTCGACCCGCGCGTTGGCTCCCTCGACCCGGACCCGGACCCGGCGGAACCCGAGGCGGCGCAGGACCGCCTCGGACCGATCGACCGTCCGGAGCAGATCGGCGGTGATCAGCTGGCCATGACGGACCCGGGAGGCCAGGCAGGCGTCGGAGGGCTGGTCGGCATTCGGTAGGCCGATGGAGCCTCCGAACGCACGGACCTCTGCCTTCCCCCAGCGGGCGTCGACGAGCGGATGGCGGAACCCCGCCTCCTCCATCGCCCGGATCCCGGGTCGGTCCTCGCCGAGGTCATCCGATTGAACCCCATCGTAGAATCGAGAGATTCCCCGTGCCTGACCCCAGGACGAGACGGCAGAGGTCTCGACCCGTCGACAGAAGTAGCACCGATTCGCGGGATTGGACCGATACTCCGCAGAGGCGAGCGGGTCCACCGGGACGAGTTCGTGGTGGATCCCGAGGAATCGGGCCACTTCGACGGCCCGTTCGACCTCGGTCGGGGCCACGGCCGGACCCGATAGCGTGACGGCGTGGGCCCGATCGGCCAACGCCCGAACTAGGAGCGCCGCCACGACCGAGGAATCCACGCCCCCCGACATGGCCACGACCGCCGGGCCGGAAGCCCGCAGCGACCGGATCAGCCGTTCCGGCTCCCAACTGTCGATCGCTGGCGTCCGATCCAACGGCGGCGGGTCCATCGCGATTCTCAGAGAGGCCGTCATGATTACCGTTGCTGACGAAGGGCGCGGCGGGACCATGACGGAGCCACCCGATGGGGTCCCCGTCCGGCCGCGGTCTCGGCCGGGGAGAGCGCAACTCGCGACGGGGAGGACGAGCCCATAAGGTCCGGTCCGTACGCCCTACTCATGCAGGCCGTGAACGAAGGGGACCGATGGATGCTCCGGCTCGAGCCGGGTGAGGAGATCCTCGACGCGTTGGGTCGATTCGCCCAGGATCACCGCCTTCGGGCCGCCGCCATCGGGATGGGGATCGGGCAGTTTCGTTCCGCGACCCTCGGCTATTGGAACGGACAAGAGTACGAGACCCACGAGGTCGCGGAGCCCACGGAGCTCATCTCGCTCGCGGGTTCGATCGCCGAAGCCGACGGTCGTCCCTCGGTCCACTTGCACGCTTCGGTCGGACTGCGCACCCACGCGACGGTATCGGGCCACGTATTGCGCGCGATAGTCGGTCTCCTCGCCGAGGTTCGGGTCGACGCGTTCCCGACTCGAGTCTTCTCCCGACCGATGGATGAGAGCCTCGGGCTTCGCACCCTTCGATTGGAGCCCGACGCTCCAGAACTCAGAGCGCGACCGCCGGGCGGCCCGTCGGCCCGGTAGGGCTATCCCCCCGCTCCACGTCGTTGGGGGTCATGTCGAGCGCTGCGGCTGGCCCCCGCGCCCGGCTCGACGCTCGGCTTCGGGAGGTCGTGGTCCGACGCGGGTGGGCCGAACCCACGGAGATCCAACGGCTGGCGGCCGGCCTGCTCGACACCCGGGCTGACGCCTTGCTTGTCTCTCCCACGGGAACGGGCAAGACCGAGGCGGTGCTCCTGCCGCTCCTCTCCCAGCAGCTCGCCGACCCGCCTCCGCCGGTGAGTCTCCTGTACGTCACCCCGCTACGAGCGCTCAACCGGGACCTCGAGCACCGACTGGTGACCTTGGTCGAAGAGGTCGGCCTGCGCGCAGCCGTACGCCACGGGGATACCTCGGCGGCCGCTCGCCTCAGCCAGTCGAAGCGGCCGCCCGATCTGCTCCTGACCACTCCCGAAACGCTGCCTCTCCTCCTGATGGGAAAGCGGCTGAGGGAAGGACTTCGCCACGTTCGCGCGGTCATCGTCGACGAGGTCCACGAGCTGGTCTCGAACGACCGCGGGGCCCAGCTCGCGCTGACCCTCGAGCGGCTGGACGAGTGGGTGGGAAGACCCATCCGTCGCATCGGTCTCTCCGCGACCGTCGGGAATCCCCGGGAGGTGGCTCGATATCTTTCCCCGGCGCCGCGCGCGGTCGAAGTGACGAGCGCCTCCACGGCGCGGAAGGTCCGCTTGACCGCCCGGGTTCCCACCGAGGGCCTGACGCCCCTTCCGACCGACCTCGACCGCGAGCTCAAGGCGGACCCCGTCTTCCTGGCGGCGCTGAGAACGGTCGCGGAGGAGATCCGCGCTCACGAGACCACGCTCATCTTCGTCAACACCCGTCCGACCGCCGAAGGCCTGGCGGCTCGACTCCGTCTGCTCGCGCCCGACCTCCCGATCGCGGTCCATCACGGTTCGCTCTCCCGCGAGGTTCGGGAGGAGGCGGAGCGCCAGTTCCGCGACGGGGCACTGCGCGCCCTCGTGGCCACGTCGTCGCTCGAGCTCGGGATCGACATCGGGTCGGTCGATTTCGTAGTTCACTTCGGGTCCCCCCACCAGGCCGGCCGATTGTTACAGCGGGTCGGCCGGTCCGGACACCGCGTCGGCCGCGAGATCCGGGGCACGGTCCTCGCGCTCGATGATGAGGACTTGGAGGAAGCCGCGGTCCTCGCCCGGCGGGCCGCCTCCGGGGAGGTCGAACCGAGCCGGTGGCGCACGGCGAATCGGATGGCGGCCGCCCAACAGATGGTCGCGGCCGTGCGCGCCGACGGCTCCCGCCGGACGTCCGACCTCATCGGCACGCTCCGCCGGGCGGCCGCGGTCTCCACGCTCGACGACGCCGACTGGGCAAGGCTCAC
Source organism: Thermoplasmata archaeon (assembly GCA_022750055.1). Classification (GTDB taxonomy): domain Archaea; phylum Thermoplasmatota; class Thermoplasmata; order Lutacidiplasmatales; family UBA184; genus Lutacidiplasma. The sequence goes on from JAKIWL010000003.1 coordinate 277,052, forward strand.
CGAATACTTGGAAGGACTCGGCTCGCTGCGTCGCGAGGGGAACGAGGTCCGATCCGGCCGCTCGACCCTCGAGCGCTTCTACTCGACCCTGTCCCTCATCCCGGACGAGCGTACCTACCGCCTCCGAGACATCGCGACGCGCAAGCCGATCGGCGTGCTGGACGAGCGGTTCGTCGTAACCCGCGTCCTGGCCGAGCCCGATCACCTGTTCCTGCTCCACGGCCGGACCTGGAAGGTGGTCGAGTTCCGGGAGGGGGAGCTGCTGGTGGAGGGCGTCCGGGAGATCGGACAAGAACCCCGATGGGTCGGGGAGGACCTCCCCGTTCCGTTCGACGTCGCCCAGGAGATCGGCCGACTCCGGCGGGACCGGACGCTCGATGCCTACCCCCTCGAGGCCGCCGCGCAGCGTCGACTCGCCGCCCGGTTGGCCGCCCTCCCCGAGGGGGAATCGAGGCCGGACGACCGGACCATCACGGTGACGGTGAACGGGCGGACCGCCGTCTTCGGCGCCGCGTTCGGCAATAGGACGAACCTGACGCTCGCGACGGTCGCCGCCGGACTCCTCGCCGCTCGCCTCGGCGCCCGGGTCGAGGTGCAGGCGGTGGAGCCGACGTGGTTCATCCTGCTCCTCCCCGTTGCCCTCGATGGGGCCGCCCTCTCCCAATCCCTCGCGGTCCCCGCCGATACCCTCGATGGGCTGCTCGAAAAACTGGTCCCGGCGGGCCTCGAGTACCGCTGGACCTTCCTGACGGTCGCGAGGAAGTTCGGAGCACTGCCGGCTTCGGCCGACCCGCGCGACCTGCGACTGATCGAGCCCCTTCTCGAGGCGGCCCGTGCCTCGCCGCTAGGGGAGGAGGCGCTGGAGAAGACGCTGTTCGAGCGGCACGACGTGGAGCATGCACGCGAGGTCCTCGAGCGCATCGGTCGCGGGGATATCGCGCTGCGGACGGTCGCGCCGTCGGGGTGGACCGAACTCCCGCTCTCCCGGCTCGCCTGGCGGGAGCTCCCGGACGTTCCCCCCCCGACGCTGTTGAAGGCCGTGAGCGACCGCCTCCGGGACGAGGCGCTCACGCTCGTCTGCCTTCGGTGCGGCTTCACCCGGACGACCACGGCGGCGCGCTACGAATCCGAGGGGGGGAGCGACTGTCGGATCTGCCATGGCTCTCTCTCGGCGGTGGTCGCTCCGAACCGGGAGGCGGACGTCGCCAACCTCGCGCGCTACGCCAAGAAGAAATGGTCCGCCCGCCGGGCGTCGACACGGACGAAGGATCGCCGCCGTCTGCCGGAATCGCTCCCGGCGCTCGTCCGGCAAGGATACACCACGGCCGAGCTCCTGGCCCATCACGGTGCGAACGCGCTGCTGTGCCTGGCCGCCCGCGGCATCGGACCGGAAACGGCCCGCAGGATCCTCGCTCGACCCTATCGGAACCCGAACGACCTCGTCGGCGAGATACTGAAGGCCGAGCGCCGCTACGCTAGGAACCGGGCCTTCTGGGATTGACCGGGCTCGGTCGTCCACCGGCTCGGTGAGCGCCGACGGCTGAGCGCATCCGCGCGGGGCGATCCAGCGGTGGTGACCTACCGCCGCCGCCGTCTACGCGGACCGGGTAGCCTCGCCGGTCACGCCGAGCAATCCGTCCATGGAAGCTCCGATCGCCAACCGCAGCACTCCGAACGGGTGGCCGGATCGCAGCGTCGCGCTCCCGAGACGGTTGAGCGTGGTCCAGGTGATGGGGGCCACGCCTCCCGGAAATTGCCACGCGTAGGAGCGGCCCAACCGGACGAGCTCGCGGATCGCATAGTAGAGGCGGACGCTCCCCAGGGGGGGGCCACGGACGAAGTTGTGCTCCACCGAAGCTTCGGGAACGTGGAACACGGCGTACCCTTGACGCGCGAGGCGCAGCGAAAACTCGTAGTCCACGAAGTCCACAAAGTAGCGCTCGTCGAACCCGCCCACGGATTCAAACACGGCTCGGGGGATGAGCGCGCCGGAGTTGAGGAGCAGCAATCCCTGAAAGGAGGACGGGCCCGAGTACCCCCCTCGGCGCGCGTAGTAGTCTCTGCGACGCGAATCGAGCGGGATCCTCCCCCCCGGCTCGCGATTGGCCGACTGGAGCGCGCCGACGCGGTAGTTCTTCGAAAGGGCATCGTGCTCCCGAACGAGTCGGTCCACGGAGCCGGCGCGGACGATGGAGTCCTGGTCCAGGAGAAAGATGAAGTCGAATCCGGACGGGTCCCCCGCCGCGACGGCCTGGTTGAAGGCCACGGCCACTCCTTCGTTTCGACCATTCTCGATCACGGCGAAGCGGCGGGTCGGGCTCGGTCCGGACCCGGAGAACGATCCGAGAGCTTGGTGGACCACTTCGCGACTGGCCAGGGTCGACGCATTGTCCACGATGACGAGGTGGTCTACCTCTCCCAGTGCGGCCGCCACGACCTTCGGGAGCGCCTCCGAGTCCGGCCGGTAGGTTACGATGGCGCCCAGAACCCTTGCGGCGCGCACCATGCAGGCCCTTCCCAGCGGTCGTTCGGACAAAAGCCTGCGCGGGCGCCCAGCTCGGGCTCCCGAACGACGGATATCGACGACCCACGACTCAGACGGTCTGCCCAATGCGACGTCTCGATCCCCGATCTGGCCCCGACGCGCTCCTGCTCCGGCGGACCCGATCACCCAGCCTCGGGACGCGTCCGGGACGCAGGCTCCGCCACTTCCCGCGCCACCTTCGCCACTTCGGCCCTCGGCGCCGTGGTCCGGAACCCCCCCGCTCTCACGTGGGTGCGAGCCGTCGGCCAACCTCGTTCGCTCAACCGCCGGATCATCTCATCGACCCGCGGCGGAGATGCCAGGGCCTCTTCCCGGGCGAGCTCGTTCGCCTCGAAGAAGAACATGGCCTCCACCCTCGCCTCCCCCTGGAGGAGTTCGAGGAGCCGAGCCGCCTCCCGAGGCCGAGCGGCGGAACGCGGGACCTCGAGAAGGTCGACGAACGCGGGGTCGACCAACGCCGAGGTCCACAGCGGCCCGACCGGTGTGGTACCGCCGATCGAGGGTCCGGTGAAGTCGCGGGGGTCGACCGTCGACACGAAGAAGTCGCGGTCCGCGGCTTCGTCGAAGAGCTCGACGTACGCCCTCAGGTAATGTCCCCCCACGTACGCGAGGAGGGGTCGCAGCCCGACCCCGCGCGACCGGGCCTGGCGCGCGAGCCAGCCGAGCAGGATCCGCAGGCCCCCTTCCGGCGCCAGCCGCCCCCGTAGAGGACGTGCGCCGTACCGCCGCTCGCAGGCCGTCGGGTCGGCGCCCGCGAGGACGCGCAGGTCGGTCGCCGTGACGGCCAACACCGAGGGGATACGGGCGGAATCGAAGCACGACGATACGAACGGAGCAGGCGACCCATACGGGTCGAGGTCGATGAAATCGAAGGGGGCGTCGGGGGGTGGCGACCTCGCGTTGCGAAGGAGGGCGCGTGCCCGCTCCGGCCCGAAACGCGCGACGTTCGCCTCCAGCACTCGGTACGCCGACGGGTTCGCCTCCGTCAGGAGAACCGAGGAGAATAGTCCGCTCTCGTTCAAGACCCGCAGGGCGCGGACTCCGGTCGCCGCCAACATCTCCCACGCGGCCCACGAGCGGGGCCCAGCCCTCGAGGCAAGGGCATTGGCGACGGCCACGGAGAGGTCCCGGTCGAGCGCCATGGCGCCATTGTAGAACACGGGGCGCCGCCGCCCCGGCCCCTTCTCCCCGACCGATTCAGGGAGCCAGAGGTCGGTGGCCCCTTCGCGACCGGATCGGACCCCGGTCAGTGGGAGCGGCCCGTCAGCAGTCGGACGATCTTGAACGCGAGGAGGTTCTTGTTGACCGGCGTGACCTCGAGCAGGCGTAGTTCGTCCCTCCGCCGGATGTCCTGCAGGAGCGGATTCCTCGACTTCTTATGAAGCGTCATTACGATCGACTTGTTCCCGTCGAGCGTATCGACCACCGATTTCGTGAACGCCTCGCTCTCGACCTCCATCTTGCCGACCTCGTCGATCACGATCACGTCGGCGGCGGCCCGAGCCTCGGCGAGCGAGCGCGCCCCAAGCCCTTCGAGCGCCTCGACGTTGATCCCGAACTTGCCCGAATGGACCCGGGACTTCAACCCCTCGTGCGCGAAGACCTCGTGTTCCTTCGTCATCCAGTTCGTGATCTGGAACCCGGAGCGGCGGTGCTTCTCGATGATCGGCTCCGTCACCATCCCGCCGACCCGGACCCCCTCCTGTTCCAGGAGCTGGATGATGCGAAGCAACGTCTGGGTCTTGCCCGAACCGGGCATGCCGGTAATCCCAATCTTGATAGGTCCGGTCACCCGACGAGCCATGAAGGAACGATTCCCTCCTACGCATGGTGAGATTGGAGAAAAAGGCATCTCCCGCCGCTCGGCCAGGCGTGACGCGGTCGCGCACGCCACCTCCTGAGAAAGGGACCGAGCAGCCGGTCTATCCCGTCCGGGAGGACACGCTCCTCCTGCTCCCGTTCGCGACCGCTCCATCGGACGGCTGGCTCGTTGAGGTCGGGTGCGGCGAGGGCCTGGCCTCCCTCGCGGCGGCTCGCCGGGGCTGGAGGGTGATCGCGACCGACCGGAACCCCGACGCCCTCCGACGGCTCCGACGACGGGCCCGCGCGGAGGGTCTCCCGGTCCATCCGGTCCGGACCGACCTCGCCTTCGGGTTGGGCAGGGTCGCCCGCGTCCTCGCCAATCCGCCGTACCTCCCGACTCCGCCCGGGGCTCGGGACCCGGACCCGTGGGCGGACCTCGCATTGAACGGGGGCCCGGACGGATGCCGGACGACCGCCCGGTTCCTCCGAGACCTGGCCGGTCACCTTCGGCCGGGCGGACGCGCCTTCCTCCTGACCTCTTCGCTCCAAGACCGCCGTCATCTCGACCGGCTGTTCCGCCGCTGGGAGCTCGAAGGCGGAACGCGATCCGCCGTCGCCCGGCGGGTACTGGAAGGGGAGGTCCTCGAGGTGGTCGAACTCTCTCGGCGGACTCGACCGCGCGGGTCGCCGACCGCTATCCGGTCCGTTCGGCCGCGGACAACACCGCGTCGAGAAAGCGGGACCCATCGCCCGGCCCGCTCGACGACGAGGAGCGCGTCCAATCCGGTGCCAGCGACCGGTCGAACGCCCGCTCGGGGTGGGGCATCAGTCCGAACACGTTCCCTTGGCGGTTCGTAAGCCCGGCTACGTCGCCCTCCGACCCGTTCGGATTCCATGGGTACTGAGCCGTCGAGCCGTCGGGGCTCGTCCAACGGAAGAGGATCTGCCCGGAACGCCGCAGGGCCGCGAGACGGTCGCCGGGCGGACCCGAGAGGATGAGCTTTCCCTCGCCGTGACCCGACGGGAACAGAAAGCGCGTCCCAACCGGGAATCCCGAGAGAGGGCCGAAGCACCCGCCGCCCCACTCGACCCAGGTGGGCCGGCACTCATAGTGGCCGGAGTCGTTCGTCACCAGGGCAGCCTCCGGGCTGCCGAGGCCCCTCCCCGGACGCCCGGGAAGCAGGCCGAGTTCGGTCAGGACCTGGAACCCATTGCAGATTCCTCCGACCTGACGCCCCGAGCGGACGAAGGCCTCGAGTTGCGGGCCGATGGCTGCACGGATCCGGGCGGCGAAGATCGCCCCGGCCCGGACGTAGTCACCGGAGGAGAAGCCGCCCGGTATGAGGAGGAGGGAGAATTGGTCGAGGTCCCGAAACCGGTTCGGCTCCACGTCGCGATGCTCGAACTGTTTGAGATGCACGACCTCCGGGTTCGCCCCGAGCGCCGCCACGGCGCGGCCGAGCTCGGCATCGCAGTTGGTTCCTTCGATCGTCAGAAGGGCGACCCGGACATCGGAACGCCGCACGGTGGTCGGATGGGTCCGAGCGGTTTAACCATTCTCGGTCAGGACGAGACCGGCCGAGCCGGGACCATCGGCAAGGGGCTGCCCTCGGCGAGCGCCTCTTCGCGGCCCAGAGGGGCCGGCGACGGAGTCTCTGGCCCGACGAAGAACGGTCGACGCCGAGCGATGGCCCGTTCGAACGCGGCGACGAGCGCCTCCTCGGGGGCGTCCGACCGAAGCAGCGACCGGAGGTCCAATAGCCCGTCGTTCGTCATCAGACAGCCCTTGAGGCGGCCGTCCGACGTCAGTCGGAGCCGGTGACAGGCCATGCAGAACGCCGGGTTCTCCACGGGCTGGACGACCTCGACCGTCACCGGGCGTCCGCCCGATTCGAAGGTATACCGGGGTCGGTCGTGCAGGGGATTGTGATCGACCCGGAAGGCGCGGGCCGCTGCCTCCTCGGAGAGGCGACCCAGCTCGGAGTGGAGGGCTCGGTACACCTTCGGGTCGACCCGGCCGGAGACGTTCTCGAACTCGATCACCTGCACCCAGGCCCCCACGTCCTGGGCGAACGCCACGAGCCGGTCCACTGACTCCGGACGCGCGCTCATCCCGTAGAGCGCGACGACGTTGAGTTTGACCGGAGTGAGACCCGCCCGAACGGCCGCCCGGATCCCTTCGACGGTCCGGGCGACCCCGTCGACCCCGGTCAGCCGCTGATAGGCGTCCGGGTCGAGGCTCGGAAGGCTCACGTTCACCCGGTCGAGTCCGGCCTCCGAGAGCGGCCCGGCCAGCTCACGCAGCTTGAGGCCGTTGGTCGTCATCGAGACCTCGCGGAGGTGGGGACGGATCCGCCGTACGATCTCGACGATATCGGTGCGCAGGGTGGGTTCGCCACCGGTCAGCTTGACCCGATCGATGCCCACTCGGGCGCCCGCCCGGACGACCCGCTCGATCTCGGAGGGGGAGAGCTCCTCGGTGGAGACGGGCTGGCCCTCCATATGGCAGAAGACACAGCGGAGGTTGCAGCGCTGGGTGAGCGAGATCCGAAGGTCCGAGACCTCCCTCCCGTAGCGGTCCTGCACGCCGTGGACAACGACCGACCCTCGGATATGCTTTGGGCCCTGAGGGTCCCGCCGGCCTAGGCGGGCCCGAGCGGCGGCCGCAGGACGTGGGCCTCGAGACGGCGACCCCGCCCCGGTGCGGGTGCCCCGGGGGGCCAGAGAGCGAATGCATTCGCTCCGCCGAGGCTCGCGATCGCGCTCGACCCCCGGAAGGTGGGCGTCGCGCGGGCCCCCCGAACCTTCAACGGGATGACGGTCGCGAACCCGGACGTCGGGAGTTCGACCGGGCCGGTCAGGCGAACCGGGGTGTCCCGCCATCCGTCCCCGGGCAAGTGGGCGAGCCGCCGTAGGAGCGGTAGAAGGAGCCAGAACCCGTTCGAAAGACAGGAGGTCGGATGGCCCGGCATGCCGATGACGACCACCCCGCCGGATCGGACCGCGAGGGTCGGCTTGCCGGGGCGGATGGCGATCCCGTGGAAGCGAAGTCGGCCCAGTTTCGGGAAGACCTCCGGAAGGAAGTCTCGCTCCCCGACCGAACTCCCACCGGTGACGAGGACAAGATCGCTCGCGCGGATCGCCCGACGGATCGCGGACTCGATCTGGCGAGGGTCGTCGCGAACCGGGGTCGTCGTCCGGGCGACCCCGCCACTCGCCTCGATCAGGGCCGAGAGGGTCGCGTTGTTCGATTCGTAGATCGCACCCCGTCGGAGTCGTCGCCCAGGAATGACGAGCTCGTTGCCGTTCGGAACGATCGTGACGACCGGCCGCGCCCAGACCTCGACATCCGGCCACCCCGTGATCGACAGGGCGCCGAGGTCGGCGGGCGCGAGGACCGCCCCGCGATCGACGATCACCGACCCGCGTTGGAGGTCCTCCCCCGCGCGGGCGATGTGGTCCCCTCGGGGGACCGGGGCGTGGACTCGGATGGCCCGTTCCTCCTCCGTCACGTCTTCGAACAGGACCACGGCGTCGGCGCCCCGCGGCAGGGCGCCGCCCGTCGCGATAGCGACCGCCTGGTTCGCGCCCACCGATCCACGGAAGTCCCCTTCGGCGAAGACCTCCCCGACCACCGACAACCGGAGGGGAGCGACCCGCCCGGCGCCTCGGGTCGACCGGGACCGCAGGGCATACCCGTCCCAGGTCGCCCGGTCGAACGGGGGCACGGCCGAGCGGGCCCGGTACTCGCGCGCCGCGACGCGGCCGACCGCATGGGCCACGGGAACCCGTTCCCGCCGGCCAACGGGCCGAACGTCGCGCTCCAGCCGTCGAAGGGCCTCCCCCCAAGGGAGGAGCCGGCGGAACGGACGCATCTTCAACGACGACGACTCCTCGGCGGGTTCGGAGCGACAACGGGGCGCCCGGTACCGCCCAGCCAGGCCCGAGCGGCTCGGACCCCCGCGGTCAGGCACCCTCGGAGCGGTTGTCCGGAAAACCAACCCGCATAGAAGCCGCCCCGGAAGGCGTCGCCGGCTCCGGTGACATGCCGGGGTCGGAGCGATCGACCGGCCCGGACCGTGTGAGATCCCGTTCGGGTCAGCGCCGTGACCCCGCGAGCACCGAGGGTGATCACGACGATCGGAACCCGCCCCAGCAGTTCTTCCGGGCGAAGCAGGCCGAGCCGGGAGCACACCGCCTGGATCTCGGCGGCATTCCCGAAGAGGATCTCCGACCCCTCGACCAGGGTCTGAAGCTCGCGACGCCCCCAGCGATAGTGAACTTCCTGGGCGGGGTCGGCCGAGACGGGCCGACCGAGTCGGCGCGCCTCCGCGAGGACCTTGAGCTGGTAGGGGGGATCCCCCGTCGTCAGGTGGACCCACCGACTCCTGGCGATCAAGCGTGTAGGAAGGGGTGCCTTCGATCCGTCCGCCATCGCCCCCTGGTCGATGACGGTCATCTGGGCCCCTCGCCCGTCCTCGAGGATCAGGCAGGAGGGGGTCCGGGTACCGGCGACCCTCGTCAGACCCGAGCGGCTGACGTGCGCGGCCAAGAGCTCGGCGCGGAACCTCGCTGGAAAATCGTCACCGACGAGGCTCGCGAGCCCAACCCGTACCCCGTAGCGCGCCGCCGAGATCGCGATGGTTGCAGCCGTCCCCCCGAGCGACTCGTGCGAGCTCAGCACCGGGACGGTCCGGTCCCGGCCCGGGAGTTGGGCGACGTCGAGGAACCGGTCGATGTTCGTGTGACCGACGACCAATAGGTCAAGCCCCAAGGACCGCTCACCCGCGCCGTAGGGCATGCCGTCGGGGGACGGTCTTGATGGGATATCGGCTTCGCCCCTGGTTCGGCTCCCCCTCGGATTCGGGGTCGAGCGCCCGGGCCACAGGGACGACCCTCTCGACTCGGTCAACCCTTACATACGCCGCTCGGTCCTCTCAGGACCACGGCCGTGATCGTCGAAGGGGCCATCGTCGACGCCGACGGCCCCCGCGCCGCTTACGTCCGATTCCAGGGCGAGCGAGTCGCCGAGGTCGGCAAGATCGGAACTGACTCCACCCACGGGTCTGAACGTCGGATCCGAGGGATCGTGATCCCCCCACCCGTGAACGGCCACATCCACCTCGGTGACGCCGTTTCGACTCGGGAACCCCCGACCGGTCCTCTCGAGCGACTCGTCAAACCACCGGATGGCTGGAAGTTCACCCTACTCCGCTCGGCCACCGCGTCGGCCAAGCGACGGGCCATCGCCGCCGCCGTCGCTCGGATGGGGCGAGAAGGGATCGCCGCCGCGATTGATTTCCGGGAGGAGGGAGAGGAGGGGCTGCGCCTGCTCCGACGCGCCACCCGAGGATCGCGGGTACGGATCGTCGCGCTGGGTCGCCCGCTCGAGCGTCCGATCCTCCCCGAGGAGGTCGAACGCGTCCTCGAACTGTCCGACGGCATCGGGTTGAGCTCCGCGCGCGAAGAAAGTCACGGCGACCGGGCCCGGATCGGCACGGCTTGCAAGAAGGCTCGAAAACTGTTCGGGATGCACGCGAGCGAGAACGTCCGGGAGGACCCCGACGTCTACCTCGACCCGCGTCCGGACCTCCTCGTGCACTTGACGGAAGCGACCGATGCCGACCTCGAACAGGTGGCTCGCGCCGGGGTCACCGTCGCGGTCTGCCCCCGTTCGAACGCTCTGTTCGGCCGGCGCCCGAGGCTTTCGGCCCTCGAGCGGATCGGGGTGCCGACGGTGCTCGGAACGGACAACGTGATGTTCCACGCGCCGTCGATCTGGCGGGAGCTCGAGTTCGCGTACGTCTCCAACCGGCTCGCCGGGGAGCGGGTCTCTCCGGAGTTTCTCGTTCGGGCCGCCTGCGTGACGCCGTGGAATCTGCTCGGGGAGCCGGAGCAGGCGCGGGTCCAGGCCGATGGGCCGTCGCGACCAATCGTCGTGCGCTTGCCTCCGGACGATCCCGCCTATCAGCTCGTGGGTCGGGCGACCGAACATCTTATCGTGCGGCCGGCGAGCGCGAAGGGAGGGAAGGGACCGGGATGAAATCGGAGGAGCTCTTCGCGCTGCTCCGTCGCCGCGGCTACCTGTGGCCGTCGGCGGAGCCCTACGGAGGCCTCCAAGGGTTCTACGACTACGGTCCGCTCGGCACGGCCCTCAAGCGCCAGGTCGAGGAGGCTTGGGCGACCTGGTTCCTCGGGCTCTCACCGGATTACCATCGGATCGAGCCGGCGGAGGTCCTGCCGGAGGCGGTCGTCAGGGCCTCGGGACATCTTGAGAACTTCACCGACCCGGAGGTGCGGTGCGGCCAGTGCGGGAACGCGTTCCGGGCGGAGACGGTACTGGAGAGCGTCCGGCCGCAGGGCCTGGATGGGGTCCCGCCCGCCGAGATCGCGGAGATCCTGGCCAGTTCCGGGGCCCGGTGCCCGAGATGTGGCTCCAAGTCCCTGTCGGTACCGCGCCCGTTCAACCTGATGTTCGGTCTCGACCTCGGTGCCGAAGGCAAGGAGCGCGGCTACCTGCGGCCCGAGACCGCCCAATCGAGCTTCCTTTCGTTCGACCGGATGCTCGACGTCGGCCGAAAGGCGATGCCCCTCGGGATCGCGGTCGTCGGGCGGGCCTACCGAAACGAGATCGCCCCTCGACAGGTCTTGTTCCGGATGCGGGCCTTCACGCAGGCCGAGCTCCAGGTCTTCTTCGACCCCTCCGGGTTCCCGGTCGACTTTGCGTCCGTGTCCCAGTCGACGATACCCGTCCTGCGGGTCGCCGATCGGGACCGCGGAGAGGGTTCGCCCTCGAGCGTGCCCGCGTCCGACCTCGTGGGTGCCGGGGGCCTCCCGGAGTTCTACGTCTACCACCTCGCCCAGACCCTGCGGTTCTATCGGGAGTCGCTGGGGTATCCGGAGTCCGTCCTCCGCTTCTACGAGAAGTCCGACTCAGAGCGGGCGTTCTACAACCGGATCCAGTTCGACGTCGAGGTGCGACTGGATTCGCTCGGGGGATATCGCGAGGTGGGGGCGGTGCACTACCGCGGGGACTACGACCTGACGCGCCACGGCGAGGGATCGCGGCACGACCCGAAGGTCCTCCTGCCGTCCGGCGTGCGCGCCGTGCCTCACGTCCTCGAGATCACCTTCGGCGTGGACCGGAATCTTTGGGCGCTCGCCGACCTAGGGCTCGCGAACGCCGACGACCGCGTACTTTGGCGCATCCCCTCTCACCTCGCCCCGGTGACCGTCGGAGTCTTCCCGCTTCTCCCGAAGGAGCACGGGGCCGCCGCGCTCGGCGTCTATGAGCGTCTCCTCTCGGAAGGACTGCGGGCGAGATACGATGCCGCCGGAACGATCGGCAAGCGGTATGCTCGGATGGACGAGGCCGGAACCCCGTTCTGCGTCACCGTCGACGGCGAAAGCCTCCTCAACGGGGCGGTTCGGACCGTCACCCTGAGGGACCGGGACTCCAGGGCCCAAGAACGCGTCGAGCTGGATCGTCTGATCGAGACAGTGCGCGCAGCGATCCGGTTTCCCCGACCCCGTCGCGCCGGCTAGCCGAACCGGCCCTGGACGTAGTTCTCGGTCAACGCCTCTTTCGGATGGTCGAACACGGCCGAAGTCCGGTCGAACTCGACCACCTTGCCGAGGTAGAAGAACGCGGTGCGGTCGGAGACCCGACGGGCCTGGGGGAGGTTATGCGTCACGATGACGATCGTGTAGCGCTCCTTGAGCTCGGCGATGAGCCGCTCCACCTTCGCGGTCGCGATCGGGTCGAGCGCGGAGCAGGGTTCGTCCATGAGCAGCACCTCCGGTTCGACCGCGATCGCTCGGGCGATGCACAGGCGTTGCTGCTGACCCCCGGAGAGGCTCGTGCCCAAGGCATCGACGTCGTCGCGCACCTCCTCCCAGAGCCCGGCCCGCACGAGACTCGCCCAGACCGCCCGGTCGAGGTCCTCGCGCCGGTGGAGACCGAGGAGTCGGGGCCCGGCGGCGACGTTCTCGTAGATCGACATGTGCGAGAACGGGGTCGGCTTCTGGAAGACCATGCCGATCCGGGCGCGCACCTCGGTCGCCTCCAGCCGACGGACGTCCGTGCCGTCGAGAAGGACGCGCCCGTCGACCCGGGCGCCGGGGAGCTCGTCGTGGAGGCGGTTCAGACACCGCAGGAAGGTGGTCTTGCCGCATCCCGAGGGGCCAATGACGGCCGTCACGCCGCTTTCGGGCAGGTCGAGGGTGAGGTCGTAGAGCACCTGTTGGCGACCGTACCAGGCGTTGAGCCCGTCCACGTTCAGCTTGCCGCTCATGAGATCACGCCTCCGGGTCGGGGCGAGTGGCACCGCGCGCCATCAGGCGGGCGGCGACGCTCACTCCGAGCATCAACACGAGTAGAACGAGCGCGGCCCCCCATGCATCCGCCTGCCAATTCGAGTAGGACGATTGAGATCCCTGCTCGAAGATCACCAAGGTCAGGGAGGAGACCGGGTGGTTCAGACCCGCGAACCAATACGGGCTTCCGAACGCGGTCAAGACCACGGCCGCCGTCTCGCCTCCGGCGCGGGCGACCGCGAGGAAGATCCCCGTGATGAGGCCGTAGCGGGCCGAGGGGAGGACCACCCGGATGGTGGCGCGGTGACGGGGGAACCCGAGCGCGAGGGCCGCCTCCCGAGCGGCCTGCGGCACGGCCTTCAGGGCCTCTTCGGTCGCACGGGTCACGATCGGGACCATCAGTACGCCGAGCGCGAGCGCTCCCGCGAGGGCGGTGTTGTCGAGCGCCGGCGCCCCCTGTAACAGGACAACGACGACGAACAGGCCGATCAGCACCGAGGGGATCCCGACGAGAAGGTCGGCCGCGAGCCGGACGATCGAGGTCCCTCGGCCTCGACCGTACTCGGAAAGGTACACCCCGGCGAGGATTCCAACCGGCACGGCGACGAGGGATGCCAGTCCGACGAGCAGAAGCGTTCCCTGGATCGCCGGGCCGATCCCCCCGATCGGGCAGGAGGCCTGAGCGATTGCCGGGCAGGCGGCAGGAAGCTCGCTCGTGTAGAAGGAGGGGTGCACGGCCGCGACACCCCCGAAGGAGATGGCCGTGCCGAGCACGCTGACGAGGGGCAGGAGAGCCAACGTCGTGGCGGCCCCGGTGAGCGCGACCGCGGCGATCCCCCTCGCCCGCCGCACGATGCGACGATGCCCCGGGCGGGTTCGTGGGTGAGGGCGCCGTCCCGGAGCCGCCGGAGCACCGGGCCCGGGGTCGGGCGGAAGACCTCCTGATCCGAACTCGCGCAAGATCCGGGTCGCTCGCCCGGACCGGTCGGAACCGAAACGGGGACGGCTCGCTTCGGCCCAGCGAACGATACCTCGCGCGGCGAGCTGCACGAGCACCGTGACGACCAGCAGAAGGAGGCCCAGCTCGACGAGAGCGCTCCGCTCCGGCGGGAGCCCCGAATTGAGGTCGTTAAGGATCTCGCCGGCGATGGTCTGGCCCTGGGCGAAGAGGGATGTGGGCAACGCGTAGACGTTCCCGATCAGGCCCACCACGATGACCGCCTCCCCGGCGGCTCGCCCGAACCCGAGTAGGATGCCGGCGACGATCCCAGAGCGAGCGGGTCGCAGGACGGAGAGCCATGCCGCTTCCGAGCGGGTCGCGCCCAACGAGAGCGCCGCCTCGCGCTGGCTCCTCGGCACGGCCCCGAGCGCCGACCGGCTGATCGCGGAGATTGTCGGAAGCACCATGATCGCCAGGACGACACTGGCGCTCAGGACGTCGAATCCGGTCGGTGGTCGGGCGAACGGCCCCGCTCCGCCCGTCCAGCGGGCGAGCACGGGCTCGACGCTGTGTCCGACGAAGGGTGCGACGACCAAGATGGCCCAGAACCCCCAGACCACCGAGGGAACCGCCGCCGAGAGGTCGACCAGCGCGGCGATCGGTTCCCGAAGTCGGCGGGGGACGAATTCCGTCAAGAAGATCGCGACACCGATGGCGACCGGGACGGCAAAGAGAAGTGCGAGGCCGCTCGTCGCGATCGTCCCAGAGATCGCCGGGAGAGCGCCGTAGACGTTGTGCACCGGGTCCCAGGTCTGACCCACTAGGAAAGCCGGCCCGGTTCTGGCGGAGGAGCCACCGGACGCCTCCAAGAGGACCAGCACGACCGCGCCGAGGAGGGCGACGACCCCCGCTGCGGTCGCGATCGCGAGGCCATGGAACGCCCGACCGATCCGGTTCAGTCCTACGAGCCGCAGCCTCCGGTCGGACTGACGCCCCGCCGGGGTCGGTGGCCGGCCCGCCGGGTCGTACGGCGGGGCCTCAGTGCAATCCGCAGGAGACTGTGTTGCCGTCAAACGTGATGGTCCCGATGGCGGCCTCGTCGAGCGCTACGAGGTTGGAGGGGAGGGTCGCGTAGTCCAGGCCGCCGGAGAGGGCCTGCCCCGCCTGGAGGACCCAATGGAGCCATTGTTGGATCGCGTCGGTCCTGGCGAGACTCGAATGGAGGCCCAGTTCGGCAGTCTGGAACGTGAGAAAGTACGACAGCGTCGCGAGCGGGTAGTCGCCTGGCGCCGGCGAGTTCACCATGCTGATGTTCGACCAGGATCCGGAGGCGGAGGGGAAGGTCGTGTTCCTCGACCGGTCCGCGATCGCCGAGGCGGTGTCTAACGCAGTCGGCAACACGAAGTTCTGGGCCGGGTTCTCCATCCTCGCGTACTGTAGCCCCGGCGTGCCCAGCACATCGGTGAGGTCGGCGTATCCGACCGAGTACGGGGTCGCCGCGACGTACTGCACCACCTTGGAGTTGCCCTGCTCCGCGTGCTGCTCGGGAGACGACGGCCAGCTCGGCTGGAGACCCGTTCCGGGTCCCTCCTTCCACGTCGAGCTGTCCTCCGATAGATAGTCCGTCAACACATAGGTCGTACCGGCCGCATCGGAACGGTGTACCGTGATGATCGTTTGAGAGGGGAGCACGACCCCGGGATTCAGGGAACGGATCGCCGAGTCGTCCCATCGGGCGACGGTCCCGAGGTAGACGTTGGCGAGAACATCGCCGCTAAGCTCGAGCGGAGCGACGACCCCCGGCAGATGGTACACGATCGCCAGCGCACCCCCGGTCACAGGGAGCGTGAGCACGGTCCCTGGCATGCCTTTGTATTCGCTCGCGGAAAGAGGTTCGTCCGTCGCCGCGAAATCCACGGCGCGCGCCGAGAGGCTCGAAATGGCGGCACCGGCTCCTGCCGGATTGTAGTTGACCGCGTCCGAGCCGTTCGCGCGGAATGCGCCTTCCCATTCGCTCATGAGCGGGAGGAGGAGGCTCGCTCCCTCTCCATCGAGCGTCACGCCGCTCGAACAGTTGCTCGGCGGGTAGGAGAACCATCCGAGGGGCAACCCCGCCCCGATGACGGCCACGATGACGGCCAGCGCGCCGATCATCGCCCACCGTAACGAACGGTCCCTGTCTCGATGTCGGAAGGGGGGCATCGGACCCAGGTCGTCGGGTGGCCGACGCACCGCGGGATCGTCGCCCGCGCGACCCGTCATGACCGCCCCCCCGCCGGGCGACCGAATGGAGGGCACCCGCCGCTGGATGCGAGTCGACCGAAACGAGGTCCCAGCCCGTGACGGCTCCCGACCCCGTGCCGCCCATGGGTCCCGTGCGGTCTCATCGAGGGAACTAGACCGGAGGGCCGCTTAAACGTTAAGGACTGGTCCAATAATAACCAGCTGTATTCGGACGCGAAGCCGAGCGGGTGCGGATCTCGTCCGCGGTCGCGGTCCAGATGAACGGGCCTTGGGATCCATCGAGGGTGCCAAAATACCGCTTTACCGCCCCGTGAAGACGCGCGGCGCTCTCCGGGGTGGCCGGCCGTATCCGTTTCCTCGTGAACTCCCGAAGCAGGCGGTCGATCAAATTCGGGGGCGATCGTCCGGAGGGGAGCAGGTGGAGGTAGAACCGCGGGTGCCCGACGAGCCAACGACGGACGGACGGCGCGGAGGCGGTGAGGCGGCTGTCCACGAGGAGATGAACGTCCAGCAGCTTCGGGGTCTCCCGGTCGACGGCCTGAAGGAAGGTTCGAAACTCGAGCGCCGGGTCCCTTGGGGGAGATCCGCTGGCGGTACGGGCCGGTCGAACCGGGGCCGGCTCCCGGGTCCGTTCATCCACCGAGAAGGCCATCGCGCGTTCGGGCGGATTGAGGTAGAGGCCGACGAAATCGCTGACCTTGTCCGCGAACACGGGTGTGGGGGCGGGTCCGACCGGGGGTCCCGGTGCCGACCGCGAGATCCGGTGAGCCTTCCAGACTCGCAGGACCGTTGTCTTGCTTACGCCGAATGACTTCGCCAACCGACGCGCAGACCACTGCGCGGCAGCGTCGGAGGAGCGGCCGTGGCTCGCTCGAACGATGAGTTGGATCGTGGAGGTGGGAATGAACGGCGGTCGGCCGGGTCTTGGGGCGTCCTTCTCAATGCCCGGGATCCGCTGCATCAAGAACCGCTTCCGCCAGACCCCGACGGTCCCGGAACTGGACCGGAGTTCCTTCGCGATCAGACGATTTTCTAGCCCGTCGGCGGCCATCAGGACGACGCGGGCCCGGAATGCGATCCGACTCGGGGTCGCGTGAGCGCGGACGAGGCTTACCAGGCGACGACGCTCCTGCCCCACTAGATGGACCGCCGGGGCGCGCCGCATCAGGAAGGGTAAGCCCGCGGGCACTTAATTAACTTGATTATTGGACCGGCCAGCCTATCCCACTCACCGGGCCGCCCGTTAGGACACCCTGCACCCCGAGGTCGCATCCCGACGGTGGGAGATCGGGCGGCCCTCGGCCCATTCCGATGCAAGCGTTCAAGCCGTCCGGAGAGCGTGGTTGAGATCGCGTTGAACCGTTCCCGGGAACGCGTTCCCCTCCCGTTCGTTGCCGTAGGGCCAGCTCGCCCGGTTCGCCTGCCCTCGGGTCGGGGGCTCTTGCGCTGCGTCTTGTCCGGGGTTCAGCAGTGCCTAGTCGTCTCCGGTCGCCTGAGCGAAGCGGAGGCCGCGCCGGATCGCAGATCCCTCGATTCGAATGCCGGCTGGCTCCGACCCCGCCCCGAAGGGCGGCTATCAAGCCGGAGGAGAGGGAGGTTTCGAGCCAGCTCCGACCCAGGCTTGGGTTGGCGCCTTCGATCCAGGGCGGCTCGTAAGGAGGAGAGTGAGTCCGAGGAGGAAGGTGATGAGGTAGACCGCGAGGATCGCATCGTAGAGGTAGCGCACATCTCCGCCGTAGTAGGTGATTTCAAACAGGTAGTTCGCAAACGAGGTGGCCGACCCGAAGCCCCCCTGGCTGTAAGTGAAGATATCGCCGACCCAGATCGCGAAGAGAGGGCCCGACCCCAACACGCCCAGCTTCACTGAGGTCCGAGACCGGGTGGCTAGAAGCAGTCCCGGTCCGACCAAGTCCGCGAGGCCCATGACTAGGACGACATACCAGTGCGAGTAGTACCCGCTCTGGATGGCACCGAAATCGATCCGTAGGTTCGTGTCTGTAAGCAGCATTACCGCAGAAAGCCCGAAAGCTAGGAGGAACGGCAGGCTGTAGTACGCAGGGTTGACCCCCTTCATCATCCGCGCCCCTTTGGGGGGCCGGGGAGGCCTATATTATCGAGCAGTCTCCGGGAAACCCCCCGCGACCTGGGCCGGTGAACCCTAAACATGAACACAATCCAAGGGGAACGATGAACTCGGTGTCCGCACCGGCCGCGACCACTCCGGCCCCGCCGAGCGTCGGGTCGGAGGGATTCGTGGTCTGGATCGAAGGACTTCCCGGCGCGGGAAAGACCACCCTCTCCAACGCCGTGGCCCAGCGCCTGGCCAGGACGCCGGGAGGCGCGGAGGTCCTCGATGGGCAACAGGTGCGCGAAGCGTTCTTCCCGGAGCTCGGTTACTCCCGAAGGGATCGAGAGACCCACGCCCGACGAGTGAGCCAGCTGGCGCGCATCCTCTCCCGCCATGGCGTGAGGGTCCTCGTCGCAATGATCACCCCGTATGAAACGAGCCGCCAAGCCGCCCGAGCGGCGTGCGGGGCGCGGTTTGTCGAGGTGTGGCTGAGCTGCCCGATCGACGTCTGTGAGAAACGGGAACCGCGGGGCCTCTATCGGCAGGGTCACGCGGGATCGCTCGCGCACCTGACGGGTCTCGATGACCCGTTCGAAGAACCGCTGAACCCGGACCTGACACTGGACACGGCTCGCATCTCGGCCGACGCTGCTACGGACCGGGTCCTCGCGCACCTCATCGCCCACCATTTCGTCGACGCGATTCCCCCGTAGTCCTCGGCGTTCAGCGGCTTGCCGTTCGGACGGACCCGGTCCGACGCGCGGAACGGTTTTATTCCCCGCTCCCTCATACATCCGTTCATGGCGACCCCGGGCGGTACTCCCGGTCCCGGCGCCCCCTCCCCCACGATGCACCGGGAATCCCGATGGCTCGGCCAAGGGTATGCGGACATCACGAAGCTTCGGGAGGTCGCGGCCAAGCACGACCGACAGTCTTCCAGGGCGCAACAGCGGGCCGCCCGGATCCAGACCCGGATCGAGCGGCTCCGTCACGGAGCGACGATCCTGAGGGAGAAGTCGCAGCAGGTGCTCGAGAAGGTGCCCGAGGTGCAGCAGGAGATCACCCAGCTCGAGCGCGATATTCAGACCGGCCGCCAACGAGCGGTGGGCATCGCCCTCAGTTCGGATATCACGAGCCTGCAGGTGAGAATGCGCAAGCTCCAGCAGAAGATCATCAACCTGCAGCACAAGTCCCGCACGCTCGAGCACCGGGCGGCCCAGCGGACTCAGAAGAGCGCCGAACTCAAGGTCAAGGTCGACCGGCTTCTCGAGATATCGCGCCTCGAGGAGCAGGAGGCCTCGAGCTTCCGACAACGCGCGGACCGTCTCCAATTGGCTACGGAAGGCGAGGTCTCGGCGCGGGTGGGCCCCTCGGCGCCTCCGAACGAGCCCAGTCGTCCGCCGGGCCCGGCATGAAACTGATCGTCTCGGTCGGCATGCCCGGGTCGGGCAAGGACGAGCTCCTCGAGATCGCCGGACGCCTCGGCCTTGCGACCCTGAAAATGGGGGACCTCGTGCGGGACGAGACCCGCCGTCGGGGCTTCCCCATCAACAACGCCAACATCGCCCGGGTCGCCAACGAGGAGCGCGAGAAGCACGGTCCCGGGGTCTGGGCCCAGCGCGCCGTCCCCAAGCTCATCGAGACGAAGATGCTGGTCGACGGGTGTCGGTCGGACGCCGAGGTGACGGTGTTCCGCCACCATTTCGGGGACCTGTTCGTGCTCGGCATCTACTCGGCGCCAGAGACCCGGTACGAGCGGCTGATCCGCCGCGCCCGCGGCGACGACGGACAGAACCTGCAAGAGTTCTACGACCGGGACCGTCGGGAACTCAAGTGGGGGATCGGCAACGCCTTCACCCTCGCCGACGGGATGCTCACGAACGAGGGGACGCTCGAGGAGTTCCGGACTGCCGGCCGGACGATGCTCGAACGCATCCTCTCCCGCGAATCCTGAACTAACCGGGCACCGAGCTCCGCCCCGTCCCCTCGGAGCGCTGAAGAAGCCCAACGACGCCATCGAAGCGCTCCCGGTCGACGATGACGGCGATGCGCCCTCCCCGGGTCGCGAACCGCCGCACGGCACCGACCGCCGCCGCGTCGCGGGCCGCGGCCAGACGGGCGGACCCCCCCTTCGAAGAGATCCGGGCAGACCACTCGAGCGCGAACTCGTCCGGCGTAGGCGGGGTCGGCGGGCGGCGGGTCAGGGACCGCTCTCGGAGCGTTCGTCGTACGAGCTCGGGGTAGCCGATATGGTCCGTGAACATGGTCGCATACGTCTCGTCAGACGGGTCGACGGGCTCAACCGGTACACCGCGCTCGAGGCCCCACGCGATCGTCGCGGCCCAGGTGGGGTTCGGCACTCGGACCTCCCCGTACCGAGCGAGCCCCCGGATCTCGGCGACCTCGTTCCCGGTCAACGAGACGAGCGGTTCGACCGCGGGAACGACGAAGTACTCTCGGATCCCCCGGTATTCGTCCTCGGAGAGAGCGAGCGCGACGAGCACCGGACGGAACCCATCGAGCGCAGGCCCGATCCGGGCCGCATCGGCCGCGAGCCCTCGAACGGCGCCGAGGACGAGGTACTCCGCCCCACTCGTGACGCGGGCGTCGATCACGCGCTTTCGCGTTCGGTGAGGTCGTCCATGAGCTCCTGGGGGTCCCGGTGACGTCGGAGCTCATGCATGGTCAGGATCGGGAGCCCTTCGATCGACCGGCGCGTCGGGCTCCCGCCGACGATGAACAGGGCGTGGCCCTCCGCGACTCGAGCGATCTGCTGGAGGAGGTCGGCCCGGTGCTGGGCGCTTCGGAGAGATCCCACCGCAGTGATCAGGATCTCCTCCTCGCCGCGCATCGAACCGGAACTGAAGGCATCGAACGGGCAGCGAACCGTGACCACCACATCCCATCCCATGCCGTCCAGCTTCTGCAAGACCGTGTCTCGGAACGGGTCGCCGGTGCGAAGCCGATGCGCGTCTCGTTCGGGCGCCGGGCCGGTCCCTCGGCTGCCCTCCTCGGATGACTTCGATGGGCCGCGCCCGCCCCGAACTCCCGGCCGGGCTGGGTGGAAGAAGTCGATAGGCATCGCGATCGGCTCGCCCATGTACCGTTCGATCCGTTCCACGATCGAGGTCTCGGCTCCGCCTCCCTCCTCGTACAGTTGGATCGTGCGTCGGCTGACCCCCGCGATCGTCGCGAGGGCACCGAGGGAAAGTCGGTGGAGGTCCCGGAGCTCTCGCAACCGGGTCCCATCGATCCGGGCGAAGATTCCGCCTGGGCTAGAGAATAGGAACGGTGGCACTCCTTTCGCGAAGTACTCCTCGAGGCTCTCCTCGACGAGGATCGGGATGTCGTATCGGCTGTAGACGACCCCGGGCTCGAGCGGCGTGGCCCCTGAGTTCTTGCCGACGAGGATCACGGTCGCCGCGAAGAGGGACGCGAGATCGTGGAGGCGCTTCGCCTCGGAGGAGTCGAGCGCGTCGATGTTCTTCAGAATCTTGAGGATGAGAAGGAGGGAGTCCCGGCGGGCCATCAGGTCGAACGCGGTCGGCCGGATGTGGTGGGCGTCCGAGACGTAGAACCCGGACGTCTCCAGGCGGGTGCGGATCCGCTCGATCGTCCGCTCGCGCTCCCGGTCCTTCGGCATGGCTCCGACGATTTCATGGCGCCGTCTATATAAATGAACATGTATGCCCCGCGCGGCGCCCGGCTCGCCCTCCGGTTCGGAACGGTGAAGGGACCACGCCGCTCGAGCGCCCTGTGCCGCCGGCGCGATTGACTCCGATTCCGCAATCCCCTATCCTGCGGCTGGACGGACCTCGAGCACACCCCGCTCTGCTCCTCGCGGACCTCCACCTCGGGCTCGGCGGGAACGAGCGTCTCGGCCGCGGCCCGCCCGAGGCCTCCGCGCTCATCCTGGTCCAGACGTTGCTCGATTGCGCCCGGAAGTTCGACGCCGCTCAGATCGTCATCGCCGGCGACGTCAAACACCCCATCGTCGGTACTCCCAGAGCCCTTCGACCGGTGGTGTTCGAGTTCTTCGCCCAGCTCCTGTCGGAGGGACTCGAGGTCGATGTGGTGCTCGGGAATCACGACGTGGGCCTCGTTCCGTTCCTGCCCCGCGAGGTCGTCGTGCACCCGGCCAGCGGAGCCATCATCGATGGCGTGGGGGTCTTTCACGGGCATCGATGGCCGAGCGATGAGGTGCTCCGCTCCCAGTATCTCGTCGCCGGCCACCTTCATCCGGGATACCGGCTTGCCCCCTCGGCGGACGACGCGAAGGGCAAGCAGCGGTGTTGGGTCCGGGTCTCCTTCCCGAAGGCGGGGCCCCCACCCAAGCGACCGCCCCGCCACGCGCCGATCGAGGCGCGGGAGATGATCGTAGTTCCGGCGTTCAACCCGATCGCGGGGACCGAGGCGCTCAATCGTCGACGGCCGAGCCCCGGACGGTCGTTCCTGTTCTCGCGCTTCCTATCGCGCGGGGTGGCCCGCGCCTACCTGCTCGACGGCACGGACCTCGGAACGCTGCCTATCCGGTAGGCCGGTCTGCCTCTTCGATCGCCGTACGGAGTGCCGCGGGATCGGAGATGGGCGCCAGGCATCGCTGTCCGAAGCAGACGAGGGCCCGCGCGGCGCCGGCTTCTCGATTCCCGGCTCGAAGCTCCTCGGGAAGAGAGAACGGTTCGGGAGGAAGACCTCGAAAGACCCACAGGTTGGGGTGCCAGGTGCGGTTCGCCGCCCGGACCAGGGCGTCCGACTCGGGCCCCGAGCCTTCGACGACGATACGCGCCGAAGGGGTCGATAGAAGCCCAAGGGCGAGCGCCGCACCGGAGCCGAACAGCCCCGCGCCGTCCAAGCGCGGGGCCAACGCGGCGAGGAGGGAGCGCGCCCGGTCGAACGGCTTCTCCGGCTGGGTGAGGGAGCCGTATCGGAGGAGCGCAAGGGCCGCGGTCGAGTTCGGGGACAGGTGCGGGGTGTCCTCGACCGGATAGACCCGGTCCTCGAGCGCACCGACCATCGGCCCGTCGTAGAGAGTCGGGGCGATGTCGGAAAGCAGGCCGGAGTCAGACCGAAAGGCCTTGTCGATCAGGTCGAGGATCGCCCCGGCTGCGCTCGCGTAGCGGGCCTCGGCCGTCGCTCCCGCGAGCTCGACGAGCCCGTAGGCGAACGCCGCGTTGTCTTCAAGCCGGCCAAAACCGAACGCACCTTCGGAGTCCAATCGATGCGCGATGCCCCGTTCCGGTTCGTACGCCCGATCGAGGAAGGTGTCAGCTGCCCGTCGCGCCGTGGCGAGCATCGATGGGTCGTCGAGGGCCCGGCTCGCTTGAGCGAGCGCCCCGAGTATCGGACCGTTGATGCTCGCATAGCGGGCACGGTCGACGGCTGGGGTGGGTCGCCGTTGACGGGCCCGCTTCAGCACGCCGACCGCGCGGGCCAGTCGTGGGAGGGCCCCGAGATCGCCGAGGTCGAGTCCTTGGGCGGCCTCCTCGATGGGTACCAGGCGGAATAGGACGTTCTGCTCCGGGTCGTGATGCATCCTTCCTTCGGTACCGACCCCGAAGAACCGCGCGACGAGCTTGCGGTCGACCGGCTCGAGGACCTCCTTGAGCTCCGGTCGAGTCCAGGTGAAGTAGCGGCCGTCGTCGCCCGGCGCATTGTCGGCATCCTGGCTCGATCCAAAGCCACCGCTCGGATCTTCGAGAACCTCGCGGATCCATCCGACCGTTCCTCGGACCGTTTCGACGAACCGGGGTTCGTCAAACCGACGCGCGCCCTCTGTGTAGGCCGAGAGGAGGGCCGCGTTGTCGATTCCCATCTTCTCGAAGTGGGGAATGTGCCAGCCCTCGTCGACCGAATACCGGTGGAAGCCGCCCCCCAACTGGTCATACATTCCTCCGTCCGCCATTCGGAGGAGGGTCTCTCCGGCGCGCACGACCGATCGATTTTCCCCGGTCGCGAAGCCGTCCCAAAGGAGGAAGGAGACGGCGGTGGGGTGGGGGAACTTGGGGGCGTGGCCGAACCCCCCATGGACCGGGTCGTAGGAACTCGACAGGTTCTCCCGGACCTGGGCGACGAGCGAGACACCGGCGTTCGGGCGTTTCGATCCCCCACCGAACGAGCGTAGGCGTTCTAGGGATTCCGAGACGGCCTGGGTATTCTGTCGGACCTGGTCCGGCTCCTCCCTCCAAAGCCGGTCGACCTCCCCGAGGACTCGACGGAATCCCGGTCGTCCGTGGCCCTCGTCGGGAGGGAAATACGTCCCGCCGAGGAACGTCTCTCCCGAGGGCGTTAGGAATCCGGTGAGCGGCCATCCGCCCTCCCCGGAGAGCGCCCCCACTTGCCGCTGGTACCGTCGGTCGACCTCGGGATGCTCATCCCGGTCGACCTTGACCGCGATGAAGTGTTCGTTGATCAGGCGGACGACCTCTGAGTCGGAGTAGGTCCCTTCGTCCATTACGTGGCACCAATGGCACCACGCGGCGCCGATGTCGAGGAGGACGGGGCGGTTCAGTTGCTTTGCGAGCTCGAAGGGCTCCGGACCCCAGGGGTACCATTCGATCCCCTGCTCAGCCGCCGATCGGAGGTAGACGGATCGCGCGTCCGCGAGCCGACGGCCGCCGGTCGCGGCCGCTCCGGATCCCTCGTTCGAGCTCACGCCCCGGCACCCACCGACGTCGACTTGAGCGTGCGGGGGGAGGCCGCGTAGGCTACCTCGGCGTAATCCCTGCGGGACCGCTTATATGGTGACCGTTAGTGCCCCGTCCGCTCCGGAGGGAATCTAGCCCATGGAAATGCAACCCGGCCAGATGGCCTACGACCGCGCCATCACGGTGTTCTCGCCCGACGGAAGGCTGTTCCAGGTCGAGTACGCCCGCGAGGCGGTCCGACGGGGCGCGACAACCGCGGGAGTGGTCTACGCCGACGGCGTCGCCCTCGTCGCAGACCGGCGGATACCGAACCCGGGTCTCGCCGAGCTCGCGAGCCTTGAGAAGATCCACCTCATCGATGAGCACATCGCGTGCGCGACCGCCGGGCTCGTCGCCGACGCCCGAGTCCTGGTCGACTACGCCCGGCTGGCCGCCCAGATCAACCGGGTGACCTATTCTGAGCCCATCAGCGTCGAGCTCATGGCCCGGCGGATCTGCGACTACAAGCAACAATACACCCAGTTCGGCGGAGTCCGTCCGTTCGGGACCGCCCTCCTCGTGGGCGGGTTCGACGAGGGGGGCGTGCGCCTCTTCGAAACCGAGCCGTCCGGCTCGCTCACCAGCTTTCGAGCGACGAGCACCGGCGGCAACAAGGGCCCCGCGATGGAGCTCTTCGAGCAGAAGTACCGCCCGAACCTTGACTCGGAGGATGCGGTGCTCCTCGCGCTTGAGGGACTCCGACGCTCGCTCGAGGACACTACGAACCTGGGACAGGTCGAGGTCCTGACGATCGACCGGGAGCGGGGAGCCCGGCGGCTTGGGGCCGAGGAAATCCAGAAGTACGTTGCCCGACTTCCCCCGATCGGGGCGAAGCCCGGTCGCGCCTAGGCCGGAGGGCCGACCCCGTCTCGGGGCGAGTGAACGATGGTCGACGTCGAGGATGCGGTGGTCGCTCGCTGGGAGACGCAAGGCTCGAAGTTCGAGGTCCTGGTCGACCCCGAGGCCGTCCAGGCGATCAAGGACGGTCGCAAGGTCGACCTCTCCGACAAGCTCGCGCTCGACCAGGTCTTCAAGGACGTGAAGAAGGGCGACAAGGTCTCGGTGGAACACCTCGACAAGACGTTCCATACCCACGACGTCGCGGCGATCGCGCTCCAGATCATCCTGCACGGGGAGGTCCAGGTCACCACCGAACAGCGGCACACGCTTCAGGAGGCGAAACGCCGGCAGATCGTCGCCGCGATCGCTCGCAACGCCTTGAACCCGCAGACGGGAGCGCCCCACCCTCCCAATCGGATCGAGGCGGCCATGACCGAAGCGAAGGTGCACATCGACCCGTTCCGACCGGCCGACCAGCAGGTTCAGGAGGTGCTCGCCTTGCTCCGCCCGATCCTGCCGATCCGCCTCGACGTGGTCCGCGTCCGGATCAAGGTTCCGGCACAGCATTATCCCCGCGTGATTGGAGACCTCAAGGGCATGGGCCGGATGTACGACGAGCAGTGGCTCCCCGACGGCGCCTGGTCTGCCGTGCTCGAGATCCCCGGCGGAGTTCAGACGGAATTGTACGAGAAGCTCAACGCGAAGACGAAGGGCGCCGCCGAGACCACCCTTGTTAAATAGAGTACGCCGGTCGGCGGCCCGGTGTACGCAGTACAATGGGTAACGGACATCGACCGGGCCACCCCGGACGTGGCCGCGAGGGTGCGCCCTCGCCGTCGGATGAGGAACGAGAACTAGTTCTGCCCGGCGAGGAGATCGCCGCGGCAGGTCTGAAGCCGGGTCCCGGGACCTATCGGGTCCAGGGTCACACGTACGCGAGCGTTCTCGGGTTTGTCTCGAAACGGCCGCCGATCGTCCGGGTCGTTGCCCTCTCCGGCCGCTACATCCCCCAGACCAACGACGTGGTCGTCGGGACCGTCACGGACGTCCAAGGGACGTTCTGGCTGCTCGACATCGGGGCGCCCCGCTGGGCCCCACTGCACATGACCGGCACCCCGTGGAAGATCGATTTCGGCGAGACCGAGCAGTACCTCAAGGTCGGCGACTCGGTCGTCGTCGCGGTCGAGAACCTCGACGCGACGGGCCGTATCGGCGTCACCATGAACGGCGAGGGACTGGGCAAGCTCGAAGGGGGGACCATCGTGACGGTCTCTCCGGCGCGCGTGCCGCGGATCATCGGGCGCGCCGGGTCGATGATCTCGACCTTGACCCGCCACACGGGCGCCAAGATCGCCGTGGGGCAGAACGGACGGATCTGGGTCGACGGCACCGAGGACGCGATCCATCGGGTGCAGGAGAGCCTGCGCCTGATCGAGGAAGAGGGCCAACGCCGGGGCCTGACCGAGCGGGTCACGAGCTACCTGCGCTCCACCGAGCTTCCAGACGGAGAGCGGCCCATCCAGGCCGAGGGACCTCCAGCGGGTCCGGGTAAGGACGACTGGGTTGCCCGGGACGGCGAAGGTCCGAGTTCCGACGGGGTCGACGACGCCCCCCGCGACGAGTGACGGTCCAAGGAGAATCAATATGGGAAGCGTAGGAGCGAAGGAAGTGCCCGTCTTGCTCGGCCCGGACGGCCGACGTATCGACGGACGAAAGGTCGACGAACTGCGCCCGATCGCGATCACCGCCGGACCGCTGCACCAGGCGGATGGATCGGCGTTCGTCGAGTGGGGACAGAACAAGGTCATGGCGGCCGTCTACGGACCCAGGGAGGTGCATCCACGTCACCTCCAGGAGAACAACAAGGCGATCGTCCAGTGTCGCTACAATATGGCAGCCTTCTCCGTCGATGAGCGAAAACGGCCCGGACTCGATCGACGGTCCCAGGAGATCTCCAAGGTGATCGCCGAGGCCTTCGAGTCGGTCATCTTCGTCGAGGAGTACCCTCGAACGTCGATCGACGTCTATATCGAGGTCCTCCAGGCGAACGCGGGCACGCGCTGTGCGGGCGTCGTGGCCGCCTCGGTGGCCCTCGCCGACGCTGGCATCCCGATGGTCGACCTCGTTCCAGCGGTCGCGGTCGGGAAGGTCGGCGACGCCGTCGTGCTCGACCTGAAGAAGGAGGAGGACAACTTCGGCTCCGCCGACCTCCCGATGGCACTCGTTCCTCAATCCGGTCGGCTCGTCCTGCTCCAGATGGAAGGGCATCTGAGTCGCGACGAGCTCGCGCGAGCCCTGGACCTCGGGGTCGTGGGGTGTCGGAAGATCTACGAGGTCATGAAGCAGGCACTGCGAGATCGGTACCGAACCGACGGGCCAGGGCCCGCCGCAGAGGGAATGGCGGCATGAGCGAGAGCGTCACCGCCGAAATCCTCACGAACCACATCCTCGACCTCGCGCGGCGCCAGAAGCGGCTCGACGGGCGGGGCCCCGACGACTACCGCAAGGCGAGCGTCGAGCCCGGGTTCGCCTCGTCGGCCGATGGGTCTGCCCTGGCACGGATCGGCGCGACCACGGCGCTCTGCGGCGTCAAGCTCGAGCCGGGCAAACCCTATCCGGACACTCCGAACGCCGGGACGCTGACGACGAACGCCGAGCTCATCCCCCTCTCCTCGCCGATGTTCGAGCCGGGGCCCCCCCATCCGAGGGCGATCGAGGTCTCCCGGGTCGTCGACCGGGCGATCCGGGCCGCCGAGACGATCGACCTCACCAAGCTGTGCGTGACCGCCGGGGAGAAGTGCTGGACCTGTTTCGTCGACATCCACATCCTCGACCACTCCGGCAATCTGATCGACGCGGCGTCCCTCGCGGCGCTCGGCGCCCTCACCCACGCGACGGTCCCGAACGTGCGGTTCGGGATCGGCCCCGCCGACCTCCCGCTCGAGGTCAACCACTTCCCGGTGGAGGTGACGTTCTGCCGCCTCGGCGAGACCCTCGTCGTCGACCCGACGGTCGAGGAGGAGAGCGCGGCCCATGGACGCCTCACGATCGCTACCGACGAGCGGGGGGAGGTCGTTGCGATGCAGAAGGGATTGATCGGGGCGTTCTCGCCCGATGACGTTAAATCGCTCGTGGACCGGGCGATAACCCACGGCGACCGCCTCCGTCGGATCGCCCGAGGGTCGTAGATGAGCAAGCGGACGAAGAAAGTAGGCAACACCGGCTGGATGGGTCCGCGATACGGGATCCGGATCCGCCGGAGGGTCCTCGAGCTCGACCGGGCCCGCGAGCTCGACTCGGCCTGCCCGAAGTGCTCCACAGTAACGGTCTCGCGGATCGCGAGCGGCGTCTTCGAATGCAGTCGCTGCCACGTGAAGTTCGCGTCGGGCGCGTACCTGTTCACGCCGGCACCCCCGATCACCCGCTCCGAGAAGGACGCGGCGGCCCTGGCCGCATCCGAGAGCGCCTGATCGGGTCGGTCGATAGGGGGGATCGGGTCGGCATGTTCCGTTGCATACGTTGTGGGGAGGCGCTCCCGAGCGATGCGAACCTCTTCGGGGTGCGATGCGACAACTGCGGTGGGAAGATCTTCACGAAGGAGCATCCCAACGTCAAGAAGGTCCTGAAGGCCCGCTAGGCCGCCCTGCGCGGTCCGGAGAGGGCGCGTCTCACCAGGTGATAGGCCGGCCCGCGACGGGGGAGATCACGCGCACGGCGGCGCCTCGCGCGCGCAGCAGCTCCTCGTAGCGCTGCGGCTTCTGGATCGTGTGGACCGGGACGATCGATCGGGGACCGGCACGGACGATCAACTCGACGAGCTCGGCCTCGGTCGCATGGCCGCTCGCATGGTGGCCTACGTCCTCGGGATGACCGAAGGAAAGCTGCGCTTCGCCGGAGGGGCCCGTTACGTACCGAAACCCGACCTGACGCATACCGGCCCATCGGATCCAGTTTTGCAATCGAAGGAAGTCGAACTCCTGTTCCTCTCCATGGGCCTCACTCGATGAATACAGCCACAGTCCTCCCTCGGTGGCGCCCTCCTTCTTCAGGTCGACGAGATCGTTGCAGTCAAAGAAGCTGAAACACAGGATGTACCGTCCCCGGCCCGCGGCGATGTCGCGGGGGTTGAGGAAGGCGTCTGGGTGGCGTCGGAGGACCCCTTGGAGCCACCCCCGCTCGGGTCCAACGGACGGCTCCTCGAGGATCCGCATCCCCCCGGCCCCGACATCGACCTCAACGGAGGGGTCGGCGCTGTGGAGCACGTGGAGCAGGAAGGCATCTTTCGGGGTGAGCACGAGGGAACGGCCGGTTCCCGCGGCGATCCGACGGAACCGACGGAGCCGTTCGACGTTCCGCGGCCCGAAGTCGGCCACGACCAGGCGTCCTTCCGCTCGCTCGACCTCGCCGCGGCAGGTTCGCTCGACGTCGTCCTCCGTCAGTATCGGTTGCTCGCGCTCCTCCCCGGGCCCTCGTAGACGGGTGCCCTCCACGACGAGGACCTCCGGATGGCGCGCCTCGAGCATCCGGACGAACGCCTCGGTCCGCGCCCCCCGCTCCCCGTGGAAGCGAAGGTCCCCCGAGTAGGCGACCGCGCCCCCGTCCGTCTCCAGGAGAAAGCCCGCGGCGCCGTAGACCGAATGGTCGACTTCCTGAGTATGGAATGCGACATCACCGAGGCGCGGACCGGCGGGGGTCGGCTCCGAAGGCTCGTATTCGATGCGGCCGCCGAACGGCGAACGGACGATCTCGGACCGAAGGGCTCCGGGGAACTCCCCGACCAGCTGGAACGGCCGACCTCGCTTGGGCGCTTCCCGGTCGGACTCGAGACGCCGACCGGAGAGCGAATCGCCCGGTCGGGGACCGGCGTCGGCGGGAGCGCGCATGCCGTAGTAGGTGATCTCCGTCGTCAGGTCGGCGTGCCCCGATTCCTGCCAGGCGCGCAGGAGCGCGAGGGTCATCGGGGTGGCGACGACCGGGATCGATGGTTCCAGGAAGGCGATCGCCCCGCAATGGTCGAGGTGACCGTGGGTGAGCAGGACCGCCGTCGGCCGGTCCCCTTCCCAGCCCTCATCGAGGTTCGGATAGTCGTACGGCGGGAACAGGTCGCGTCGGTACCACCCCCGTTGGCGAGGGAGCAAGCCCACCTCGAGGAAATCCGCAAGCCCCCGCGACGGTCGGGGCTTGAGGTACTCTTCGTAGAGCTCGCCCATCCGCTGGTAGTTGGTCCCGAAGTCGAGCAGGAGGCGCGTATCCGCCTGTTCGACGAGTAGCTTCGTCCCCCCGACGGAGCTCGCCCCGTCGAAGACCGTCAACCTCGCCCCGTTCGTCAACTCGCCCAGGGGGTGGTCGCCCTTCCTCCCGGAGTTCGGGGAGGCCCGAGCCTACTTCGCGTTTGGGTCGAGGATCAGGTTCGAGGGCCGGCCCATCGCTCGCGGCCGGGCCGCCGCCGCCCGCCTTTTTCTACTCGAGGGCGCGTGGGACCCCTCCATGCCGGTCGATCGCTGCCCGACCGGGGTCCCCTCGGTCGACGCGCTGCTCGGAGGCGGCCTCGAGTCGGATTGCCTGACGGAGCTCTACGGGGAGGGCGGGAGCGGCAAGACCCTCCTCTGCCTCGAGGTGGCGGTCCGCCTGGCCCTCGCCGACCGGTGGGTCTTCTACATCGATACCGAGGGGGTCAGCGTCGACCGCCTCGAGGCGATCGCGGGCGGGCGGGTCGACCAGGTCCTCAAGAGGCTCCTGCTCGCCACCCCGAAGAACCTCGAGGAGCAGACGAAAGCGGTGGGGACCGCGGCAGCCCTGGCCCGGGAAGCGCGTCGCCCGGTCGGTCTCATCGTCCTCGATTCGGCGACCTTCTACTACCGGCTATCGCTGTCGGGTCCCGATGAGGACGAGGGGCGGCTCGCCCTCGTCGAGGAGCTCGCTGAGCTGATGGCGACGGCCCTCGGCGCGCAGGTACCAGTCCTCTTCACGAACCAGGTCTGGACCCGCCAGACCGACGGATCCCTCGAACCCCTCGGCGGGACGTTCGTCAACCACGCGGCGAAGACGATCCTGCGCCTCGACCGACTTACGGGCGCCCGCCGCCGCGCGGTCCTCGTCAAGCATCGATCCCTTGGGGAGGCCTCGGCCGAGTTCCGGATCACCAACCACGGTTTGTCGGGTCCCCTCGAGCGAGCACCCTCCTCCTCCTCATCTAAGGGTGGGTCTAGCTAGCCCAGGGGCGGCGGACGGGATGACGCGGTGCGCTTGATGGGGGCAATGGGATTTATCCGCCGGCTCGGAATCCGGTCCTTCCCATTGGGGGGGTTTCGATGACGTCCACGAAGGCCGCGGTTCCCGATTCCGGCGCCCCCTGGGTGTATGCCGACGTCCCAACCCCGATCGGGTCGTTCCGAGTACTGTATCGAGGGTCGACCGTGCGGCTCGTGGACCTTCTCGAGCGGGGGATGGAGGCCACCTCCCTGCCCGAGGGAGCGGTCCGGCGCCGGCCCCCCTTCGAAAAGACGAGCCCTCCCGGCCAGCTCGCGGAGTACTTCCGGGGGAATCTACACCAGTTCACCCTCGAAGTGGACCTCGTGGCGGGCACGCCGTTCGACCGAGGAGTATGGACCACGTTGCAGGGCGTCTCGTCCGGTACGACGATCACCTACTCGGCCCTCGCCCGGAGGTCCGGCCACGCCGGCGCGGCGCGGGCCGTGGGCGGGGCGATGCGCCGGAACCCGATCCCGATCGTAATCCCGTGTCATCGGGTCGTCGGGGCCGAAGGGTCGCTGACCGGCTTCGGACTTGGCCTGTGGAGGAAGCGCTGGCTTCTCGATCGCGAGGGGGCCTGGCCGATCCGCTCCAAGAGTGCCGAAGGCCCCAAGGGCTCGGCCCACCAACGGACCCTCGACGCCACGCTCGACTCCGGGACGCCCGGCGGACGCCCTTCCCGGTCTAGCCGGAGTAATAGCTCGCGTCGTAGGGCTCCGGCTTGAGCCCGCGCCGCTGGCGTACCTCGGCGACGACGGTGCCCTGGAGCTCCGTCGGCATGATCACGAAACCCAACGACTCTGTCGCCCAGAGCACCTTGCCGGCCGTCGCGCTCCGAATGTCCGAGGCGAATCCGAACATCTCCGCGACCGGGACCTTCGCGACGATCGTCTGGAGGTCGCCGACGCTCGTCATATCCAGGATCTCGCCCCGCCGCCGCTGCATCTCCCGCGTGGCCCCCGACAGGACCTCCTGCGGGACGTTCACCGTCACCTTCTGGAGCGGCTCGAGCAGCACGCGCCCAGCCAGGCACATGGCCCCGTAGATGCCCGAGCGGGCCGCCGGGATCGTCTGCGCCGGGCCGCGGTGGATCGAGTCTTCGTGGAGCTTCGCGTCCACGAGGCGCACCTTGAGACCGTAGACCTTCTCGTTCGCGAGGGGACCCCGGTTCATCGCCTCCTTGAACGCGTCGATGATGAGGTCCATGGTCTCGTTGAGGTTCTGGATCCCCTTTGTGACGTCGAACAGGACGTTGGTGCCCTCGACGGCCGTGAGCCCCCGGCCCTCGTCCCGCTCGATCCCCAACTCGGTCATCCGGGTCACGAGGGTCTTGATGTCCTTGAACGACTTTCCCTGGGCGATCTCGCCCTCCTTGATCGCGGTGACCATCGCCGCCGGCAGTGCCTCGACCTCGAAGTAGAACTTGTTGTGCTTGTTCGGCGACTTGCCCTCGAAGGGACCGCCCGGGCCGCCCACGGTCTCCCGGTACACGACGATCGGCTTCGACGCCGAGATCTCCACCTTGTAATCGTTGACGATCCTAAACTGGGTGATCTCGAGGTGGAGCTCCCCCATGCCCGAGAGCAGATGCTCGCCGGTCTCCGGGTTGATCTCGACCTTCAGGCTCGCGTCCTCCTTGCCGATCTTGCGCATCGTCTCGATGAGCTTCGGAAGGTCGCTCATGTGCTTCGGCTCGATCGCGACGGTGACGACCGGTTCCGAGACGTGACGGATCTCCTCGAACGGGACCATGTCGGGCACGTTGGTCATGGTCGTGCCGGCGAAGGCGTCGGTGAGCCCGATCACCGCCGCGATATTGCCCGCCGTCACCTCCTCGACCATGAGGCGCTCCGGTCCCATGAACAGGGAGACGTGCTGAACGCGGTTCTTCGACTTCGTCCCGGCGGCCTGGAGCTCCATCCCCTTTGCGAGCCGACCGGAGAAGAGCCGGCCGGTGGCGATCTCGCCCGCGTTCGGGTCCATCGTTATGTCGGTCACCATGAAGGTCGTCGGCCCCTCCCGATCGGTCTCCGACATCGCCCTGCCGACGACACTGCCCGGCTCGCCACGCCAGATGTTGGGGATCCGGTACCGCTGGGCGACCCGGGGCGAGGGAAGATGCTTGACGACCATGTCGAACACGACGTCGTTGATGCGGGCCCGCTGGGCGATCTCTTTGGAACGGCCCGTCGAGACGAAATCGAAGATGTCCGGGAATTTCACGCCGGTCTTGATCATGTACGGCACGCTGATCGCCCAGTTCTCGTAGCCCGAGCCGAACGCCACGGAGCCGTCGCGCGGGTCGACCGACCATTCGTCGACAAACTCCTCCGGGGCCATCTTGCGAATGAGTTCGTTGACCTCGGTGATGATCGTCGTGAAGCGCCGTTGCATCGAGTCGGAGGTGAGCTTGAGCTCCTTGATCGCCCGGTCGACCTTGTTGATGAACAGCACCGGCTTGACCTTCTCGCGGAGCGCCTGCCGCAGCACCGTCTCCGTCTGGGCCATGACCCCCTCCACCGCGCAGACGACCACGACCGCGCCGTCGACCGCCCGCATGGCGCGGGTGACGTCGCCGCCGAAGTCCACGTGGCCCGGCGTGTCGATGAGATTGATCAGGTGCTGCTCGCCTTCGTACTCGTGGACGATCGTCACGTCGGCGTTGTTGATGGTCAGGAGCCGGGCCTGCTCCTGTTCGTCGAAGTTCAGGTAGAGCTGCTTGCCGGCGAGCTCGTTCGAGATCATCCCGGCCGCAGCGAGCAGGTTGTCGGAGAGGGTCGTCTTCCCGTGGTGGATGTGGGCGACGATCCCGATGTTGCGGATGCGGTCGAGGTTGTGCATCATGTCGGGGATGGCTTTCGCGAGCTCGGCCCGGATGTGCGTCATCGGCTCCCTCCCTCTCTGGCGGTCCTACCGAGCCGATTGGGCCACGCGCTCGACCTCTTCCTTCCGCCCGACGGCATAGCTCGTCAGGTCGCCCTTCGCGGCGAGCGCGATCTCCTTCGCAAGGCAGGAATGGATCGGGGTCGTGGACTTGCGGGAGGAGGTGATCGCTCCCTGTGCGAGGTTCCGGATCGCGACGCTGACCCGCCGGGCGGGGGAGGCATCCACGGCGCGCGGGACGGAGATCCCTCCGAACTGCAGCCGGGTCACCTCCTCGCGGGGCGCGGCATTCTCGACCGCGTTCACGAGGAGCTGAAGGGGATTCTGTTTCTCGGTCTGGGCGAGCTCGTCGAACGCCTTGCGCACCGTGGCGAGGGCCTTCGACTTCTTCCCCGTGAACTTGCCGCCCTTCATCAAGTGGTTCGCGAGGCGCTCCACGAGGTGCATGTGGGTCTTCATGAACGGGCGACCCGAGAGCTTCCCCTCGGAGTGCGGAGCGTAGATCGGATGGAGGTAAAGGTACGGCTGGATCCCCGGGTCGTGCACCTCGATCCCCTCGAACGGGTACTTCCCGAAGAGCGGCGGGAGAGGGAACGGCGGGGGCGGCGGGGGCACCGGCCGCACGATGGTGATCGTCTCGCCCTCGTCCGGGTTCTCCGGAGGGGGACGGAACGAGGAGTCCGGATTCCCGCTCATCGCTGCGGCTTCTCCTTCCGTCCGCGCACGAGCTCGTCGAGCGAAACCCCGTTTACTTGTATCACCTTGTACCGGACCCCGGGGATGTCCCCATAGGACCGCCCCATCCGGCCCCCGATCCCCTCGACGAGTACCTCATCGTGCTCGTCGATGAAATTGATCGCGCCATCCCCGACGGCGAAGGCGGTGATCTGTCGACCGTTCTTGATCAACTGGACCTTGATGCACTTGCGGATCGCCGAGTTCGGTTGCTTCGCCTCGACGCCGACCTTTTCGATGACGATCCCCCGGCCTTGGGGCGCGCCCTCGAGCGGGTCGGAGCGTTCCTTCAGATGAAGGGTCCGACGCTTGTAATACCGGTCCGACCAGCGTCTCCGCTGCCGGAGGGCTTGGAGCTTCCCTGCAGTGTTGATTCCGGACGGCGGCGGTGGCATGTCTACTACCGAGAGGGCGAGCCACCGAGCCACCCTATTTAAGTCTCGCGCCGAGAGGGCGGTCGTCGTCGAGAAAATCCAGGCGGAGGCCGCAGGGAAACGACCGGATCGGTCCCAGACAGGCCGGGTCGGGGAACGGGAGGGAGAGTTCCCGCTTGGGGCCTGCGAGGTTGCCCCAAGCTACATGGCTTCCGAGCCGTTGCCGGGGTCCGCATGGACGGGAGGGCAACGCATCCCGGTCCCCTACGCTCCGGCGGGGCTTCCTCCCCTTCTTCGTCGGACCCGTTCACGGCGGCCTGGGTCTCGCTCCGTCGAGAGATCGAATCCTGCCGGCGGTGCCCGCTGCACCGGACGCGTCGACACGTGGTGGTCTACCGGGGGGGCCCGAGACCGCGGGTCCTGTTCATCGGGGAGGCACCCGGGGAGGCGGAAGATCGGTCCGGACTCCCGTTCGTGGGTCGGTCCGGGCGTCGCCTCGACCAGGCGATCACCGAGGTGGGGCTCCGGGACGGAGAGTTTGGGATCCTCAACGTGGTCAAGTGTCGGCCGCCCGGAAACCGGTTCCTCTCGGAGGCCGCCCGGAAGTGCCGACCGTTCCTTGAGCGACAACTGGTACTGCTCGAACCGAAGGTGATCGTGACGCTCGGCGCGCACGCCCTCGCCGCGCTCGACCCGACGGCCCCGACGGTCACAGTCGCCGCGGGCCGGGAGCGACGGTGGGGGACGACCCCGTTGTTCCCACTCCTCCACCCGGCAGCGGCGCTCCATGCTCCGAAGTATCGAGTCCGTTGGGAGACCGACCTGAGGGCTTTGTCCGAGTTCCTCTCCGGGCCCCCCGGCGGAGGCTAATACGAGACGGGGAGTCCTCCCGTCGTGGACTCGTTCGAACTCTTCCTCCTAGGCGGTTCCTACCAAACCGTCGAGGACGGGGTCGTCCTGGAGCTGTTCGGCCGGAGCCGAACCGGGGAGGCGGTGGTCGCGCGGTACTACGGGTTCCGACCGTACTTCGACCTCGTCGAGCCGAAGGCGTCGGATCTCGAGCGCCTGAACGCAGACCCCGAAGTGCTCGGTGTCGAGCCCGGAACCACGTGGATCGACGGGAAGGAACGCGCCCGGATCCGAGTGACGATCCGCTTTCCGTTCCGGGTTCCGGAGTACCGAGACCGCTACCGGCGGCCGGGGGAGGAACACAGCGTGCTCGCCTGCGACATCCCGTTCTTCCACCGATTCCTCTACGACAAGGGTCTGGGGTTGACCGTCCAGTTCGATGCCGAGTCCGAACCGCCGGAAGTCGCCTCGAGGTATGGGGCCGCGAGGGTGGTCCGGGTTTCGGTCACGCCGGGCCGGGACATCCGGCCCTCCGAGCCGTTCCGGCCGCCGCTCACCGTCCTGGCCTTCGACATCGAGAATGCGATCAAGGGCCGCACGATCTTCACCATCTGCGGGGTGACGCACCGCTCGGATGGCCAGCGGTCCACCTTCCGACTCCGGGGCCCGGACGAGGCCGCGATGCTCCGATCGTTCGCCGAGGCGGTCCGGTCGGAGGACGCGGACGTCGTCACCGGATACAACATCGGCGGATACGACATCCCTCTCGTGCTCGAGCGGGCGAAGGCGTTGGGGGTGGAGGAACTCCCGTTCGGTCGCGACAACGGACCGTTCCGGGAGGCGGGGGAACGTTTGTGGAGGCTGTCGGGCCGGGTCGTCGCGGACGCCTGGTGGGCGGTCCGCCGCGACCTCCGACCGAAGCAGGAGTCCCTGCAGTTCGTCTCGCGCACCTTCCTCGGGGACCAGAAACTCGACGTCGACCAGCGGAACATCGAGGCGGAGTGGGCGAAGGACCCCGACCGGGTCGTCGAATACTGCGAGCACGACGCGGACCTCGCGCTGCGCATCCTGGAGAAGCTTCGGACCGTCGACAAGGCCGCGGACTTGGCCACGGTCGCTCACTTGCCGCTCGAGGAGGGGCTGAACGGCCGCACCTCCCAATTCATCGACGCCATGCTCATCCCTCGGGCGGACCGCCTCGGGATCGGCGTCCCGATGAATCACCATCTCCGTCGGGAGAATCCGATCGAGGGGGGGTACGTCCACACGATCAAGCCGGGGATCTACCGATGGGTCGTGGTCCTCGATTTCAAGTCGATGTATCCGTCGATCATCATCCAGAGGAATATCTGCTTCACCACCCTCTCCGACGAGGGCACCACCGTCAGCCCCTCGGGAGCGAAGTTCCTATCGAGCGACGTCCGCGCGGGGGTCGTACCGGCGATCCTCAGAGAGCTCCTCGCCGACCGGGACCGCCTCCGACGCAAGATGACCGAGGCGGCGACCGAGGCCGAACGACAGTACTACGATGGGCTTCAGAACGCCGTGAAGATCCTGATGAATTCCTTCTACGGGGTCCTCGCCTCGAGCTTCTATCGGTTTACCGACAAGTCGATCGGCGCGGCGATCACCTCCTTCGCTCGGGAGGCGATCACGTCGATCATCCGCAGCCTGGAAGCCGACGGCCACCAGGTGGTCTACTCCGACACGGACAGCGTGTTCGTGCTCTCTCCGGAGGGCTCCCTCTCGGGCGCCCGAGCGTTCGGGGAACAGGTCTCCAAGCGATTCACCGAGGCCGGGGTGCAGTTCGAGTTCCAAACGGTCTACGAGTCGCTGTTCAGCCACGGGGCGAAGAAGCGCTACGTGGGACGGACCGCGTGGCCGAAGGAAGAGCTCGTCGTCCGAGGCTACGAGACGCGCCGTACCGACGCCTTCGATTACCAGTCGGAATCGCTCCTCGAGGTCTTCGAGCTCCTTCTCGGGAGCGACACTCCGGCGGCGGTCGAACGAGCCCGGGAGCTCGTGCGCCGGCTCAAGCGCGGGGACGTCCCGATGGAGAAGCTCGTCATCGCCCGTTCCGTCCGGGCCGAGGAGGAGTACAACGAGTCGACCCGGGACGGGCTTCCGTTCCTGCGCGTCTTCAAGCGCCTCAAGGAGGAGGGATATGACGTGATCCCCGGGATGAAGGTGGCGTGGATCGTGACCGATGCGAACAAGAGCCCTCAAGCGGTCGAACCCTGGATCGAGGGGCGCCCCTTCCCCGACGGAAAGGGGCCGGATTACGCGTACTATGCCGACCGGTTGGCGCAAACCTTGGCCCGGGTCACGGAGGTCTTCGGTTGGGACGCCGACCGCCTCCTCGACGCCGGGCGGCAGCACACCCTTCCCGGCTCCTCGGCCGGTTCGGACTCCCCTCCCGATGCGGCGACCCTCGAGACGCCCGTGGCGTCCGTGGGAACGAGCCGCCGTCGCGGCACGCAGACCCAACTCTGAAGCGCGGGCCCTGCCGACCGCCGGGTGCCCGCTCTCGTCGTCAGCCGGTGGCGGCAGGGCTCCATGGGTCATGCTCCCCTTGGAGGGCGACGAACGCACCCACGACGGCGAGCGGGATCCCGAGGAGTCCGAGCCAGGGAGGGAAGGACCCGAGGAAGGCCCAAGCGAAGCCGAGGGTGAAGAGCGGGATCGTCGCCATGAGCACGGCGGGC
Organism: Thermoplasmata archaeon; assembly: GCA_022750055.1. Classification (GTDB taxonomy): domain Archaea; phylum Thermoplasmatota; class Thermoplasmata; order Lutacidiplasmatales; family UBA184; genus Lutacidiplasma. The sequence continues at coordinate 316,289 of JAKIWL010000003.1, forward strand.
AGAACGATCCCAGCGCGCTGCATGGCGAGGAAGTAGAGCGCCGGGCCCAGGTAGAAGGCGGTGATCCCGATCGCTCCCGCGGCGAGCGCTGCGGCGACCGTCGGAGGCGAAAGGCCGGCGGTCCCCCCGGGCAGGAACGGACTCAACGCGACCATGACCAGACCGGCTGCGAGCGTGGCCTGGCCGCCCACCGCGCTAGTGGGAGTCGTGCGACAGGCACGGGCCATGTACAGGAAGTACAGGGCGATGAGACCGGGTACGACGATCGCGATCGGCACGCCCCAGCCCCCGATCGGGTGGGCCGTGCCGCCCACCAGGATGGTGAGGCCGGCGCCCGCCGTGCAAAGGGTGATCCCGGCCAGGAAGCGAAGCGTGCGGACCCGCTCGGAGCCTTCCGCGAACAGCACGACGAGCAAGAGCGGCGTGACCACCACGTCTCCGAGGAGCGCCAAGAGCGCGGTATCGACCGCCCCCGTCAGATAGGTCGCGGCGAGGACGCTCGTCTGCATCGTGACGAGCAGGGCGACCCGACCCCACGCCATCGGGTCGGTCCACATTCGACGGAGCGACGCCCCTTCCCCCCGCACGAGGGCGTTCAGGCAGAACGCCGCCCCCCCGACGAGGAACGGGATGGCGAGCAGCCCGGAGGGGGCCGTCGATGGGTGGACCCCGAGTACGAACGGGTAGTAGGCCGCCCACAGCAGGGCCGCGGCGAGCGACAGGACGATCGCCACGAGGGTGGAACGGGGAAGAGCCCTCATCGATCGGACCGCCCGAGTTCGAGGTAGCCGGCTTCCACCCGAGACCTCGGTCCCCCACTAGTAGGCTGGATAGGCGAGGTCGTGGTCAGGGAGCCGGACGCCTCGACCGCGTTCGACGTGGCCGATCACGAGCGCGTCAGCTGCCCCTGCGCGAGCCAACCGTCGCAGCGTTTCAGATAGGCGGCGGGGACGGGAGACGATGGCGAACCCGATCCCCATGTTGAAGGTCTGGAACATTTCATTCGATGCGACGGCCCCGAGCTCCTGGATCCAGCGGAACAGGGAAGGCACGACGGGCCAGTGGTCGAGGACGAAAGCGACCCGGCCGCTGAGGCGGGCGAGATTCCGGACCCCCCCTCCAGAGATGTGGGCGAATCCCTGGACCTCGGGTCGGTCGGCCACTGCCTCGCTGACCGGGCTGTAGATCCGAGTGGGGTTCAAGAGTTCGAGTCCGACCGGTCCCGGACCCCCCGGCCGAGGGGCGGCAAGGTCGATGCGGTGTTCCCGAAGCAACCGCCGTACCAGCGTCAGTCCGTTCGCGTGAACTCCGCTGGACGGGACACCGAGCACTATGTCCCCCGGCCGGATCCCGCTGCCGGTGACCGGACGACGGCCCCTCGGGAAGAACCCGATCGCGGTCCCGCCGAGGTCGTATCCGTGGACGAGCTCCGGGACCACGGCGGTCTCCCCGCCGAGCAAGGTGATACCGGCGGTGCGGAGCCCGCGGTCGAGACCCCTCCCGATCTGCTCAAAGACCTCGGGAGACGGCTTTGCCACCGAGATAGTGTCGACGAGGGCGCTCGGACGCGCCCCTACGCTCGCGAGGTCGTTGACGTTCACCGCGACGATGTCCTCGCCGACCCCCTCCCACGCGCCCACCTCCTCCGCGAGCAGCCCCTTCGTCCCGATGGTGTCGGTCGTGATCGCGATCGTCTCGCGGCCGATCCGGATCAGCCCAGCGTAGTGGCCCGGAAGGTGGACCGGGCGGCCATGGGAGGGAACGGAACTCCCGTGGACCTGCGCGAGAAGCCGGGCGAGCGAACCCGCGACCGCACCTCGGTCCACCCCCGATCGAGAGTAGGTCCAACCCCCTTCGGTGGATGCGCCCACGCGCCTCGCACGTCCCGGATGCCAAAAGGGCTGTGGTGGCCCGACGCGGAGCTCGGCCGGCGAACACGCCGGCACGGCCCGTCGCGGAAATCGGATTAACACACGATGGCTGGTCCGATGGATGCCTGTTCACCGGAGCGTGGGTCCCCCGCCCCCCCACGACCCCATCTCACGGTCGGAACCCGAATTCGTCCTGGCCGGCCGGATGCTCGCGAACGGTACCCTTCGGTCGATGGAGATCGGCATCGGACCGGATGGAGAGATCGTCCGCCTCGCCAAGAGCATCTCCGGAGCGCGAAGGCACGACGTGGGCGAGGCGGTGATCCTACCTTCCGCCACCGACCTTCACGTCCATTTCCGGGACCCGGGGGGACCGAAGGACCTCGAGAATTTCGAATCCGGAACCCTGCAGAGTGCGCTCGGCGGAGTGGGCCTCGTGGGGGATATGCCGAACACGGACCCACCCGTGACGGACCCGGACCGGTTGGAGTCGAAGGCCGCCCGGGCTCGGGGCCACCTCGCCGTGGGCGCCTTTCTCTACGCTGCGGCGTCCACCCCGGAGGGGGTCCGACGTCTCTCACGACATGCCGCAGCGTTCAAGCTCTACCTCAGCCCGACGACAGGGATCCGGTGGGTCACCCCTGAGCCCGATCTTGGCACCCTGTTGGGCGCCGTGGCTGCGACCGGGCTCGCGCTCTCCGTCCACGCGGAGTCGCCCGGTCGGTTCGCGGCGGACCCGACCCACGCCCCCGACAACCCAGCGGAATGGAATCGGGCGCGGCCCGATCGCAGCGAACTCGAAGCGATCGAACGGCTCCTATCGGTCGGCCCCCCGGGACTTCGCCTCCACGTCGCGCATGTGACCCTCCCCGGGTCGGTGGAGCGGGTCCGTGCCGCCGGCGTCTCGTCGGAGGCCACGCCCCAGCACCTTCTCCTGTCCGCGCGGTCGAACGGCGGAAGCCGGGAAAAGGTCAACCCGCCCTTGCGCCTCGAAGCCGAGCGCTCCGGACTCTGGGAGGCGTTTCGCTCCGGTTCGATTCCCATCCTTGCGAGCGACCATGCGCCGCACCTTCTCGAGGAAAAGGACAAGCCTTTCTACCTGGCTCCCAGCGGCATGCCCGGCGTCGAGACCATGCTCCCCCTGATGCTCGAGCAAGTCCACGCGGGCCAACTCGACCTCGGGACCTTGGTCCGGGCGGCCTGTGACCGGCCGGCCCGCTGGGTCGGGGTCCCGTGCGGGCGCATCGCCCCGGGGCATCGGGCGAACCTGGTCGTGGTCGATTTCCGGCGCCGTCAACGGGTGGAGGCGCGTCACCTTCACGCACCCTGCGGCTGGACCGCTTTCGAAGGTCGGCATGCGATCTTCCCCATCGAACACTACCGGGACGGGAACCCGATCGTTCAGGGCGGAGAGTTCGTGGGGGACTATCGCGCGTCGCTGCTCCGTCCCGAGTACGCTGAGGGCGGGCCCCCCTCCACCCGCTCGGCGTGATCCGGCCTCTCCCCAGCTGCCCTGTCCCTTCCTGCGTCGCATACTAGGGCAAGGCGTATCTATCGGGTCGTCCCGGCTCGCGACGTGGCCGCCCCGAGCGAGACCGTGGTCGAAGGCCGGGAGGTCTGGAAGGTCTACGGTTCGGGGGAGACGGAGGTTCCGGCGCTGCGCGGGGTCAACCTGTCGATCCGTCGGGGCGAGATGGTCGCGATCACGGGACCCTCCGGTTGTGGGAAGACGACGTTGTTGAACTGCTTCTCCGGCCTCGACGAGATCACTCGGGGGACCGTTACGCTGGAGGGGGTGGACGTGCACGCCATGACCGACAACCTACGCAGCGAGTACCGGGCTCGGCGGAGCGGGTTCGTATTCCAATCCTATAACCTGCTCCCGATCCTCAACGCGGTCGAGAACGTCGAGATGCCCCTCTTGGTCGCCGGGGTCGCCCCGAAGGAGGCCCGTCGAAGGTCCCGGGCGATCCTGGACGAACTGGGATTAGGGGATCGAGTCGATCACCGTCCGTCGGAGCTGTCGGGCGGTCAGCAGCAGCGCGTGTCCCTCGCTCGGGCCCTGGTGGCGCAGCCGGCGATCGTGTGGGCCGACGAGCCCACGGGCAACCTCGACGATGAGGGATCGCGCCTGGTAACCGGACTCCTTCGATCCTTGAACGAGCGCTATCGACAGACCTTCGTCGTAGTCACACACGATGCCGAGGTCGCCGGTCGATGCGACCGGGTTCTGCGAATGTCCGACGGCCAGTTCCTCGCGTGAGGGGCCCGCGTTGACAGACGGAACCACCCTGCTTCTTGTCGCCGTCGTGGGGGGGATCGTTCTCGTCTCGGGCCTGTTGGCCGTGGCCAGCCGTCTGCCGTTCCGGATCGCGATGCGCAACGTCCGACGGGGCCGGGCCCGGACGGTGCTCCTGATCCTGGGCCTTCTGGTCGCGGCGATGATCATCTCCTCGAGCCTCGTGCTCGGCGACACGGTCGGGGCGGAGAACTCGCATTTCGTCTACCAGTCTGACGGATACACGGACGAAGCGATCTACAACCTCTCCGCCTCCCTGGGGTACCATCCGATCCCGTTCGCGAGCTATCTCGCGATCGCGAACTCGAGCCGGTCCGTGGCACAGGTCGCGGGCGTCACCCCGGAGATCCTGGCGACCGTGACGGCCCTCGACCGCTCAAGCGGCGTTCCTCAGACCGGGCTCAATCTCGTCGGGGCGGACCCGAACCGCAGCGCCGCCCTCGGCTCCTTCACGGAGGATTCGGGGACCCCCCTCGCCGGTCCGGCCCCGGGCGAGGTACTCCTCGATGACCAGGCGGCCTCGGAGCTGAACGCCTCGGCCGGCGATCGGCTCGTCGTCTACGGGTCGCAGCCCGTGACCGTCCGAGTTCAGGCGGTGGTCCGGGACGACTCGCGCGGAGGCTTCGAGGGAGGAGGGTCGGTCTTCACCGACCTGCCGACCGCCCAGCTCGCCGAGAATCGGACCGGCGAGGTCAACTACCTCGCTGTGACGAACGTCGGTTCGCTCTCCGAAGGGGTGGCCCTGAGCGCTTCGGTCGCCGCGACGCTCAACGCGACCCTCGCCCGTCTCGGCCTTCTCGGGCCCCTCTCGGTGCATCAGGTGCTGAAGGACGACCTCGCGAGGGCGGCGACCTCCGGCCAGAACCTCGTGTCCCTGTTCCTCGTGCTCGGTCTGTTCTCCATCGTGGCGGGGGCCATGCTCATCGTCGGAATCTTCGTCATGCTCGCCGAGGAGCGGAAGGGTGAGATGGGAATGCTTCGGGCGATCGGCCTGAAGCGCCGGCACTTGGTCCTCGCCTACTATTTCGAAGGACTCGTCTACTCCGCCGGCAGCGCTCTCGCGGGAACCGCCCTGGGGGTGGTCGTGGCCCTCGGGCTCCTCGATGCCCTCGTCCAAATCGAGGGGGGCGGGGTGTCGAGCCAGGCGGTCCTGGCGTCGTTCACGATCGCCCCGGCCTCCCTCGCCGAGGCGTACGTCACGGGATTCGTCCTGACTCTCGCGACCGTCGTCGTCGCCAGCTACCGGGCGAGCCGCCTCAACATCGTCCGGGCCATCCGCTCGGTCCCCGAGCCTCCTCCATCCCGGTCCGCGTACACGGGGCTTGCCTACCTCGGGGTCGCCATGTCCGCGGTCGGCAGCCTCGTGTTCGCGAGCTCCTACCGGGGGACCGGGGATATCTCGATACCAATCTCGGCCGGCGGGGTCCTCGCGGTAGGGGTCGGTTTGATCGCCTCCCGATTCGTCCGGAACTGGCTCGTCTTTTCCATCACGGGGGCGATCCTCGGCGTCTGGGGCGGGTACGAGCCGTTCCACCGCGCCCTCCTGGGGAGCGGGCATTCGGGAACGATCAGCGCGTTCTTCGTCGACGGTCTCCTGATGATCCTGGGGGCGGTCCTCCTCTACGTCTTCAACGGCCGTACGGTGGTCGCCTGGATCACGCGCTTGTTCGGGAGCCGTGGGCGCCGCGTCGCGATCGCGCGCATCGGGCTCAGCTACCCGACCCGTCGCCCGTTCCGGACCGCGATCACCCTGACGATCTTCGCGCTCGTTCTGTTCACGATCGTCGGAGTCGCGACGATCGGCTCGAGCATCGGAGCCGACCTCTCCGGAGCGATCCGCTCGGAGTCGGGCGGCTACACCTTCTTCGCGTACTCCCAACGGCCGATCGCGGACCTCCCCGCGGACATCGCCAACAACTCCACCCTCTCGAGGATGTTCACCGACGTCGTTCCGATGACCGCAGGCGCGATCTCTGAGCGCTTCTCGGGGCTATCGGTACCGTTCGGAGACTCGGTGTTCGCCCCGAACGCCTCCGCCCCCGGTTCCTCGAACTTCTTCACGACGAATCAGTTCAACTTCTCCGCGACCCTCGACGGGCGTTCGACCGGGCAGGTCTGGCGGACGCTCGAAACGAACGCGAGCGTTGCCATCGTCGACCATTCCTACGCCGCGGGAGGGTTCAACGTCGGAGTCTCCTCGCACCCGACGCTGCCGATCGGCACCACCCTGACCCTCACGAACCCCGACAACGGCCACCGGGCGATGGTGACGGTGATCGGGATCATGAGCGAGGATCTGATCGGCGGAGTCTGGGTGAACCCCGCCGCGACGTCGGCCCTCGGCTTCTTCAACGCCTCGACCTACTTCCTGACGGCCTCTCCGGCCGTGTCGCCCGATGCGGCCGCCAACGCGGCCAAGGTCGCCTTCCTTCCCTACGGTCTCACTCTGCTCAACTTCGCCCAGATCCTGCGTTCCAGCGTCCAGGCGACAGAGGCGATCGTCCAGCTCCTGGAGGTGTTCGTCGCCCTCGGCCTCGCGGTCGGGGTGGCCGCCATCGGCATCGTTGCCCTGCGCGCTGTCGTCGAACGGAGGAGCGAGATCGGGATGCTGAGGGCCACCGGATTCACGCGTCGGATGGTGCTGAGCTCCTTTCTCACCGAGTACTCCTTCGTCGGGCTCCTCGGCATCGGGATCGGTGCGGCGTTGGGCATCGCCCTCGACTGGAACGCCTCGCTCGCCTACCCAGGGCTTCTCACGTTTTCGGTACCGTGGCCGAACGTCCTGACGGCCGTCGGGGCGGCCTATGCGCTCACGATCGCGGCGATCGCGGGACCTTCGATCAAGGCCGCGGGCCTTCCACCGGCGGAGGCGATCCGATACTCCGAATGAGCCGAGGAGGGAACCCCGAGGAGAGCACGTTCTTCCACACGAGGATGAGATAGACGAGGGCCGCGGCGAGGACGACGAGCGCCGCGTCGTCAAGGAGGGAGAAATAAGGGACGACCGACGACCAGTTCGACCCCAACACGTATCCTCCGTACAGGAGCACCAGGGTGAATGGCGTTGCGCCCAGGGCGGTGAAGACACCGAACTTCAGGGGGGACATTCGGGCGGCCCCCGCTGGATAGCTGACGTAGGAGCGGATGATAGGGACGAGGCGGGAGAAGGCGACCGTCCCCTCTCCATGGCGCTCGAACCAGCGATCCATTTGCTCGAGGTGGCGCGGGTCGAGCGGTACTCTCGGCGAGCGGCCCTGGGGGAACAGCCAGCCTCGGGCATCTCGGCCCACCCAGTACCCGAGGTAGGACCCTCCAACCCCCCCGGCCAGCGCGGCTAGGAACGCCCCCGGCCATGAGAACGACCCAGTCGCGATCAAGAAGCCGGCGAACAGCAAGATGACCTCACTCGGGATCGGCGGGATGCCGAAGCTCTCGACGGCCATCAGGGCCGCCAGCCCTGCGAGTCCCCCCGCGTTCAGGACGGCGATGATCACCGCGACGACGATCTCGACGATGGGCAGGTGGAACATGCGTGCGCGCCGGGGGCGGTTGATCCCCGACTACCGTCCCTGATCGGGGGTGTCCAGGACCAATCGGTACGGGGCCTTCAGGTTCCGATTCGTCCGCGCCGGGATCCCTTCGAACTCGAGCGGGTTGGAGCAACCCCCGCACGAAACGGTGGCTCGCCGCTTTCCGAGGGCGATCGAGAGACCCACCCCGACCTCGACCTCTCGGACGCGGCCCGGAGCGGCCTCGACCGCCCGACGTAGGGAGTTGAGGAGACGCTCCTCTTCCAGCGTGATCGCGGTCATCACATCGAGTACGCGGTCTACCCTTCTTAAGCTGCCCGCCCGGGCCGCGGGGGTCCTCGGCCGCGGCTCTGACGGGACCCACCCCAAGCACGAGCAGGGGTGGGGCGGGGAGATCGCCCGATGGATTCCCCGGCGCCGTGAGGATGCCGGTGGCCGGTCTTGCCCCCCGCCACGGTCGGGTTGCCCACAAGGTAGTCCCCCTGGATGATCCCCTTCACGCCCCGGAGGTCCTCGGCGGCCCTCTCCACCTCGGCCCGCTTTCCCTTGAGGACCATGACCTCGAGACACGCGTCCCCTCGCAGATGGAAATGGGTTGCCGCCTGGATGTGTTCGCCCCAGCGGTGCTGAGCCGAGGTCAGGCGACGCAGCACGCTGGGGGCGGTGTGGCGGTAAAGGACCATGACGGCCCCGACGGCGTCCGACTCGGGATCGCCGAGTTCGCTTTCCGAGAGCTCCTTGCGGATAAGGAACCGAATCGCATCGGAGCGGCTCGGGGAGTTGCGGCGGACCACCCAGCGGTCTAACGAGGCGAGCAGCTCCGGTTCCAACGAGACTCCCAGACGGACGACACGCGAAGGCATGGTCACCTCAGATTGGGATGCCTATCAACCTGAGCGGTCCGGATGGCGCGGTGCCGGCACCCGACCCCGGGAGGTCGCTAGAGACCCCGGTTCCTGCCGTACCGACGACACGGACCCCCGATGCCAGTCTCCGCCCCAGTCCGTTCGGACGCTCTGGTTCAAGACGGGCTGACGGGGACGGGCGCCGTCGAAGGGCCGAACCCGATCTCCTCGTAGCGCTTCCACCGGTAGATGGCCATGGCGACCAACCAACACCCGACGAACAGGGCCACGATACCGATCCCGACGTATCCCCAGACATCCAGGCTACCCGGCCCGACCCCGGCGTTGAGCCAGTTCATGTACTTCCAGAACCCGAAGGGCCCGCCCGAGAGCCCGAGCTCGCTCGCGACGACCCCGAGGATCTCGATCGTTCCGACGACGAAGGCGACCAAGACCGAGATCACGGTCATCGTGAGGTTGTAGTAGACCTTGCGGATCGGCTTGAGGAACGCCCACCCGTACGCGAACCGCATCCCGATCCCATCGGACGTGTCCGTCAGTACCATCCCACAGGTGAACATGAACGGGAGGACGAGGATCATCCAGAGAGGGAAGGCGGTGGCCGCGGTGCCGACGGTGACCGTGATGGCGATCAGGGTCACTTCGGTCGCGGTGTCGAAGCCGAGCCCGAATAGAACGCCGATCGGATAGATCTGCCACGGTTCGTTGACCAATCGGAACAGGAAGTTGAAGTAGCGATTCATGAACCCGCGCCGGTCGAGCTGTTCCTCGAGCGCCCGATGGTCGAGAGCGCCGGATCGGAGCCGCCGGAAGATCGAGTAGATCTCGAGGAAGATGAGGAGGTTGATGAAAGCGATCACATAGAGGAACCCTCCCGAGACCGCCGTTCCGACGATCTTCCCGCCGGATTCGAAGCTCGGGAAGTTGCTGATGACCCAGCGCGCCGCGACGACGAACGCCACGAGCATCGCCATGACGATCGTGGAGTGGCCGAGAGAAAACCATGTGCCGACTGTGTGGGGCCGCTTTCCCTGCTGGAGTAACTTGCGCGTGGTCGTATCGATCGCGCAGATGTGGTCGGCGTCGACCCCGTGGCGCAGGCCGAGGGTATAGGCGAGGACCCCGAGCCCGATGAGGATGCCGTAGGTCCGGCCCACGACGAAGATCGCCGCGAATCCGAGCAGGGTGGCAACGAGGATGCCGGCGTAGATGGAGGCCACCTCCCAGCGTTCCTTCCTTGTAAACACCGGGACGGACCCGGCCGGCGTGGGTCGGAGCGGCTCGACCTTCGCGGTCATCCTTCCGGCGACCGATTGGACCTGTATAACCGTTATGTCGGCTGTTGGAAACGTAACACTCCCGATCGGGGCCCGCCCTCCTCCTCACCGATTCGGTCCGGCGGCCGTCAACGGCTGGGCCGAGACGGCTCGCCTAACCCACGGAGCCCCTGGCAGCCGCGTCCGTCACCTACGGATTTCGTGGTCTACGTTCCCCGATCGCCCGGCCGGCCTCGACTTTCCCACCGTGGCCGGGCGCGGTTGGGCGACTGCCGGTTAGGCCGACGGCGCTACCCGCCGCCGTTCCCGTTCCCGCTGATCTTGTCGAGCTCGTTCATGAGCGAATCGATGTCGTCGGAGCCCGGTGCAGAGGGCGCGCCGCCTTCGGGCGGGCTCGTGTCCGGCGTGCCTTCCTCGTAGCTCTCGCCCGCGGGTTCGGCCGGTGGGGCCGTCTCTGCCGCGGTGCCGCCGCTCTCGGTCCCTTCGCCGCCCTCTTCGGAGGCGGTCTTCGTGGGTCTCCACTCCTGGGCGGGGGGGCCCCCTCCGCCGGTCCGACGCAGGAGGAGGAATGTGACGAGCGCCGCGGCGACGATGGCGAGCGCCGCGCCGACCCAGATCCATGGGAAGGGGGTCGATGACGACGTGCAGTTGTTGTACTGGCAACTCGAGGAGGCCGCCACGGCGCCTGTGTTGGGGGCAAGGGCGGCCGCGATGATGACCAGGAGCATCGCTGCCCCGAGCACGGTCGGTACGATGGACTTCTGAAGTGAACGACGAGGCATAGTAGTGCAGGTAGCGCAAATATGAATCTCCTCCCTATATAAGGGATGGGCCGGCGAAACCGGGCCTCATGGGTCCGGTCGTCCTCCGGAACCCTGGCCATCGTCCGATCGCCTCCGACCAGAAATGGGGCGGACAGGGGGGACGTTCGCGGCGTCGTTGCGAGGCTTCGGCGAGGTGGGGACACGGGTTCGCGCCACCCCCTGGCAGGCGACGCGTGAGAGAATCGGACCGCGGGTTCGTCCTCGCCCGCCTTATCCGTGGAGGGACCTGTGCGAATTCGTGGCCCTACCTTATAATGAGGTCTTCCTCGCGTTGCTCGGGGTCTACTGGGTCTATTCGGTTTACGCCAAGCTCGATGGCCGCTATCCGATTGCCGGGGCCCTGGTCCTCCTCGTGGTTGCCGCGGTCCTAGAGGCCGCCGGAGACCTCTCCGCCGCGAATACGGTCGCGGTGTTCGTATTCTTCCTGTTGGCCGCGGGGGTCCTTCTCTTGCTGGTCGAACACGTTCGCGAGGAGCGAACTCGATCGAGATCCTCGTCCGTATCAGGGGGCGCGGGTGCCGAGACCGCGGTGGCGGAGCGCGAGACGCCAACGGGCGACCCGCCGGATCCCGGGAAGGGGCCGGCCGATCATCCCCTCGATCACTTCGAGGACGAGTCGGTCGCCGCGGTCCACGCTCGCGGTCAGCAGCACCACGAGGACGAACACCGCGGCGATGCCGAGCACGATGACGGGAAGGGCCCAGAAGGGGGGCTGAGCGCGGACGAGTAGGAACAGGAGCACGGTCGGTACCGTCGTGCCCACCACCGGGATCACGTAGTGGGATCGCATCGGGTGAACCTCCGAGAGCACCGCGAGCTCGACCATCGATAGGATGGGGTTGAGGGCGTTCGCCGCGCTCCAGGCCAGCGCGGCACCCACCAATCCGAGTGGAGGGATCAGGACGAGGCTCAACACGAGGTTGACCACGCCGGTGGTGGCGTTGTTGTAGACGAGCAGCCGGGTCTGCCCTAGCGCGACCTGGGTCGCCGACGCCGGGCCGGCGAGCGTCGACACAAAGGCCCCGGTCGCGAGGATCTCGAGCGGCCGAGTATGGGTCTCGTACACGGCTCCGTAGACGAGGCCGAGTGAGGGACCGGGCAGGAACACGAAAACGATGAAGAGCGGGAGGGAGACGAGCACCATCCATTTCGTCGCCGTCACATAGGTGAGCGTGATCGCCTCCCGATCGCCCTGGCGAAGGAACCGGGCCGCGACGGGCAGATAGATGTACGATAGCGCCCCGACCCCGACGAGGACCAGGCGCGCGAGGGAAAGTCCCGCGGTGTAGTAGCCGACGTCGGTCTGATGGAAGACCCCTAGGATCAGGGTGTCGGTATTCCCCGTCAAGTACCCGAGCACCGAGACGAGGAACAGGGGGACGGCGAACAGGAAGAGCTTCCGAGCCGCCCCGGGGGCGCGGGGTCCCGAAGGAAGGCGTCGCGCCAACCGACGACGGGCATACACGGACAGCGCCGAGAAGGTGACGACCGCGGCCGCGAAGTACGCCGCCAGCGCCCCCGGAAACACGGTGGGCGCCGGAGCGGTCCGGATCGCCACGATCAGGAACACGATGAACAGGCCGGGGTTCGCGATGTTGACGAAGATCGCGTTCGGGACGACGTCCTCGTAGCCTTGGAAGATCGACGCGATCAGGGAAGAGAGGATCGAAAAACCCACCGAGGCCGCGAAGAACTCGATCGTGAGGGACAGCGTGGGCGCCGCGTAGCTCCGACCCACGTAGACCCCGAACAGGTACAGGGTCAGCGCGAGCACGAGGGACGCGACTAGGGTCACGAGGAAGGAACTGCGGACCATCGCCCGGCGTTCGGCGTCGTCCTGAGCGAAGGCCAAGCTCCGCGCGATCGCGTTCGTGAGGCCCAGCGTGCCGATCGACGAAAGCAGGCCGGCCAGGGCGATGCCGAGGGAGAACTGCCCCCATTCAATCGGGGTGAGAGCGCGAGCGAGGATCACGCGGGAGACGAATCCCTGGCCGACGAACCCGAGGGTCCCGACCAGCATCAGGAGGGTGCCCCAAGTCACGGAGCTCATCCCGTCGCGAGCCGTTCCCTCCGCGCTGTCCAACGTCGCTCCGAATCCGGCAGTCCCCCTCGAGCGGTTAACGCATGCGTTCGAACGGGGCGGAGGGGAGAACGCGCTTTACCTCGGCGCGTCTCCCCGGCGTGTGAGCCTCCCCGGCCCCGAACTCGGTCCGTGGGTCCTCGCCCTGGTCGCGTGGGCGCTCGGACTCGCGCTCGTCGGGGAGATCGTGAGACGGTGGGCCGCCCGGTACTCCCCCTGGGCTCGGTCGCTTCGGCCGATGGAACGCGTGCTGGTCGACGTGTACATCGGCGGCGGAGCGCTGTTCGCGATCTCCGTGGTTCCCATGGGATTGTTCTATCCGCTGACCTCGGCCATTCTCATCCTTCTCGCGTCGGGCCTCCTGGCCGCAACCTACGTGCTCGACCGCCGGGCGCGTCGTCCCGGTTGGGATGTGCGGGCCTTTGTGGACGGGTTCCGACCTCCGGCCATCGGGATCGCCCTCGGCTCGGCCTTCGTGGTGCTGCTCGTGGAAGCCTGGTCCGCTGCCCAGGCCCCCACCGGGAACACCTTCGACTCGAGCGTGCTATCGTACTATGTCGCCCATCTCGGCCTGCAGCATTCGATCCCGCTCAACTTCCTACCGGCGGCTCCCTTCGGCAACCCATACCCCCAGGGGACGACCGTTTGGCTGGCGTCGTACCAGGCGACGTTCGGCCTGCCCCCGGCCCGGACCTCGATCCTGGTGACCCCCTTGTTCCTCGCGTTGAGCCCGCTCGCGGCCTACTCGGTCGGGGATCGACTCCTTCGAAGTGCATCCGCCGGCACCACGTTCGCGGTCGTGTTCGCTTTCGTCGGATCCTGGACGCGAGTGCTCGTGGGCGGCAGCAACGATTTCGTATTCGCGTTCCCGCTCGTCCTCCTGCTGTTCGCGAGGATCGAACTTTGGACGCGGTCCTCGATACCGGCGTGGGGGGACGTCGCCGTCTTCGGCGGGCTACTCGGGGTCGCGGCGACGCTGAACCCGGCCGGCCCGATCTGGCTCGTCCTGACGACCCTCGTTCTCGGCGCACTCGGTCGTCCGGCCTGGGCGGGCCAAGCCGCCCGTTGGTTCGCACGCTGGGCCGCCTCCGTCGTTGTCGGTGTCACGTTCGCGCTACCGAGCCTGTACGAGGAGGTGGCCGGGGCGCACGGTCTGTTCCACGCAGGCCTCCCGCCGGGAGCGGTCGCTCCACCCGCCGTTCCCGCGGGGATCTCGCTCTCCCAATTCATCGGATTGAGCGACCCATTCCTGTTCCGAGGCACCGACGTATGGTTCTCTCCGTTCCCGCCGATCCGCGATGAGCTCGCGCTCCTGCTCGCCTTCGGCGTCCTCGTTCTTTGGATCGCGTCCCGGACTCCGGGATGGTGGACACGGCTCGACCGGTTCGGGCGTGCCGTGATGTCCGGGATCAGCGTCGCCCTCGGGATCCTCCTCTCAGGGGTCGTCGTCCGGACCGCGTTTCCCGTCGTGGGCCCGATCCTCGGCCTGACGAGTTTCGCTGAGACCTCGATCCTTCTCTTCTCGGTCTATACGATGGTGGCGGCGCTGCCCATCGTCCTGCTCGTCCAGGACGCTGAAGGGCGGCTGCGCTCGCGCGCTGCCCCTGGCGGACCTACGGAGCGCGCCGGAATCGACGGGAAGGGACTACCGCCTCGCCCCAGTCGATCGGCAATCCGGCTGGCCCTCACATTGGGGGCGGCCTTCTTGCTCGTCGCCCCGGGGATGGCCGTCACCGTCGGTGAGTTGCCTTTGTACGAAGAGACCCTCTATCATGCCTTCGGCAATGTGTCCGAAGGGGACCTGGACCTGCTGGATTGGGCCGGGAGCCATCTGGGGCCGGGGGCTCGGGTGCTCGTCGCACCCGGGAGCGCGGCCGGTTTCCTCCCCGGCTACGACCCGTCCGCCATCGAGCTGTACCCCATGATCGACGGGGTCTACGTCAACGGATCCTACGAGCTCCTCGTGCGCGAGCTCAGCAACGCCACCCTCGACCAAGCGGGGACCCGGGCCCTCGCGAACCTTGCGGTCGAGTACGTGGCGGTCACCGGCAACAATACAGAGCTCTTCCGGCCCTTCTCCCCGGCTCCGCTCGTGGGAAACCCAGCGTTCTCGATCCTGTTCCACGAGGACGACGCATACCTGTTCCGTTGGAATGGCTGATCGATCGTCGGGGCCGCCACCCCGCGAGCCGAGCGAACCTCCTTCGCAGCGGAGGGGGGGTGGCCGGATCACGTCGCCGGAGCGGCGGCCGAAAACGGCTGCGTCTGCTCCCAGCAGAGTTGGAACAACGCAAGGGCGAGGTCTCGGTCATGCGAGGCCCGGGACGAGCGGCGCTCCCCGGAACGGACGAAGTATCGACCGGATACACCGTCGACCCGGGGTGAGGTGGCCAGGAATACGGTGGTCCGGGCGCCCCGTTCCGCCGAGATTCCGAAGAGGAACTCGGCGAGCGCGATCCCGCGCCCGAACAACCCGGGATTGGCGCGCCCGAATCGGGTCGAGACGAAACCCGGGTGCAGCGCGTTCGCGCACACCTTCGTTCCGGAAAGCCGTCGGGCCCACTCATAGGTAAGCAAGAGGAGTGCGAGCTTGGATTGGCCGTACGCCCCGAAACCCGAATACCGGTGGCGCCGCTCGGGGTCCCCGAGGTCGACCCGGGCCCCTCGGTGCGCCGCAGAAGATACGTTCACTACGCGGGCGTTGGGAGCGGCCCTCAGCCGGTCCTCGAGCAACCGGATCAGCAAGAAGGGGGCGAGGACGTTGAGGGACCAGGTCCGCTCGTGTCCTTCTGGGGTCTCCTGTCGGGTCGAATAGATCGCCCCAGCATTGTTGATGAGGACGTCGAGGCGAGGGAACCGGTCCCGAACCTCGCGCGCGAGGTGGGCCACTTCCGACTGGAGCGAGAGGTCGGCGGCGAAATCGAAGACCGAAGGGTTCCCGCTCTCGAGACGCAGGGCCTCGGCGACCGACCGGGTGCGGTCGGGGTACCGTCCCACGATGAGCACGCTCGCCCCAAAGCGCGCGATCTCTCTTGCGCTGACCCTTCCTATCCCCGACGTTCCGCCCGTCACGAGCACGACGCGGCCCGCCAGGCTCCCCGCAATCGCCTCCCTGGCCTCGGTGCCCCCCCGTCCCGCCGGGTCCCCATCCTGGCGTTCGACGCGCCGTCGAGCGGCCACGCCTCGACCCCTCGGGCTAGACGAACTCGTCGAGGAGGCTCTCGCGGCCCTTCAGGCCGGTGGGTTGCTTCGCGAGCGGCCCGGCGTTCAGGACCTGTTCGAGGTCCTCGTACGTCGGCCGCTCCGCGCGGTAGAACAATCCGATGGGGATCTTGTCGCCCCACTCCAAGGAACGCTCAAAGGCGAGGGCCCGGTTGGATGGGTCGTGGCCGGAGTTCTCGAGCTTGTAGACGCGCTGTCGGAAGAAGTCGAAGGTGTTGATCTTGTTATACGTCACGCACGGGGAGAGCGCATCGATGAACGCGAATCCCTTGTGGGATATCCCATTCTGGATCAGGTCGGCCATGTGCTTGACGTCTCCCGAGAATCCCCGGGCGACGTACGTAGCGCCGCTCGCGATCGCGAGCGCGATCGGGTCGATGGGACTCTCGATGACCCCCGAGGGGGTCGACTTCGTCTTCTGACCGAGCATGGACGTGGGACTCGCCTGGCCGGTCGTCAACCCGTAGATCTGGTTGTCCATCGTCACGTAGGTCATGTCGACATTTCGGCGCATGGTATGCACGAAATGGCCGCATCCGATCCCGAATCCGTCGCCATCGCCTCCGGTCGCGATCACCGTGAGCTCGTGATTGGCCCAACGAATACCCTCGGCGACGGGGAGGGAGCGACCGTGGATCGCGTGGAACCCGTAGCTCGACAAGAAGTGGGGCAGGTTCGATGAGCAGCCGATCCCGGAGACGAGGACCACGTTGTGGGACGGGATCTTGAGCCTCTTGACCGCCATCTCGATGGCGGCGACGACCCCGAAATCCCCACACCCCGGGCACCACGTCGCCTTCGTGTCGGACTTTCCCAACATCGGGAGCGCGGTCCCGACCGTGGGCGGGAGGCTGATCGCGCTACTGCCCGCCACGACCCATCACCTCGATCCCCTTCTGGACGATCTCGTGCGGATAGAACGGTTCCCCGTCGTATTTCAGGAGGCGGTTTGGGATCTCGACGCCGGTCTCCGCGCGGATGAGTCGCCCCAACTGTCCGGAAAAGTTCGCCTCGACGAGAACCGGGCGCTTCGCTCGGGCGAGGTGGGCCGCGACGGCCGCACCGTGGAGCGGGTAGATTGTCGGAAGGAACAATAGGTTCGCCGCGACGCCCCGTTCTGCGAGGATCCGAAGCGCGTCGCGCACGGCTCCCGCGGTCGAGCCCCAGGCCACGAACGTGACCCCCGCGTCCGCGGGCCCCTCGAGGACGGGTCCCTCGGTCGAGGCCGCAAGCCCGGCGAGCTTGCTCATCCGCTTGTTCATCATCTTCGTCCGCTCGGCGACCCAGATTGGGATCCCCGACTTCACATCCGAGATCAAGTGACCCTTCTCGTCGTGCTCGTCCGAGCCGGCGATAAAGTTCAGTCCCGGCTGACCCGGGATCGCCCGGGGAGAGACCCCGGTCGGCGTGTAGAGGTAGCGCTTGTACTCGTGCCCGTTCGGTTCCACCGCGTACAGGGAAGGGATCTCGACGTCGAGGTCGAGCTCCTCCCGGTCGACGGTCGAAGTGCATTCGGACAGGTGAAAATCACTCGCCAAGAGGACGGGCGTCTGCCAGGCTTCGGCGAGCTCGAACGCGCGGATCGTCATCCGGTAGGCTTCGGCCGGATTCGACGGGGCGAGGATCGCCCGGGGAAACTCCCCCTGGCCCGCGCCGAGCATCAGATTGAGGTCGCCTTGCTCGGTCTTCGTCGGCAGACCGGTCGACGGTCCGGACCGCTGGGACTCGACGACGACCACCGGAGTCTCCGTCATCCCCGCCATGCCGAGCGCCTCGACCATGAGGGAAAACCCCCCGCCGCTCGTGGCGGTCATCGCTCGGACTCCGCCGAAGGAGGCGCCGATCGCCATGTTGATCGCGGCGAGCTCGTCCTCCGCCTGCTTGACGACGACGCCGATCTCCTGGGAATGCGCCGCCATCCAGTGCATGATCGTGGATGCCGGGGTCATCGGGTACTGGGCGAGAAACTTGCAACCGGCGGCGGCGGCGCCCAGCGCGATCGCCTGGTTCCCGGTGAGCAAGAGCTTCGGAGCCCCCGATGGCGCGACCGCATTCGGGTTGACGGCCGCGTGGGCCCGGGCATACGCGTACCCGTCCGCCGAGGCACCGAGGTTCCAATCCACCACCTCCCCCTTCTTCTTTCCGAACGAATCGGCGAGGGTCCGCTGCAGGATATCGAGCGGGATCCCCGAGAGGAAGGCCGTGGCCCCCAGCCCCGCAGCGTTCTGTAGGATCGATTGACTCGTGTACTTGCGGGCGATCTCCAGCGTCGGGACGGCCAACGCTTGGGTGCCGACCGGCACCTCCTCGGGCGGGATCGCGAACTTCTCCGGATCGAACACAACGGTCCCCCCGCTCGATAGGGAGGGAAGGTGGACCTCGGCCGTCTGATGGTCTAGGGCGTACAGGACATCGCACGCATCCCCCTGAGAATGAACCCGGTCCTTCGAGGCGCGGGCCTGGAACCAGACGTGGCCACCGCGAATCACGGACTGGTAGGCGTTGAGGCCAAAGACATGGAGCCCCATCCGGGAGAGGGAACGGGTGACGGTCTCCCCGACGGAGGCGATCCCGTCGCCCGCCTGGCCGCCGGCGCGGACCGAGATTTCCTTCATTCGGGACAACTCTGATTCCTTTCAGAATCGGAGCGTATTAAGAAGTTGCTCCGTCGTTCCGTCGAAGCGCACGGGAAACCGGCCATCGGGGCCGGTCCGGCACCGGTTCGGGTCGAACGGAGAACGAGCTGCCTCGCCCGACAGCCCAAGGCCCGGTAAACCTTGAAGTATCGGACCCCCGTCCCTAGGCGGGGGCGTTCAGGTCCATGGACAAGAAAACATCCCATTCCGAGGACGAAGACGGGCCGGCGGTTCCCGACGGGGCCCAGCTGATCGACCGGATCGTGACCGAGCTCGATCTCCTCTCACGGAACGTGGACATCCTGCAACGGGTCTCGTCGGCGAACCCGCTCGGCATCATCCGGTTGAGCGAGATGATGCAGTTGCCGATCCACAAGGTTCGCTACTCGCTCCACCTCTTGGAACGCGAAGGGGTCATCCAGCCCTCCGCGAACGGAGCGGTCGTCACCGACCGGGCCAAGGACTTCTGGGAGGACCTCGACAAGGGTCTCGACCGGATGACCGAATCGATCCAGGTCCTCAAGGAGCGCGCGGCCGAGCACCGGACGAGTCCGGCAAATCGGAAAGGCTATTAGAGGCGTCCTTGCTCGACGAGACCGGTGCCGCCGTAGCTCAGTGGCAGAGCGATCGGCTGTTAACCGAAAGGTCAGCGGTTCAAAGGTCCGGGACGCCATGCGTCCCGGGTTGAAACTCCGCTCGGCGGCGCCCCCGCGACCCGTTCTGTAGCTCATGTGGGCCCGTAGCTTAGTCCGGCCAAGAGCGTCCGGCTCATAACCGGTTGATCGACGGTTCAAATCCGTCCGGGCCCATCCGTTCCGTGCCCGCACTTCGGCGCGCCTCCAGTAGCGCGTCGGGGAGACGGCCTCGCCGCGGACCCTCAGCCGAGATCGCGGGGATGAGTTCCGAGCCGGAGTTAAGGCCCCTACCAGGTTGGGGCCGGGATCGATGGTGGATCCGGTCGCTGGCCCGGAGCGGAGGATTCCCTCTCTTCGCGGAACGACGATTCGACGGACGATCGTCATCGGGAAGCTCTACCTCGCCATCGGGACCGGGATCTCCCTCCTGCTCTCGCTGATCCTTCTCGCCGGGCCCCATCGGGAGAGCACGTTCCCCGTGACCTTTCCGTTGGAAATACCGCTCTTCGCGGTCCTCGGTTCGACCGGGGGCCTCATGACCTTCACTAGTGACCGGACCAAAGGGGTGTTCGAGTACCTCATCGCGTACGGGATCCGACCCCGCTCCCTGTTCATCGATGGACTCGTTTCGACCGCGGCGATGGTCGCCATCATCCTCGGTCTGGCGCTACTCGTGGGAGTCGGGGCCGCGACCTCCCGAGGCATCGACCTGACTGGGGATTTCACCAAGACCGTCGCGCTGTACACGATACCGATGAGCTTCGCCGGTGCGTTGTTCACCTCCACCATCGGAATGATCTGGTCGTCTGTCTCGACCCCACGCACCGGGATCAACAGCCCGATCGGGATCGCTCCGATGGTGGGAATCGCGCCCACGATCTTGGTGTTGATCGTCGCCGAAACGGTCCCCTCCGGGGACTTCTACTACGTCACGGTCGGAGCCGCGCTCGCGATCATCGCCGCGGTCGTGGGTCTTCTCGCCATGTCGGCACGGCTGATGGGGCGCGAACGGTTCCTGTCGCCGCTATGAGGGGAAGACGAGCATGACGACCGCGGATGCGCTTCCAGCCTCGTCGGGCCTCGATTCGAGCCGCCGGGGCCGCCATCGCATCGAGGCGCGGGGTGTCAGTTCTGGCTACCTCACCAAGCGGGTCCTTCAGGACGTCTCGTTCGTTATCGAAGAACCGGCGATCTATGTCGTCCTCGGCCCGAACGGAGCGGGGAAGACCACCCTGTTCCGGACGCTGGCCGGGATCCTGCGGCCGCATGAGGGAACCGTCGAGATCGACGGAATCGATGTCGGTCGACAGGCCGCGCAGACCCGCCTCCACTACCTGTCCCACATCGACGGGATACCCGACGCATTGCGCGTGGACGAGGCGCTCAAGTTCTACGCTCGGGTCGAAGGGGTGGGGGCTGCGGAGACCGAGAAGGTCGTCCGCCTCCTCGGGATCGAGGACCTGCGGGGTCGATTCTTCTCTGAGCTGAGCCAGGGCCAGAAGAAACGGGTCTCGATCGCCCGGGTGTTCTTGCAGGAGCGGGCGATCTACCTGTTGGACGAGCCCACGAGCAACCTGGATCCCAAGCTGGCCCGCGAGATCCGCGACCTGGTACTCGCGTTGAGCAAGGACGACCTCGTCCTCTACTCTTCGCACAACCTGTTCGAAGCGAAGGAGATCGGGAAGTATGTGCTCGCCCTTCGAGCGGGCCGAGTCGGTTACTTCGGGCTCCTCAGCGAACTTCGACCGACGAAATACGTCATCGGGATACGCGCCGAAGGGGCCGAGGGAGTACTTCCCGCCTCGACCAAGCAGGGGGACTACTACCGGCACGAACTCTCCGGGCCCGAGGAGGTCCCCAAGTTCATCGCCGAGCTCGTGGCGAAAGGGGTCCAGATTCGCGAGGTAAAGGAGATGGAGAATCCGCTCGAGGATCTGTTCGCCTAGGGCGGGAGTCGGGGCCTGAAGGTTTTCGTGTCGCCGCGGTGGGTCGCTGGGTGTAACTAGGGTGTATCTCTTGCACGAGTTTATGACCCACGACTCCTCCTTGGCAGCAATGCACGCGCCCAAGGATTCTTCGACGGCCCGCCCTCGGAACATGCCCAACCGTGAACTCGCCTCTCGGCGCTCCCAGCGGGCGCGGATGGGGGCCCTCCCCGTGCTCCTGCTGGTCGCCCTGGTGGGCATCGGGGTGGCCACCGGAATCACGATCCGGTCGGCCCACAGCGCCAATCTACTCCAACCTCTGTCTGCAGGGCACAGCCACCTGACAGCGCCTGTGGCCGCTGCCGCGCACTCGGCGAGCGACGGCGACAACGGGTCCGGAGATGGAAACGACTCCGACAACGACTCGCAGGGCGGCAACGACTCAGGAGACCATGATGGGGACTCGGGCTCCGGGAACGATTCCGGAAACGAATCCCAGGGTGACAACGAGTCCGGAGACCATGATGGGGATTCGGGCAACGGGTCCGGGAACGACTCCGGGGACCACAACGACTCCGATAACGATTCCCAGGGAGGCAATGAGTCGGGCGATCATGACGGAGATTCCGGCAACGGGTCCAACAACGACTCCCAGGGTGACAACGAGTCGGGCGACCATGACGGGGACTCCGGCAACCAGTCGGGAAATGACTCCGGTGACCAGAACGGTTCCGACAACGACTCCGAGGCCGGTAACGATTCGGGAGACCACGACGGGGACTCGGGCTCCGGGAACGATTCCGGTAACGACTCTCAGGGTGACAACGAATCCGGGGAGCACAACGACTCCCAAGGAGGCAACGAGTCGGGCGACCATGATGGGGATTCCGGCAACCAGTCGGGAAATGACTCCGGTGACCAGAACGGTTCCGACAACGACTCCGAGGCCGGTAACGATTCGGGAGACCACGATGGGGCCTCGGGATCGGGCAACGATTCCGGTAACGACTCCCAGGGTGGCAACCAATCGGGAGACCACGATGGGGATTCGGGATCGGGCAACGATTCCGGAAACGACTCCCAGAGTGGTAACGAATCAGGGAACGAATCCGGGGGCGAGAGCGGATGGACGGACGAGAACCCCGTCGGATTCGGGACGGTTGCGACGACCGGAGGCGACGCGGCTCGCCCCGGCGTATTCAGCGGGACCGGGGGATCCTTGGATGGGATCTCCGGGTCGGTCGGCGACCTGGCCCAATCCCTGACGTCGGGGAGCGGATAGGCGCCCTCGACCCACCGGGGACTTGTCGAAACCAACCGATTCAAGCTCGCCAGCGCTGGTTGGCTGGAGCTAGTTCGGTGCCCCGCAACGAAAGTGTCGAACGGAGGGACAGGCGGGGCCGCGTGTCAAGGGAGGGCAACTCGGTATCGGGCATCATCCCCGAACGAGCGAACCGGGCGGTCGTCTTCCTGGCGTGCGTGGTCGTCCTACTCGGCTCGTTCGTTGCTGCCGCAACCGTGCGCCACGAGACACCCCCTGCCGTGCACCGGTCTGGTCCAGTCGTCTTCGCTCCCCTGGTCCAATGGCATACCGCGTGCAGTGGCCCGCTCCTCGCGCATCTCCTCGCATCCACGACGAACGGTTCGAGCCCATTGACCGTGACCTTCTCCCTGCACCTTAGCGGGGGATGCGGACCGTTCCGAGCGGAGTGGCAGTTCGGCGACGGCGCCGATGGTCACGGCTTGAACGTCTCCCACACCTACAACGGTACGGGAACCTACGAGGTTTTGGCGGACGCGACAGATTCCATCGATAACGAGGCTTCGGCGAACGCGAGCATCATCGTGACCGGTGGGGGCGGACCGCTCGCGGTCCACGTCGAAGCCTCTCCAACGACCGGTCCCGCCCCCCTGTCGACCACACTGTGGGCCAACGTCTCCGGGGACAATCTCACGGACGACCTGTCGGTCAGCTGGTCGTTCGGCGACGGCGGGCACGGCAGCGGCAGTCCCGTGCGCCATCTGTATTCCGACCCCGGGAATTTCACAGCGATCGCCGAGATCCGAGGGCACGGCGGCGTGTCCGGGACCGGCCAGACGACGATCGCCGTTCAGCCCGCCGGGACCGCGAGCCCCCCCAACCTGACCGTTCGGGCGAGCCCCCGGGTGGGCACGGCGCCGTTGAACGTAACCGTGCAGGCGACGTCGAACGCCGCGGCCGCCGGCGCCACCCTCGAGATCTGCTTCGGAGACGGGAGCGCGTGTCAATTCCCTGCCCACCACGGGTCCGGAGAGTCCACCGTCTCATGGACCCATACGTTCGTGAACAGCGGTTCCTTTACGATCATCGGGACCCTGCTCGCGCCGAATCAAACGGTCCTCGTCGGGGCGACCACATCGGTCCTGGTCGAGCTTGCTTCCCCCCTGGAAGTGGTGGCATCGGGCGCGCCAACGACTGGCTCGGCCCCGTTGATGGTGTCATTCAATGCGGCGGTATCGGGTGGGAACGCTCCGTATTCCTTGCAGTGGGAGTTCGGTGACGGCGCGGTGGGGTCGGCCGTCCCGGGGGTCGGCGACACCCACACCTACGACCGGGCCGGCACGTTCACCCCGCACCTGGAGGTGACCGACGGAGCGGGCCTCCGCTGGTCGGAGTCGATCACGCCGGTGACCGTGGCCGCTCCCGTACTCACCGGCTGGATGCTCACGGTCGTCGGCCTGCCTGCGTTCGACCTAGTCGTCGTCGTCATGGCCGGAGTTTTCGCGTCAGTGGCCATCCTCGGAGGGACCGCCTGGATGGCCCGCAAGCGCCGCGCCATGCAGAGAGAGGGCGAGGAGCTGCTCCGGGAGATGGAACAGGACAAGTAGGCACTGGAGGTCGACCCCGACCGTGACGTCCGAGGGGCCGATCGATTGGCTCAATGGACCCGGCGGGGCCGGGTCCTGTCGCGGACCTTGGACGGATCGTTTCGCGCGATCGCGGCTCGCATCCGTCCTGTCCGCCGTCCTGGTTTCCATCGGCGCCCTCGCACTCCCCCCGGTCACGACC
This sequence comes from Thermoplasmata archaeon, assembly GCA_022750055.1. Lineage (GTDB taxonomy): Archaea > Thermoplasmatota > Thermoplasmata > Lutacidiplasmatales > UBA184 > Lutacidiplasma. Next base: position 340,503 of record JAKIWL010000003.1, read on the forward strand.
GCCGCCACGCCCTTCTCCGTGTCCCTATCCGACACACCATCGGCCTCGGACCCCCTCCTGGTCGCCTTCACCGCGACCGTGGTGCCCGGGAGCCCGACCATGTTCAATTGGAGTTTCGGCGACGGCAGCTATTGGAACGGATCGGGAGCGGCGTTCTTCTCCCCCTGGCACCTCTTCGCGAGCGCCTCGACCTACAACGTGAGCGTCCAGGTGCACGAGGGAAGCGCCCTCGGGACCCAATGGCTGCTCGTCACGCTCCCGACGCCCATCCTCTCCGTGCGAATTCAATCCCAGAACACCTCTGGGAGCGTCCCGTTGACGGTCTCGTTCGAGGCGACCGTGCTCGGGGGGAGTGGAACCTACCGGTCGTTCTCGTGGACCTTCGGGGACGGCAGTGCCGGTAGCGGCCTGATCGTTTCGTACACCTACGTCCACCCGGGGCGGTTCACCGCGGTCCTGAACGTGACCGATTCGAAGGGGGTCTCGTCGCTCGCGACGGTTCAGGTCAACGCCACCGATGGCGGGGGCGCGAGCCGTGTACCAGGTTCGAGCCCGGCCTCGATCGCCCTCTGGGGGGGAAGTGGGGCCGCGGCAGGGGCGCTCGCAACCGCACTCGTGACGAGCCGGTTCCTGCGCCGCTCTTCTCTGGCGTCGCGATCCGCAGGGCACCGAGTCGAGGCGCAGCCGTCGGCATCGCGCGCTGAGTCCCCGCCACCCTCCCCACTCGGCTACCCCCCAGCGCCTCCGGCGGGTAGTTCGGTCGCTGCGACGGAGACCGTGATCGCGGCACCGAACCCACCTACCCGCCCCTCCTCCCCGGAAGCCCTCCGGATCTCGGAACGAGTCGTGGTCCACCTGGTTCGGCTCGGAACGCTACCGCAACACGAAGTGGCCCCCCTGGGCTTCTCGCAGCTCGGGATGGCCACGGACCTACAGATCGCTCAGAACCGCCTCACCAATGTGCTCCGGAGATTGGTGGCCGGCGGGATCCTTACCGAAGAACTCCGTCACGTACGAGGTCGACCGAGGCGACTGAAGGTCTACCGACTGACGCCGCGAGGGGAAGGGTTGGGTCGAGAGCTCAGACGGCGCGCACGAGCGAACTGGACACCCGTCTCTGGTCCGAACGCCACGCGCGGGACGAACGAGCCCGCTCGGGCGGACCCGCCGTGACCGCGCGGCTAAGGGGGGATTTCCCGTGGGATCGTTGAGCCGCCCCGGTTCGGCCCGTCCGAGCGTCGGTTCCCGCTCGCCCGTAGCTACTAGCCGCGCGGCCCCGGGCCAGTCCAGCGAGCGCCCCCGCGACCGGTTCGTGAGGCCCGAGGGAGGGGTCCCTCTTCAGGGGCCAGGAGTGCCGGGCACTCACGGGCAGGGGTCCCCGCGTCTGCTATCTCCCTCCCTCAGCCTGACCCGGTTCGAGGAGGAGGCCGTGCCCGAATTTCCCGGCGCGCGTCGCGCCCGCGGGCCGCCGGGTCTGCCCGCCCTCGTCGTTGGGATCGCCGCGATCCTCGTCGTTGCCGCGTTCACCGTTCCCGACAAGGTAGGTCCGCCGTGCGGGACCTCGGGAACCCGGGACACGAGCACACCGATCCGGCATGTGTTCATCCTGGTCCAGGAGAACCACGCCTTCGAGAACTACTTCGGGGATTTTCCCGGGGTCATCGGGTACCCCCCGAACGGATCGTTCCCCCTGTCGTTCACGGGCGCGCAGACCGTCTCCCCGTTTCCCCTCGGGTCGAACTCGACACCCGACTACGAGCACGACCGGGCGGCCGAGCTGGTCGATTGGAACCAGGGCAGAAACAACCTGTTCGTCGCGGAGGCGGCTCACGCGGCCCTGGCCTACCCGCAGGGTACTCTTGGGTACTACACCCGGGCGCAGCTCGCCGGGTATTACTCGCTCGCCGAGAGCTACGGCCTCGGGGACCGCTTCTTCTCCGGGGTTCTGGGCCCCACCGCGCCCAACCGAGTGTTCGACATCACCGGATACTCCGGGAACGGCTGGTACACCGACAGTCCGCCCCCTCCGAACCTAACCGCGCGCCCGACCATTCTCACCCAACTATCCGAATACGGGGTCCCTTGGGCGTACGATTACGCCGGGGCTCCCCAGAACCTGGCCCCGGACTACTTCTCGTCGATCACCGGGGATCGTTGCTCGACCTCGCGGATCGTCTCGGCGTCCAACCTGTCGAGCCAGTTGGCCCTCCCCACGGTTCCTTCGGTGGTCTACCTCGACTCCTCGAACAGCCCGACGGTGAGCGAGCACCCGGCGCAGAATATCTCCGTCGGGGAGGCGTGGACGCTCGGCAACATCGATGCCATCTTGAAGAGCCGCGTCGCCAGTTCATCCCTGATCCTTCTGTTCTACGACGAAGCGGGTGGGTTCTGGGACCCGGTCCCGCCCCCAATGACCTCGACCGGACTGGACGGCTTCCGCGTCCCGTTCCTCGTCATCTCGCCCTGGACGCCGGCCCACACCGTCTGCGCGACCGTGCTCGACCCGGCTTCGGTCCTCCACTTTATCGATATGAATTGGATGCTGCCGGACCTCAACCCCCGGATCGCCAGTGCGGCGAGCCTCGGATGTTTCCTGCACTTCGAATCCGCCCCGAGGACGCTCGGCCCCGCTCCCTCGATCGAATGAACCGTCCGGTTAGGTCGATCCGACCCACCTCGGGTCCGAGGCCTTCCTTGGAAGCATGATGGGGGCAGTCGGATCCCTCCCTGCGTCACCCCTCAGTCCCAGGCGTTGGGACGCACCGCGAACCATCTATACCGGCCGCTCGGTCCACTGCCGAGCCCATGTCTCTCGGTAGCCCCTCAGACCAGGCGCTTCGGATCCTGACTCCTCAGGGCCCGGTACCGTTGGGATTTGCGCGCGAGGGGAACCTATTGTACCTAGTAGCCCGGGAACGGTCCGCCCGCTGGCCGGTCACGGTCCTGCGCGAAGGTCGAGCCCAGGTCGAGCTGCCGGAAGGGGCGGCGGTCGGAGCTCCCGAGCTCATCGTCGACCCCAACGAACGTAGTCGCGTGCTCGCTCTCTTTCGGACGAAGTACGGCCCTGACCAGTACGCTCGGTGGTACGACCACCCGGCCCGAATCCTGCGGGTCCGGTTCGACCCGACGGGGGCCATGCGAGCCGGTCCAACCCCGGGCCGCGAGCGCTACTACGACTGGCTAAGCGCCGAGTTCGACAACGTCGCCGACGAGTACGACGGGCACATCCTGGGGAACCGGATGAACCGATGGCTCCGGGACCGCTCCCTGGCCTGGCTCGTACCGCGATTTCGGGGGCGGACCCGGGTCCTCGAGATTGGCTGCGGGTCGGGCATGGAGACCTTGCCGTTGCTCCGCGCCGGGCATCGCATGACCTGCGTCGACATCTCCGAGCGAATGCTCGCCGTGGTGCGAGCGAAAGCCGTCCGGGAAGGGCTCGGGGACCAGCTGGAGACTCGCCTTCTTCGAGCCGGCGATCTCGCCGACCTACTCCACGAGGTCGGGCCAAGCGCATTCGACGCCGCCTACTCGACCTATGGCGCCCTCAACTGCGAACCCGACCTCGCCAGCCTCCCCCAGACTCTCCACGAACTCCTCGTGCCGGGCGGTCCGTTCGTCGCTGGGGTCTACAACCGCTGGTGCCTGTTTGAACTCGCCGGATACACCTTCACGATGCAGGGCGATCGAGCCCTCGGCCGTCGGCGAAATCCGATCCTGGTCGGTGCGTCTCGATTCTGCGTCGACGTGTATGCCTATTCACCGACCGACTTCCGCCGGCTGTTCCGGCCGCGGTTCACGATGGAACGACTCGAGGGAGTGCCCGTGTTGCTGCCCCCCTCGGACCTGACCGGATACGCCGAACGGTTTGCCCGCCACTTCGATCAGCTAGGCGCGGCGGATGCTTGGCTCGGCCGACGATGGCCCTGGTACGCGTTTGGCGATCACTTCTTGATGACCTTGGTGCGATCTTCGTGACCGACAGTCTCGGGGAGGAGAGAAGTTCCCACCGAGTCCGGACCCGCCGATCGACCTCGCTATGTCTTTCCGCCTCGCCCATGGCGGCCGATCAGGAGTGCTGACCCGTTGAAGATCTTCTCTGAGTTTTGGCCGTTGAAGTACCTCCTCTCGGAACACGGGGTCTGTCTGGGCCTCGATACGAAACGACGATCCTACCTGTTCCTCCTGCATCCGGGGGGTATCCTCTTTCGGAGGCGCCCGGTGGGCGATACGATCGTGGAAGACCTGCAGTACGAGATCCCGGCGATCGTACGGGCACTGAACGGTGCGGTGGAGCGCTCGTGACGGTGGGAATCCCGACGGGCATGGCCCCAGCGATCCGACCGGTCGACCGGGGCTCCCATCCCCCCGGCCCCGAGAGGTCACGCCCGCTCGGTTTCGCGCATTGGGTTCCCGGGCTGAGGCTGATCCTAAATTGCCGAGCGGGACAGATCCGATCCGGCGGTTGGTTCGTGGGACCGCCGTTTCCGCGGTTATAAGCCGGCGGTCGTTCGCGAGATCGGAGTTCTCGACGAGACGAGGGGGGGAAGGTCACGAGGGGGCCCGCGAACCCAGTTCGAGCATCCGGTCAGTTCGAGCCGCGCCTCGAGCTCCTGATGCGGATCGCCAGGGAGGTGAAGACCGGGGTCCCGATCCCGGACCTGATGTCCCTTCTTCCCGAGGCCGTCTCCCGATCGGAGGTGGAGGCATGGCTCGCCGGGCGCCCGGACATGGTCCGGGTCGAGGGGGAGGTCGCGCTTCCGACGGGAGTGGCGCCCTCCGACCGCTCCCACAGAAGACTTCGTGGGCAGGAGTACGTCCGGGCGGCGCGTTCCTTCGTGGAAGGCCCACTCGGGCTGTCCCGGAGTTGGTTGCGATGTGTCGGGATCACGGGGTCCACCGCCTACGGCGAGCCCGAAGAGGGCGACGATATCGATTTCATTGCGGTCACCCGCTCGGGCGCGGTCTGGTTGTTCCTGGCGTACTGCTACTTGGCGCTGCGGATCGGAACACCTCGAACCGTCGGGGGGGAGCGGCCGGAGTGGTGTTTCAATTTCGTCCTGGATGATTCGAGTGCGGTCCGCGAATTCGGACGACCCCAGGGCTTTCTGATCGCCCGGGAGGCCCTCTCAGTCCAGATTCTCTGGGGAGAAGAGTACTACCGGTCCCTCCTCGGGGCGGCGTCCTGGTTGCAGGGAATGATCCCGCGGCTGTTCGGGCAGCGGGCCGCGCCGACCGTTCCCCCACCCCCCTGCCCGGCGCCGCGGCTCGCGCAGCTGGCGAACCTCGCGATCTTCCCATTCCTCGCGACCTATCTCCAACTCGTCGCGCTCGTGCGGAATGATCGATATCGACGGGGGGGTCTGCTCGAACGGGTTTTCACCGCGAGGACCCGGTTGACGGGGATCTCCTACGAATCGGTCCGGTTCGACCGTCTCATGGCCTGGTCCGACCAGGCCGGGGGTCCAATACCCCAGACGGCCTCAGAGACGCTTCGCTCCGACCCGGGTCAGCCGGCGGGGGGTGGGTCGGCGACCCCGTCGCCGGTGCCCCGGATTCCAAGCGGACCGGCCCTCGAACGGTCGACGCCGGACTCTCCATAGTCTCCCCCTTCTCGAGTACGCCCACCCGCTCTATCGATAGCAACCACCCCCCTATCCCGGCGGACCGCGAGTGGTGAACCCGATAGGGAGGGTTCGATCGTGGGAACCATCGGACCTTCGATCGGAGAGTGACGAGGAGCGGGCTACGCCGGGTCGTCGCTTCGTCACCGATCCGGCCGGTGGCTCCGAAACGCGGGTGGGGCAACGAGACCCCGGTGCCGCTCCCAAGCGCGACATCCGAGGTCTACCGAGAGGAGGAAGAGGAGGGCATCGCAGAAGACGACGCGTTCGGCGGCCAACGCTCCCCAGGGCCGATCCCTGACTATCCGCCAGAGCGCCCCCGCGACCTCCCGCTTGGATCCGACGTGAGTCTCGAGGGCGCGAAGGATGGATGCCTGCGCGATCGCGGCTCGCAGGGGTGCCTCGAGCTCAGGCTGGCTCAGGGGTGCGATAAGCTCCCGGAGAACTCGGGCATCGGTACCCCGGGAGCCCGCGAGGGCCGACAGCCGAAGGGCGGACCGCGGGTTCGGGGCGCCGTCGCGGCGGAACCCTTCCTCCCGCCGGTAGCTCGTCAGGGGACGATCCTCCAGGAGTACGGTTCCTTCGGCGGCGAGGGCAGCATAGAAGAGGAATGCCGATAGGCTGACCTCGATGCGAACGAGCTGCTCCGGAAAGCGTGCGAGCAAGGCACGTCGGACCACGATTGAGCTCAGATTGAACGCGGCGCCCGCTCGCCACAGGGTGCGGAAAGTTCGTCGCCACTCGGGCGGGCTGACCGCGCGCAGGGGGGCCGCAGGAGCGGTCGGGTCGTGACCGGGCGCCGTTCGGTCCGGTCTGGGACCGGGCCAGGGACGGGTACCGTGGTGGTAGTACAGTCCATGCTCCATCGACCGGAAGACCTCGACCGCTCGCGCCAACTTGTCAGGCGCGAAGGTGTCGTCATCGTCCAGGAAGGCGACGAGCTCCCCACGCAGTCGATGGCGTACGCGGTCGATCCACGCCCCCAAAGGTCCGGGGTCGAGGTCGACCACTTCCGCCCTCACGCGCTCGAAATCAGGGGCGAGCTCCGGCGAATCGAAATCCTTGACTACGATCACCTCGAACTGGTCCTTGGGCAGGGTTTGGTCCTCGAGCGAGCGGAGGGCATCGGCGAGGAACTCCCTCCGCCCATGGGCCACGACCACCGCCGACACTCTCAGAGGAGACGCGTCAGACACCCGGCCCGGGGTGGGGGCGGCGTCCGACGACGCATCGTCCACGCGGCTAGTCTCCGACCGTGATCGCGACCGCGGCCGAGTGGCTGGAGAAGGACATGGGATCCGCCCCTCCCTCGCCCACGAGCAGGACCGTGCGAGCTCCGTACGCCGGGGCCCATCCCCCGAACTGGACCCAGCCCCCGTCAAAGGCGGCCGGCAGACAGGCGGATTCGTCCCGGACCACGGGATGGGTCGGGACGGTGGTGAGAGCGGACAGGAACGGTGAGTACCGAGTGGTCAGGTAGCTACCCCCGGAGACCAGCCAGCCTCCCGACGGGAGGGCAACGATGGAGTTCACCCAGCCGACAGAGCGGTTGGTAGGGGCGGGCGCCGCGATCACGCGGTCGCCCTGCACGTACGCAAGTTGCAAGGGCGACCCTCCGGCGAGCCAATCGGTTCCGTTCCAATCCATGGCGAAGACCGCTCCGGAAGCGAACGGACTTTGGGGAAGGAGATCGGTGAATCGCCCGTTCGAATAGCTGCCGAAGATCCCCTGGCCCCCGACCAGCCAACCGGTACCGTTCCAGCCCACCATCTGGACCCAGTCACCGGGATGGTTGTTCGGCAGCCGGTCGGTGAGGTTCATGACCGAGTTCCCGTTGAGGTAGACGAGGACCGCGCCACGGCTATCGTTGCCTCCGAGCAGCCAGCCCTTCCCATCCCAACCGGCGATCCAGATCCCCTGTCCCTGAAAGTATCGTCCGAGGGAAGGGGTCAAGTTCGTAATGTGCCCGCCTTGGAGAAAGATTGCGGACCCCTCGGTACTCTCCCCGACCGTTGTCTGCCCGGCGATCAGCCAGCCCGAGCCGTTCCATCCGACTGGAAAGACGCCGCCCCGGTCGAAGAACGGCCTCGCCTGTCCCGTTAGGTCTCGCCCGGTTGAGGAAGCGGGAGAGTACGAGCCGAGGGCCGGCAGGCTATCGTACGGCTGGTGATTCCGATCGTAAAAGGCGATCCCGCCGAACATCACGCTGGATTCGTTCGAGCCGAACGCCTGGACCGACCCGTTCGCGAACGAGACCGGGAGGTCGGCCGTGGCGTTTCGAGAGGAGAGCCACGGTCCCGATGCGACGCCGCAACTGGTCCGGAACGTGATCGACGGGTACGGCCGGCCCGGCTCGATCAGCCAAGACGAGAGGAGGATCGAGATCGCGACGCCCACCACGATGCCAAGCTCGGGGCCCCTCCAACGGCGCATGCCGACTCTCCCACCGGGAGTGCGCTCTTATCCCTTCTGCGCGCCGTCGCGACCGGATGGGTCCCGGTCGAGCAGGGCCGGTGTCTGGCGAAATGACGAGAGCGACCCGGAAACCGGACGCGAGCGGCCCGGTCGACCCAGGTCGGCTGACCTATCCCAAGGGCCTCGTAGCCGCATCGGGGTCCAGCCGGATCCCGCCTGCCGGACCGCCACCCCCCCGCGGGAGCGAGCGAACTCCCGATTTCTCTCGGATTGATTTCGCACGTCTCTGGGAGGGACGGGAACGCGTGACCCAGGTGGAAGGGGCGCTCCTCATCGAAGGGCTTCGGCGAGCGGCCGCCGGCCGCGGTTTGGAGATCGGCTCCGGGAGCGGGCGGCTCACTCCCTTCTTCCTCCCCTGGTCGGCCGAGGTCGTGGCCACCGATGCCACCCTCAGCCTGTTGCGCGCGTTATCGCTCCCGCAACACCCGACGTTCCCACGCGTCGCAGCGAACGTCTATCACCTCCCGTTCTCCGACGGGTCCTTTTCGGCGGTGACCATGTTCCGAGTCTTCGCATTCCTATCGGACCCCGGCGCGGCGCTTCGAGAGATTGGTCGAGTGCTGGGACCGGACGGCGTGGTCGTACTTTCCGTGGAACCCCACCCATCGCTCGGGAGCCTCTTGGATGACCTCAAGGTTGGATTCGCTCGGACCCGGAGCGAAGGGCCGCCGACAATGACGTTCACACGGGAGCCGGTCGTGCCCGTCCGTCCGAGCGCCTATCCCGCATGGTCCTCCACGAGAGCGCACGTTCGGGCTCTCGTGGAGGGTGCGGGGTTCTCGGTCGTGGACGAGTTCCCGTGCGGGCTGGAAGACCTCGTGGGGTTCCGGAGGCTCCCCGCCCCGGTCTTCGTAGGATTGGCGAAAACGATGTCGAGACTCGGAGGCTTCCCGACCCGTATCTTGGTACTCCGAAAGCGGATTGCCAGGATCACGGGGGCGATGCGAGACGGAATCCGAGACTAGCGCACGACCAGGTAACGCCCGCCAGGGCACCGTACCCTGGGCCCTTTACGGGATCGCTCCCCCCCACCCCTCCGAGCAGTACCAGCTCGACGGCAGACGATCGCACCGCGGCGCCGAATTGGATCCAGCCGCCGTTGAAGGACGAGGGAAGGCGGTAGGAGAGGTCCGATACGGGAAGCGAAGCGAGTCCGGGCACGAAATCCAGCTGAGGGCGAACTTGGTCGGGCCCGAGGACGATCCCTCCCCCGGCGAGCCAGCCCCCCGGCACCACGACGACGGCGTTGACCCATCCGCTGGAGGGTCCTGGAAGCGAAGGCCCTTCGTGGACCACGTTTCCGTCGACGTAGGCGAGGGAATCTGGCTGTCCACCGACGAGCCAGCGAGTACCGTTCCAGGCACCACCATACACTCCTCCGTTCACGAATGGAGACCCCGGGAGCAGGTCCGTCATCGCTCCGGCGCGAAAAGATGCGAACATCCCGCCCCCTCCCAAGAGCCAGCTCGAACCGTTCCAGCCGACCCACTGGATCCAGTCGCCAGGATGGTCATGGGGTAACAACGGCGTGAGGTCCGTAACGCGGCCTCCCGCCAGATAGACCGCGGCGGCTCCGGAGGTGGCATTCCCCGCCACGAGCCATCCTTGACCGTCCCAGCCCGCCGTCCAGATCCATCCCAGATGGAAGTAGGAAGCGACCGTGGAAGTCCTATCGACCACGCGATTGCCGTGCAGGAATACGAGGGCAGGGCCCGTGTTGCTCGACGCGTTCACCTGCCCAGCAATCAGCCAGGCGGTCCCGTTCCAAACCACGGGATAGAGGCCCCCCCGTGGGAAGTACGGAGCGATGAGGGCGGTCAGGTTGACCGCACTCGCTCCATCCAGGGGCCAGGCCGCTAGGGCGGGAACCGTCGCGTAGCTCGGTCCCTGGCGCTCGTAGAATCCGACCCCGCCGAGGAGGGCGGTCGACCCATTGGCGCCGAGGGTTTGAATGCCGCCCGGGCTGAAGCTGGACCGGATGACCCCCGTTTCATTGAGGACATCCAGCGTCGCCAGCCCGCCGCCGGCGCAACTCGGTTGAAGAAGGGTCGAACTCGTAAAGTGAAAGGACAGCCCGGCTCCGATCAGGGCGAGGACGATCGACACCACTGCCACCCCGAATAGGACGTTGCTCCGGGAAGAGCGCTTCGGACCGTTCATCCCTGTCGGGGATGGGACGGATCCGGTCGGATATTCTTTGGGGGGCGATCCCAGTAGCTAGGTACACGGCGTCGCCAGGGCGAGATTCGTCGGACCCCCCGAGGAGCTTCTGGACCAGGCCCCGGTCCGCCCGGAGGAGGGTTATCTCGGGTAGGTGTCTGACCGCCCTACATGCGGACTTCGCGGCCCGCCCCGGTCATGGACATCGGGGGGAAGGGAGGGGATCCCACCGACTTCGCCCCTCGGGGTCCGCGGAACCGCTCCCATCCAGAGTGCCTCCGAACGATCCTGTCTGTCTCGGTGTGCGCCCTGCTCCTGGCCCTGTTTCTTGGGACTGGGCCCTTCCCGTCTGCCGCTGCGGCGGCCGTACCCGTTCGGGATTCGCTGGAATCCTCCAGAACGCTCGAGGCTCCCGCCGCATCCCAAACGAGCGGCGGAACCGTCGTCGTATTCACCGACGATACTCACAGCCTGCACAACACCGCCCTCCGTTCCTCCTTCGTTCTCCCATCGACCTCTTCCCTCGGCACCGGGACCATCGACGTCTGGCTGCTCGAACCCCTCACGGACGCTCAGGAGGTGGGTGTCGGTGTCGAGTTCAACAGCTCCATGGGTTCGGTACGGGCCAACGCGGAGTGGGGGGAGTGGAACACCACCGGCTCGAGATTCCTCGATTTGAACCGGTCCCTGACCCTTCCGGTCGGGGTCCCCACGGTGCTCTCGATCGCCTGGGAGGGGGGGGTGGGTTGGGGATTGACCGCGAACGGCCTGACGATACCTTCGACCCCCGGTGGCGAAGTGAGGCTTGGTGTGGGTTCCGCCGAGGGACTCGCCTCGCTGAGCTCCTCGGGCCTGCCTTACATGGCCCCGAGCATCGTCGTGAATTCGAGCGGGCCGCTCGCCCTTCCCCAGTTCGATTGGTTGCAGGCGTTCGCCATCGGACCTACAACGACACCCCTTCTCCCCGGAGATGGGATCATCCAACATTCGGGCAATGCCTGGGGGGTGCAGGGACAGAACCAGCATCTCGGGGTCGGGCCAGACACGTTCATCGAGAGTACCTCTCTGCCTAAAGTTCCGAACGGAACCTACGCCTGGGGGATCGGGAACGTTGACTTCCCCCCGTTGGCCGCCTGGACGAGCGAGGATCCACAGGCATTCTCGACGACGGGAACCGCCCTGAACATCACCGTCCCCGGCGGGGTTGGTGCGTCCGGGTCACCGGTAGGAATCTGCCAGGAGCTGCTCGAGCCACTGGCGAACGGCCCCTGGATCACGGTGGGCGCATGCTGGGTCGGCGGGGTCGGAATTCGCGCGTACATGGCCGTCACGCAAGCGGACGGCGCGGTCTATCAGAAGCTGATGTTCGCCCCGTTGCCGAGTGCAGGGGCGAGGGCCCTGTTCGTCGTACGCGATCAGGGAAACGGCACGTGGATGGCCTCGATCAACGGGCATCCCCTCGCGGATGCCCAAGGTAACCGCTCGATCGACGGCGGTTCCGACCGGTCCAATGGTACCCTTGGACCGTACGGGGCGTTGCGCGGAGACGCCGCCGCTGACCTCCCCACGGTCGTGAACGTGCCGCAGGCCGTGCTGGTGTTTCCGACCGGGTCAATCGGGACCTCGATCCTCCCGCCGGGGGGACGAATCGCACCCTCGGATGGGCGGCCGCCGGCGCTCGTGACGGGGCATCTTCAGAACGCGTCCCTGCCCCCCGGCTCGATCCAGGTTTTCGCCGGGCGCTCCCCCCTTCCGTTCGAAACGCCACTCTGGAACGAGGCGCGACTCCCCGACCTCCAGGTCACCTCCCCGGCGAAACTGCGCGCGACCCATCCCTGGGAGCCACAGGGATTCCCGGTGTCGGTCAGGACGAGCAGCGGGGAACCCGTCGCGGAGGCCCGTATCGAATTCTCGATGCCGCCGGGCGCTGGGTCGGTCGAGCCCACGGTTCCCATGACCGGACTCGACGGAACGGTCTGGGTGGTCTGGTACCCGCCTGCGGATGCGGGAACGTGGTCGGTCACGATCACCGCAGCCCAAGAGAACTTCACTCGAAACGGCGCGACGGTAACGCTCGTGCTCGATGCATCGTCGTCCGCGGCATGGGCCGAAGTGGTCCTTCCCGTCGCTTCCCTCGGAGTCGCCCTGCTTGGCGCACTCCTCATCAGCCGACGAAGGGAGTGACCATCGACTGGGGCGCTCCCCTCATCCACTCTGGGGCGAGGGGCGATTCGTGCCAGTCGGGGGGGCTCACTCATCCTTGCGAATTTAGCCAAAGTTCTTACCCTAGACTGCGCGTGGCCCCTCACCGCATGCCCAAAGTCGGAGCACGTCACCTCGCCGGCGCCCTCGTTGCCGGCATCGCCGGGGGAATCTGCGTACTGATCCTCTCCTCGTGGTACTCCGTCTACGGAGGGTACACCATTCTGGGCCCGTATCAGGGGATCGGGAGCGTCCTCGGTTTCTCAGGCGACATGGCGACCAATATCGGTCTCTTGGTCGACATGGTCATACCGATCGTCATCGCGTACCTCATGGTCGGCACCCTGGCCGTGCTTTCCCGGACCCACCTACGGTTCCTTGAGTTCCGTAGCCCGGTCCGCGCCGGCACGGAGGGAGGCGTCGTGGGCGTGATCGTGTTCGGCGTGTTCTACGTTCCCGTCATTGAACACCTGACCCATTACCCTGTGCTCTCGGCGATCGCGAAGACCCTCGAATTCGGACTGGCCGAGCACCTCATCTTCGGGGCCGTCATCGGAGTGGTCCTCTACTTCGTCGGGGGGCCGGTCACATTCCGAACGGGAACTGGAAGCGACGATGCCCCTGGCTCCATGGACTCGGATTCGGGGTCGAAGGGGCCGTGAAGGATCTCCCTCCATGCGAGGGATCGCCCGGCCCGAAGGCGTAGGGGCGGCCCTCGCCAGTCCCCGAGCACGCGACCTTGATCTCGACCGACCCAAGTTGGGGCCGCCCCGCCATCGACTGAGTTCCGCCTTCCGAGGAGCGCGCCATGCGCAGGTTCCGGCCGGACGGTCACGTCGACGCCAGGCGGCGTGGACCGCGACCCTTGCGGTGCTTGCCTTTGGTAGCCTCCTTAGCCCGAACGCGTGGGAACCCGCCCTGGGAACCCCGGGAGATGCGACTCTCGCTGACCTCTCCGCACCGGGGCATGCCGATGCCGCGAGGATGGGAGTCAGGTCGGGCTCCGACGGTGGGGAGTTCCTGGCTTCAGACGTTGTGTCGAGCGGTTCCGATCGACTCACGGCGACGATCGCGGTGGGAACGGATCCGTATCCGGCGACCTTCGACCCGGCGAATCAGGAGATCTACGTCCCCAATTACTCGTCGAATTCGGTCAGCATCATCAACACAACCTCGAACGACGTCGTGGCGTCCGTGACCACGACGTCGGGGCCGGACGGGGCCCTGTTCGACCCGCTCAATGGCAACCTCTACATTCCGGGTTGGACATCGAACGCCCTCACGGTCGTATCGGGCCGGACGAACGCCATCCTCGGCACGATCCCCATCGGCGACCTTCCGTATGCCGAGACGTTCGACCCTGGGAACGGAGAGTTGTATGTGGCCAATTTCGGGTCGAATACCGTCACGGTCCTCTCCGGCTCGAACGGTTCGGTCCTCGCGACCGTTCCGGTCGGCTCGGGTCCGGACGAGCTTCTCTACGATGGCGCGAACGGACGGATTTACGCCGCCAACCAGAACTCAGGCGACGTGACCGTCCTCTCGACGGGCGCGAACTCCGTGATCGGATCCATCCGCGCCGGGGCGCTTCCGGAATCGATCGAGCTGAACGGGGCCAATGGTGACCTCTACGTCGCCGACCAGAACTCCAACGAGGTCACGATCATATCCGGAGCGGACGACGCGGTCCTCGCCCAGGTGCCGGTGGGAACGGCCCCGGTCGCCCTCGCGTACGATCCCCAGAACGGCGACCTCTACGTCGCGAACCAGAACTCGAGCAGCGTCTCGGTGTTCGCGGGCCGGTCGAACACCTTGATCGCGAGCATCCCCGTGGGCGGATCTCCCTTCGCCCTGTTCGTTAGTCCGGACAACGGCAGAGTGTACGTCGCGAACTCCGGGTCGAATTCGGTTTCCGTGATCTCGGGCGCGACCAACACGGTGATCGACACGGTCGCGGTCGGAGGGGGCCCGGTGTCACTCACCTATGACCCGAGCCTTCGGTCCCTCTTCGTTTCTGACTCTCGTTCCGGTAGCGTGAGCGTCATCACGACGGCCTCCCCTCCTTCGAATGGGTCGGGCGGCCCTCCGACGCTCTCTCTATGGGTCGAGATTCTCTTCGCTGGAGCGGGAATGGCCGGTGCCCTGATGGCGATCAGGTGGATTGGCGTGCGGTCGAAAGGGGGGAATCGGCCGGTGCCAGCCCCGCGGTCGCCACCCGTCGAGATTCCCGAGGATGGGAACCGGCCTCCATCCTATACTTCGCCAGGCCGGTAGCGGGTCCGATGGCTACGTCAACTTCCTGGGTCTCGGGGGGTATCCCGGCGTACAACACCGGTCCGCGTCTTCGCGAATCGGTGCGATCGTTGCTCGATCAGACACTCCCGGACGGATTCCAATGGTCGAAGGTGCTGGTCGTTGTGAGCGGATGCACTGACGACACCCCCCAGGTCGCCGAGGCTCTGGCTCGGGAGGACCCGCGGGTCACGGTGGTTCGTCAGGAGAGTCGAGAAGGCAAGGCCTCGGCGTTGCGGGCGATCTTCGAGCGGGCCGAGGGCGATTGTCTCGTCCTGCTCAACGGCGACGCGACGGCCGAGCCCGGTTCGGTGGCGAAATTGTTGGAAGTGGGGGAGGGCACCCCTCGGCCCTATGCGATCATGGGCCGACCTTGCCTGCCATCGGGAGGCTCCCGAGGGCTTCGCCGAGGGATCGAGGTCCTCTGGGATCTCCATCACCGGGTGCACCAGGCGACGCTGAGCCGCGAGGAGGGCAACCATCTTTCCGACGAACTCTGGCTTCTCCCGCTCCCTGTGGCGGCCCCCCTTCCAGTGGGCGTGGTCAATGACGGGGCGTATATCGGTGCCTGGCTCCGAGAGAATGGCGGGCAGCTCCGGTATGCCTCGGAGGCCTGCGTGACGATCGAGATCCCCCGGACCCCGGCCGAACACCTGAGGCAGCGGCGGCGTATCTCGTGGGGAAATCGGCAGGTGCGGGAACTGCTCGGCGTCACCCCCGTGAGTTGGATCGAGTTCACGAAGAGCGACCCCGCCGGCGCGGTACGGGTGCTCGCCGCCACCCTTCGAGACCACCCCGCGGGCATCCCGTGGACCCTGCTGCTCATCGCGATGGAGGCCCAGGCGATGATCCTCGCCGCGTGGGACCGGTACGTTCTCCGACGAAATCACGTCCTCTGGGAGATCGTTTCCCCCGCCCGGGGACACCCTAGCCCCGGGTCGAGCGGTACCGGCACCCGGAGGGGCGAACCCGAACTCGGGGTGCCCCGGGCGATGGCGTGAGGTCCGGACCGTGAAGAAGGGCCTCGAAACGATGGTTCCCTGCCGAGTCGCAAAGGTATTTCCGTACGGGCCGATGGATTCCGCCGGGCCGTGGGAGAAGCAGGGGACGCCGGGCCGGACCCTCCACCGGGTCGTAAGCTCAGTCTCCAAGAGGCGATCCTTCAGGCCCTGGGAGATCCACTTTCCCGGCAGATCCTCCTGCTCCTCGCAGACGCCCCCAAGGCCGCTCGGGAACTGCTTCACGTCGTGTCGGTCCCCCAGAGCACGCTCTACCGACGGTTGGGGGAGCTGAAGGACATGGGACTCCTCGACGTCCAACGATCGATCATCACCGAGGATGGGAAGAAGATGGAACTCTACCGCAGTCTCCTCGAGGAGGTCGTGATCCACCTACGCGGTCAGACCCTCGAGGTCCGCCCCCGGCGTCGGGACCTGGCCGCCGCCCGGCTGGCCGACCTTTGGGGCGAGGTCCGACAGGGCAAGTCCCCATGAGCTGGTCCCATTCGACCACCCTGCTTTGGGTACTCTGGGGGCTTCTCGCCGGCGTGGTATCGATCGGGGGTGTGGTCGCCTATCGAGCTTGGGCCGCCTTCCGAGCGCATCCGTCGACCCCCCTTCTGTTCCTCGGGTCGGGGCTATTTGTGATCGCCGTTGGGATGCCCTCCCTGTGGGTAGTCATGTACTTCGCCACGGAGAACCTACTGTGGTGCAGTCTGTTCACCGCCGGCGGGACCTTGGTCGGATTTCTCCTCGTCCTGTTCTCGGTCCAGACCCGAAGGGCATGAACTGAAGGCCGGCCGGCTCAAGCCGGCCTGGGTCGAGATCGGGAGCCCGTCGGGGGTCGAAACACGTCGCCAAGAGAACCGTTAATGGACCTCCCCGACTCCGACCGATCCGTGGAGCGAGTCGAGGTCTCCCCACGCCGGCCGCGTTGGGCACTTTCGAAACTCGGCCAGGTCCTGCTGGACGGCCTCCTCGTACGGGAGGCGCTTTCGTTCTGGACCGGGCATCCCTATGACTTTGAGGTCTGGCTTCGGACCGGTCACGCGATCGCCCTCGGGGCGAACCCCTACTCGGTCCCTTGGCCTTCCATCCCCGGGGTCAGCATCGGGTACCTGGGCCAGTCGCTCCCGTCCGCGGCCTACCTGCCGTTCTGGCCTCTCCTGGTCGGTGGACTCTATCGCGTATGGGAGGCCGTCGGCTTTGGGAATCGTTTCGTCCTTTACCTGCTCGTCAAACAACCCGGGATCTGGGCCGACCTCCTGACCGCCTATCTGATCTACCGACTCGTACAGCGCGCGACCGGGGACGCGACCCGGGCCCTGGCTGCCGCGACGTTTTGGTCGCTCTTCCCCTACGCGATCGTTATCACCGCGGTTTGGGGCCAATTTGACTCGATCGTCGTCGCACTGGTCCTGGGGGCCTGGTTCGTCCGCGGCCCGGTCGAACGCAACCTGTTCTGGGGAGTCGGAGTTCTCACCAAGTGGGTCACCGCGATCTTCCTCCCTCTCGAGATCTTTCGAGAGCGGGGGATTCGGCGGTTCGGGTTCCTCTTGGCGGTCCTTACGCCCATCGGCGCCACCCTGCTGGTCTTCCGGTTGGCCGGCTGGTCCCTGACTCAGATCACGGCGGGGAGCATCTCGCAGACCAGCGGCGGGGGCTATGGGATGAACCTGGCGCTCCTCTTCACGGAGCCTCCGCTGAGCGGGGTGTTCACCGTCGTTCCCGCGCTCTACTACGTCGCGGGCTGGATGTACGTCCCGGGCGTCTTCCTCGCTGGTTGGGTGGGCGCCCGATGGCTCCGTTCGAAATCGTGGGACCAGGAGCTGCGCGCCGTGATGCTCGTGGTCGCCGTCTTCCTTCTCCTTCGATGGGGGTTGTACGAACAATACCTGCTCTACCTGTTCAGTCTGATGGCCCTCGACGTCGCCATCGCCCATCCCCAACGACGAGCGTTCCTGAACGTACTCATCGGGCTCGTGTCCATCGACCTACTCGTCAACAACGACCTCGGACTCCGATTCTTGAGCCCCTTGAATCCGGGCATCTGGGACTACGTGTCGAGCATCGACAATTCCGGGGCGTATGGGGCGGCCCGAACCCTGCTTCTATTCGCACTCGCCATCGCGGTGACGATGTCCCTCGTCCAATGGATCCGGGCGGTCGCGCGCGACGAATCGGCGCCGTATCCCTGGGTCCTGGCCTGGGTCCCGTTCCTCCGCCGGCATCTCCGCCCACCAGGACCTCCGTGACCCTTCGAATCGTCGAGCTGACCCAGCGCTTCTCCCCCGCCCTGGGTGGCGTGGAACAGCACGTGGCCCACCTCGCGACCGAACTCGGCCGGGCCGGCCATTCCGTCGAGATCGTGACGAGCGATCTCTCCCGGGACCGTCCGTTCACACGGATCGGCATCGCCCCGCCTCCCGCACCCTTTCCGGTCCGACGCCATCGCGCCTACCGACTCCTACCGGCCCCCCACGGCTTGGGAATCCTGTCCCCGGGCATGCTGATCGATGCGTTGACGGGCCGGGCCGATGTGATCCACGCCCATGCGTTCGGATACTTTCCTACCTGGGTCGGGGCCCTGGCCGGTCGACTCGGGCGTTCCAAACTCGTCATTACGGCCCATTCGGACGAGGGAAGTGGAACTCCGGGGTCCCTCCGATACGCTCGTTGGGTGACGCGAGGCACGCTTCGGCAGGCCGACCGAACCGTCGCCCAAACGGAGATGGAAGCGACCCGTCTTCGGACCCTCGGGGTGGACCCGCAGCGCATCGAGGTGATCCCCACTCCGATCGATCTCGAGGAGTTTCACGATCTCGCCCCGAGCCGCTCCCCCAAGGCTCGGCCCGTGGTCCTGTTCGTCGGCCGACTGTACCTCGAGCAGAAGGGCCTCGATCTGCTCCTTCGGGCGCTGGCGAAGTTGCCGAGGGACAGGCAGCCCGACCTGCGGCTCGTCGGGGAGGATTGGGGGAGCCGCCCGGAGTTGGAGCGACTCGCGAGCCACCTGGGGGTCCAGGATCGAGTGACGATAACCGGCCGGCTCAGCCGGCCCGAGGTCCTTCGGGAATACGCCTCGGCGGACCTGTTCGTCCTTCCCTCCCGGTTCGATTCGTTTCCGGTCGTCCTCTTGGAGGCGATGGCGGCGGGTCTCCCGATCATCGCGACCCGGGTCGGGGGAATCCCAGAGGTGGTCGCGGAAGGCTCCACGGGGCTCCTGGTCCCACCGGGCGATGTCGACCGTCTCAAGGAGGCGATGGAAACGGCTCTTCGCGACGATTCACTCCGTCGCAGCCTGGGCCAGGCGGGGCTGAGAGCGGTCGATGCGTACTCCTGGAAGCGACTCGCCCCGCGGTACATCGCGATGTTCTCCGAGCTTGCACGGGGGGGAGTGACCGCACGGACGGCGCCCCGAATTTGACCCGAGTTGGAATCCAGGAGAAGACCGGTCCGGGGGGCGTCGAACCTGAAACCGAGGGTCCCTCCAACGGCAGTCAGGAGGGGTTCGCGCAGGCACCGACCCATCCGAGCGTCAAGGGGGTTGCCTGGGGGCTCCGGCCAATCGACTTGGGTTGGATTCTCCTCCTCGGCTTCCTGATCCGGGAGTCCCTGTCCTTTTGGACCGGGCATCCGTACGATTTCGAGATCTGGATTCGGACCGGCCACGTCGTGGCCCTCGGTTCGAACCCGTACGGGTCCCTCGCGCCGCCGATCCCTGGGGTGAGCTTCTCCTACACGACCCGGCCTCTCCCGCTTGCGGCGTATCCGCCGGTCTGGTCCACGCTCCTCGGGCTACTGTATCGAACCTGGGAAGGGGTCGGTGGCGACAATCGGTTCATCCTCTATTTCCTGTTGAAGCAGCCGCCCATCTTGGGCGATGTCGGGTCGACCTACCTCCTCTACCGCTTGGCGTTGCGATGGACGGGAGCCCAGTCGACGGCACGCTCGGTCGCCGCGTTCTGGGCCTTCTCCCCCTACGCGATCCTCGTTTCCGCGGTCTGGGGGCAGTTTGATTCGCTGATCGTCCTCACCGTCCTGACCATCCTGTGGGTGAGGACGGCTGCCTCCCAGAACCTGCTCATCGCGCTCGGCATCGTCGTGAAGTGGTTCACGGTGGTCTTGCTCCCTTTCGAGCTGCTGCGGAGGCGTCGGTGGGGACGCCTCTGGCCCGCCTCGGTGGTGTTCGGCCTGGCGGGCCTCGCGGCTGCGTTCTTCTGGGCGACGGGCTGGGGCCTCGCGAACCTCGTCTCGGTCATGCTCGCCGAACTCCAGGGCACCGGAGGGGGAATGAACTTCGCCCATCTGCTCACCTTTGGGCCCGTTCGGACGGTCGCCGGTGACAGCCCGGCTATCTATGGCACGCTACCGTACTTGTGGGTCCCGGCCGTCGTTGGCGCAGGGGCCCTCGCGAGCCGATGGGTGCAGCGCTCTACTCCGAGTTCGGAGGTGCGGGCGGTCGCGTTCATCACCGCGGCATTCCTGCTTACGCGCTGGGGCCTGAACGAACAGTACATGGTCTACCTGTTCGCCCTGCTGGCCTTGGACGTGGCCGCCTTCCACCCCCAACGACGGGCCCTGTTCCGAGTCGCGTACTCCCTCTCGCTCGCGTACTTGATCGTTCACGACGACCTCGGTGCAATCTTCCTTGGACCGATCCGCCCCGACCTCGTCTCGACTGCGGTCGGGATCACGGCCTCCGGTCCAGTCGGCGACCTGCAGGTGGGCTTACTGCTGGCACTGGCCGTCCTGCTGACCGCCGTGCTGGTTCAAGTGGTCTATGCGCTCTGGTCCGACGAAGAATCCCCACGAGTTTGGCTGACCCTCCTCCTCCCTTCCGGGGTTCGAGCCGGGCGCCCGCCCGGCCGAGAATCGTAATACCCCCGCCTCGGTCTGAGGGCGCGGGACCGGTGAGGCAAGGCCGGCAGACCTCGCGGAACCCGCGAGCTCTGTGAGAGGCGGCCGACTCCGAAACGGACCCCGGGGTTACTACGACGAACGAGGATTCTCGATACGTCCGTGTCCCCGTCCCCGAGGTGACGGGGCCGGAGAGGCTCACCACCTTCGAGATGATCTATCGCCCCTACTCCCTCGAGGACGCCGTCCTCGAAGGTCAACGCTGTCTGCAATGCGCCCTTCCGTTCTGCGTCGAGGCCTGCCCGATCTCCCAGGATTGTCGTGGATACAACATCCTGATCTCGCAGAGACGGTTCGATGACGCCGCGAAGGTCGTCCTTCGCGAGAACCCGCTCGGGTCCACCCTCTGCAAGGTCTGCTACCATTACTGCGAGGAGGCATGCATCATGGCGGACCGGGGGATCCCGATCGCGATCCGTCAACTGAAGCGCGCCGCGCTAGATATCGGCAAATCCGACCTCGCCTACGTTCCGAGCGCCCCGAGGAACCAGCGCATCGCGGTCGTGGGGGCCGGTCCGGCGGGCCTCATGGCGGCGTGGGAGCTCGGCCTGCGGGGTTACACGGTCACGGTCTTTGAGGAAGAACCGTACTTGGGTGGGCAGGTCGGCACGATCCCGAAGTACCACATGGACGGGCGGGAGATCCTCGACGACGTGGCCCGATTCCGAAACCTGGACGTGACCTTCGCGTTCGGGAAGAAGGCGGGCGTCGATTTCACACCGGAGGGACTCCTCCAAGCCGGGTATCGGGCGGTCTATTTGGCTCTCGGGACCTCCTTCCACAATACTCTCGGAATCCCGGGGGAAAAACTTCCGGGGGTGTTCTACGCGATCGATCTCCTGCGCGCCCTCAACCAGGGACCCGCCGTGCGCCTGGGAAGCCAAATCGTCGTGATCGGAGGGGGCGATGTGGCGATGGACGCGGTCCGATCGGCCCTACGGCTCGCCCCGAGGGGCACCGTCCGATTGGCCTACCGGAAGACCCGGGACGCTATGCCTGCCGGATCCGAGGAGCTGCAGGAAGGGGACGAGGAACGGGTGACGTACGTCTACGAGCGAAGCCCGAAGGCGATCCTGGGAACGGACCGGGTCGAAGGGGTCGTGTTCCAGCGCACACAACTGAGCCCGGCGGGTCCCGGTGGGGTCCGTTCGATCGTGCCGGTGGCGGGCTCGGAAGAGACCGTGCCCTGTGATACGGTCATCGCCGCCGTCGGCGAAAAGGCGGACCTGACCGGACTTTCCCCTTCCCTCGAGCTCAAGGCACGTGCTCACGCCTGGCCGGAAGGCCAGCGCCCGGACACGATGACCGGCATCGAGGGGATCTTCGCCTCGGGAGGGAAATCGGTCGTCTATGCGATGGCGTCCGGCACCCGCTCGGCGGAGGCCATCGAAGCCTACCTGGCTCGCAAGGATGGGAGGACCCCTATCCCCAGGCCGGACCCGTTTGCCGAGGGAAAACCCCCGCAGCTCCCGAAAGGGTACAGCGGCCCGACCTGGCGCCTGGATTGATTGAGCACACGGACGCTACAGGAAGACGGGAACCCAGTGCGGCCCGATCGGACCCCCCTACCCATTTATTCCACCCGCCCTTCCCGCCGACGTGGCAAGGCCCCCGATCACCTTCCTGTACACTGGTGTGCGAGTCCGCAATCTCGCCCGGTCAATCGCGTTCTATGAGGGGCTCGGTTTCCGGATCCGCCGTCGGGGGACCATGGAGCACGGGGGAGAGTGGGTCCATCTAGCGTTCCCCCGCCAAGTGCCTCGCTTGGAGCTCAACTACTATCCGAAGGGCAACCGGTTCTATGAGGAGTTCCGGTCCGGAACCGAGCTCGACCACATCGGATTCCGAGTCCGGGACGTGGACCTGTGGGTCCGCCGCGCCCGTCGGCTCAAGGCGCGCTTCCTGTTCCGCATCAACGAGACCCACGAGAACATCGCGTATTTCCTCGACCCCGACGGGATCTGCCTAGAGTTTTTCGGACCTCCCCGAAGGCGGACGAAGAGCCGAGCAGGGTGAAGGCAAGTAGAGCGGGTCCAATCGATCGGCGGGCGGATCCCGTTGGATGCATACTACTATGCATAAGTGTATATAAATATATATTCTAACTGAACAAGACATATATCGCGCGGGTCCGGTATGGACCCCGATGAGCGCACAGACTCGCGGCCCGTGGTCGATCCGAAGCGTATCCCCGACGGGCACACGACCCAGCGGCGAACCTCTCTCCTCCACCCCCCGACGGCTCCAGCGAATGGGGGCCGTGACCGTAGGCGTCTCACTTCCTCGCGAGTGGGTCGGGCAGCGAGGTCTGACCCCCGGACATTCCGTCTTCCTTCGCACCCTTCCGGACGGCTCGCTCATCGTACGGGATTCCGAACGGCTTCGGGGGGCGTCGAGCGCGATCCTGGAAGTCGGGTCGGCAGAGCCGGGAGAGCATCTCTTCCGTCGATTGATCGGGGCGTACCTCGCGGGAGCCACGGAATTCGTGATTCGTCGACCGGAGGGACTGACCGCGGAGATGCGCGCGATCGCGCGTTCGTTCGCCCGGAGAACGGGTCACACGGAGAGCGTCTCCGAAGAAGGAACGAAGCTCATCCTGCGGGACGTTTCGATGGGTTCCGGGATTCCAATCCCCCAGCTCCTACGAAGGATGTTCCAGTTGGTCTACGACCTTCAGGTCGATTCCGGCACCTCCTGGCAACCTCAATCCAAATTCACGGCGGCTAGCTTGACCATGCGCGATGATGACGTCGATCGATTTGCCTGGCAGATCGAGCGCGGGTTGCGCCTGAGCGGGTGGGAATCCTCCCCCAACGGGGACAGCGAGCCCGCCGACCCGTTCCGGTACCTGTTGTGGGCACGCGATCTCGAGCGGATCGGCGACCACGCGATCCTCATAGCCGAGCACGGCGGGCGCCTTGCGGATTCTGGTCCTCCCGACGCGATCCGTCGGATGCTCACCTCCTACCATCGTCAGGCCCTCGAGCATCTGAAGGCCGCCCAAGCCGTCGCCCTGGAACCGGATTGCGCCCGTGCCAACGAACTGCTGGACGTGGGGGAAGCGTTGCACGAGACCCAGGCTGCCTTGGCGGACCGCATTCTGATGCGGGATTCCGTGGACCGCCTTCCGCCGGCGGCGATTCGCTCCCTAGGGCTGGTACTTCAGTCGATCGACCGTACCACAGGGTACGCGCAGAATCTCGACGAGATCGGGTTGGACCGAGACCTAGATCGGGGGACCCGCCCCGGCATCCAGGCTCGACTCCCCGTCATCGAAACGGCAGGGCCGACTCCCGTCCCGCTTCTGAAGGATTTCCGCCGTTAGGAGATGGGACGCGTTCCTGCTGGAGTCGTGCGTCCTGACGCGAATGCTCTTGTCTCGATCGAGCCTTCATGGAGAGGGCTCGTTCAATTCGCAGCGGATACCCGATCCGATACCGCCGAGCGGGCGACCGGGGATCCGAGTTCATTCCACCTTACGGAAACTCGGTAGGCCTAACCACAACTACGAGTGTCACTATAGTCTATGCTCGCAGAATATATACCCCGGGGGCCGGGTCGGGCCTCGATGACCGGTCCCCAACCAGGGTCCATCCTGACCGCTCACCACCAAGCTCCTTAAAGAAAAACTGAGAGGGGAGGAACTCGAAAGAATGAGCGGAACAACGCAGGGCCCACCTACGACGAACTCGCCGCCCACCGGGTCGACCACCGACGACGCCTACGTCCGCAAATCCGGCCAGGGGAAGAGTCGGACCACGACCATCGCGGCGGTTGCGGTCATCATCGTGATCGCGCTCGCCCTGGGCGGGGCCTACGCGGGGGGCCTGATTCTTAAGCCGAAAGCGAGCACCCCCGGGTACAAGATCCCCTGCGGGTCCTTGACCGCCGCCGGGTCGACGTTCGTTTACCCGTTGATGGCCGTCTGGGCTGCTTCGGTAGCGAGCGCGCCGTGTGACACGACCAACGCCGGCGGAGCCACGGCGGCTCAGGTCAATTACCAGGCCGTTGGGAGCGGGAGCGGAGTCACGGAACTGACCCAGCGCCTCATCAACATCGGTGCTTCCGACGCCCCGTTGACCACCACCCAGACGAACGCGCTCCCCGACCCGGTCGTCACCATGCCGGATTCGGCGGGAGCGGTCGCGGTGATCTACAACTTGAAGGTCACGAACGCCACGGGCGCCACGGTTCCATTGGACCTTACCGGGCCCGTCATCGCGCAGATCTTCGCCGGGAACATCACGACCTGGAACAACACGGCGATCACGGCCCTGAACCCCGGGGACAAGATCCCGGGAACGGCCATCGTCATCGAGCACCGGTCGGATGGGAGTGGTACGACGTTCGCCTTCACGAGCTACCTGTCGAGCGAGAGCTCGTATTGGAAGGGAAAGTACGGCGCCGCGACCTCGATCAACTGGCCCGCCGGATCGTTCGGCCAGAAGGGAAGCGAAGGGGTCGCCGGCGCGGTCGCGACGACTACCGGAGCCATCGGCTACGACGAACTCAACTATGCCCAGGAGGAAGGCGCGAACCTGGAGACCGCGGCGGTCCAGAACCCGAATGGGGGCTATGTCATCCCCTCGGTGTCGGACACGGCGCTCGCGATCGGATCCGCAAGTTCGTTGCCGAGCCCCACGGGGAGCTGGCAGAACTTCACTGTCTTGAACGCCGCGGTGGCCGGAGCTTACCCGATCGCCACGTTCACCTATCTGATGATCTATCAGGATGTCGGAAAGGCATACGGCAGTTCGTTCACGATGGTCCAGGCGCAGGAGCTCGTCAGCTTCCTGTGGTGGATCACCCACACGGGGCAGAACGACTCGGCTGGGCTGTTCTACGTGCCGCTACCCGCCACGGTCATCGCGGTCGATGTGACCGCGATCGCCGACATCACCTACAACGGAGCCCATCTCACGTCCCATTGAGGGCAGAACGAACTACCGGGAACACTGGATGAGCCATGGCCCGACGGTCGCCGGGGTCACCCCTCCTCCCCACCGGAGGAGAACCCACCCCGGCGACCTAATCTTTCGTGGTCTTTCGGGCGGGAGTGCCGTTTCGGTCCTCGCCATCTTCGTCCTCTCGATCATCCTCCTCTTCGAAGCGAGCCGGGACAGCCTGTCCCGATGGGGCCTCCCCTTCCTTTGGGGCCAGGTCTGGAATCCCAACGCGACCCCCCTGTCCCCGATCGTCTTCGGGGCACTCCCGGCGATCCTCGGTACCTTGGAAACGTCCTTCCTCGCCATGCTCATCGGCGTCCCGCTCAGCATCGGGATCGCGATCTTCCTGACCGAACTTTCCCCCGGGTGGCTTCGAGGTCCGTTCTCCTTTGTTATCGAGCTGCTCGCGGCGATCCCTTCCGTCGTCTTCGGGATCTGGGGGGCGCTGTTCCTTGTCCCGTACATGGGGACTCAGGTCGACCCATCCCTGGCCGCGACGATCGGGCGGGTCCCGCTCCTCGGCGCCCCGTTCGCGCCGAGCCCGGTGGGCTATACCGGCGACGGAAGCCTGACCGCCGGTATCATCCTGGCGATCATGGTCATCCCTACGATCTCCTCCGTCAGTAGGGAGGCGTTCAAGGCCGTCCCCAACGACCTACGGGAAGCGGCGCTCAGCCTGGGCGCCACCCGTTGGGAGACGACCCGCCTTGCGGTCTTCCCCTACGCGAAGCGTGGCGTGCTGGGAGCGATCACGTTGGGTTTGGGCCGAGCGGTCGGAGAGACGATTGCTGTGGTCCTAGTGATCGGCAACTCCTACACGATCGCGAAGTCCCTGTACGCACCGGCCGTCTCGATCGCCTCCTGGATCGCCAACACGTTCGGTGAGTCGTCCGGCCTCGAACGGGAGGGCCTCCTCGAACTGGGCCTCGTGCTCCTCGGGATCTCGCTCATCATCAACGTCGTCGCCCGCCTCATCCTTCGGCGGTCGGTTTTCACCGAGGGGATGGGCACATGAAGTTCGACCGCGATACCCGCCGCAAGCTGTTCAGCCACGTGGTGTCGGTGGCGTGCCTGCTCTGTGTCGGGATCGCGATCATCCCGCTCGGGAGCATTCTGTACGAATCGGTCCTGAAAGGGATCGTGGTCATCAACTGGTCGTTCTTCACCGAGAACCAACCGCTCCCGTGCAACCCTCAGTTCCAGTCGGGCTGCCAATTCGGAGGGATCTTCAACTCCATCGAGGGGACGCTGCTCCTCATCGGGATCTCGGCGGCCATCGCCCTCCCCCTCGGCATTCTCGGGGGGATCTACCTATCGGAGTTCGGCCGCCACCGATTCGGCGACTCCCTGCGATTCTTCGCCGATGTCCTGACCGGGGTGCCGTCGATCGTCGTCGGGATCGTGGTCTTTTCGCTCTTCTTTCTTCTGGCCCAGCAGGGGCTCATCCCAACCAATTACACCCTGAGCGTCCTCTCGGCCGGGGTCGCGCTCTCGTTCATCATGATCCCGATCGTCGCTCGAACCTGTGAGGAGGCTCTCGCGCTCGTCCCGAATTCCACTCGCGAGGCGGCGCTCGCCTTGGGCGTTCCGAAGTGGAAGGCCGTGACCTCGATCGTCCTCTCCACAGGTCGATCCGCGGTTATGACCGGAGCGCTCCTCGCGATCGCCCGTGCCACCGGCGAAACTGCCCCCCTCATCATCCTCGACGCGGGGAGTCAGTTCTCGTTCCAGCCATCGGCCGGCCTCCACCAGCCGACCTCCTCCCTCCCCTTCTCCATCTACAACTGGGTGCAGAGCGCCTACCCCAATTGGATCGCGGACGCGTGGGGAGCGACGCTGGTCCTGGTCGTCCTCATGCTTGGGATCAGTGTGGCGGCCCGCCTCGCCCTTCGGAACAAGTATGGGGAAGGGGGGGTAGTCTAGGCGATGGATGAGTCGGGGACGTTGGTCGCGAGCCCCCCTCGAAGCGCGAAGCTCCAAGTGGAAGGACTCTCTGCCTACTACGGCTCGAAGCAGGTCATCCAGGACCTCTCGATCGATTTCGATGACAAGTCGGTCACCGCGATCATCGGTCCGTCCGGGTGCGGGAAGTCGACGTTCATCCGATGCCTGAACCGGATCCACGAGACCGTGCCGAGGGCCCGAGCGACCGGCCGGGTCCTGCTCGACGGGGAAGACGTTTACACCATCGATCCCGTTCGCGTCCGCCGCCGCGTGGGCATGGTGTTCCAGAAGCCGAACCCGTTCCCGACGATGTCGATCTATGGAAACGTCGCTTCCGGCCTGAGGTTGAACGGGGTTCGAAAGCCTGCGCTCGTCCAGGAGCGGGTCATCCGCAGCCTGAAGCAGGCCGCCATGTGGGACGAGGTGAAGGAGCACCTCGATGCCCCGGGAGTCAGTCTGTCCGGCGGTCAGCAGCAGCGCCTGTGCATCGCGAGGGCCCTCGCCGTCGAGCCCGAGGTTCTGCTGATGGACGAGCCGTGTTCCGCGCTCGATCCGATCGCCACCTCAAAGATCGAGGACCTGATCTTCGACCTCAAGCGCGACTATGCCGTGATCATCGTCACGCACAACATGCAGCAGGCCGCGCGGGTCGCCGACAAGACCGCGTTCCTCTATCTCGGGAAGCTCATCGAGTATGGGGACACGAAGGAGATCTTCGAGCGGCCGAAGGTCAAGCTGACCGAGAGCTACATTACCGGGAGGTTCGGCTGATGCCGGAACGGGTCGAACGCAAGGCCTTCGGGGAGGGACTCGTCCAGCTCAATCAGCATACGGTCGAGATGGCCGGCCTCGCACAGCGGGCGGTTCGGATGGCCGTCGATAGCCTCGTCCACCGCAACGACGATCGGGCAAAGGAGGTCTTCCTGCTCGACCGGGAGATCTACCGGCTCCAGCGCGCCGTCGAAGGCGAGTGCACCGACCTCATCGCCCTGTTCGCGCCCGTGGCCCGGGACCTTCGGACGGTGATGACGGTGCTGAAGATCTCCACCGACATCGATCGGATCGGGCGGGGGGCGCGGAACATTGCCGAGGTCTCTCTCGAGCTCTCTCAGGTCAAACAGAAGTCGCCCAAGCTCGACAAGATCAGCCGCAACGCCGACCTCGCGATCCACATGGTCGACCAATCGGTCCGCGCTTTCGTCGAGGGGAACGACCGCACCGTTCGGGAGATGGGGCGGTTCGACGACGAGGTCGACACCCTCTACCGGGAGATCTTCAGCGACGTGCTCGCGGGCCTCAACGATCGCACGATCAAGCCGGAGGTAGGGGTCCGGCTCATCCTGATCAACCGCCACATCGAACGGATCGCCGACCACGCGGTCAACATCGCCAACCGAGTGGTCTACCTCGTGAGCGGCGAAGCGCCGCCACCGGTCTCGCGGATGGTCAATGGTGAATCCGGCCTGACGGGAGCTCCGGGATTGGCTCCCGCTCCACCCCCGTCCGAGCCGAGGGCGGACGCCGAGGCCGGATCGGGGGCTGCCCCAGCGGACGACAGCCCGTCGAAGGCCGCGACGGGCGACCGAAAACCGGAATAGCTCGAGATCAGGGGATCCAGTCGGCCCGTGCAGGGTTCAGGGCCGGTCGGCCCCGAGGAATGGGTTGGCGCGTCGGCCTACCCGCAGCCGCAGCCACCGGAACCGCACCCGCAGCCCCCCTCCCCTGATTTCAGGGAGGGCAGCGGGGTGGGGCCATCCTTTGGGATGATCCGAAAGCCGGACTCGTTCAGGTCCTGGACGAAGTCGATCTTCGCCCCCTCGAGCATCTGAGAGGTCGTCGAGTCGGCGATGACGTTGAAACCGTCCACCTTGACGACCTCATCGCCGTTGCGAGGCCGGTCGAACGCCATGCCGAAGCTCGGGCCCGAGGCCTCCCCTTCGCCACAGTAACCACCGCCACCTCCCCCGCCGGACCCACACCCGCAGCCGCCCCCGCCCCCTCCTCCGGATTGGAGGAAGACGCGGACCGCGGTTCCGGGCTTCTGGGCCCCGATGAGCCGACGCACCTGGTCCTTGGCTTCTGTACTAACTTCTACCTGCAACGTCATGATCGGGGCCCTCCTTCACTCCCCAGCCGAGTACCGGCCCCGGCGTATTTAACCCACCGGACGACGCGGCTACCTGGTAACGGCGCGCTCAGGCAGAGAACGACTTCCCGCACGAGCAGGTGGCTTTCGCGTTGGGGTTGAAGATCTTGAACCCAGACTGATCGAGGCCGAGCAGGTAGTCCACCTTCAGCCCTTCCAAAAGCGGAGCGCTCGACCGGTCCACGACGACCTTGAATCCGTCCTTTTCATAGGCGATCTCGTCCCCCGTCTCGGGCTGGTCGAACGTCATCCCGTACGTAAGGCCGGAGCAGCCCCCACCCTGGACGAACAGTCGTAGCGCGGTCCCGGGCTTGCCGTCTTTCTGCATGATCCGCAGGACCTGGTCATACGCCGCCGGCGTGACGTCAACATGCACCATAGGAATCAATCTCCGAGAAATTGAGTGGGCGGACGGGTAAAAAGGGTTCCCCTATCTGTGTACGTAGCGTTAGTAACGACAGGAAGGTCACTGCCACGCGTCTCCCGCTCCATTTCACTCGCGAGGGCCCGTGGGACCCACGCGCGGGGGTCCGCCCAGGTTCTAGGACCCGTTGGAGGGTTCTGCGCGACCCGGGCCTCCTCCTTTTACGAGGTCGTGGTTAGGCCGAGGGAATGTGCCGTCTGCTGGGCCTCCTCGGGAACGCCCAATCGAGCGGCCAGCCCTGGCTCGTCGACTCGGACCACTCCCTACTGAAGCAGGCGGACGGATCGAGCAAGCAGATCCAATCGGATGGTTGGGGGATCGCCTGGGTAGCGCCCGGGGAAGCGGTTCACGTCGAGCGGGGCAGCCACGGGGCGTATGAGCCGGGCGAGATCGAACGGTTCCGTTCGGTCGCTTCGCGCGCCCGGGGCCCGCTCGTGTTCGGCCATCTTCGCATGGCGAGCAATCCGATGGGCCTTCCGAGGGAGCGCCTGATCGCTGTCGAGAATAGTCAGCCGTTCTCCTACCGTCAGCAGCTCTTTGCCCATAATGGCTCGATCATGTTCCCCCGCGAGACCCGCCCCTTCCTAGGTGAGTACGAGTCGAAGATCCAGGGGGTCAACGATAGCGAGGTCCTGTTCTACCTGCTCCTACGCCACCTCGATCAGGTCCGCGAACCCGTGGCGGCGTACAGCCGGGCCATCGGAGACCTGTTCCGGGTCTGGCACGAGAAGGGGTCGCCCCGGGTGGGTCCTTATTCGGGATTGAACGTTCTCTTCTCCCGCACCCCAGAGGAGATCTGGGCCTTCTGCCTGTACCGGGGTGAACATGGATCGGGTCTCTTGGACCCTAGCCGCCCGTACTACGAGCTTTCCTATCGGACGGATGCGCGCCAGCTCATCATCGGGAGCGAACCGTTCGACGGTGCCTCCTCGGAATGGCGTTCCCTCCCGAACGGCCAATTCCTGCATGCCCGGATGGAACATGGCCTGGTCGGGGTCCGGACCGGGACCATCCCGATGCCACCCGAATTGCGGGCGCTCGCCTGAGCGGGATGGTCCTTGGTCGCGATCCACCTCGATACCGTCCTCGCCGAGTTCGTCCCAAACCGACGCCTGACGAGCCCGGCCCCGACCCTCTCCGCCTTGCTCGACGACCTGGAGGAACGCTTTCCGAGGCTCCGGTTCCGGATCCGGGACGAGACGGGGTCCGTCCGGCGGTTCATCCGCGTCTTCGTGAACGGAGCCGAGGTCGTCGGACCGAAAGGTCTCGGAACGACCCTCGACCCGAAAGACGAAGTTGACTTCCTCCACTCGGTGCAGGGTGGATGAGCGGCGCGGACCGGCCCCCCCTCCAGACCGCAAATCGATTTAGGGGACCCGGGGCTCGGTTTCCCCCCCGAAGGCGAGAGTGAACACCATGGCATCGAAGACCGTGCGCGTGTACTTGGGTACCCGAAAGGGCGGATACGTCGCCGAGAGCGATGCGAAGAGGAGAAAGTGGTCCGTCCGGGGACCGTTCCAGCCCGGAAAGGACGTCTTCCATGTCTATCCCGACCCGCGCCATCCAGGCACCGTCTACTCCGCGGCCAACAGCGGATTCGTCGGACCGATGTTCTACCGGTCGACCGACCACGGCCGCAAGTGGACCGAACTGGCCCCGCCCATGATGACGCTCTCGAAGGCGCGGCCCTCCCCGTTCGGCGCCGATGGCCCGCCCCACTACCCGATCGTGAACCTGTGGCACATCGAAGCCGGGCCGGTCTCGGAACCCAGCACCGTATTCCTGGGCGTCGATCCGGCCTCGCTGTACCGTTCGGACGACTCGGGCGCCAGCTGGGCCCCGGTCCCGGGCCTCAACGACCACGCGACCCGACCGAAGTGGAACCCCGGCGCCGGGGGGATGTGCCTCCACACGATCCTTATCGACCCGACCCGGCCAAGCCGGATGTACGTGGGGATCTCGGCCGCCGGGATGTTCCGCTCCGATGACTCGGGCGAACATTGGCGGCCTGCGAACCGAGGCGTAGCGGTGAGCTTCATGCCGGAGAAGCATCCCGAGGTGGGCCAGTGCGTCCACAAGGTCGCGCTCGATCCCGCCCATCCGGAGACCTCGTACCGGCAGGACCACGACGGGATCTTCGTCAGCCATGACGGGATGGAGAACTGGAAGCGGGTCGGGCGCCCACTGGAGAGCGATTTCGGGTTCGTAGTGGGGGTTGCGCAAACACGACCAGGTCAGGCCTATTTCGTCCCGCTCGAGGAGAAAACCCGTACGGGATTCACGAAGGGCCCCGAGGTCTTCCGATGGGCTGAGCGGAGCCGCTCCTGGGCGCCGACGATCCGCAATCGGCTCACGCCGGGGGACGTCGGCACGCACCGGGAGGCGCTCGCCCTTGACCGGCTCGATCCACCGGGGATCTACCTTGGGACGACGACCGGACAGCTTCTCGTTAGCCCGGATGGGGACCGGAACTGGCTCCAGGTCCCGTACCTGTTCCCTTCAATCCACTCGGTGGCCGTCGCGTCCCCCGAAAATTCCGGGTCGTAGCCGCCGTTTTCGCCTCCGGGCCGTCTCCATGGATGAGGAGATGGTCTCGGGACCGGACCTCGGTGCCGGATTCCTCTATCAACTCACCCGGAACCGTACCGGGCCACAGTCCACGTTCACCTTCCATGCCCAAGAGGGTGGCCAGGACGCGAGCGGACCCCCCATCGGGACGCCGGAGCCGTTCGGCTGGGCCCGCTCGAGCGTCATGTGCCCCTTCGGGGGTAGAAAATGCTGGCACCGAACGTTCGAGACCCCGGACCGCGAGGTCGGCGGCGTCCGGGCGGCGTACAACCGCACCCGTTTCGTGATGGAAGCGCTGCTGGCCCAAGCTTACCGAAACGCCCCGGTCCCATGGGCCGTCGCGCTCGAGGAATGGCTGAGCCGGGTCGTTCCGGTGCTCGAGCAGGACAACGCTCCGTGGTGCCTGACCCATTCGACGGGGAGCGCCGTCATGGCCGCCTCCACGACCGTATCGGGTCTCTCGATGAGGACCACGCCCGCAGGAGTGCGCGCGGTGGCCTCCGCGATCCCCGAATACCTCGTCGAGCCGGCGGCCACCACGGAATGGGACGGAAGGCTGCGGTTCGCCTCGCGCGCATTCATCGGAACGTTGCGCGACGGAGTGCGGGTAGAGTGGGCGTCCCCGCGCGACCCCACCGGTTCGGCGAGCCCACAGATCGAGGGGACCATCGAGTGGAAAGGGCGAAGCCTTCCCGTTGGGTCGGTCGAATAGACCTGTGTCCTCCGCGGATCCTATCCCCCGATCCCCCCGATCCCACGAGCCCGACCGATCCGCACGGGAGCGACCCGTTCGAAGCGCAGGTTCATAATCCCCGCGCGTCGAGCCCGTGCCGTGTTGGCGCCACCGGCCCCTCCGTTGCTCGAGCACCTCTACCCCCACGACCTCGTCACGTACTATCGATGCCCCTACGAGATGGAGCTGCACCGTTCCCATCGGACCGGGGTGAACCCGCCCCCCACTCCGGCCGTGACCCCGCTCGATGTGGTCCCTCTCCACCGATCCCCGCTGTTCGACCCTCCTGTTCTCCGCGCGCAGGCGAACGAGGGTCGGCTCGACCTCTTCCCGACCGATCGGCTGGTCTACCTCGACGAGCACGAGGAAGGACTGCCCGTGCTCTTCGCTCCGGAGAACATCTCGATCCACCCCTACGTCAAGACGCACGGCCTCACGCTCACCGACGCCGAGCTCGGATTCAGCGGACGACCGGACCTCATCGTGGGGCGATCCGACGGATCGCTCTTCCCGGTCGAGTACAAGTCCACCCACCTCTACGTCGGGTACCACGAGGCCCACGGGCGGGCGTTCGACGTGCTCCAGGCCATCGCGGAGTGCCGTCTCGTGCACACCGCCCTCGGAGTGCGCCCGACCCATGGCATCGTCCTGTACGGGGACGTCGAGGGAAATGGGGTCCGCGAAGGGTGGGTGGACGTTCCCTACGGCGATGCCGAAGAGCGATGGCTCAAGGTCGCTCTGGCCCAGATCCGCGCCGACCGGACTCGCGCTCCGGTGCCCGCGGAACGCAACTGCTCCGGATGCGAGCCGAACGCCGAGGGCCTCTGTCGGTACGCCGCCGCCCGGTTCGATCGGCCCCACCCCGGTTTCGACCGGGTGATGCATCGTCCGATGGCCCACTAGGGGTTCACGACCGCGGGCGGGCTGCGCGGGACCACCCGTCGAGGTCGGCCGGGCCCGAACAGGCGCCAGAGAAAGAGACGCCCCAGATGGAAGACGTATCCACCGATCTGAACTCCCCCGAGCTTACTCTGTCCGGCGGCCCGTGGAGCGAAATGGATCGGAACCTCCAGAGTGGGATCTGGCGCGCATTTGACGAGGATCTCTAAGCCGATCTTGTAGCCGATCGGGGCCAGCCGGGCTCGCTGAACGACCGGTCGGGCGACGGCGAAGAAGCCGCTCATCGGATCCTGGACCGCGGTGAGAGGCCGGGACAATAGTGCGGCCCCCCAGGATACGAGGCGACGCCCACGTCCCATCCCGGGCGACGACCCACCCGGGACGTGGCGGCTCCCGAGGACAAACTCTGCCCGCCCTTCCAGCACAGGCTCGACGAGACTGGGGATCGACCGGGGCTCGTGACTCCCGTCCGCGTCCATGACTACGATCACTTGACCCTGGGCGCGAGCCATCCCGTCAATGACCGCCGAAGCGAGCCCGTGCCGACCGGTCCGTTCGAGTAGCCGGAACGACCCATCCTTGGCCCACCCCTCGACGAGCGGAATCGTGCCGTCGCTCGATGCGTCATCGACGACAATCACTTCGGCGCGATATCGTGAGAGCGCCTCCAACAGGGGATCGTGGATCAATCGAAGCGCGAGGTTCTCGTTCAGGGTCGGAAGGATGACCGACACTTGAGGCGACTCGGCCACACGCGGCCGGACCTAGCCCGGGTTTAAGGACGTGACGGAACGTTGAGGCCTCAGGAACTGCCGGAACGTCTTCCCCGCCGTCGACCTCGAGCGCGTAATCGTATCCGTTAAATATGGTCGGCGAGTCTTGCTCCCTCGCGCTTCGAGTAAGCGTGCCATGCACTCGTAGAGACGCTTGTCTCTCCGGGGAAGGGCGTAGGTACGGGACGTCCCCTGGACGCTCCCGCCGATGACGCCGATCACACGCGTTCTGGACGCTTGTTAAGTGTCGTCAGTGTAGCTGACTCCTGTCAGTTGGGGAATGGCTGGGCTCGGGCGCCGATGAAGGTCGTGCCAAGCTGCGATAAGCCGTGGGTAGGCGCAAGGAACCATCGATCCACGGATCACCGAATCGGAACTCCGGTCCCGTAAGGGACATTCCGCAAGGAAGGGGAACCCCCCGAAGTAAAGCATTCTAGTAGGGGGAGGACAAGAAATCAAATGAGATGCCGTTAGTAAAGGCGATCGAACACGGCAGAGGACAAACCGAATCCCCGCCCGGTGAGGGCGGGGAGATGTGGAGTGGTGGACCTCCGTACTCGCAGGCTTCCGTAGCCGAACGGGCCTGGAACGGCCGACCAAAGAGGGTGAAAGTCCCGTAGGCGGTCGGAAGAGGCGAGATTGGAGGTATCCTGAGTACCGTGTGTTGGATATCACGCGGGAAGCTGGGAGGTACAGACTTCCGATCCTAAATACGTCCCGAGACCGATAGTGCATTAGTAGTGCGAACGAACGCTGAAAAGTACCTCGGAAGGGAGGTGAAAAGAGCCTGAAACCAACTGACGACAAGCCGCATGTGGCCCCCAAGGAACGAAGCGGCCGCAAGGCCGTGGACACAGGGTCCATGCGTCCGTTTTGAATAACGGGCCAGGGAGTTTCGATCTATGGCGAGGCCAAGCTCCTCAACGAGCCAAGCCGAAGGGAAACCGACAGTCCGCAACGCCGCAAGGCGCCAGGGACGGGGTGCGCTCGCCCGAAGTCATAGGTGGAAGACCCGAAGCCAATCGATCTAAGCGTGGGTAGGTTGAAGCCTGCCGAAAGGTAGGTGGAGGACCGAACCGGTGTTGATGTGCAAATCACTCGGATGACCTGTGCTTAGGGGTGAAAGGCCAATCTAGACTGGGAATGGCTGGTTCCTCCTGAAACTACTCGCAGGTAGGTCTCGGTCGAGCCAGCGCGGGATGTAGAGCACCGATTACGGGATTCGGGACCGAAAGGTCTCGGCCGGTTGTCGAACTCCGAAGTCCCGCGTCGCGAAGACACCGGGAGTGAGCGCGGCAGGGGTAAGCCCGCCGTGCGAAAGGGAATGCAACCCAGCCTCGCATTAAGGGCCCCAAGTGCCGGTTAAGTGTCATGCAAAGGGCGTCCGTGTTCGAAGACAACTGGGAGGTGGGCTCAGAAGCAGCCATCCTTCAAAGAGTGCGTAACAGCTCACCAGTCGAGGGCATGGGCACCGAAAATGGACGGGGCTAAACCGGCCCCCGATATGCGAGC
>JAKIWL010000004.1 GCA_022750055.1 Thermoplasmata archaeon
CGTCGTGGCGAACGAGCAGGTCTCGGTGGCGGCCGCGCTGGCCCCGGAACCGCTCGGGGTGGCGCACTGGGAGGCGGTCGCCGGACTGTAGCTGGTTCCACCGTTGGTGCTGAAGAGCCACTGCCAGGAGTAGGTGGAGGTTCCGGTGGAGGGGATGGTGGCGGTCAGGGTGGAGGTCTGGCCCTGGTCGACGACGGCGTTCGAGGTGATCGAGGGCGCCGCGGGGGCCGTCAGGGCCGTGTTGACGGTGACCTTGTTCCACGCGGACCCCGTGCTCGTTGTCGTGGTCGCACTGTCGGTGACTTGGTAACAATAGTAAGTCGCGCCGGCCGAGGCGGTCGTAGCGACGTAGGTGGAGCTGGTAGCGCCGGAGATCAGGGTGCCCGCGTTGCAGGCGCCGGTGCCGGTGGCGGAGGAATACCACTGGTAGGAGTAAGGAGTGGTCCCGAGGGAAGGGTGAGAGGTCAGGGTGGCGGTCTGACCGACGTCGTAGGTCGGAGTGCCCGGGGTGACCGCACCCGCGACCAGCGCCGCGTTGACAGTAACGATCGAGGAGGCCGCCGACGTCGCTACAGCCCCCGTCGTCGCGCTATCGGTCACCTTCAACTCGAACGCGTAGGTAGTGGCTGCCGAGAGCGTGCCCGCCGCGACGCTACAGGTCTCCACGGCAGCGCCAATCGCTCCGCTACCGCTGTTCACGGCGCATTGGGTCGTCGCTGCGTAACTCCCGCCGTTCGTTGAGATCAACCATTGCCACAAGTAGGTCGGTGTCCCGGTCGAGGGAATCGTCGCCGTAACGGTCAACGCTTGGTTGACATCGAGGGCAGTGGCGCTTACCGCGGGGCCGGCTGGCGCCGTCAAGGCCGAGGCAACGACCACGGTGCTCGAGGGGACCGACGTCTGCGTCTCCGGCGTCGCCGCGCTGTCATTCACCTTCAGTTCGAACGCGTAGTCGGTTCCGGCGGTCAGCGAGTTAGCTGCGATGGTGCAGGTCTCGAGCGCGTTGGCGCTCGCGCCGCTACCGCTCGGCGTCGCGCACACGGTCGCCTTGACGTAGCTCCCGCTAGCAGGGATCTTGAGGTCGAGGCCGATGGCGGCCCAGGCCGAGCTCGCGGAGATCGACTCCGTGTCGGTGACCGTACCGCCGCCTGTGTTGTCGAATCCCGAGGTCGAGATCCGGCTGTTGGTTCCGGCCGAGAGTATCTCGACCTGGTCATTTCCGGTCAGCGAGGTGGTCTGGTCAGTAGCGCCGCCTCGCCAACTAAAGGCGGCCACTACGAAATCCGAGGTCGAGGTCGTTGCCACGCTGACGCTGGGGGCTGTGCTCGAGGCTGTCGCAATGGCGTTGGATCCGATCGAGAGGCTGCCCCCGGAACCGCGGTAGACCAGGACGTCGAGCGTCGTGCGAGTGGGGGCCCCAGCGAATGTCGCCGTGACCGTGTAGGTGGAACTGGTTGCGCTGACCGTCGCGGTAGACATCTGTTCCTTGACCGTGGCCCCGCTGTCCACCTCGGTATTGACGAGAGAGAAGGTGTTGGTCTGGCTGTCGGAGAAGGTAACGGAGGCGGTCGTCGGCTGCCAGCCGGCAATGGCGACGACGACGTCGCCCGAGTTCACGCTGAGGCTCGCGGTCGCGATCGGTGTAGTGCCCGTCGCGCTACCGGTGGTGACGAGAGAGATCGTGGTAACCGTCGAGTAGAGCCACTCCCACTCGTACGAGGCCGTTCCGGTCGACGGAACGTTCCCCGTCACCGTCAGGGCCTGATTTACGTCGAGGGCTGTCGCGCCGACCGTGGGCGCGGCCGGGGCGGCCAAGGCCGAGTTCACCGTCAGCAGGTCCGCAGTGGAAGTGACGGTCGTGGGGGTGGCGTCCGTCACTGTGTAGCAATAGTACGTTGAGGTCGTGGGGGAAGCGGAGTAGGTCGACGCCGTCGCCCCGGATATCAGGGTGCCCAATCCCGTGCACCCGCCCGCGGTGGTGCCGGAATACCATTTGTAGCTGTAGGGGAGCGTTCCGCCCGAGGGGTTCGCGGTGAGGGTGATCGATTGCCCGTTGTCAATGGTCGGCGCCGACGGACTCGGTGCTCCCGCCATCAAACCGGCGAGGGGTCGGAGCGGGGCCCCCGTCCCCGACCGGGAATTCGAGGATTGAGTGGAGCTAGCCGTCGGCGAACCGACCTTGGGCGCAGTCGCCAGGGTGGGCGTGGGGCCGGCCGGGCCGGAATCACCTGAGGAGAGAGGGGAACTTGCGGCGGCAGTCGAGCTGTCGATCGACACCCCACTGGACGGGCTTCCCTGCGGACTCGACGGCGGGAGGGATCCCG
The DNA here is from genome assembly GCA_022750055.1 of Thermoplasmata archaeon. Classification (GTDB taxonomy): domain Archaea; phylum Thermoplasmatota; class Thermoplasmata; order Lutacidiplasmatales; family UBA184; genus Lutacidiplasma. The sequence continues at coordinate 2,325 of JAKIWL010000004.1, forward strand.
ACGGCGACGACCCGCCGGCCACGAGGGTCCAACCGGACTCCTCGGTGGCGGGTGTCGTTGCGCTGTCCGTGATGACATAGCAGAAGTAGGTCGGAACCGTTGGTGTCGGCCCATAGGTCGAATTCGTCGCACCCGGTATCAGCACACCCGACGAACACGGGCCCGTCCCCGTCCGGGATGTGTACCAATGGTAGGAGTACGGTGGCGTGCCCCCTGACGGTTGCCCCCCGAGGGTGACCGGTCCCGAGGGACCCGGAACGATCGTGGTCCCCGAGGCGGTCGTAGGCGACCCAGCGGATGACGCCTTGATCCCGCTTTGGAGGAACGAGGCGGTGCCGAAGGCTAGAATGAGAACGAGGAGGAGGACTCCCAACGATCGTCCGCGGCGTGACATCGGGCGCTCCGTCATGGCCCACCCCAGCTCAGGCGACGGGCAGCTCCATCGACGGCCGGAAGCGGGGCCCGTCCCAGACTCAGCCGACCGGCCCTGTGCCCGTCACCGCCCGATCCTGAACCCCCCCCATTCCTTCGGGGGGGCTCGCTCGTTCGTTGGAGGGCCATGCTAGGGCGTGCTTCGCTGGGGGATCGGGGCGGTAGGCGAACCGATGCGCGGCCCGGGGCGCCGCCTCGTGGGCGCCTCCTCAGCCTTGTCTTTAGGGCGGAGGGCTACCATCTTGGAAGGGGTACGAACGACCGAAACACCACCAATGGACTCGGCTCCATTGTCCGTCTATTCTCGAATACCTAGGAGATAAAGCCTTGGGTTGCAAAAATGCGTGTGTATACGTGGTAGTGGCTAACCATGCGGCACGTCACAGGTAGGCAGGCGGAACGGAGTGGCCATGGGACGGTTCCCTTTCGAGCGGCTCAACGAGCCGTGGGCACACCCGTTTGGGATCCGGATCGGGTCGAAAGGTCGGTCGATGGTTTCGCAGCGAGGTTCAGATGCCGGGGCCAGGATTTGAACCTGGGAACTCCTGCGAGAGCAGATCTTGAGTCTGCCGCCTTTGGCCACTCGGCCACCCCGGCTTCCCCCACGGACACGCGATACCTCGAAGTAGGCTATTCCTCTTCCTCCGAACCGAGCTCGGCGGCCTCCTCGTCTAGGTCGGACGGGACCTCGGCCAGCACCTCTTGAGGCGTCCGGTCGAGATGGTCTGCGAGGTCGGACGCCCGAGGGCGGGCCGGATCACGCCGCAACGGTTGACGTCGAGTCGCTCCGCACACAAGGCAGGTGCGTACCCTGTGGGCCGCCCGAAATCGGGTCCGAACGGTCCGGCCCTCGAGCCAGTACGAGGAGCACTTCCGGCAGTACAGTTCTCGGTACTCGTGCGGGATCCGGACGTTGTGGCGCGTCCCGACGCGCCGGGCGAGGCGGACGTAGCGATCGGCGTAGGTCGGGGCGGGCCGGGTCGCCTCGACGTTGGCGAGTCCGAAGAGGTCGTCGACCCGTTCCCGGGCCGTTCGAACCATCAGGGCAGTACGGCGCCCTCGACGGCCTCGGCGGCTGTTCGTCGGGACAGGCATACGGGGCAGATGACCGCGGCGAGCGATATCAGCGTGTTGCACCGTGGGCAGTGGACGGCCCGTCCGACGAGCGAAAGGGGGATCCAATCGGCCGCCGGTGGAGGGGCGGGCGGAACGACGGGAGGAATCGAGGGCGGGACGGATTGGGGGATCGTCGCGCCGCATCGGCCACAGAAGAGCGCACCGGGCGGCGAGAGTTCCCCGCAACGCGGGCAGGCGTCCACTCCGCCGGTAAACTATATGCCGTATATCGTCCTTCCAAGACCGTTGAGACCCCGGTGCGTGGGTTTGGCGACCCTGGACGCGCTCCTCTATCAGGAGCTCGCCGGGGAGCTCAGGGAACGCCGCGTTCCCACGGTTAGCCTCCTTCCCGATCAGCGGATTCCCACGTACGTCGCAGTCGTCCTGACGAGCCCGCGCGAGGCGGAGCGGATGGAGCATCGCAAGGTGCTCGCGGTGGCCCCGGGAAACGACCGAGCGGCCCTGTGGGCCGCGGTGGAACTCGCGCTCCATCCCGGTGACCCCGGGGCGGAGATCGTCCTCGGGATCGACCCCGGACCGACCCCAGGATTTGCCGTGCTATCGGAGGATCGATGCCTCTCTGAAGGCATCCTTGCGAACCCCGAGGCGGTCGCCGAACTCGCGCGGCACCTTCGTCACCGACTTCCGACCCATTCGCTGCGGATACGGGTGGGCAGCGGCGATCGGCTCTCCCGGGACCGGATCCTCACGGCCCTCGCCCCCCTGCACCGGGTCGTGGAGGTAGTGAACGAGGAGGGAACGACCCCGCGGGGACATCGGCGGCCCCGGGACGCGATCGCCGCGCGAGCGATCGCGCGGGCCGGGGGCCGTCCCGTCTCGGTCCATCTTCCGGCCCTGCCAACGGTCACGCCCGGGGACATCGCCAACCTTCAGCGGGTCAGTCGGGAACGCAGTGGGGGACAGTTCACGATCCCGCGGGCGGAAGCAGGTCGGGTGTTGCGGGGCGAGCTCACCCTGTCCGAGGCCCTCCGTCAGGGTGAGCAGCGCTACTTTCCTCGGCGACCGAACCCCTCGGCGGCGGCGCGAACGGTCGAGCACTGATAATAGCCCGTCCGGCGCTGGGGCGCACGATGACCCTCCCGATCGAGGTCGAGCAACGCATCCGTCGCCTTGCGCTCGAGAACTCGATCGCGCACCCGGACGGGGCGCGCTCCGGTCCGATACTTTCCCGGCTCCTCGGGAGCGATGCGACGCTTCGGTCGCGGGCCTCGGAGGTGAAGTTCGCGATCGAGGCGACCCTCGTGGCGGTGGCGCGAATGTCATCGGAAGACCAGCGGGCGGAGCTCGTAGCCCTGGGCGGGGCCGAGGCGGCGCCCGCGCGCCCGCACCAGGCGGAGTCGATGGGCACCTTCCCCGATCTGCCGGGAGCGGTCGATGGCCATGTCGTGCTGCGATTGGCTCCGTTTCCCTCCGGGGCCCTGCATATCGGCAACGCCCGCATGCTCTACGTGAACGACCATTACCGGCGACGCTACCACGGTCGCCTCCTCCTTGTGTTCGACGACACGGTCGGCTCCAAGGAGAAGCGGATCGCGCCGGAGCTGTTCGACGTGATCCGCCATGACCTCGACATCGCCAACGTCCCTCCCGACGAGGTGCTGTACAAATCGGACCGCCTGCCCGTCGTCTACGACTGGGCGAGGCGGGTCATCGACGCTGGCGGAGCCTACGTCTGCGTCTGCCCGACCGAGCTCTTGCAGAAGCGTCGCGCGCTCGGCGAGCCCTGCCCCGAACGCGCTCAGACCCTCGCCGAGACCCGGGATGGTTGGGCTCGCATGCTCGACGGTGGGTTCGCGACCGGGGAGGCCGTGCTCCGGCTTCGGACCGACCTCGCCGACCCGGATCCGGCCTTTCGAGACCGGGTCTTGTGCCGGTTGAGCGACCTCGACCACCCTCGGGTCGGGCGGAAATGGCGAGTGTGGCCGATGCTCGAATTCTCCTGGGCCGTGGACGACGTGGAGCTTGGGATCACCCACGTACTGCGGGGCAAGGACCTCGTGATGGAGGACCGGATGGAGGAGTTCGTCTGGCGCCTGCTCGGCGTGAAGGGCCCGCCGTTCCTTCACTGGGGCCTGCTGCGGGTCGCGGAAGCCAAGATCTCCAAGAGCAAGGGCTACGCGCAGGTCCAGTCCGGGGAGTACGACGGATGGGCCGACCCGAGGTTGTGGTCCCTCGATTCCTTGGAGCGGCGGGGGATCTCCGCCGAGGCACTCCGACGGTTCACCTTGGGGTTCGGGATGTCCCTCGCGGACATCGAGGTGCCCGCGGAGACCCTCTATGCGGAGAACCGACAGGTTCTGGACCCGACGACGCCGCGGCGCTCGTTCGTGCCCGACCCGATCGCGGTTGACGTCGTCGGATATCCGACGGAACTCGCCGAGGTCGATCTGCCGAACCACCCCGAGCGATCCGAGCTCGGCACGCGGTCCGTCGCGGGCGGGCCGCTGTTCTGGCTCGCCGGGTCCGACGTGCGGGCCCATCTCGGGGAGGTGGTCCGTCTGAAGGACCACGCGAACATCGAGCTGCCCCGCGAGATGCCTCCCGAGGGGCCGCTGGTCGCTTCCTTCACCTCGCGGGAGAACCGCCGACTTCCGCGGCTTCAGTGGGTCGGCGCGGTGCACGCCGTGACGGTCGACCTGCTCGACCCGGACGGGACCCACCGGAAAGGATTGGGGGAGCGGACCCTGCGTGGCGCGGCGCCGTCGGACATTTTCCAGTTCGAGCGGGTGGGCTTCGTCCGGGTCGAACCGGATTGGATCCCGGGCACCGAGCCGTTGCGGGTCTGCTTCGGCCACGTCTAGGCGGCCGAACCCAACCTCTTTAGGGTCCGGCGACGGCTAGCCCAGGTCGGACCGAGGGCGGATGAAGTTCGTTCACACCTCCGTCACCGTGCGCAACATCGACGCGAGCGTTCGATTCTACACGGAGGTGATGGGACTCGAATTCGAGCGGCGCCGCTCGATCCCGGAGAACCACGCCGAGATCGCGTTCGTCCGGGACCCGGAGAGCGGAGCGCGGGTCGAGCTCACCTGCTGGGAAGGCAAGGATCGGATCGAACCGGGCGAGCAACTCGACCACCTCGCCTTCGAGGTCCCGCAACTCGATGCGTTCCTGGAGCGCGCCCGCGCCCACCAGGTGCGGGTCGCGAAGGAACCCTACACCCTCCAGGGGGGCCGCTCCCGGATCGCGTTCATCCTCGACCCCGACGACGTCTGGATCGAGCTTCTCGAGCGGCCCTCCCTAGCGCCCTAGGGCCAGTCGCCGTGAGCGGGCCGACCCGAGCCGAGGGCCTCAGTCGTCCCCGGGTCTTGCGGGTGGTCTTCGGGTCGACCTTCCTGGTCCGATTTGCGTTTGGTCTCACGCTGAGCGTGTTCGCCTCCTACGTGTCGGGGAGTTCCGTCGGGTTCGGCGCCGAATCGGTCGGAACGATCGGACTCGTCGCGGCGCTCGCCCCCGTCGGCGAATTCACCACGGTCCTCCTGACGGGAAACCTCGCCGACCGACGGGGGCGCTTTCCCGTGCTCCTCGGCGCGATCGGTTCGGCCGCCGTGCTCATGGTGCTCATCGCCCTCTCCAGGGACCCGATCTGGCTCGGGGCGGTCAACTTCCTGTTCGGAGTGACGAGCGGGGCGATCCTGACCTCGAGCCTTGCGCTCGTCGGCGACGAGTCGGGGACGGACGAACGGGGCCTGGAAATGGGCCGCTTCGACGCGATGAACCTGCTCGGTTGGGTCCTCGGGTTCGCCGTCGGTTTCGGCCTGCTCGGCGCCGTGGCCAACTCTTCCCTTGGGGGACTTTTTGTGTTGGGAGGAGCGGTGCTCGCCGGCGGGTTCGCCTACGCGTGGGCCTCGCTGCGAGGTGTCTCCGAAGCCGTCGGAGGGTATCGGGGCATCGAACTCGGCCGTCTCCTGCGCACCGCGTTCCGGGCCGAGATCCTCCTCGTCACCCTGCCCTGGCTCGTCATCTACCTGCTCCTGGGGACCTTGTTCGTCTTTCTCGGGGGCGCCTCGAGCTCCATCGGGCTCCCGTCGTGGGAGCTCGCGTCGTTCATCGGCGGTGGCGGGCTCCTCCTGCTCGCCACGCAGCCGTACTTCGGGCGGCTCGCCGATCGATTCGGTCGGATGCGCCTGATGGCGATAGGTACGGTCGGTTTCATCGGCGTGCTGACCGGAGCCGCCCTCCTCGCGACGTTTGGGGTCTCCATCGTCGCCATCGCGTTGGTGGGGCTGAGCGCCCTACCAGCCCTCTCCTACGGGCCGGCCGCCCTCGCTGCGCTGGTCGATGCAACGCGGTCGATCTCCCGGGCGACCACGATGTCGGTCTACACCCTGACGATCAGCCTCGGGATGATCGGCGGACTCGTGATCTCGACGTCGCTCTACGATCGGTACGGGGCGAGCGGCCTCGACCTGTTCTTCGCCGGGATCGCAGTGGGCCTCGGGACCCTTACCGCCCTGCGATACCGCGCCCTGCGTCCGAGACCGGCGGCCGGGACCGAGCCGTCGGTCCCGGTCACGACTCGGGTTCGATGAGCAAGTGGCGCATCATCGGGAACGCCTCCCGAAGCGAGGCGGAGATCTGGTCGATCGCCGTCTCGATCTGGTCGGTGTTCAGCCCATCTTGGAAATTGACCCGCAGGGCCACGAGGATGTCCTCGGGACCGAGCATCATCGATTGAAGCCCACGAACCCGTCGGACCCTGGCGTCTCGCTCGACGAGCTGGAGCACCCGACGGGCCTCCCCGGGGGAGATCGCCTTGCCCACGAGCAGCTCGCGGCTCTCGGCGGCGAGCAGGACGCCCGTCGCGGAGAGCAGGATCCCGACGCCGAGCGCGGCGAGCCCATCGAAGACGGCCCGGCCCGTGATCGCGATGAACACGATCCCGATCAGGGCGACGAGGGCGCCGAAGACCGAGACGAGGTCCTGATAGAAGATCGTCTTCAGGCCGAGGTTGGAGGAGTCGAGGAACTCCGAGACGGTCATCTTCTCCCGACCGAGCTCGCGCAGGGTGACGAAGATCCCGATCGCGCTCGAGAGCACCGTCAGGCTGAGCACGAGGAAGACGTCGCCGAGGTCGGTGATCGGGGTCGGACGGGCGATCGAGTTGAGCCCGGAGAGGATGACGATGAACCCGGCGAGGGTGAACGTGACGAGCGAGGCGGAGAACGACCAGAAGAAGCGTTCCTTACCGCGGCCGAACGGGTGCTTCTCATCGGGGGGCCGAAGGGAGACGATGATCCCCCAGGAGAGCAGCCCCGCTCCGATGAAGTCGGCGACGACATAGATCGCCTGAGAGAGGACGGCCTTGCTCCCGGAGACGATCCCGACAACGAGCAGCGCAACGAACAACGCCGCGTCGACGACGAGCGTCGCCCCAACGATGATCTGGGACCGCATCCGGTCGGAGGACTCCCGTACCGTACATACTGGGGCGAGCGGATAAGGCTCCGGCCGCCCGCGGGGATCGCGTCGACCGACCAAGCCTTAAATCGAGCCCCCCGGTACCGCCGACCGAGGCCGGTCTTGTCGGATTCGTCGATGGGAACCGGGGTCCGGGTCCCTCCCCCTTCGCCCTTGCCGGTGGCGGCTCGGCACTCGCGTCCGGCGCTCGCCTCTCTCGGCCTCGCTCCGGGCAAGAAGGCCCGCCTCAAGCGCCTGCTCTACCACCATGGACCGGGCGGCGGCACCCTTCTGGTGCTCCCGATCGACCAGGGGCTCGAGCACGGCCCGGCGGACTTCTTTGCGAACCCTGCCTCCCTGGACCCGGACTATCAGTTCGAGCTCGCCCGGGAGGGGCGCTTCTCTGCGATCGCGCTGCACATCGGCCTCGCACAGAAGTACTTCTCCGCGTACGCCGGAGAGGTTCCCCTGATCCTGAAGCTCAATGGAAAGACCTCGATCCCCTCCGACGCACAGGCCTTCAGCCCGATGACCGGGAGCGTGGAGGACGCGGTCCGGCTGGGGGCAGACGCCGTCGGGTACACGGTCTACGTCGGCTCCCCGTCCCAGGATCGCGACTTCGCCCAGTTCCGTGAGATGCGAGAGGAGGCCGAACGGTTCGGGATGCCCGTGATCGTCTGGGCCTACCCCCGGGGAGAGTTCATCGCGAAGAAGGGGGGTAGGGAGAGCCTGTTCGCGATCGACTACGCCGCCCGCGTCGCACTCGAGCTCGGGGCGGATATCGTCAAGCTCAACTATCCGGTCCGGTCGGACAAGGACCGGGAGAGCCCCGCGCCGTACAACACCCTCGAGCTGTCCGCCGGGGAGGCGTTCCGTAAGGTCGTGGAGAGTGCCGGTCGGGCGCTCGTCCTGGTCTCGGGAGGCGAGAAGGTCGAGGATGGGGAGCTCCTCTCCAAGGTCCGCATGTCCATGGACGCCGGGGCGACCGGCATCATCTTCGGCCGGAACATGTGGCAGCGGCCGAAGGCCGAGGCGCTCCAGATGACGCGAGAGTTGCATGCGATCTTCCGGGAGTACTCCGAGCCCCCCGGCTGAGGGGGCGCTGCGCCTCTACCTCATCCTCGCGGGCGAGGACCATCCGAAGGCGTGCACGGGGCGCTGGCTCGTTCGCACCGGTCGAGTTCGGGACCTGCGCCGTCGCCCGCCGCCGGGCCGCGTGCCGATGCTCCTCGACCCCCACGCCGAGCGGCCCCTCTCCCGCTCCGACCTACAGCTCGTCGGACGCGTGGGCCTCGTGGGCGTCGACTGTTCCTGGAACCGGCTCCACGCCCGCGGGGGGTACCCCACCGAGGACCGTTGGCTTGCAGAGCTGAAACAACGTCGACGGCTCCCCTGGCTCCTCGCCGCGAACCCGCAACACTTCGGACGGGTCTCCGAGCTCAACACGGCCGAGGCGTTCGCGGCCGCCGTCCACCTGCTCGGGTATCCGGACCAGGCCGCCCACCTCCTCGCTGGGCTCCGGGGCGGAATGGCCTTCTTCGAGCTGAACGGACCGGCGCTCTCGGCCTACGCCAAGAGTCCCGATGAAGCGACCGTGCGAGCGGCGGAGCGGACGATCTTCGGAGGGCGGTAGCCCGCCCGGGTTCAATCGACCGGCTCGAACGCCTTCCCTTCCGTCTCCAGGTGGTCGACCCTGAGGTCGAGGGAGCTCGAGACGGTCCGGTCGAGCGGGAGGTGGGCCACGATGACCCCCCCGAACCGCTCGTAGATCCGGCAGGTGTGCAGGGTGAGACACCGAGCATGGAAGATCGGCCGCCCGGTCAGGTCCGGGTCGTGGCCGCGCAGGACGAGGCGCGTTCCGCTCCGGGCGAGGAACCGTTCCAGGGCCGGCTCGTCGTACGGCTGGACGAACCCCCGGTGGGAGCGACCGACGGACGTCTCGCCCCAGACGATCTCGGCCAAACGGGCGTCGTCGATCGATCGGAACTCGGTTGGGAACGGCTCCGGGCCGGGTTCTAGGGGGAAGCCCCCGTGAGACAGGTACGCCCCGCTCCCGGTCGTCACGGCGAGAGGACCCCGCTCCAGGAGATGTAAGATGCGTACGTAGCGCGACTCCACCGGTCCCCACAGTTGGTCGACCTCCTCGGGCAGGCTGTGCGGAAGGATGGCGATGCGGCGATGGGTCTCGTGATTCCCCTGGACCAGGAAGACCCGATCCGGGAACGCGGCCGCCACTTGAAGGAGATACAGGGCGTTGGCAACGGAACCCTGCCCGCAATCCAACGGCGGGCGGTCGATGTAGTCGCCGAGCCCGATGAACGCCCGGCGCTCGGGTTGCTCGAGGAACTCGCCCGCCGCTGCGAGCGTGCAACGCCAGTCCCCGTGGGTGTCCCCGAAGACCGTGGCCTCCGTCAGCACGCCGAGGGGGATGTGGTCGAGAGCGGGATGGACCGGGACCCGAGCCTCCAGCCGGTCGAGCAGCTGGTCGGCCTCCTCCGGCTCGAGCTTGAGCAGGTCCTCCGGCCCGATCAGGTCGGAACCTCGCATCGGACTAAGTCGGGTCGCCACGGAACCCACGTCGGGGGAATGCGGGGGGCCGGAGTTTCCGGGGGTCGGCTCGAACCGACCCGCCTTTTGAACCGGCGAATGCCCTAGGCAACAGGGTTCTAAGCCCTGCCTCGGTGGCCCCGGCGCCGTTGGGCGCCGGATTGGCCGAGCTGGAGCACCCCCGCATCGGCACCGTGAAACCCCGGATCCCCGGAGAGTAGCCCCGGCAGGAATCCCGGCCACTTGGGAGTCCCTCCCCGAGAGCGTTCGAACCTGCGTCGCGAGATCCAGAGTCTCGCATGATTGGCCACTACACCACGGGGCTACGAGGCGGCCGAGCCGAGTTGGGCACATAAACGTTGCCGAACAAGTGGTTCCTCGACGGCACGCACCGACCCCAGAGTGGGCAAGGCGCGAAGTCGCGCCGAGCTCCCCCGAGCGTCACGAAGGCACCGACGCTGAGGACGGAGGCCTTCCGACCGAGGCGAATCGAGCAGCGCTCTGGTAGCAAAGAGACGGGGGGACCGGACCAGGCAGTCCCCTGCTTTCTCGCCGTGCCCCCTCGAAGGTGCGAATGCAGATATACGCAAGAACGGTCGCCATCGAGACCATGCCGTGGCGGTCGCATGGCCGTGGCGGTACATGGCCGTGGGAGCGGGCACGATGCGAACCCCCGGCCCGGACCCTGCCGATCGAACCCGACCCTCGACTCGCGAAGCGGAGGTCGGCGGGCGACGTCCGAGCGCGTTCACCCGCACTCCCCGGCAGGTGGCCTTCGTAGCGAGCGCGTTCGCGGCGGCCGTATCGATACCGGCCGCCGTGGGCCTGAGCGGGACCGGCCTCGGGCGTGTCGCCGCCGACCTGAGGATCGCGGTCCCCGACCTGGGGGCGTCGTTTACCCGGATGCTTCTCGCCTACCTGCTCTCCCTCGGGTTCGCGATCGTCTACGGATACTTCGCGGCGACCAAACCGACCGGGGAGCGCGTCCTGATCCCGGTCCTCGACATCCTTCAGTCGGTCCCCATCCTCGGGTTCTTTCCGATCGCGATCGCCGTGTTCGTCAGCCTGACCCCCGGGAGCCCGATCGGGGCGAACGTCGCCTCGATCTTCCTCATTTTCACCTCGATGTCCTGGAACATGGTGTTCGGGGTCTACGAGTCGCTGAAATCCGTTCCGAACGACCTGAAGGAGGCGGCGGACACCTTCGGAGTGCAGGGCCGGCAGAAGTTGCGTCGGCTGCTCCTCCCCGCCACCGCGAACCGGCTCGTCTACAACTCGGTCCTCTCCTGGACGGCGGGATGGTACTATCTCGTCGCGGCCGAGTTGATCTCCACGGCCTCCTCGACCACGCGGCTCCAAGGGATCGGTACCTTCCTACTGACCGCGGCGGGGTCGGGGGACGGCACGGCGCTCTTGGTCGGCCTCGCCGTGCTCATCGCGCTGATCGCGGCGATGGACCTTTGGGTCTGGCGCCCGCTCGGTCGGTGGGCGGAAAAGTACCGCTACGACGTCTCGCCGAGCGGCGAGGGGATCCTGACCGGCGGTCCCAAGAACCGGGCCCCGCTCGTCCGAGCCGTTCGCTACGTTCGCCGAGGCTTCTTGACGAGCGTGAACCGGATCGGCCTGCCGATCGTCGCCCTCGCCATCCGCGCGTCCCACGTGGGGGGTGCCCGACGACGGCCGTTCTGGAACGCAGCGGGACGCTCGATCGCGCTCGGGACCCTCCTCGTCCTCGTCTGGCTCTTGCTGATCTCGATCGGTACCTCGGTCTACCGAGTCCTATCGGGGCCGATCGTCGGAATGGTCCGGGCCCAGATCGACAGCCTCCCGCTCGCGCTCGGCCTCTCCGGCGCTCGCCTGGTCGCGGCGTATGCGATCTCGCTAGCGATCGGACTTCCCCTCGCGGTGCTGTTCGCCCGGCGGCCGATCGCGGCCCGCTACGGTCTCCCCGTCGTGGAGATCGTCGCGTCGGTCCCGGCGACCGCCCTGTTCCCGGCGTTCATCTTCGTGCTGTGGCCGGTCATCGGCGCGGGAGCGACGTCGATCCTGATGCTCATCACGGGCATGATCTGGTATCTGTTCTTCAACCTGCTCTCCGGGGTCCGAAGCCTGCCCCCCGACCTCGATGAGGCGGCCCGGTCCTACGGGCTCACGGGGGCAGGATACCGTCGTCGGCTGCTGTTCCCTGCGATCTTCCCGGCGTTCGTCACTGGTTCCATCACCGCGCTCGGCGGCGGGTGGAACGCGCTCGTCATCGCCGAGTACCTGCAGAACCCGGCGGGCCACGCCCCGTTCCAGGTCCTCGGCATCGGCGAGCTCATCGACGTGGGGAACGCCGAGCTCAACGGCGCAGGCCTTCCGCTGATGGTCGTCGCGCTGTTCACGATGGTCCTCACGGTCGTGGTCGTCAACGAAGTATTGTGGAAACCGCTCTACCGACGGGCCGTCGAGAAGTACCGCTACGATTAACGTCCGAGGGAACTGGAGGACCGACCGATGACGCTGATCGAGGTCGACGACATCTCCAAGGCCTTCTCCTCCCGCCACGGCCCGATCACGATCATGTCGGACGTCTCGTTCTCCGTGGCCGACAACGACTTCCTCGCGATCGTCGGCCCGTCCGGGTGCGGGAAGTCCACGTTGCTCAGGCTCATCCAGGGCCTGGACAAACCCACCTCGGGGGAGATCCGCTTCCGGGGCCATCCGGTGACCGGACCGAACCGGGAGATGGCGATGGTCTTCCAGAATTTCGCCCTCTTCCCGTGGCTCTCTGTCAAGGAGAACGTCGCCCTCGGGCTCGAGGCTCGGGGGTGGGAACCGGACCGGATCGACGCCCAGGTCGAGCGCTACGTCACCGTCACCGGCCTCGTCGGCTTCGAGGAGGCCTACCCTCGAGAGCTGTCCGGTGGGATGCGCCAGCGGGTCGGCCTCGCCCGGGCGCTCGCGATCGAGCCGGCGGTCCTCCTGATGGACGAACCGTTCAGCGCGCTCGACCCGCTGACCGCGGAGAGCCTACGTGAGGAGGTCTTGCAGCTCTGGCGGGACCCGAACCTGCCGCCGGAGGCGGTGGTCCTCGTCACCCACAATATCGAAGAGGCCCTGTCCATGGCCGACCGCGTGCTCGTCCTTTCCCGCCGTCCCGGTCGGGTCCTCGCCGGGGTGCTCGTCAATCTCCCCCGTCCGAGGGACCGGAAGTCCGAGGCTTTCTTCGCGCTGACCGATTACGTCTATTCTCTCATCACCGAGGGGACGGCGGCCCCACCGAGCACAGGGTCCGGGCTGGGTTCCCCCGCCCCGTCCGAACCCGGTTCCCCCCTGCTTTCGGAGGGGGCTTCGCCCGGATCCGGCGGGGGTCCGCGGTGACCCCCACGTTCCACCCCCATCCGAAGCCATATAGACCCGGCCCTGTCCGATCGGTGGTCAGGTAACCGAGCGAGACCATGCCGACCGTATTCCCGAAATGTTCCCCCACCGAGATGCTGGGGCTGCTCGTGCTCCTCGAGAGTCACAAGGGCGACCAGGAGATCGCCCGGCTCGCCGACGACCTCGACCTCGAGATCGATGAGATCCTCCCCGCGATCGATTTCGCCCAGGTCCTCGGCTTCGTCAAGGTCTCCGACGGTCGCGCGGTCCTGACTTCGGCCGGCAAGGGCCTCATGGCAGGGTCGATCAACGCCCGCAGGGCCGTGATCCGCGAACAGCTCGTCCGAACCACGCTGTTCAAGGCGCTGTCCCGGGCCCTTGAGAGCTCTCCCGAGCACCGACTCACGGAGGAGGAGGTGATCCGGCTGATCTCGTTCACGACCGCGCCGGCCGATGAGCTCGTCCAGAACATCATCAACTGGGGGCGATACGCCGGTATGTTCCGCTACGACCCGGACCAGCACCTCCTGCTCCCGGCCCGTGCGAGCGGCTCCCGAACCTCCTCGTCAAGCCGTCGTCCGCCCCCCGTGGGCCCGACGGGGACGGAGAAGCGCTCCGAAGAAAGCCCCTCCAAGTCGTCGATCCTTCAGGGGTCGGAGGAGCTCGCCTCGTTCGTCTCGATGACCTCCTAGCGCGCTCGGCCGGACAAGCTTATGGCCCGAGGGCACTCGCGAGCCCCGAGGGCACGTAGATCAGCGGAAGATCGCTGCTTTCGCAAAGCAGAGGCCGGGGGTTCAAATCCCCCCGTGTCCACTCACGGACCCACCCCGTCCGAGGCCGAACGAGGCCGCCCCGGGTGAGGCCGGATCGCGCTGGAATGCAATATTTCGCGCATCTATCCGGGGGGGGTATATGAACGCCGGACCCCCCAATGAGCTCCGATGGCAGCAAGCGCCGAGACCCTGGAAGGGCCGAATCGCATCGAACGCTACACCCGCTACATCGACATCGTTGACTCGCTCGTGCCTCCCTCGAACTCCTCCTGGTACTGCCCTCCCGAGCTTCCTGGAGGGCCCCTGCAATCTCCCCGCCTGAAGGAACGCGACATGGTCCGCAAGATCCGCGCGGTGAACGGGAGACACCCTTGAACTACCGGCACGTCGCGCTGACGCTGCTGGTCGCCGCGTCCGCCCTCGCCTCGGTCGCCGGGTTGGGGACGCTTCTTCCTACCGGGACCCACCCGGCTCCTTCGTCCGAACTCGCGCCGTCCCAGTCGCATGGGGCGACGGGTTCGGCCGCCGCTCTCCCACCCCCCGCCACGCCCCGCTCCGCCGCCCTCGGAGGCCTGCTCAGCGTCCCGGGCGCCTCCACCCCCACCTCGATGACCTACGATAGCGCCGCCGGTTACCTGTTCTTGGTCACGCCGACCCGGGGCACGTCCGGTTCGTCGACGCTCGGGTCCTGGGCGTTCCAATCGGGCGGCTGGACGCAGCTCTTCACGGTCCTCGCCCCCCCTTCCCGAGAATACGCCTCGCTCGCCTTCGATGGCCAGTCCGGTCAGGTCCTGCTCTTCGGAGGGTACAGCCCGAGTGGGACGTTCCTCTCGGACACCTGGGGGTTCTCCTCGGGTCACTGGACCAACCTCACCGGGAGCTCCTCCGTGACCCCACCTGCGCGCGCGGACGCGGGCCTCGCCTACGACGCGGCCGGGAACTTCACCCTAATGTACGGCGGGTACGGAGCGACCGGACCGCTATCCACGGGAACCCTGTCGGACACGTGGGAGTACTCCTCCGGCAACTGGACGCAGGTGTCCACGACGGTCACCCCGCCGCCTTCCGGAGCGATGGCCTACGACGCGAACCTCTCTTCCGTCGTCTACTATGGCGGCGTCGGCCTCCTGGGGATCTGCACCGCGTCGACCTACGAGTTCCGCGGCGGCGCGTGGACCGATGTCTCGTCGAGCATTTCGGGAAGCCCGGGCCCGATCGCCCTCGAGTCGATGACCTACGACCCGCAATACGGCGGCGTGGTCGCTTACGGCGGGGTTTGCGGGTTGGGGATCGCGGGCGTGAGCCTTACGCTAAGCTCCTCCAACTCGACCTGGGCACTCTCCGCAGGTTCCTGGGCGCGGGTCGCGGCGCGAAGCGCTCCGGCCCCCAGCTACGGCGGGGACCTCGCCTACGATCCCTCGAGCGCGGGTCTGCTCCTGTTCGGAGGCGTCGAGCCTACGCTCATCGGAGTGGGCAAGGTGACCCAGCAGCTCTCCGGCGGGACGTTCCTGTGCGCCCAGTACGCCTGGGCCCGACTTGGGCCGAACCTCACGAGTTCGGCGTCGCTCGCGGAGACCGGCATGAACGTCACCCTCCACGTGGCGAACGCGGTGGTCTCGGGCAACGCGACGTATTCCTACTCCGGCTTCCCGGGGGTCTGTGCGAACGCGTCGGGTCCGACCGTCCAATGCCGGGCCTCGCAGACCGGGAATTTCACGATGCGCATGAACGCGACCCTTCTGCTGGGCCTATCGGGTTCGGGCCTCGCCGTGGCCAACGTGACGGCCTCGGTGGCGATCCAGGTCGTGCCGGGGCTGGTCATGGCCCCGCTCAGCGCGAGCCTCCCGGTGGGTGAGGTCGGGGTGCCCATGACCCTCTCGGCCAGCGTGTCGGACGGCGTCCGAGTCTCCGCCTACCAGTACGGGGGCCTGCCCGGGGGTTGCGCATCGGTGAGCGCCCCGTCCCTGAGCTGCACCCCGTCGACCTCCGGGGCGTTCACCGTGTCGCTCACCGCCCTCGATATCCTGGGAGTCCGTGACACCGAGACGGTCCCGGTCCAGGTCGCCGCCCGAGCCTCGGTCGAATCGTTCAGCCTGTCGCGCGCCGTCGTCGACCTGGGCATGGAGACGAACGCCTCGGCCGTCCTGCTCGGCGGGGTCGGACCGTTCGCCGTCGTGTTCGGCACGCTGCCCCAGGGCTGCCTGACGGTGGATTCGCTCACCCTCACCTGTCGCCCGTCGGCCACCGGGACCTTCGGCTTCGACCTTCAGGTTCGGGACGCGCTCAACGTCAGGGCCGTCTCGAACACGACCCTTCGCGTCAATCCGTTCCCGACCGTGCGATCGGCCGGGCTGTCGAACACGACCGTGAAGGTCGGAGCGAGAACGACGTTCGAACTCACCCTCGCGGGAGGCACCCAACCGTTCGTCGTGACCTACTCGGGCCTACCCAGCGGATGCGCCACCGCCAACACGACCCAGCTCCTATGCACCCCGCGGGTCTCCGGTAACTTCACGATCACCGTCACGGCCACCGACGCGGTCGGGGCGCGGGTGGTCACCACGGCCCACCTGACGGTGGAATCACAGTCGCCCGTCACTCGGCCGGTCGGCGGGGGGAGCTCGGGAATCCCCCCCTTCGCCGAGGGGCTGGCGACCGGGAGCGCGCTGTTCGCCGGGATCGTCAGCGCGCTCCTCGTCCGGGGAAGGGCGCGGACCCGGGAGAGCCGTCGGCTGGCGGCCGAGCTCCTCGGCGGGGTGGAGACGCAAGGAGAAGGGCTCGCGGAGGAAGCCGAGCGCATCGGCCCGGGGGCGGGATAGCACCGCTCCAGGCCGAACCAATATCATCCAAGCCCCCCATCCCCATGGGGGGAACCGAGCCTGGGGGTCAGCGCCTTTTGGTTGGGGTTCCTTGCCGGAGGCGGGGTTCTCGCGGTCGCGGGAGCTGCCGCATGGGCCTTGCAACGATGGCGGGGAACGGACCCTCCCCCGGTTCCGACGACCCCGAGCGTTCCTGAAGTCCCAGCGGATCCGGCTCCCTCCCCGAGCCTTGCCACGGACCAGGGTCCCCCGCTGATCTCCGGTCCTTCCGTTGTCTTTCCGAAGGACGGCGGGCCCACCTCCCGGCCTAACGCTCCGCGCGAACCCTCGCCCGTCGATCCCAATAGGGGACCGACCGGACCGGCCCAGTATGGCGCCCTCCGCACGTCGTACCGGATCCTCTTGCATGTGGCTCGACAGGGGCGGGTCCCGCCGGGCGAAATCCCGCCGCTCGGGCTTACCCAGAGAGGCATGATCGACTCCCTGGAGATCAATCAGGGTACGCTCGCGGGCCCGCTCCAACGACTCGTGGTCTCCGGCGCCCTGACCGTAGAGCGGGGCCACGCGAGGGGGGCCGACCGACGGGTGAAGGTCTATCGATTGACCCCGCTCGGGGAACGTCTCGTGGAGGAACTCCGCAAGAAGGAGCGCGCGAAGAGGCCGGCCCAAGGTACGAGGGAAACGGCTGCCCCGTCCGGTCCGTGACGCTACCCGGAGGCGATCCGAGGAGTCGCCCGGGCGTCGCATCGGCCCGAGCGGGGTCCCGCCGGACGCGGCCCGGCCCTTCGCCACGCTTCCGAACCGGGACCCCCCCAACCCTTGAATACGACCCGGCGGAGTGAAGCCGACCGGATGAACGGCGGACCGTCGGGCCGGATCTCGATGGAGGACTTCCGTCCTAAGTTCCTCTCGGGCATCGTCGGTCAGGACGCGGTGGTGACCCGTCTTCAAGGTCTCGCGAACGGGGTCCAGTCCGGCCGGATCGTTCCCCCGAACCTCCTGTTGCACGGACCCCCCGGGATCGGCAAGACGACCGCCGCGCGGGCGTTCGCTCGCGAGGTGCTCGGCGAGCAGTTCGACAACAGCTTCTACCAGCTGAGGGCGTCGGACGACCGAGGGATCGGGGTCGTCCGGGACGGGATCATCCCGCTGTCCCGCCAGCCGCCCAAGCGGGGGGCCCCGTTCCGTGTGTTCTTTTTCGACGAGGCGGACGCGCTCGAGCCTCCCGTCCAGAGCGCCCTTCGGTCGGCGATGGAGGAGGGGTGGGGCACCACCGTCTTCATCCTGGCGTGCAACGACCTCGGGTTGATCAGCGCGCCGATGCGCTCGAGGTGCATGATCCTCGAATTTCGGTTGGTCCCGGCGCAGGAGATGCGCCGTCTCCTCACCCAGGTCGTCACGGGGGGCAGCCTATCGATCGAGGGGCCGCTGATGGACTCGATCGTAGAGCGCTCCGAAGGGATCCCTCGCGAGGCCATCAAGCTCCTCGTGGAGACGATCGGGAGGTCGACGGCCTCCGGCGGGGCCCAGCCCTCCCAGGTCGGCCCCGGATCGGAGCCGCCACCTAGCTAGCCGAGGATTGCCCGCCCCGGGGGCCCTCGTCCCGCCACGATCGGCGACATCCTGATCCCGGGTCGGGACGTGGGCGAGTCCCCAGAAGACCGATCGTCACTATCGGACTCGATCCAAGCTGCTCCACCGGGGCGTGAGCCTTCCCCCTCCGTGCCCCATTGCGGCTGCCGCCCGGGTCTCCCGGAAACGGGAAGAGCGCCCACGTATCGGTCATCGCATGTCCGGAACCGAACCGCCGACGCTTCGGAAGCTGACCCGAGAGGAGGAGCGGGTCATCGTTCACCGGGGGACCGAGCGCCCGTTTTCCGGCGAGTACGAACACTCGAGCGCGTACGGCACGTACGTCTGCAAGCGCTGTGAGGCACCGCTCTACCGATCCGAGGACAAATTCGACGCGCATTGCGGTTGGCCGAGCTTCGACCTCGAGATTCCCGGCGCGGTCAAACGTATCCCCGACCCCGATGGGCAACGGACCGAGATCGAATGCGCCCGATGCGGGGCGCATCTCGGTCATGTCTTCCTCGGAGAGCGGCTCACCCCCCGGAACACGCGTCACTGTGTGAACTCGATCTCCCTACGGTTCCTGCCCGAGTCGAAGTCGGCGAAGGACCCCTAACGCTTCGAACGGGGGCGGCCCCATGCCCCGGGGTCGGGGCTTGCCCATCGAGGTCAGGGCGATGGAGAGGGATCGCCCGGCTCCGAGGTCTTTCGGACCGACCTCGAGCGGCGGACCCAGCGCACGGCGAGGCATCCGAGGAGGGCCAACCCGCCGAGACCGGCGAGGATCACCGCATACCCTTCGGTCGGGCTCAGGCCGAGCACTGCCGCGATCACCGTGACGCGGATCGTCGCGTTGGCCGACTCGCCGAGGGAGTCGGTCGCGACCACCGTGATCGCGTAGTTCCCCGCGGCCATCGGATGGCAGTGGATCTCGGAGACATTTCGAGGGGCGCATCCACCGGGAAGCTCATACCACTGGTACGTGAAGGGGCCCGTGCCCCCGCTGGGCTGCGCCGCGAGCCCGAGCGGGTAGCCGCTCACCACCTGATGAGCGGAGGCCGTCAGGCTCGCGATCGTAGGGCTCGGCTCCACGATCAGCGAAAGCCCCGGAGCGGTGGAGGTCACGTGGTTCGCGTCCTCGGACTGGACGGACAGGGTGAACGAACCAGGGCCGGTCGGGTCGCAGCCGATGACCGAGGCGTTCTGGGATGGACAGCCCGTCGGGAGGTTCCCCCAGAGGTAGGAATACGGACCGTTACCGCCCGACGAGGCGACCTCGAGAGTGACGGTGTGGCCGACGTCGCTCGTGGTGGTGGAGACGTAGACCCAGCCCACCGAGGGGGCAGTGAACACGGTGACCAGGAGGGAGGATTGGGCCAGCGCCCCGCTCTGGTCGACCACGGTGACGCCAACGGAGAAGGTGCCCGTCTGGGTCGGGATGCACGGTAGGATGGACAGACTCGCCGACTGACAGCCGGGCGGTAGTCCCGTCCATCGGTATTGGAACGCGCCCGAACCTCCGTGGGCTAGCGCCGCAAGCCCCGCGTCCTGGCCGAGGTCGAGGGAGCCACTGGCGGAGGACGCCACCACGACGGATGGGTCGACGGCGACGGTGAGGGGAAGGGCCGGGGAGGTCGCGGGGACTCCGTTGCTATCGGTGGCTCGGACCTGGACCGCCCAGACCCCGGGAGCGCTCACGGAACAATCGACCTGGTTCGTAATGGAGGAGCACCCCGCGGGGAGCCCCAACCACGCATAGGTGAAGGAGCCCGAGCCGCGCACCGCCGAGACGACGAGGGAGAGGTTCTGGCCAGCGTCGAGGTACGGTCGCCGGTCGGTGAACGACGCGATCGATGGGTCGTCGAACACCGAGAAGGCGAGCGTCGAACCCGTCGAGCGGACTCCGGCCGAATCGGTGAGGACGACGTGGATCGAGTAGTTCCCGGCCCCGGTCAGATCCGGGCAATTCGCCTGGTTCCCTGACGGCGAACAGCCTGCTGGGAGACCGTTCCAGACGTACTGGTACGGGCTCTGCCCGGCGGAGGCCGAGACGACGAAGGAGACTGCCTGCCCGAGGTCGGCCGACGTGCGATTCGCGATGGGTTGGGTCACGAGCGGGTCGGCGAGGATCCGTACGGTCACGTTCGCACTGATCGTGTCTTCGATGCGGTCGCGGACGGTGGCGACGACCGTGAAGGTCCCGGACCTCGCGTAGGTGTGGTTGGTCGTCCCCCCGGTGGTCAGGCTCGGGGGCCCGTCTCCAAAGTTCCATTGGTAGTTGGAATACGGCGGGAACCCTCCGGTCGCGTTGGCCCAGAACTGGATCGAGCCGCCGAGGTCCCTCAGGACCGCGGAAGCCGCTTCCTTCACCGTCATGTTGGTCGTGACCACGACCGTGGTCCAGGCCACGTCCGACCCGGAGGCGTTGTCGGAGGCCGAGATGTTGTAGGGTCCCGCCGGGACGAGCGGGACGGAGAAGCTACAGGAGAACGATCCGTTCGGGGCGGCCTTCTTCTGGCATTGGGCCGTCGAATTCCCCGGCCAGTTCACCGACACGGTCGAACCGGCCACGAACCCGGTCCCGTTCGCACCGACCGAACCGGCGCTCTGTGCGCGACCCGGGTTCACGGAGAACTTCGCGAAGCCCACCGGGAGGTACTCCTTCGCACTCACGGATACGTTCTTCGAAGCGACGATGGTGCTCTGGTTCTCGACGGCGAGGTGGTACGAACCGGGCATCACGGTCAGATTCGCCTGATTTCCAAGGTAGGCAGTCGGCACCCCGTTGATGAGCAAGGTTCCGTCGAGGACCGGGGCGCTGACGTTCAGGGTGGAGACGTTGACCGCACCGTACATGAGCCCCAGGGTCCCGGATCCAGCGCCCAGCCGATCGCTCGGGGCCCCCGGCGAGCCCGAAGCGAGCAGGGAAGGGAGGACGTTCGAAGCGCTCTCGCCCGTGTCGGAACCGAAACTGTAGGCGCTGGGCACCGCCTCGAAGTTGTGTCCGTTGAACTCATCGAGGGACATCGTGATGTTGGACCGCAGGTCGGCGACCGAAGAGCCCCCGCCCGGACCCGCCACCACCCATTCGGCGTCGTCGAACAGCCCGAACGGATTGTATGACGTCCCCGTGACCTCGAATCCGTGGAACCTCCATCCCGTCGTCCAGGGGAACGTCACGTTGTCGTAGGTGACCCAGCCGTAGCCGTCGTTGTACTGGAACCCCACGTGGGTCTGTCCGGAGAGGTTGCTCGCGACCACTTCGGTCGAGATGTTCACCGGAAGGCTCAGGGTCACGCCGGCGCCCGGGTAGCCCGAGGAGACCCCGTCCGCATAGTACTGGTACGCCCCGGAGGTGTAGACCGTGCCGTTCCCCAGGACCGAGTTCGCAGGCAGGCCGGCCCCGGAGCCGGAGAAGTTCCAGACATTGTTCTCGATCGCGATGAGATGCGAGCTCGAGTTGAAGATCGGCACGTCCTGGATCCAGTACTCGGCGAGGGCGCTCCCGCGCGACATCACCACGACGACGTTCAACTGTAGACTCGACCAGTTTCCGTTTTGGGAAGAGAAGCTCGAGAAGGACGCGATGTGCGCCGTCGCCCGGAACGCGCTCGTGGAGTACGAGTACACCGATCCCGACGACCCGACCCCCACGTCACCGAGACCCATGGGAGCGGGTTCGGACCCGTAGCTCGCGTAGGGGTTCACGCTCGCCGGGGCGCCGGTCCCGCCGTGGGCACCCGCGGGAGACGCAACCGGGAGCCGGGGTCCCCCCAACCAATACGGGGCCCGGCCCACGCCGCCTTCGGCGGATCGAGCTTCGATCGATAGGTGGGGTGGGGCGGTTCGCAAGTGGGGGTGGGCGGGCACGGCCATCCCCCGAACCGGGTCGCCCGCCAATCCGATACCCGGACCGGCCGAACCGAGGCTGGGGGGGTGCCATCCCGCTAAAGAAGGAGCGGCCGCCAAACCGGCCAGCAAGACGGCCCACACGGCCGAGGGCCAGCGTCTCCTCACGGTCGATCGGTCTCCTCGGCATTGCAGCCACGGCACCCTTCTTTTCAGTTGTGGTCGCGATGGACGCGGCGCGCGCCCAGGCAAACGGGGCGAGCCACACCTTCCTCGGCGTGGAAGACCGTCGGATCCCGCCGGGTCCTCCACGCACGAAATCGCCTCCCCGGGACGGGTCCGCCCGCGAGTCCCGAGGCTCGGCGGAGCTCGGTTCCGGTTCGGCTATTCGCCGGGCCACCCCATCGGGGCACCCTCGGTCGCCTGGGTGAGCCATTCGTTGAGCGGTCGAAAGTAGTCGAGGATGGCGCTCGCATCCATGGTCCGGCTCCCGGTCAGCATCTCGAGCGCGTCCGGCCAAGGACGGCTCGCCCCCAGCTCGAACATGCGCTTCAACTTCGCGCCCGCCTCCCGGTTCCCGTAGATCGAGAAGCGATGCAGGGGCCCGTCCCAGCCCGAGGATTCGGCGAGGGCGCGATGGAACTGGAACTGGAGGATCGAAGCGAGGAAGTATCGCATGTACGGCGTATTCGACGGAACGTGCGCCTTGGCTCCGGGGTCGAAATCCTGCTCGCTTCGCCCGACCGGGGGGGCGATCCCCTGGTAGCGTCGGCGCATCTCCCACCAGCTCGAGTTGTAGTCGGCGGGCCCTAACTCGCCGGAGAAGACCTGCCATCGCCATCGGTCCACGAGGAGGCCGAACGGCAGAAAGGCGACCTTCTCGAGAGCCTTCTTCAGAAGCAGACCGGTGTCCTGCGACGGGTCGGGGGCACCCGGGAGGAGGCCGATGCGAGTGAGGTACTCCGGTGTGATCGACAGGCTGATCGTGTCGCCGACGGCCTCGTGAAACCCGTCGTTCGCGCTGTCTCGGAACAGGAAGGGCTGGTCCCGATACGCACGTTGGTAGAAGTTGTGCCCGAGCTCGTGGTGAACGACGTAGAACTCCTCCTCCGTCACGTCGATGCACATCTTGATCCGCAGGTCGTCGACGAAATCGATGTCCCAGGCGCTCGCGTGGCAGAGCACTTCGCGCCCGGCTGGCTTGACGAACATCGACCGATCCCAGAAGGTCGCAGGCAGCCGCTCGAACCCGACGGAGAGGAAGAACCTCTCCGCGATCCGAACGAGCTCCCTCTCGTCGACCCCGCGCTCCTTCAGGATCTGGGTGAGGTCGTAGCCGGCCCCCGACTCGGACGGGGCGAGCACGGGGTAGATGTGCTCCCAGGTCTGGGACCACATGTTGCCAAGGAGGTGGGCCGGGATGGGGCCGGCCGGCGGGACGAGCGTCGGTCCATAGACGGTCGACAGCCGTTTTCGGACGAAGGCGTGGAGGGTTCGGTAGAGGGGTCGGACTTGCGTCCAGAGCCGCTCGGCCTCCTGGGCGAACTCGTCGGGCGGCATGTCGTACTTGGACCTCCACATGGCGCCCGTGTCGGCGAATCCGACCTCCCGGGCTCCCCGGTTCGCGAGCTCGACGTATCGGCTGAACTCCGGGCGCATCGGTCGTCCGACGGCGTGCCAACCCGTCCAAAGCTCCTCGAGTTCGGTCGCGTTCCGGCTCTCGGCCATGCGTCGAGAAAGGGCAGCGAGGTCCCAATCCTCCGCGGCGCCCTGGGGTCGATACCGGCCCTTCCCGTACCGACCCCGCATCGAGGCCACCAGCCGGGCGAGCTCTTCGCTCTCGGCGGGGTCGGACGGGGAGAGAAGGGGAAGGGACAGCCGCAACAGCTTGAGCTTGCGCTGGGTCTCGGCGGGAACGCCGCCCAGGTCCACCCGGGCGGCGCGCTTGGCGAGGTCGACCGTCGCGAGCGTGACCCGGGCGTCGGCTTTGGACGTCAGTCGCTCCGTGTCCTCGTTGATGAACGTCTCGTAGACCCAGGCGGCCCGCTGGGCCTCGATGGACAGATCGAGCAGCCGCGTCTCGGCCTCCACAACGATCGCCTGGGATTCCGCCGCTCCTGAGTTGGCCATTCGACCCCTCCGACCGATCGCGCCGAGAGGGGGCGCCGATTCCGCTCGCGCTGAAAAGCTCGCCGAACGGGCCGAACCGCCCCCCCGGACCTGCGCCCGGTCGGGAGGGCGGGCCGTCGGGGGTAAGTCGGCGAGGGCCTCCGGGGAGGGTTTTATATCCATCACCGGGTCGGGGGCGGGGGAATGAGGAGCACCTGTCTCACCGATATCATGACGAGACACGCGACTAACTGACCCCCATCCAAATCATGGCCCAACCCCCCTCCGTCCTGCCCATGGTCGTGCTCGTCGCGATCGTCTTGGTCGCGGCCGGTGGGACCGGGGCGTACCTCTACGTTCACAACGCACCGAAGCCCGCGAGCGCTCTTCCCACCGTGCGTCAGGGCGACAACGTGACGGTCAACTACATCGGGACCTTCGGATCGGGACCGGAGCAAGGCAAGGTCTTCGATACGTCGATCTACGACGTGTCGACTCAGAACTCCACCTACCCGAAGGCCCTCCAGTTCCACTCTCGGGGAGGAACGGCAAGCTACACGCCCTTGGCGGTCCACGTTGGCTCCGGAACGCCCTCCCAGGGCTATTCGTTCGCCAACCAGAGCTTCATCCAGGTCGTCACCGGATTCTGGGAGGGTCTCGTCGGCCTCCCCGGCAACCAGACCCACGCGGTCGTGGTTCCGCCGAGCTTGGGATACGGGGCCACCAACCCGGCCTGCGTCCGATCGCTCCCGCTCACCGTCCGCCTCCCCGTTTTCGAGACGATCCCGGGACCTCGGTTCTCCAAGCTGTATCCGGGCGTGGTCGCGACCACCGGAGCTCAGTTCCGCGATCCGACGTACGGGTGGACGACCCAGATCTTCAGCGCGAACCAGACGTCGGTCTCGTTGCAGAACTTCGCGTATGTCGGCGAGACCTTCTCCCTGCAAGGGTGGCCCGCGCAAGTCACCAACCTCACCACCTCACCGAACGGTTCCGGTCAGATCACCGTGGTGAACGAGCTGACCCCCGACCAGGTCGGCCACATCGCCGGTCACTCGGCGACCGGCCTGTGCACGAGCCAGTCGAACGGGAACTACATCCTGACGGCCGTGAACTACACGAGCGGGACCTTCACCGAGGATTTCGATCAGGAGGTCGTCGGGCAGACGCTCATCTTCCAGGTCACCGTGGTCAACATCTACCACCCGTTCCGGGCGCTGGTCTAGGCCCATAGAGCCTATCCGCGCAGGGTGACCCGACCGCGCTTGAGGAGCTCCTCGAGCTGCCGGTCCGCCACCTGCTGCTCCCCGGCCTTCTCTCCCCCGGGTCCCCGGACCGACCGGTGGTACTCGGAGATCGCTTGGCGCGCCTCCGCCCGGCGGTCTCGGGAGTTACGCTCGAGGCGGTCGGCCTCTCGCCCGAGCTCGTCTACCTGAACGCTGAGCGCCCGCAGCCGGTCGAGCGCCGCCCCCCGGGCGCGGGCCTTCTCGCGGATGTCTGCGACGAGCTTGCCGGCTCCTTCGAGCCGCCCGCGGATCGACTGCATTCGAGAATCGCGTTCCACCTTAAGCCGGGCGAGTTCGGCGTTCACCTGGCCGAGTTCGTTCCGCCGTTCCGTGAGGGCGGCCTCGAGCGCCCCGAGCTGCTTGCGCCGTTCCTCATGCACCCGTTGGTGCTGGTCGGCCTCGTCGGCGACCTTGACGAGCTGCCGGAGCTGTTTGATCAATGCGTTCTCCTCGGCGATCGTCAGGGTCCGGGTCTGCTGGGCGTGCTCGAGATCGGCGATCTGTCGGCGGATGGTCTCGGGTCGGAGCGGTTCTCCCCGGGGCGAACGGGCGCGGAACTCCCGGAGCGCGGACATCGCCTCGTCGAGCTTCGTGCGCGCCGCATCCCGGTATCGTCGGCCGTCGGCCAGCGCGTGGCCCAGGTCCCGGTACTCCTGGTGGATCCGCTCCACTTCCCGCTCGCCGGGCTGACGGGCATCGTACAGGCGCTCCTGTTCGTCGGTCAGTCGGCGAACCTCCTCGTACTGGAGCTGCCGACGGTCGAGCAGCGCCCGGAGCTTGTCTCGTACCTCCCGCAGCCGTTCCCGGTCCTCCTGCTCCTCCTTGTCGGCCTCTTCCGAGAGGAGTGCCCGGGGCATGGGGAGAGGAGGGTATCACCCCGTCAAAAAGCTGCCCGTGGGGTCCGGTGGAGGTCTCCGGGCGTTCAGCGACCCGTCCCCTCTCGGTGCGACGCGGCGAGGAGTTGGAGCGCGAACAGCGCCGCCGGGACTCCGGCGTCGACGTTGACCACGGCGAGGGGGGCACAGGATTGGAGCATCGCGAGGAGGGCGGCCTCACCGCGTCCCCCCCTCCCGTAGCCGACCGAGGTCGGAACCCCGATGACGGGGGCCCGCACCAACCCCGCCACGACGGTCGGGAGCGCGCCCTCCCGGCCGGCGAACACGAGGTAGGCCCGCGGCGCGGCCCGCTCGAGGCGACGCAACGCCCGCTCGAGGCGATGGATGCCCGCCACCCCCACGTCATGGGCGCTGACCACGCGGACCCCCACCGCCTTCAGGAGCGCCTGCGCCTCGTCGGCGACGGGCACGTCGGCCGTGCCCGCGGTCACGATGGCCACCGTCCCGGGCACCCCCCCCTCCCCCAGGGGTCCGTCCAGGACCACGAGACGGTCGCGGGCTCGGAACGAAAGCGAAAGCCCGTCTTTCGCCGCTCGTCGAAGTGCGCGGAGCTGGAGCGGCGTAGGGCGGGAGACGAGCGCTCCCAGTCCCCGGGAATGGAGCGTGCTGAGGATCCCGAGCAGGTGGTCGACTTCCTTTCCCTCGGCCAGGATGACTTCGGGCGCCCCGGTACGGCGGACTCGGTCGCGGTCATACCGGGCATAATCCCGTACGCGCAGCTCGCGGGACCGAACGCCGCGTACGCGCGGTTCGGAGCGATTCACCACCGTCGCACGGCCCAAACCAGATATAGCGCGTTCCGATGGTCGCGGGGCCGGTTCTCCTCGCATGCCCGATTTCTCGCTGTCCGAGGAAGAGAGGAGCCTCCAGGACCTCGCGCGCAAGTTCGCCCGCACCGAGATGGCCCCCCACGCCGCCGAGTGCGACCGGGCCGGTCGATTCCCCGAGGAAATCTACCGGAAGGCGTGGGAGCTCGGCCTGATGAACCTGAACGTGCCGACCGAGTACGGGGGGAGTGGTCTCACCCTCCTCCAACAGTGCCTGATCGTGGAGGAGCTCGCTCACGCCTGCGCGGGCATGACGACCTCGATCATCGCGAACTGTCTCGCCCTCGAACCGATCCTGATCGGGGGGAGCGAGGAGCAGAGGAAACGGTTCCTCCCTGGGTTCTGCTCGGAGTACCACCTCGCCTCGTTCTGCCTGACGGAGCCCGGCGGCGGGAGTGACGCCGGCGCCCTGAAGACGCGGGCGGTACGCGACGGAGACCACTACGTCCTCACCGGGGAGAAATGTTTCATCACCAACGGGCCCTTCGCGAGCCTCTACACCGTCTTCGCGACGACCGACCCGGCGCTCAAGCACTCGGGGATCTGCGCGTTCGTCGTTTCGAGGGATACGCCGGGGGTCGTCCCGGGGAAGGAGGAGGAGAAGATGGGCCACCGAGCCTCGGCCACGAGCACGGTCCGCTTCGAGGGGGCCCGGATACCGCTCGAAAACCGGCTGGGCGGGGAGGGCGATGGCTTCTCGATCGCGATGCGCACCCTCGACCAGACCCGGACCCCGATCGGCGCCCTGGCGACCGGCATCGCGCAAGCCGCGCTCGACCACGCCGCGGCGTACTCGCTCAAGCGCGAGACCTTCGGCAAGCCGATCGGCGAGCACCAGGCGATCCAGATCAAGCTCGCCAACATGACCATGGAGCTGCGGGCGGCGCGTCTCCTCACGTGGCAATCGGCCTGGACGATCGACCACGGCCAGCGAGGGAGCCTCGAATCCTCCGTCGCGAAATGCTACGCCTCCGACGCGTCGATGCGCATCGCGGACGAGGCGCTCCAGATCTTCGGGGGGTACGGCTACATGAAGGACTATCCGGTCGAGAAGCTCCTGCGGGATGCGAAGCTCGCCCAAATCTACGAGGGGTCGAACGAGATCCAGCGGATCGTCATCGCTCGACAGCTGTTGAGCGCGTACGCGTAACGGGCCGTCTCGGATGGAGATCGTCGTCCTGATCAAGCCCGTGCCGGAGGCGGAGACGCGCCTGCGACCCGACCGTGGCGGCGCGGAGCTCGACCCTGCAGGGGTGAAGTTCGTGCTCGCCGGGTACGACGAATCCGCCGTCGAACAGGCCCTCCTGTTGAAGGAGTCCGCCCCGGGCACGACGATCCGGGCCGTGTCGTTGGGGCCCCTCGCCCGGTCGGAGGAGGTCCTTCGGGCCGCGCTCGCGCTCGGCGTCGACCACGCGACCTCGGTCGAGGAACCCCCGGGGGTGGCGCACGATCCGGTACAGGTCGCCCGCATGCTCGCCTTCGTCGTGTCTCGATACTCCTATTCGCTCCTCCTCGGCGGCAAGCAGTCCGGCGACGAGGGTTCGGGGTGCGTGCCGTCCGCCGTGGCGGAGTTCCTGGGCGTCCCGGACTTCGGTTCCGTGACGGACCTCAAGTGGGATCCTATCGCCGGCCGGTTCACCTTCCGACAGTCGCTCGAACGGACGGTCCTTTCGGTCGAGGCACCGCCGCCGGTGATGATCGGGCTCCAGCAGGCGTGGAACGACCCCCGGACCGCCAAGCTGCCGATGATCCTGAGATCCCGCAAGGCCCCGATCGACCGGGTCCCGCGCGCCGAGGTGGAGGCCCTGCTCGCCAGGCACCCTCGACCGGCGGTTCGGGCGGTCTCGTTCCGGCTCCCGCCCCCTCGGATGGGCGCCCGGATGATCGAGTACTCCAGCCCGCAGGACGCGGCGCGCAAGCTCGTCCGACTGCTCACCGAGGAGGCGAAGGTCCTCTGACGACCGTGGTGGTCTGCGGAGTGGAGAGCTCTCGCGGCAGTCTGGTCGCGGAAAGCCTGGAGGCGCTCCCCCTCGCCCGCTCCCTGGCCGGCCCTTCCGGCGAAGTGCTGGGCGTGGCGCCCGGGCCGATCCCGGAGGCCGAGGCGGCGCGGGTCCCGGCGGATCGGATCCGGGTCATCGACCCGGCGGCTCCGCCCGGCGCGTCGACGGCCGGGGCGGCCTTCTCCCTCGTTGAGGCGGCGCAGGATTCCAACGCCTCGCTCGTGCTCGTGGTGGGATCGGCCCGCGGCCGTGAGCTCGCGGGTAGGGTCGCGGCCCGGTGGGACGCCGGACTCGCGACCGGCGTCACCGAAATCCGACCGGGGACCCAGGGTTGGACCGTGGTCCGGCCGGTCTTCGGGGGAAGGGCGACCCAGGAGCTCGCTCTAGAAGGGAGGAAAGCCGTGGTCGCGCTGAGGCCCCACGCCTTCTCCCCGGGGAGCGCGCCGTCGACGCCCCCCGTGATCGAGCACCGGGCGGCGCCGACCCTCCCGCCCCTTGCCACCGGCGGGGGGGTGAGCGCCGAGGCACCGGTCGAGGCCGGCTCCGGACCGAGCCTCGCCGCCGCCTCGATCGTCGTCAGCGGGGGTCGTGGCCTCCGTTCGGCGGAGAACTTCCACCTGGTCGAGGAGCTGGCACGATCCCTCGGGGCGGCCGTGGGCGCGTCGCGGGCGGTGACCGATGCGGGATGGCGCCCGGCTTCCTACCAGGTGGGGCAGACCGGACAGTCCGTCTCCCCCCAGCTCTATGTGGCCGTTGGGATCTCCGGGGCGATCCAGCACCTGACCGGCATGATGAGCTCCCGGGTGATCGTCGCGATCAATTCCGACGCCCAGGCCCCAATCTTCCGCGTCTCGGATTATGGGATCGCCGGCGACCTGTTCGCCATCCTGCCGGCCCTGACGGAGGAGATCCGCCGGGTGCGCGGCGGGCCGTCGGCGCCGGCGTCCCGCTAGAAGTTCCGCCAGACCGAGTAGGCGTCCGAGAGCATCTTGAACCGCGAGAGCTTCGCGGCCCGCCGAGCGGCGCGCATCGTCGCGCTCACCGGCTCCTTTCGCGCGCCGTTCTCCGTCATCATCCGCCCGAGGAGTTCCGTCGCGAAGGTGGGATACTCGGTGTAGAACCGCGGGTTCCACTTCACCCGGTCCATGTGCTCGAAGTCGCGGAAGTCCGACAGGATCCCCGACGATTCCAATCGTCGCTCGTACTCGGAGAGCCGCCCGGCCCCGGGGGCGGTCGACCCTTTCGCGGAGAGCGCGGTCTCGGCGGCTTCGATTCCGCTGCGCACAGCGTAGTTCATCCCCTGGATGACGACCCCATTCGAGAACACAAATCCGGCCGCGTCGCCGGCGACCATCCAGCCGTCGCCATAGAAGGAGGCCGGTCGGCTCGCCCACCCTGAGGAGATGAGCTTCGCCCCGTACTCGACGAGCTCCGCCCCTTCCAGCCGACCGGCGATCGTCGGATGCAGCTTGAACGCCTCCATCAGGTCGTGGGTCTTCACCGCCCGTCCGAACAGCGACTGGAGGTTGAGGATCAGGCCCACCGAGAGGGTGTCGCGGTTCGTGTACAGGAACCCGCCTCCCATCACGCCCGGAGGGAACAACCCGGGCACCCATTCCTCGGCGTGACCCTCCCCATCGTGCAGGCCAAAGCGCGATTCGATCTCTTGGGCCGAGAGTCGAAACACCTCCTTGATCCCAAGCTCCGTCGCCGTACCCGAGAGCCGCGGTTCCGGGCGGATCGGCGTGCCGAGCGCGAGGCGGGAGTTCGCCCCGTCCGCGAGGATCGTCACGGGGGCGCGCATCGTCTCGCCGCCCTGCACCACGCCCCGGACCCGTCGTCCCTCCCACGCGAGCTTCTCGACCGGGACGCTCGGAACGACCGAGACCCCGGCCTCCTCGGCCTTCTTCGCGAGCCACGCATCGGTGCGCACGCGCAGTACCGAATGGGCCACGTAGGGGGCCTTCCCCCACCCTGCATCGGAGTACTCGAACGAGACCGAGCGTTCCCGGCTGAGCATGCCGAACCGTTTGCGGACGATGTGGCGCTCCACGGGCATCTCTTGCCACCAGTTCGGGAGGATCCGGTCGAGGTCGTGCCCCCAGAGGATCCCGCCGGAGAGGTTTTTTACCCCGGGCTCCGCGCCCCGCTCGAGAAGGAGGACGTTCGCTCCACCGCGCGCGAGCCGGATCGCCGCCGCGGAGCCGGCCATGCCCGCTCCGACCACGATGACGTCGAAATCGTCGGCCATGACCCAAGCCTACCGGCGAACGGACCCCGGGTTAAAAGGGGCGGCGCGAGCGGTCTAGGCCTGCCCCGGCGGTCGGATGTACGTCGAGGGGGCGGGCGGGGGCGGCGTCGGCGGACCGAAGTTCGGGGTCAGTCGGAGGTTCTGGGTCGCGCCCTCGACGAGCCGCTGGAACTGGAATGGCTTGGGGATCCCCCGCCAATCCTCGTTGCCGATGGAGCGTCCGCCCTCGGAAGAGACCCGGACGGTTCCGTATCCGAGGATACGCTGAAAGACCGTTTGGTGCACGTCGACGCCACGGACCTGGCCAACGGGGATCTCGTCAAAGTCCCGGGATAGGATCCCACGCTGGATGATCACCCGCGAGGTGGTGACGGCGTAGACCGTGGTGATCCAGCGGAGGTAGCGGACCATCAACCAGAGCAGGGCGAAGATCGTCAGCAGTAGGAAGAGGACGAGGAGGTAGGTGCCTGGGGAGTATCCCCCCAACGTCGGCAGGCTCGCCAGCCGAGCCGTGAGGCCGGGGACCGGCGGCAAGGTTCCATCCCGGACCGTTTCCGCGGTGTAGTCGAGTCCGAAGAGGAGGATCAGGGCGGCGACCGGGCCTGGAAAATAGTACAGTTTCGTCGCCCGAGTCTCCTTCAGCATCGCCTCCTGCGGAGCGAGGTAGGAGGCCCGCAGGTACCGGGGGGGAACCCCGGCCGGCATCGCGTTCATCGGGCCGGCTACGCGTCCTATCCCTGATATAACCTCGGGTGGAGCGCGCGCCCGCCCTGGCGGAACTTCGGGGGGGGCCGTCCTCCCGCCTCGGGAGGCGAGGCGCCTCTCGGCCATATACCGTACCGTCGTGGACGGTCGAATGGGTGTCACCGACTGCCATGTGCACATCAACCCGGTGTGGGAGATGCTCCCCCGGGCCCGTGCGATCCTCGGCACCCGAGGGCCGGGGGTGGAGGTGGAGGCCTACGACCGGTCCCCCCAGCGGTTCCTCGCCTACCTCGATCGCTGTGGGGTGGAGCGGGCGGTCTTGATCAACTACGTCGCCCCCGAAATCGTCGGGTACACGGAGAAGGCGAACGACTTTGCGATCGAATACGCACGGACGGAACCCGAGCGCCTGATCCCGGTAGGGTCGGTCCTCCCGACGCACGCGCAGCCCGGGCGCGAAGTGGAGCGCCTCGCCGGTGCGGGCCTCCGAGGGATCAAGCTCCATCCGCCGCACCAACTGTTCCGTCCGAACGACTACCTGGGGGCTTCCGGCGGTCTCGGCGCGATCTACGAGGCCGCGCAACGCCTGAAGCTACCGGTCGTGTTCCATACGGGAACCTCGATCTTCCCCGGGGCGAGGAACCGGTTCGGAGAACCCCTGCTCATCGAGGACGTGGCCATCGACTACCCCGACCTGTTGATCGTGCTCGCGCACGGGGGTCGGCCGCTGTGGATGCAGCAGGCCCGGTTCCTCGTGCGACGCTTCCCGAACGTCTTTCTCGAGATCTCGAGCATTCCGCCGCCTCGCCTCCTCGAGTACTTTCCCGACCTCGAGCGGCTCGCCCCGCAGGTCCTCTTCGGCAGCGATTGGCCGGGCCCCGGCGTCGAGGACATCGGACAGAACCTCGCCGCCTTCCGAGCCCTCCCGATCGCCGCGGAGGCGAAAGAGCGCATCCTGAACGTCAATCCCGAGTCGGTGTTCCCTCGGAGTTGACCCGCGAGCATCAGGTGATATAGCGGGGCCGGTTCGCACGCCCGTGTCCACCGAGTCGAGCGCCCCCGACGAGAAACCCGTGCCGCCCACCCCCGAGCCCGACGCGGGGGATGCGCCCGCGGTCGTTGTCGTGGAAGGCGGAGAGGAGGTCGGCCGCCTCCCCCTGCCCCGCCGGGCCCGCGGGGAGATCTTCGGGGTGGCGAGCCAGCTCCTTGGCGCCGCCCGGATCCGGGCCATGTGCGAGGACAACGTCTCGCGGATGGGGCGGATCACGGGGAAGATGAAGAAGAAGATGTGGATCCGGGAGGGCGATCTGCTCATCCTGCGCCCGTGGGGCTTCCAGGAGGGGAAGGCGGACATCCTGTTCCGGTACAGTCGAACCCAGGCGACCTACCTCGCGAGGCGCAACCTCCTCCCCGCCTCGATCAACATCTTCTCCGAAGGCGAGGAACCCGCCGAAGGGACTCCGCCTCCGTAGTGGGGCATGGCCGACCCATCGGACCCTCCGATGACGGCCACGGAGATCGCCGTCGCCGAGGCGAATGCCGTGGCGCTCGGCGTGCCCATCGACCATCTCATGGAGAACGCCGGTCGCGCCGTCGCCGAAGAGGTCCAGAAGCGACTGGCCCCGCCGGGAGGGCGGATCGTCGTTCTCGCCGGACCCGGGAACAACGGGGGGGATGGGGTGGCCGCGGCCCATTATCTCCGTCAGTGGGGGTACGACGTCGAGGTCCGACTCCTCCTCCCCCCGTCGGAGATCCGCTCCGCGGCGGCCCGACAGTGCTACGAGCGGATCGCCGGGAGGCTCCCTGTCTCGGTCGGGGTCCCCCGACCGACCGACCTTCGGGGTTCGGCGCTGTTGATCGATGCCCTTCTCGGTTCCGGCCAGCTCGGCCCGCTTCGACCCCCGTATCGGGAGGCCGTGGACGCGCTCCGAGAGTCCGACGCTCCCGTGCTCTCGGTGGACATCCCGACGGGCCTGCACGATCCGCAGGGGGTCCGACCCCGATGGACCGTCGCCCTGACCGCCCTCAAGGTGGGCATGCTTCCTTCGAACTCCGGAGAGGTCACGGTCCGGGACATCGGCATCCCGCGGGAGGCGATCCTCGGGACCGGTCCGGGCGACCTATTGTATTTCCCGACGGCGACCCGCCGCGGTCGGAGGGGTCGCTCCGGTCGGATCGTCATCGTCGGAGGGGGCCCGTACTCGGGGGCCCCCGCCCTGGCCGGTCTCGCGGCGTTGCGGGTCGGGGCGGAACGGGCCACGATCTTCGCCCCGGCGCCCGCGGATGGCCGGATCCAAGCGTTCTCTCCCAATCTCGTCGTCCGTTCGTTCGGGGAGGAGCGCCTGCGCCCGAGGGACGTCCGGCCCATCCGCGAGGCGCTCTACGAGAGCGCTCCGAAGGCCGTCCTGATCGGGATGGGCGCCGGTCGGCACCCCGAGACCATCCAGGCGCTGCGCCTGTTGATCGAGGCGCTCGCCGGGACCATCCCCTTGGTCGTCGATGCCGATGGGCTCGACGCGATCCCCCTAATCCTCCCTCGGCATGGGGGCTACGATATCGTCGCGACCCCGAACGCGGGTGAGTTCTCCCGAGTGTTCGGGGGCGATCCGGAGGCTCCAGCGCAGACGCGTCTCGACCTCGTCCGCCGCCTCGCCGAGGCCCGGGGGCTCACCCTCCTCGCGAAGGGACCCCAGGACCTGATCTCCGACGGACATTCCGTTGCCATCAATTCGAACCACACGCTCGCGATGACCGTCTCCGGGGTGGGCGATGTGCTCGCCGGGGCCGTGGGCGCGTTCCTGGCCGAAGGCGTGGCGGCGATGGGCGCGTGCCGCCTGGGGAGCTGGCTCGTGGGGGAGGCCGGTGGGCGAGCGTCCGAGACGCGAGGCTTCGGACTCGTGGCGACCGACGTGATCGAAGCGCTCCCCACGGCCCTCCTCGATGGGTTCCGGCGGCTGCACACGGGGGACCCTTCGGTCCCGCCGGATTGATCAGGCGTACCGGACGCGGCCCTGGATCGCCTTCGCCCGGTCCTTCACGGCCGCCTCGCCCTTCGGATTGCCCTCGGCGTACCCCTCGTAGAAGCTCTCGAGCAGTCGCTCCCCCTGGGGGTGGAGTCCGCGCAAGTCCTCCCGGACGAGGTGCAGGTCGATCCCCAGCTCCTCGAGGCTCGCTCCCTTGGTCCCCATCGACAGGTCGATGAAGGCCGGGGCGCCCGACGGTCCGTCCGGGTAGAGCACGTTCGAGCTCGTCAGGTCGCCGTGGCTGATCGACCCTTCGTGCAGCCTCCCGAGCGCCCGTCCGAACGCCCGCACTGGGGTTCGAAGGTCGTCGGGGGAGTCACGGTGCTCCTCGAGCAGCGTCTTCAGCGTCGGACCCGGGAGCTCCTCGAGCACGATCCGGTGCCGGGTCAGGTCGAGGTCGTAGATGAGCGGGGTCCGGACGCCGAGCTGGCGGGCCTCCACGAGGAGTCGGGCTTCTGTCCGGGTCCGTTCGCGTCGAAGGCGGTCGTCGAGAGCCTTGGCCCGATAGCCCTTCGGGTCCCGCTCCTTCTGCAAGGCGGGAAACCCCCACCAGTCGACGGCCCGAAGGGTGGCCTCGGCCCCTCGGGCGACCGGTCGGCCGGATCGCGCGACCGGCTCGGTCGCCAACGCGTCGCGACTCATCGGACCCGATGCGTGGCGACGGCCCGGACGATCGCCTCCCGGGCGAGCCGGGCGGCGAGCGCGCTCGTGTTCCCCTGGTCATAATGCGGGCTCACCTCCATGATGTCCATGCCCGCGAGCCGGGGGGCGACCATCCCGATCGCATGCTTGACGTCCCGGGGGGTAAGGCCGAACGGCTCCGGGGTCCCCGTTCCCCCTGCGAAGGCCGGATCGATCGCGTCGATGTCGAGCGAGAGATAGATCCGGTCCGTCCGGAGCATGTTGAGGGCCTTCTGCATGGCCGACTCGATCCCCTCTCGGAAGACCTCCTGCGCCGTGACGAAGGCCATGCCGATCGAGCGATTGTCCTCGACCTCCTCGCGGGAGACCGAGCGGACCCCGAGGACCACGACGTTGTGAGCCCCGACCTTCTCGACGATCCGTCGAGAGGAGCAGGCATGGCTGCGGGAGTCCCCGAGATAGCTCGACCGGAAGTCGAGGTGCGCATCGATGTAGAGGACCCCGATCGAGCCGCCGTCCGGATACGCCTCGACACAGGGCGGGGAACAGGCGTGGTCCCCTCCCAGGATGATGGGGATCTTGCCGGCCTCGTAGACCGGCCGCAGCTCGGCCCGTACGCTGGTCACCATGTCCTGGGCGTTCCCGAACTCGGCGGTGTTCCCCAGGTCGTGGATGGGCACTTCGGCCAGGTCGACGCCGGTCTCTAGGTCGTAGGACTCGAAGTTCCAGGAGTGTTGCCGGATCGAATCCGGTCCGAACCGGGCGCCGGGCCGAAAGGAGGTGGTCCGGTCGAACGGGATGCCCGCGACGACGAACTGGGCGGCTTCGAACGTCGCGTGCGCGTCCGCGAAACCGTTGGGACGTTCCACGGGGTTGGGACGGGCCGGTCGTATAAAGGCCTGCGGGAAACCGTCGGCGGGTCTCGGGTTCCGGTCCGAGCGCGTCGCGATTTTCGAGAGGGTCGCAGGGGGGGTCGGAGCCGCTCGCTCGCCCGAACGGACGATGAACCGACCTTCGGCCTGCCGCCCGACCGGATCCGCCCGCGCCGAACGCTTCACCGGCACCCGGGCGGGATTAAGAGGGCCCCGAGGGTAGACCCACGACGGCGCCGATGACCGAGGGAGAGTTCGTGATCCGTCGAACCGAGGAGGACGGCGTGGAGACGCTCACCTTGAAGAATCCCCCCGTGAACGCGCTCTCGACGCGGGTGCTCGCCGATCTCGATTCGGCCTTGGACGCGCTCGAGCAGGCCCAAGGGGTCCGGGCCGTCATCCTCACCGGCGACGGGACCTACTTCAGCGCAGGAGCCGACCTGAAGGAGATGGTCGGGATGGATGCCGCTCGCGCCCGCGAGGTCGTCTCGGAAGGGCAGCGGCTCTTCCAGCGGATCGCCCAGATGCCGCCCCCGGTGATCGCTGCGATCAACGGTCTGGCGGTCGGCGGGGGCCTCGAGCTCGCCCTCGCCTGCGACCTAAGGATCTGCGGCGATGCCGCACGGCTCGGGGCTCCCGAGGTGAACTACGGCCTGATGCCCGCCTACGGCGGGACCCAACGCCTGCCGCGTCTCGTCGGCCCGGCGAAGGCGCGCGAACTCATCTTCACCGGGAACCCGATCCCGGCCGGCGAGGCCCTTCGGATCGGCCTCGTGAATCGGATGGTGCCCTCCGGGCAGGAGCTGCGCGCGGCCCGGGACCTGGCCCACACGATCGCCTCGAGGGCGCCGAAGGCGGTCGCGGCGGCCAAGCGCGCGATCGCCTCGGGAGCCGAGCGCTCCATCGAAGAGGGACTCCGCATCGAGTCGGAGGAGTTCGCGAACCACGTGCTGCCGAGCACCGACCTCACCGAAGGGATCGCCGCCTTCGTGGAGCGCCGCCCGCCGAAGTTCCTCGGGTCGTAGGATGCCGTTCGAATTCTCGTTCACGCCGGACCTCGAGGCCTTTCGAGAGGGGGTTCGGGCGTTCCTCGCGCGCGAGGTCGGGCCGATCGTGGCCGAGATGGATGCCAAGGAGGAGTTCCCCGCGTCCTCGGTCCGAAAGATGCAGTCCGAGGGGTACTTCGGCGTACCGATACCGGAGGAGTACGGGGGCCTGGGCCTCGGCAAGGTCGGCTACGCGGTCCTGCTCGAGGAGATCGGCCGGGTGGACGCCTCGCACGCCACGATCGTGGGGGCCCACACCTCCCTCGGGACGACTCCGCTCCTAGCCTTCGGGACCGAGGAACAGAAGCAACGCTGGCTGGTCCCCGCGGCCCAAGGAAAAAAACTGCTCGCGTTCAGCTTGACCGAGGCTGGCTCGGGGAGCGATTCCGGCTCGGTGCGGACCCGCGCCGAGCGCTCGGGCGACGGTTGGGTCTTGAGCGGAACGAAGATCTACGTCTCCAACGGCAAGGAAGCCGATGCGATCGTCCTGATGGCCGCGAACGACACGAAGCTCGGTCCCGCCGGCGGGGTGACCGCCTTCGTGCTCGACAAGGGCATGCCCGGCTTCTCGGTCGGACGGTGCGAGAAGAAGATGGGCCTGCATGGGACGTCGACCGCCGAGCTCGTCCTCGACGGCGTCGAAGCGGGGCCGGAGAGGGTGCTGGGCGAGGTCGGGCGGGGGTTCATCGTCGCGATGACCGCCCTCGACGTCGGACGGGTCTCGCTGGGAGCAGCCTCCCTCGGAGCGATGCAGGCCGCGACGAGCGCGGCGCTGAAGTTCGCGAAGGAACGGACCCAGTTCGGTCACCCGATCAGCGACTTCGAGGCGATCCAGTTCAAGCTCGCGGACATGGCGATGCGGGTGGAGGCGTTGCGCTACCTCGTCTACCACGCCGCGGCGCAACAGGACCGCATGGGCCCGGACCCGAGCCGGTGGAGCCGCGGGGACCGCGAGTCGAAGACCCGAAGCGCAGCGATCGTCAAGTGCCTCGCCTCCGAGTGGGCGAGCGAGGTGATCGACGAGGCCCTCCAGATCCACGGCGGCCTCGGCTACATCCGGGGGACGCCCATCGAACGCGCTTACCGCGACGCCCGCATCTCCGAGATCTTCGAGGGGACGAACGAGGTCCAACGCCTCGTGATCGCCCGGGACCTCGTTCAGCGCGGACTCTGACCGGGCTCGAGGGCGGGGGCGGTCCGCAGCTCCCTTCGCAGGACCTTCTGGACCCCGCTCTTCGGCAACGTGGTCCGGAACTCGACCGCCCGAGGGGCCTTGTAATGGGCGATCCGCGCCCGGACGAACTCGATCACGTCGGCTTCTGAAAGGGTCGTCCCGAGCTTCGGTACGACGAACGCCTTGAGCACCTCGCCGAGGATCGGGTCGGGGATCCCTACGCACGCGGCATCCACCACCCCGGGGATCCGGTAGAGGACCTCCTCCACCTCGCGGGGATACACCTTGAGCCCACCCACGTCGACCATGTCCTTCTTCCGGTCGACGATGAACGCGTACCCGTCGGGGTCGACCTTCGCCACGTCTCCCGTGTAGAGCCAGCCGTCCCGGATCGTCTCCGCGGTCTCGGCCGGACGGCCGGAGTAGCCGAGCATGACCTGGGGGCCCCGGACGACCAGCTCACCTTCCTCCCCGGCGGGCAGGGTCTGGGTCCCGGTCGCGAGGTCGACGATGCGCTGGTCGGTCATCGGGAGCGGGAGGCCGATCGACCCGTCCCGCCGCAGCGCATGGTCGATCGGGTTCGCGTGGGTGACCGGCGAGGCCTCGGTGAGGCCGTACCCCTCGACGAGGCTGCCTCCCGTGATCGCTTCGAACCGCCGGGCGACCTCCGCCGGGAGCGGCGCCGAGCCGCTCACGCAGACCCGGATCGACCGGATGTCGTAGTCGCCGACCTTCGGGTGGTCAGCCAGGCCCCGGTAGATCGCCGGGACTCCGGGGAGCTCGACCGGATGGTGACGGTCGATCAGCTTCAGCATCTCGCCGATGTCCGGCCGGATCTGCAGGATCACCGTCGAACCGGCGACGAGCGGGTAGTTCAAGGCGACGGTCATCCCATAGATGTGGAAGAACGGGACCGCGGCGAGGACGACCGAGGTGCCGGCCGGCTGGACGGGAAACCAGGCCTGGCACTGGAGGGCGTTCGTCAGAAGATTCCGATGCGTGAGCATGGCCGCCTTCGGCAGCCCGGTCGTGCCTCCGGTGTACTGGTGAACGGCGACCTCGGTCGCGGGGTCGGTGGACGGAGCGGGGAACTCCGTTGGCCCCCGCAGGGACCGTCCGAAGTCGCGGACCTCCGGGCCGGAGGGGTACACGGGGTGCAGGCCCTTTCGACGGGCGGCCCGGTTGACGAACGGCCTCAGGTGCCGGGGATAGAACTCCTTCAGGCGGGCCGCGTATCGAAGGTTCGGCAGGCGCGCCTTCGGGATCCCGTCGAGGTTCTCCGAGGAGACGTCGAGAAAGACGATCCCCTTCGGGCGGGCGTCCGACAGGATGCGGTCCAGGTCTTCGGCGATGTACAGGGGGCTCACTTGGACGACGACCGCGCCCAATCGAAGGGCCCCGTAGTACGCGATCGGATAGGCCGGACAGTTCGGCAGGTACAGGGCGAGCCGGTCGCCGGGACGAAACCCATCCGCGTTCAGGGTCGCGGCGAAGCGTCCGCTCGCCTCCCAGAACCGTCGATACGACCAGCGGGCGCCGTAGAACACGAACGCGTCGCGCTCGGGCCACCGCCGGACGGAGCGCTCGACGGCGTCCGGAAGCCGTTCGCTGGCCAGGGCGATCGTGGGCGGCACGTTCGAGGGATATCGGGAGAGCCACGGCCGTTCGAAGGGAGGCACCGAGTCTGACGGTGCGTCAGTCACGTCGCGAAGCCCCGGAGCCGCGCTCGAACTGGACGCCTCGGCGATAGCCGGGCGCGAAATGCACCGAGTCCCCGATCGACAGCTCCTCCTCGGTCCGGACGCCAGCCATCCAACCCGTGATCCGCCCTCCCTCCGGGAGGTCGACTGTGACGTAGGCGTAGGGGGCGTCGTTCACGAACTCCTCGCTCGGAACGGTCTGGACGGTGAAGGCGGCGATTCGCCCCTCCCCGGAAAGCGGGAGCTCCGCGAGGTCCCGGACTCCGCACCTCGGGCAGACGAGGCCCCACGTCGCCGTAACGAACCCGCATTCCGAGCGGAATGCGAGGAGGCGGCGCCCTACCTCGTATCCCTCCTCGAACTCTCGGATGGAGTGTCCCACGGGAACCGGACCCCCTCAGTCGTCTCGCCGAGAAAAGATGTGGACCGAGCAGGACCCCCCGGTCGCCCCGACGTTGTGCGTCAGGGCCGTCCGGGTCCGGGGAACCGCCCGCCTTCCCGCGCGTTGGTTGAACTGCTCGAAGACCTCGACCACCTGGGCGGCGCCCGTCGCGCTCACGGGGTGGCCCTTCGCCTTGAGACCCCCGGAGGGGTTCACGGGAAACCT
Source organism: Thermoplasmata archaeon (assembly GCA_022750055.1). GTDB lineage: Archaea > Thermoplasmatota > Thermoplasmata > Lutacidiplasmatales > UBA184 > Lutacidiplasma. Next base: position 43,355 of record JAKIWL010000004.1, read on the forward strand.
CCCGTCGATCGCGGTCGTCCCCTCGACGGCGGCCCGGGCCGCCTCGCCCTTCGGGAAGAAGCCGAGGTCCTCCAGGGCCATCACCTCGGCGATGGTGAAGCAGTCGTGTACCTCGGCGAAATCGATGTCGTTCGGCAGGAGCTTCGCCATCCGGAACGCCTTCTCCCCCGCGACACGGCTCGCGGGCAGTCCCGTCATGTCCGGTCGGTCGTGCAGGTCCGCGATCGAACCGGAACGCACGCTGGCCCGGACGACGAGGGGTTCGCTCGGAGGGCGCGGGAACGCCTCGCGGGCGGCGACCACGAGGGCCGAGGCCCCATCGGAGAACGGGCAGCAGTCGTACAGCCTCAAGGGGGAGGCGATCACGGGCGAGGCGAGGTAGGTCGAGAGCGAGATCTCCTTCTGGAAATGAGCGTTGGGGTTTCGGGCTCCGTTCGCATGGTTCTTGACCGCGACCGCGCCCAGCTCCTCGCTCCGCGTCCCGAATCGCTTCTGGTGGGCGTTCGCGAGGGTCGCATACAGGCCCGGGAACGTAGCGCCGTTGCGGGTCTCGAACGGGTAATCGGCCCCCATCGCGAAATAGCTTGTGGCCCGGAGGGTATCGAGGTGGGAGAGGCGCTCGGCCCCCACGACGAGCACGGCGTCGTCCAGGCCCGAGGCGACGTGCAGGTACGCTTCGTGCAGCCCGGCGCTCGAGCTCGAGCAGGCGGACTCGATCGTTGCCGACGGGACCTCAGGGATCCCCAGGGCCGTGTTGACGAGGGGCCCCAGATGGGCCTGGTGCTCGGCGACCCCGAAGCAGTTCGACACGAAGGTGTAGCCGATCCGCTTGGGGTCGATGCCCGCCGAGTCGACCGCCTGGAGCGCGACCCGGCTCGCGGCCTCCCGACCGGTCTCCGTGAGCTTGCCGAATCGGGAGGTCGCGGCCCCGATGACCCAGGTCTCCCTCATGGGATGCCCCCTTCGGTCGGGTCCATCCCGGGAGGTGCGATCATGGTTCCCGGCGCGAAGCGATCACGCGCGAGGTCGGTCGATCCACCCGAGGACCCGTTCGAACAATCGGTCGGCCTCGGCCGCCCGCGGGACCTTCAGGAGGATACGCCCGTCCCGGCCGATCGTGACCTCCTGCCGCCGCCCCGCGATCAACATCACCCGCGCGTCGATCACCGGCACACCCTCCGCCTGGATGCGGGCCCGCACGTGGGCGAGGTCGAGCGAGAGGCGTGGGTCGGGGATCGCCTCGAACGCAGAACGACCCGAGCACAACCGCAGGGCCGAGTAGCTCACAACACCACCGCGTGCCGGATCACGTCGTCCAGCATGGCGTCGACGTCGACGCGCTCCTCCTCCTTCAAGATCTGGACGAGCGAGCTCTTCGTCGCGGGCCGGTCCGGCACGGCCTGACAACACAGACCGGGTCGGATGGAGATGGCGTACGTGCCGATCGAACGGGCCACCGCCTCGATCTCCTGCTTGTCGAAGCCGATCAACGGCCGCACGATCGGCAGGTGGACCGACGCCGTGGCGCTGCGCATGTTGGACAGGGTCTGGCTCGCCACCTGGCCGAGCGACTCCCCCGTCGCGAGGAAGGTCGCCCGTTCCCGGTCCGCGATGCGCTCCGCGGACCGCCACATGAAGCGGCGACACAGGACGCAACCCACGTGCCGGTCGGTCTCCCGCATCAGCTGGATCTGGGTCGACCCGTGCGGAAGGAGGTACAGGGGGATCTTCTGATGGTAGCGATCCCTTAGGATCGTCAGGTGGTCGACGACCTTCTCGAGCGGGGAGTCGTCGGTGAACGGGCGATTGTCCATGTGGACCGCCAGCATCTCGTGGCCCTGCCGGAGCAGGTAGTGGAGGGTCACGGGGGAATCGATCCCGCCGCTCATTAGCATCACGCCCCGCGCCATCGAGGGCTCGAGCCGCCCCGGGGTATTTAGGTCTGCGGGAAATCGAATCCGTCCCCTGCCAACCAGACCCGACGTTGGCGAATCCAGGACCTTCGGTGGCCGGCCTTCGTATGAGTTCGGGGCGGATTCGTGTGGAGGCCGGCGGGTTGGTAGAACCGGTGTGGGTCCGACCTGAACGGAGCTCGCTCCCCGATTCTGGGGATCGAGTCTACCGGCTGGTGGAAAGCCAGCTTGCGAGCGGGAGGAGGCTCTGGTAGAGCGAGGTACCGGAGGGCGTGAGCGAGTAGGCTTGCACGGGTCCGCGACGACCCTCGATCGGGACGCGGCGGATCAGGCGGGTCCGTTCGAGGGCGCGGAGCGTCGAGGTCAGCGTGGCGGGGCTCACGCCGGAGAGGCATTTCTGGATCGGGCCGAAACGCACCGTCCCGTACTTGCCCAAGAGTGACACCACGCAGACCGCCCACTTCTTTCCCACGACGTCGATCAGTCCGATCGGGGGGCACGGGCACTCGAGCTCCCCAAGGCAGCACGACGACACTATCGGCGTACGTAGCGGACCGTTATTACTACTTCAACTATTGAAGTAACGAGGACCATGAGCGAACCCTCTGACCCGGCGCCGTGTTGCGACCCGACGAACTGCTGTCCTGGAGGATGTTGCCCACCCGGCTGCCCGCCCGGTTGTTGTGACGAATGCCCCTGAAGCTGGAGCGGTGGGTGCTGTTCGGCTGCGTGGAGAACTCCTGCCGATCGCTCATGGCGGAGGCGATGTTCAACGCCGGACCGCCGTCCGGATGGAGGTCGACCTCCGCCGGAACCCGACCCGCGCTTCGGGCGAACCCCCGGACCGCATCGATGCTCCGAGTGCTCGGGCTCGAGCTTCCTCCCCATCCCCCCCATCTGCTGACCCCCCGATGCTCAAGCGAGCCAGCCACACCGTCACGATGGGCTGTCTGGACGACGCGAGCTGCCCCGCCCGCCTCGAGGCGACAGCGCCTACGGATTGGGCGCTTGCGGACCCGGCGACGCTCGATGACGAGGGGTTCCGCCGGGTTCGACGGGATCTGACGCGACTCGTCCGCGACCTTCAGACCGACCTCGCTCGAGGGGGCAGCGCTTCGCTCGAGCGGCACGACCCGACGGTCCGATAACAACGTTCACGGAAGGGCGCCGGGGGCCTCATCGGGGGGAACCGCGGCCCGGTGTGAGTCGCGACCCAACCCCCGCGCCACCGTCCGCCCCTTATTCCTGGCCGCCTGGGGGCGGGGCCGCGGCGGGTCAAGTTCTGGCAACAGGACGATCGAAGCCGATCGCCGCCCGGAGTGGACCGTCCTCCCCTCCTTTACTCAAATATCGCCTCGAGGTGGGCTCGCCGATGTCCGAGCGGAGCCAAACGGCGGTCGCCCTCCACCATACGGACCAGGGTCAGGGACCGGCTCTCCTTCTTTTGCACGGCCTCGGGGGTGATCATCGGGTTTGGGAACCACTCCTACCTGGCCTCACGGGGGAATTTCGCGTCCTCGCTCCGGACCTGCGAGGGCACGGCGAGACTCCCGCTCCCGTGGGCTCCAAGCTCACTTTCACAGAGCACGTCGCCGACGTATCCCTCCTGCTCGAGACGGCTCGGGTGGACCGCGTCCATCTGGTCGGCCTGAGCGCCGGCGGGCTCCTCGCGATACAGTTCACCCTCGACCGGCCGGAGCGGGTCGCCAGCCTCGTCTCGATCGCCGGGGCCGTGAACGTCGACAATCACACCCGCGCGATCGCCGACCGGTGGGTCGAGACGTATCAGAAGGACGGGTTCGACGCGTACGTGTTACGCCTCGCCAAGGACCTGTACTACCCGGACTGGGTCGAGGCCCACCTCGACATCGTCGATCGCCTTCGGGCCGACGCGGCGGGGGCCGAGTACGCAAGCCTGCTACGATGGAGGGGGGCGATACGAGAGTTCGATGTCCGAGGGCGGGTCGGGAAGATCCGCGTTCCGACCCTCATCGTCCACGCGATGGAAGACCAGGTGATCGACGTCGCCCACGCGCGTCTGTTGCGACAGTCCATCCCCGGCGCCGAGCTCCGACTCTTCGCTCAAACGGGCCACCTCCTCCCCACCGAGCGTCCGGAGGAGGTCGGCGCGGCGATCCGGGACTGGGTCCGCAAGGTCGAAGCCCGGAACCCCGACCGCCCGAGCCGAAGCCTCCCATAGCTCGGCGAAAGGCCTTTGCCTTCCGGTCCGGTGGGCGTTCCCATGGCCGCCCCCAATCCCACGTCCTCGGAAGCCCGCCTCGCCAATCTCGAGCAGCTGGTGCAGGAGATGCGGGCCCGCCTCGCTGCGCTGGAACGCAAGCTCACCGATCCCGGCGAACACCCGGTCGACCAGTCCGTCGTTCGAAAGAAAGTCACCTACGACTGGCAGGCTTGAGTTCACGCACCCCTCCGAAGGGCATGGCCGGGTCGGCCCTTTCCGAGATCCTCTCGTCGTACCCGACCCGCTCACCGCCCGCCGGCAGAGCCGGGGGGGCCGTCTTCGCTGTCCTTCGGGAGGGGACCCAGGATATCGAGGTTCTGCTCATCGAACGGGCGACCCGGACCGGGGACCCCGCTTCGGGACAGGTCTCCCTTCCGGGGGGCCACGTGGACCCCACCGACAGGGACCTGGAGGCGACGGCGCTGCGGGAACTCGAAGAGGAGGTTGGCTTGAGCGCGGCGGACCTGCTCGGTCCGATCCGGTATGTCGAAACGCTCGAGGCAAGGCGGTTCTCGATCTCGGTGGGAATCTTCGCGGCTTCGCTCGCCCCGACCGCACCCGTCCCGACCGCACGGAGTCCGACCGAAGTCGCGTCAATCTTCTGGATGCCCCGCCAAGCCCTGGCCACGCGCTCCTCCCTCCGGGTCCGATCCCGAGCGGGGTCCATCGAACTTCCCTCGGTCCGCCACCAGGGTCACGTCGTGTGGGGGTTCACGCTTCGCATCCTCGAACGGCTCCTCGGCCCCGCGACCGATCGGTCCCGGTCGGCCGGGGAGCCTACGGGGCCCGCGGCTCCGCCGGTTTCGGCTTCGGCGGGGACCAGGGCGAGTCGAGCCAGGCCTCGTAGATCTGTTTCTGCAGCTCGGAAGGCTCGGCGATCGCGCTGAAAACGAGCGTCTCGGGCGGTGCCTGGCCGGTCGTGACCGTCCGGTGCGCCAGATAGCCCCGACGGAAGATCGCAAGGTCGACCGACGACCCCGCCGGGTATCGTTTGAGCGCGTTGCCGAACTGTTCGAACGGGACGCGCACGTGGTCGAGCGCGACGATCTCATCTCCGGGGGAGAGCCCGGCCCGACGTCCGGGCGAGCCGTCGCGGACGGTGCGAACCCTGGCCCAACCGTTCGACTTCTCGAAATCGATCCCGAGGTACCCCGCCGGACCGTCCTCCCCCGGCTCGGGCTTCTTCTCCAAGGGCGCGAGCGCGAGTCCGGCGTATCGGGCAAACGAACCGAAGTCGATCTCCTCGGTCCCGCTGACGAACCGACCGAAGAACTCGCCGAGGGCGAGGCCCGTGGCGCGCTCGGCGATGGGGAGCAGTTCATCCTCGTCGAGGCCGATCTCCCGCGCCCCGTACTCCTTCCACAGGGTCCGAAACACTTCGTCGAGGCTCGAGCGGTTCTCGCTGCGATGTCGGACCTCCAGGTCGAGGCACAGGGAGACGAGCGCGCCCTTGAGGTAGTAGGAGACCGATTGATTGGGCGTCTCCTCGTACCAGTGGTACTGGTCGATCCAGGAAAGGAACGACGCCTCCTCGAGGCTGGTGACGAGGCGACCGGGGGTCTCGAGGTACTGATGGATGTCCTTGGCGATGCGCTCCAAGTACTGGGTGGGGGAGGTCAGACCGGCCCGACGCAACAGCAACGGGGCGTAGTAGTCCGTCGTCCCCTCCATCGCCCACAACAGGTGGGTGTAGTTCTCGCGCGTGTAATCGAACGGACCGAGGGCCTTCGGACGGATCCGCTTGACGTTGAACCGGTGGAAATATTCGTGGCTGGTCAACCTCAGGAACCCCACGTAGTCCGACTCCGGCCGAAAGACCGTCCTCGGGACGACCATCGAGCTCGAGCGACGATGCTCGAGCCCGCCTTCGAGGCGGTCGGTGAGGTGGTAGAAGAACGTGTACGGCTCGTTCGGGAGCTCCCCAAAGAGCCTCGCGGTCGCCTCGACGATCTTCGTCACGTCCCCCTCGAGACGGTGGGCCTCGTAGTTCCCGCCCTGCCCGCACAGGACGATGCGGTGTGCCACCCCCTTCGGGGCGATCGGAAGGACGACCGGGGTGCCGCAATCCACCGGAGAGTCGACGAGCTCGTCGTAGGTCGCGGCGCGGAAGGTCGGAGGAACGCGCTCGACCTCTCGAAGCTCGGTCAGGATCCTCCATTCGGGCCGTACGTGGAGCTCGAGGTCGCATTCGCCGTCCTTGTGCCCGTCCACATACGGTAGGCAGTACGCCGCGTTCAGGAACAGGTGCTCGTCGGTCACATCGAGCGTCCGGGTGAGGAGTTCGTGCCCGTAGACGGAGTACTCGATCCGGACCGCCGGCTCCGGCCCGACCGTGATCCGCCAACGGGACTTGTCCATCCTCTCCGTTACCAGGGCCGATCCGGAGGGCGTGGCCACCGCACGTAACCCCCGAACGTTCCGGGCGATGGGCCGGATCGTGTAGGATCCCGGAACCCAGCTCGGGAACACGACGTCGATCGGGCCCGAGTCGAGTCCTTCCAGCCGCAGGGTGATCTCGGCCCGGTGCGCCGCCGGTCGGTCCAGCCCCACGGAATAGGTGATCCGCATCCTCTTCACCGAAGGTGGGGAGCGGTCGAGGGTCGGTCAGCGCGGACGCGATGCGACCGGGGCTCACCCAAAGCCGGGGATCTCCCGGTCGTTCGATTCCTTCGGGCCCTTCTGGTAGGGATCGGCCGCGACTCCCAGCTGGATCGCGAGTCCCTTGAACGTCTTCGTCAGCTCCGAGACCGCCTGCGCGAGCTCCTGTTGCTCCTTTCGAAGGTCGGCGAGCTCCTGTCGGAGCACGCCGAGCTCGGCGAGAAGGCGGTCCGTCCCACCCGATTCCGACCCCACCGGTTCGCTCCGCCGGGGCCGACGACAGCCACCTACTTATCGAGTCTCGGGTCAGCGGCGACCGCCGGAGGGCCCGAAGGGGCTGTCGGAGCGTCCGAGTTCCTCGAAGGCCGTCCAGTCCCGCCGTTCGGGCGAGAAGTCGACGCGCTCGAGCTCGATGACGAACCGTTTCAGGAGTTCCTCCGGGGCCGGGCGGACCCGGAAGGAATAGACGTAGATCCCGAACCCCATGAAGTCGGAGATCCTCCGGAGGGCCTCGGCCAGGTCCTCCCTGGGTACCTCCACGCGGATCGTCGTCTCCCCGAGCATCTGGGAGAACTCGTCGAGGTTGAACGGCCGTTCGAGCGAGATGAGCGGCATCCCCGCCGGTGGACCCGCCATTCCCGGGCTCGGGGGGGCGGGGGGCGCGGAGGGGGGGTCGGAGGGGACCGGGACGCTCGCGACGACAGAGGGTGGGGTCGAGGGAGCCGCCCCGGCCGAAGGGGACGACGGGGCCTTCGCGGAGGGCGTCGGGGGCCCGCGTACCGACAACGATGGGTCCTTGGGAGGGTAGCGGTCCAGAACGGGCGAACCGTCCCTCCCGACGAACCCGGGGGGGGAGGCCCGGCCCGGGGGCCCCGATTGGGCCTTCCTCAGGTTCGCCGGTCGGCTGGACCGTTTGGCGGGACGCTTGCGGGGCATGGCGCTCGACCTAAGGGATGACGGGCTAAAACGGCGACTCCTCTCGCGATGTTCGGGGTCATTCCGGGTCGTTCCACGGGGGGGGTTGTCGCGTCGTCGTCCGTGCGAAACCTCGTCACACGGGTGGGGTTATGTCGCGGCTAAGACGACAGATGGGTTATGTAGGATGGGGTTGCTGGCCGCACCAAGGCCTGGATTGCCCGGGCCTGGAAAGTAGGGAGAAAATGCCGGCGCGAGTCATGAAGGAGTTCCAGGCCCCGAGGGGCCTGCCAAGGAAGACGGCCTCCGTCTGCCCCGAATGCATCAAGGTCATCCCGGCCGTCGTACGAGAGAAGGACGGACGCGTCATCATGGAGAAGACCTGTCGGGTTCACGGGTACTTCTGGGACATCATCTCGAACGACGTCGACTTCTACCTGCGGATGGAGGTCTACGCCCACGACGGGGTGGGTTACGAGAACCCCTACTACGACAAGTTCCGCGGCTGCCCGACCACCTGCGGGATGTGCAGCCACCACAAGTCCCACACGGGACTCGCCCTGATGGACCTAACCAACCGGTGCAATCTGAAGTGCCCGGTCTGCTTCGCGAACGCCAACGCGGCCGGCTACGTCTACGAGCCGACGCGCGAGCAGATCCACTTCATGCTGAAGACCCTGCGCGAGCAGAAGCCGGTGGGCGCGGTCGCGGTCCAGTTCTCGGGCGGCGAACCGACCCTCTCCCCGCTCTTCCTCGACGCCTGCAGCATGGCGCGGGACCTCGGGTTCAAGCAGATCCAGGTCGCGACGAACGGCATCCGGGTCGCTAACGAGCCCGGCTTCGCCCAGGCGGCTCGGAACTCGGGCCTGCACACCCTCTACCTGCAGTTCGACGGCCTGGACGACGAGATCTACCGAAAGGTCCGGGGGGTCCCGCTCCTAAAGGTCAAGCAGAAGGCCATCGAGGCGGCCCGTCAGACCCACTCCTCGGCCGAGGAGCTCGCCAGCGGCAAGCCCGACAAGCCCCTGTCGGTCGTGCTCGTTCCGACGCTCGTCGGAGGCTTCAATGAGAAGGAGATCTGGCCGACGGTGAAGTTCGCCATCGACAACCTGGACGTCGTCCGGGGGGTCAACTTCCAGCCGGTCGCCCTGACGGCGCGTATCCCGGACAAGGACCGCTTCCAGATGCGGTTCACCCAGTCCGACCTGGTGCGGATCCTGTGCACCGAGGGACCGTTCGAGAAGTCCGACTTCTTCCCGGTCCCGTCGGTCGCCCCCATCTCCGAACTCGCGTCGATCATCCACGGCGAGGAGAAGATGACCCTGACGACCCACCCCGGGTGCGGCTGCGCGACGTTCGCCTTCGTCTCGAAGGACGGACAGAAGATCACGCCGCTCCCCCGGTTCATGGACGTCGACGGCTTCTTCGAGAACGTCGAGGCGATGATCGAGAAGTACCGGGATGCCCGCTTCGCGCGGGTCCGGACCGCCGTGGCCGGGGCGAAGCTCCTGCACGACGTGTCGAAGTACTTCGATTTCGCGAAGGCGCCGGAGGGCCTCAACGAGAAGAACTGCGTGAAGATGATCGCCGCGATCTTCACCGAGGGCAACAAGGAGGCGCTCGCCAAGTTCACCTGGCGGACGCTCTACATCGGGAACATGCACTTCCAGGACGCGTACGACTACGATATCCAGCGCCTGATGCGCTGCGACATCCACTACTCCGTCCCGGACGGGCGCATCATCCCGTTCTGCTCGTACAACTCGGGCCCCATCTACAGGACGGAGGTCGAGAAGAAGTTCTCGATCCCGATCCCCGATTGGCAGAAGGCGAAGTCCCAAAGCGGACTCACGCTGAAGACCATCGAGACGATGGGGATCAACGGGGAGGTCATCGTGGACGCGGAATACTACAAGGTCCGTGCCCTCAAGGGCGCCCCCGGGATGTCGAGCTAGGCCTCCTAGAGAGGTCGTCTGGGTCTCAACCCTTTCCAATACCGACGATTCGGCGCGCCTATTTCGGCGCGCGCGCTTTCTCGAACAGGTAGCTTCCAGGCTCTCGGGCCCTCACCGGGTCGAGGTTAGGCAACGCCACCACGCGGTCGACGGACGCATCGACCAAGCCCCAGAACCCTCGTCCATCGAACGAGCGGGGCGCGGGTCCTCCCTCGTTCGGGTGCTCGGAGAGCCAGAGGAGGACCGATTCGATATGCTTGCAGGTTCCCAGGCCCCGGCGACCGAAGTCCGTACAGTTGCACATCGCTCCGTCCCGGAGTGGGAACGCAGGCAGGAAGACGGAGTAGCGGGTCTCCCGGCGCGGGTTTCGGACCTCGAACCGGGCGCTCAGGGTGCCGGGCCTCGGGCGCACATCGAGCGATTCCTCCAGGGCTCGGGTCCGCCGGGCCCGGGTGAGTTCCTCGGCCGATCGCACGACGCCCGCTGACCTCGCCGGCCGTCTGGGATTCCGCACGGAGCACAGAGCGAACCGGCCTAGATAGGGACACCCCTGACGGGCGAGGACCCGGTCGATGGGGGGCGCGCGGTTATCCGCAGACCCGATTCCGTTCGGCCATGGGGAGGGATCGAACCCTCGGCGATCGGGAGCATCGTCGAATGTCGCGACAGGGCAAGATCGTCCTGGGGGTCGTGCTCACGCTGCTCGCGGGAGTCTGGATCTTGATCGCTCCCGACCTCACGGGGGCGCTCGCGAACGACCTCCCGTTCCTCGCCGCGGGCCTCCTTTCGCTGTTCCTGGGTGGGATCCTCCTTGGGGTCGGTTTCGGCGAACGCCGCTCGGGTCGGGAGGACTAGACGATGGTCCGCCTCCCGTTCGACCTCGTTACCGTGGACATCGACGGCACGCTGACCCTCGAGAGCGGCTGGAAGTTCTTCGCCGAGGAGCTAGCCCGGTCGGACCGGTACGCGGACCTGAACGACGAGTACCTCGCGGGAGCGGAGAGCGAGAACGTGCACCTCCGGCGCCTTCTCACGATCGCCGAGGGGATTCCGCTCCTCCGGCTCGAGGGCCTGATGGAGGCGACGCCCAAGCTAAAGCGGATCGAAGAGACCGTCCGATCTCTCAAGGAGGCCGGAGCCCATCCCGTACTGCTCTCCCACAACCCCGGGTACGTGAGCGAGTGGTACGCCCGCCGGTTCGGATTCGAGGACTGGGACGGGACCTCGCATCGGTCCAGCCCGGAAGTGATCGACGGGGTCGTGGGCCCTCCAGGGGAGATCGTCGCCGACAAGCCTGGCGGTCTGAAGCGTCTCGTGGGGCGATACGCGACCTCGCCCGGTCGGGTCGCCCACGTCGGCGACGGCCCGCCGGACGCGACGATCTTCCAACGGGTCGGGTTCGGTGTGGCGATGAACGCGACCCTTCCCGAAGTGGCGCGGGCGGCCAACGCATCGCTCAGGACATCCGACTTTGGGGCGATCCTCGAAGCGCTACGAACGGCCCACCCTCGTCCTGTGCCGGCCATCACCTTATAAGATTTCTAATATTGTCGTTCTCCGGCCGACGATGGAGTACATCGCCCTCAAGACCGTCCATCCGACCTGGCTCACCCTTCAGCTCCCGACCGAGGTGGCCGAGCTCCTCGGATACGACCCGTCCGAGAGTCTTACGACCCGTTCGCCCGGGCATGGACTCGCCTACCTATCGAGAGGGCTCGGCGTCGTCCGGGTCCTCTCCGCGTTCCGGGCCCGCGACGTCCTGCCGATCGAGATCGTCCGGACGCGCTACCTCGCGACCGCGCGGCCCACCCCCAAGCTCCTCCACAACCTGCCGCTCGCGGTCATCCTGCACCTGGGCCTCCAGGTGATCCCCCGGGGGCCGAAGCAGGCGCGTTCCACCGACGACGGGTTGCTCTGGTTCGTTCCGGCCCCCGAGTACTACGAATACCGCGGGCAGGAGCGGCTTGGGAAGGGGTGGACGGGGCCGTCGACCGGGGAGATGGCCCACGTCTATCTCGCCCGATCGCTCCTCCCGCTCCCGTTCGACCTCCCGATGCTTGAAGAACTCGAGACGCGCATCGAAAGGGAGGAATGGTCCCCCCGACTTCAGGCCGTTCACGCCCTGCCGAGAGGCCGGGGCCGCTGAACCCAGGACTACGACCGGGCCGATCGGCCCGACCGGCTCTCGCTCTAGGAAGGGACGCGCCGAACCCGCGCGAACGCGGGCACGAGCTCCCGCGCTCGGTGCCCGTGCTATCATTGGTTTCGCTGCCTTGGTTTTTCCGAAGGTATATATAGCAACTCGGGGAATTTGATGTCATGACTCGCAAGCTCGGAGGCCCCATGGGCGGCACCAGCCGACCCTACACCTTGCGTAACCCGGTGCCTCTGAGGTCCCCCGAGGACATGCGAACGACCCGGTCGGGGATCCCCGACGACCCGGTCCTCCAGGTCGCCGGCCCGGTCGACCACGACTCGCTGGCGAAGGCGATCCGACGCTCCGTCGGACACGACGGGATGCGCTCCGAGGACGCCCGCTCCATCGCCGCCCACGTCTTGAACTTCTTCGGGTTCAACGAGCGGATCATCGACAACGTGCTCGAGCCCGATGACCGCGACACGTTCTACATGCTCGAGGACACCGGTATCCTCGAGACCGAGCGGGACGAGACGACACTCTACGACGGGCGGGAGTGGCGGATCCACTACTGGATGTTCCGAAAGGATCGGATCTTCGACCTCGCCAAGGAGGAGACCGAAGCGCTGAGGGCCGCCGGCGAGGTGGACGTGGTCTACTCGTCCAACGCAGCGCGATCCGGCGCGTTCCGACTCCCCCATGGGGAGACCGGGACCGGCCTCGCGGCGCACGCAGTCTACCACGAGCTCGGCGATGAGATCTGGCTCGAGCGGGCCGCGGGCCCGACGGCCCCCGAGGCTCCCGTGCGCGCCTCGTCGAAGCGGCTCAGCCGCCCGGCGCGGATCAAGCCCCCCAAGGCCTAGGCGGCCTCGGCGCGGACCACCGCCAACGGTATTGGAATGGGCCCGTAGGCCCTCAGCGTGCGGCGGGTCCTGCTCATCGCCCACCGGGTCCCGGTGTCGGGGGCGTTCACCCTGAACGACCTCGCCGGCGGCGGGGGGCGGATGGACGAGATCGCTCGATGCGTCTCGACCTTCTTTTCGTTGTCGAACGCGCTCCGCCAGGACGTGGAACTGACGATCCTCTTCGTGGCGCAGCCCCCCCCGAAAGCCCGACGGATCGAGGTCGTCGGGAACCGACTACGGTACCTGAACCCGGACGAACGCTCGACGGCCGCGCTCTTGAAGAACGCCCTGGTTCGGTCGATCCCCCTCGACCGGGACGTGGAATCCTCGCCCGGCATCCGCGTGGGTCCCGTGGACCCGGGACCGTCGATCCGCGCCTTCGCCCAGCACGCCGGCACCTTCTGGCTCTCGGAGGACGGACACCCCTATCGGGGATCGCCTCTCCTCGATGGAGGCTTTTCGGCGATCCTCTCTGACCCGACCGACCCGACCCCCGACGAAGTGGAGGAGCTCAAGAGCCTCGGTATCCCGAAGCTCTCGCTCGGTCCCCGATCGATGCGCTCCTCTCAATGCCTCGACGTGCTCAACCACGAGTCAGACCTGCGCGAGCTCGAGCGACCCCGGGACCCGGTCCGGTAGGATTCAACGGGCGAGGAGCGCTTCGGCGGGGCCGCCGAGCGCCGATCGGATGGTGCCCGCCTTGAGGCCGCCGATGACGGCCGTCAGGTGCACGACCTCGCGGGGTTCGGAGCGGATCCGGGTCCCCAAGAGGAAGCGCTTGGGTTGACCCAGGCGAGTCCGCAGCGCTTGCACGACCCGGTCGAGCGTGCGGAGGGTGAGGTTCGAGCCGCCCTCGAGGTGGAGGAGGGCGGACGACTCGTCTTCGAGGGCGAAATCTAGCAGACCCTGCGTGAGCGCCTGGTCGACGAGCTGTTCCGGGTCGGAAATGTGGTACTCCCCGCAGAGCAACGTCGACAGGCCGGAGCTGGCGAGGTGCCCTTTCAGGCTCGCGAGGTCAACGTTCAACTGGGAGGGGTGCTCGACCATGTCGACGAGACTCTGGACCAAGGCGTGGACGTAGGCGTTACGGACCTGGAAGACCCGGTGGAGGGGAAGCGCCTCGAACCGCCGGAGCTTCTCGTTCGAGAGCGCGAGCAGGAGTCCTCCCATCGCCTCGAGCTCCTCGAGCGCGCCGTGGACGTTCTCGCGGCGGTCGGAGTTCGTATCGAGTTCGACCCGGAACGGAAGGAAGGCGACGGGGACCGCCAGGGTGGCGGTCTTGCGAAGCTCTGAGGTCAGGAACGGGAGCAGGGCGCTTCCCGTCCCCCCTCCCAGCCCCGCGAGCAGGAAGACGACCTCGTAGTGAGCGAGCCGGCGGACGATCTCCTCCCGCCCCTCTTCGGCGGCATCGAGGACGAGCGCGCGGTTTCCCCCGCTCCCCCGGCCCCGCAGGACCCGTTCTCCGATGAGGATGCGTTCTTCCACGGGGATCTGGACGAGCTGGCGGGCGTCGGTGTTGACCGCGAGGGTTCGGACGTTCAGGTTCCCGAGCCCGACGAGGTCCTGTACCGCCTCTCCTCCGGCCCCCCCTAGCCCGACGAGGGCGAAGCCGTTCTCGCCCGAGCGCCGGGCCCACGCCTCGATCGAATCGGAATCCACGGTCGCCCCCCCCCGACAGTTCAGGAGGGAGGCGAGCCCTCCGCCGCCGCCACCGACTCCCCCTCCCGACGAGCCCGGGGTGCGGTCGCCCCGGCGGGGTCGACGCGGTTGCGGATGAACTCTCGCACGGCGGAACGGACCGCGTCGTCGACGCTCACGGAGTTGCCCTCCCGGACGAACTCCTCGAGCTGACGGTTATCCTGACGGGAGAGGTCGACGACGACCTTGCGGATGTTCGGGGGAGGCAGGTTCACCTCGACGTAGCGTTCCAGTCCTTCCCGGATCGTGTCGGAGATCGTCGCCACCCCCTTCGACTGCTGGATCGATTTCAGTCGCTCCAGCAATTCCTGAGGGATCCGTACGGTCACCCTCTCGGAGGTGTCTGCCATCCTCGTCTGACAATAGGTAGTACTTTGTCAGACGTGTGTATGCTGACTTGACCATTTAAAGATTGTTAGACCATGCTCTCGGTGGGCCTCTCGAGAGCACTGTAGCTCAGCGCGTGCCCGGGCCGTTGGAAGCGCCGCGGCGACTACGGTGCAGGGTCCGGATGCGCGAGGGCGGCCTCGCCGAGTGGGACGGGCGGGGGGCCGCTCTCGGGGCCGCGAACTTCGTCGGGCGAACGATTTGGATCGTAGCCCAAACGGCGCAGGCCGGAAAACGCTGCCATTCCGCCCGCGACCGCGACGGTTCCGGCCCCGGCCAGCAGGAAGGCCGCCTGCACCCCGCGCGCTAGGGTGACGATCCCGCCCGCGTACTGGCCGATCGGGACCATCCCGAAACTCCCGACCTCATCGGCCGCGAGCACCCGGCCGAGGACGCGGTTCGGCACGATCGCCTGCATCGTGGCGAGGAAGATCGTCGCCGACATCCCGGGGAAGATCCCGAAGAGCACCATGATCGGAATGCTCAGCCAGATCGAATGCGAGAACGCAAGTCCGAGCGTCGTGAATCCCTGGCACGCCGTCAGGACGATCAGATACCGACCGGCGCGTCGCTCGAAGCCCACCCGACCGGCGAACACGGTCCCGATCCCGGACCCCACGCTGGCGCCCGTGGTCATCGCCCCCAACAGGATCGCCTCGGTCACGCCGAGCCAATCCCGGACGTAGAGCCCGAGCTCGACGAACGCGAGCGCCGTCAGGAAGTTGATGAGCAGACTAGCGGCGGTCACCTGGAGGAGCGCCCGATTCCGGTAGAGGAACCGGTAGCCCTCGGTGACGTCCGTGGCGAACCGGGTGGTCGGGGCCTCCCTCGGAGCCACCGGCGGTCGCATCGCCAGGACCGCGACCGCCGTCCCGACGAAGAGGGCGAGCGGGACCAGCATGGCCCATCCCTGCCCGGCGACCATGATCAGCGCCGTCGCTCCGAGCGAGCCGGCGACGCTCGCGCTCACTGCCACGCCGTAGACGAGGCCGTTGGCCCTCCCGAGGGCCGCCGTGGGAAGGAGCTTCGGCAGGATCGAGTTGAACGCCGGACGGAACAACGTGGCCGTAGCGCTCACGAGGGCCCACAACGGGCACGCGAGTACGAGCCACAACGGGAGGTAGAACCCCGGCGGACCGGGCAGGGCGACGTGGCCCGCCGGATGCGCGAAGAGGACGGCCGCTAGGGCCGCGGTCGCGAGGACGGCCGTCGAGTTCGTGAGCGCCATGAGGGAGCGACGGTCGAAACGGTCGGCGAGGGTACCCGAGAGCAGGGCCCCGGCGAGCGTCGGCAGGGTCGCCGATAGTCCCAGGATGGCGAGGGCCAGGGCCGAATACGAAGCCCCTCCCGAAAGGTTGGCCGGGTAGGCGACGGCGGTCGCCCAGACCAGGACGACCACGACGGTGGAAGGACCCGCAAAGGAGAGCGCTCCGCCCACCCAGAAGGGGAGGAACGACCGCTTCCGAACCAGGTCCCGGTAGCTCAACACCCGGCCTTCCCCGGTCCGGCGCAGCAGGGAGTAGCGCCATAACGGTTCCTCACACGGGCTTACCGGTGAACGGTGGGTCGGAAGACCCTCCGCCACTGTGCCGCGGCCTTTTTGCCATCCCGACCCCCACGGTCATCGGGGAGGACCGATGCGACTGATCCATCAGGACCCGAAGACAGGCCTTCTGAAGCTCCGCCTCGAGACACCGAGCGACCTGTGGCGGACCGCTCGCCTGGTCCGGGTGGGCGAGCGGGTCGGGGCCTCCACCACTCGGCGGGATCCCGAAGCCCCGGAGGAGACGCCCGCCGCGGAGCGGACCCGCCGCCGGGTCTGGATGGTCGTCCGCGTGGAGGAGGTCGAGTTCCACGGATTCACCCGACACGTACGGATCACGGGCACGATCGTCGAGGGGCCCTTCGACGTCGGGCGGCATCACACCCTGGACCTTGAGGTGGGCGACGAGGTCGCCCTCCAGAAGGAATCGCTCTCGCCGGCCGAGCGGGCGCTCCTCGAGGAGGGGATGGCGGGGCGGGGGGAAGCGAGCCTCCTGCTCGCCTCCGTCGATTGGGGGGAGTCCTCGATCGTCCGGATGCGGGGCCGCGCCATCGAACCGGTCGCCGACCTCCGCCGGACGATCGCGGGAAAGCAGTACGGCGGGGGACAGGGGGACAAGGACCGGGGCGCCTACGTCCAGGAGATCGTCAAGGTCATCCGCTCGGAGGCCCCGAGGGCCGATTCGCTCATCGTGGCCGGACCCGGGTTCCTGAAGGAGACCGTCGCGAAGGCGCTCGCCGAAGCCGAGCCGGCCCTCCGAGGAAAAGTGACGCTGTTCCCGACCAGCGAGTCGGGCCGGGCGGGGATCGACGAGCTCCTGCGATCCGGCCGAGCGAGCGAGGTGCTGCGGGGTGCCGTGGCGGCCGAGGAGGCCGACCTGGTCGAACAGCTCGTGACGGCGCTCGGGGGACGGCGCGCGGCCGTCGGCCTCCAGGAGGTCGGGCGCGCGGCGGAGGCCGGCGCGGTCGAGACGCTGCTCGTCTCGGAAACGCTGCTCACCGACCCCCTCGCGATCCGGGCCATGGAATCGGCCCGCTCCGACCGGGCTCGGCTGTTCGTGGTCCGCGACGAGGGGGAGGCGGGCAAGCGTCTCGTCGGCCTCGGGCGGATCGGGGCGCTTCTGAGATACGATTGGGAAGCCGGTCGCGAGCGCTCGGGCGCGGGGCGTGCTACGGGATCGACTGGATCGCCTCGCGCAGCTCCTCGAAGCGGCGCTTCAGGTCCTTGAAGGCGTATCGGAGGGCTTCGCGGGTCGTCAGGCTTCCATCGGTCTCGAACCGCAGGAAGTAGCGGTCCTCGTCCGGCTCGACCTTGACCGAGCCGTGCTCGCACGATTTTTCGCAAGCGCCGCACAGGATGCATTTGGCCTCGTCGGTGACGGTCATCTTGCCGTTCGCGTACTCGAGGATATCGACGGGGCAGGATTGAGCGGCGCGCTTCAGGCAGGCGTCGGTGCAGCCGGGCTTTTTCGAGGTCTTGATGTGCGGGTGGGGATAGACGCCGACCGCGTGGGCCACCTGCCACTTCGAATGCTCGCGCGCGGTCCCGACGACGGCCGTCGCGTAGGCGAGCAGCGCCTGACGGGCCCCCAGGCGGACGATCGGGACCTCCGGAGCGAGGATCGCGAGGGTCGGGTCGCCGAGCGGGACGAGGTCGCGCGCGTAGACCGTGCAGGGTCCCTTCTTGTCGATCGAGTACATCGCCTGGCAGTGCACGCACCCTTCTCCGTTGCAGGTGCACTCGGACTTGCGGCGGAACTGGCCGAGGTCCATCGGGACGGGGAGCAGGCCGAGCCGCAGCGCGACGGCCTCGTCGAACATGCTCGTGGAGGAGTCGTAGTCCTTCCCGGTGACCTCATCGCGGATCGGCCCGAGGTGGAATTCGACGTCCTCGATCGCGAGCTTCGGGACGTCGGAGAGCAGCGTGCGGCGCACCGCGTTGACCTGGGCCGCGGTGGTGCCCGTGAGCTCGAGGGAAAGGGCCCGCGGTTTGAGCTCCTGGACCAGGGCTTCCAAACGGATCAGACCCGGCGGCCGCGCCGGCCTCCCTTGGCCTTCGTCCCGTCATGCGGGACCGGGGTGACGTCCTCGATCCGGTTGATGCGGATGCCCGCCCTAGAGAGCGCCCGGATGGCGGCCTGCGCCCCCGGGCCGGGCGATCGAGAGCGGTTGCCGCCGGGCGCGCGCACCCGAACGTGGAGAGTGTCGTAGCCCTTCTCCTTGAGGACCGCCGCCACCTGGTCGGCAGCCTTCATCGCCGCGTACGGACTCGACTCATCCCGCGCGGCCTTCACCACCATGCCCCCCGTCGCCTTCGTCAGCGTCTCGGACCCGGTCACATCGGTCACGGTGATGTGGATGTTGTTGTAGCTCGCGTAGATGTGCGCGATCCCGATCTTCGCCATCGCGGTTCACCCCACCGAGGGCGCCGGGCCTTCCGGGGCGACCGGCTCGGCTCCTCGGGCCTCGAGCTTTTCCCGCAGGGCGACCCGGATCGGGTGCTCGTCGGAGGTCACGGGACTCGTCGAAGAGTAGTTGATCCGGGCCTCGTCCGCGGCGGGGATGAAGTAGCCCGGGCGGGTCATCCGCCGTTCGCCGATGGCGAGATGGCCGTGAACGATCAACTGGCGAGCCCCGTTGGGAGTCCCCGCGAGCCCTCGTCGGACCACGATCCACTCGAACCGCCGGCTGAGGATGTCCTCGATCCCCAGGGCCAGGACATCGTCGAGGGTCGTGTCGCCCGGGGCCAGGAGGCCAAGGCGGGTCAGTCGGCCCACGAGGCCGTCGGTCTCGAGCTTCGCCTGAGCCTCGCCCGCACGAAGCCGGGCCTGTAGGTCCCGCGCCTGCCGGCGGAATCCGCGGAGGATGGCCTGCGCCTTCCAAAGCTCTCGCTTGTTCTTCAGCCCGTACTTCTGGAGGAGCTTGCGCTCCTCATCCATCCGGGCGGCTTCCCAAGGATGCTTCGGTGCATCGTAGGTCCGCCGCAGGAACTTCGGGTCGCCCATCGGACTAGGCCTTCTTCTCCTCGCCCTTCGCCGGGGCGGCGGCCGATTTGCCGCCGGCTCCCTTCCCGGCCGGCGCGGCGGGGGAAGCCTTCGCCGCCGTGGCGGGCGAGGCCTTGGCGCCGGACGCGGCGGGGGCGGCCGGCTTGGGGCCGGAGGCGGCGCCACCGGCCTCCTCCTCCTTGCCCTTCGCGGCGGCCGCTTCCTTGGCCGCCTTCTTCAGGACGCCAGCGGCCATTCCGGTCCGTCCGTTGGAGCGGGTCCGTTGACCTCGGACCTTCTGGCCCCGCTCGTGGCGGACGCCCCGGTAGGACCGGATCATCTTCATGCGGTTGATGTCGTCGCGGCGGGCCGTGTCAAGCTCGGGCCCGATGTTGTGGTGCGCCTCGCCGCCGACCCAATCGACCGGGTGATTGAGCATCCAGGGAGGAAGCTGTTGAGCGAGGCCCCCGAGGATCGTCTCGAGACCCTCCACGGTCGGCTCGGGGAGATTCCCGATCATCTCGTTCGCGTTGACGTTGGCGATGCGACAGGCGACCGCCGCCATGCGAAGCCCGATGCCCCGCACGCCGGTGAGGGCGAGCGCGGTGGCCCGCTGGCCGTCGAGGTCGGAACCCGCGATCCTAACGATATATCGAAAATTCGGATTGTCGGGGATCGGTCGAGCCTTCTTCTTACCGCTGGGCGGCCCGGCACCGGCCTTTCCGCCCTTGCCCTTCGGCTTCCCCTCGCCCCCACCCGCGTCCTTGCCGTCCTTCGACTTGGATCCCTTCTCCTTCGGACCCTTGTCCTTGCGACCCTCCTTGGGCTCCTCGGCGGCCGGCTCCTTGGCCGCCGGAGTGGCCTTCTCGTCGGCGGGAGATGGGGGGTTCTTCGGCGCCGTGCTCACCTTCTCGTTGGTTCGGACCCGCCGCGTCGAGGCTGACCGAGGGAAAGCCGTCGGCCACGGTGGGGCGCGGCCGCCGAGAAGGCTTGCCCATTTAAGAGCTTCGGGGAGAACTGGGCCGAGTCGTCCTCTCCCTCGGTGAAGGCGACCGTTCGGGCCGGACCGGTGGGGTCGGAGGACCCGGAGCGCGAGGTGTCCTTGCTTCCAAGACTCGGTATCCTCCGCCGCGTCCCCGGACCTCCACCTCGGGCGACCAGTGCTCGGTGAGCCAGCGTTGATAGAATCGGATCCCCTGGCTCCCCTTCCCGACCAGGAGGAGGCGTCCGGTCGAGGTCAGATGTCGGGGGGTTTCCTCGAGGAGCGCTAGGAGGAGTTCCCGCCCGGCGTGGTACGGCGGGTTCGTCGCGATGAGGTCGAACGCTTCGTCGCGCACCGGGTCGAACCCGCTCCCGATGCGGACCTCGGCGTTCTCGATGCCGTTGTTGTGAAGGTTCGTCCGGGCCAGCTGGGCGGCGCGCCGATTGACGTCGGTCAGGACCACCCGGCCCTCGGGCGCCGCCCGTGCCGCCGCGATGCCGATCGCTCCCCATCCGCAGCCCAGGTCGAGGATCCGGTCGGCAGGCGACGGGTCGAGCGTCTCGATCAGGAGGGCCGTTCCAGGGTCGAGCGAGGACGACGCGAACACGCCGCGGTCGACGGCCATCCGTAGCCGCGTGCCCTTGTACAGGAAGTGCAACTCCCGGCGCTGCGACGGCACCCGCGGCCGTTCGCTAAAGTAGTGTTCGGTCTCGGAGGCCAAGGTCCATTCGTCCGCCACGTCCGCCCTACGACCGCCGACTGAACAACCCGCTCCGACGGGAGGCGGCTTCCTTCGCCTCCGGGGCTCCGAGGGCCTCGCGGAGGAGCTCCCTCTGATGGGGGTTCAGCGATTCGGGAAGGTCGACGTGCACGGTCACGATGAGGTCCCCGCGCTCGGTGCTCCTGAGCCTCGGGAAACCCTCCCGGCGCAACCGGAAGCGCGTTTCGGGCTGGGTCCCGGCGGGGACCGTCAGGATGGCCTGGCCGGTGATCGTGTTCACCCGCGTCTGACCGCCGAAGATCGCGAGCGACAGGCCGACGTGGGTCTCCGTATAGGCGTCCTGGCCTTCTCGGTGGATCGACGGCAGGGGCTCGAGCAGGACCTGAACGAAGAGGTCCCCGGGGGGTCCGGAACCGTCGGCCGGCACCCCCTGATGGGCCAGGCGGAGCACGGCGCCGTCCTCGATCCCCGGCGGGACCTCTACCTTGAGCTTCTTCACCCGACGGATGATCCCGGTCGCGTCGCAGTTCGGGCAGGGTTCCCGGATCCGCTGGCCGGAGCCGTGGCACATCGGGCACTCGAGGATCGTGATGAGCTGGCTGAACCCGCGACTCTGGGATCGGCGGACCTGCCCCCGTCCGTCGCACTCCGGGCATTTCTCCAGGGCCGTTCCCCTCAGGGCGCCCGTGCCCTTGCAGTCCGGACATCGCAAGGTGGCGGGCACCTCGAGCGTGGGCTCCGCTCCCGTCACCGCGGCCGAGACCGGTAAGCGAACGGAGACCTCCACGTCGCTCCCCCGCGTCGGGATGCCCGATCGGCGACCGACGGGACGGCCGAAGAGTCCCTCCGGAAGCCCGCCGCCGAACAGGTTCTGGAAGAAGTCGGTCGACCCGAGCAGGTCCTCCAGGTCCTGTGCGTGAGTGAAGTTCTGCCAGCTGAATCCGCCGGGTCCGAAATCCTGCTGGACGCCGGTGAACCCGAGCTGGTCGTAGCGCGCCCGCTTGGCCGGATCGACCAGGACCTCGTACGCCTCGGAGAGCTCCTTGAACTTCTCCTCGGCGCCTTTCGTGTTATCCTTGTTCATGTCCGGGTGATGCTGCCGAGCGAGGCGCCGGTAGGCGGATTTCACCTCGTCCGGGCCGGAGTTCCGGGGTACGCCGAGCACCTCGTAGTAGTCGCGCTTCGCCATGCCTTTGCGTCCGTTGGACCGGTCGAACCCCACCTGGCCGAGGCAGTAATTATCGATATCTCAGTCGCAGAGCTCGATCGTCACGGTGGCCCCGGTCCCCGCCCGGTACCGCCGGGCGGCACTGCCTTCTCGAACGCTCAGTTCAAGGAGCCCAAAGCTCGAGACGAGGAGCATGGCGTTTCCCTTGGTCCCGTCTTCGTAGGTCCTCCGGCGAACGAGGCGTGCGGGCTTGCCGAGGCCGACGCGCACTCGGAGCGTCGTCCCCTCCGGGCCGGTGAGCGACGGAGCGATGTCGGTGATCAGGTTGCCGAACCGGTCGACGTGCACGACGTGCCCCCGAACGCCTCTCGCCGTGGAGCGAGGGGGCGGGGGGGAGCGGCGAGTGAGGGTCGTCGTCGGACCCAGGGCCTGGATCCGGGTTCCCCGGGCGAGCCGCCCGGCCGCCGGCGCGAAGAGGTCCCGCCCGTCGAACGTGGGGCTGGACGTGCGGGACGCAGCGAAGCGTTCCCGTTCGATCCGCACGACCCGTCGGATGCCGAGGAACTCCGCGAGGGGTGCGAGGAGCCCATTGTCCGGACCGACGAGGTAGCTACCCTCCCGGCACTCGACCGCGACCGGCGCCCGCGCGCCACCGACCCCCGGGTCGACGACCGCGAGATGCACCGTGCCCGGGGGGAAGGTGGCCCCCATGTGGCGAAGCAGGAAGGCCGCCTCCTCGACCCGGTGGGGCGCGAGGTCGTCGGCCAGGTCGACGATCGAACCCCTGGGCAAGGTGCGGCTGAGCACCCCCTTCATCTGGGCCGCATACGGCTGGCCCGCGTCGGTCGTCAACGTGACGAGGCGGCTTCGCATGCCGGCCCTCCCGGCGTGGCGACCCGGTCGGGTCCTACGACTTCATGATCGCCACGAGGAAGATGGCGATCGCGGCGAGGGCGCCGGCGACGGCGGCGATGATGACGAGGAGCGACTCCTCGACGAGGGTCGTGAGGCCGCTCGTCGACGTGTGGTACCAGTATGCCGTCAGGACGCCGACCACGACCCCGACGACCAGGAGCACGACCCCGATGGTTCGGCTCTTTCCGCTTCCGAAGTAGGCCGTGAAGATCCCGGCCAGGATCAAGAACAGCCCGAAGACGAGGAGCAGGATGGCCCCGAACTGTGAAAACCCTACGCTCAGCGTTGCGTCGCCCAAGATGGTATCGATCATCCGTCCGTCCCCTTTCAGAACTTGATGCCGGTCAACGTCTTCGTGTCGATCACGCCGGGAACGGCGCGGATCTTGTCCACGACGAGCTGGCCGAGCGCGTTGAAGTCGTCGGCCTCCACCTTGGCGATGAGGTCGTACTCGCCGAAGAGCGGATGGAGTTCGACGATCCCCTTGACGCGAAGCAATTCGGTGTATACCTCATGCTCCTTCGCGGGAGCCGTGCTGATGAGGACAAAGCCGATTGCCAACGAGCCCACCTGTTCTGACGAGCGCGTGACACGCCCCTTCCTTTATAAGCGTTATTGAACGGAACGCGCGCCACCGTCACAGTTTCACTTCCGCCGTCGTCCCTTTTAGTCTCACGGTGACGTCGCGCCGGCCGGACGGCCGATGGAACACTTCGTATCCACGCGGCCAAATCGGCTCGTCTCGCGGCCGTGGCTCGTCGCGTTCGTACCCATCAACGCGGCGACCTCCGGCTTCGGAGTGGCCCTCCCGCTGTTGATCTTGATCACCCTGCACGGGGCCTGGACCGATGTGGCCCTGGCGGCCGCCCTGTTCAACAGCGCGGTCATCGTCGCGTCGATGGTCTGGGGCTGGGTGGCCGACCACTTCCCCACCCGACGACGCTTGCTCCTGCTCAACTACCTGGGATTCGGGGTCATCTACCTCGCCCTCGGCGGGATCCACGAGCACGGTCAGCTGCCGGTCCTGTACGCCCTCTATACCGCCGTCGGCTTCCTCGCGCCGGCAGGGGCGAGCGCATCCAACCTGCTCATCCTGGAGACCTTCCCGGCCTGGGAACGACCCAGCGCCTACGCCTCCTTCCAGCTGATGAGCATCGTCGGCGGGATCGCCGGGTTGCTGGCGGGGGTGGTCTGGCTCGATGCGCATCTCGCCCTGCCCCCGTTCCTGTACGTGATCGCCGCGCTCTCCTTCGCGAGCGTGGCCGCGGTCTGGTGGGGCGTCCAGGATTCCCTCCACCCGAAGACCACGGCCCACGTCGCGCTTCACCTCGACAGCCTGTCTTCCCGAGTGCGTCACATCGCCTCGTGGAAGATGAGCTTCCCGTTCTTTCCCCACCGTCCGGACCTGTCCCGGCAGGGATGGGTCCGACTCCGTCGGTGGGTCCGGGAGGAGGCCCACCACGAGCTGCCGCTCATCCTCGCCGCCTCCTTCCTATTCAACCTGACCTCCAACCTGTTCAACATCTCCTATACCCCGTACCTGTACGCCGTCGGCCTGAGCGCGGCATCGATCTTCGTCGTCAACCTCGCCAACAACACCGCCCAGGCGATCGTCTATCCATCGAGCGGCGCGCTCACGACTAGCAGCGGGGCCGATCGGCTCGTCCACGACTCCACGTACGGACGCAGCCTTGGGTACCTTGCCGTCGCAGGGTTCACCCTCGTGCCGCTCTCGGTCGTCGTCTCGTACGTCTCCAACCTCGTGGCCTTCGGGGTCCTCGGAGCGGCGATCGCGTTCTACTCGACGGCGTCGGGGATCATCCTTTTTCGCGCGCTCGAGGGGCGCGATGCCGGAACGCTCCTCGGGATCAACAGCGCCCTGGGCGGGATCGCCGCGATCGCCGGGGCGGTGCTATCGGGCGTCCTCTCCGTCTTCGGAAGCTTCCGCCTGGTCTTCCTGATCTCGGCGGGAGGTCTGCTCGTCTCCCTGCCACTCTGGTCGGCCGCGGCGGTGGTCTACGCACGCCACCACGCGGTCCCTCCCGTCGCGGCCGGACCCGCCGGAGCGCCGAGCGGGCCCGCGAAAATGGGTTAACCTGGACGTCGCTGGGGGCGCCGGCCTTTCGGGCCGCGGGGGGTAAACGGTGTCCGCCGGAGAGGTTCAGCGCGGCCTCGAAGACGTCGTCGCGCTCGAGTCGCAGATCTGCTTCATCGACGGGGCCCAGGGTCGGCTGATCTACCACGGCTACGACATCCGCGAGCTCGCCGAGCACTCGACGTTCGAGGAGGTCGCGTACCTGCTCTGGTACGGACGGCTCCCCACGACCCATCAGCTGGACGAGCTGCGCAAGCGGCTCGCCTCGCTTCGGGCGCTGCCCGACCCCGTGGTCCGCATCCTCCACGAGACCCCTCCGTCGGCCAACGCGATGGACGTCCTCCGAACCGCCGTATCGGCGCTGGCCCTCTTCGAGCCGGCGGAGACCCAGCCCGGAGCGAGCTCGATCGGAGGGGCGCAACGGCTCACGGCGGTCCTGCCCACGATCCTCGGCCATTTCCATCGGGGCCGCCTCGGACTTTCCCCGCCCGACCCGTCGCCGGACCTGTCGCATGCGGCGTGGATCCTGAACGCGATCCGAGGCACCGAGGCGAGCGAGCTCGAGGTGAAGGGCATGGACGTCGCGCTCATCCTGCACGCCGACCACGAGCTCAATGCCTCGACGTTCGCCGCGCGGGTCACCGCCTCGACGCTGTCGGACCTGTACTCCGCCGTGACGAGCGCGATCGGGACGCTCAAGGGCCCGCTTCACGGCGGCGCGAACGAACGGGTGATGGAGCTGCTCGACGAGATCGGGACGCCACCACGTGCGGAGGAGGTCGTGAAGTCGAAGCTTTCCCGCCACGAGCGGATCATGGGGTTCGGTCACCGGGTCTACAAGGTCGAAGACCCTCGGGCGACGATCCTGCGGGAGTGGTCCCGGCGCATCGGTCAGGCCAAGGGGAACTTGAAGTTCTATGACCTCCTGCGGAGCGTCGAGCAGGTCGTGCACACCGAGAAGGGACTCTACCCGAACGTCGACCTGTACTCGGGATCGGTCTACACCCTCCTCGGGATCCCGCGGGACCTGTTCACGCCGCTCTTCGCGTCGAGCCGCGTCGTCGGGTGGACCGCCCACGTCCTCGAGGAGTACCAGGATCTGCGGCTGATCCGGCCGACCGCCCGCTACGTCGGCCCGACCGACCTCGCCTACGTGCCGCTCGAAAAGCGCGGGTAGGCCCGGCGCGCTCCCCCCGGACCCGAACGACGCTCATGAGCGGATAGCGAAGGTCCGCCCGGGGGCGAAGCGTCGCGGTCACTTCGGTCCGGCCGTCGGAGAGCGTCACGGTGGCATGGATCATCTCGGCGGTCAGGTAGCGGTACCGGAATCGCCCGCGTCCCATCGGAGAGCCCTTCGCGGGGTCGATGCGGACCCGAACGGAACGGACGTACGGCTGCAGACGAAGGGCCGATCCGATGGCCCGCGCGAGACCGGTCGAGGTCCGGGCGGAGACCGGCGTGCCGAGGTACTGGTGGAAGAGTCCCCCCAGCTTGATCCCCGCCTCGAAGAGCAACGCCTCCCGGTCGCTCAGATGCGCCCGATGGATCGACGCCGGACCGTCTGGCGCTCTCGCGTTCACGGGACCCCCGGCGTGGGAGCCGCGAGGGCCCGGGGGACCGTCCACGGTCCGACGATGTAGTAGGCCGCGATGCCGACCGTGGCGACGGCCGCCGAGAGGAGGGCCAGATCGTAGAGCGCCGTGCCCCGGTCCGGCCCGAATTGGAGGGGGAGCAGCGTCGTGACGAGGGCGACGCCGGTCGCTGCCATCGGCCAGCGCAGCCAGGTCCCCTTTCGCATCTTCGGGAATGGGATAGGGACGACCATCAGCAAAGAGAGGCCGACCGCGCCGAGGAGCACCGCCGCCGGTTGGGTCCCGAGGAAGGCGGGAACGTCGAAGACGAGCACGAGGACCACCACCCCGAGCGCGTTCTGCGGGGTGGGCGCCCCGAGGAAGTCCGGATGGGCGTACCCGCGCACCGTGAACCACGCTAGGCGGGTCAGCGCGAGCACACCGACGACGGCGGCGGCCAGGAGGCTCCCTTCAGAATACGGGGCCCACAAAGCGGCGTGGTATGGGTGGTAGGCGAGGAGGGTAGCCGGGGCGATCCCGAAGGTCACCGCGTCGGACAGCGAGTCCGCGACCCGCCCGAATTGGGTCCCGGGGAGGCCGCTGCGTCGGTGAAGCCAACCGTCCAGCCCGTCGAACCCGATCCCCGAAACGATCAGGAGCATCGCCCAGAGCTGATTGCCGGCGAGGACGTAGAGGACGGCGCCGACTCCGACCGCCCCGTTGGCGAGGGTGGCCAGATTCGCCCAGAGTCCCGTGCGACGCATCAGGAGCGCTCCTCGGCCACCGTCGTCACGCCGGCCCGGACCCGATCCCCCACGTGGACCCGGATCCGGACCGAGGCGGAGGGCAGGATGAGGTCCACCCGGGAGCCGAGCACGATCATGCCCAGGCGATCGCCCTTGGACCGGGCCGCTCCGACCCCGACGAACGACACGAGACGCCGGGCGATGAGGCCGGTCATCTGGATGACCTCCACCGTCCCGAGCGACGTCGAAAGAGTGTAGCGGCGTTGCAGGTTGTGCCGGGCATCCGGGACGTAGGCAGGCCGGAACCCCTCCCCGCTCGTCTCGATCCGCTCCACGCGACCGGCGATCGGGAAGCGGTTGACGTGGACGTCGGTGACGTTCATGAAGATCGCGAGACGGACCTCCTCGTCGTCCCGTTCGATCGCGACGACCCGCCCGTCCGCGGGAGCGACGATCCCCGAGCCCGACGTCCGTTCGGGATCACGGAAGAACGCGGCGAAGAAGGCCCAGTACCCGTACCCGATCGCGAGGATCAGGGCGAACTCGAGGGACCGGGGGAGGTAGCCGATCCCGACGAGGCCGCTGAGGACCAGGAGCAACACAAGGACCGGAAGAAGGAAGCGGCCCGTATGGGGCGCGAACACGACCGCGCGCCGGTCAGCCCTTCAGGACGATCTCGATATTGACACCGTCAGGGACTTGGATCCGCATGACCTGGCGGAGCGCCCGTTCGTCGGCGTCGATGTCGATGAGCCGCTTGTGGATCCGCATCTCCCAGTGATCGATCGTGCTCGACCCGCCCCCGTCCGGGCCCTTGCGGACGGGCACCCGAAGCCGCTTCGTCGGGAGGGGGATGGGGCCCGCGATCTCCACGCCCGTGCGCTGGGTGATCTCGCGGATCTGACGGCAGACGGAGTCGACCTTCCGGGAGTCGATGCCACTCAACGAGATGCGCGCCTTCTGAGCCATCCTTCCTTCCTAGGGCTCAAGAGCGCGCGCCCGACCGGGCCGCCTAGGCCTCGCGCTTTTTGATGTCGACGACGACCCCGGCCGCGACGGTCTGGCCCATGTCTCGGACCGCGAAGCGGCCGAGTTGGGGGTACTCTTTGTACTTCTCGATGACGAGCGGGCGCTTCGGCGTGATCTTGACCACCGCTGCGTCGCCGGTCTTGAGGGTCTGGGGGTTCTCCTCGGCGACCTGGCCGGTCTTCGGGTCGAGGCGCTTGAGGAGCTCGGTGAACTCGCAGGCCACCTGCGCCGTATGGCAGTGGAACACCGGGGCGTAGCCGGCGGTGAGCACCGACGGGTGGTTGAGGACCTGGATGTTCGCCGTGAAGCTCTCCACGACCGTCGGGGGCGCGGAGGCGGGCCCCGCCACGTCGCCCCGGTGGATGTCGTTCTTGTCGATGCCGCGGACGTTGAATCCCACGTTGTCCCCGGGGATGGCCTCGGTGACCGCCTCGTGGTGCATCTCGACCGACTTGACCTCGCCGGTCTTGCCGCTCGGCATGAAGGTGATCTTGTCGCCGATCTTCAGCTTCCCGGTCTCGACGCGGCCCACGGGCACGGTCCCGATCCCGGTGATCGTGTAAACGTCCTGGACCGGGAGCCGAAGCGGCTTGTCGGTCGGCTTCTCGGGAACTTTGAGGTTGTCGAGGGCCTGCAGAAGGTTCGGGCCCTTGTACCAGGGCATGTTGGGGGAGGCCTTGTTGATGTTGTCGTCCTTGAACGCCGAGATGGGCAGGAAGACGATCTGCTGGTCGACCTTGTAGCCGACGTTCTTCAGGAGCTTGGTGAGCTCGTCCTTGACTTCGGTGTACTTCGCCTCGCCGTACTTGACCTCCTGGCGGTCCATCTTGTTGATGGCGCAGATGACCTGGGCGACCCCGAGCGTCCGGGCGAGGAAGATGTGCTCGCGGGTCTGCTCCTGGACCCCGTCCGCGGCGGAAACGACGAGGACACCCGCGTCGGCTTGGCTGGTGCCGGTGATCATGTTCTTGACGAAGTCGCGGTGGCCCGGCGCGTCGATGATGGTGAAGTAGTACTTCTGGGTGTCAAAGCGCCGGTGCGCGATGTCGATCGTGACACCTCGCTCCCGCTCTTCCTTGAGGTCGTCCATCACCCAGGCGAACTCGAACGTCGCCTTGCCCTTCGCCTCGGCCTCGGCCCGGTACTTGTCGATCTCCTCCTGGCGGATCACGCCGGTGTCGAGCAAGAGGCGGCCGACGGTGGTCGACTTCCCGTGGTCCACGTGGCCGATGAAGACGATGTTGAGGTGGGGCTTCTGCGCCATTCGATAGGCTCCGGGCGCGCCGAAAAGGTGCCCCTATATAGGCATTGTCGCCAAAGTTCGGTGGCGGAATCCACTTTCCGGTCGTCGGGAAACCGCGACGCTTCCGACTTCCCGATCGGACGGAGCCAAAGCCGTCTCACCCTTTATGGGGAGCGCTGCCTTCGCCCTTCGGATGCCGGGGCGGTATCTCCCGGCGTCGCTCGAGACACGGTCTGTGGTCAGTTCTGAACTCGTCCACCGCGTACGCTCGGGGGTCGGCACGGATCCCGGCACGGGCGCGGTCTGCTATCGGATACGTTACAGAAACCCGGGGGGAGTCCAATGATCTGTGAGATGTGCGGCAAGGAGGTACCATCGACGTTGCGGATCGAGGTCGAGGGATCGATTCTGCGGGTCTGCGAATCGTGCCGACGATTCGGAAAGCTCCTCGATCCGCTCATCAGCCCGACCCCGGCGGCCTCGGGTTCGGCGAGGCCGTGGAACGCCCCGGTCGGCGCGATCCCTCCACGACCCCGGCGCAGTTCCGAGGAGCGCGACCTGTTCTCCGAGGTTCCAGACATGGACCTGGCACCGGATTGGGGACGACGGATCCGGGTCGCTCGGGAGGCGAGGAACTGGACCCAGGAGGAGCTCGGAAAGCGGCTCAACGAGAAGAAGTCGCTGGTCCTGAAGTTAGAGGGAGGTTCGTTTCGGCCGCCCGACGATACGATCCGCAAGGTCGAGACCCTCCTGAAGATCCGGTTGCGATCGGACGCCAAGGACGCGCTCACCAGCGCGTGAGGGGCCCGCGCGCTCGACCGGTGCGGAGGAGTTCCCAGGTCGTCTAGCTGGGCCGCCTCGCAGGGCGAGGGGGGATCACCAGCTCGAGGATCGCTTTCTGGGCGTGGAGCCGATTCTCCGCCTGGTCCCAGACCGCCGATTGCGGCCCGTCGATCACCTCGTCGGTGATCTCGAGTCCGCGGTGGGCCGGGAGGTCGTGGAGCACCCACGCCGAGGGCTTTGCCGCGCGGACCAGGTCGGCATTGATCTGGAAACCCTGGAAGGCGAGCTCCCTCTCCTCTTTCTCGGACTCCTCGCCCATCGAGACCCAGACGTCCGTGTAGAGGGCATCGGCCCCGCGCGCGGCCTCCATCGGCCGCTCGGAGAAGGTGGTCGTGGAGCCCGAGACGGCCGACAAGCGCGCCCCTTGCTCGACGACCTCCCGCGTCGGTCGATAGGCCTTCGGGATGGCCGCCGACAGGTCGAGTCCGACCGCCGCGCACCCCAGCAGGAGCGATTGGAACACGTTGTTCCCGTCGCCGATGTAGGCGAGTCGCCTTCCCCGAAAGCCTGCGGGCCAGCGTTCCTTTAGCGTGAGCAGGTCGGCGACGATCTGGCAGGGGTGCTCGTGATCGTCGAGGGCGTTCACCACCGGGACGGTCGCATGGGAAGCCAGTTCGACCTCGTCGGAATGTCGGAAGGCGCGGTAGGCGATCGCATCCACGTACCGGGAGAGGACCCGAGCGGTATCCGCGACCGTCTCGCCTCGACCGAGCTGCATGTCCTTCGACGAGTAGTAGATCGCCCGTCCCCCGAGGTCGCTCACCGCTACCTCGAAGGAGGTCCGCGTTCGGGTCGAGGGCTTCTCAAAGATCAGGGCCAGTTCGACCTCCGGGCGCGTCCGGCTCCGGTCCCCGACGGCCCGGGCCCGCTTCATCGCGAGCGCGCGGTCGAGCAGCCCGGGGAGGTCGCCCGCGACGTCGTTGATCGAAAGCAGGTCGCGCTTCGTCGGTCCGGTCGTCATGGTCGCTCGACCCGAAGGCGCGTCTATAGACCTTGTGTTCCGAGGGGAGAGAGAGGACCCCCCACCCGTCGGTGACGGGACCCGGGAGAGGATAAATGGGAACTTCTGTAGGGGCGAGCCGGAGGGAACTCAGTTGCCCAGCCGTGCTAGGAAGTCGAAGACCCGCCGAACATCCCGACCCGCTCCACCGGTTCGCGTGACCCGCAGCGCTCGACACGTCCAAGCGGTTCGTCCGGCCCGCGCGGCCCGACCGGCCCGACCAGCCCGACCCATTCCCCGTCCCCGGGCGTCCCGCCGCAAGAAGCCCGCCGCCGTCGCTCGCCCGACTCCTCCCGCCCGGTCCACGCGGACCGTACCCGTCCACCGGGCCGCCCTGCCCCCCCCTCCCGTCGCGAACCCGGTCCGGACCACGAACGGCCGTCGGGTGTACGTGGTCACCGGCGGCGTCACGAAGTTTGCGAAGGCACACCCGGCGATGGATTTCCGACTGATGGTGAAACGCGCCCTCGACGCCGCCCTGAAGGAGACCCCCAACCTGACGAAAGAACGGATCCAAGGGTCCCGGATCTCCTACTTCTCCGACCATTTCGCCCGCCAGTTGAAGGCCGCGAGCATGGTCCAGGACTATCTCGGCCTAAACCCGAAGGGCTCGGTGCGGATCGAGTGGGGCGGGGCGACCGGGGGCGAATGCTTCCAGGCCGCCTACGAGGCCGTCGCGAGCGGCCGGATGGACATCTGCCTCGCAGCCGGGTTCGAGACGATGAGCCGGGTCGCGACGTGGAAGGGGAACGAGTTCATCGCGCTCGCGTCGGACACGAACTTCGACTTTCCGCTCGGCGGGTTCTACACGGGTTACTACGCCCTGATGGTCATCCGCCACATCTATGAGTACCTCCGAAAGACCCGCTTCGCGCACATCAAGGACGAGAGGCAAGCCCAAAAGACGGCGATCGCCGAGGGGCAGCGGATCATGAGCATGGTCTCGGTGAAGAACCACCTGAACGCGCTCCACAATCCGTACGCCCAGTATCCGAAGCAGCTCACGGTGCAGGACGTCCTGCACTCAGAGATGATCTCGTATCCCTTGACCCGCGAGCAGATCTGCACGATGAGCGATGGCGCGGCGGTGGCGATCCTCTGCGATGAGGAACGAGCTCGAGAGTTCACCGACCGACCGGTCCGGATCACCGGCGTCGGTTGCGGTACCGACACGATGCGTCTTGCGGACCGACCGTTCGGCAAGGTTCCGCTCATGCGGTCCGAACGGGTCGCGGACTACCGGCACCTCGACTATCCCGGGGTCCACTCCTTCCGGGCGGGACGCACCGCAGGGCTCGAGGCCTACCGGATGGCCGGCATCTCCGACCCGAAGACGGAGTTGAGCTTCATCGAGCTCCACGACGCGTACGCCTCGAGCGAGATCCAGACGTACGAGGACCTCGGGCTGTGTCGATACGGGGAGGGCTACGGCTTCGTAGAAAGCGGGGCGCCGTTCCTGAAGTCCATCCGCTATCCGTTCCCGACGCCGCGGGCGGGCACGATCCCGGTCAATCCCTCCGGAGGGCTCATCGCCTGCGGGCACCCGGTCGGGGCGACCGGGCTGATGCAGGCCGTCTTCGCGCTCTGGCAGCTTCAGGGCCGGATCCGCAAGAACTACGGCGACGGTACGCTGCAGATCCAGAACGCGCGTCGCGGAGCGATCCACAGCCACGCTGGAACGGGGTCGGCCGTGACCGTGTCGATCCTCGAGCGGGGGTTCTGATGATGCCCCCACGACCCCGACCGAAATCGTTCGAGCACTTTCGCGACGTCCAGGCGGAGCTCGAGCAGAGCGGGGCGGCCCTGTTCAAGGACGCGAAGGGGATCGAGAGCCTCGTGGTTCGCTTCCCCTACTCGGTCAACTACATCCATAGTTACGCCGAGGACACCCCTTTCTTCCTCGGCCTCTCCGAAGGGCGGTTGAGGGGGTCGAAGTGCACCTCGAAGGACTGCGAGTTCGTCTACGCTACCCCGCGCGGACACTGCATGGTCTGCGGAAAGCCGACGGCCTGGTTCGACCTTCCGACGTCGGGCCGGGTCCATGCCTGGACCACGTGCCACTTCGGCTCGGAGGCCTTCCTCTCCGAGACCCCGTACAACCTCGCCCTGGTCGAGTTCGAGGGAGCGGGTAGCCTTCTGCTCGTTCGGTTGAAGGAGTGCGCTGAATCCGACCTCTATATCGGCATGCCGGTCGAGGCGCGGTTCGACCCGAACCCCAAGTACTCGATCACGGACGTCTGGTTCGTGCCCGCCGAGGGCGCTCTTACTCCGTGAGTCGCTCGGTCGGCCAGCGGCCCGCATAAGAGGGGGCCGCTACTTCGAGACGGGTGTGACCGCTCGCCTCCGACCCGCCGGGCCGTATTGCGCCGCCCTCGCGATCGGGTGGCTCGTCCTGATCGCCGGCGTCGTTCCGACCGGTGCGGATGCGGGAGGAGCGGGTCCCGGGCACGGGCGAGAACGTCCTGCTCCGGCCTCGTTGCCGGTGGCGCCGGCCGCGAACCAGTCGGGGAACCAGACCCTGGTGCTCACGAACCGTTCCCTCGTAGGAGGCAGTTTCCTACCGGGAAACGGTCCGAACCCGTTCGAGGGAGTGTACGACCCCTGGAACGGAGACACCTACTTCGTAGACGCGGACCTCGGCAGCTCGCCCACGGCCAACGTGTCGGTCGTCAGCGGTCCGACGCGTTCCGTGGTCGCCACCGACGCGATCGGTTCCGGTCCGACCGGCCCCGGCGGGATCGCCGTCGACCCGATCCACGGGGACGTCTTTGTCGCCAACACCGCCTTCGGTTCGGTGAGCGTCATCGACGGTTCCACCCTGAAGGTCCAGGCGACCGTCCCGGTCGGCCTCCAGCCGGTCGCGCTCGCCTACGATCCGGTGAACGGGTCGGTCGTGGTCGCGAACAGCGAATCCGCCTCGCTTACCTGGATCAATGTCTCTACCGACCGGGTCGTGGGGTCCCTGACGGTCGGCACCCTGCCGGTCGCGATCGTCTACGACCCGGTCGATTCCGACCTGTGGGTCGCCAACTCCGGATCGGACTCGGTGACCGTGGTCGATGGGCGGAGCGGGACGTCCCTGGCGACGGTCACCTTGGGGTCGGCGCCGGGGTCGCTCGCCGCCGACCTCGTCAGCGGAGATGTCTACGTGGCGAGCCCGGCCGCGGGCAACGTCAGCGTGCTGAACGGCTCGCGCCTCACCCTGACGAAGACGATCCTGGTGAGCACGGACCCGAATGCGGTCGTGTTCGACCCCCAGGACGTCGACCTGTATGTGCCGTCGGGAAATGGAGGCTACCTTTCGATCATCAATCCTCGGACCCAGGTCGTGACGGTGCGAGTCGCAGTACCCGGACCGGTGGTCACGGCCGCGTTCGACGGTTTCAACGGGGATGTGTACCTGGCTGAGGCGGGCTCGGGTGGAGTGGTCGTGCTCCATGGGACCTCGGGCGTCCCGGTCGCGTCGGTCCCGACGGGCCCGGGAACGCGCGGGTTGGTCCCCGACCCCTCGGCCGGCTGGGTTTACGTCGGGGATTTCAACGCGAGCGTCCTGCTCCTGGTGAACGCCACGTCGAATCGCCTCACGGCCGTCCTGCCGACCGCCGCCGCCCCCGAGGGGGTCGTCTACGACCCGACGTTCGGCGAGTGGTTCGTGTCCGACCCGCAGTTCTATGGGGGCTACGTGCTCGCGATCAACGGGACGACGGACCGGGTGGTCCAGTCGATCTCCGTCGGTTCGGACCCCCAGGGTCTCGTGGTCGATCCGGCGAACGGGAGCGTGGTCGTCGCGGACGCTGGCTCGGGGGAGCTGAGCTTTGTCTCCCCCGCCCTCGGGCGAGTGATCGGGACCACCGTACTGCCGTTCTCTCCTTCCCAGATCGCCTTCGACCCCCAGGACCACAACCTGTTCGTCACCAACCCTTTCAACGCCTCGGTGACGATCGTGAACGGTACGAACGGGCAGGTCCTTGAGTCGGTCGCGGTGGGCCGGAACCCCGCCGGGGTCGCCTACGACCCTCTCGCGGACGCGATGGTGGTGCCCAACCGAGGGAGCGGGAACGTGAGCATCCTCGACGCTCGGACCGGCGACGTTGCGCGCACGCTTTCTTTCGGCGGCTCCCCGTCGGCGGCCGTCTACGACCCGGCGGTCGGCGACCTGTACCTCGAGGTCATCGCTGGCGGCGGACCCGGGCAGAACCTGCTCGCATCCCTCCAGGGCGCCTCGCTGACCCTCCTCGCCTCGCTCCTCGCGGGGCCCTCCCTCGGCGCACTCGGCTACGACACGTCCAATGGTCTCGTCTACGTGGCGGAGCCCACGGCCTCCCGATTGGTCGCGGTCGACGGGGGCACGGACCTCGTCGTCGGGTCCGTTGTGGCCCTCGGCGGCCCTCAGGCCATCGCCTTCGGAGGACCGAACGCGACGCTGTGCGCCTCGGAAAGGAGCTCTGGAGCCATCTCCTTCGTCCGTCCCGCGACCTCCTACGGGTATCCCGTCGTGTTCGAGGAGTCCGGCCTTCCGAGCGGGGCACCGTGGTCGGTGACGCTCGACGGGCAGGTGAATCGAACGTTCGGCTCGCAGCTCGAGTTCCATCTCCCGAACGGGACCGGGTACCCGTTCTCGCTCGGCGTCGTCCTGGGCTTCCGAGCGCTCCCGTCGGCCGGCTCGCTCAATGTGACCGGCGCGACCGTGCTCGAGTCCGTCCGCTTCGTTCTCACGCCCACCGGAACCGGGTCCCGGGCGCCCGGCTTCCTCGGTCTCTCCGGCGACGGCCCCGGTTGGGCCCTCGGATTCCTTTCGCTTGCCCTCCTCGCGGTAGGGATCCTTCTGTTCTATCGGTTCTCCCCGCGGGGTCGGGAGGTGGCCCGCCAGGCTCGTCTCGCGTCAGAATCGAACCCGTGGGCGCCCTCCTGGCCCCCACCCCCCCCACCTCCGCCGCCCCCGCCCCAGCCGCCCGGGGCGGTCGGCACCCTGGATCAAGCGGGGGTAGTTTCACCGGGCCCGGAGGATCGGGATGCCGCGGGCCGGGCTTGAACCGGCGGCTTCAAGATCTTCAGTCTTGCACTCTCCCAAACTGAGTTACCGCGGCGTCCCGCGGGCCGACTCCACGCAGTCTATTTAGGCGGTGGGTGAGCATTCGGAACGAACCCGGCCAACCGGACCCCACGACGACTCCGTATCGAACTGAGCGAGGACCCCGGCCCGCGGAGAGACCCCATCCCGACCGACCGCATGGGGTTCGCCC
This sequence comes from Thermoplasmata archaeon, assembly GCA_022750055.1. GTDB lineage: Archaea > Thermoplasmatota > Thermoplasmata > Lutacidiplasmatales > UBA184 > Lutacidiplasma. Next base: position 80,187 of record JAKIWL010000004.1, read on the forward strand.
AGGCTCCCGTCCGTGTTTGGAAGCCGTGGGGCCGCCGATCGCCCCGGCCCGAAGGCGCGCGAACCCGACTTGCCCTACGGTTTCCCGGTCGTTCCGAATCCCTAGAATCGGCCCCTTTTCGAACGTGCGCGCGCACGTTCGAACGACGACCGGAGGAGGCTCGCCCCTGTACTGTTAACTAGGGAACGCGACCTAGACACGTCGACGAATCCATGCGGACGCTCGTGATCGCTGAGAAGTTCAACACCGCCCTTCGGATCGCCATCGTCCTGTCGGACGGGCGAATGCAACGCCTGCGGATAGGCGGCACGAACGTCTTCCGATTCGAGCGCTCCGATGGGCAGTACGCCGTGGTGGGCCTTCGGGGCCATATCGTCGAGCTCGATTACCCGCCCGAGTTCGCCGAGTGGAATCTTGCGTCGCTCGGCCGGCTCCTGGAGACGGAGCCGCTCAAGCGGGTGACCGAACTCGGGATCGTCGGGACGCTCCAGGAGATCGTCCGGGAGTACGACCGGGTCATCATCGCCACGGACTTCGACCGGGAGGGAGAGCTCATCGGGGCGGAGGCCCTCGAGCTCCTGCAGAAGGTCCATCCGAACATCGAGGTCAAACGCGCCCGCTATAGCGCGCTGACCCGCGAGGAGATCGAGCAGAGCTTCGCGAACCTCGCCTCGCTCGACCACGCGCTCGCCGAAGCCGCCGAGGCCCGCCAGGAGATCGACCTAGTCTGGGGCGCCCTCTTGACCCGCTTCCTATCGATCGTCTCGGGCCAGCGGGGCAAGAGCTTCCTGTCGGCCGGCCGGGTGCAGACCCCGACCCTCGCCCTGCTCGTCGATCGCGACCAGGAGATCAAGGAGTTCGTGCCCCAGCCGTTCTTCCTGATCGAGGCCGACGTAACCGACGGGAAGGAGGGGTTCACGCTGGCCCATCAGCACGGCCGGTTCGACGTCCGGGCCGAGGCCGAGAAGGTCTTTGCGAAGGTCGAGGGGAGCCGCGAAGGGCGGGTCGAGGCGTTCCTCGAGGAACCGACGCGCCGTCGGCCTCCGGTCCCCTTCAGCACCACTCTGTTCGTCTCCGAGGCGACCCGGCAGGGCCTCGGCGCGGCGTACGCGATGCGGATCGCCGAGGACCTCTACACCCAGGGTCTGATCAGCTACCCGCGGACCGACAACACCGTCTATCCGAGGGGCCTCGGCCTCCGGGCGCTCGTCGAACGGTTCAAGGAAGGCCCCTTCAAGGAGGCGGCCGAGTTCGTCCTCGCCCAGGAGACGCTCCGGGCGTCTCGGGGCCGCAGCGAGACGACCGACCACCCTCCGATCTACCCGACCGGTGTGACCGAGCTGAAGAAGCTCAAGGCCGACCACGCGAAGGTCTACGAGCTCGTGGTCCGGCGGTTCCTCGCTACGGTGGCCCCGGATTCGACGGGCCTCGCCCGGACCACCACGGTCGATATCCGGGGGGAGAAGTTCGACGGGAAGGGGCAGATCCTCGTCGATCCGGGCTGGTACCGGATCTATCCGTACGCCACGCCCGAGCAGTCACCGATGCCGACCCTCTCGGTCGGGCAGACCGTGGAGGTCCGCTCCGTCACGCTGCGCGAGGACCAGACGCGGCCGCCGAAGCGATTCACGCAGGGCACGCTGATCCAGGAGATGGAGCGCCTGGGCCTCGGGACCAAGTCCACGCGCCACGACGTCCTCCAGAAGCTGTTCGACCGCCACTACGTCCAGCAACGCTCGCTCGAGCCCACGGTGACCGGGATCGCGGTCACCGAGGCGCTCAAGGCCCATGCGCCGCTGATCACCCGGCCCGAGATGACCCATCGCCTCGAGGAGGAGATGGAGCTCGTCGCCGAGTCGAAGAAGGAGAAGGCCCAGGTCCTGAAGGACTCCCGCGACATGCTTCGGGAGGCCCACGAACTCCTGACGAAGAACGCGGAAGGCGTCCGGGAGACGCTCACCGGCGCGCTCGACAAGCAGCACTTCGTCGGCCCGTGCGCGTTGTGCGGCGGGGCCCTGCGGCTCGCACGGAGTCCCCGAGGCGCGCGGTGGGTGCAGTGCGTGAACAACCCCGGCCGCTGCACGGCGACGTTCAACCTCCCGTCGGCCGGCTTCATCGAGCCGGCCCCGGAGTTCCTCTGCGGCGTCTGCAAGGTCCCGCGGCTAAAGATCACGTTCCGGGGGCAACGACCCGACCTGTACTGCATCAACCCGGAGTGCACGGAGCACCACCGGGCGTTCCGGATCGGCGTCTGCCCGAGCTGTGCCTCGCCGCTGGAGATCCGCTACTCCTTCCTCGGGAAGCGGTTCGTCGGATGCTCCGGCTACCCGACGTGCCGGGTCACCTACCCCCTTCCGCAACGCGGCAAGCTGGAGAAGGACCAGCCGCCCTGCCCCGTCTGCCGGGCTCCGGTGGTGACCGCGATCGAAGCGGGTCGTCCCCCGTGGACGCTGTGCGTCAATCCGGAGTGCCCGACCCGCCAGAAGGTGCCCAAGGCAAAGGCGGCCGGCGCGATCAAGCCGAGGGCGGCGAAGAGGAAGGCGCGGGCCGCTCCGCGGGCCACGTCGGCGCCGCCCCCCACCGGTGGGACGGCGACGACCCCGGTCGCTTCTCCGGCCAAGCCGAAGGTGCGCTCGCCGGCGCGGCGTGTCCGACGGCCGACTCCAGCCCCCGTCGAAGAGGCGGGCCTGGTGGAGTCCAGCTCCACCCCGCCCTGATCGGGCCCGGCCGAAACCCAAGGGCACCTCGTCGGAGGCCATCAAGCCTGCGCCCCCGCTGGAGCGTTTCACACCGCCCCTTCCCGTGTTAAATATCCGGCCCGGGTCGTAGCGCTTGGTGCCGCCTTCGGAGCTCGTATCGGACCTTCGACCGAGGCGGGAACTCCCGCGTTCCCCCGGCGTCGGGACACCTGCCTGATGGAGGCCGAGCCGGTACCGACGCTTCCGGCGATCCGGATCCGGGGTGCCCGCCAGCACAACCTGAAGAACATCTCCCTCGACCTGCCCCGGAACCGCCTCATCGTGATCACCGGTGTGAGCGGATCCGGCAAGTCCTCCCTCGCCTTCGATACGCTGTACGCCGAGGGACAGCGCCGGTACATCGAGAGCCTCTCGGCGTACGCCCGCCAGTTCCTCGGCCAGATGGACAAACCCGACGTCGATGCGATCGAGGGCCTCTCCCCGGCCATCGCGATCGAACAGCGAGCCGGTAGCCGCAACCCCCGGTCGACCGTGGGGACCGTCACCGAGATCCACGACTACCTGCGGTTGCTGTTCGCCCGGATCGGGATCCCCCACTGCCCCAACGACGGCCACGAGATCGTCCCCCAGTCCATCGACCGGATGGTCGAGGCGATCGCCGCCGTCGCCCGAGACGGACGCGTCGACATCCTCGCGCCCGTCGTCCGGGGCCAGAAGGGGGAGTTCCGCGACCTGCTCGAGCGCCTCCGCAAGGACGGCTACCGTCGGTTCGTGATCGACGGGGTCGACGCGCGCAACCCCGCCGCCATCCGTCTCGAGAAGAACAAGAAGCACACGATCGAGGTGGTCGTCGACACGGTGGAACCGGAGGAGGACGCGACCCGGCTCAGCGAGGCCACCACGCTCGCTCGCGACCTCGCCGAGGGCCTCGTGATCGCCCGCGGGGCGAAGGGGACCCGCACGATGTTCTCGAGCCGTCGCGCCTGTCCGGAGTGCGGATTCTCCATCGAAGAGCTGACGCCGAGGATGTTCTCGTTCAACAACCCGTTCGGGGCCTGCCCGACGTGCCTCGGGATCGGGGCGACGTTGCGGGCGGACCCGGGGCTGATCATCCCAGACCGTTCCAAGCCGCTCGGCAAGGCGATCGCGGTCTGGGGACTCGCCCCGGAGCGGGAGGCGATCGAGCGGTTCGGCCGCCTGTTCGGCTACGACCCGAAGCGGCCCGTCTCCGAACTGTCCGAAGCCGGCTGGACTGCGCTCTTTCAGGGCAGCGACCGATCCCTCGGAATGGGGGCCCACGGGGCCCACCACTGGTGGGGGGGAGGCTGGCTCAGAGAGGGACTCGCGAAGGCGGTCGAGCGTCGCTGGAAGGCGACGAAGAGCGAGGGGGCGAAAGAGTACTACATGGGCTTCATGACGTTCATCCCTTGCCAGCAGTGCCATGGGGACCGGCTCAAGCCGGAGAGCCTCGCGGTCCGAGTCCTCGGAAAGTCGATCGCGGAATTCTCCAAGCTTCCGATCGACGGGCTGATCGAGCTCTTCCGGCACCTGGAGCTGGGCGAACGCGACGAGAAGATCGTCGGCCAGGTCGTCAAGGAGATCCGCGCCCGGCTCGGCTTCCTGGAGAACGTCGGCCTGACCTACCTGACCCTCGACCGGGGCTCCGCGACCCTGTCCGGTGGGGAGGCCGAACGGATCGCGCTCGCGACCCAGATCGGCTCCGGCCTCGTCGGGGTCCTCTACATCCTCGACGAGCCGTCGATCGGCCTCCATCCTCGCGACCACGCGCGCCTCCTGGCGACGTTGAAGACGCTTCGGGACCTCGGGAACACGGTCCTCGTCGTCGAACACGACGAGCAGACGATGCGCGAGTCCGACTGGTTGATCGACCTAGGTCTGGGAGCCGGGCGACTGGGCGGGGACCTCCTATTCGCCGGACGCCCGTCGGAGATCGCGGACTCGGCCCGGTCGATCACGGGGGCGTTCCTCTCCGGCCGCCGCTCGATCGCCGTGCCGGCCGAGCGGCGTCGCCCGGGCGACCGATGGCTCGTCGTCCGGGGTCCTCGGGAGAATAACCTGAAGGGCGAGGACATCCGGCTCCCCCTCGGGACCCTCGTGGCCCTCTCCGGCGTCTCGGGGAGCGGCAAATCGACCCTGATGCAGGAGATCCTGTACAAGGCGGTCCGACGGCACCTCGGGCTGGGCCGGGAGATGCCCGGCAAGCACGACCACATCGAAGGGATCGACCAGATCGACCGCGTCCTGCTCATCGACCAGGCCCCGATCGGCCGCACCCCCAGAAGCAATCCAGCGACCTACACGGGGCTGATGACGCCGATGCGCGAGCTCTTCAGCGGCCTGCCCGAATCGAAAGCGCGGGGGTTCGGCCCGGGCCGCTTCAGCTTCAACGTCGCGAGCGGGCGGTGCGAAGCGTGCGAGGGGGATGGCGTCATCCGATACGAGATGCACTTCCTCCCCGACGTCTACGTCGCCTGCGAGGAGTGCCGCGGCCAGCGGTTCAACGCCGAGACCCTCGAGGTGAAGTTCAAGGGCAAGACGATCGCCGACGTGCTCGCGATGACCGTCGACGAGGCGCTCGAGTTCTTCCGCAACCACCGGCGCATCGAATCTCGGCTTCAGCTGCTCGTCGACGTCGGCCTCGGCTACATCCAGCTCGGTCAGAGCGCGACGACCCTTTCCGGCGGCGAGGCGCAGCGGATCAAGATCGCCTTCGAGCTCGCCAAGACCCCGACGGGGCGGACCCTCTACCTGCTCGACGAACCGACGACGGGACTTCACTTCCAGGACGTCGAGCGCCTGCTCGAGGTCCTGTATCGATTGCGCGCGGGCGGCAACACCGTCGTGGTCATCGAGCACAACCTGGACGTGCTGAAGTGCGCGGACTGGCTCATCGACCTCGGCCCGGAGGGCGGAGCGGCGGGGGGCCGGGTCGTCGCCCAAGGGGTCCCCGAGCAGGTCGCCCGGACCCGCGGGTCCTATACCGGCGGGTTCCTTGCCCCGCTTCTCGAGCCCCCGGCGATCCGGGTCCCGGCGCGTCGTCGATGAACGAGGGCGCGGGCCGGTTTCCCGGCTTCGTCCCCGCGAGCGAGCTCGCCGCGCAGAATCAGGAGGGCTTCCGGCCGGGGCCCGACTCCGTCGGGGTGTACCTGTTCCGCTCGGCGAGAGGCGAGGTCGTCTACGTCGGGAAGAGCCGACACCTGCGGCGGCGCGTCCTCGACCATCTGCACGCACGGGTCGAGAAGGACGGGACCATCCTCGCCCGCAGCGCCTCGGTCGAGTTCGTGCCGACGGTGAGCGAGCGCGAGGCGCTCCTGCTCGAGGCGAGCCTGATCAAGCAGTACCAGCCGCCGTACAACACCCTCCTGAAGGACGACCGCAGCTTCCCGTACCTCGCGGTGACCCTCGGGGAGCGGTTCCCCCGCCTCCTGGTCGTCCGTCGCCCCCGCCGCGGCGGCAAGACCCTGTTGTTCGGTCCGTACCCCTCCGCCCGCGAGGCGCGCGGCCTTCAGAAGCTACTGTCGGAGACCTTTCGGGTCCGCCAGTGCGTCCAGCTCCCGCGCAAGGAGTGCCTGTACTACCATCTGAACACCTGCACGGCTCCCTGCATCCGCGCGGTGGACGACGCCGCGTACCGGTCTCAGGTCGACGGCGCGATCGCGGTGCTGCGAGGCGGGGTCGGGGAATTGAAGCGTACGGTCGAGCGCTCGATGCACGATGCGGTGGAGGCGGAGGAGTTCGAACGGGCGGGGGCCCTGAGGGACGCCCTCGGCGGGCTCGCGGCGCTCTCGGAACGCCAGCACGTGGTCGGCCCGGGCGAGGGACGCTCCGACGTCCTTGCCCTCGCCTACCCGGTCGACCCGGCGAGCCTCCGGGTCGCGGTCGGGCTGTTGCGCGTCGAGGACGGGGAGGTCCGCGGGACCGAACCCCACCTCATGGCCACGCCCGCCGACGACGTGCCGGAGGTCGGCGAGACCCTCCGACAGTTCCTGACGCAGTTCTACGGGAACCAGCTCGACCTTCCTCGCCGCATCTACGTCAAGGGGCCGAGGCCGGAGGGGATCGACGACACCGTCGACTGGCTCGAAGGGGAGCGAGGGGTGGAGGTGCGCTTCCGGCCGACCGGGCGCTACGCCTCCTTCGCGAACCTCGCCGAACGGCTCGCGCGCGCCCACGTCGATTCCGTCGTCCCACGCGCCGCGCCCCGGGAGGTCCTCACGGCCCTGCAGAGCCTGCTCTTGCTTCCGACGATCCCCAACCGCATCGAAGGAGTGGACATCTCGATCTTCCAGGGGTCGAACGCCGTCGGATCTCTCGTCGTCTTCGAGCGGGGCGCCCCCGCGAAGTCGGAGTACCGTCGCTACCGCATCCGTACGGTCGAGGGGACGAATGACTTCGCGATGGTCCGGGAGGTGGTCTATCGCCGCTACGCGCGACGCCTCGCCGACGAGGAGATCCTGCCCGACCTCCTCCTGATCGACGGGGGGAAAGGCCAGCTCTCGGCCGCCCTCGACGCCCTCACCGAGCTCCACCTCGAGGAGCGCGTCCCGGCGATCGGGCTAGCCAAGCGACTCGAGGAGGTCTATCAACCCGACCGAAGCGAACCCCTGCACCCGAACCCGAACGTCCCGGCGATGCTCCTACTTCGAGCGGTCCGGGACGAGGCGCACCGCTTCGCGGTCACGTACCATCGGACCCGCCGAAGGATTCGTCTTCGCGAGGACGCGAACGAGGCGATGCCCTAGACGGGCCGCGCCCGGGGGGGATCGGTCCCGCGCTACTTCGCCGGGCGGTTCGCCCGCTCGCTCGGCCCGATGAACGGGAGACCCGAGACCCGCCGCGCGACCTCGGTCGGCACCAGGCGCCTCAAGTCCTTCTCCGGTTCGAGGATCGCGGCATCGAGGGCCTCGGCGGGGAACGGCGTCGGAGAGCCCTCGGCGACCGCTTGCACGGCGAGCTTGAAGGCCGTCTCCTCGCTCCGGGTCGCGGTGATCTTCTCTTCGAGGAAGTCGGCGACGGCCCGACGGTTCCGGCCGATCGCGTAGGCCTTCCAACCGATCGTCGCGCCGCTCGGGTCGAGCTCGATGAGGCCGGGGGTGGAGTCGGCGCCGAATCCGCCGAGCAGGAGCGAGACCGCGAACGGGCGCGTCCCACCGAACTGGGTGAACTGCTGGAGGTGGGTCCCGAGGGTATGGCCGAGGAGCGTGTAGGGAGCGGCCTCGCCGAAGGTGATGCGGTGGCGCTGGGCCTCCATGCGGAGGAACTCGACGAGAACGCGCGAATCCGCGATCAGGCCCGCGGTAACGCATCCGAGTCCGGGGTCGATCGCGAAGCTCTTCTCGATCGAGCCGGACTCCGCGAGCGAGCTCACGGGCAGGTTGCGGTAGGCGACGAAGACGATCCCGGCGTCGAAGGTGACGGCGACCGCCGTTCCTCCCATCTGGATCGCCTGGAGCGCGTACTCGACCTGGAAGAGCCGACCGTCGGGGGAAAAGACCGTGCTCGCCCGGTCGTACGCCATCTGGCCCGGTTGCATCTCCATCGATGAGCTCCTCGGAATCGGAGTCGGGCAGACGGGTGTAGCATTTGAACCTGCGCCCCGCCGGTGGTCCGAGCGTAACCATCGCGCGGCGAGGGGCACGATCGGCCGCCCGCGCAGCCCCGGGGCGACCGGCGAGCCTAAATGCCGCGCGGTGCGATGGGCGGGCGATGGCCGGGCTTCGCCTCCAGATGCTCCCGATGGCGTCGGCTCACCGGGGACCGATGTCGCCGGCTTGTACCCAGTGCGCCGAGGGCAAGAAGATGGTCCTGTTCGTGACGGGGCTGTGCCGGTTCCGGTGTTTCTACTGCCCGGTCTCGGAGCGCCGCAACCAGGTCGACGTCGCGTACGCGAACGAACGGCCGATCCGGTCGGACTCCGACGTGCTCGACGAAGCGAGGGCGATGGGAGCGGAGGGAACCGGGATCACGGGCGGCGACCCGCTCGGGGTGATCGACCGGACGGTCCACTACGTGGAGCTCCTAAAACGGGAGTTCGGTCCGTCCCACCACATCCACTTGTACACGCACGAGCCCAACGCCGAGAAGCTCCAACGCCTCGCCCACGCTGGGCTCGACGAGTTCAGGCTGCACATCCCCCATTACCTGTGGGGTCCCCTAGCGTCTCGAGGTGGCGCGTATCGAACGGTGCTCGAGCAGGCGCCCGAATGGGGCATCCGACGGGGCGTCGAGATCCCGGTCCTGCCGGAGAAGTCGGCCGAGCTCCGGGGGCTACTGCGGACCCTCGGGGAGATCGGGGTCGACTTCGTCAACCTGAACGAGCTCGAGTTCTCCGAGACCAACGAACGGAAACTCTACGACCGGCGCTACGACCTCGACCCCCGGGGAGGTTGGGGGGTCCGGGGGAGCCGTGAAGTGGCGGAAAAACTCGTCCGCGAGAGCCGGGGAACGGTCCCCGTGCACTACTGTTCCTCCCGATTCAAGGACGGCGTTCAACTCAAGCAGCGGCTCCTCCGGCGGCTCGAACGGACCGCCCCTCCCTTCGCGGTCTCCACGGGCGAGGGGACGCTGCTGCTCGGGGTCGTGGAACCCCAGGTCGGATCCGACCTCGAGGAGACCGGTCGCCTCGTTGCGCGTCTCGCCGGGATCGGGGAATCGGACTATCGGGTCGACGCGGCGCGTCGCCGAGTCGAGCTCGCCCCCCGCGTCCTTCGACGGGTGGCGCGTCGACTCGCGGCACCCGCCTTCGTGGTCGAGGAGTACCCCACCGCCGACGCGCTCGAGGTAGAACGGACGCCCCTCAACGCGTCGGCCCGGCCCGTCGTGCCGGCCGGCGGCTGATACCCCTCGTCGCATTCGTGCCCGCCGTAGGTCAAGAACCGCTCGTCGTGCCGTCGGTTCTTGATGGAGCAGGGACCCCACCCCTGGTCCTCCGCACCGTACCACATCGGGCAGTCGCGACAGTGCAGGACGAACGGTTGCACGGCCGTGGGAAGGGGGGCGCGCTTGGCCATCAGCGGACCTCGCTACCTCGTCGCGACCACGCCTCGGCGACTCCCAGCATCAGCGCGGCAACCGACACCGGACCCACGCCTCCTGGGACCGGTGTGACCGCGCTCGCCCAACCCTCCAGGGCGTTCGAGTCGACATCCCCCACCCCTCGGACCGCAGCCGGTCGGGCCGGGTCGGCCACCATCGACAGACCCACGTCGACCACGACGGCGTCCCTTGGGACGTTGGAACGGTTGAGCAGGCCAGGGTGGCCCACGCAGCTGAAGAGGACCTCGGCCCCCTGGAGCGCTTTCGCCAGGTCCGGTGTCTGCGAATGCGCGATCGTCACCGTGGCGTTGCCCCGTTCGCCTCGAGCAAGAAGCAGGAGGGCGATCGGAAGTCCCACGGTCGAGGAACGGCCCAGCACGGTCACCCCTCGGCCCGCGACCGGGATCCGGTAGTGCCGTAGGATCTCGAGAGCCGCGCGGGCGACCGCCGGCACATGCAGGGGGAGTCCGGCGACCAGCCGGCCCAGGTTGGCCGAGCCGACTCCATCGACGTCCTTCTCCGGACGGAGCGCGGCGGTCGCTCCGATAAAGTCGAGCTCCTCCGGTAGGGGATGTTCGACCAAGACGGCGTGCACCGACGGGTCCCGATCGAGCGTACGGATCCGCTCCCTCAATTCGGCCGCGGTGGGGGTTTCCGAGAGAGCCTCAGAACGGAACTGGATGCCGAGCCGGTCGGCCGCACGCTCCTGTCGCCGCAGGAACACCGAGAAGGCCGTGGCCCGAGCGAGGTGGACGCTGGCCAGACAGGGAGCGTCGGGTGGGTCCGAGCCGAGCAGCGCCTGGGTTCGTTCGACCAACCGATCGGCGACCGGTCGCCCGTCGAGCCTCTCGGTCATACGAACCCCGGGGCGAGAGCGGAGCCCAGCGCTTTACCCATTGCGGAGCGCGCTCCACGACGCCAGGCCGGTTACCCGGACCGTCTCAGGTTGCCTGAAAAGGACGAAATCCTATATAGGGCGCTCCCCTTGATTTGTTGCCGAGAACTCTTGAGCGAGTTCCGACGGCGACAGTGAGGCAGTTACGGAATCCCCTTCCGCACCGGCGCGATCGGAAGGGCCGCCCATAGACGCGTCCGCCGAGCTCGACGCCTGGTCCAAGAACCTACCGTACGAGACGACGGCCCAGGTGGATGTCCCGCCGCGGCTCCTGGACCAGGTCATCGGTCAGGATGAGGCGGTCGAGGTCGCCAAGAAGGCGGCGACCCAGAAGCGCCACATGCTCTTGATCGGCGAGCCCGGCACAGGAAAGAGCATGCTCGCTCGGGCCATGGTCGACTTCCTTCCGAAGGAGCAGCTCCAGGACATCCTCGCCTACCCGAACGTCGACGACCCCAACGAGCCGAAAATCCGCGTCGTCCCTGCCGGGAAGGGCAAGGAGATCGTCTCCGCGCAGAAGCTCGAGGTCGCCCAGCGCAAGGAGCAGCGCATGATCCTCGTGATCCTGGCCTCGCTCGTGATCTTCGGGTTCGCCCTCTACATCGTCCTGAGCACGCCGGGCCGCGACCCGACCGCGATCCTCGTCGCGCTGCTCATCGTGCTCGTGCTCTACATCTTCGTGCGCCTCTCGGGAGGCCGGTCCGACTCCGGGAATGGGGTCGCCAAGCTCCTCGTTTCCCACACGCCGGACGACCGCCCCCCGTTCATCGACGCGACCGGGGCCCACGCGGGCGCACTGCTCGGCGACGTGAAGCACGACCCGTTCCAATCCGGCGGGCTCGAGACGCCGCCCCACGAGCGGGTCGAGGTCGGCGCGATCCACAAGGCGAACGGCGGGGTCCTGTTCGTCGACGAGATCAACCTGCTCAAGATCGAAAGCCAGCACTCGCTCCTGACCACCCTGCAGGAGCGCAAGTTCCCGATCGTCGGCCAGTCGGAGCGCTCGGCGGGCGCGATGGTCAAGACCGAACCGGTTCCCGCGGACTTCGTCTTGGTCGCGGCCGGCAACGTCGATAGCGTCCAGGCGATGCACCCCGCGCTGCGCTCCCGCGTCCGCGGCTACGGTTACGAGGTCTACGTCAAGACCACGATGCCCGACGTCCCGGAGAACCGGATGAAGATCGTCCGGTTCGTGGCCCAGGAGGTCGCCAAGGACAAGAAGATCGCCCACTTCGACATGGGCGCGGTCGGCGAGATCCTACGGGAGGCCCAGCGACGGGCCGGTCACTCCGGTCAGCTCACCCTGCGGCTCCGCGAGCTCGGGGGCCTCGTCCGGGTCGCGGGCGATATCGCCAACACCGATGCGGCGCGGGTCGTCACCGCCGAGCACGTCGTCCGGGCCAAGCGCTCGAGCCGATCGCTCGAACAGCAGATCGCCGACCGATACATCGAGCGGCGCAAGGAGTACCGCATGTTCAAGGTCGAGGGGGCCGCGGTGGGCATCGTCAACGGTCTCGCGGCCATCAACGCCCAATCGGGCATGTCGGAGTTCTCGGGGATCGTCCTCCCGATCGTCGCCGAGGTGACCCCGGCTCAGACGCGGGACGGCGGGGTCGTGGTCGCGACGGGCAAGCTGGGGGAGATCGCCCGCGAGGCGGTCCAGAACGTCACCGCGCTCATCAAGAAGTACACGGGAGAGGACATCTCCCGATACGACATCCACATCCAGTTCGTCGGGACCTCCGACGGCGTGGAGGGGGACTCGGCCTCCGTCTCGATCGCCACCGCGGTGATCAGCGCCCTCGAAGGCGTCGCGGTCGACCAGTCGGTCGCGATGACGGGCTCGCTGTCGGTCCGTGGACAGGTCCTGCCCGTCGGCGGGGTCACGGCGAAGGTGGAGGCCGCGGCGGACTCGGGCCTGAAGCGCGTCCTGATCCCCGAGGACAACCTCGCTGACCTCGTCCTGGAGACCCGGTACCGAAACCTCGTCGAGGTGATCCCGGTGCGTACGCTGCGCGACGTGCTGAAGTACGCCCTCGTGGGCCAAGGGCGAGACAAGGAGACGTTGCTGGAGCGCCTCGCCGCGATGGTGCACGCCACGAGCCGGATCGAGCCGGCCGGCGGGATCGCCAAGCCCCCGGCTCAACCGGCGGGGTCGTGAAGGCCTCGGTACGACTGCCCACCCACTTCGCGCCGGCCCGTCCCCCGCCCGAGGAGAACGAGGAGAACCGGTTCATGAATCGTCCGTGCTATACGTTCAACAAGACCCTCCCCCGCACGCTCGACGACACCCGCTGCCGTCACTGCCGGCATTACCTCACCTCGGCCTGTCCCCACATCGACGAGTTCATCGAGGACGTCGAGGATCTCTCTCCGGACTGATTCGGGGCGTCGGGGAGGAAACGGCATGCGAGGGCTCCTGATCGGCCGGTTCCAGCCCTTCCATTCCGGGCACCTCGAGGTCGCCCGCTATCTGCGCGAGCGCAAGCCCGACGAGAACCTCCTGCTCGGGATCGGCAGCTCGGAAGAGTCGTTCACTCCGGAGAATCCGTTCACGGCCTCCGAGCGCGCGGAGATGATCGCGCTCGCGCTCGCGGAAGCGAACCTCTCGGGCTGTCTCACGGTCCCGATCCCGGACATCGACCGTCACGCGCTCTGGGCCGCCCACGTCCGGGAGGTCGTCCCGCCGTTCGATCGCGTCTACACGAACAACCCCTTGACCCGCCAGCTGTTCGAGCGCGACGGCGTCGCGGTGGAGTCGACCCCGCTCTTCCGGAGGGAATCGCTGCAGGGGCTGAAGATCCGGTCGGCGATCCTCGAGGAGCTCCCGTGGACGCTGTTCGTCCCGCCGGCCGTCGCCGAGTACCTGGGCCGGATCGAGGGCGCCCAACGGGTCCGCCTGCTGGGTCCGGAATGAACCCGCCCCGCGCGAGGCGATCCGGGGACCGAGAGAGATTAAGAGCGCGAGGCCCTCGTGCCGGCCCGGCGCCACTGTAGCTCAGTTTGGCAGAGCGGCTGATTCGTAATCAGCAGGTCGGGGGTTCAAGTCCCTCCAGTGGCTCCTGGTCCCCTCCCGCCGTGGCGCGCGCGCACCGGGGTGGGTCCCGCGCGCCTCGGTTCGAGACAGAAAATGGATGTCGGAACTGTCGTAGTGGTAGCATATCGATCCAGTAATCGTCACCTTGAAGTGACATCGATGGACACCGTGACGGTCTCCCCGAAGCACCAAGTTGTCATTCCCGAGCGGGTTCGCGAGGAGTTCCACATTCGGGCGGGGGACCCGACCTCGATCCAGGGACCTGAACCCTTGAACCGATCCCTCGAGTGGCTGAAGATATTCCGTGCGAAGGGTAATGAGCCGGCCCCGCGTCCGGGGACTGGCGACCCTCGTGACGCTCGATCCGCCGGATCCAGATCCCCCGCGCTGGGTGGAATCGCGGGTGATCGATGAGTCCGACCCGATCCCGCGCTCGCTGAACCGAACCTCGCCTCCTACGGCCCGCCTCCTGACCGCCGCTGTCGCCGGCCTCGTCGTAGTCGGACTGGTCGCCGGCATCGGCAGTGGGATGATGCCCTGGGCGGGTTTTCCCGGGTACCGCTCCGACTCGAGCTCCTCGTCCGGTTCGGTGAGCTTCTCCGAGGCGGTCCAGGCGGCCTCGACGGCCGCGGCCGGGTACTCCTCGGCGGGATGGTACGCCACCTCGGCGACCGGCCTCAACCTCCTCTCTAGCATCGTTCTCCCCGGACCCTCCGGCAACACGACGCCCCTGGGGGGTCCGTGTGGATGGACCGCGAACGGCGGCCATGGATTCGGCTCGGTCACGGTCCCGGCCGCCCCCGGCTCGGTCGGACACGGCACCTCGCCCGCCTGGTTCGTCAGCTTCTCCAACCCGGTCGGGGCGATGCTCGTCGTCAACGTCCTCAACGGCCAGGCCACGGTCTACGGGTCGACGGCCGGCGGCCCCTACTGCTACAACAATCCGGGCCTGCGGGCGATCCCGTCGACCGTGATCGACTCAACGCAGGCCGTCGCGTACGCCAATGCCTGGGGCGGGAGCGCCTTCCTCGCCAACACCAGCGGCTCGAACGAGGTCATGACGATCTCCGGGCCGATCAGCATCCCGTTCTACGGACCTCCCCCCTTCGTCGGCGGGGTCGGTTACGTGGGCGGCCCCTGCAACGGCAGCGTCCCCACGAACGGAGTGAACTGCACCCAACCGATCTACGCAAACTACACGGAGCCGAGCCTATGGACGGTGGGGTACTCGACCTGCCCCGGACTCGTCAATGTGCCGTGCGGCTCGGTCGCCAACCAGTTCAACGCGCTCCTGAATGCGACCTCTGGGGCGGTTCTCCAGGTCAGCGCGAGCCTGGGAAACCCGGGGGCCTGCGGAGTACCGTACGCCTGTTACGGAGGCGGTGGCTCCTACCTGGGCGGTCCCCCTCCCCCGGTGCTCGTCGCGGTCGCCCGCTCGTAGGGATGCGTCGGCGCCGTCGCGCCCTGTTCGCGCGGGTCGATCTTGCCGAGGTCCCGACGGCGGCGGGGACCGTGACTTCTCCCGTCTCGTGGCCCGGTACGAAGCCTCCGATGACTCGATACGGCGCGACGAGCAACGGGGGGGTGGTGCGGACGCCTACGGTGCCTTCTGGTCGGGCGGGGGGGTCACCGACTCGTCCCAGGGCCTCGGACTCCCGCTCGTCTCCGGCTTGGTCCTGGCGCGAACGAGCCAGCCGGCGATCCCGACTGCCAGTGCGAGGACCAGGATCGCACCGATCAGGCCCCCGAACTGTACGGAAGAGAGGGCCGACCCGGAAGGGGACGGTACCGATTGAAGCGCGATCGCGAGATGGGTCGCCTTCCCCGCGGCGATCGTGACCGTGTTGTCGTACGGGGCATAGCCGGATCGGGTGGCCGAGACCGCATACGTTCCGGGGGGCAGGGTGATGCTGAACGAACCGGTCGAAGCCGGGACCGCATTCCCGTTCACGACGACGATGGCGCCGGGCACCGAGACCGTCCCGTTGAGGTAGCCATCCAGGGGTGCGAACGGGAGGGTAACGGAGGCGGCCCCGCCGTTCACGCTCACCATCCCGTTCGGCGGCGCGGCGTACCCGGCGACCCCCGCCACCTGGTAGGCGTACGATCCATTCGCCTGCTCGAAGATGAGGCTGGCTCCGAAGGTGCTCAGGGTATCCCCATTCAGGGTGATGCTCCAGGCGGTCCCGAGGGCGAGTCCGCTCTCCGAGACGGTCACCGGGTAGACCGACGGAGCCCTCGGCGGAGGGGAGAACGTCACCGATACGCCGTTTCCGGTTCCGGGCAGGGTGACCGAGCCCGACGAGGGCGAGGCCGTGTACCCCGGTTGCGGAAGGATGGAAAACGAGTAGGTCCCGGCCACCGCCGAGAAGGCGATCGAGTCTCCCACGAGAGTGCTCGCCGTCTCGTTGCGGAAGAGGACCGACCAGCTTCCGAAGGGCAGGCCCGTCTCCGTGAAAGTGACCGTGTACCGAGGCGGGGGAGGAGGAGGGGCGGGCAGGGTGAAGGCGATCGGGATCGTCTGGGCCGAGCCGGCGACGGTGACATTGCCCGAGCCGGGGGTAACGAGGATCCCCGGCGCCGTGGACGCGGTGAACGCCCAGGTCCCGAACGGTTCGGCGAACGAGATGGGGGAGCTTGCGCTCGCCGAGCGGGTCTCCCCTGCGAGCAGGACCGACCAGGTTCCGTTGCTGAGGCCGGTTTCGGTGAAGGTCACCGGGTACGTGGCCGGGTGAACGGGGTACGGACAGTAGTCCCCGCCCGTGACGATCGAGCCGTTGGCGTTGTAGGGGACCGGGGTAACGGAGGTGAAGGCGCCCCAGGCGTTCCCGCACTGCCAGGGCGACCCGACCACGCTCCCCGATAGGGTGAACCCATTGACGACCCGGGAGACCGTCGCCGGTTCGATCTCAGAGAGGTTCCAGTCGTTCTGATTGGTCTGGCCCGCCCCACTCCAAAGGTTCGAGCTCGGGCTGAACGCCGGAAGCGTGGTCGTGACATAGTTATTGTACACGAGGTCCCCGGATTCGAACTCGAAGAGGCCCCCGGGGGCGCCGTAGTTGAGAAAAGCGGCCGCCTGGAGACCGTTCTCGAACGTGTTCCCCCACACGACATTCCCGCCGCCGGTGGCGGGTCCGTTCAGCAGGACGAGCGAGCTACCCTGGCTCACGAAGGTGTTCCCGGCGATGAGGGAGTTCGAAACGTCCCAGAAGACCACGTTGGCGAGCGGCAGGCCGGCTTCCGGACCGTAATCGGGCCCGAAGAACCACCCGGTGATGTCGCTCGCTCCCCATAGGGTGACGCGGGAGGCGTTGTAGAATTCGAGCTGAAGGTGGTTCGTGAACGGGAGTCCGTTCCGGGTCAGGCCGGCGAGGTAGGCGTCAGGATACGTGAAGCCGAACGACGCCGGCTGCTGAACCGTCACGTAGGCGTTCGTGTTGGCGATGAGTAGTCCGGGGAACACGAGGTACAGATAGTCGTTCGATTCCCCGAAGAGCGGGTCGAGGCCCGCGTGCTGATTGCTCAGGATGAGGTACGGGTTCCCGAGCGTCCCATCGCCGCGGCTGGAGATGCCCGCGAGTTGGCCATCGTTCCAGGCCACGAGCGGCGTGTACACCCCTCTCGCGGCGTCGGGGGTCAGCACGATGTTCCCGTTGGTGGTCCCGTTCTTCGCATCGATCGTGAGGTTCCACGGGTCGTACTCGCTCATCATCGCCTCGACGGTGTAGTTCCCGGGAGGGAGGGTGAAGTCGAACGCCCCGTTGGGCTCCGTCGGGGCCCAGGCCGCCGTCGACCGGGTGAAGTTCTTTCCCGGGCTTACGAACAGGAACCCATTCGAGGGGTCGAGCCCGCCGGCCACGCGGGCCCGGCCGACTTCGCCGCCGGGCGTCGCGTTCCACAGTGGCATCGGGAGGGAGGGACCGGCGCTGAGCGAGACGGTCCCGGCCCTCGCATACGACTCGGCGATCCCCTCGGAGGTCTCGCCGGTATCGGTTCCGACGTTCCAGGCGGTGGGGTCGCTCTGGAAGCTGTTGGTTCCGCCGTTCAGGTAGCTCAGGCTCTCGGAACCGTTGATCCCGTAGATCGACGCGGTCGTCCCTCCCCCCGGCCCTCCGAGCATGAGTTCGGAGTCGTACAGGAGGAAGTTCGTCGGGGTCAGGTGGGCCCCGTTCACCATGAACTTTGTGAGAGGTACGCGAAACAAGCGGGCGTTCGAATTGAACAGGACCGTGTCGTACACGCCGTGGTGGGTGCTCACCCCGGTAGCGTTCAGGATGTTGTAGCCGAATCGGACTGTCGGGTAGGCGAAGAGGGTGGTGCCGTTGACCGTGGTACTGGTGTTCACGTACAGGTGAATAGTGAAGGGCATGGGCACGGTCAACAGGGGTCCGAGGTCGAAGTAGTAGCCGACCGAGGGAACCGGGGTACCGTTGTACGAGTAGAAGGTGCTCGCGGGTTGAGCCCCGGACGGGCTAGAGAAGTTCCAGATGTTGTCGATGAAGATGAGGGACTGCGAACTCGGCGTGTAGTCGAAGACGTTCTGGATCCAATAGCTCCCGCTCGAGTTGCCCCACACCGTCGTGTTCGTCGTCACGGTGTTCAGCTGGACGGTGAAGGTGTCAGGCCCATCGTTATCGATCAGGAAGGAGTCGATCCGGTTCAGGGTGAGGCTCCCTTCCCAACCGGTGCTCTGGATCATGTACGGGGTCGGCGTGCCGGTCGTGTTACGGACCCCGAAGTCTCCGATCCCCATCGGGGCGGGAGCGACTGTCGTCAGGGGGTGGACGACCCCGCCAGAGAGATAGCCGCCGCCCATCATGTTGGGGACGTAGAGGTCTCGGTTCGGGATGTGGGCCGCCTTCGCGTTCGCGAGGATTTGGTGGGCGTGTGCGGCCCGCGCGGCCAACGTCGGGGCAAGGGAAGGGGCGCTCGGGCCCTGAGCCGGCAGGGCCGCCAAACCCGGTGCCGTTGGCAAAGCGCTCCCACCAATCGGGCCCGAAGCGAACCCTCCCAAGTGGTCCGGGAGGGCCCCGTAGCTCAACACGCTCAATCCTGCCACGATCCAGACCAGAGCCGACCCTCTCGCCAGCATCGGCCGTGCTAGAGGTAAGCAGGGTTCTAACGCTTTCGATTCGCTCAGGGTGGCGGCGCGACGCGCAGGCACTAAACCCTGAGTCGACACCCACTGCCGGCCCACGTCCGTGTGCGGGCAGACAACCCACAGGCAGACAGGTGGCGCCTGACAAGTCCGATCCCGTCGTGGATTTGAGGATGCCCGCCGGGTCGAGGGGAGTCGAACCAAACCTTAATTCAGTCGCTCCAGCGTCGTTTCGCGCATGTCCCCCCCAGGTTCGCTCCGGCGTCCGCCCCTTCCGACCCGCAATTTCACCCGCGGAATCAGCCTCGCCCTCAGCGTCCTCCTCGCGATCTCAGCGACCTTGTACCTAGGGGCGATGGTCGGGTCTCGCACGGGACCGGGACCCCTCACCTACCTTGCCCCCTCCGGAACTGAGGCCCGAGGTTGGGAGGAGGCGCATCCCCATTCGGCCGCTGCGGTCCTAGCGTCGTCGCTCTCCGTTACCCTTACACTTTCGCCGAGTACCTTGAACGAGAACACGCAACTCACTATCAACTTTCAGATCACAGGGGGGCAGAGCCCGTACCAGCTGCGGTGGAGCAATCTGCCCAACGGTTGTTCCAGCGGGTCAGCGCCCTCCAGCGAAGCGACTCAGGCCCCCCAAACTTTCTCGTGCTCCCCCACTCAGTCGGGGTCCTTCGGGGTCTCGGTCCAGGTGACCGATAGCTCGTCCCCCACTCCGAATTCCATCACCTCGCAAACTCAGACTATCCAGGTCAATCCGAACGGCAACGGGAACAACGGAAATCACAATGGGAGTGGGAACGGCGGGTCCGGGAACGGGTCGCTCGCCGCGTTCTCGAGTCTCGGCTCACTCCTTCCGATCCTCTTCCTTGGGGTCATCGTCGCCTTCGCCCTCCTCGTGATCACGGCCGTGAGTTCCCTTGCGACGGCGATCCTCATCGCCCGGCGGATGCCCGCCCGTACCCGAGGCGAAGAGATTCCGGTCACACATCCCTGTTCGTCCTGCGGGAAGGCGGTGGCGCTCGACTCGAAGTTCTGCCCGGCCTGCGGAAAGCCCGTGGTGGCAGAGAAGACGAATCCATAGCCCCTCTCCGAATCGGCCCACCAACAGGATTAGGCCGCCCGGCGCGGGCTCAGTGGGCCGATCCGGGTTAGCGAGCATCGCGGACTCCGGTTCGAGACGTCGGAAGGGGAGCCCTTCCCGGTCCCATCCGTGGGAAGGGAGCGAACTATCGGCCGCGGTGGAGGGTCGCCCCCTCTCGACAGCGACCCCGGGCGATGTCGCCCCTGAGGCTAGAGGTTCCTACCGCATTGAGCGACCGAGCGAGCAGACCGGCCTATTCGGTCCCCTCGAGGTCGAAGTAGATCTTGACCGTAGCGTGGTACTCGGCGATCTTGCCGTCCTTGACCGATCCCTCTAGTTCCGAAACCCGGAACCAGCGGATGTTCCGCACCGTTCGCGCCGCGACCGTGACGGCGTTCTCCGCGGCCTTCGCGAATCCGGCTTTGGACGACCCGACGACCTCGCTTACCTTCTGTACCATGGGACCCACGCGGATGCAACGGGCTTGCCACTATTGAACCATTCCCCAGACCAGGTTCGTTACGGATTCGAGCGAGGACCCATGGTTCGGCCGGGGTGGTGGCGGGTAAATCGTCGGGGTTCGGCAACTCCCCCTGGGCAGCTGCTCACCTCCCTTCCCGAATCTGGTCGGGACCCGTAGCCCGGTCACGGGCATTTCGCTCGAGGAATCGAGCCATGAAGTCTAGCGGATTCTGCAATCCAACCGCAGGCTGTCGCCGAATCGCACACGATTCATGGGACATAGTGAATAATACCCCTTCAAACTTACAAAGGTATTTATTTCAGAACCCGGGTGGGCGCCCTATGCCCGCCTCAGATGGTGGAGCCCCGCTAGTCCGTCGCCGAACGTCGTTCTGGACCCTGCTGGTCCTGCTGATCGCGATCGGGGGGTTCTCCTTCTCGATGCCGGGGAGCTCCCCGGCCGCACTCGCTCCGGCTCCCCTGCACGGGATCGGGGCGCCGTCGTTCCTGTGGACGCCGCTC
>JAKIWL010000005.1 GCA_022750055.1 Thermoplasmata archaeon
ATGAGAAAAGTTACCACGGGGATAACTGTGTTGTCTCCAGCTAGTGTCCCTATCGACCTGGAGGCTTGCTACTTCGATGTCGGTTCTGCCTATCCTGGTGGTGCAGCAGCTACCAAGGGTGGGGTTGTTCGCCCATTAAAAGGGATCGTGAGCTGGGTTTACACCGTCGTGAGACAGGTGTGTTGCTTTTTGGCGGAAGTGCAAGGGTCTCTGACGAGAAGGTTCCCACAGTACGAGAGGAACGGGGAATCGGCGCCTCTAGTCCATCAGTTGTCTGGCAAGGCATCGCTGAGCAGCCACGCGCTCCGGGATAAGGGCTGAAAGCATCTAAGCCCGAAACCCCCTCGAAAACGAGAGACCCATGAGGACATTCGTAAAAGACGAGTTCGATAGAGCCGGGGTGTACGCGGAAAGCCTTCGGGCGATCCGTTCAGCCCGCGGCCACTAACGTCCGCAGCTACGTCAAGCTGGCGGCACTTAGCAGTTAAGCAGAACGCGTGTGAAACCATTTCCATCGATGGGATCGGCTGAGCGGGCGAGCTCAACCTATCGGGGGAGCCAAGGGTGGCGCCACTCCTATGCCGCAGCCGATGTCTTCGAAGGGCCTTTGGGCCACCGATCCGATCGCCCGACCGACGGTGCCACCAGGATGAAATGCGGGCAGGGGCTGCGCACCGGGGCGATGGAAGGAGCGGAACCGATGGGTCGATTCGGTGACGACCTTCGCTTGTTCCTGAGGATGCGGCCCCTCGTCGGGAACCGGGAGTGGGCGCGGACGCTCGCGGCCCACTACCGACGACCGTCCTCCTTCCCCTGGTACCAGTCCGTGAAGGCCCATGTCGAGGGGACGAGCGGGCTTGAGGTAGGAGGCCCCTCTGCGATTTTCGGGCCCAGGGGCTCGGTACCGGTTTATCCATACCTTACCTCTTGGGACAATGTCAACTTCGCTCCGAGGACCCTGTGGTCCAACGTCGGACGGGTCCAGAACGGTCGGATCTTCAATGGATCCCACTGGGGGCGGCAGCTCGTGGCCGAGGCGTCCCGCCTGGACTCGATCGAGTCGGAGTCCTACGGTGCGGTGTTGAACTCGCACGTCATCGAGCACCTCGCGAACCCCATTCGCGCTCTGCGAGAGTGGAAGCGGGTGCTCCGTCCGAAGGGACGAATCGTGGTCGTGGTTCCCGAGGGGTCCCGAACGTTCGACCACGCGAGGAAGCCCACCCCCGTCGCCCACCTCCTCGATGACTTCCAGAACGACGTCGAGGAGGATGACCTCGGTCATGTGCCAGAGGTACTGGCAGCCCACGATATCACGATGGACCCCGGCGTGAGGGACCAAGACAGTTTGGCGGTCCGATCCCGACGGAACTTCGAAGTTCGGGCGTTGCATCACCATGTATTCACTATCCAGTCTCTCCCGGTCCTGCTCGAACACGCCGGGTTCGCGGTGGGATCGGTAGCAAGGGTCTCGCCCAATCATCTCTTGGCAGAGGGCGAGCGGATGGCCGGCTGACCGCGCGACAGATTTCCGGACTGTACTTGCGCGCAGGCGTCGCCCGGGCCCGTCCGACACCCTTGACGGTCAGTCAGCGACGCTTACGCCGTCACGCCGGCCGGTTCGCGCAGCATCATCGGCCCGACCACACCGGCATAGATCCGGTCAATGGCCCCGGCGACCGCCTCGGGAGGGGGGAAGCGGCTTCGGGCCCACTGGGCGATGCGACCTCGATCCGGAACTCGCCCAGGCTCGCCCGCCCACGTCCGATTGATCGCGTCCGCCATCCGTTCGGGTTCCAGTGAGTGGATCACCCGGAAGAAGTCCGATTGCGAGCGCTCGAGGTCGGCGTGGGCCGCATCCGTGAAGTAGAGCGTCGGGGTCCCGTTGAGTGCGGCCTCGATGAGGGTCGCAGGGAATCCCTCCCGGGTGGACGCTAGGGCGTAGACCGATGCCTCCCGGTACAGACCCAAGAGCTGGTCGTCGTTGACATGGTCGAGGAAGACCACTCGTTCGGTCACCCCCACCTCCCGGGCGCAACGCCCTAGGCGAGGGCGGTCAGAACCGGACCCGACTAGGACGAGCCCGATGGAAGATGGGATGAGGGCGAGAGCTCGGATCAGAAGGTCGAACCGCTTCCGTCCAGTCTGAGCACCGACACTCAGCACATAGGGCGGCTCGATCGCCTCCGAGGGGCCGGTATCCGTCGACACGGCATGCGCCGGCCTGGAGAATGGGTAGAGCAACGTGAGCTTGCGGCTGTCTCCGATCACCTGTTCGGCTTGGGTGCGAATTTCGGAGGACACGGCGATCACATGTGCGGCCCGGCGGAGGGCCCACCGTTCGAACAACCCGTTGTTGATCGGGCGGATGAGTCGATCGATCCAGGTGGCGGGGCGCGCCCGCTGGGGAAGGACGAGGGGATCGTGCATGGTGTAGACCAGAGGCTTGCCCGGGAACAGCAGACCCAGCAACACCACGGCGAGATTCGAATTGCAGTGGACGATGTCGATCCGGTCGGGGTCCTTGCGCAAGAACTTCGTAGCGGTCAACACGCTCGCGATGTTGAGCAGGAATCCTTTGAGGAAGTACGCGACTCGCAACCGGCTTGTCACCTGCACCCGGGCCGGGACACGGACGAAACGCACCTCGCCGAAGGCCGGACCCGGCTGCCCCTGTCCCACGAGGAAGACCTGGTGTCCCTGAGGGACGAGGTAGGTCGCGGTCCGAAGGGCGTACGCATCGGTGCCGCCTTGGCTCGCAGGCAGTGGGTAGGAGGCCCGCGAAACCATCAACACCCGCATGAAGTCAGCCTGCGTCCCGGTAGGACCCCGAAAGGCCCCGACGCCTGAAAGTACGACAGGATGCAGGTAATAAAGCCAGCCCGGACAAGCGTTGAACTACCCTCTAGGGTTCTGGCGGCGGATCGCGATTCTATCCAAGCGCGGCGCGTCCTCGCCCGGCCTGCATAGAACCGACCGCCACCGAACTCTTTTCTTCCGCATGGCCTCGGGATGTTCGTGCGAATTGGCGGAGCGCGCCGGGCCCGGGCGTACTTCCCCGTCGCCGGGCTTCTCGCCGGCGTCTACACCGTCCTCTGGGCATCGATCAGCACTCTGATGGAACGGACCTTCAACCTGTCCATCTGGGACGTGGGGGCGAACTACGTGCTCACTAACATGAGCTCCCCGCCGGGCCTTGACTACGGCCATCTGAAGTCCGCGCCCCAGAATCTCATCTACCTCGCGTTCACCCCGCTGACCCGCGTGTTCCCGAACCCGATGGCCCTCGTATATGCCGAGGACGTCCTGATGGGCGTCGGTGGGATTTTCATCTTCCTCATCGCGGCCGAGGCCTGGGGAAGCCGCCCGCGCGCGCTCATCGTAGAGGGCCTCTACCTGTTCAACTACTCTCTGTTCGGTGCCGCCTTCTACCCGAACCACTACGAGGTCCTCTTCTCGGTCTTCTTCCCGATTGCCTATTTTCTCCATCTCCGGAACCGTCCGGCTGCTGCGGCAGTTTTCCTTACGATTGCCGCGCTGACGAGTTCGCTCGGAGCCATCATGGCCGGCCTGTTTGTGGGGCTCCTGCTCGGCCCTCGGTTTGTATCGGAGCTACGCGGCCGCGGCCTCGGGCTCCGACGCTTCTTCGCCGACCAGCGGTTTGCGGTGACCGCTGGGGCCGCCGCCCTGGCGATCTTCATCCTACCCTTCGTCGTCCAGGGCCCCGAGATCACCCTCTCGTACAGCCACCTCGCCGGCAACCCGAGCTCGCCGAGCCTCCTGGGCGGGCTCGAGCAGGACGTTTCGGCGAAGGTGATCGGACTGCTCCTATTGATCATCCCGTTCCTCCCGGTGATCCGCCGGAGCCGCTACGTCTTCCTGACGCTGCCCTATCTACCGCTCGCCCTCCTCTCGAAGGCGGACCACTACGCCCAATTCTCCTACCAGTATCTCTACATCATCGGGGCCGTCCTGTTCGTCTCGTGGATCGAGGCCCTTCGATTCCGTTACGCCGCAGTCCCATTGCCCCGAACCGCGCCGATCCTTCTGAAGCGAACTGAGCCGCGGACCCGACGATGGCGACTTCCGGATGGGATACGCCGAGAGCCCGAGCTGTTCCAGGTGGGCCTGTTCGCCGTCGCCCTCGGTTCCGTGGTGCTGCCCTACAGCCCGGGGAACGCCTTCGCGGGAGGCTACTACTCGATCCCGTTCCGGAACTACCAGATTCACAACCTCGTCACGATCACCCCGCTGGACCAAGCCCTTTGGGACATGGTCCAGAGGGTGCCGGAAAACGCAAGCGTCCTCATCCAAGAGAACATGCCGGTCCTGACGAACCGCGCGGTCTGGTTCGAACCCGGTTCTTATCACGGGGAGGCGGTCCAGTTTGCCCTCACCGACCCGGCGTCGTTCTGGTTCGACTACCCGCCTCCGTTGTTCATCGGTCCGTACACCACTCGGATGATCACCTGGGTCAACGACCTCCTGCAGAACGGATCGTATGCAATCGTCGAAGAGTATGAGGGAGCGATGCTCCTGGAGCGAGGGCACCCGTCCGGCCTCGTCTCGTTCACCCCGGTCCAGAATTACGAGCCCGGAGTGGCTTTCCGCGGCGCCAACGCCACGTTCCCTTCCACACCACCGGGGACCGTCCACGTCACTCGCCTGGTGAACGGTTCAGCCCTTCTTCGGACCGAGGGACCCCAGATCCTCCCTCCCGGCCACTACTCGCTGTCGTTCTGGCTTTCCGCGACGAACGCTACGCCCGCCGACCACCTTTCCCTCGGGATATTCCGGAACCAGACCGCCCCCCAACCTCTCGCGACCCGGCCGATCGCCGGCAGCACTCTGGCGCCGGACGGCTCCTGGACTCTCGTCACGCTCGACTTCACCCTCCCGATCTATGAAGACGGAGTCTATTTCGGCCTAACCGGGGATTGGAGCGATGGCCTATCGCTCAAGTCCGTCTACTTGAATCAGACCACTACGTCATGACGAACGCGGACGATCTCCCCGAGCCGCGGCGGTCCGCCGCTCCACACGGCACCGGGTCAGGGCGGGGGGTGTGCGGCATCCTTGTCACCTACAACCCCGAACCCCGGATGCTCGAGAAGGCCGTAGAGGCAGCCGTGACCCAGCTCGACCACCTGATCGTGATCGATAACGGCTCGCGCCTGACCACGGTTGGGGAGATCCAGCGCCTGGTGAGTCGGGCCCGCGCGCAGGGCCACGCGCGGATAACTGAACAGTACCATCCGTCGAACCAGGGTCTCCCCGTCCGCTTCAATGAGGCGATCCGGGCCGCCCGAGCAGCAGGGGACCGCTTTGCACTCCTCCTGGACCACGACTCGATCCTCCAGCCGGAGGCGGCACGGCGACTGCTCGAGGCATACGACCAGGTCTCCGGGAGTCACTCTCTCGGGGCCCTAGAAGCTTGCAATGAAGAACCTGTTGCGCTTCCGACCGACGACTTCCTCGCGGGCTATTGGCGGCGGAGGAGCCCCGGCCTCCCCGAGGGGCTCTCGGAGGATTACCTCGGGACCAACTCGGGCCTGTTCGTTCCGCTCGAGGTCCTCGAGCGGGTGGGCGACTTCGATGAGAGTTATTTCCTGGACGCGGTCGATTTCGAGTTCACCCTACGGCTTCGCGCTGCGGGCGGACGGCTCCTCCAGGTGGCCGGGGCCCGGATCTGGCACCAGCGGGGGGAGACGGCCGGCTCGTCAGGTGGGTCCCTGTCACCGCCCGTACGTCGGATCCAGCCGATCCGACACTACT
Organism: Thermoplasmata archaeon; assembly: GCA_022750055.1. Classification (GTDB taxonomy): domain Archaea; phylum Thermoplasmatota; class Thermoplasmata; order Lutacidiplasmatales; family UBA184; genus Lutacidiplasma. The sequence goes on from JAKIWL010000005.1 coordinate 5,773, forward strand.
ACGTGGCACGGGACGTACTCCGAACCTGGGCGCGATACTGGAGACGGTTCCCTCTCGTCGGATTGCTGTTACTGAGTATGCCGGTCCGCGAGGCCATCTTGGTACTCCTATACTACAAAGATCGACGGACCCACTTGCACTATCTGGGGCTCGGCACGCTACACGCACTTCGGGGAGTTCGGGGCCCGATGCCGACCGCGGGCCCCTGAGGAGCTCCGAGCCGGCGACCGAGCAACTTCGCAGTCTGTGCGCCGCGTTCCTCGGTCCGGGAATCCCGATTGGCTGTCTCGACTCCATAGTACTCGAAGGGAGAGGCTCGTCGGGGCTGAGGCAACCCGTGCGCCGGACCCCGCGAATCTCAATCTGCCGGAGCCGGGATTGAACCGGCCCCGCGATCAGCCACAACGATGGGTAGGCCCGTGGAGACCTCCTTCAGGGCGCATGCCTTTTCCCCGTCGCGGTTTGACATCGGTCGATGCCTTCGCTGGGCGCGACTCGGGTCCACTGGCCGGTCGTCGCCTGGATCCGACTGAAGGTCCCTCCCCCTCCCCCGCCGATGATGCTCACGGTTGGGCCCCCTCCGCCTCCGGACCCGCCCCTCGACTCCCTGGCGAGCGAACCGATTTCCACCGACCCCCGTAAACGCGTCTACGCCTCCGAGGAGGAGGTGGATGGGGGAATCCTTCGATTGATCTGGGACTCGGATGACCCGGAGCTGTTGGAAGCCGAGCTTCGGGCGCCCTACTACGGAGCTCGCCTCCCCCCAGAGCGGGTTCGTGCGTTCTGGGCTCTCGTGAAAGAGCGGACGCGATCCCTCGGCCCGCTGCCCGTCGACGGGGCCGATCCTTCGCCGTGATGGGACCGCACCGTTACACGCTGGGACGCACGGAACGGTACTCTACCATGCTCCGATCGACCTTCGTCCACCTCCAGGGAATTGGACTAGCAACGGAGGCCGCCCTGTGGAGTCGAGGGATCCTCGATTGGTCGGACCTTCGGGGGTCCGCCGGGTCCGGTCTCGTCCATGCTCCCCGGCAGGCGAGCCTCGACCGCGAGTTGATCGCCAGCGAGCTCGCGCTCTCCGAGCGCCGGGGAGTCTGGTTCGCCCACCGCCTCCCCAGCGCCGAGACATGGAGGTTGTACCCTACGTTTCACCGGGAGACGGCGTTCCTTGACATCGAGACGACGTCGCTTTCGCCGTACGAAGGGATCGTCACCACCGTGAGCGTGCACGGCGGCGGTGCGACCCGCACCTTCGTGGCGGAGGAAGACCTCGAGGAACTTCCAGCCTATCTGGCTCGATTCCAACTCCTGGTGACGTTCAACGGGATCCGGTTCGATGTGCCTTTCCTCTTGGTACGATTCCCGGATCTGATCGTCCCCCCCGGCCACATCGACCTGCGATTCCTCCTCTATCGGATCGGCTATGCGGGCGGTCTCAAGCGGATCGAGCAGACCCTGGGACTGGGGGACCGCGCTGGGGTCGAGGGGATCCATGGCCTCGACGCCGTCCGACTGTGGGAACAGCATCGTCAGGGTCGATCGGGCGCGCTCGAACGACTCATACGCTACAACCGCGCCGACACAGTGAACCTGGAACCGCTTCTCGATTTCGCCGTGACCGAGCTCGCGCGTCGCTTGCTGCCCACGCCCCTCCGCCCCGAGCCTGGCGGGCCCGGTGGGAACCGGTCCGAATCGGCGGCCGGAGGAGCTCGCGGCGTCGGCCCTCCCCTCTCTCAGTAGGTCCAGAGCTCGGGCGGGGGAATCGCCGGCCGGTCCGAAGGCGGACTCGCGCGCCGGATCCGATCGACGGCCAGGGCGCAGTATTCCGATGAGGAATCGATGTGGACATAATGACGTCCGGTTCGCCGAGCGACGGCGGCGACCGTGCCGGTCCCTCCGAACATGTCGAGGACCGTCTGCTCGCGGAAGGAGTAGAACTTGACCAGCCGCTCGATGAGCGCTTCCGGGAACGGGGCCGGATGACCGGCCCTCCTTCGCTCGGGGGGGATCGCCCAGTAACCGTCCGAGAACTGCTGGAACTCCGCGGACGTGATGTCCGCGTCCTCTGGTCTGCCATCGAGTTTCCAACGACCTTTGGAGAAGACGAGAACGTATTCCCAGGATGGGACCACGTGCGGATTCGACGGGCTCCTCCAGCTCCCCCAGGCCGTGCGCCGGCCCATCGTCTGCTTGTACCAGATGATCTCGGTCCGCATGATGAACCCCCTTGCGCGTAGGTCGGTCGAGAGGTCGTGGTGGATTGGACGGAAGTCCTTGATCGAGGTGGGGGCCACATTGAGCGCGAACCGCCCCCCGGGCACGAGCACGCGGTGTAAGGCTCCCCAGACGGAGCCGAGCCAGCTCAGGTACTCTTCGTGCCGCCGGTCGTCCGAGTACCCGGTGTACGAGATCCCGACATTGTATGGAGGGGAGGTGACCGCGAGGTGGACGCTCTCCGAGGGATAGGACGACAGCACGGCGAGCGCGTCGCCCTCGATGACCGCGTCGGTCCAGCGGCCGACCGGCCGGACGACCGGATCCGCAACGGCCCTGCGCCTTGCCACGTTCGGAGCTCGGAACCTTCCGACGGCCATCAACCTTCCGGCCGCGATCCACGCCACCGGTGAGTGGTCGAGGGGAGGTAGCCCGCCGCCGCCCCTTCCCTCGGTTGGCCAAAGTACGTCGACGGACCGGGGAGAGCTCCTTCGATTAGGGGCGAAGGCACCCCCGGCGTGAGAGAGAGGATCGGGCGGGCCTTGCCCTAGAGGTTCACCTGGCTCGAGTCTCCCAAGACGAAGGATTGTCCTGCCGGGCGCTGGGTCCGTTGGCGCAGGGAGGTCCCCCGTCCGATGATGCTGTCGACGATCCGGGTCGGCAGGTCCACGGTCGCATTCTCCATCAGGATGCTCCGGTCGATCTCGGCCTGGCGGACCGTCGCTCCGTCCCCGATCGCGACGAACGGGCCCACGTAGGCCCCGGCCCCGATCCGGACGTTGGCCCCCACGACCGTGGGACCCCGGACCGTCGCTCCCTCTTCCACGACGCTGCCGGGGCCGATCCCGACATGACCGATGATCCGGGCGCCGGGGTGTACCTCCCCGTGCACCTCGAAGAAGCTCGGCGGTCGAGTGGCCAGCACCCGTTCGTTCGCTTCCAGGATGTCCGCGACCTGCCCCGTGTCCTTCCACCAGCCGGACAGGCGGATGACCCGGACCCGATGGGTCTTCTCGCTCAGGGCCCGGATCGCGTCCGTGATCTCGAGCTCGCCCCGCGCGGAAGGAGAGAGCCCGTCGATGATCTCGTGCACCTCGGGGGTGAACAGGTACACCCCGACGAGGGCGAGATGGGACCGCGGCCGCTTGGGCTTCTCCTCGATGGTGACGATCCGACCTTGCTCGTCTAGCTCGACGACCCCGTAGTGGCTCGGGTCCCGGACTGTCGTGGCCCCGACCACCGCCGACGGCGATCCGGACCGGAAGGCATCGAGGTAGGGTCCCGGGCCATCTTCGAGGAGGTTGTCCCCTAGATACATCAGGAACGGGTCGTCCCCGAGGAAGCTTCGGGCGCACTTCACCGCGTGCGCGAGACCGAGCGGTTCTCCTTGCGTGACGTACTCCACCCGGAGGCCAAACTGTCGGCCATCGCCGATCCCCTCCCGAATCCCCTCCGTGATCGGGCCGAGGATGACGGCGACCTCCGATACCCCGGCCTGCTTGAGATGCTCGAGTCCGTAGTACAGCATGGGACGGTTGGCGATCGGGATCATGTGCTTGTTGCCGGTGAACGTGAGGGGGCGCAAGCGGGTGCCGTGACCGCCCGCGAGCAGGAGTCCCTTCACGGACGCTTCACCTTGACCAGGGTCCAATCGAAAGGTCGGCCCCCCAGGGTCGGGATAGGGCACTCCGAGAAGGGAATCCGTCCCTCGTCGGAGGGATCGTAGAGTCGGGTGGGATAGTTCTGAAGAACGAACGGCTGGGAGGAATGCAGATTGGCGATCCCGTGGTAGACTCCGACAGGGATCCGAACGAGATGGGTTTCGACCGTTCGAGTCCCCGAGGGGGTCGCGGGATTGCCGACCGCAACCCCGGCCATCCGGATCGCCTCCAGCCGGCCGGAGGTCGGACTGGACGGCCGGGCGTCGTACAAGGCGAGGATCATCTCGCCCAGGGGGACGACGAACCGGTCTTCTTGGAGCCGGTGGGCGTGCCAACGGTCCTTGTCCCGCATTTGGCCGGACACGGTCACGGAAGTGTAACTCATCGCGAATTCCTGCCCCTGGACGGTCCGGTCGTCGGCACGGAGCGTTTCAATCAGGAATCCGCGCGGGTCCTGATGGATCGATCGCCCGAGCACGGTCGCTCCATCGATGCGTACCTCGGTCGGGTCGATGGTTCGAATCCGTTCGGGGAGGGTCGTCATGCGTTCCCGAGGATGGCGTCGGCTGCCATACGTCCTTATCGGCCAGCCCTCTCGGGCGCAGCGAGCGGTTCCCACCAGTCTCGTCGGGAGCGATACCATTCGATCGTCGCCGTGAGGCCCTCTTCGAATCCGACCTGGGGCCGCCACCCGAGTTCGAGCAGGCTCGGACTGGCATCGAGGGCATAGCGGAGGTCATGGCCGGGTCGATCGGCGACGTATTCGATCCGTTCCTCGCCCAGACCGAGGACGGCGAGTATCTTGCCGACCAACTCACGGTTGGAGTGCCCCCCCTCGCCCGCGATCAGGTAGGTCGAGCCGGTACGGCCCTGCTGGACGATCAAGTCGAGCGCCCGGCAGTGGTCGCCGACGAAGATCCAATCCCGGACATTGCGTCCGTCCCCGTAGAGAGGGACCTGCTGGCCGTTCAGGAGCCGTGTGATGGCCTTGGGAACGAGTTTTTCCGGGTGCTGGTACGGACCGTAGTTGTTGCCGCAGTTGGAGATTGTCACCGGCAATCCATACGTGTGGAGATAGGCCCGGACGAGGTGGTCCGCTCCCGCCTTGGTCGCGGAGTACGGACTTCGGGGGTCGTACGGAGTCGTCGCGGTGAATCGGGTCTCGCGGTCCTCAAGGGGGAGGGACCCGAAGACTTCGTCGGTCGAGACGTGATGGAACCGACGGACGTCCGAGGCGCGCGCGGCGTCGAGGAGGACCTGCGTGCCTACCACATTGGTCCGGACGAAGGGGGCGGGTGCCTCGATGGAACGGTCGACATGGGATTCCGCGGCCAAGTGCACGATGGTATCGATCCCTCGGACCGCTTCCCGGACAACGGCCGGGTCGGCGATGTCGCCGTGAACAAACCGGATTCGCCCCGAATCGAGCAGCGGGCGGATCGACTCTAGGTGGCCCGCGTAGGTCAAGGCATCGAGCGTCGCGAGCTCGTCCTCGGGGTGCCGTTCTGCCCAGTGGTACAGCAGGTTCGCCCCGATGAAGCCGGCGCCACCGGTCACGAGGACGCGCACGTGGCGGGCTAGCCAGACCTCGCCATAGAGATATCCCCCGGTACGATGGAGGGGGTGGACCGAGGGTGCGAGCACGCTCGCCGAACCTCAGGAGGGATTCGATGAAACGGCCGATCCTCGTCTTCGGATCCACCTCCCTGGTGGGGAGTGACTTCACCGCCGAGGCGACGGCACGATTCGAGGTACACGCGGTGGGCCGGTCGGACCCTGCGGAACTGAACCTCGACGTGCACCAGTTTCATCGCATCGACCTCACCGACGAACACGACGTACGCGACCTCCTTGCACCCCGGTCCGGGGACGTCGCGTGGATCAACTTCGCCGCCCGCACCGACGTGGATGGATGTGAACGGGAACGCCAGTCCGATCCCCAGAAGAACTCCGATTCTTCCTCGCGAGCCGACAGCGCCTGGCGAATGAACGCCGAATTCCCGGGCTGGCTCGCGGAGGCGAGCGCCGCAAGCCGGACTCCGCTCATCCACCTCTCCACGGATTTCGTGTTCGATGGTACGGCGGGACCGTATCAGGAGAACGACCTACCGAGCCCGCTCGGTCCGCGATTGAGCTGGTACGGGTACACCAAGGGGATGGGGGAGCAACGAATCCGACACTCGAGTGCGCCCGCCCTGACGATGCGCATCTCCTACCCGTACCGCGCCCGCTTCGAGCACAAGACGGACTTCGCTCGAAACCTACTTTCCCGAGGTCGAGCGGGACGGCTCTTCCCGCTGTACTCGGACCAACGGATCACCCCGACCTGGGTTCCCGATGTAACCGGTGCTCTGTTGACGCTGACCGAACACCCGGAAACGGGCACGCTGCATGTGGCGTCGCCGGAGACCACTTCACCGCTCGAGTTCGCGTCCTGCCTATTTCGTGAGTTCCACTTGGACGTTGGGCCTCTCAAGGAAGCTCGTCTCGCCGAGCAGCCGGCCCGCCTCGATCGAGCCCCGCGCCCCATCCTCGGCGGCCTGGGGGTCCGACGGGCCCAGGCCCTCGGCCTGCTCACCCACGCCTATCGCGATGGAATCCGAGCGATGGCGACCGACGAGCATGCGGACCCGCCGCAACCAAGCGGCACGAGCTGAGGTCCTGATCCTTCGGCACGGCCGAAACCGCCGCTCATCTCCGGTTCTCGAGAGAGGATACGGGCCCACCGAGGGGCCCATCCTCCCGAGGCGCCGGGGGCTCGCCAAGGGTATAATCCCCGCCCCGTGGACGATGGCCATGGTCATCCGCCTCGCCGTTCCGAAGGAATCGGCTATTGGCGAACGTCGGGTCGCCATCGTGCCCGAGGTCGCAGGAAAACTCGTCAAGAGGGGATGGGAGGTCGTCGTCGAGACCGGCGCCGGAGCCTCGGCCGGTTTTCCCGATAGCGAGTATACGGCAGCGGGTGCCCTCGTCGTCCCGAACGCCACAAAGCTGGCTGAGGCAACGATTCTCGTCGGGGTGCAGCCTCCAGATCCGGCCGCCGTCGCACGCTATGCCCCGGGGACGGTGACGATCTCGCTGCTGTATCCCTCCCGACACCTCGAGCTGGTGCGGGCCCTGGTCGCCGCCCGGACCCGCGCCTTCGCGTTGGAACTTCTTCCCCGGATCACCCGGTCACAAAGCATGGACGTGCTCTCGTCCCAGGCCACTGTGGCCGGATACGCCTCGGTCATCTTGGGCGCGGAACTCTCCCCCCGGCTCTTGCCGATGCTAACGACGGCGGCCGGGACGATCCGTCCCGCGAAGGTCCTCGTCCTCGGCGCAGGGGTGGCCGGTCTCATGGCGATCGCGACCGCGCGTCGCCTCGGGGCGGTCGTCGAGGGCTATGATGTGCGCCGCGCGGCGGGCGAGCAGGTCCGCAGCCTGGGCGCGAAATTTCTCGAGCTTTCGATCAACGCGGAAGGGCAAGGCGGGTACGCCCGGGAGCTAACTCCAGAGGAGAAGGCCCAGGAGCAGGGCATGGTGGCAGCCGCCGTGACCCAGTCGGATATCGTGATCACGACAGCCAATATTCCGGGTAAGAAGGCCCCCACCCTGGTCACGCGGGAGACCGTGTCGCGAATGAAGCCGGGGGCCATCCTCGTCGACCTCGCCGCGGAGTCGGGCGGCAACTGCGAGCTCACGCGACCGGACGAGACGGTTCTGACCGGGTCAGTGACCATCGTCGGACCCACGAACCTACCGAGCCGGGTCGCGTATCACGCGAGCCAAATGTTCTCAAAGAATCTCCTTGCGTTCCTCGGCCTGTTCGGAACTCGGGACGGATCGCTCGCGACCGAGTACCCGGACGAGATCCTTCAGGCCACGCTCGTGACGAAGGACGGCACGGTCGTTCACGCGCCCACCCAAGCGCTCGTCGGGGGTTCAGCATGATCGCCGAGGTCTGGGCGGCCCTGTACATCGTGGTCCTCGCTGCCTTCGTCGGCTACGAAGTGATCAGTCGGATCCCGACCTTGCTACACACCCCGCTCATGTCCGGGTCGAATTTCATCCACGGCATCGTCCTCATCGGCGCGATGGTGGCCCTCGGGTTCGCGAGCACCTTCGCCGAGGAGATCCTCGGGTTCGTGGCGGTGGTGATGGGGGCGATGAACGTCACCGGCGGCTACGTCGTCACCGACCGGATCCTGCAAATGTTCGACCGCTCGAAATCGAAGGGCGGGTAGATGATCGACTTCATCGACCCCATCTACATCCTGACGATCCTTTTCTTCGTCCTCGCGCTCCAGCGCATGAGCGATCCGAAGACGGCCCGCAGCGGGATCGTCTACGCCGGAGCGGCGATGCTGGTCGCGGTCCTCGTCACGTTCTTCGTTCCCGGGATCGGTAACCTGCCCTGGATCGTCGTCGGAACCGCGGTCGGTGGCTTCCTCGGCTTCTACGCCGCGAAGCGCGTCAAGATGACCGACATGCCCCAGATGGTCGCGATCTTCAACGGGATGGGCGGGGGCGCTGCGGCGTCGATCGCGGCCGTGGAGCTCGTCGCCTACACCGAATCCACCGGCTTTCTTTCCCTGGCCGTCGCCGGGGGATTGATCGGGTCCGTCTCGTTCTCCGGGAGCGTGATCGCCTTTCTCAAGCTCCAGGGCTGGATGACCCAGCGTTCGGTGACCTTTCCCGGACAGCAACCGACGAACATCGCAGTCCTCGTCGTCGCCGGGATCTCTGGGGGCCTTCTGCTCGTGTTCGCAGGAGGGTTCTGGCTCTGGCCGTTCTTCCTCCTCGCGCTCGGCTACGGCATCCTGATGACGCTTCCGATCGGCGGGGCGGACATGCCGGTCGTGATCTCGATGTACAATGCCCTGACCGGGGTGGCCGTGGCCCTCGACGGCTTCGCCCTCGTGGACACCTCAGCCGGTGCGGCGGCGTACGCGATGATCATCGCCGGAACTCTCGTCGGCGCGGCCGGTTCGTTCCTGACGATCGTGATGGCCCGGGCCATGAACCGATCGCTCGCGAACGTGCTGTTCGCTGCCTACGGCGCCAAGGTCGAGGAGGGCGGAACCGTGTCGGGGGCCCTCAAGCCGATCGATATCGATGACGCGGCGGTCATGATGGCGTACGCGTCGAAAGTGATCATCACGCCGGGCTACGGGATGGCGGTCGCTCAGGCGCAGCAGAAGGTGAAGGAGCTCATGGACGCCCTCGAGTCGAAGGGGGTGACCGTCAAGTTCGGAATCCACCCGGTCGCAGGTCGAATGCCCGGCCATATGAACGTACTGCTCGCCGAGGCAGGCGTCCCCTACGATCGCCTGTTCGACCAGGAAGAGATCAACCCAGAGTTTCCGAGCGCCGACGTGGTCGTGGTCATCGGGGCGAACGACGTCGTCAACCCCGCCGCACGCCGCGCAGGGAGTCCGTTGCAGGGGATGCCGATCTTGGACGTCGACCGGTCGAAGAACGTTCTCGTCCTCAAGCGGGGCCAGGGCAAGGGCTTCGCCGGCATCGAGAACGAGCTCTTCTACAAGGACAACGCCCGCCTGCTGTACGGCGACGCGCAGGAGACGGTCGCGAAGCTCGTTCAGGCGATCAAGAAGCTCTGAGCCTCGGCCTCCGACCGAGAAGTCCTCTCGGACCGCAACGACCTGTCGGCTCGTGGAGGCCTGATCCATGCGTGCGCCCGAAACCCACCGGCCGGAACCAGGTCGTTCAGGTGATCGGGAGGAGAGAATACCTTCCTTCGGGGTCGGTCCAGTACAGGAGGTGGGCGTTCGTCTTCGGGCGCGCGCCGAACAGAACGATCTGGCCGTGCCGAAGTCGGAGCTTGAGGTGGGTATCCGTCGAAGGGAGGGCGGCGACGGTGAGGGGTTCATCCGACCGGCCGAATCCGACACCGTGGAAATTTGGGAGCCGAACGTAGGCCCCCATGATGAGGGGGAACTCCGAGGGCCGGTAGGTCAACCCGCCGACCGAGGCGACCGCCAACAGCCCGTCGAACGAGAGGAGGAAGAGGGAGGGCTTCCCTTCGCCGGTGTCCCGGAGGAATCGGTGGGCCTCTGGGAACGCGGGGCCGACCGGTGCGGCGGTCGCGGGGCGAGGCTCCTTTCCCTCGGTGGCCGACATTCGAATGGGCAGGACGACCTCGCGCAGGTCGGTCAGGGCCTTGTCCGATCCAGCCGCCGAGAGGATCCTGAGGCGCTCGCGAACCCAATCCGGCGGTACGAAACGAGAGAGTTCCCCGAGCAACGTGCTGGGCGGGCTCTGCGGGGAGGGAATCCACAGAACCCTTCCCCCGGATCGCAAGACGTGGGCGGCGAAGGGAAACGCGAGCGCCTCCACGACACGATGAGGCATCTCGGGAGCGAGCTCGAAGCCGGTCAGCGAATGCGTGGCGAGACGCCCGAACGCTCGCGCAAAGGCAGCCGACCCGGGCCATAGGGAGGCCGCACCGAGCTCTGGGTCCGGATCCGGAGGGCCAACCGGCGCTCGAAAACCGGGGCGTGGCAAGGGGGGACACTGGAACCGTCCGCCAACTAGCGTGAATAGGAACCGCGAATCCGCGAGCGGCCTCCCCTTGAGTTTGGGGACGGAGGCGACCCGGAGTCGGCCCCCCTCCTCCTCTTCCCATCCGAGATGCACGACCGCGTCGGCCAGAGATTGGAGCTGTGGGTCCGGATCCTCCAGGAGAGCGATGGCCGCATGGACGGGGATCGAGCTGAGCCACTCCCGCATCCCGCCTAGACTTCCCTGAAGTTGCTGAACCCTCGCCTGGTCGTGACCTTCGATGAAGGCTTGTTCGGTGCTCCGGTCCCAAGAGTCCACGAAGAGTGTCCCTCCCCCCTGAGCGACCATCTTGCGGATGGCCGCGAGGATCTCCGGGGGAGTCGGGCCAGCTGTACTCGGTAGGACAGGAGCGGCGGGACCCAAGTCAGTTAGGACGGTCTCTCCAGGGTTCACGGCGCCCGGCTCCCCAGGCTCGGGATCTACCAGGAGAAGGGAGATGCTTGGTTTCGAAGCCATCGAGTCGCCCGAGTCCGGAGAGGAGGCCTCTTCGGGCCGGTACGCCACGAAGAGTCGCGGCCCCTGAACGACCTGGGCAAGGGCGGTCAACAGGCTGGTCTTACCCGAACCGGGTCGGCCCGTAATGAGGAGCACGCGTGGCTCTCGCGTGGACAGGAAGGAATGTAGGTGCTCGACCAGGTCAGCGCCGCCCCCGGGCGGCGGTGCGGTCGAGGGTCCCGGACTACCGAGAGCACGCACGATCGACCTAGTCCGGGTCCGGACGAGGCCCGCGGTGACTAATACGTTCCGATTCGCGGGGCCCCATGCTCGGAGTAACCCCTCGCAGCCGTCTCGTCCCCTAACGACCCTCGCTGGGGTTCTCCGAAGATCACGGAGAAGAAGGGCCACACCGCAAAGAAGGTCTACCGCCTCCTCTCTGGCAGATGCCGTTCTAAAGCCTCGATACGGTACGGTCGGATAGGGAGAATCCGAGAGTCCGCCCGGGGGAGCCCGACCGGAACTGCATGCCACGTCGCTGCCGTGTCGGCCAGTGCGATTGGTTCCTGAGTCGGGCCCAGTGAGGATCGCTTGCGCCCCCGGACTCGCTCCGGCGGACCGGTGTCGAAGCACTCCGGAGAGGCCATCGGTCATTGGACGGGCCGGCATTCGCACCAGGGTGATGGATCTGGCTAGCGAAAGAAGAAACCAAATTGGACCTACCCCTGTCCAACGATGGGCGCGGCCAGATTCGAACTGGCGACCTTCACCGTGTCAGGGTGACGTCATAACCACTAGACTACGCGCCCGTGGGGCGGGGCACCTGGGCCTGGCTCTTATTCCTTTTCTCTCCGTTCGCTCCGAGCGGCTGGAGGCAGAGTCCCCCGTCGAAGCGCCGGGGTGGCCCTGGCCAAACGGTTCCGTTCGCGATCCGGCCCCGCCGCGACGTATCCGTGGCGCGACTCATCCGTAACCGCCGGGAAAATTCCCGGTGTCCGGATTCTCGTTCCATTGATAGTAGCCCATCGACTGGCGCTGGGATTCGGTGACGTCCCGTCGCAAGCCTCCCTGGAAGGAGCCGTAGGCCGCCGTGATCTGCTCTTCGATGGAGCGCGCCCGGGCGAGCGCCTCGCGTAGGTGCGACGCCTCCAGGTGGGTGCTGCCGGAGATGGCGGCGAGGTCGCCGGCGGTTCGGATCAGGCCCCCGAGCTCCCTCAGGCGAAGGGTGAGCGCGTTGCGTCGGCCATCGTGGGCGAGGGCCCGTCGTCCTGCCTCCCTGATCATTTCCTGCACGGCTTCGCGGGTGGCCGGGCGAATGCGCCCGTCGGAGGCGATCTCCTGGGCGCAGAACTGGGCGAGGCGCATCCGGTTCGGCTCGGTATCCGGCATCGTCGTGTCGAGCAAGATCTCGTAGCCTCCACCGGCGATCCGCGACCGCAGGGGAGAGAGGATCTGGGACAGGTCCTGGATGTTCGAGGCCGCCACGAGGATGAAGTCGCAGGGAACCGCGTCCACGCGGACGGAGGCGCCCCCGGATTGCGGATTTCGACCGGTGATCGGGAAGCGCTTCTCCTGCATGCCCGTCAGGATGTGGCGCTGGAGGTGACCGAGGTGAGGGAGCTCGTCGACGAAGAGGACCCCCTCATGCGCCTCGTGGATCGCGCCGGGGATCGTCCGCTCGTACGGGGCCGTCCCGAGCTGCGGATGGCCGCCGTACGGGTCGTGTCGGACGTCCCCCAATAGTTCGGTCTCGCTCGCGCCGGTCGCCATCACGAACGGGTTGCGGTCGATCTTGACCAGGACCTTGCGGGGACTCTCCTTCTGGACGGACCGCCGACGTTCGAGGGCCCGCTGGTCGAGCACCTTGATGCGGTCGCCGGCCCGCTCGTACGCGACCACCTCCTCGACCCCGTTGCGAAGCCGCGTGGTCCGCACCGATTCCATCGGGTTCCCCCCGGGGCTGACGGTCAGTTCGAGGATGCCTCCCACGAGGTCGCGGAACGGGTTACCGCTCCCAGCGACCCCGGGAAGGATCTGCTTCAAGTTCCCACAGCTCGGGCAGTAGCGTTCCTGAGGATGCGAGTAGAAGCTGCACCGGGGGCAGCGATAACCCAGTCGCTCCGCGACCGAGGCAGGCGCCTCCTTCGGGTCGATCAGCTCCCCCTCGGTCCCTCGGTGCGCCTCGCGCTCCCGCATCACCTCGTCGCGCCCGACCACCTCGACCGAGGGGCGCTCGGGGTTCTCCGGGTTGTGGACGATTCGGATCTCCGTCTCGGGCCGGTCGAGGTGGAGGGCGAGGGCCTGGGCGATCATCGATTTTCCGATCCCAGGTGGCCCGACCAGCAGGAGGTGACGGTGTTGGTACGCCGCGACGCGGGCGATCTCGACGGCTTTCTCCTGTCCGATCACCCTGGCGAGCGGGTCCGAGGGGATCGGGATGTCGTCGGTGGTCTCGACCTCGTCGAGCGACGTGAGACTCCGTGGGGGCCGATCGCCGGCGGTTGGTAGGTTCGCGCTCACGGGAGAACCCCCTCAAGCTTCCCTGGAATCATAAGCCGGCGCTTCCGTCGAGGAAAGCTCCCGTCCGAACGGGGTCGTCCCGGTCACCGGCCGGCTAGGGGGCTCTGGGCGGCCCGGGGGGCCCGAAATCCTGACGGGTGTAGACTCGGATCGAGTCCGGGATCTTTCCGATGGCACCGATCCGGTTCGCCACGACCGTGTCGATCCCTTTCTCGTGCGCGACATCCAGCAGTCGCTGGCTGACGACCCCGTCGAAGACGACCGCCTTCGCGGGTTCACTGTACGCGGCGAGGGCCTCGATCATCTCCTTCACGGGGACCTCGCGAGCGACGGCTCCGTCGGCCGAAACGAACAGGGATTTGGAGCTGTTCTCGATCCCTCCGAGCAGTTCGAAGTATCGCTGGAGCTCCGGGGGGAGAGGAGCCGCCGGCGCGCTCGGGGGGGGTGGGGGCGGCGGCATCGGTCTCGCCATCGCATCCCTTGGGTGGGGCGGCGGCGGGGGGGGCGGCATCCGCTCGGGACGGTCGTCCCGCCTCGGCATCCGGTCGTCCCGGCCCCCGGGACCGTGCGCGGGTCCCGGTCCTCCCCCTTCGGGGCGCTCCTCCATCGGGGCCCTCGACGCACCGGTCGACTCGAACCCGGTCATTTCCAGGTACTGGTTGATCGGGATCTTGTTCCGCAGGCACTTGACGAGTTGCTTCTGGGTGAGCTCCTCCACCTCACTCCCTCGCGGCGCGCGGGCGACGAAGTCGATGTCCATCGTCTGGAGCATCTCGCGCAGGATCAACTCCCCGGCCCGGTCCCCGTCGGTGAAGACCGTGACGGTCTTGCCCCTGGACAGGTCCTTGACGGTCTGCGGGACGCTCGTCCCCTCGACGGCGATGCAGTTCTTGATCCCGCATCGCAGCAGGTTCAGGATGTCCGAGCGTCCCTCGACAACGATCAACGCCTCGGCGGCGTCGATGTTCGGGCCCGCCGGCAGATGTTCCGGCCCATAGGAGGTGATCTCCTCCACCTGGACGGCCTTTCGGACCGACTCCGTGAGGTCGAGTCCGACCCCCTTCGAGCTCTCCTGGAGCTTCGAGAGGATATCCTTCGCGCGCTCGACGACCTTCAGGCGCTTGGAGATTCGGATGTCCTCGACCGAGACGATCTCGATCTTGGCTCGGCAGGGGCCGATCCGGTCGACGGTCTCCAGGCCGGAGGCGAGGATGGCGGTCTCGACCTGGTCGAGCGAAGAGGGGATGATGATCTCCCCTTCGCTCTTCCCCTTTCGAGAATCGATCTCGACCTCGATGCGGCCGATCCGGCCGGATTTCTGCAGGTCCCTCAAGTCGAGCTCCTCTCCGAGCAGACCTTCGGTTTGGCCGAAGACCGCCCCGACGACATCGGGTTTCTCGATTACCCCGTCGGCGGCGATATGGGCTCGTATCTGGTACTTGGCGGCGTTCGGGTCGTTACTCATTTTCGTGTTACTCCTTGTGCTGTTGGTCGGAAGCCCTTCGGACGAAGGGTTCGACCCGGCGGTGGAGTCAGGGAAGCCGAACGCCGTCGACCACGAAGCCGCGGAAACTACGACGAGAGCATGGGACAAGCATGAGTCGGTATCCGTGAGCGTGGGCGACGGCGGGGGTCTCCCTCCTTCCGTCTCCGAGTCTCTTCCTACCCGTTCATGGGGTCGAGGGTATTTAAGCACGGCTTCCGGGGGGCGGCGCGCGGTTTCCGGAGGGTGAGGATTGGCGTCCGAGGGGGTCCGTGACGCCGACGGATCGGCTCGGATGGATCCCTTCGCGGCGCGAAGTGAGACCTCGGACGTCGATTCCCGAGCCGAGACCGCGAGTCCGCACCGGGCCGGACTTCGGACCCCGGGGGGCGACCCCGGCGCCCCTGGTTGCGGCGAGCTCGCTCGCGGGTCCGGCCGCTCGGGTCGAGATTACTTCAACTCGGAGACCATGAAGACGAGGTTGATGTACCGGTCGTTCCGCTTGACTCCCTTCGGGAGAGTTCCCCAGGTTCGAAATCCCATCGATTCGTAGAGCCGGCGAGCCGGGAGGTTGTTCTCGAATACGCTCAACTCGACGAGTTCGAACTTACCTCGGCACCGATCGATCGCCCCCTGCATCAGCGCCCTCCCGATCCCGCGACCGCGTTGCCCACGAGCGACCACGATCCCCAAGACTCCCACGTGACGGGTTTCCTGGGGGCCCTTGGGCTGGACGTCGCAGAGTCCCACGGCCCGGCCATTCTCCTCCGCGACGACCGCCACGCCCGACCCGCTGTGCGCCGACTTGAAGACGCGGGCAAACCACTCCGTCTCCTCGAGGACGGTGGGAGGGTGCGGGAAGAGCGAGATCCCCAGGTCGGGGTGTTCCTTCACCTCCTCGTAGAGCGCGAGGTAGTTCTCGACCAGGGGGTGAAAGTCCTCCCACTGCAATTCCCGGATTCGCACGGCGCGCGCGAGGTCTCGCTCGACCTTAGTTTTTCGCAGCGACCGACCGGGTCCGCTGCTGGTCCGGGGCTCGATAGCCGGTCGGTTTCCACCGGCGAACCGCTCTCCTAGCGTCCGGAGGTCGAAGCGGCGTCTTCCGAAGGAAGTCTTAAGAGGCGTCCCACATAACGCGCCCTCGGAGAAGTATCGGCATGGCACGTCGGTCCAAGCGCGATCCGCCCCCCCCTCCCACGAGCGACCCGGAAGAGAGCGCCGTGCCGTCCCTCGCCGAGGATGATTTCGTCCTTTCCCTGAAGTCGGAACTCTCCAAAGCCCAGAAGTCCTTGGGGCAGGGGGACGAGGTCCAGGGGAAGGAACGCGCCGAGATCACCAAGCGGCTGCTCCAGGACCTCTGGGAGGTACACAACCAGTTCGAGGAGATCTCGGTGCACCTCACGATCGAACCGTCGCAGACGCTGTTTGCCACCTTCGTCGAGTACCCGATGAAGTGGACCTTCAAGGAGAACTTCGACTTCGGCGGGGTCAAGACGATCGAGCTCCACGACCGGACCCCGGGCTGGCTCGGCTTCACCATGCGGTTCTGGTTCTACCGTACGCCCGAAGGAAAGCCGCACTTCCGCGGGATCTACGAGTGGTGCGAGGGGGAGAGCTACCACCGCTACAGTGGCTGGATGCGGATGATGAATCAAGCGGTGCTGTACGATTCTCACGAGAGCTCGGTCGACTTCCGGACCCTCCACCCGGTCCTAAAGGATATCGTCGTCGCGTGGTACAACTCCCATCTTGCGCGCACGCCGGAGTCCTTCGTCGCCCACCTGAAGGAGAAGTTCCCGAAGGGCGCAGCGTACGCGAAGGAATCCTACCGGTAGCCCCCCCGATCGGCCCGGTCCGGCGAATCGTTCAAGTAGTCCGGGCCGCCTCGCGCCGCTCGCTCGCTCTCCCGGTCCGGAGCGGCCGGAGCCTCGATGCGCAATCACCTGGTGGCGTACTTCGCCGAACACCACAAGATCGTGGAGGCCGAGGCTCTCCGGCTGCTGCTCGCGACGCCGCAACCGCTCCTGTTCTCCCGCCGTGTCCTCGAAGGCTTGGGACCCGACACTCCCCTCGTCACGACGGAGTTCGTCGAGCGCGTGGTCGGGGCCCTCCGAACCCCGGCTCGGGGTCCTTCCTCTTCCCCGCGACCCGGCGCGGACTCCTCTTCCGTTCCGGTCGCTCCGTATGCGCTGATCCGCGAAGGGTTCAGCCCCGCGACGGGGGCCGCTCCCTTGCTCGCGTATGGTCAACTGTTCCAATCCCGGTTCCAATCCCTGTCGAGGCTCCTGAGGGGACGGCCGGACCTGCCGAACCTGCACCCGATCGGGGAGGTTCGACGGACCGAAGGGGTCACGTCGGCGATCGCCATGGTGCGCGATGTCCGACAGACCTCGGAGAAGCACCACTTCATCGTGCGGCTGGAGGATTCGACCGGGGCCATCGACGCCCTCGTCCTGAAGGACTCACTCCCCGCTCGAACGGCGTTCGTACCGGACGAGGTCGTCGGCGTGCAGTTGCAGATCTCACGGGACCGGGAGCGCCGGCTCCCTCTCGTCGAGGGCGTCGTCCGCCCCGACGTCCCACCGCACCGCCCGCACCGGCCGACGGGCCGGGCGAGCCGCGTGATGTTCCTTTCCGACCTGCACATCGGCAGCCGCTCGTTCCTCGAGGGCCCGTGGGAAGCGCTCGTCCAGTTCCTCGGGGGTCGGGGCCCCCGGCCCGACCTCGCCAAGGAGATCGAGCACGTCGTGGTAGCGGGCGACCTCGTGGACGGGATCGGGATCTATCCCAATCAGGAACGGGACCTCGAGATCCACGATATCCTCGAACAGTACCGGGCCCTCGCCCGGCGCCTCGCCCAGCTCCCGAGCCGGTTGAACGTGATCGTCGTGCCGGGCAATCACGACGCCGTCTGCCCGGCCGAGCCGCAACCCGCGCTCCCTGAGGAGATACGGACCGAGCTGCCCGACAACGTACGCTCCCTCGGCAATCCCTCGACGTTCGCCCTCGATGGGGTCGTGATCGAGGCGTACCACGGTCGCAGCTTCGACGACCTGATCCCGGCGATCCCAGGGGCGAGCTACGCCCGGCCGACCGAGGTGATGAAGAGGATGCTCCTGATGCGTCACCTCGCCCCGATCTACGGGGGCCGGACCCCTCTCGCGCCTCTCGAGCGAGACGGGCTCGTGATCGACCCGGCCCCGGAGATCCTCGTGACCGGGCACGCCCACACGTTCGGGGTCGACCGATATCGGGGCGTGCTCCTCCTGAACGCCTCGGCGTGGCAGGCCGAGACCGAGTACCAGCGGATGCGCAACATCTCCCCCGTGCCCGCCCAGGCGGCCGTCGTCGACCTGAGGGACCTCGGATTGACCCGGCTGGATTTCGCCTCGGGGGAGCTCGTGCCGCCGGAAGTCGCCGCATGAGCCCCCTTCCGGTCGAACCCGCGGGCGGCACCGGCCCGATGCGGGTCGTTCTGTGCTCGTTCCCGACCGACGAGGACGCCGCCCGGATCAGTCAGGAGCTCGTGGAGCGGCGCTTCGCCGCGTGCGCCCAGCGCTTCCCGATCCGATCGACGTATTGGTGGAAGGGCCACGTGGAGACTGCGTCGGAGTCCCTCGTCCTGTTCAAGACCCTGCCCAAGCAGGTCGGCGCGCTCTTCCGCCGGCTGAAGACGCTGCACCCGTACGAGGTCCCGGAGATCGTCGAGCTCGACGTGGCGCGGGTCCACCCGGGCTACCTCGCCTATCTGTTCGATGCGGTGGGCGGCGGGGCCCCGCCCTACCCCCTCGGCGGAGACCCGCTCAGCCCGCGGCGTTCGGGATCACGGCGAGCCCCGGCAACTCTCTCCCCTCGAGGAACTCCAGCGCAGCCCCGCCGCCGGTAGAGACGAACTGGAACGCCTCGGCGACGCCCAGGTCCTCCGCGACCCGCGCGGAATCGCCGCCGGCGCAGACGTGGAAGCCAGGGATGGTGAGCAGGCCCGCGAGGACCTCCCGGGTCCCGGCGGAGAACCGTGGGTCCTCCGCGAGACCGAGCGGCCCGTTGAAGAACACCGTACGGGAGTCGGCGAGCTCGCTGTAGAAGCGATCTCGGGTCCGGGGCCCGATGTCGCGCGCGACGGCGCCCGCAGGGACCCGGTTCGCGCTCGCCGCCTGGGCGTCGCGTCGGCCCGGAACCTCGACCAGGAGGTCTTCGGGAAGGACCACCTTCGTGTGGCTCGCCTGCGCTCGCTCGAGCAGCTCCCCCACGGAGCCGGACAGGCCCTCCTCCACCGGGGTGGCGCCCAGGTCGGCCCCTTGGGCCGCGAGGAAGGGGAACGCGAGGGCGCCGCCGATCAGGATCCGGTCGACTCGGCCCGGCAGGCTTCGTAGGAGCGGGAGCTTGTCCGCGACCTTGGCTCCGCCGAGGATCGCCACGAACGGTCGGGTCGGGCGGTCGAGCAGTCTCGAGAGCTCCTCGACCTCCTTTTCGACGAGGAAGCCCGCGTAGGCCGGGAGTCGCTGGGGAACCCCGACCGTCGAGGCATGGGCCCGATGGACGCTCCCGAACGCTTCCTCGACGAACAATTCGCCGAGCTCGGCGAGGGCGGCGGCAAAGGCTGGGTCGTTCGCCTCCTCGCCGGCGTCGAACCGCAGGTTCTCTAGGAGCGCGAACTCGCCCTCCCGAAGGGCTCGAACGCGGTCCCTCGAATCCGGCCCCGTGATCGGGGCGAGGAGAGGGACCGGTTGGCCGAGGTACCCCGACAGCCGTTGGGCGATCGGGGCGAGCGACCAGCGGGGGTCGGGCCGACCCTTCGGCCGCCCTAGGTGGGACATCACGACGGTCCGAGCGCCGTTCTCCCGAAGATACCGTAGCGTCGGAAGGGCCTCCAGGATCCGACGGTCGTCGGCGATCTCGCCGTGCTCGTTCTGGGGCACGTTGAAATCAGCCCGAACCAGGACCCGTTTCCCGCGGACCGCTGCGGAGGTAACGAGCCGCTTCCTCGCCATCGGCGCGTCGATGGGTCCCGGTTTATTTGGCCTTCGCAGGGTCGGGTCGTGCCGGGCCCGGTCCGCGCCCGGGTCCGGTTCGCGCTCGAGCGCGGATCCGCTCCACGATTCGCCGCGTGTAGGGAAGATCGATCCCGTGCTGCGTTCCGATGCGCAGGATCTCGCCCGAGATCGAGTCGATCTCCGTCCTCCGTCCGACGTCGAGGTCCTGCAGCATGCTCGAGCGGTTCCGCGCGCTGCCTCGGACGACGCGGAAAAGCTCCCGTTCGGTCTCTTCCGGAGAGAACGGAAAGCCCGCGGCCTCGGCCACCCGACGGGCCTCCTCCAGAAGCGAGAGTGCCTGTCCTCGCAAGGGATCCTCGGCGAGGAGGCCATTCTCTACGCCGTGATCCGCCGTGACCGGATTCACCGCGGCGTTGACGATGGCCTTGCGCCACTCCTCCCGTTCGATGGAATCTACGACCCGGACCGATACCCCGGCTCGGTGCAGGAGGGTATCGAAGCCGTTCAGGCTCCCGAGGACGCCGGAATCCCCGAGGAGGATCTCTTCCCTGTCGGCCGTCCGACGGATCCGCCCCGGCGAAACGGAAAGGGCGCCCAGGATCTGGATGCCCCGACTTACCCATTTCTCCGCGTACCCCCAACCCCCGGCCCGGACCGCGCGCACGGTCCTCTCCCGGATGCCGAGCCCGTTTTGGAGGGAGAGGAGGGGGGCCGGGTGGAGGAGGTCCCCCGCTATCTCCCTCCCAGCCCCCTCGATGTCCCCGGCCTTGACCGTGAACAGGACCCGGTCGAAGGACGCCCCCACCGGAAGGGATTCCGTGCACGGGATCCGGAACGGCCCCCCGTCCAACCCTTCCACGGTCAGCCCGTCTGACTCGATCGCTCGTGCGTGGGCGGCCCGAGCGACCAGATGGACGTCGATGCCGCCGCGGAAGAGAAGCGCCCCGAGCAGGCTCCCGGTAGCGCCGGCTCCGAAAACGAGTACCCGCACCGCCCGGTCCCGCCGGTCTAGCTGAGTCGTCGGACGATCTCGGGAAGGCGGGCCGAGCGCCCCCAGTCCCGGCGCAGCTTGCCAAGGAGTCGTTCGTAGTAGCGGACCTGGTCCTCGGCGTCTCGTACCTGCTGAGAGAGGTAGTGCTCCTCGCGGACGAGCCGGGTCACCTCCGCCGAGGCCTGGTCGCGGGCCTCGCGGAGGGTGGCTTCCCTATCTTGCAAGGAGGCTGCGGTTCGGCGAACCATCGCTCTGGCTCCGTGCCGTGGCGTGGAGTCGATCGACCACGGCGTCCGAGTAGTCTGCGAGCCGCTTCAGGTCGCCCTCCAGCCGCTTGAGGCGCCCCTGCCAGCGCTGTCGCTTCTGCCGCACCTCGACGAGCGACTGCTTCAGGAGCCCGAGCCGGTGACGCCATTTGTCCCGCTCCTGGACGCTCAATAGCACCGCGTCGACGTCCATCTCGGTTTCCCGCACCCAGGTCGGTCCGAATGAAGGTTTCGATGCACGCGTGGGCCGCTCCGAACGGCCCTTCCCGCCCGAGACAGACCTAAATCATCGGCCGGGGTCGGCCCCGCTCCGGAGCAACGGTCGATGGTCGGTCTCGGAAAGGTGGCCGTGTTGGGCGCAGGGAACATCGGCGGTTCGCTCGCCCAGCGACTCGCGGAATCGGACCTCGCGGAGGAGGTCGCGCTCATCGACATCGTCGATGGCCTCCCCCAGGGGAAGGCCCTCGACATCCAGCAATCGGCCCCGATCCTCGGGTTCTCGACCCGGGTGACGGGTTCGACCTCGCTCGACGCCCTGGAGGGGGCCGACCTCGTGGTCGAGACCGCCGGCCTCGCCCGCAAACCGGGCATGAGCCGGTCCGACCTGCTGGAGAAGAACGCGGGGATCCTGGCCGGCCACGCCCGGGCCGTGGGCGCGCACGCGCCACGATCGGTCGTGATCGTGGTGACGAACCCGGTCGATGTCATGACGTACTGGTTCCGGAAGGTCTGCGGCTTCCCGGCGGCTCGCGTCTTCGGCGAGTCCGGCACGCTCGACACGGCCCGATTCCGGACGTTCGTGGCCGCGGAGCTAGGGGTGGCCCCTCGCGACGTGACGGGCTTCGTGCTCGGCACGCACGGCGACACGATGGTCCCGATCCTGTCGCTGACGAGCGTTTCGGGTGTGCCCCTGACGCGCCTCCTCCCTCCGGAGCGTCTCGCCGCCATCGTCGATCGGACGAAGAAGGGAGGCGGGGAGATCGTCGACCTGCTCAAGACCGGAAGCGCCTATTTCGCCCCCTCCGCGAGCCAGGCCGAACTGGCCCGGGCGGTCGCGCTCAATGAGCATCGCCTTCTCTGTGCGACGGCGATACTCTCCGGGGAGTTCGGCCACCGGGACCTGGCGATCGGGGTACCGGTGGTCGTCGGCCGCAGGGGGATCGAGCGGGTCGTCGAGGTGGACCTGGCCCCACCGGAGAAGGCCGCGTTCGAGGCCAGCGTGGCGGCGGTCCGGTCGGACCTCGACCTGCTCGAGAAGCTTCCCCAACCCTCGTAAGCCTCCCGATCGCCTCATAGCGGCCGATCCCATGACTCAGGGGATGTCGTCGCCCCCCGCCCCCGTCGCTCCTCCTCCGCGGGTGGAAGCGGTCGAGATCAAGCGCCGGCTCGCCACGCTTCGCTTCCAGACCGATTCCAAAGCCCATGCGCACATCACGACCAAGCCCGAGATCTGCGCGCGCTGTCCGCATTCGTTCTGCACGTTCGTCTGCCCCGCCCAATGCTACGAACGGATCGAGGGGACCCTCGTCTTCCGCTACGAGGACTGCGTCGAATGCGGGGCGTGCGACATCGCCTGCGACCAGGGCTCGGTGACCTGGAACCTCCCCCGAGGTCCGTACGGGGTCCGGTACGCCTACGGCTAGGCCCGAGTCGCTTCCTCTGGGTCGCTAGCTTCAAGCACCCGCCGACCGTTCTCGACGCGGAGAGAAGGATACGGAACCCATCCCATCGTCGCCCGAACCAGCGTCGGGCCTCTTTCCGTATCGTCCCCGACCCGGTCAGGAGCGGATCCTCTCCGAGGTCGCCGAACTGGGTCATCGTGGGGGCTCGCTCCTCCTCGACGCCCCGACCGGGTCCGGCAAGACGGTGAGCGCGCTCGCGCCGCTGCTCGAGCACGCGGAGCGGGCGGACCACCGGATCGTCTACCTGGTCCGCACCCACGCCCAGGAGGTCCAGGTCCTCCAGGAGGCACGCGCGATCTCGCACCGCCTCGATCATCCATTCCTCGCCCTGGGCCTCGAGGGCCGGCAGAAGCGCTGCCTCTTGTTGAGCGGGATCGCGGAGATGAAGGGGGCCACGGCCGAGGAGCACGGGAAGTTGTGCGCGGACCGGAAACGCGCTACCCAACGGATGTTCGATGAAGGGACGTGGCTCGCCCCGCCCGCCGAGCTCGTCGACCCGGGACCGGTCGACCTCACTGACCTCGACGGGTGTCCGTACTACGCGAAGGTCCTCCAAGCCGACCTGGACGCGCTCGCCGACCGGTTCAGTCAGAAGCTGTCGAGCCCGGCCGAATTCGAGGCGTACTGCGCCTCCGAGAATCTGTGTTCCTATGAACTGTCGAAGAAGCTCATCCCCCGCGCCCGGCTCATCACCGCCCCGTACGTGTTCTTCTTCCATCCCCACATCCGCCAGTCGCTGCTCTCTTGGCTCGGCGTCGGACTCGACCGGATCGACCTGGTCGTCGACGAGGCCCACAATCTGCCGGACCACCTCCGCGACCTGACCACGGTGGCCCTTCCCGAGGACTCGATCCGTCGGGCCCGGGCCGAGCTCAACGACCGGGGGGACTTTGCCGTCCCGGACGGACCGAGCGCGAGCCGGCTCCTCGAGATCGCCCAGGGTGCGGTGACCGAGCTCATCGACCGGTACGCACCCGAGGAGGACGGCGTGCTGCCCGAAGGCGCCCTGGAGGACCGGATCCTCACGGCGGTCGGCGGGACCTCGCACCGCCTCGACACCTGGATCGGCGCCCTGGTCAGCTGGGGCGACGCGCTTCGGGAGGAACGCCGCCGCGCGCGACGGCTCCCAAGGTCCTGGGTCCATACCGTCGCCCTGACCCTGCTGGCCTGGCCCCAATTGAACGGCCCGGGCTACGTCAAAGTGGTCACCCGCACCCCCCGCCGGGCCCTCGAGGCGTACTCGCTCGACGCGAGCGCCCCGGCCGACCCGGTCCGTTCCTGCCACCTGTCCGTGCACATGTCCGGAACCCTGGCCCCGCTCGAGGACTACCGGGACTCTCTTTCGCTCGGAGAGAGCGCCCGCCTGCTCCAGGTTCCTCCCCACTTTCCGAAGGAGAACCGTAAGCTGCTGTACGACCCGACCGTCACCACCCGCTACGAGGACCTCCAGAACGATCCCGGCGCGATCCCGCGGATCGCAGACCGCCTCGCCGAGGTCCTCCAGTGCCTGCCGGTCCGGACGGCGGTCTTCTTCCCGAGCTTCGACTTGATGGACCGACTCCTGTCGGCCGGGCTCCAATCGGCCTTGCCCCCGAACGCGGTGATCGAGACCCGCCGACAGACCATGGGCGACCTGTGGCGCTCGATCGAGGGGTTCAAGCGGGGCTCCCCGGAAGGAGTCCTGCTCGGCGTCACCGGCGGGCGCATCGCCGAGGGCGTCGATTTTCCCGATGAGGAGCTCGAGGCGGTCGTGATCGTCGGCATCCCCTACCCCCGTCCGACCGCGAAACGGGAGGCGCTACGTCGCTTCCTGGACGCCACGACGGGGCGGGGGTGGGAGTACGTGGTCGAGGCGCCCGCCCAGCGGGCCATGCTCCAGGCGTTCGGCCGGATGATCCGCTCCGAGAACGACCGAGGGATCGGGATCGTCCTCGACCGCCGCGCGACGGCCTTCGCCGCCGCCCTCGGCGACCTCAGGCCGATCCACGAGCTCGAATCCGAGGCCCGCGCGTTCTACGGCCGCCGCCCTCGCTCCCGCGAGGCCCGTTCCTTGCCTACCTCCCCGGTCGTCGGCCCGGAGGACCGCCCCCGGCCGTGATCATCACCCGGACCCCGCTTCGGATCTCGTTCGCAGGAGGGGGGACCGACCTTCCGTCGTTCTACCGGACCCACGGCGGAGGCGCCGTCACCAGCGCCGCGATCGACCGGTACATCCACGTGCTCGTGAACGAGAAGTTCGACCGCTCGGTGCGCGTCGCGTACTCCCGGACCGAGAACGTCGACCACTTCGCCGACCTCCAGCACGGCCTGGTCCGCGAGGCGATGCGAGCCACCGGCGTCACCGAGGCGCTCGAGGTCCACACGATCGCCGACATCCCCTCGGAGGGAACCGGGCTGGGTTCCTCCTCCTCGCTCACCGTCGGGCTATTGAACGCGCTCTACGCCCACAAGGGCGTCTTGAAGGACCCCGCCGAGCTCGCCGAGGAAGCGTGCCGCATCGAGATCGATGTGCTCGGGGGGACCCTCGGCAAGCAGGACCAGTACATCGCGGCGTTCGGGGGCCTCCGTTACTTCGAGTTCCACCCCGACGACACGGTGCGGGCGAGCCCGATCCCGCTCACGGCGGGCGACCGGGAGGTCCTCTCCGACCACCTCTCCCTGTACTATACGGGGACGACGAGGCAGGCCGAGGGGATCCTCAAGCGCCAGGAGGAACGCACCGCCACGAACCGGGAGGCGCTCGAAAGGATGCGGGAGCTCGCCCGGGTCAGCCGGGATGCGCTCCTCGCGGCGAACTGGAAGGGACTCGGCGAAGCCCTCGACGAGGGATGGCGGTGGAAGCGCTCGCTCTCCACCGGGATCAGCACCGCGTCGATCGACTCGGTCTACGACCGGGCCAAGGCCGCCGGAGCGTGGGGGGGAAAGGTGACCGGAGCCGGCGGCGGCGGCTTCTTCCTCGTCGTCCACCCGCCGTCTCGAAGCTCTCAAATAGAGAGTGCCTTGTCGCCGATGCGCCGACTCCGGATCCGCGCGACGCCCGAGGGCTCGAGGATCCTATTCGTCGGGCGGTAGGCGGGCATGGGCGAGATCGCGCCGTACGTGCACCGGTACGTCGAGGAGACGAAGGCCGCGCTCTCCGACCCGTACCTCGCCGAGGGAATCGCTCGGGTCGTCCCCGTGCTCTTGGAGGCGCGCGCCCAGGACCGGACCATCTTCTTCTTCGGGAACGGCGGAAGCGCGTCGACCGCCTCCCATTTCGTCGCGGACATCGGCAAGGCGACGATCCGAGGCGATGGGCGCCGATTCCGATGCATCGCCCTCGTGGATAACGTAGAGACGCTCACGGCCTGGGCGAACGACGCGGAGTACTCGCGCGTTTTCGCCGAGCAGCTCGCCACGCTCGGCAGACCCGGGGACGTGGCCATCGGGATCAGCGGGTCGGGAAACTCCCCGAACGTCCTCCGGGCGATGGAGACCGCCACGCATCTCGGGCTTCGGACCGTGGGCCTCACCGGAATGGGGGGCGGGAAGCTCAAGGATCTGGTCGAGGTCCCGATCGTCGTACCGTCCCGGTCGATGCAGCATATCGAGGACGTCCACCTGTTGATCGGCCATCTGCTCACCGCCTACCTGCGCGATGAGGCGCCTGCGGCGCCCCGATGACCGCCCGGGTCCGGGATTACATGGTGCTCGAGGTCGAGCACCTCACGAGCCGCACGACGGTCGGGGACGCGATCGACCGTCTCATGAAGAGCCGTCATCATGGCTTCCCGGTCACCGACACGGACGGGCGTCTCGTCGGGTTCGTGAGCGCGAAGGAGCTCCTCCGCAACATCCGGGACCGTTCCAAGCCCCTCGCCGAGATCATCCGTCCCGGCACGTACACCGCGACGCCGGACATGGCGATCGACGACGTGGCCCGCGTGATGTTCCGATTCGGTCTACGGGACCTCCCGATCACCGACGAGGACGGCCGGCTATGCGGGATCGTGTCGAACCTCGACATCGTCCGGTCCCACTTCGAGAGGGCCTCGCCGGCGAAGGCCGACACGCTCAAGACCCTCCTCTCGGACCGCTACGGTCTGCCGTTCTCCTACCGTCGAGGACTGGTGCCGATCTCCCGATTGAGACCGACCCAGTGGAAGGTCTTCGAGGACGAGCTCGAGGGAAGGCGATACGAGCTCGAGCGAGGTTTCGCGGAGCCCGTCCTCGTGGTCCAGAAGGGCGACCGCTGGATCCTGATCGACGGCCACCATCGGGCCCTCGCCGCGCGCGAGATGGGCCTCGCCCAGTTGCAGGCGTACATCCTCACCTCCGACCGTCCCGAGGAATTCGAGAAGGTCGAGCTCGGGCTCGAACGCCTCGCGCAGGACCACCACCTGGTGAGCCTCGATGACATCGAGATCGACCGGTCGGCCCACCACCCCCTGCTCGAGGTCACCACCCAACTGTTGCGGCGGTTCGAGCCGGGCGAGGTGGCCCGCGGCGATGGGGACGCCTGACGGGCCCCGTCCAGCGTGCTCGGATTCATACCATACCGATATCAAACCACCCCCGGTCGGCGGAATCGCCCGATGCCGAAGACGGGTCGTCCACCGAATCTGCACCGTCTCCCCCGGCTCGGCCGCAACCTCGTCGTCCTCGGGAGCGCCCTCCTCTTCCTCGGGGGCGGCCTGTTCGCGGTGGCGACTCCCCTCCCGACGATCGAGTACGCGAGGCCCGGCGCATCGGGTGGGAACCCCGGGGGCTCACCGCAGACCGTGCTCTCCGTGAACCTGACGGATTCGGCGGCCTTTCGACCGAATGCCCTGTCCGCGGTGGCCGGGTCGAGCGTACACCTCCTCCTGCACAACCTTGGCCGCTACGCGCACTCGTTCACGCTCTCGAGCATAGCGAACTTCACGCTGAACCGCAGCTGGACCCCGGCCCAGTTGGACGCCTTCTTCGCGCGTAACGCTTCCCTGAACGCCTCGCTTCCCCCGCAGAGCTTCGACAATCTCACGCTCTCCGTCGCTCCCTCCTGGGCCGGCGGTTCGTTCGAGTTCGCCTCCCTTGTCCCGTACCAGTTCCAAGCCGGGATGTTCGGGTTCCTGAACGTCACCGCGGGCGGCGGGGGACAATCGGTGTCCGTCAGCGACCAGACGGCCGTCGCCGCACTCTCGTTCGTCCCCGACTCGATCGTCGTCAACGCGACGAGTTTCCCGGTGACCGTCGAGGTGCAGGTGAGCAATCTCGGTACCGGCGGACACACCTGGACCCTCGTCGCCCAGCCGGACGTCAATCTGACCCCTGCCGGCTTCGCCGGTTACTTCCAGGCGCACCCGCCGGCCCTCCGGCTGAACGTACCTTCGACCCCCGGCGTCGACGTCACGGGGAACGTCACGATCTCCGCCCGAGGCTCCTACCAGTTCCTCTGCGAGATCTCCGGCCACTTCGCAGCCGGGATGGTCGGCTACCTCTACGTCGGTGTCCCGGCGCCCCAGGGGATCCAGGCGGCGAGCACGGAGCTCGTGGCCGGTTGGGCCCTCGCCGGGGCGGGCGGGATCCTCGGCATCGGAGTGGCCCTGTCGGTCGCCGCGGCGTACGTCGGCCGATGGCCACCCACGCCGAAAGAGCCCCGACACCACTGAATAGTCTGGGAACGGAGCGCGACGTCCCGTTCAACGGGTCTCGTCAGGACGCGCGCTCGACCCCTATTTCACCACGACGAACGCCCGCATCGTCCCGTGGAATTGTCCGCAGAACTCCGTGCACTGGACGAGGTATTCGGTCCCGGCCGCGGCGTTGGGGATACTGAAGGCGATCGAGTTCATCCGGCCGGGGATCGCGTCGAGCCGGATCCCGAGCGCCGGAACGTTGAAGGAATGGACCACGTCCGTGCTCGTGACATTGATCTGGACCACCGTTCCGGGTTCGACCCACATCGCCCCGCCGGTCTCGGTGTTGTTCACGGCGTTGTAGGTCGTATTGTCGCACGTCCCGTTGGCGGGATAGCAAAACTCCCAGTACCACTGGTGTCCGATCACATTGACATACTCGTCGACGTGGCTGGGCGTCCTGTCGACATTGTAGAGGAGGAAGGTCGAGTAGACCGCGACGCCGGCGATGAGGCCGACGGTCGCGAGGGTCCAGGCGACCTCGAGTCGGTTAACCATACCGCCTCTTCTTCGTGGCCGGGTCCCGGAACTTCCACAGGGCGTAGGCCATGACCCCCCAGGTGATGATCGCCCCGGCGACGGAGATCGCGAGCATCACCCAGATGAGCGGCGTGGTCTGGGCGAGGTTCGTCGGCCCGGCCGAGGCGCTCCCGAAGGCAGCGAGCACAGCCGCCCCACTGGCCCAGGTCGAGAGGCCGCGGGCCAGCGTACGGAGCCGCACAAGGGGTACCGATGGGACTCGGTTCATATCGGCGGCGTACGAACCGGATCCCAGACGCACCCGCGCGGTCGGTCCGCGGGCGCGCTGAGAAAGTACGAACGGAATGGCTTTGAACGCCCCCCGGGTCGTCCGTCGAGGTCCCGTCCGGGTTTCGGCGTCATGGCCGGCAGTCTCCGCATGGCAACCACCCTAGGCCTTGCCCTGACCCTACTGAGCTGGGCGTGGGTCGGAGGGGACATGATCGGTTCGGCACCCGCCCGCCCGGCCCTGACGACCAGCGCCTCGACGGTGGACTGGATCAATGTGACGTTACCGGCCGCTGCCTTCGCCTTCACGCTCACGAGCGCCCCTCTCCCGGCAGCCGAGATCACCCCCGGGAACGTCGTCCACGTACGGGTCCTGCAGCTCAGTACGACGGCCCACACCTTCACCCTCTCATCCACAACGAACTACCAATTCCCCACCACCGATGCCACCTCCGACCTGCAAGCGTACTTCGGCTCGCATCCCCCCCTCGTCGATCTGAACGTGAGCGGTTCGATGGGACTCATCGTCTACGGAAACTTCACCGCGCCGCCGATTGGGGAGTACGAGTACGTCTGCCTCGCGAGCGGGCATTTCGGATATGGAATGTGGGGCGTGCTGGGTTCGGGCGAACCGGGCACGGGGGCGGGTTCGGCGCCGTACAACGGACCGGGTGCGCCGGTCTTCGTCATCTCCGGCACGATCACGGCCCTGGTAATCATCGCCCTGGTGCTGGGTTTCGTCGTCGGAAAGAGGCGTGGCTCCTCGGACGAGATGCCCCCTCAGCGGTTCGGATATCCTGAATCCAGCCTCTCTTCCTCCACGCCGGCCGCGCCCCCCCTCGGAGAGCAAAAGAGGTAAGAAGGGGGAGGCCTTCCAACCTACGGACCTTGTAAGAGGTTCGGGAAGGTTGGAACCGATGGCATGGGGAAATCCGCCCCGAGAGCGCCGCGTCCTCAAGGCTGGTCACTCGTCGATCGCGGTCACCCTGCCCAAGCCGTGGGCGGAGGCGATGAACCTGCGGCCGGGGGATCTCATCGTGTTCGATCAGAACGACGACGGGACCCTCTACCTCAAGCCGGCGTCGACCCCGGGATCGGTCGACGCGGCCTCCCCCTACCTCGTGGAGGCCCACTCGTTCGAGACCCCCGGGATCCTCGAGCGATTGGTGGTCGGAGCCTATCGGGTCGGCCACGACGCTATCGAGATCCGCACCACGGTGGCCCTGGCCCCGGAGCGGATCGAGGAGCTGCAACAGGCGGCGCGCCGCCTCCTAGGCGTATCGGTGGTCGCCCAGGAACCGAATCGGGTGCTCCTGCAGAATTTCGTCGACCCGTCCAAGTACGAGCTCCCGCAGCTCGTGCAACGAATGAAGATGATCCTGGTCGCGTCGATCGAGGAGTCCGAGGGACTGCTTCGGACCGGAACCCGGTCCCGCCGGCTCACCTCGCTCGCCGAGGAGACCAATCGGGTCCTCGCCCTGCTCGTTCGCCAGCTCTTCCTGGCGAGCCGGGACTGGTCGCTCGCGCGCCGGATCGGCAGCCCGGACCCGCGCCGCCTGCTCGAGTGGCGCGTCGCGGTTCATGCGCTCGAGGAACTCGGCGGCATCGTCGGGGAGATCGCCCGGGAGCTTCACGAGGGAGACCCGGACTCGGGTCCGGACGATGCGGCCCTCCCCGCCCTGCTCGAAGAGCTCAAGCTCGGGCTCAAGACCACGGTCGAGACGCTGATGCATCCGTCCCTACCGGCGGCCTGCGACGCGTTCGCCGAGAGCGCGCATCTGGCCGAGTCGGCGCGCGCCCGTGCACGCGTGCTCAAGGGACCGGCCCGCCGGTCCGGGGTCTACGCCGCCACGATCGGGGTCCAGCGGAGCGCGGCCTGCCTCACCATCCTGTCGGAGGTCGCCCTGGGGCGAGCGGTGTCCGCGGGCAATTCGACGGTCCTACTCACTCCGAGCTGAGGCCCGCTTAAGACCCTCGAGTCCGGACCGTTCGTACGAGTCGGACCGTCCTATACGAACGCCATATCCCGCCTTCCCGGGTCCTTCCCTTAGTGCCATGTTCGACTCTATCGATGACTGGTTGATCATCGCCGTAGTGATCGCGATCCTGTTCTACGGATCGACGAAGATCCCGAAGCTCGCCCACAGCCTGGGCCGGGCCATGGGCGAGTTCAAGCGGGGCAAGATGGAGGTCGACCGGGAGATCCGGTCGGAGCAGGCCAAGGACGCTTCCACCCCCGCTTCGAGTGGACCGACGCACTAGGCCCGCGGACGGCCGGGTCAGGAGATGGCGACCTCACGGATGGAACGGCCCGTCCGGCTCCGGGCGGGGCTCCCCAGGGAGGTGGGGAGGGGCGGGTGAGCGATGGGCGACATCGACCGGATCCTGTCGATCCTCGGCGAGGTCCGGCGCCGACTGGTCCGGATCGCGTTGGTTCTTGCTCCGATCTTCGGGTTCCTGATCACCTTCGAACTTCGGCCGTTCTCCCTCTCGCTAGGGGCGTGGACCGTCCCGCTCGCGTACCCGTATCCGAGCCTGTTCTACAATGTGACCGCCCAGGTCTTCCTCGCGCTCAAGGCCTGGGAGCTTCCGGCCGGCGTGACGCTGCTCAACCTCGGCGTTGGAGACTCGGTGATCGTCCAACTGGAGCTGGGCGCCCTGCTCACCGTGATCTTCGGGATGCCCTGGATCGTCCACGAGGTCGCCGCCTTCCTGGTTCCGGCCCTCCGCAAGAACGAACGCGGGCTGTTCCGCCAGATCGGGATCCCGGCGACGGCCCTCTTCGCGAGCGGGACCCTCGCGGGCCTGCTCTTCCTGACCCCCCTCACCCTCCAACTCCTGTTCCTGTACGTGTCGGCGATGGGGACCGCCCCGGTCCTCGGGATCGATTCGTTCGTCCAATTCACCCTCCTCTACTCGCTCGCGTTCGGGGTCGCGTTCGAGCTCCCGATCTTCATCTACGCGCTCACGCGGCTCGGGGTCGTCCCTTCGGCGAGCTGGCGCCGGCATTGGCGCGGGGCGGTGATCGGCTGCCTCGTCTTCGGGATGCTCGTCACCCCGGACAACTCCGGCATCACGATGCTCCTCGTGGCCGCTCCGATGATGGCCCTGTACTTCGCCGGTGTCTGGTTCGCCGGACGCTGGGAGACGGAGCGCCCCGGTCCGACCCTCGCCGTGGCGGGAGGATGAGGTAGCGGACGATGGCGCTGTTCTCCGACATCGATTGGGCGATCCTCCTGATCGCGGCGGCCTTCCTACTGTTCGGGAAGGAGAGCCAGACGCTCCTGAGGACGCTCGGCCGATACTACGGACGGGCGATGCGACTGAAGCAAGAGCTGTTGAGCGAGTTCGCGAACGCAGCCGACCTACCGAGTCTCTCCCAGGGCGGACCCCTCTCCCTCCGCCGGGCCCTGCTCGAC
Organism: Thermoplasmata archaeon; assembly: GCA_022750055.1. Lineage (GTDB taxonomy): Archaea > Thermoplasmatota > Thermoplasmata > Lutacidiplasmatales > UBA184 > Lutacidiplasma. The sequence continues at coordinate 38,409 of JAKIWL010000005.1, forward strand.
CCGGCGGAACCGCCGGTGACGTCCTCCATTCCCGCCGCCGTGACCCGAGCCCCCGTGCTCACTGCGACGCCATCGGGGAGCGCCTGGACCGGAGCGCTCGGGCCCCAATCGTGGTCGGTCGCCATGCCGGCGGTGGGGCCGGACACGCGAGGAGTGCGATGAGCGCGCTCAACGATTCCCAGATCGTCTACCTGACCGAGATCCTCGGCACCCTGGTCGGGATCGGCGTCACCTGGCTCATTTACTGGGACAGCGACCGGGCCGAGCTCCCGGGGGAGGCTCGGATCCCCGACCCCCAGATCCGCGAGGACCCGGTGGTGGACAGCTCGGGGAGGACGCTGTAGATGATGGCGGGTCCGACGACCGGCCGTCCCCGGTTCGCCGACGAGGGACTCTTTCCGGTCGGCCAGGTCCGTCGGTTGGCGACCTCGGAACCTCCGGGAGAGGTGGACGAGACGAAGCGCAACGTGCTCAAGCTCCTCGCGGTCGCGGGCCTCGTCGGGGCGACGGGCGGCGGCCTCGTGGCGGGGTCGATCCAGTACGCCCAGCCGCCGCAGATCGGGATCGCCTCCTACCCGAGGGTACAGCTGCTCGACCTCGACGGATCCGTCCTGACGGTCGCCAAGGTCGAGAAGGAGTACAACGTGATGACGTCGGACGTTCTGCTCTTCAACTACCCCCTCCGGAACGAACCGAACTTCCTGATCAACCTCGCCCCGGCGCAGGCCGGCGGTCCCGGCGCGTCCAACGTGAAGAACGGGATCGGCCACCAAAATTCGATCGTCGCGTTCAGCGCGATCTGCCAACACCTGGGATGCCCGGCCCCGGCGATGCATTTCTACCCGCCCGGGACCTGTCCGCAGACCCCGGGCGGGCGCTCGTTCTACCTCCATTGCACCTGCCACGGGTCGACGTACGACGCGGCGAACGGAGCGGCGAACCTGACCGGACCGGCCGTCCTGCCGCTCCCGCAGGTGATCCTCGAATGGGACAGCTCCGACGATTCGGTCTACGCCGTGAACCAGGTCGGCCCCCCGGTCAACGGCCACCTGTCCACTCTGCAGGGGGACTACCCGGTCGGAACCCAGTCCGGATTGACGAAGCAATCCGGCGTGCCCCTGTGCAATTTCCCACCGTAAGGAGGGTCGATGGGATTCGAACGATGGTTCAATCGGACGCTCAACCGGGTCTGGGGGTTCGTCGAGGACCGGACCGGGATGCCGAAATGGGCCCTTCGCCCCCAGCCGGCGTTCACCTTCCAGCCGTCGTACTGGACCGGCGGGTTCGTTGCGACGGCGTTCCTGTATCAGGTCATTTCGGGTCTGCTGCTCCTCTTGTACTACCAGCCGAGCGTGACCCCGACGTACCTCGCCTGCGGGCAGGCAGCCGGGACGCTATCGAGCGCGCCGGCGGCGTGGTGCTCGACCTCGTATATCCTGAACTCGGTCCCGATGGGTTCGCTTTTGCTCTCGAGCCACCTCTACGGCGCCTACGCGATGATCTTCCTCGCGTTCGTGCACTTCTTCCGGGGCTACTACCTCGGTGTCTACAAGGCCCCCCGGGAGTTCAGTTGGATGGTCGGGACCCTCCTGCTGCTCACGACGCTCGGGATGGGGTTCACCGGCTACCTCCTACCGTACACCCAGATCTCGCTGAACGCGACCAACGTGGGGCTGGTCCTCGCCCTCCGACTCCCGTACGCCGGTCCGATCCTGGGCCCGCTCCTCCTCTCGGACGGCACCGGGCAGGGACTCCTGTCGAGGATGTTCGCCGCCCACGTCCTGCTCCTGCCGCTCGCCCTCGGAGCCCTCTTGTATGCCCATATCGCGCTATTCGAATCGCACGGGATCGCCCCGCCGGCAACCTCGGACCCGCTGCAGCGGCGACGGTTCACCCATACCGAGGACCGCAAGCACGTCCCGTTCATGCCCCACATCTTTTTCTACATCACCAAATGGGCCCTCCTCTACATCGGCCTCCTGCTCGGGATCGCGGCGCTGTGGCCCTGGCAGCTACCGACCTACGCCGGGAACCTGACGGCCGCTGCCGTGGTGACCGAGCCGGATTGGTACTTCCTCTGGCTGTTCAAGCTCGTCGATTTCTACGGGGTCACGCCGGTGGTGGCGGTCGGGATCACGACCGTGATCATGCTGTTCATCCTCTTCCTCCCATTCCTCGACCGCTCCCCTCGCACCCATCCGAGGGACCGCCCGTTCTTCGTCTTCCTCGGCAATTCGATGATCTCCTTCTTCGTGACGATGACCGTCTGGGGGGGGCTCACCCCGGGGATCCAGATCCTCCCGATGCCGATCGTCGAGATCCTGGGTCCGCCGATCCTCGTCAACGCCCTGGTCGTCGGGCTGTTCTACCGACACTACCGGTCGAAGTATCGGGCCCGCCTGCTCGCCTCAGGGAACTCGGCCCGGCTTCCGGGCGCCTATCCGCTCGCCCGGGGCAGCTCCCTTTCCACACCCGGAGCACGTCTGGAGGTGGGCGGGCGTGACTAGCGACCCTTCGAGCGCCCCGTACCGGACCGGCTGGCTCTGGATCGTGCTCGCGTTCTTCCTCCTGATCGGGACCGTCGGCTCGGCCTTCGTGGTCTACGGCTTCCTCGGAGTGCTCAACGGCCGATGGTTCCCTGAGCTCCCGCTCGGCATCGTCGGCGGGTTCGTCGCCGTGGTCTCTCTATTGCTGCTGACCGGGATGCTCTACCGGGCCGACCGATTGCGCGGGGTTCCCCACCGGGAGGTCGCGCTCTTTGAGTGACGTCACCGACTACGGCGACCCTGCACGCGCGCAGGCGACGGTGCTGCGCCTGTACCAGACGATCGCGATCCTGATGCTCCTCGTCATCGGCGCCCTCGCGCTCTATAGCTTCCGCCTCGGGCCGCTCGTCGGCCCCGGCGTGGAGCAGTCCTTCGGGATCGCGGTCTCGATCATGTTCCTGTGCGGCACCCTTCTCTTGCACCTCGTCGACCGGACCTACCGGGTCTGGCCGGAAGGGCGACGCGTCCACCCCCCGGTTCCGGCGGTGGTCACGGACCGGTCGATCGCGTTCGCCCTGAAGCTCTTCCTCGTCGTCCTCGTCGGTGCTTCGATCGCCTACGTCATCGCGACCCTGGTGAGCTAGGAGGGGAACTGACGATGAACGACCTCACCGGGCCGATCGCGGAGATCGTCCTCCTCGTCGCGCTGGGATCGTTCGGGATCGGCCTGCTCACCTACAAGGGGGAATGGTTCGTCCGAATGGCCCGGACCTGGCTCTTCACCACCGACCACCAGCGCATCGGCCTGATGTACATCGGCATCGGCATCCTGTTCTTCTTCATCGGAGGGGTCTACGCCACCCTGATCCGGACCGACCTCGGCGTGTTCCAGGGTCTCGGACTCGACCCGCAGACCACCCTCGGGATCACGCCGGACGTCTACTCGACGCTGTTCACCATGCACGGGACGTTGATGATCTTCATGTTCATCATCCCGACCCTGGCCGGGTTCGGGAACTACCTCGTGCCATCGATGATCGGCGCCCGGGAAATGGCCCTCCCGAGGATCAACGCGATCGCGTTCTGGATGCTCCCGCTCGCCGGGGCGTTGCTGATCTTCTCGAACGCGAACGCCGGTTGGACCGGCTACGTCCCACTGTCCCTCCAGGTCGACCCATCGAACCCGTACGGGATCGACCTGTGGGTCCTCGGATTGCACATCCTGAGCGCGTCGTCGATGCTCGGCGCGATCAACTTCATCGTCACGATCATCAAACATCGCGCGCCCGGCGTCGAGTACTGGAACATGCCGCTCTTCGTCTGGTCGACGTTCATCAACTCCATCCTGCTCCTCTTCGCCCTCCCGTCGCTCTCGATCGCGATCACGTTCGTGCTCTCTGACCGCAACTTCGGGACCCACATCCTCGCCGCCGCGAACGGGACGCCGCTCGGTGGGGCGCTCCTCTACCAGAACATGTTCTGGTTCTTCGCCCACCCCGAGGTCTACGTCATGGTCCTGCCCGCGTTCGGCCTCATCTCGACGATCATCCCGAAGCTCGCCCGCAAGGACATCTTCGGGTACGGGGCGATGGTGATCGCCCTGTGCGTATTCGCCGTGCTCTCTTTCGCCGTCTGGGAGCATCACATGTTCACGACCGGCATCTCGACGGACGTCCGGTTCGTCTTCATGCTCTCGACCATGGCGATCGCGGTCCCGTCGGCGGTGAAGACGTTCAACTGGATCGCGACCCTCTGGGGCGGGAAGATCTGGATGGCCGTGCCGATGTGGTTCTCGATCGCCTTCATCACCGGGTTCGTCATCGGCGGCCTATCGGGTCTCCTGCTCGCCTCGATCCCGATCGACTACCTGTACCACGCGACGTACTTCGTCGTCGCCCACTTCCATTACGTCGTGCTGGGCGGGTCGATGATGGCGATCTTCGCCGGGGTGTACTTCTACTACCCGATCTGGACGGGCCGGTGGTATAGCCAGCCGCTCGCCCACGTTCACTTCCTCCTCTCCTACGTGGGCGTGAACCTCCTGCTCTTCCCGATGTTCATCCTCGGGGCGGAGGGGATGCCGAGGCGGGTCTACACGTACCTTTGGACCGGGAACTTCCAGGCCCTTAACTTCCTCGCGAGCCTCGGTGCCTTCGTGCTCGGGATCGGTCAGCTCTTCTTCGCATTCAACATGGTCTATTCCTATTACGCCGGTCGACCCGTCCGCACCCCCGACCCATGGGGCGACCCGACCCCGAGCGACAGCCTCGGACCGGTCCCCGCCGCGCACCCCGTTCCGGTGGGGACCCCGACGATCGGCGCCGCCCAGGACGGGTCGGCCTGACGGGGCGGGACCGGGGGAGCGCGCGATGGACGGGCACCGTTGGTTCCGGGGGTTCTCGTTCCTCTCGTTCGGCATGACGTACGTCACGATGTTGCTCGGGGGCAACGTCATCGCCAGCGGGTCGGGCCTCGCCTGTCCGGATTGGCCGACCTGCGACGGGTCGCTCCTTGCCCCGTTCTCCGGGTCGATCGGGATCGAATGGACCCACCGGGTCGCGGCCCTCCTGCTCAGCCTGCTCATCCTCGGCCTCGCGCTGCTCGCGGTGGCGTTCGAATCCCGTCGGCCGGTCCTTCGGATCCTCTCGTTCGCCTCCCTCGGCCTCGTCGTCCTGCTCGCGCTGGTGGGAGGGCTCGTGATCGAGAGCCAGCTCGCGATCCTGGTGGTCCTGCTTCACTTCGGGCTCGCGACGGTGCTCTTCGGTGTCCTGCTCATCCTCATGGTGTTGGCCAACCTGCGCGAGGTCCCCCGGCAATGGATCGAGTTCGCTTGGAGGGCCTCCGTCCCTCGGCCCGAGGACGTTCGGGAGTCGCGGCCGGTCCCATCGAGCTCGGGCGGGCGCTCCCCTGCGGGGATCTCAGGCTCGACGGCGTGGCCCTTGCACCGGTGAGCCCGGGCCGTTCTGCGATCCTCGATGGCGACGACCTCGGAGCCGCCCGTCGCCCCCGTCCCCCGCCCCGGCTGGCGCGACTACGCGACGCTCACGAAGCCCGGGATCACCGCGCTGATCGTCTTCGTGGCCGTCGGCGGGTACTTCGCGGCCGACCCGAGCGCGTTCGATCCGGTGCGGTTCGCGGTCCTGCTCGCGACCGGTACGAGTGCGTCGGCGGGCGCGGCGATGCTGAACCACTTCCTCGACCGCGACCTGGACGCGAAGATGAAGCGGACCCGCCACCGGCCGCTCCCCGAGGCGCGGATCGCACCGACCAGTTCGGCAGCGGTCGTCGGCTTGGGGCTCCTGGCGCTCGGCGTGGCTGTGGCCTCGGTCCTGCTCAACGCCCTCACCGGGTTCTCGATCCTCCTCGGAGGTCTCACCTACGTCGTCGTCTACACCCTGTGGCTGAAACGCCGATCGAGCTGGAACATCGTCGTCGGCGGGTTCGCAGGGAGCGCTCCGGCCCTTGCGGGTAGCGCGGCGGCCACCGGAACCTGGACCCACGGGGCCCTCGCCGTCGCCGTGCTCGTCTTCCTGTGGACCCCTCCCCACTTCTGGAGTCTCGCCCTCCTCCTCCGGGACGACTACTCCTCGGTCGGTCTCCCGATGCTCCCGAGGATGGACGACCCCGCCTATTCCGCCCGGATCGTGGTCGTCTCGGCGGCGCTCCTTCTCCCGGCCACCGTGCTCGTGATCGTCCTCGCGCCGATCACCTGGCCGGCCGCGGTCGCGCTCCTCGCCGTCGCAGCCGGGTTCCTCCTGGTCACGGTCCCCTTGTGGAATCGCGTCGAACGGCCGCTCGCGCGTCGGGGGTTTGTGTATTCCGGGCCTTACCTGCTCGCGGTCCTGCTCGCGCTCGTCGCCAACTGGGGCCTGCTCAGGTTCGGGTTCCCGGGGGTCTGACACCCCGACCGGCGCTGAGCTTATCCCCCCCGAACCGGTACACGAAGCGATGACCCCGAATCCGTCCCAGGAGCCCGCACCCGATACCCTTCGGACCGCCGAGGCCGCCCTCGCGCGGCTCGGATTTTCGCGGATCCCTCCCGTCGTCCGGGTCGCCGCCCCAACCCCGGAGTTTTGGGTCCAGGAGGCGGGCGTCCCACGACGTGCCTTCCCCGTGTTCGTCGAAGGGGTCGCCGACCTCGCGGGAACCCCACGCCCGGCCCGCTGGGTGAGCGGAACCGAGGGCTCGTCGGCCGTGTCCGCTCGCGCCATCGTCGTGGTCCCCTCGGAGACCGCCGCGCGAGCCGCGTGGGCGAGCGGGCGGGGCCTGCCCAACGGACCCATCGAGTCCGAGCTAGCGATCTTGGTCGTTCCGAGTTCCCGGGGCGCCGAAGCGGCGCACTGGCACCGTGGACTCCTCGCACCGCGAACGCTGCTGAGACTGGCCACGGGTGTGGCCGTGGGTCTCTTCCGGCAGGCCCAGTCCGAGGACGGAACCGCTCAGGTCGACTTCTCCGAGATGCTCGAGATCCTCAAGAATCGCTTCCAAGTCGACGTCGCCGGTTCCCTCGGGGTGCGGACCGATGAGGAATCCCTCTACGTCCTCTACCAGCTCGCCATTCGAGACTCCTACGCCCCGGGCGACTCGGGCTCGGAGCTCTTCGCGATCGTGCTGCGGCCCTTCGGTCCGGGTCCCCGCGTCCCATGGTTCGCGGCGTAGCGCCCGTTCGGACCAATTCTATATGAATCCCGGACGGGAGTGACCGGGCGATGGCGGTCTCCACGGGCGACGCGGCGTTCCGGACCCCGTACTCCGGCCCTCCCGGGAGCTCGACGCCGTCCCCGGAGGTCTCCCCGAAGGAAGGGGTCGGCGAACTCTGGGCCTTCTTCTGGCTCGCCCTCCTCAACACCGGCATCATCACCGTCTCGGGTACAGTCGCCTGGATCCTCATCCACCGCTAGGTGCCAGCGCCGCATCCGGCAATGGTTATGTTCTCGACCCGGGTCCGCCGCCGCGACGGAACTTCTGGGGCCGTGGGGTAGCTTGGACCATCCTTCTTGCTTGGGGTGCAAGAGACTCCGATTCAAATTCGGACGGCCCCATTCCCGTCCGGTACGTCTCCGTAGCACCCCGAGTTAGGCGGGCTCGCGAACGGTGCCCAGGGGTCGGGTCCCGGATCTCCAGGGGTCGTCCACACCGGCGGGGTTGAGGCGGGTCGTCAGCGTTCCGCGGGCCCCAGTCCCGATCGGGGTTCGAATCCCGCCCCCCTTCTTCGATCGGGGGCGGGAGGACCGGTCGGATCCCCCCACGATGCCGATCGAGCCCGCAGATCGGATGCTCTCCGCAGACTGGACACCGTTATCTACCTGGGCCATATCCCATCCCCCCCGAGGGGATATGAGGGGCCGGTACCGGCACGCGGTGGAGGCACGCCTGGCGCGGATCGAAGGGCACGTCCACGCGATCCATACGATGATCCACGAGGGCAAGGGCTATCCGGAGATCGCCCACCAGATCGTCGCGGTGCGCTCCTCCCTCGACTCGGCCCTGGGGGCGATCGTCGAGGACCTCGCGCGCAACTGCGTCGAGGTTTCCCCCCGAAAGGCCGCCGTGGTACGCGCGGTCGATGAACTCCGCGAGGTCGTGGCCACCTCCTTGTAGGTCGCCGGGCGGATCGGGATGCACGCCCATACCCATGGGGAAGGAGAGGCCGGCGCCTCGGTGGTCCGGGGCCTCCGGGCCGCCGTGGCGAGCTCGCTCGCTATCCTGGCGATCGAGGCCGTCGGCGCGTACCTCTCTCGCAGCCTCTCGCTCACGGTCGATGCGGTCCACAACCTGCCGGACCTGCTCGCGTTCGTGGTCTCGCTGACGGCGCTCCAGGTCGCCGCGCAGGGTTCGACGGACCGGCTCACGTTCGGAGCCCACCGATTGGAGGTCTTCGCCGGTCTCCTGAACGCCTCGCTCATCCTCGGCACGGGGGCGGTCTTCGGGTTCGAAGGGGCGAGCGCGCTCGTCTCGCGAACGCCCTTCGCCGGACCCGTCGATGCTGTCTGGCTTCTCGCGGCGGCGGTCCCGACGCTCGTCCTCCGGGGGCTCAGCCTCGCGAGCCTCGGCCGCCTGCCGGGCCGGATCCGCGACCTCAACCTGTCGAGCGTCGTCACCCACCTCGCGAGCGATCTCGCGATCACGGCCGCCCTCCTGATCGCGGGAGTGACGATCCTGTGGCGGCCCGTCGATTCGTGGGCGGACGATGCCGGCGCGGTCGGGATCGCGGTCATCCTCGTGGTGGAATCGATCCCCCTGTTCCGCTCGGGTTGGGAGGTCCTGACGGAACGCACCCCTCGGGGGCTCTCCGTCGCATCGATCTCGAAGGCGGCGCTCGCCGTCCCCGGTGTCGTCGGGGTCCATGACGTCCACGTCTGGGCGGTCTGCAGCACCCTGATCTGCCTGACCGCCCACGTCGGACTGCGACGCATGTCGATGGACGAAGGTCTCGACGTGGTGCACGCGCTCCGAACGACGATGGAACGGGAGTTCGGGATCCTCCACTCGACCTTCGAGATCGAGAGCGTATCGGCGACGTAGGGCTCATCGTCGGAGGGAGGGATGGACCCTGCGCCGCGGCGCGACCCCCGGTCCGCCTTGTTATCTTGGCCGGCCCCCCTTCCCACCGTGGCCCGCCGCTTCGTGCAAGAGCGTCGACGGGACCCGTACTACCGGGCGGCGCAGGCCGATGGGCTCCGGTCCCGGGCGGCCTTCAAGTTGGCCCATCTTTCGGAGCGATACCCGATCTTTCACCCGGGGGACAGGGTCCTCGACTTGGGGGCCGCGCCGGGGGGTTGGTCGGTCGTTGTGCGCGAACTCCTCGGGCGCCGCGGGGAGGTCGTCGCCGTCGATCCCCGCTCGGTCGAACCGATCGAGGGGGTTCGGGTGGTGCGGTCGACCGTCGGGGATCCCCGCTTGCTCGAACGACTTGGAGAGGATCGCTTCGACGTAGTCCTGTCCGACATGTCCCCCCGGATCAGCGGGGCCTACGCGACCGACCATGCTCGGAGCGTCGAACTGGTTCGCGAGGCGTACCGCTTGGCGCGCGCGGTCTTGAACCAGGGCGGCTCGTTCGTGGCGAAGGTCTTCGATGGGGACCTGTTGTCCACTCTGGCGACCGAGATTGCGCCCTCCTTCCACCGGTTTCACCGAACGAAACCTCCAGCGTCTCGCGACCGCTCCTCGGAGATCTACCTCGTGGGACTCGGTTTCCGAGGACGCGCCGCGACCGGACCGTGACCGACGAGCGGGCCGCCCGGATGGCCACGGACTCCGGCGCCTCGGATCCGGAGATCCTTCGTGCCCTGCGAGCGGTCCCTCGCCATCGGTTCGTTCCGGAGCACCTCCAGGACGCCGCCTACCAGGACCAGCCACTCCCGATCTCGAATGGAGAATCGACCATCTCGGCGCCCCACATGGTCGCGATCCAACTCGAAGCGGCGCGCCTGGTTCCCGGCCTCTCCGTCTTAGAAATCGGCAGCGGGAGCGGCTACCTGATCGCGTTGATCGCCGAGATGATCGGGCCGACCGGCCACGTGCTAGGACTCGAACTGGACCCTTCGCTCGTGGCCCGCTCGCGATCGATCCTCGATTCTCTTGGGCTGCGTGACCGGGCGGAGGTCCGAGCCACCGACGGGTGGGAGGGCGCGAGCGATCGGGCGCCGTTCGACCGGATCCTCATCTCGTGCGCGGTTCCGCAGCTCGCGCCCGCATGGCGCGACCAACTGGCTCCCGACGGCCGGATCGTGGCCCCGGTCGGGGATCGCTGGGTGCAGCGGTTGCTCACGTTCGGGCGTGGGTCCAATCCCATCGACACCGGTCCCGAGTGCCGATTCGTCGCCCTGCACCGCGCTCACTACCCCATATATAGGGGCCCGCTTTAGCGCGGTCCCGCCGGATCTTCTAAGGTCGGATAGTCGTGATTCGGTTCGGACCTGCGGGTATACCGCTCTCCTGCAAGGGACGAACCTTGAGGGATGGGATTTCGGACATCCATCACCTCGGCCTGACCGCCATGGAGGTGCAGTTCATCAAAGTGAACCCGCTGACCCGGGTCGTCCTCGACGAAGAGGTCGGCCAGGTGGCTCGCAATCTCCCGCTCCAGCTCGTGGTCGAGGCGGGGGGAGCTGGCGCGAAATCTGTGCCGTTGCGGGACTCGCTCGAGGCTGTGGTCAAGCGCCGGGACATGCTCACCACGTTGTCGTGGAGCCTCGCGAAGGACGTCAGCGACCTCGCGCAGACCAAGGCGCTCGCGCGCGCCCTCGATGTCGACCTCACCCTGCACGCCCCGTACTACGTGGATTTCTTCGGAAGCCAGGAGGCGCGCGAACGCTCCCTCCGGCAGATCCAATGGGCGAGCGTCCTCGCCGACGGACTCGGAGCCCGGCTGACGGTCACTCATCTCGGGTTCTACGGGGGCGGGGACCGGGCCGACAGCGTCCAGGAACTCACCGAGATCGCCCGGGAGCTGTCGGAGTGGCTCAAGGTGTTCAGCAAGGGCACGGTCCGCCTCGCCATTGAGCCGAGCGGGCATCCCGATGTGTTCGGGTCCCGCGAGGAGATTCTGGAGCTCGCCCACCAGGTCAAGGGGGTCGTCCCGGTCCTGAACCTTCCCCACATCGCGGCGAGGGAACGGATCGCCCTCGACAAGGAGGAGGTGCTCGCGCCCCTCGTCGAAGAATTCGTGAAAGCGAGCGGGGGCGACCTGTACGCGAACTTCTCCGGAGCCGAATTCTACGGTCCGGGGGAGTTTCGCCTCACACCCATCAAGCGGGGCCACCTGAAGTTCGACCCGATCGCCGAACTCCTCGCGGAGCGCGACTACGACGTGACGGTGATCTCGAGCTCCCCGCTCCTCGAGCACGACGCGATGTACATGAAGCTCCTGTACGAGCGAGCGCTCTCGCGACGGTGGACCAAGCGCCACCCGCCCACCCCCCCTACCCCGGCCAAGGCCGTGGCCACGTCGAAGCTGGCCGGCAAGCCCGGGAAGTCCGCCCCGAAGAAGGCGGCCCCCCCTACGAAGAAATCCGGGAGGGTTCGTGTCCGAGCGGGCCGACGCTAGCGAGCGGACCTTCCACCGGGCTCAGACCTACATTGGAGAACGGGTCTCCCAGAGCCTGAAGGGTGTCGACCCCACGCTCATCGACCGAACGCTGGAGATCCTGCGCGTCGCCCCGTCGACGTTCGTCTACGGCGCCGGTCGCAGCGGCATCATCGGCCGCGCGTTCGCGATGCGGCTCGTCCAGGCGGGGTTGCGCGCGTACGTCATCGGGGAGACCGTCACGCCGATCGTGCGGCGCGGGGATGCGGTCTTCATCCTCTCGGGCCGAGGGGAAAGCCAGTCCTCGGTCCAGACCGCGAACATCGTCCGACGGGAGGGAGCGGAGCTCGTCGTGGTGACCGCGCGGCCGACCTCCAAGCTCGCGCACGCCGCGAGCCTGCTCATCGTCCTCGATTTTCCAGAGGACGCCGATCGACCCCGCCTCGCACCGCTCGGTACGTTGTTCGAGTCGGCGAGCCTGCGCCTGACCGATGCCCTCGTGGCCGCCCTGCTCGAGATCCGCGGAGAATCCGAGGACTCGATGCGGCGCCGCCATGCGATCATGGTGTAGCCGGACAACGGTCGCGCCTCTTCCTAACCTTTAAGTCGGACCGTCGTTCAACCGCCCTCGTGCCCCCGCGCGCCGAATCCTCGCCGACCTTGATCCCGGTGCCGACCCGGTTCTTCGTCACGAGCGGCAAGGGCATCAACAAGACGAGCGAGCTCAATGCATTCGACCTCGCGCTCCTGCAGGCGGGGATCGGCGAGCAGAACCTCGTCTCCGTCTCTTCGGTCCTCCCGATCGGGATCCGCCAGATCGACCGGGTGCCGATCCCTCGGGGCGCGATCACACACTGTGTCCTCGCCCGGCACACCGGGGGCGAGGGCGAGGTCGTGAGCTCCGGGATCGCCTACGGATTCCGCTCCGATGAGAAGGGGGGGTACGTCGCAGAGGGCCACCTCCACGGGACCCAGAAGTCCCTCAAGGTCTTCCTGAAGTGGCGCATGGAGGAGATCGCCCACTTCCGGGGCGTGGAGCTCAAGCGGATCCACTACCGGACCGAGGAGCTCGTCATCCCCATGGACCACTACGGGGTTTGCGTGTCGGCCTGTGTCTTCCTTCCCTGACCCGGCGGCTCGCCGGTTACAGGAGCTTTCGGAACAGGAGCTTGTCCTCGAGGCTTCCCTCGATGGCAAGCTTGCGGGTCACGAGCGCCTTCATCGGTCCGATCTCCTTCGCGAGGAGACCCTCGAACGTCGCCTGATCCGTCGTGATCGTCACGTCGGCGGAACCGTTCGCGCCCGGGCGCAGGTTCGTCAGGTGGCTCTCGCGCAGGTCGATCGTGTAGCTCGGGCCGTCGGTGAGCTTGAGCGCGATCGAACGGGTGAGCCCGCGCAGCTCCTCGAGCACCGCCGGGGTCCGGTCGGCCCGCCGGTTGAACCGCTCGACCAACGCGCGGATCGCGTCCTCGATCATGGCCCGTACCGGTCGAGCGTTCGAATCTGGAGTTCGCGCTTAAGCCTTCCCGTGGTGGACCAGGACGCGCGTAGCCACGTGGGATTCGGACCCCTTGATGCGAGGGCGGTCCGCACGAATTCGACGGTCCGCCGGTCGGAGGGATACCCGCTCCCGACGCCGGGCCCGAGGGTACGGTTGAGACGGTCGATCGTGCGGTCCCGCCGTACCTTGGCGACGATCGACGCGGCCCCGACCACCGGGATGTGAACGTCCGCCCGATGACTGGCCCGGACCAGAGTCCGAACGCCACACATCGCTCCGACGAGGCTGCCGAATCGCTCGGCGTTGGGGTCGCACGCATCCACGAAGACCTCCTCCGGCCGCGCGATCCGGATCAGCCGCGCGAACGTCTCCGCCTCGAGCTGGTTCAATCGGCCGTGCGTGACGTAGCGGTCCACGGTCGACGGCGAGAGGGAGACGGACCAGGAGCGGCCCGACCGCTGGAGACGGTCGTAGACCTCGTCACGCACTGCGGGACGAAGAAGCTTCGAATCCCTTGCCCCGAGGCCGCGCAGTTCCGACGCGATCCGGCGCGAGCAACCAAAGGCACCGACGACGAGGGGACCGACCAGGCTCCCTCGACCGGCTTCGTCGATCCCCAGGATCTCCCCTTCGATCGGATCGAGGAGCTCGGAGGGTTCGGCCAACGATGTCGCTCCCCATCCCCGAGTGCGCCCCGGCCGTAAAGCGACGCGGGGCGGGCCGGACCCCGGCCCGGAACCGAGCGAACCGGCGTTGCACGTCGCCTCCTTCCGAAACCTCTTATATCGAACCTTTCTCCGAACGCTCCCGAGCCGAATCACCATGGGAATCTGGCAGGCGAGGTCGCGACGCAAGCGCACCGGCGGGCGTCTTCGCCCGATCCGCAAGAAGCGCCGCTTCGAGATCGGCCGGGAGCTGCAGCATGCGACGATCGGGTCCGGGACCGTGAAGACCTACCGGGTCCGCGGGGGGAACCGGAAGCTTCGGATCCTGACGGTCGCGATGGCGAATGTGTTCGACCCGGCGACGAAGAAGAGCAGCGTCTCGAAGATCCTCACCGTACGAGAGAACGCCTCGAACCCGAACTACGTTCAACGCAACATCATCACGAAGGGCGCGATCCTCTCGACCGAACTCGGACTCGTTCGGGTGCGGTCTCGACCCGGCCAAGATGGCGTCATCAACGCCGTCCGGATCCCGGAACGCGAGGGTACGGCCTAGGCCGATCGACCGGCAGGCCGCATGGCGGACCACTTCTACGTCTATCCGGCCTACCTATCGCACGATGCGACCCGGGCCCTCGGCCGACGGGTGCCCCAGTCCTCGGCCGTCGGCCCGATCACCGTCGAGGACATCCTGGTCGCGGCGCGGTCGCTCGGGTTCACGGCCGAGGCCGAACCGGACAAGCAGTATCCGAGACGGTTCTATCGGTACGAAGGTCGGGTCAAGGTGGCGAAGCAAGCCGGGACGACCAAGGCGACCTTCCTCGTCCGGCTCGCCGAGGAACTGAAGAAGACCCATCCGGCCCATCGGAAGAGCTAGATGGACGAACCGGGGACGATCTACTTCACGGGGACCGCGGGCGCCGGCAAGACGAGCCTCGTCACCGCCTTCCGGTCCTGGCTGACCACGGCCGGATATTCCGCGACGGTCGTCAACCTCGACCCGGGCAGTGAATCGACGACGCTACAACCGGATATCGACATTCGGGAGTGGGTCCGGCTCGCCGACGTCATGCAGGAGTACGACCTCGGTCCGAACGGGGCTCAGATCGCCGCGGCGGACCTCGTTGCCCTCAAGGTCTTCGAAGTCAAGCAGGCCCTTTCGGAGCTCCGCTCGGACTACGTGCTCGTCGATACGCCGGGCCAGATCGAGCTGTTCGCGTTCCGGGAATCCTCCAAGGCCATCCTCGAGGCGTTGAGCGGCGACCGATCGCTGGTCGCTTTCCTGTTCGACCCGACCTTGGCCAAGAGCCCGAGCGGGTTCGTCTCCCTCCTCATGCTGTCCGCCACGGTCGAGTTCCGATTCCGGCTGCCGACGTACAACCTGCTGACGAAGGTCGACCTGCTGACCCCGGCCCAGGTCGAGGAGATCCTCTCGTGGGGGGAGAACCCCGGGGCCCTCGTGGACGCGGTCGAGCGCGACATGCCGACGCCCGACGCCCAACTCTCCTCCGGTGTGTTCCGGGCCATCGAATCGATGGCGCCGCTGATGACGCTCCTTCCGACCTCGAGCCAGGACCTGTCCGGTCTCGAACCGCTCTACCGGCACGCCCAGCAGGTCTTCCAGGGCGGCGAGGATCTCGAGCCGTCCCACGCTCCGCCGGACGAGGGATAGGGCGCGCGCTACTCGGTGAAGAACAGCCCCATTCCGGCCGACGCCGACTCGTCCTCGTCGCGAAACTGCTGCTCGAGCTTTCCTGCTTCGGCGCCGGGAAGCTTCTTTCCGAGGGGACCGAGGAGGCTCTCCGCCCGGGCGAGCGCCTCCGACGCGCCCTCCAGAAGGACGTAGATCTCCCCGGGGGGTCCCCCCATCGAGGCCGCGTCCCGGATCTTGCGGCTCTGCCGGGCGACCACATCGTCGTTCAGCGCCTGGTCGAGCTCGGTGCGCCGGGTCGCCGGTATCACGAACACGATCGCGGGCATGCAGGGTCGGACCCGGCTCGGGTAATAGGGCTTGCGCGCGGTCGGGCACCGGCCCGCCTCTCCGGCGGTCCGAGGGCGCTCCATCCGAACCGACCGAGCCGCCCGGCGTCGATCTCAGGCATGGGGCGCGAGGCCAAGAACCCGAGGGGCCCTCCTAGGTCGATGTACGCGAGCACGACCCAGTCCCCGATCCTCCTGATCGGGTCGGCCCACGTCGTCGACCTCGACGTACCCCTGCGGGCCACCCTTCGTGACCGGGTCCTCGATGCGATCGCCGTCGAACTCGACAGCGAGCGGGCGGAGACGATCCTGTCGGAATCCCAGGAGCCTCGGAGCGGTCCGCGCGACCTTCCGCTCTTCGTACGGCTCTGGGGCCAGTTGCAGCGGCGCCTCGGGGAGGATCTCGGCGGGGGCCCGGCCGGAGGCGAGATGCGCACGGCCGCGAGCGTCTCCCGGGAAAGGAATCTCCCGTTGTTCCTAATTGACGACCCGATCCGACAGACCCTCGCGCGATTGATCCGGTCCATGAGCCTCAAGGAGAGGGTCCTCTTACTCGTCGGGGGGATCCTCGGCCTCGTCATCCCAGCGCGCGTCGTGGAGAAGCAGATCGACCGGTACTCTGAGTCACCCGCCGAGTACGTGGAGGAGATCCGTCGGGCCTACCCCGGCGTGGCCCGCGTGCTTCTCGATGAACGCAACGAGCACATGGCGGACCGTCTCCGAGAGATCCGGTCCCGGGGGTTCGGACGAGTGGCCGCCGTCGTGGGGGACGCCCACGTCGCCGGACTCGCGGACGCCCTCCGACGTCGCGGGATCCCGGTGGAGACCGTTTCGCTCGGCGTGCTTCGTGGCCCGGTCCCGTCTGCGGGATCCACGCCGGGATAGCCTCGGGAAGGCGGGCCCAGCTCGCTCAGAGCACCGTCGGACGCCGCTTCTCGTGCTCGGCGACGGAGGCGATCAGGCCCTCGGCGAATCGAGCGGTCTCGGGGCTGGAGTAGCGTTCGAGCGTTCCCTGGTCGGAGAGCAGCGACACCGACGGCTCGACCGGGAGACGGGCAAGGAGGGGAACCCCGTACTCGGTGGCGATCGTCTCCACCTTGCTCGTCCCGAAGAGTTCGATCCGTTCGTGGCAATGTGGGCAGACGAGGAAGCCCATGTTCTCGACCAGCCCAAGCAGCGGGACGTGAAGGTCTCGGGCCATGTTCATCGCCTTCTTCACGATCATCGCCGCCAGGTCTTGGGGGGTCAGCACGAAGACCATCCCATCGACCGGGATCGTCTGGAAGACCGTGAGCGGGACATCGCTCGTTCCCGGGGGCATGTCGATGAGCAGGTAGTCGAGCTTGCCCCAGTTGACGCCGGAAAAGAACTGCATGATGAGGCGCGTCACGAGCGGGCCCCTCCAGATCACCGGCGTCTTCTCGTCCTCGACCAGGAACTGCGAGGAGACGACGGGGATCCCGCTCGACGACGTGGCCGGCTCGATCCCTTCCCCCCGGTCGACGAGCGGCCCGCTCAACCCGAAGAGCTTGGGGATCGACGGGCCGGTGATGTCCGCATCGAGGATCCCGACCTTCAGCCCCTTGCGTTGGAGCTCGATCGCGAGAAGCGCGGTGGCCGAGGACTTGCCCACCCCGCCCTTACCCGAACCGACGGCGACGACATGGGCGATACGGCCCTTGTCCATCTTCTGCATCATCCCGCCTGAAGCCCCCCCACGTCGCTGGGGCCCTCCCGGCGGAGCAGACGGCGGTGGGTGCGCCGGGGCTGTGCTTTCGGCCATTTCGACCTCGGACGGGGGCCGCCGTATATAACCGACGACCGGGGGGCCGCGCGGCGCGGCTTCGTCGGAGGGACCCCACCGGGTCGCTCGCCGAGCGCCGACTAATTGTCCCCCGCCGCGACCCGGGTCGGAGAGCCGAGAGCGAGTGATCCGGATGACCGAGCCCGCTGGCCCGGCGTGGGTCGACCGGTCCGCGCAGAGGGCCGTCGGCGATTCCGATGGGACCGGCCCACGTGGTCGGTCTTCCAGATCGGTATCTCTGCCTTGAGCCGCTCGATCAGGAACCGAGCCGCATCGAACGCGGCCCGGCGATGCGGCGCCGCGACGCCCACGATCACCGATATCGTCCCGACTCGGAGGCGGCCGACCCGATGGTAGATGACGGTGCGGCGCGTGCCGAAGGAGCGGCGCGCCTCGGCGGCCAGACGAATCAAACCACGCACCGCCATCGGACCGTCGGTCTCGTAGAGGAGGGACTCGACGCGGCCCGCCCGACTTCGGTCCGGGCGGACACGGCCGAGAAAGAGGACCACTCCACCGCTCGATGCGTCCGAGAGCTCTCGATACGCTTCCGCCACGGAGAGGGGAGATCGGGTCACTCGGATCCCCATCGGGTCACCCCCCGCTATAGGGGGGGTGTACGGCCAGTTCGTCGCCGGGGGAGAGTCGGATCGATGTACGCTGGACGTATTTGCCGTTCCTGGCGAACCGACAGGAGGGGAGCACGCTCGAAAGGGCGGGGAAATCTCGCGAGAGCGCCCCGAGGATGGCATCGACGCGGTCCTGTCCGGGCCGGATCGGGCGGATGACGACGGAGCGACCCACGGCTTCTCTGGCGGTGGCGTACAATACGATTCGCACGGAACTTGCCAACTCCCTCCCCTCCGACTTCCCCCCGTTCCGGTACGCCCGTTATAGAAATCGGCTTCGGCGACCGCGCGGTCGAGACGGGGCCGGGAGCGCCGGCGAATAGGATCGAGGTGGTCGGCCTGGACGACTAGGACCCGCGCTGGATTCTATCATCGCGGGGAGGAGAGGCCATCCTTCGCCAAACCGTTTCGCGAAACGGCGACAGCGCCCTAACTCCGGAGACACTCCGGCCCGAGGTCAAGAGATCCGGCGAACCAGTTAAGCCCTCCGAAGATTCGAAGACGACCATGCCCCGTTGGCCACCCCCGGTCTACCGGATGAGCGTTGAGTTCGCAGCTCCGATCCGGTTCGTGTTTCGTTGGTGCACCGACTACCAACCGGGGGACGACCGCCGCAGCGGGGACCGGTTCGAGCGCCGCATTCTCTCTCGATCGGCGCGCCGGGTCCTCTACGAGGACCTCTGGTGGGAACGCGACGGCTGGAGGTGGCGCCGCAACGACGTCACACTGCAACCGCCCGACCGCTGGTCGTCGGATTCGATCGGGAACGTCCGTGAGGCCCAGATCGAGTACCGCTTGACCCCGCTCGCCGGAGGTCGGACCCGACTGAACCTGCGGATGCTTCGCCGCCCCACTCGCCGCGTCAAGCGCCAGCCCCCGAAACGAGAGCTCGAGGAGGAGTTGATCGAGATGTGGGGAAAGTATCGGAGGTCCCTCGAAGCCGACTACCGCCGGTCCCGGCCGGGTCGAACGCACAACGGCGCCCACCCACGATCTCGACGGCGATGAAGCCCGTCGACGCCACCTCTACCCATCGAGCTCGCGCTCCATGGCGCGGGCGAGCCGCTTCCAGACGGCCGAGTCGTTCAGCCTCAATTGTTGCGCCCTCCTGCTCGTCCGGGCTCGGGATCGACGAGCTCGCCCTCGCTCGAGCTGACAGCCCGTGAACTCAAGCTGCGAGCTCCCCGTTCCCTGCGCGACGATCCGGTAGGAAAACTGGGAATAGCGAACCGGCCCGGAAAGGTGGATGCTCGTCCAGGAAAGCCGGGTCGGGTCAAGGTGGACCAGCCTCACTTTCTTGACGGTCCGAGCGCCCGAGGTTGGCTGCCGATCGGTCAACACAAGGGTATCATCGGACAGCCAGGAGGCGGTCCTTCGTCCAGGCTCCCCCGAAAGCGCGAGGTCGCCTGGGCCGTACTCCGTGCACCACTCGTAGGCCCTCCGAGCACCGATACGGAAGCGTTGTCGGAACGCATAGCAGACCGAGTAGGAGGGCATGCCCATCCCACCCTCCCCAAGAATAAATCGTGCGTCGGAGCCCTCATCCGGATGGGAGCGGTTCGGAACCGTCTATGATGAACCTTCGAGGGCGTCGGCGCCGGGCTGTCGGGATCGATCTGGCCGGCTCCCCCGCCCGAGCCACAGGCTATTCGATGATGACCCACACCGGGACGATAACGGCGGCGATCCTGTCCGATGACCAATCCATTCGCAAGGCCGTCGCTCGAGATCGTCCCGATCTCGTCGTGATCGATGCCCCCCTTTCACTCCCGATCGGTCGGGCGACGATGGAAGACCGGACCGGGCCTCACTTCCGTGAATGCGACCGCGAGCTTAGGAAATTAGGGATCCGATTCTTTCCGTTGACCCTCGGCCCCATGCGGATGCTCACGATCCGGGGAATGGGCCTTCGGTCCGCCCTTGAAAACGACGGCTTCCGGGTGATAGAGGGGTACCCGGGTGGTTCGCAGGATCGTCTAGGGATACCACGGAAAGGCGCCGGGACTTCCAAGCTGCAACGGGCCCTCTTGGGTCGGGGCCTGGCCGGGGTGCTGCGCCGCCGGTCCCTTTCCCATGACGAACTCGACGCCGTCACGATCGCTTGGACGGGATACCAGTACCTGAACGGCCACGGGATCGTGATCGGGGATCCGGCCGAGGGTCTCATGCTCCTCCCGGAGTACCGGGTCGCCGCGGACCTCTCGGGCGTCCCTCCCGGTCGGGGGCACCGAAACCATCGATAGCCTTGAAGCAGAGTTGGATTGGCACTCGGATACCGGCCCCGCTCGCGCGTCTCATCGAGAGTTCGGGCGGAGAACCGGACCGGCTTGACCCGCAGGTGTAGAAACCGGACTCCCCATTCGGCCCGGGTCAGGCTCGAACCTATTAACCCCGGTGACCTTGTTCACCCATGTCAGTCTGCCAGAACACGGTCGCGGCGGAATACGCCTTCCCTCCGACCGCAGGACCCGTGATGGACCGAAGGATGACCCTTACGCTACCCTGCCGTGAGGAAGCGACATCCACGTCAGAGCTCTCGAGCGCCAGCAACGGCCGGACCCGCAAGGGAGCCGCCCTCAAGACCTTCTATCTGTGCGAAAACCACGCGAGCCTCTACAGCCAGATCGATACCGAGCTAGTCGAGGATGGCTGGGCCCCGGCGCACTCTGGAAAGCCGGTCCAGTTGGCCTAGGCTCTCCTTTTCCAAGTGACCTGGGGGCTGCCCCCCCAATCAAAGGTTCGATCCGGAGCTGATCGGCTCGCTCCGCTGAGCGCGCCGCTCCTTCCCAGCGCGGGTCGGCGAGGGCTTTCGCCGGTTCGAGCCCTTCCCCGAACCCGCGCGCTTTCCAGTTCGTGTCCAGGACCCTCTGGCCCGACAAGGTGGTGTCGAACGCTGGATCGTCGTCAACCAGCGGCCAAACCGTCGAGCTTCCGGGCAGTGTTCCAATTTCGGCTCGTGCTCCGCGTCCCTAGTTTCCGCTCGATGAGGGCCGCCGTGAGCTTGGACCGCCCGACACCGTCCGGGTAGACGATGTAGGCATGCCGTCCGTGGCCGACGAACCGTTCGCGGCCCTGGATCGCCGAGCGCAGGCCCGCCCACGACTCCGCAGAGGGCGCCGCCTTCAGGGACGTGAGTTGGAGATGTCCAGGGTCCTTCTCGGCTTCGAGTTCGAACGGATTCTGAGCGAGCACTTCGTGCCATTCGGAGGCGCTTCGAACGAACACGTCGGTGGAGCGTCCGAATCTTCTGGCGATCAGCGTCTCCAGCCGGTGCTCGAGCTCTTCGGACTTCCCGCGGCCGGTTTGAAAGACGAGGTTTCCCGAATTCAGGAGCGTCCGGACCTTATCGAACCCTTCGCCGTCGAGGAGGTCTTTCAGTCCGGTCATGCTGACCTGGGTGGATCCGCCCAGATTGACCGCCCGCAGTAGCGCGATAAATGTCGTCAATGCTCCTCCCTGGCTCGGAACGAGTCGATCAGATGCCCCCGGTGCGGGCAGGATCGCCCACCGGCTTGCCGACCAGGTCCACCGCCTGAGCGGCGTAATGTTCCCCCAACTGGTCGAGCAAGGCGTGGATCATCTCGTGGGAGATCGTCTCGGCGACGGACAACTCCTGCGAGGGATGGGCGAGCCGGTAAAAGGTGATTCGGCGGTCAGAAAAATTGTACCGGGCGTCCACTCGCTCGAACTCGTCGGGTGGCGCTCCCCGTTCGCGGAGGAACCGACGTACCCGCACCTCCCAGTAGGCGTACTCCTTCGCGGTGCCGATTGCGATGGTCGGTGGCTCCAACAGGACCATTCGCCCGCCTTCCTACGGGGCGCGACCCGGGCGGCGGCGTCTCTGTCGAAGCGCAGCGGACCCTTGTGGGGTTCGAATCGGCCCATCCGTTCGTCGACTCCCAATCCGGGGATCGCGACCGCATCCCCCCGACGGCGTGACCTCGCGCGGGCCGGCATCGTGCGAAGATTTGCGCCCCGCCCCGCACGCAGCGGAGCGCTGGATTAGGGGGAGGGCGGGGGCATCGGACGTCCGCATTTCTGACAGAACGCAGCCTCCAATTCGTTTCGTTGTCCGCATGAGGAGCAGTATCGGATCGGGGTCGCCGGCATCGCGGTCGTCGGGGTCGGGGCCGTCGACGTCGTACTCGTGGTTGGTGGAACCGCGCCCGGGGGAGCGAATCCTCCCGTCCGAGAGGCCATCATGGCGGCCATGAGCTCCGGCGGCATTCCGGCCCCCATGGCGGGCATTTGCGGCGGCGCCGGAGTGGTGAGACCCCGGATCAACATCGACCCTCCAGCGAGTAGCACGATCGTTCCGACGCTGTAGCCACCAAACGCCGAGCAGTACGTCGTGTTGTTCCCACTGGAGCCCGAAAGGCAAGGGATCCCGAGCGGTTTCAGAATGTTCACTCCCCCGATCGTTCCGTGCGTAGCGAGCAGGACGATCCCTCCCACGGCGATCAGCGCCCCGAGAATGGCTACACTCTTGTGCATCGTTGCCTATGGAGAGAGAACCGTTGTCCAACTAGTGCAGCGTATAAGAACACCGTAACTGGTCAGCTTTCTGGCCGGAAGCCCCCACGTTTCATCATCCACCGGCTGGCCAAGGTCCATCCCCCTCTACGCCCCCCTCGACCGACGTGCTCCTCACCTATCGCTATCGCCTCTACCCGCTTCGTCCCCAACTCCAAGAGCTCGACCTCTGGACACGCGAACTCGCCTTCCTGTGGAATTACAGCCTCGAGCAGCGTCGCTCCGCGTGGGCGCACGACCGTTGCTCGGTTTCCTACCTCGATCAGCAGCACGATCTCCAGCGTTGGCGGACCTTCGACTTCGAGGGCCTTGGCCGGGTCCCGTACGTCGTCGCTCAGATGACCCTTCAGCGCCTCGACCTCGCCTTCCGAGACTTCTTCCGCCGCGTTCGGATTGGAGGGGGTCCCGGCTACCCCCGCCGCCGTCGCACCGTCGACTCCTTTACATTCGTTCCCCGGTCGAACCTTTGGACCGCCGGACCGAACAATACCTGGCGGCTCAAGGTCCCCTTCCTGGGTACCGTCCCGGTCCGACGGCACCGACCGCCTCCCGACGCCGTCGTCAAGCTCTGCACCTTGCGCCGAGAGGCCGACGGCTGGTTCGCCTCCCTCGTCTACGCGCTCCCGGACCCTGCGCCGCCCCCACTCGGGCCTCCCGTCGCGCCAGTGGGAATCGATCTGGGATTGAGCCATCTGGCCGTCCTCTCCGACGGCACGACCGTCTCTCACCCTCACTTCCTAAAGGGGGCTGAACGGCGACTCGGTCGAGCTCAGCGTCGCCTCGCCCGGGAGGAGCGGGGTTCGCACCG